>NZ_JBFREI010000001.1:0-1533259 GCF_052114225.1 Chitinophaga sp. RAB17 | reverse complement strand
CGACGTTGATAGGTTACAGGTGTAAGGGTAGTAATATCGCAGCCGAGTAATACTAATTGCCCGTAAGCTTTAATTTTTTAAATATTACGCTAAAGAATTTTGAATACAACTTTCCCGATATGTTATCTTATTAGTTTGCTGTAATAGCAAAGAAGATCTTATGGTGGTTTTGCCGAGGGTGTTCACCTCTTCCCATTCCGAACAGAGAAGTTAAGCCCCTCATGGCCGATGGTACTGCACAACAATGCGGGAGAGTAGGTAGCTGCCATACTTATTATAAAAAAGCCTTAGTGTTCTATACACTAAGGCTTTTTTTATTTATGTCATCTGCTATAAAATATTCTCTTCTAGAACTTACCTATCTCGGGAAAAATCATTTACCTGAATATAAATCCCGACTAAAAACCGGAATTACAAAGGTTATTATCTCCGGTTATACCAACGTGCGATATCTACCGCTACTCCCATCGTAAAGGTTACCTGCTGGAAATATTGATTAATATTATCGTAGTTATTATTATTATCATTAAAAGAGCCATTATTTAAAGGAACGGAAAACTGAAGCTGTGACTGGAATTTCACATACCTATATCCTACACGTACAGTAAATGCAGGCTCATAAAAAGCGATCGGCTTATTATTGATCCGCATAAAATCCGCCTTACCAGCATCGTCACCCTCAAATGCTTTAACGCCCAGCTGACTGTCATAAAAATTTACCATAGAAAAGCGGCTGCTGAAAATAGTTTCCACAACAGGATGTACAAATCCGATACTTGGCTGGATGAACACTTTGCTGAAACGGTTCTTTATCATATAGTCGTTCTCGTTACCACTGCTGCCTGAGTTATTATATTCACGGGTAATGGTTTTAAAGCCTCCACCACCATAACCTGCGTATACATCAAACACCATTTTTTTACTGGGTCCGAAAGGCTTGAAAAATCCCACGGCACCTTCTACCAGTCCACCACGGGTACGATTGGATACCAGGAGGTCATTATTATTGGAATTATTTTCATTAGCAGGATCTAAATAATTGAAGCCATATAGATACTGCCCGTTTGCCATAATGGCGATATTGTCGGTAATAGCAAAGGCACCCTGGAGATTGGTAGGAGTGACGCTGCCTTTAAATTCATATCGCTCCTTTAAAAGAGGAGCATTTACCTGGTTAGGTACATAAATATGCCTGTTGCAGGAGGTTACAGCAAAGGCTGCCGAGCACAATATAGCTGCATAGATGCGCGATTTCATACAGTTGTAGGTTTTATTGATATAGTTTATTGGTTTAACACTGCACTATGATGCAGTAGATTCCCGTTTTATTAATTCTACCGGGAAAATATAATTTTTAGTCACTTTTACGGTCTCTTCGTGATTGATCAGCTGTACAATTGTTTCCACTGCTTTCTGTCCCATATTATAGCCCGATTGCTCAATAGTGGTCAAAGAGGGAGAAATGATCCGGGAGGAGAGGTCATTGGAATAACCAACTACTTTGATTTGTTGTGGCACGGCAATATTCCTGTTTCTCGCTTCACGAATAAAAGCTACTGCGGAACTGTCATTGGCAGCGAACATACCATCCGGCATTTTTTGTGCATCGAATAGTTGTTGTGCTGCTACCGTAGCAGCATCCATTGTCAGATCATGTATATATACGAGTTGTTCATCAAAAGGGATGTCGTACTGAGCCAAAGCTTCTTTGTAGCCAGAAAGCCGTTGTTGATAAAGATTGCAGGTAAGTAATCCCGAGAAATGGGCAATACGCTTGCAACCTTGTTTAATCAGGTGTTCAGTAGCCAGAAAGCCGCCTTTAAAATCATCTCCTGTAATGGTATAGCCCTGGAAATCTGTAGGTACGCGATCATAGAATACCAGTGGGATATTGTTTTTAATAAACGGACTGAAATGGTCAAAGTTGGTGGTAAACATGGAAGCTACTGCTAAAAGGCCATCTACGCGGAGGGAGTAAAAAGTATGTACCAACTCTTTTTCCATCGCCACGGTTTCATCTGACTGGCCAATTACAATACTGAATCCATATTTATGGGCTTCATGTTGAATACCACTTATCGCCGTACTCTGAAAATACATAGAGGTACGAGGTACAATCAGCCCTAGAATATTTGACCGTTTCTTGCGCAAACTGGAGGCGATCCAGTTGGGCACATACCCCATTTCTGTAGCAGCCAGCTGTACTTTTTCCCGCGTTTCCATGTTAATAAGTGGATTGTTTTGCAAGGCACGTGAAACGGTGGATGCTGACAGGTTAAGCTTGCTAGCGATATCGTAAATTGTTATTTTGTTAGTCCGATCTTTCACTTTTTGAGGCTTCGTGAGTAAATAATGTAGCGATATTAAGCATTTTCCGGAAGAATTACCAGGCTTTGGGATATACATCAACGAAAGCACCCTTTCCGGTATAACCAGAAAGGGTGCTCCTATTTTCGTGTATGCCTTATAGTTATTTGGGATCCAATGCCTTACCAATACGGGCAATCAGGTCCTGTACATGGTTGCGGGTCATGGCATCTCCACCGGCAGCAGCGGCACGCAATTCTGTTCTGAGTGCTATCAGCTGAGCGCGGCCAATGCTTGCAGCATCTGATTTAGACGGATTGGCAGGTGCATAGCCAAACATAGCTCCCATGGGATTAGCAGCAGGAGGTGTTACCAGTTCTGCCAGGTTATCCACATAAGAGCGTTGCAGGTTCCTACGGTACACATCAACTGACTGATGTGCATATATTTCTGAGAAGATGGATTTTTTCAGGTCGTTCAGCAACTCCGTAGGAGCATAAGCCTGTGTACCTAATGCAGCTTCGCTGCTGATCAGTTTATTGATCGTATTGGTACTCATCAGTCTATCCAGCACTGGTTCCTGGCGGGAGTTGATCAGGGAAACAGCATCACCACCGAAGCGGCTCAGCAGGTCCTGGTTGATCAGCCATTTAGGTGTAGTAAACAGTTGTTTGTTAAGGAATTGTACTGCTTCTTTCTGGGTTGCCTTTGGTACATATTCGTACACTGCGCCAGGCTGTTCTACAGTTTTTGGTGTTTCGTAGATACCTGCCACATTTTTAGCCACATGGCCCATGTAACGACCGAATTGTCCGGCTATTTCTTTGTATAATTCAGCCAGGTTGCCATAGCCTTCATTCTCAACTTTAGTCCAGCTGAGGAGGTTAGGCATAATATACTGCAGGTTTTTAATACCGTAGGTACTTGCAATCATGGCATTATCACCCAGATCTTCGTTTTGTGATCTTGGATCATCAGGGTTAGATTCTGTACCAAACCAGAATTTCTTATCCTTGAGTTTTTCAACGGTCCATTTGTTCAGGATAGGTGTTTCTGCTTCCGCGGATTTTGCCTGTGGGAGCAGTTTGTAGCCCCATTCAATAGCCCATTTATCGTAGTAGTTGATACGTGGGTAAAGGTCGGCACCAATAATACCATCACCAGGTTGAGCAACATAGTTGAAACGTGCGTAGTCCATGATAGAGGCAGCATGGCCATTTTTCTTAACCCATTCTTTATCACGTAATTTCTCAACAGGATAAGTAGAGCTGGATCCGAAGTTGTGGCGCAGACCCAGGGTATGGCCTACTTCGTGGGAAGATACAAAGCGGATCAGTTCACCCATGAGTTCATCGCTGAACTGCATGCTGCGTGCGCGTGGATCATTAGGAGCTGCTTGTACAAAGTACCAGTTGCGCAATAAACGCATTACGTTGTGATACCAGTTGATATGACTTTCGATGATTTCACCGGAGCGGGGATCGTGAATGTGAGGACCGCTTGCATTAGGTACATCGGAAGGTTTGTAAACGATCGCAGAGAAACGGGCATCTTCAATAGACCAGGTAGAATCTTCCTGTGGAGTAGGAGCCATTTTAGCGATGATCGCGTTTTTGAATCCGGCTTCTTCAAAGGCTTTCTGCCAGTCGTTAACACCGAGGATCAGGTATTTACGCCATTTCTCAGGAGTAGCAGGATCAATGTAAAATACAATTGGTTTAACTGGTTCTACCAGTTCTCCACGTTTGTATTTTTCCATGTCTTCCGGCTTTGGTTCCAGGCGCCAGCGGGTAATCATCTGCAGTCTTTTTACGCCTTGCGGATCTGCATCAAAATCAGTTACGCTGGTAGTAAAGTAGCCTACACGCGGATCGAAGTAGCGTGGCTGCATTGGTACAGCAGGCAATAAAACCATGGAGCTGTTTAATTCTACTGTAGCGTTACCACCTGGAGCAGGAGGCATGCCCGGACCGGCAGGACCACCGCTTTTGCTGTATGTTTTTACGGTTTTGATTTCTGTATTCAGCGGATAAGATTTTACATCGGAGATGTAAGATTTATCTGGCTGAACGCCACCGAGTTTGAGTGCATTTTTTACTTGTCCGTCGAAGAACAGGATATCGTTATCACCGCTGATGAATTCAGTTAAATCGATGATGCTACCCTGATTGTTTTTAGACAGTGCTTTTACATCAAATGCCGCTACAATTGGTTGCAGGTTAGAATTCCTTACAGACGTGAACATCGGCTGTGTGGAATCTTTTGATACTTCGGAGTAGGAAATATTTTTCAGGAAGATGCGGCTGTTAGGGCCTTTTTCAAAGCGGACTACATTTTCGTTGATAATATCACCGCTGAATCCCAGCATCCCGGCGCGAAGACTTGCAGCGGATTTGGATATTCTGTTCACTACGAGTACATCTCTGCCGAGCAGGGAATCGGGTATTTCGAAGAAGAAGCGGTCATCCAGCTTGTAGATATTGAACAAACCGGAGTCAGATTTTGCTTTATCGGTGATGATTTCGGCAAAAGGTTTAGGGCCTTGTTTAGGTCCTGGTTTGATCATGGGTGGTTTTCCTGTGGAGTCTTTTGCTGGTGCAGGAGTAGTTGGTGCGGTGTTACGGGAATGTTTTTTCCGTTGTGCTTCCGCAGGGTGAAAAACTGCAGTACCCAGACAGAGTGCGCCTGCCATGGCTATTATCAGTTTGTTGTGAAGTGGTTTGCTCATTGCGGTTTAAATAATTGGTTCTTGATTGCTTGTTATGTTTTTTTAAAAACCTTTGCAAGTAAGTATATTAAGTATTAACTTATGAGGAAAATCCATAAGCGCAGCAATGGCTGTAGGAATGGAAAAAAAGAGTCAAATTGAGAAGTAAATGTTAAAACAATAGTTGCGGGGGCAACTTTTTTTATGTAAGTATTTATTATTATAGCAAATAATAAATACATATGGGGGAGAAGGATGGGAAGAAGTTGATGCCCGCTGTGCTATTGAATTTCGAGATAGGAGCACTAAAAATAATCGATGAAGTATTGCTAAATGCTATTAGCTTGGGCTGAAAGTGTTGACTGGCGCGGAAATAAATAAGTTATCAGAATTGTAAGATTTCTGTTGGAACATTTGAATTTTTTCTTAAATTGTGCGTCCAACTTTGAAAAAAATCAAACGATTTCAAGAATTGGGACAGTAACAATCAGTTGTGAAAACTGCAACATTGGTTTTTTCGCTTAAGTAAGTGTTTGCTCTAAAAAAATGAGTGGTCTAAAAGCCCTGTGATGGGGCTTTTGCGTGTGAAAGTTAATTTTTGTGGGTTTTTTTGAGCTGCACTTGTTTTTTTGGACCAACCGTATAACTTTGCGAATCACTGATTAAAACAGTAAATTGAGTGCTGAGGGGCATTCCACAATAGGGTATCGTAATTAGTAACTTCTAACAAACAATAGTTTAATTTTTAACACTAAAATTTCAATCAACATGGCTGAGACTAAAACAACTGTGACTGCAGCTACAGCTAAGGCTTCTTCTCATCAACCTAAGTCATCCAACTTGTTCGCGACGTTGGCTGTGCCTATCTGCTTAGTGATAGGTTTTCTGTTTTACTTTTTTGTATTAGGTAACCCAGCTAACTTCCAGGGTAACAATCCTGAAGGACATCCAGTTGATTCTGGTATCGGCAAATGGTTTGCTACTGTTTACAAAGGTGGTTTGATCGTACCGATCCTGATCTCCGTATTACTGGTTTGTTTGACTTTCGTGATTGAGCGTTTTCTTTACCTGTCAAAAGCAAAAGGTAAATTCAGCGGTTCTGAGCTGGTACGTAAAGTACAGTATCACCTGGCTAACCGCAATATAGATGCAGCACTGGCTGAGTGTGACAAACAAAAAGGTTCTGTGGGTAACGTACTGAAAGCTGGTCTGAAAAAGTACAAAGAAATGGTTTCTAATACTGAGCTGGATACAGAGCAGAAGATTCTGACCATTAAAAACGAAATTGAAGAAACAACTGCATTGGAACTGCCAATGATGGAAAAGAACCTGGTGTTCTTGTCTACTATTGCTTCCGTAGCTACCCTGTTAGGTCTGTTCGGTACAGTATTGGGTATGATCCGTGCGTTCGCAGCGATGTCTTCCGGTGGTGCACCAGACTCTGCACAGCTGGCAGGTGGTATCTCTGAAGCATTGATCAACACAGCACTGGGTATCGGTACTTCTGCTGTTGCGATTGTAATGTACAACTACTTTACTACCAATATCGATAGCATCACTTACGCTATTGACGAATCTGGCTTTACTTTAACACAGAGCTTTGCTGCTAATCATAAATAATCCGAGATTATTTTGTGGAAAGTAAGCGGTTTTGAATCTATTTAAAGTAAACCATAAAACAGAGTAAAGATGCCTAAAGTTAAAATGCCAAGGAAAAGCACCGCCATTGACATGACAGCAATGTGTGATGTGGCTTTCCTGCTATTAACTTTCTTTATGCTGGCAACTAAGTTCAAACCGGATGAACCGGTAACGGTAGTTACCCCATCCTCTATAAACACTACCCTTTTGCCTGATTCTGATGTGTTGTTATTCACAGTAGATAAGGATGGTAGAGTGTTTTTCAGCATGGATGGCCAGCCTAAAAGAAGAAAGCTGATAGAAGATCTGAATACGCAGTATAAACTGGGCCTCACTGACAAAGAAATGAAAAACTTTGTTACAGGAGCCAGCGTAGGAGCACCTATCAAAGATCTGAAAGCTTACCTTGGCCTCACAGAGGATCAACGTAAAACTTCCGGTCTGGATAAAGGAATCCCTACAGATTCTGCCAGCGGTGAATTAGGAGCATGGATTGATTATGGTAATGCAGCTCAGGGTACAAACCTCAATAAAGTGAAGTATTGTATCAAGGCGGATAACCAAACACCCTATCCTAAGATCAAAGAAATTCTGGAAACTTTCAAGAGAAAGAAAATTCAGAAACTGAACCTGGTTACTAACCTGGAAGAAGCGCCGAAAGGTACTGCTGCCTGGGAAGAACAACAGGCTGGTGGCAAAAAGAAGTAAACGACAGCAAATGCTTCCTGACCAGGAAGGCTGTTGATTTAAGAACTAAAAAAAATTGGCTACTATGGCAGAAATGGATACCAGTAGTAGTGGTGGGAAAGGGAAGAAACACGGTGGGACGAAATCCAAGAAACAGTCTACCCGTGTAGATATGACACCCATGGTGGATTTAGGTTTTCTGTTGATTACCTTCTTCATGCTTACCACTACCATGTCCAAGCCCAAAACAATGGACTTGATCATGCCAAAGGATACCGAAAATGAAAAGGACCAGAACAAAGTAAAAGAAAGTACGGCCCTGACCATTTTACTCGGAAAAGATAATCGTGTTTACTATTACGAAGGTTTGGCACAAGACCCTAATGCGTCTGCTAATCCTGACTTCTTCAAGGCAACAACTTTTGCCAACACAGGAGGAATCAGAGATGAGATCATTAAGAAAAGGGACGAAGTTGCCAGACTGAGAAATGCAAAAGGTGAACCAGAAGACGTTGTAGTGATTATAAAGGCTGATAACGATGCCAATTATAAGAATTTCGTTGATATCCTTGACGAAATGGCGATCAATAGAATTCAGCGTTACGCAACCGTAGACATCAGTGACCAGGATAAAAAATGGATACAGTCTACAGAAGCAGCTAACGGTGTATCTTCTACTCCAACGCCTCCAGCTAAATAGTTTTGTGGAATAATTATTTTTTTGCATCCATCATAAAACAACAACAATGGATTCTGCTAAAGTCTTAAAGTCCGATTTTCTCGATATCCTGTTTGACGGCAGGAATAAGGAATATGGGGCGTACGATTTGCGGAGACAGTATAATAAGCGTGTGCGGAATGCCATTTTAGGAACCGCGTCATTGTTTGTAATATTCTTTGCAACGTACATGATATCACAGTGGGTTAGAGCTGCTGAGGGAGATAACCTCAAGAAGCCGGTGATACAGGAAATTAAGATGGAAGATGTGAAGTTACCGGATGATCCGAAAACGCCACCTCCGCCACCTCCACCGCCTGCACCACCACCACCGGTAAAACCGTCAGTACAATTCACTCCTCCGGTTATTAAGAAAGATAACGAAGTACCACCGGATGAGGAACCTCCTAAACATGAGGACATCAAGGACAAAGCCATCAGTACTAAAACTGTAGAAGGTGATCCAAACGGTATCGATCCGGGATTACTGGAAGATAGTAAAGGTACCGGTGTAGTAACTGCTCCTGCTGCTCCTGCGAAAGAGGAAATTTTCACCTTCGTAGAACAACCTCCAACCTTCCCAGGTGGTGAGGAAGCACTGGCGAAGTACCTGAGCAAAAATATCCGTTACCCACGCGTTGCGCAGGAAAATGGTATCTCCGGTACAGTATTCGTTCAGTTCGTAGTAGACTCTGAAGGAAACATTAAAGACGTTAAAACAGTAGGTGCCGCAAAAGGTGGTGGCCTGGAAGAAGAAGCTGTTCGTGTGGTGAAAACCATGCCTAAATGGAAAGCTGGTAAGCAAAATGGCCGCCAGGTTTCTGTACAGTTCAACCTCCCTATCCGCTTTACTTTGCAGGAGTAGTACTGTATCAACATAATTTCAAAAGTCCCGTTTCAACATCGTTGGAACGGGACTTTTGATTTTTACAACCATGGATGGTAGCACCGATTATCGTAAATTTGTGCCCTTTGGGAAATAATCATAAACTAAACAGGTATGCTGGGTAAACTAACAGGATTTGATGATACTATTGTGGCCGTAGCTACCGCGCCAGGCCTCGGCGCCATCGCAGTTATAAGACTGAGTGGCCCAGGTACCTACGCTATCTGCAATGGACTATTCCCCGCCAAAGACCTTACGCAACAAGCCAGTCATACCCTGCATTTCGGCAATATCGTATCTGAGGGACGTGTTCTTGATGAAGTAGTCGTTAGTTTGTATAAAGGCCCGCGCTCTTATACCGGAGAAGACGTGATAGAAATATCCTGCCACGGATCCCCTTATATTCAACAACAAATCATTGACGCCACCATCAAATCCGGCGCGCGTTTGGCCAAACCAGGTGAATTCACCCAACGGGCCTTCCTCAATGGTAAACTGGACCTTACCCAGGCAGAATCAGTAGCTGACCTCATCGCCAGCAACTCCGCTGCCTCCCACCAAACAGCCATGCAACAAATGCGCGGTGGCTTCTCTAAAGAATTACATGCCCTACGTGAGCAATTAATCACCTTTTCTGCCCTTATCGAGCTCGAACTGGACTTCAGCCAGGAAGATGTGGAATTCGCCGATCGTACGGGCTTATATGCCCTTGTTTCAAATGCTACCGGCGTACTCCAACACCTGATCGACTCCTTCCGCATGGGAAACGTCATTAAAAACGGCGTAAATACCGCCATCGTTGGTAAACCTAATGCTGGTAAATCTACCCTGCTCAATACCCTCCTTAATGAAAACCGCGCTATCGTCAGCGATATTGCCGGTACCACCCGCGATACCATCGAAGAAATCCTCAACATTGACGGCATCCTCTTCCGCCTCATTGATACCGCTGGCATCCGCGAAAGTCGGGATACCATCGAAAGCATAGGCGTACAAAAAACGATGGAGAAAATCAAAGAAGCAGGTGTAGTCGTTTACCTGTTCGATGTAAACGAACTATCGGCTACGGATATACGTAATCAGATCAGTGCCTTCGAAGCAGATAACATCAACTATCTCCTCGTTGGTAATAAAACCGATATCACCGGCGAAAAAGCTATCCGCACTAAATTTTCCCACATCCCCGATATACTTTTTATCTCCGCAAAAAATCATGCGCATATCCAGGACCTCAAAGATGCACTCGTCCGCAAAGTAATAGCAGGTGAAGTGAATACAGAAGATACGATCATCACCAACGCACGACATTATGCTGCATTGCAGGAAGTACTGAAATCATTGCAGGATGTAAAAGAAGGTATGGATAACGGATTACCAGGAGATTTACTGGCGCTGGATATCAGGCTTTGTTTGCATTACCTGGGAGAGATAACTGGTGAGGTGACAAATGAGGATAGGCTGGATTATATTTTTAGTAAGTTTTGTATCGGGAAATAGCATCGTTTCTTTTAGTTGACTTTTCAGACTGCCATGAAGACCGTCAAAGGACTTCGTGATAAATAGCTGATTCCCACCAGGCATTTTCCCCGAAGTCCTATGATAGAACTGATTCATACTTTTGGATCAATGAATCTCCAGTCAGGAATGCGTCCTCCCACGAATATTCATCACCCAATGAGAGTAGCTATAATCTTCATCGCCTTCTATTCAATTTAACCCCCACTCCTAACTCCAGGTAACCAATATTACTAACCGTGCCCAGAGGATAATACCGGATAGGATAAAAAGGAAAATATAGTCGTGCATCGAATGTTCGCCTTTTGACACCGAATGAAACATCATACATCACTCCATAATCCGGTACTATACTGTGTGTAGATGTAGTTATTTTATCTAACTCGGGATTGTCAAGTGTTTCGCTGAATGCGATGTATTTTATTCCACCCATTAGCAAGATAGTATGACGTGTTTGCCCTTTTGGACCGTATAAAGAATATCCTATACCCAACTTTTGAGCAAGGGTAGAGTTGTAATTCGTTTTGATATATTTCTGTGGAAAATTCCTGAATAGCAGAAAGCTGAACATCGAATGGGAGGCGATAGAAAGTTTTGGGGTGAACTGATGAAAGGCCATGACAGACAGTGTAGGCTTTACCGTAATCCAGGTAATACCCAGGGCTGGTTTAATTTCCAGTAATGGAAGCGTATCCTGCGCCTGTACGCAGGTAGTAATAAAAAGAGAAATGCAAATAAGTATCAGACGCATAGGAGAGCGATTTATAATTGTTGAAAGTAGAAGGCTATTGCCTTTTTAATATTTGGAGTTTTGGAACCCAGGTGATCCAGGCCTTTGGCAAGATGGTATTGCTGGGCGAAGCCAGTGTAATATTGATTTAACACACGGTTAAACAGCGCTATGGGAGGCAGCATTATTTCTTCTTCCAGTTCACCTGCAGCCAAAAAAAATATACCAGAGGTAGTTTGATTGGCAACGCGGTTTGCTCTCTCGTTTTTAAGAACGATCTGATCGCCCAGCCAAAACGAGGGAYTAAGACAGAGGTAATTTCCAAATATCCCGGGATAATTTGTAAAGCAGTAAGCTACGCATAGTCCGCCGGCAGAATGTCCTATCATACCCCTGTCTTTCCGGTTATCTGATGCGTGAAAATCCTGTTCCATTTTGGGAATCAACTCCTGCCGGATGAATTGAATGAATTTATCAGCTTCTCCTTTATGCCCTTTGTAGGATACGGGTAAATAGTCATCCAGGCGGTTATTGCCCCCACCTATACCAATGACCAGAATTTCTTCTTTGTTTAGATCGGATGACTTTTTGTCGCATTCTAAAGCCACCAGGTCGAAGTCCGTTTTGGGATCAAGTACGTATAATGTTTTATAGGTCGTGGTTGGAGAGAAGTGTTTGGGGAGCGCAACTTTTATATTATAGGTGGCGCCATTGACCGATGAAGTAAGATCAAATGTGCTGATGCGAGCACTTTCGAATTTTTCTTTCTTGCAGGCGGATACCAATAATAACAAACTGAAACATGTAATAATAAGCTTCATAAAATGACTGAATTTATCTTGTAGGATAAAAAATGAAATAGGACTCGTACCAGACGAAAACCGCCACAAATGTGAGGAATGAGGCCATGGGAATCGCCCCACCAGCTATGATGACACCTTTTTTTTGCGATAAACAATAAGAAAAAGAGAGATTTTCCTCAGGATGAGGGATATTGATCCTTTAAATATGCAGATGGCTGCTGACCTGTGAATTTCCGGAAATTCCGATTGAAGGAAGACTTTGAATTAAAACCACATTCGAAAGCGATAGACAATAAGGTATAGCTCTTGCTTCCTGGAGCCGCAACCACTTTTTTAAATGCTTCCACCCGCAGAGAGTTGATATAATCGTAAAAACTCTGATCGAATTTTGAGTTGATAACCTGAGACAAAATGGCATCATGGACCTGCAGAAGCCGGGCAACTTCTCCCAATGTGAGTTCAGGATTCGTGTACAACCGCTCTTGGTCCATTAACTCGTTTAGTTGTTCCTGGATCTTTAATGCATCTACTTCTGTAAGGGAAGACCCTTTATATTTAATCCTGGCAGCGGGTACTTCAACTACTATTGGCTGACTGACTGCAATAGGTACAGGTTCCTCTTTTTCGGTTTCCATCCCGATAGAAGGGGCAGGAGATTTGAATATGGCTTTTTGGCGTACGCCAAAAAAACCGATGAAACATATAAACAGAGATGCGCTGAGGTAAATTGTTTGCGGCGTTTGATAGAATACCACAAATAACCAGATTATTCCCATACCTCCGATCAGGTAACGGAGCCAGTTTAAACTGATCTTCTCCGTGTTGGAAAACTCCTCTTTCAGTTGCCGTTTAAATTTATATAGCAATATTGCCGATGCGGTGATGTAACTCACTCCTGATATAATAATGGTAATATTAGTGAAGATAGCCAGATAGCTAAAAGCTGGTAGTCCGTTATCGAATACCCGTATTTTTTCCTGTGGATGTAACAGGAGGAACGGCAACCAACAAATACTGATTAGTACCACCGGCAAAAAATGCAACAACCACATGGGGGCCGGCTTTTTTTTAGCCGTTAAATGTAAAATATAGAGATAGAGAAAGGGTCCATGGACGAGCGGAAAAACGCCACTCCACCCCAACAGGTAGGGAAATTGGTGATAACGCCCGGAGATAACGAAATAAAGATCCGCCAGGTGTAAAGTGGCAAATAATTGCCAGATGATTAAAATTTTGTCGGCAGTCGTCTTATCAGGCTTTCCGATTAGCAACAATAACAAATAGATAGATACAATGACACTTGAAAAGTACAGCCAACTCATTTTATTTATAGATAGGTTACAAATACAGCACGCACAAGGGCAGGTTGCAACGACGTATAACAAATATAGGTAAACTGAATTACAGCCATTACATTAAACTTCCTTAGTTAGGTGAATAGATAAACTAGATTAATGATTCTATTTTGATAAAAAACAATTCTATATTGACTTTTTTCTAAAAAAGTTGTTAAAAAATTGCGCGACTTGAAAAACTTTACATAGGTTTGAAAAAGAAGAAAAAGAGCATTTGGAGCAATGGGAAAAGCGATTCATTTTTTATTTTACTGATTGCTAAAACGTTTAATCAAAGACTGATTAGCATATTTCGTCCAACGCAAATCAACCTACAACAATTTAATTCAATCAGAATCAGCAATAATTTAAAGAACCAGATTTTCTTTAAACAGTCAACGAGAATTTCACTAAATAGCCAGACTTTTTTATCAATCACTTTGTTATTCGTAAGCATATGCGCGTTAAAATATCTCTATCATCAAGTAGCGTTGGTGAACGATAAGTGATGTCTTTCAAGCAAGACGCCTTTATCCCGTTATAATAATCAAGACAGCAAAACATTTTTTTGTGCTAAGAAATAGCGCAATAGCTACTGCTTCTGCAAAGTATGAATCAAAAGAATGAGTACTGAACACACTAAACGGCGGCCATGTAATTCCAGCCATTATCAGCAACAAGGATTGAAACTGCGAGGAAGAATGAGTAATAACCTTACAGGCTATAGTGCTGAAGCCTTGAACAAAGCCGAGTATCCTTTGTCATTTGGCGAGAGTGGTACATAAAGTACCATATACAATGTGTGTAACATTGCATATGGCGACTAATTACTGTCTTATAACCGGGAAAACCGGCTTAGCCTGAATGCATAAAAAAATACTATCTCAACAAACGCTATCTACCGTCAGTATTATCAGCAGGGTGATCTGTTCGGTATTGTAAGTTTTTGACTATAGAAATTAGCAGTCTGGTGCTGATTTCTATAGCAGATGCAAATAGCCTGCAACATAGAAGATTCCCATTCGTGATACTATACCAAAATCAGTTCTATTCAATTATTAAAACTAAAAAATGATGAAGTCAACCAAGAAATGTCTTTTGCTTTTTATGCTCTTTTGCATAGGAAGCATGTTTGCTTATGGGCAGGGGAAAATGACAGTTACAGGTGTCATTAAGGATGGCACAGGCGCAGTTCTTGAAGGAGCTACTGTCGGCGAAAAAGGTACCGTCAACGGTGTACTGACCGGCAAACAGGGTACATTTACTATTAACGTAAAACCAGATGCAAAGCTGGTCATTTCTTTTATTGGATATGTAACACAGGAACTGCCTGCAACCTCTTCTATGCACATAACGTTGGTACCTAGTGTACGAACTACTGATGAGGTAGTGGTGACGGCACTTGGTATCAAAAAACAATCCAAAGCATTAGGATACGCTGTATCCAAAATAGATGCTGACAGGATTATGATTAGTGGTACCCCTTCCAATCCCTTACAGGCACTCTATGGTGCTGCACCCGGCGTACAGGTGGCTGCAACAGCAGCGGGCCCTACTGCCGGTATGAAAATCAACATTCGTAATGCAGTATCTTTTGACGAGAATTCCACCACACGTCCGCTGATTGTGGTAGATGGTGTGCCCATTCATGACCAGAATACCAAAATGGGTTTTGCCGCTACAGATCGTGACAACGGAACTGGTATTAACGATATCAACCCTGACGACATTGCTTCTATGGAAATTCTCAAAGGAGCGAAAGCATCTGTATTGTATGGTAGTGAAGGTGCTAATGGTGTGCTGTTGATTACTACCAAAAGTGGTACTAAAGGAACAGGGCTTGGAGTATCCGCTTCTTATACTACTTCATGGGACCGCGCAGCTTTCCTGCCTAAATTACAAAATGAATATGGTACAGGTTCCAGCCCCAGCAACCCCAGAAATGATGCGGATGGATATTATCTTGATGTGAACGGAAAAAGAGCGCTGGCAACTACATTGGGAGATGGTACCGGTGCCCAGGCATTTGGACCAAAATTTGACCCCAGCGTGAAGGTTTTATGGTGGGATGGTGTAGAAAGACCATGGCAGGCGCAAACCAAAAATATCTATAATGACCTTTACCAGACAGGGCATCAAAATACCACAAACGCGGCAATAAGTGGTGGAGGCGAACAGGGACAGTTCCGTTTCTCCTACACTAATTTAAGTATGACGCCGATCAGACCAGGTTCTCAGTATGATAAAAATACTTTTAGTCTTAGTGCATCTGGTAAAATAAACGATAACATCACCCTTAAATATTCCGGTAACCTGTATCTTTCCAGGAACCTGAATGCTTCCAACCTGAGCACCATGAACGGAGAAGGTCAGCAGACAGAAATTGGAGCCTTCAGTGCTGATATTAATGTTGGTCTGTTAGAATCGCATCTGTTAACACCAGATGGCTATAACTACTTTGCCAGCCCAAGCCGTAGGAACTTAATATCCAATGGTAGAAAAGGGGTGGTTGGTTTCCTGTGGGATCAACTTTATAACAAATCTACTTTCTCAAGATTGCATACTATTCAGTCATTATCTGCTGATATAAAAATCAACAAAATATTTAGTGCTACGCTGATGGGTGGTATTGATTATAGCACAGAGCGGAATGAATATAAAGGCAGATTGCTGGACCCGCAGTTATTAGGGCCCACCAGTGGTATGATGTATAGTGATATGACTAATATATTTAGAAATACCTATGGTCAGGGTATGTTAAATTTCGATACTAAAATAAACAGTGATTTTGATTTATCCGGTTTTGTCGGAGGTGTGATCAGACAAAATTATACAGAAGGAAAAGGTGCATCTGTAAATGGATATGGCCCTGGATTGATGGGGATTCCTAACTTCTTCTCGTTTACTAATTTACCACTGGGCGTATCACCAACTTACCAGGCTATAAACGGACAGGATATATTGTATAGCTTATTGGGATCTGCACAGCTGGCATGGAGAAACCAGGTTTATATTGAAGTACAGGGTAGGCAAGACTGGTCTTCTATTTTACCTCCAGGCAATAACCATTATTTCTACCCAGGTATAAGTGCCGCCTGGATTTTAAGCGAAAGCTGGAAGTTGCCGGAAGTGTTTGATTACGCCAAAGTAAGGGCATCATGGGCAAATGTGGGACGTCCGGGTCCACGCTATTTCAGTAACGTAAACTATGATGTTTCTCAAGTAGGTGGTGGATATGTGTTTACTCCTCCCGGCGATATTCCTCCAATGGATGGTAATGGCGTACCCAACTTAAAACCTGAGCGTAAACGTGAATTGGAAGTAGGTTTTGAAACTTATCTGTTGAAGAACAGAAGAATCGGTATAGACTTCTCGTATTACAAATCTGATATCTACGACCAGATCATGGCAGTAGCTGCCCCTCCGGGAACAGGAGCTAAGAATCAGCGCATGAATGCTGGTGACGTGATGGCCAAAGGATGGGAACTGGCTATTAAAACAAAACCGGTTTTAGCCAAGGATTTTGAATGGGATTTGAATCTGATGTTTGCACACGGTAAAACTGTTGTTAAAAAACTGGATGGCAAACTGCAATCTCTTACCTTATGGAGTTCATTTGGCGCTGTAAATACAGTGGCTAATGTAGGCGAGGAGTATGGTCAGATTTACCTGACTAAGTCAACTTACACTTACAATAATCCTGATAAAGCAGATGATCCGGCTAACGGCAAAAAAGTAGTAAATGCTGCAGGATCTGCTTATGACTACAAAAGCACTGCAAAATTGATTGGTAAAACAATTCCTGATATATCAGGTGGCATCTTCAATTCCTTTTCCTACAAAAACTTCCGCCTGGTGGCAAATATCGACTACCAGTTTGGCGCTACGTTCCTGTCAGGATCAGAAACTTATATGATGGCTGCCGGTGCGTTGAATGAAACACTGAAATACAGAGATGCAGCACATGGTGGCGCGGCTTATTACTTAGATGCTAATTCCAAAAAAGTAGCTGGTAATAATCCCAATGGCGGACCTACCTTCCATGATGGTGTGATATTGGATGGCGTTAGCACTGATGGTAAAACAAATACAAAAGTAGTTTCTGCGGACAATTACTATTACGATTCATACTTCTCAAATGGTTTCTTCCCTGAAGACAGAATCTTTAAAAGCGACTATATAGCACTGCGTAACGTAGCACTCGACTACAATCTGGGTCGGAAGATCGCTCAAAAAATCCGCATGAACAGTCTGACGGTATCTGTTTTTGCAAACAACGTGGCTTATCTTTATAAAGCGGCGCCAAATTCAGTACCGGAATCCACTAACGGAACCGGCTGGGGCGTAGGTTCCTATGGAACAACAGCATTACCTGCACAACGTTCAATAGGTATTTCTATCAAAACTAAATTCTAAAAGCAACTAAGATGAAATACATACATTTAAAATCGCTTTTCTTACTTACGTTGTTAATATCCTCCGTAGGATGTAAGAAGAAACTGGAAGAATTATATCAGAATCCGGATGGATATTCGAAAGATATGGCGGATAAGTCCGGCGTAAGTGTTATTGCCGGATTCTTCACTTCTCAGCTAACGCAGGGATTCTTTTTGAGTGGAGATTATGGTTCTGTTTATCACCAGGTAAGAAGTGGAGGAAGGATTACGGCTAGTGGCATTCAAATTTATAACGTAATGTCAGAAGGGGGTGCATACTCGCTTGCAGATGTTGAGCATGACTGGGGGACAGGTGGTTTTAACGAATCTATTTTCAACTTCGTGAATACCCAATGGATCACGCCAATAATCTGGGCACAACGGGAATACAATAAAACAGCACCGGAGAAACGTACCGTTTCAGATAGTCTGTATATCACCTTAATGCATGTTTTAAAAGGGTATGCTTATCAAAGAGCCACTGACATGTATGATAAGGTGCCATACATAGAAACAGGTACTGCAGGTGGATTGGACGGACTTAAAGCAAAGTATCTTGGTCAGGCGGAAATCTATCCGAAAATAATCAACGAATTGAAAGCTGCTGATGCAACGCTGACGAATCTGACACTCACTTCTACTCAGCAGGCATCCTTTAATCAACAGGATATCCTTTTTGGTGGAAATCTTTTGAAATGGCGTAAGTATATTAATTCATTGAGATTACGTTGTGCAATGAACGTAAGCGAGGTGACGCCTGCGCTTACAAGGCAAGTGCTGACAGAGTTGCAGGGCAAGCCTTTATTGACCGACTATAACGATGTAGCTGGTGTGGCCGACATCGCTGTTATTGCACTGAATCGTATTTGTAATGAATTAGGAATTACACGTTCTTTCAGGGAAAGAGGGGCTGATTTCACAGCAGGGAAAAAATTCCTGCAGGACGTGATGTATTGTCAACCGACCGAAGGCAGCAAGGTGGTAAACGGAAAAACATTATTCTATTTTAGTGGTGATAATTCCGCAACAGGTTTGTTGAATGGTACTGTTGATCCGCGTGTTTCTTATATCTTCTCCCCAGACTGTATTGGCAGATATCTGGGTACTGAAACAAAATGGGATGGCAATGCAGATCCAAATAGTTATTTAAATAAAGTTTTGCGTGGCTACTACATCAACGATCCTATCATGACTGACATTTCAAAGACCACCTTTTATTATGGTCCAAACAAAAGCCTGTCAATTGAATTGGATGCAGCGTCAAAAACAGATCTGAGCAAACGTGAAGCATTCCTGTTAAATGCACTTCGCAGTAGACTCGCTAATTCCGAGGACACTGATGGGAACGTAGGTTCTGAAAGAAATCTGGTTGCCGCATATAATGTACGCCCCGAATTCAACTTTGCACTGAAGTTTCCAACCATTCATGCGGTTGAAACAGAGCTTTCATTGGCTGAAGCAGCAGTAAGAGGTTGGGGGCAACTGAATGGAAGTGCCCGCGAACACTACAAGAATGCGATCATCTTGTCCTGCAAATACTGGTATGAACTGAATAACTCAAATCAGTATTCAAAGACCACTTTGCCGGCGATGCCAACCACGATGGATGATTCGAGAATCAATGCCAAACCTGCTATGGAATATAATGCAAGTGCTTTTGCTGAAAATGCCGCCCAGAAATTTGATGCCATGTCAAGCGTGCAACAGGTACAGGCAATTTTTAATCAGCTGCAGCTGCACTACAATATGATAAACTTTGAAGTGCCATACACTGCTGCCCGCAGATTAATTAAATATGTGGGTACAAATCCAGCTTCTATGTATGATAAATACAAATGGAAAGAAAGAATGAGCTATCCAAGCAGCATTCAGGCTTCCGATCCCGAAGGCTGGAATATCATCAGCTCTACCAATAACCCGGATCTTCCAATGTGGTTTACAGGTCGTACTACCAAATGGAAGAATGCACTGGAATAGGAGTGAAAAGTCTTAAAAAAATAGAAAAGAGAACGTCGCAAAAATGAAATGCGCGTAAAACATAATCTTCTGGCAGGTGAAGCAGACACCTCCTGATGGTTTAATAGCAAAGTGAAGACAGCAATAAGGCCGCCATTGTGCGGCTTTATTGCTTTTGTATAAATGACTGGAAATTAGCTCGACCGGATTTTAGCACTTGCTTTCATAGAGATTCTCCAATGGTAAATCTACTATCTGGATAAGTAGCTTCAAACGATGTGTGGTAGGGGATAGACATACATTTCTATTGTATTAGATGAAAGCAAACATAACCTGCCCACTATAGAATGGCAGCTTGCATATTATATATAAAAAATACGCTATTTTACCCCGAAATAGTGAATATACTAACAAACATTGCGATGATGATAATAGCAAAACCGCTCGCCATCACTTATCTTCGTTACAATCGTGGACATAGTAAATCGCCAAAATCACTTTAGGACCAATTATATATCGTTGTGAAAAAGAGCTCCTGCAGCGTATTGCGGCAGGTGACGATATGGCGTTTACCCATCTTTTCCATACTTACCATCAACAGCTGGGGGAATACATCTGCAGGATCACGGGGTCTATCACGGCGGCAGAAGAAATTGTGCAGGAAGCATTCGTAAAGATATGGACCAAGAGGCACCTGCTCAACGATGTAGAGAATATCAGATCCTATTTGTATCGGTTGTGCAGGAATCAAACCCTGAATAACCTGCGGCAGCTCGCAAAAGAAAGAGCTAACCAACATGAGTGGGGCCAAACGGCAGGCAGTGTTATGGAGGACGAATTGAATAAGGAAACCTACTTCAGGTTGATCGATGAAGCTGTGGCCAAGCTACCACCCCAACAACAAAAGGCTTATTTACTGAGCCGCAGTGAAGATCTGACTTATGAGGAAATAGCCAATCGGATGAACATTTCCCGGGATACGGTTAAAAAACATCTCCAACTGGCTGTAAGGTTTATTATGAATTACGTGCGTCAGCACGCCGGTATGCCGGTTATAGCCATCGGCATTTTCTCTTCTTTGGTATAAAAATCGCTCTCCCGAAAAAAAAGTTTACAGCGCATTACCCCTTTTGCCGACTTTCTGTGTCTTACCCCTGAAAAATGCATCCACATAATGATGAGCGAAAGACAGCATTACCTTTTCCAGCGATACTTTGAAAAACTGGCCACTCCGGAAGAAGCGGCTGAACTAATGTCGTGGTTGGCCGAAAACGCATCTGACCAGGAGGTGTTGTCATTGATGGATGGAACCTGGGAGAGCTTTGTTCCCACGCAGCCGGTATTTGATGAGGAAAAGAGCAACCGGATGTTGCAGTATGCACTTCAGGCACCTGTAGAAAAACAGCGAATGAAATACTGGCGCAGTTGGGCCGCTGCCGCTGCTGTTCTTCTGCTGTTTTTGTCCTCGGGCTACCTGCTGATGAAGAAAACTTCCCCAGCGGTACATCATCATCAACTGGCTAAATTAAAAAACGATATCACGCCGGCGAACGGGAACGTAGTATTAACACTTGCCAATGGTGCCAGTATTGTGCTGGATGATGCGGCTAATGGCCATCTTGCCAGTCAGGGAGGGAGTAGTGTTATAAAACAAAACGGGCGGCTATCCTATGCGGTGGCTGGCAAAAGCGGGACAACCACGATATACAATACCATCTCTACTACCAGGGGAAAGCAATATATGGTAATACTCTCGGATGGTACCAAAGTATGGCTGAATGCCACCTCGTCACTTCGTTACCCGGCTGTTTTTGATGACACTATCCGAAAGGTGGAACTAAGTGGAGAAGCCTATTTCGAAGTGGCACATAATAGGAAGGCTCCATTTATCGTGGCTACGGTTCCTCCTGCCGGCGGACGAAGCGCAGAAGTAAGGGTGTTGGGCACTCATTTTAACGTAAAGGCTTACAAAGATGAATCACTCGTTAAAACGACACTGCTGGAAGGCAGTGTGCGTATGTCAACCATAAAAGATGCTACTACCAAAACCAGGATCTCTGCTTTGCTGGCACCTGGCCAACAGGCACAACTCTCCCATCTTTCAGGGGAGGAAGATCATCACATTCACCTGGTAAAAGAAGTAAACGTTCACCAGATCCTCGCCTGGAAAAATGATTTGTTTGATTTCGAAAATGAAACTATTCAGGACATCATGCGGCAACTGACACGCTGGTATGATATAGAAGTTGAATTTAAAGGAGATATCCCGGAGAAGCACTACTACGGGGCTATCCGCCGGCAGGTAAATATTTCAGAAGTATTTAAAATGCTGGAAATAGCGGGAAATATAACCTTCAGTATCAACGGTAAAAAAGTATACGTACAGAAAAAATAATATCAACCTACAGCATCGGTAGCAATTGCTAACATATTCCCTAACACGAACATTAATATTTCACACGTATGAAAATTCGAGTTGTCTGCTCTGCTAATGGCAGAACGAAATGGGTCAGGTTCACCAAACTGATCTTTCTTTTTCTCACCTTCTCGGCAATGCAATCGTTTGCCAAAGCCTATTCACAAAAAATCAACGTCAACCTGAAGAGCGTATACCTGGACAATGTTTTTAGAGAAATACAACGACAAACAGATTACCTGTTTCTGTATACTGCCGAAGAAGTTAAAAAAGCAGGTAAAGTAAATGTCAGTGTAAAAAATAGTACAGTAGAAGAAACGATGCAGCAATGCTTGTCGTCAACAGGCCTGGGTTTTCATATTGTGGATAAAACAATTGTACTGGACCCGAATCCAGTTCCAACGGATAATGCAGCTAAGCGGGCCGCCCGCCAGAAGATATCCGGTACCATTATACACCAGGAAACAAAAGAACCATTGATTGGTGTAACCATCATCATCAAAGGCACCAAAACAGCTACTATCTCAGACAGTAAAGGTCACTTTGAAATTGACGCAAACCCGGGACAGACAATGGTGTTGACCTATGTAGGTTTTGCTGCCAAAGAAATAGTCATCAGCAACCAGACATCCCTGAATATTCAATTACAGGAGCAGCCTAAATCAGTATCTGAAATTGTAGTAGTAGGCTACGGCACTACAAAAAGAACGGACCTCACCGGCTCTGTGGGTACCGTGAATGCAAGTGACCTGGGTAAGGTAACCACTACTAATCTGGGACAGGCCATCCAGGGACGTATGAGCGGTGTTCAGGTAACGCAGACTTCTGGTCAGCCGGGCGCAGGCGCCGATATAAAAGTACGCGGCGTAGGCTCTGTAAAATCCGGTAATAGCCCGCTGGTATTGGTAGATGGCTTTGTAGGCAATATGAATGACATCGATGCGGATGATGTAGAGTCGATTACCGTGTTAAAAGATGCATCTGCTGCAGCCATCTACGGATCAAGGGCAGCGAATGGAGTGCTGCTGGTCACCACTAAGAAAGGAAAAGCCGGTAAAGCATCTGTAGAATTTAAATCAGAAAACGGGTGGCAGTCACTAACTAAAAAGCCGCACTACCTCAATGGTCCCGAGTGGGCTCAGCATCAGAATGAAGCCCGGCAATACAATGGTAAATCCCCTTTCTGGGTAGATGCGACTGCACCTGAAACCATTACGCAGTGGACGGATTGGTCTGACTACGTATTCAGTACAGCTCCGATACAGGATTATCACCTCGGTGTGAGCGGTGGTACTGATAAAACCCAGTACGCCATAGGAATAGGTTATGTTAATCAACAGGGAACCATCATCGGCACAAATTTCGACAGAATTAATACCCGTATCAATTTTCAACAGGAGATCACAGATCATATCAGAACAGGTATTAACCTCAGTTATATCCGCTCTGCTTATACCACTACCATCACTGCGTTTTCTTCTTCGCAGCCCGCTGCATTAAATGGTATTACGGCGGCACCACCTACCATCCCCGCTTATAATCCTGATGGACTTCCCGGCGCGCCACGTCCCGGATATCCCGGCGAAGCCTATATTACAAATACCACCTGGAAAACACCTTCTATCGCCAATGATATCCTGGATAATCTTTCCCGGAGTAATAAAACCTTCGGAAATCTTTTTGCAGAAGTAGACCTGATAAAGGGATTAAAATACAGACTCGTAGTAAATGGTTCTGTGATGAATAATTTCAATGAAGAATGGACCAGCAAATGGGCTATCTATTCTCCTGCTGATCTTAATCACACTACTCCGCTGGCGCAGGGAGCCACTGCCAGTCTACGTAATTTATCCAAAGAAAGTTATGTGTGGGAAGTACAAAATCTGTTAACCTACGTGAGAACTTTCGGAAAGCACAGTCTCAACGCTTTACTCGGCGTGTCTTACGAAAAAGGGGATGGCTACCAGTTTGATGCTTCGAAAACGGATTTTCCCAACAACGATTTACAGGTGCTGGGCGCAGGTAATACACTGGGCGCCATCAACGGCGGATATGTAGATCCTTATTCCCTCACCTCACAATTTGGCCGCATCAATTATTCCTATAACGACAGATACCTGTTCCAGGCCAATATACGTCGAGATGGTTCTTCTGTGTTCGCACCGGGTAAACAGCAAGGCATTTTTCCATCCTTCTCTGCGGGATGGCGCGTATCACAGGAGCCATTCATGAAGCAATTGAAAGCCGTCAGCAACCTGAAAATCAGGGGTAGCTGGGGACAGCTGGGAAATGCCAATATTCCGGCGTATGCGTGGATCAGCACCATTGATGTTACTGGCGGCGCAGTATTCGGTAATCCGCAAACAAGACAACCGGCATATTTTCCCAACCAGATGTCTAACGAAAACGTAAAATGGGAAACTACCACCACTACTGATATTGGTTTGGAATTAGGCTTGTTCAACGACCGCATCACCTTTGAAGGAGATGTATACAATAAGAAAACAACAGACATGCTGTTGGACGCTACCATTCCATTCACTGCTGGCTTTACTTCCGGTCCGGTAGTGAACATCGGAGAAGTTCAGAACAAAGGCTGGGAGGTACTATTGCGGTACCAGGATAACATCGGAGATTTTAATTACAGTGCTTCCGTTAATCTTTCCCACAATCAAAATAAACTGGTAAACCTGGGCGGTGTAAAATCAATGCTGACCGGACCCCTGAAATCAGATGAGGGGCTGCCATTATACGCTTACTGGGGCTTTCAAGCGGATGGCATCTGGAGAACCAAGGATGAAATCAATGCAAACCCTCATCGCAGCGGCGACAGGCCCGGCATGGTACGTTTCCTGGATCTGAACAACGACAAACAGATTACAGATGCAGATAAAACTGTTATCGGTAGCTATCTGCCGAAATATGTTTATGGCTTTAATGCTGCATTTCGCTGGAGAGGAATCGATGTTTCTATTTTGTTCCAGGGAGAGAAAGACAAGGACATGCTTGTTGAGTCAGTATTTGGTGGGAATGGGGAAGGAGAAGATAATAACATAGACAGATATTACTGGGATAACAGGGCGATACTTGATAAAGACGGCAACGTAACGAGCGGTACAACACCCGCTGCCGGTGCGGTAAAGGGAGATGCCATCTGGAGTAGTTACCTGGTGCAGGACGCCTCTTATCTGAGGCTTAAAAATTTACAGATAGGTTATACCCTGCCTAAAAAATGGATAGCACCATTGCGGATACAGTCGCTGCGATTATATGCCAATGGCACCAATTTAGTTACCTGGACTAAATTTACTGGTTATGATCCCGAAATGAAACCATCAGAGCCCAGTGGTATTAATGCTTACTCCCGCGGAGGAGTAGACGCATATCCGGTAGCCAAATCGATCACCCTGGGCGCAAGACTTACTTTCTAAATCTTTAATCGGCAGTTATGAAAAAGATACTAAAGCTTTCCACCTTATTACTGTGTATTCTCTGTCTGACGCAATCGGGATGTAAGAAAAACTTTTTATCATCTTACCCGAAAAATAATCTTTCAGAAACTAATTTTTATAAAACAGAAGATGACTTCACCAGCGCCGTAAACGGTATTTATGATGCGATGCAGGCCGACAGGGAATTGAGCTTTTTTCCGATGACGGATATCGCTACTCCCTATGCTGGTTTTGGAGATACACGCTTTGGACAATATGACAATGGGATATTTGGTATAACTGATGGCTGGTTAATGGGGCAAACTTTATGGGTAGCGTGGTACCGGGTAGTGTTCAGAGCCAACCTGGTGTTAGATCATATTGATGCCAAAGATGTAACACTCTCGGCGGCCATGCATGACAGGTTGAAAGGAGAGGCGTTATTTCTCCGCTCACTAGCCTATTTTTATCTTGCTAATCTGTATGGAGATGTGCCACTGATCACACGTGTATTAAAATATGAAGAGCTGCTTACGCCCCGCAATAAAAAGTCGGAAGTAGTTGCAGCTATCATCGCTGATCTTAAAACAGCAGAAACATTATTGCCTTCTGTTACTACCTATCGCAGTAAGAAGTCGCTGCTGGGAAGAGCCAGCAAAGGTGCGGCTAAATCGCTGTTGGGTAAGGTATATGTATATGAAAAAATGTGGCCGGAAGCAGCAACTAAATTAAATGAAGTGATCAATGTGGATAAAGACTATGACCTGGAGCCTCAGTTCCTGGACTTGTTCTGGCCGGCTACAGAAAATGGCAAAGAATCCATTTTTGAAATTCAATATGCAGGTGGTCTAAAAGAAGGGAATTCTTATGTACGTTTTGCAGCGCCCAATACCACCTCGCTGATATCCACTGCTGGATTTGGTTATGTAACACCAACAGAAGACTATACCAATTTATTTGAAACCACCAATGGTTATCCGGTAACCAGCACCTTTGTAAGCAGGGTAGCAGCGGGAAGTGCTTACCGCTATAAGTTTACCTATGCCTCCGCAGATCCGGCCTTTGATCCATCTAAACCATACAACAACCGGGACCCGCGACTGGCCTGGACGGTATGGTATGAAAACACCCCCTACATCGCAGAATTCCAGGCCCGCACCGGCCAGAGTGGTGTAAACTATCTACAGCAATATGCGAATGAAAACGGGCATAATACGGTGAAATATGTCATCGGTAAATTAGATCTTACTGCCGGTGACAGCCCTGGTAATATGATCCTGATCAGGTATGCAGATGTTTTATTATTGTACGCAGAAACATTAATAGAATTGAATCGGAGCGCAGAAGCCGCCACCTATATTAATAAAGTGCGTCAGCGCCCCAGTGTTGCCATGCCTACCATACAGGCGCTGGAAGTGGTGCAACATAAAACCATTATTGCAGATCAGCAGGCGATGCGGAATTTTCTGCATGAGGAACGCTATCGTGAACTGGCTTTCGAGTGGGGACACCTGTACATGGATCAGATCAGATGGGATGTATTTGCAGATGAAATCGTGAAGTACTGGACTGCCGGAAAATATGGAGGTAATAATCCAGCACTGAATAGCTTCGATAAACGTCATTATCTGTGGCCTATCCCTGCAGAAGAAAGAAATAAAAATCCGCAGTTATCTCAGAACCCCGGTTACTGAGTAGCATGTGTGTTGAAGGTATTCAGCCACAAGCTGGCGGGATACCTTCAACTATTAAATCTATCAGGCATTAAATTATTACATACCAGCCCTTTTCTCTTCCTCATTTTTATTTTCCTGTTTGCTCTTCTGCGTAGATTTTCCAAAGCTATAACTGAGGGTAATAGCCATCTTCCGGTTACCATTCCAGTGCTGCAGCTGGTTGTCAATAATACTTTTTTCCCTGAATTTTAAGCGTATAAAATAGGTGTCAAATATATCGTAGTAGTTAATCCGGGAATTTAATCTTCCTTTCATCCAGCTTTTCTGAACACCGAGATCAACACTGGCCATTGGTTTGACGGTATAAAGACCGCGTCCTCCTGCGGAGCGGTAAAAATAGGAGATGTCGGAAGTGATTCCTTTGGATAATGTAAACACCTGGCTGCCCGAAATAGTATAATCAAATACAGGAATAGCATAGGTTACGCCGTGATAGGGTGTCTTCTCTTTTTTATAGGTTCCACTGACGGTATGATTCATTTTCCACCAGCTATAGATGGTAAGTGGGAAACTTATATCAATACCACCAAAATCATTATAGGGTAAGTTTCTGCCGAGGTATTGCAATACATTGGTAATGCTGTCATATTCCGGATAACGGGTCATAGGGTCCGATTCTCTGCCAAAATACACAGAAATATTAAGTGCCCGTCGGGTATAAGCAATCGTAAACATATCCGTTTTGGATGGTAGCAGATAAGGATTGCCTACATAGTAATTGAGTGGACTATTATAAAACCGGAAAGGATTTAGTTGAGCAAAGTTGGGACGCGTCATACGCCGGCTGTAGGAGAGGTGGAGTTGTTGGGAGGGGCGGAGCGGAAACGTAAAGCTGAAGCCGGGTAGCCAGGTTAAATAATCTCTTGTTGTCAACTCGTGCTGCGAAATGGCGTTGCCCGTACTATGTGTATGTTCTGTCCGCAGACTCACGCCATAGCTCCATTTATTAACGGTCCCTTCGTAAGCAACGTATCCTGCCGAAATGTATTCATCGTATTGAAAATTATTGGTACGACTACTGTCGGGCGCAAAAATAGCTGCATGGGTAAGGGTGTCATAACGCAATTTATTTTTTGTGGTGGTAAAAGCAAACCTGCCGCCGGCGCTCCATTTCCCTTTACCGGCATTTCCCGAAAGATCGGCCTGTACAGAACGGATCAGGATATCATTTTCCAGATTGGTTTTCCAGTAATCCAGGAGATAGTGGGTAGCCGCATTTTTTGTTTGTATATCCTCATTTTGCCGGTTATTTATTTTTAGGAGAGAAGACAATATTTCCAGCTGAGTGTTACCCAGGTGGCCGCTATAATTGAGATTGACGGCATAAGTATGCTGTTTGGGCCCTCCGTTATTAACGCTGTAGGTTTCGGAAATGAGTTTTTGCGCCGTGGCATCTGTGGTATGGAGCGTGTTGAAGGAATAGATATCGCGGTTTGCCTGAAAAGCGCGGGCCATGATCTCAATATGCTGCCCCTTTGCAAAGCTGTAGTCTGCGCCCAGTTGATAGTTGAAATTATTATTGCCGGTTAATACCCTGGTGTTGGTGGCCATTATGTTGGTATTGGCCAGGTGCTGTAAGGCTGCATACTGGTAGATGCTTTTGCCGGCGGTATAACCCAGCCGGGCGGTATAGGCGATCTTCCTTGTTTTGTAGGTGAGCGATAAATTATTATCGGCCAGATGATATTCATTTTGCTGGATGTTGGTACTGATGTTGCCTTTCCAGCCCAGTGTGAGGTCACGTTTCAGCTTAATATCAATAATGCCTTTGTATTCGCCATTATATTTGGAAGAAGGATTGGTGATGATGTCGATAGATGCTATCATGTCGGGCGAAAGGCTGGCCAGATAGTTTTGTAGTTCTTCCGGGCTCATGGGAACTGGCTTCCCGTCAATGAATATGCCAGGCGTTATGCCGCCGGACATTTGAAGTGTGCCATCTCCATCTATCCGGAGGCCTGGAATTTTTTTCAGAATATCGAAGGTATTGGCAGCAGCAGTAAAAAGTGGATTGCCGGAAATATTAAGGACCAACCTGTCTGCCAGTCGTTGGAAGACGGGTTTTTGTCCGCTGACAATTACCTCGTTTAACTGGCTGGCAACCGTTGTCATGGAAATATCGCCAAGATAGATCGTATTATCCGGGCCATTTTCCAGTATCACATCTCTATATAATTTGCTATACCCAAAAGAGGAAAACAATAGGGTATACCTGCCGCTCAGGAGGCCCGGTAGTTCAAAAATACCGACCGTATCGGTGACCTGCCCCTTGATCAGGGTGGAATCTTTCAGTGAAAGCAGGCTAACGGAAACGAACCCGATGCCCTGACCGGTTTTGTCATCGACCGTTTTTCCTTTGATATTTATTTGGGCATTAACAGAAAAGCAGACTACTATCAGCAGGCTAAATACCAGGCAAAATTTTGTCATCATCAACGGTTTTCAGCAAACGTAATGAGGAGACAGACAGTGGGGGTTTGACATCCGGAAATCAGGCGTACGGATTTATAAAACCGGACTGTTTAAATTGTATATGCCTGGTTATCAGTGAAGTATTTAATGGCTTTTTTCAAGGCTTTCTTTATAAAGTGCCGGCGTGGTATCCTTTACTTTCCTGAAAGCAGCATAGAATGTTGATTTCGAATTATAACCTACCTCATATCCGATGGCTTCAAAAGTGAGATGACTGTTGCAGGTAATTAATTTGCAGGCTTCCCGGATCCTGTATTCATTAATGTAGGTGGAAAAACTTTTGCCAACATTGTCATTCAGCAATTGTGATAGTTGATGCGGGGTAATATTGATATGTTTCGCCAGATCGTTTAACTTAAGGTTAGGATCCTGGTACAGTTTCTTATCTAGTATCACACTTTCTAATTTTTCTACCCACACCAATGCATCTGTAGTCGCTATTTTCTTTTTTTCCGGTTTGATGGATAGCCGGGTATTTTCAAACTTTGCACCATTCAACTGATAGAAAATGGCCAGATATAATAGTGCGGAAAGTAAAACAGGGCCGCTGATATACAGATAGCAGGCAACTCCCGACCACGACAATATATAAGTTATACAGATCGCACAGTTACTCAGATACAACAACAGCCAGAATTTATCCGTCTCATTGAGCGCCGCCGCATTTACGAAAAAAGTCTTTAATACATCTTTTAACAGAACGCCGGTGGCTACCAGGTAAATCATCCACTGACCATATATCACATAAGTAATTGTATGTTTCCAGGTATCAGGATAAGTTTGGTAAGGAATAAAAATCCCGGTTAAGATAATGATCCCTACCAGCGCCCCCCAGGTCCATTTCCATGAATCAGGAATGGTGGTCAGCTTTTGCGTGGCCGACCTGAAAAAGTAATACAGTGAAGGCCCAATAAGAAAACAGGCCGATAGCCCTATCTGCAGGTATATTTTAGGCAATGAAGGATGGAAATATAAAAAGACGGATTTAATAACCCGGAAACTCAGTGTCAGCAGCAGTATAGACAGGAAAATAGTGGGGAGCGTTTTTTTTCTCTTACTAAAGAAAAGGTAAAGACTAAGGATCATGCCGTTAAAAGCGCCCAGGGCACTAACAAAAAATAATATTTGCTGACCAATATTCATGGAGGAACGATACGTGTTTTTACAGATGAAATATAAGCGAATTTTAAATAGTACAATGTTGTGATTTTTCCTGCATACATGAAAATTTGAGATGTAATTGATAACATATCCATTATTATGTATTAATATTAAAATATATATTTGAGCGCCATTTAATTAAACCCTATGAAAAGATTATTATTCGCCTTATGCCTGGTACTAACACTTGGTGCCTGTCAGCAACTGAGTTTTAAAAAGCTGAAAGAGCTGACGCTTGGGCAACAGAGCTTAAAGAATAAAAAATACTATGTACTTAATGCCAGAGGATTTTATGTGGAGGAGATAGAGCTTGATTTTATAACGGAAGACAAACTGAAGGCAACCATTACAATTTATGCAGGTTTGTACGGCATGAAAAATATTAAAACCCATCCTGAACTTGTGAAACAATCAACAATAATAGCATATACATGGAAGGATGGTTTTTTGGGTATTCCTCCATTTAATTTCTATGTAAAATTGGAACCGACAGAAAATGGGGATTTAATCAGCCAATCAAAGGAGGTGCTTTATAAAACTTCCGCGCTGGACTATCCGGGAATGACCAAATTTAAGGAAAGAATCAAGGTTTACGCGGACGATAAGGAGACGGAGAAATTCCTTATCGGATTAGTGGAATATCCATCCCGGAAATCTTCTAATCAGTATAACAAGCCTTTTTCTCCACCCGTTAAAATGAATGATGTAGTAGTGCCGGACGCCCCACAGATATCGGAAGTACCGCAGATACCTGATAACGAAACAATCATTTCTGAGGAGCAGGAAGAAGCCGAGCAGCCCTAATGTGGAAGGCATATATTGTTTGGATTACTTCTAAAAAGGACTTACACACGAAAAAAGGCCAGGGTATTTTATCCTGGCCTTTTTTTTGTCTAAATTCACCATCAGAATTGAATCAGCATGGAAGTATTCGGGACAACCAAACATAAAATCATCCACGGCGATGCGTTGCAGGCATTGCAAACAATGGTGCCGGATAGCTCAGTAGACCTGCTTTTTGCCGATCCTCCCTATAACATAGGCAAGAACTTTAATGGACATATTGAAAAATGGGATACTGAAGAAGCTTACCTGGACTGGTGTTACCAGTGGCTGGACCTTTGTTTGCAAAAGCTGAAACCTAATGGCAGCCTATACGTTATGACCGCTACGCAGTTCATGCCCTATTTCGATATCTACCTGCGGCAGAGAATAAATATTCTTTCCAGGATTGTATGGAGCTACGACAGCTCAGGAGTGCAGGCCCGTAAATACTTTGGCTCCATGTATGAGCCTATCTTATATGCTGTGAAAGATAAAACGAATTATACCTTCAATGCAGCCGATATCCTGATAGAAGCCAAAACGGGCGCGAAAAGAAAACTGATTGATTACCGGAAAGCGATACCAGCTGCCTATAGTACCGAAAAGGTACCCGGCAATGTCTGGGATTTTGCCCGTGTACGTTACCGTATGGATGAATATGAAAATCATCCTACCCAAAAGCCGGTGGCATTGCTGGAGCGTATCATCAGAGCCAGCTCCAACGAGGGCGATATTATACTGGATCCTTTTTCAGGCACTTTCACTACCTGCACTGTGGCTAAAAAACTGGGCAGAAATTGTATCGGCATTGAAATGCAGGAAGAATATATAAAAATAGGACTGCGAAGAATGCAGCTGGCAGCCGAATACAAAGGAGAACCATTAAAACGTGCGATACGCTCCTTTGAAAATGATGTGATGTAAACAGTTGTTCGGAGAAATTTTGCGTCAGGAACTTATTTAAAGTTACCCCCGTAATAAAGTATGGAATCGTAACAATATGGGCCGCATATAAAAATCTATTATCTTCGCCCTGTAAAACCTATATTATTCAGCCGTTTAACCCGTTTTTTCAAAACAAGTAAAAACATAAATTATGTTTGTTTTCGCACGTTTAAGCCTCGTTTGCGCTTTGACCATGTCATTTGCTGTAGCCTCAAATGCACAATTAAAATTAAACACTAAAACGCTGGGAGCCGGCGCCAAGGCAGTGAAAGCTGCTACACTCACCGATGACGATGTCATTAAGTATACTAAAGAGTATATTCAGTGGATGGATGCCCACAACCCGGTAGCCCCTGCAGATGACGCCATGGCACAGCGTTTAAAAAGACTCACCGACAAGGCAACTAATTACGAAGGACTGAACCTGAACTTCAAAGTGTACCTGGTAAGAGATATCAATGCTTTTGCCTGTGCAGATGGTAGCGTACGTGTTTGCGCGGGTTTGCTGCAAACCATGACAGATGATGAAGTAATGGGTGTTATCGGCCATGAAATCGGTCATGTGAAAAACAAAGACTCCAAAGACGCATTCAAAACCGCGTTGCTGACTTCCGCACTGAAAGACGGCGCCTCTTCACAAGGTGGCACCGCCGGTGCATTAAGCGATTCGCAATTGGGAGAACTGGGTGAAGCCGTAGCGAATTCCGCCTACTCCCGCAACCAGGAAAGCCAGGCAGATAATTATGGTTATGAATTCCTGAAAGCAGCAAAGCTTAATCCATGGGGCATGTCTACCGCTTTCGAAAAATTATGGAAAGCTTCTCAGGAAGACAGCGGCGATAAAAAGAAAAAATCTCAACTGTTTTCTTCTCACCCTGACACGGAAAAAAGAATGAACACAATGGCGGAGAAAGCAAAGAAAGACGGATATGAAAAGCCGGTAGTGGCAGCGAAATAATTTTTTTAAATAAGCGTTCCCGGTTGTCCTGTAAAGGATAACCGGGATTTTTTTGTCGTTACTTATGCGCCGTTTTGTTTTTTATTAGTATTTTTCCTGGCAGTGAACATGATAAATACTTTCTACAATTTTTAAGGCCGGTATGGTCATTTATATTCTTATGAGACATTTAAAATCGCGGTTGTTGCTCTTCGCATGTTTTCTCGGACTGTCAACTAAAGGAATGGCGAAAGATATACGCTTGTCAGTGCTGCAACTAAACATCTGGCAGGAAGGCACCATGGTGCCAGGCGGTTACCAGGGAATTGTGGACGAAATTGCTACCATAGATCCGGACTTTGTGACCTTAAGTGAAGTCAGGAATTATAAGGATACTCGTTTGTGTGACCGGCTGCTGGCCTCTCTCGCGGAGAAAGGTAAAAAGTATTATTCCTTTTTCAGCCAGGGTTCGGGGCTGCTAAGCCGTTACCCTATCACCGACAGCGCCGTGATATTCAGTGAAAACGGAGAGATCTGCAAGTTGATCGCAAATGTGCATGGCCGGGAAGTAGCGGTATATTCTGCTCACCTCGACTATCTGAACTATGCGGTGTACCTGCCTCGCGGATATGATGGCGTTACCTGGAAAAAGATGGCAGCGCCCTGCACCAACCTGGATACCATCATGGCATCCAACCTGGCGTCTAAAAGGGACGAGGGCATTGCCGCATTTATACAGGCAGCAGATCAGGATATCCGGGCAAAAAGACTGGTATTCCTGGGTGGAGATTTCAACGAAGCCAGTCATCTGGACTGGACGGCATCTACTAAAGACCTGTTCGATCATCATGGAATGATTGTACCATGGACCTGCTCCGTGATGCTACAGGGAAAAGGATATCAAGACAGCTACCGCGTGAAGTATCCATCTCCCGAAAAAAATCCAGGATTTACCTTTCCGGCAGATAATAAAGCAGTAGAAGTGAAAAAACTAGCCTGGGCGCCAGATGCCGATGAAAGAGAAAGGATAGATTATATATACTTCTACCCTGACAAAAAACTGCAATTGCAGAAAAGCATGGTGGTAGGACCTTCTGGCAGTATTGTAAGAAATCAACGGGAAGAAGAAAAGGGACGGGATAAATTTTTACTTCCTTCCGGTACCTGGCCAACAGACCATAAAGGAGTGCTCAGCATATTTAACATGGGCTTATAGTGCTGAATTAAAATATTCCATCCTATTTTTGTCAAAGTGCAGCCAACCGCTGCACTTTGACTTTTTAATACGGAGACATGGAAATACGGGATCAAAAAATTATCGCCGCAATAGAAGCCATCTGGCAGGAATCAGAAGTATTGTTTGAAAACAATGACCTCGCCAGGTATGCACAAAAGCTGGAAGAGGCCTGGGATCTGTTACCATCCCCCAAAACCAGTTATGATGATAGCTTCCATCTTGCTTTAAGCATCGCGGAAACCTACCTCGAATTAAAAGATTTTCCGGCTATGCTCAGATGGGCTAAAACTTTGCAACAGTGTGATCTGGAGCGTGCTGACGATGGCGACCGGGAGTTTATGCTGGGTAAGGCCTTTTATGAAAATGGGTCCATGACGGAAGCAGAGCAATACCTGAACATTGCCATGCAAAAATCTGGTGGCCGCGTATTTGAAGGCGCAGATGAAAAGTACCTGCACGTATTCCAGGGTCTGGCCTCCGTAGTGGAAGAATCGCTTCCGGATGAAGTGTATGAGAAAATAGAAACATTATCGGAAGAAGGCAATGTACTCGCCGATGAAGAAAATTATGATGCCGCATTGGCAAAATTCACGGAAGCATTACAGCTGCTACCCGAGCCCAAACATGAATGGGAAGCCAGTACCTGGCTCAATGCCAGTATTGGGGATATGTTATTTTTTAAAGCCGACTACTCCGCGGCCGCCAATAGCTTTTTTGATGCCTTAAACGGCCCCGATGCACAAGCGGTAGGTTTTGTGCAATTGCGTTTGGGAGAATGTCTTTATGAGCTGAAACAGGAAGAACAAGCCCTGGAACATCTGCTGCGGGCTTATATGCTGGAAGGGGCAGAGATTTTTACAGAAGAAGATCCCCGGTACCTCGACTTTTTAAAAGCACGGGTAGAATTATAAGTTTCCCCATTTACTTCAAAAAATACAGATGAAAACGATTGTCCCATTTCTTTGTTTGTTGGCGATATGGTCATGTAATGGCGGCTCCAAAAACAACACGCCCGCCGATAGTACGCTGGTGAAACCCGATAGTACGGTAGCTGCTGTTCCTGTTGCATTAAAAGACACTGCTCCAGCAGCTTTTATCAGCCACTTTAGAAAAGGGGAGATCCTGACAAAAGGGAAAGTGTATACGGATACCCTTACTTATATTGGTTTCAACGACTTTGGCGATGATGGGCTGTTTAGTTGTGTGAAAGGTAAGGACACCGTATCCCTGATCTTTAATAGTGATGTGAAGGACCCTGCGCTCAACAATGGGGATCGGATTATACTGCAATGGAAAATGGAGATATATGAACCTGCCGGTGACCCTGAGTTTCCTTACCCTAAAGAATATGTAGTGGATTATCATTTACTACAGCCGGGGAAAGTAACGCTGCTGAAGAAGACTAATATTTTGCTGCAGGGGTATTATGACGACAAAGAAATAAGCCCTGAAGGACAAATTGAAATAGAGGCTGCAGTATGGTATTACGTAGCCAATACAACAGATACGGCTATACGTAACGTAGTGGATGTGGAGCGACAGGCATTGCAATATACCATCGAAAAGTATGAAGGGGAAGGGGAGCCGGGAATCAGTCACATTATCTTTAAAACTGCCAGTCAGCCGGTATTGAAGCGGGTGCGCTTTGATGCAGGCATGCCCTATTCACTTTCTGAATAAATGTAGTGGGGGGCAATTTCAGGTGTCTTCTTCTGAAATGTCTCCCCGTTCTGCGAATTCATTGATTAGCCGCAGGTGATCTCCCAGAGAGTAAACGGCATCAATCAAAGGTGCGTATTTCAGGCTGAAATTTCTGAGTTGCAGCTTGTTAGCAGCTTCCTTCTCTGCCGGGCTGAATACTCCGGCTTCTTCAAACAGAAATCCATCTCCCTGTATGCTGCTGCAGGAGACACAATGATTAAGCCAGTAGTGACTTTCTGTAGACGGAGACGAGGCCGGTTTGTAATGCGGATAGTTATCCTGCAGGAAAGTCCGTAGGTTGCCGGATACAGCGGAAATCTGTTGAAATACGGTAAAGAAGTCCTGCGCCAGCCATACCGGCTCATCCCGGTCATTGATATCTTTCTCATAAAAATAATTCCCGGCAATAGCTATAATGCGATTTTGCTGCTGACATTTCCAACAGGGCCTGTCCGCATGTACAATGGTAATTTCAGTCGGCAGGATAATAGCCGGATTCTTTTCCGGAATCCACTGGTCTACTTCCATGAGCCGATCGTATTGATCTTCCGGTAAAAACCAGGCCTGGGCGACTTGATCCCATTGGGCGCCCTTTGATATAGCATTCTCTTTTTCCGCTAAGGGAACATTCAGTAGTAATGACATAATGCAGGGTATGACTAAAGGACTCTCTTCCCTGAATTTAAGGAAAAATCGGGGGATTCTGATATAAGGAGGCAAGTCTTTAGAATTTCATCACATAGCGGCGCTGCAGTGATGTGGAAATCAGGGGCCGGACTTTTTTTTATGTTTCAGTAGCCACATCCCAACAGGTACCAGGAGTAGTAATAGCAGCCAATACCAGTAATGCGGGGACGCATGCAAAACAACCGCCTGCGTATTGCCCTGGAAACTCAGTGCTGCCCAGTAATAGGGGAGTTTGTGGATATCTGATACCCCGGCATCCTGCAGCCAGTTGAGTTTGGCCTGTTGCAGCGCTATGGCGGCATTGCTTTGTTTCGATAGCTGTGTATAAAACTGCTGCATTAATAATGGTGCGGTGGCATCATTTACATTCCAGGAAGCAGCTACAACAGCCGGGGTTCCTCCGGCCATGAATGCGTGCGCCATACTTTGTATACCTTCTCCGGTTACCAGACGTCCATCACCGGTTTTGCAGGCACTTAGCACTACCATCGCCGGATGCTGCTGCAGGCCGTTTAGTTCAAATAAATAAAACGGTGCATCATACAGCATAATATGCGGTGCATCAGCACTGTCTTTTTTAATAAATGCATGTGTGCTGATATGCACCACTGCCGACTGCGTCAATGCCTGCCGGAATTCCCCGCTGCTGGCCTGTTCATTTACATACCAGTTGCCGTTGGTGATAGCAGGCATCATACCTTCCTTTTCTTTTCTCACTCCTTCCAGGTCCGATAATCCGGCTTGTTGCTGCGAAACAAAGAAGCCGCTGAAGCCCTGCCGGTTGGCAGGTGCCTGCATCTGCAGCCGCCAGGTACGTAATGAATAGGCGTATGAAATGGTGGCCTGTTTCACCAGGAAGGGCCATTTACCAATGGCAGGTTTGTAAGCGGCATCCGTTACCAGGGCTTCCATGGGCAATGTACTCAGTACGCCGTCCGGCATCAGCAGATAAGTATTGTGTGACTCCAACGGATGACGCGCAAATAGCAGCGCATAGAGGCCGTAGGCGGCGTTGTAATAGGCATTAGGGTTGTTGAGCATAGCCTGTGGCCCTGCTTCGAAATATAGCTGCTTAAAACGCACAATAGCGTCTCTGTCAATTGTGTTGCTGTCCACATAACGGATACCATTCCTGTCCAGTTCTACTGTATACAAAGTATGGCTGCCGGTGAAAAATGTGCGGATCAGTTGTGCCGGCGCCAGCAGGTGTAGTATGCTGTCTGTCGGCAATACATCTGTTTCAGCGCCGGGAGCAGGACGGATTTTTTTGCGCAGCGTGGCCAGATCCCAGGCCACCCGTTGCTCCCGCAGTTGTAGTAAACTATCATTACGACCGGATTGCAACGCCTCTTTACGGTAATACAACTGTGCCTGTTCCAGCAACCGTATACGTTTATGTATAGAGTCGTTGCCGGTGTAATGGGCTTGTTGTTGCATTTCCTCCCACAATAGTTGTGATTTGCTGTTTTCCATAAACTGCAGCATCGCCTGTTGATACTGCTTGTCGTGGGTAGTTTGCCAGCAATGCCATGCCAGGGCAATAGCCGTTTCATAACGATAACGACTATCTGAAATAGCTGTTTCTTTGGCAGAAGAGGAAATATATTGATGCCGTAATTCTCTTTCGGCGGCAAAGCATAAGCGATATAGGGAGAGTGCCGTTGCAGACTCCTGCAGTGATTGACAGGCAGTGGCTGCAGTGAACAGGAGATCTAGCAGGGTGTATTCTCCATAAATATCCCGGCTGTTCAAATGGCGTATATTCTTTCCCGGTAGTAGAATGCTGGCGCAGCTATCGAGCAAAGCCAGGGCTTGCCGGGGCTGTTGCAGCGAGAGCTGGAGTTTACCCATCCGTAAAAACAACCGGGCTTGTTCCCGCCTGCGTAGTACGCGTTTGCTTTCCGGCATGGCGGCGGCCTGTTGGTAGTACTGTGCAGCAATGTTGGGTGTGGAGAGATAAATATCGCCCGCCTGCTGATAGGCCATAAATAGCCAGTGCGCAGCTTCCTGGTTGGTGGCAGGTTGTTGCCGCAATATGGCGATGCTTTGTTGTATGCTTTGTTTGGCAGCGGCGTATTGTTGCAGTTGCTGGCAGGCATCGGCCTGTTCGGATAGGAGCAATCCGTAGGTCGCACTGCGTTTATCTGCCAGCAGGGTGCCTTCTCTGCAGTATATGAGCGATTGCTGCAGCTGTCCCATATTGGCTGCGGTATTAGCCAGGTTGCTGTAGGTGGCTGCTATGGCTTGCTTGTCCTCCAGCTCACGGGCAAATTCCAATGCCATGCGATGAATGAATAACGCCTGCTCATAGTCGCCCAGCCGTGTATAATTATTGCCTAAAGGCTTAAGAATATATTCCAGTACCAGGCTGGGATCTGTGATGGCAGTATGTTGCCGCCCCCATTCAAATGCCTGTTGATAAGCATCTGTAGAGGAGATGATATCCCCGCTTTGGAGTAAAGTATATCCCTGGTTAATGAGGAGGTCCTGCCAGGCCTGTATTTCATCGGTACTGGCAGGAGTGCGCCAGGCACTTACCCGGGCCTGTTTGAGTTGTGCGGCTTTGGCAGTGGGAGAAGCAGCAGGGTATTGAATCTGTGCATAGATCCAGGCTGTGAGCTGATTACTATCCCGGTATTTTTTGAAGACTGTGCTATCCGGGTCTTGCCAACAGATAAAAAGCCCTGCTACTGCCAGTAACAGCAGCCTGTTCTTGATCAGGGCAATATATGATCCGACTTCAGCCATTTATAATAGCTGAAGATAGGATTATATATTGCGATTTACGAATACCAGTGACTCCCTGTATGTCCGTAATTCGTAATTCTTAATTCGTAATTATAATTTGTAGATGGCGTAAAGAAAGAAACGATCCCTGGTGTCACCACTCAGCTGGTGCAGGTAACGGAATCCTATAGCCGGACCACTTTTTATTTTCCCCACCTGTATATCTGCGAATGGTGCGGCATTCAGGCTGGCAAACCACTGCGTATTATCTTTTATGGTTTTGCTCACCGTGTTGGCAATGACGGTTGGTTGTTGTACCGTGGTCAGGTATACTTTCGATTCGGTAGTAGTAGTGGAGGCGATATTTATCTGTGCCAGTGCACCTACGCCCACGCCTACCCAGTTATTGATGTTGTAACGGAAGTGCAGGGGCACCAATTGCATCGATTGACGGGAGGTGGTGATGAGTTGATTTCTGCCGCCGATTAAATATACCTGCCCGTTGAAGGTTGTGTCGCGTTTGTCGCGCACAATGGCTGTTTCTGAGGATGTTTTTTCCAGTATCCCGGCATAGGCTTCCACCTGGAAGTAAGGCCGGTCGGGAGCAAAAGGAGCCAGTACGGCCCCGAGCTGCAATGGACCTTTCAGCGTATAGTCTCCACTGTTAGGCGCAAACGTATAGCCGGCCACGATACCCGGTGAAAAGCCTTTGATGAATCTTGCCGTAGCACGATTAGTATAAATAGGTTCGTTTTTGTCAAATATAATAGCGGCGCGGCTGCTGAAAGGAATCTTCCTGGGCTTCTTCTTAAATAAAATGCTATACCGCACAAATCCTTTGGTAGAATCTTCATCTGTTACACCTTCCTGTTGTAATCCGGGCAGGTAGATATTGCGGAATACAAAGTAGATGCTGTCTTTGGTGCGTACTGTGTCAATGCAGCTTTGTAGCTGGTAAGCTGAGTCGCAGGCAATACAGGCAGGACTGATTTCTTTTAACTGTATCGTTTGTGTATTTAGTTGCCGGGGAACTGCAATGCCAATAGCGACTCTTTTAGCAGGGCCGGGGCCGGTATTCTGAAATTGAATTTTATAGGTTAGTTCTTTTTTCTTACCCATAAAACGGTAGTTAATGCGGTGTTTTTTCAGTTGGAGCCGGTTAGGGTCATGAGAGGCTACCACGGCCATTTCCAGCTCATATACTTCTGGCGCCATCAATACGTTGTCGGGTACCAGCATGGCTGTCATCGTAACAGTAGCATTGGTATCCTGTATCATTTCCGGCAGGGTATGCATATTGAGAAAAAGGAATTGCTCGTCTGTTTTATTGGTATTGCTGTAGTGTAATACGTGATGGCTGCTGTAAGTACTTTGCATGGACTGCAACAATGCTTTGGTAGCGGCATTGCTGGTAACTGTTGCTGGCGTGGCGCGGGGGCCATGGGCGAAAGCCATGTCCGGACCTTGCTCCGGTGTTTCCAGCTTCGTCAACAGGCTGGATAAAGAGCCGCTATCTTCTCCATGATAGCTTCTTTTTTCAGTGAGATCAAACCCGGCATGACCAAACTGTTTCTCATTGTAAAACAAAAGAAGGGTGCCGCTGCCGACATCTCCGGCTACATTTCTATAACCAATTAAGGCCATGAAATCTTCTCCCGGTTTGGGATTACGATTGATCTTCATTTCTATATTGCCGGCGCCATGAAAGAAATGAGATGCCCAGGCGCTGTTCTTCACCGGCTTTTTAATTTTAATGGGCCGGGGTTTGGTAGGCGGAGCCTTGCCATCGTCGTAGTTGTTAGTAGCGTATAGTCTTACCTGGTAGGTACCGGTATCTTTATAGTGTAGTTCCGGTGTTTTACTGAAACTAAAAGATCCATCTCCCAGTTCCCAGAAATAGGTGTAAAAGGAGGTGGGTGCGCCAGCTATCTGCCTCAGTGGGCGCAGCTTTGCGACCAGTTGCAGACTGTCGTCTGCTCCTTGTACCACAATTTCTGCGGGTACAGTATCCTGTTGAAAAGCAGGAGAGGAAGGCGTTTGCGCCATACAGATGCTACTAAAAAAAAGGAAAAGTGTCAGGACAGGGGCAGCGTGTTGCATATAACATAAATATAAATAAATATTATATAAAATGAGCAATAAGTCAACCGGGTTGATTGACTTATTGCTTTTCAGTTTGGAGTAATTGTAAACGGATAACAGGCCGTTACTTGGAATTCATGCTGGTGATCAGTGTGAGCAGCGTAGCAGCATCAACTGGTTGTAGGTTAAAGCTTACGGTCGTATAGTCGTCACCTGCGGCAGGTGTGCCGATGGTAGTTGTTTTTTGTTCTGCATATAACTGTCCGCCTATAGCACTGATCGCGAGGAAAGTACCTTCTATTCCTACAGGGATGGAAGTCTGGTAGCTGTGGAATCCTTCCTTGCCTGCTGGGGGCGTCATAATTACGTTATAGAATTTCACCAGGGTATTGAAGTTCTTAGGTTTGAAGAACAGCATACTGGGTTGTTCTCCACTGTAGCTGGCACTGGTTTCTGCATTAAAGTAATTGGTGAAATAAGCCATCACAGTAGTTTTGGGGTTAGGCATAGATGCCAGTCCATCGCAGTTCACCCACCGGATCAGGCTATCGAGACGAAAGTCCATGGTACCGTTAGCTGAATTAAACAAGGCATAGCTGCTCTGTATCTGGTTCCAGAGTACACCTTTGGAAACGGATTGTTGTTTGGTAATAGTTACCGGTTGATTAATGTAATTGAACCCGTTTTGAGTGAAGGTAACAGTGGTATCTCCGCTCCACATTGGCACTTCTTTCATGCCATTGGGGCCTCCTGCATTGTCACGTGGTTTGGCGGGCACCTGTACCCGGATGCCTTTCCCGGTGTCATTCTTCGGTCGCAGGGAAAGGTCCTGATTGTTCTGAACCGCTTTTACAAAAAACTCCCCATAAGACACCAGTATCTTTCCATCCGCTGTCACTGTAGGCTTGTCCGACAAGATCATATCGCTCACATCTCTCATCTCCTTGATACTGATATCTACAGCACCGGTTACAGGCGCTCCGGTAGCCGTAATAAAAGCATTCGCAGGAATCGTAAATTTTGTGCCCTTGGTGGTGGTGATCACACCGCCGGCGGCAGCATCTATATTAAAGTGTTCAAATTTCGGGGCATGAGTGCTGAGTAGCTCTGACAACATTTTTCCGTCCAGTCCTTTATCAGGCGCCACTTCCTGGCTATTATTCTTTTTGCAGGAAGAAATGGCCAGCGCGGCGGCTACTAAGCAGGTAATCGTTTTTAAGGAAATAGTTTTCATAAAAGTATTTTTTGTTGAATAATGTTTTCGCTTGTTTGATAGTAGATCAACACCTCTTTTATTTTGTTACCCCCCTTTTGAGAATAATTTTTTAGAAAGATGTATTTTTAGTCATGGCATGTTCCTATCAACCAATGCAAATCAATCCCAGATGAGTACTCACCCCGATCAGCGATATCTTGATGGCCTGCTAAGGAACGATACCCGGCTGGTACAGGAGATATATGAGCGCTTCGCCGGAAAGATTAAACACCATATCCTGCAACACCAGGGTACGGAAGATGATGCGGCAGATATTTTCCAGGAGTCTATTATAGATGTATATAACCAGGCAAAATATAAGCAGCTGCAGCTCACCTGTCCCTTTGAGCCGTTCTTTTTACTGATCTGTAAAAGGAAATGGCTGAATGAAATAAAAAAAAGAGGCCGTCAGCCGGTAACAAAAAGACTGGATGATTTATATGAAGTAGGGGAAGATGTATTTGCTGCCGCGGAGCAGGTGCTGAAAGAAGAGGTGCAGGCAGGTATGTTTCTGACTCAGTTTGAAAGGCTGGGAGAGAAGTGCCGGGAAATACTCCGGCAATCGCTTACCGGCGAGGCCCAGGAAAAAATCGCGGAAGCAATGGGCGTCACTTATGGCTATCTCCGGAAAAAGAAATCCGAGTGCATGGCTACGTTGTTATCATATATTCAGGCTCAGAAAATTTAGTGTATGGCTGCTTATAATAATGAAGATATTATCCGTTACGAAGATGGGGACATGCTGCCGGAAGAACGGCTGCAGTTTGAGGCCGCATTGCAGGAAGATGCTGCACTGGCAGCTGCACTGGCGCAATACCGGGAGGTAATCGCTACACTGTCCGACCGTTTGCAGCCGGATATCAGCCGGGATACACTGAAAGCCACTTTACAGCAACAGCGGCAAACACATTTCAGCCGTAAGGGAAAAGTGATCAGTATCAGAAAATATCTCACCGCCATAGGCGCTGCCGCAGCTATATTGGCAGGTGTACTGCTGTTCCGCTTTTATTCGCACGATACCAACTATATGGAAACATATGGCAACATTGAAATGCAGGTAGCCGCGGAACGGGGCAATAATGCGGACAGCCTGTTGCAGTCTGCCGCCCTTTATTTTAACGAGAAGGCATACACGAAAGTAATTCCTTTGCTGGATACTTATCTTAAAACCGACAGCAGCAGCCAGATGGCACTTTATTATAGGGGAGTGGCTGCCACCCACACCGGTGAAACCGCCGGGGGGCTGGCAGACCTTAAAAAAGTATATGAAGGGGAATCGGTTTTTAAATACGATGCGGCATTTTACATAGCGCTCTATTATGCACAGCAGCAAAACAAAAAAGAAGCATTGTCCTGGCTGAAATTAATCCCCGCCGATGCCGCCGCAGCTGCTAAAGCCGCTGCGCTGGAAAAAGACCTGAAATAAGCTTAGTATTTGTCATCGTTGATTTCCAGCCAGTAGCCATCCGGGTCACGCAGGTAGATCTGCTGTACGCCATCTACCCTTTTGGTCACCGCACCTGCTTTACCGGGCCAGTCTTCAAAAGCGATGTTATGCTGTTTCAGCACTTCCAGGAAATCTTTCATGGAAGGGACACTGAAGCACAGGTGGGTGTTTTTATCATGCGTAGTGGCCTGCGCCGCCCCCGAAATAACATGCACCTGGGCATGTTCTCCTACCTTAAACCAGCTATGTCTGCCATCTTTAAATGGCTCAGGCATAGATTCCAGCCCAATAATATCGCGGTAGAAAGTAGTGCTGCGTTCGAGATTTACCACGTACAACGCCATATGATTTAATGACGGATACTTCTTCGTTTGTCCATTCATGTTAGTGGAAATGCCAATGAGTGCCAGGAGCAAAAGGCATCCGGATAATAAGAATTGTTTCATAAGAACAAGATAATCACCCGGATTGATAAGTGCAACTAGTTGGCTGCCTTAAACGCCACAGATTCAATAATAACGTCCAGTTTTTTCAGGGCAGGGGTATCAGAACGAATCGTTTTATCGCCCGTTACCTGGTCATATTGTTTGGGATCGCCGGTATTGTTGGCTTTCAGCACAATGATGACCCCTTTACCTTCCAGGGCGCCACCATTCCAGCTGGATACCATGCCGCCATTGGTCCACTCAAAAGCGTTGAGTTTAAATGGACGACCGTTCACCTTGATGAGCTTATCCAGCGGATCACCGGCTTTGATGCCGTAGGGCGATTTCCATTTGGAAGGATAGTGGGAAAAGGTGAGGATATTACCATTTTCTCCGTCAAACTGTACTTCCAGCTCATTATCTGTATCCGGGTAGATCAGGTAAGCTTCTCCTTCTTTATCGCCAGCCAGGTTAATTGCGTCATGTTGGGTAACATTACTGGCGCCATACATTTCCAGCAGTTGTTCCGGAGTGCGTACCTGGAACAGGGGACGTACTTCCCAGTTACGTGTATCCGCAGCCGGGGCCGTGTTAGCAACGGGAGCGGTGCTGCCATCTGTGGTGGTAGCGGTGTTTTCCTGGGCACTGGTACTGGTATTAGCCGGTGCGGTAGCTGCGGCCTGGTTGGCGGCGGCTACTTCTGCAATGGTAGCAGGCGGTTTTTTACCGGTAACAGGGCCGGTATAGGTAGTCAGAAAATCTTTTTTATCGTCCAGCAGGGCTTTCACCTCGCCTTTGAATTTATTGGCGGTATATGTTGCAATAGGAAATACGCTATTGGTTTGCAGGTCCAGGCTACGCAGGTTGGCAATAAACCGCTGCCTGTTGCAATCACTGTACTGATACAGATATTTCAGGGCGGCATCCAGGGCTACCGGGTCTTTCTTCAGATCAAAGACGGTAGAATCTATATCCAAACCAGCGTTGCCACTACGGGTGAGCTGTTCTGCAATATAGCCTGAGATAGAGTCATGGGGCAGTTGGTAATGCGCAGCCACCCTGTTGGAGAAATCGTCTATCACCGATTGACTGAGTTTCGCTTGTGCGTTCAGTAATACCGGAACGAAGAGGGCAACCAATATGAAAAACCTTTTCATGTGAGCTGTATTGATCATCTTAAAAACTAATAACAACGTTAACTGGTTTGAGATCACTAATTTATGTAATCTTATCAACATGGTTACTATAACTGCCCGATTATGGCGGTAATTAGTAAAACGTATGGATACTGAAATATAGTATTTTTAAAGGCAGCCCGCTGCAAAGAAATGAATTTATGGTTGAGGTGGCAGACTGTCGCGGGTTTTGAGAAATGCCTGGTATTGCTTTTTTATTTCCAGGTAAATATCATAATCCGAGGTGGTTTTTAAAAACGAATATTCGGGCGTATACCGCTGCATGAAAAGTTGGAGACTGTCTCCATCCAGTTGCGTCACCTTGTTTACCAGGGAGGGTGTATAAACGCTGTTTACATACATTTCCCGTTCTTTGTTGAGCAACATATGCCGGAAGGAGATCTTCTTCTTATTCTTTTTATACTGTGTTACTTTATACAGGTTATTGATATTTACACTCAATCCCTGGTACACCTCATACCATTTAGGGCGTCTGAAAGTAAGCGCCTTCCCATATTCTTCCCGGAAAGCCAGGGAGTCTTTGAAAAAATTATACTGGATGATATGTACGGTTTTCAGTTGCACCGGTGGTGTAACAGTAGTGTCCTGAGCCTTGTTTTGTGCAAAGCTGCGGGTTGTCGTAAAGCATAAGAGGAGTAGCCATATTGTGAATGCGGGCTTCATGAGTGGATTAAAATACTTTTTTCTGCTTAAATGAAAAGTTAAATAAACATATCTTAGAGGGGTAGAATGTATCCCAAATGAAGCGACGTCCATATTTTATGAAAAGTGTTTTGCTGGCCTTGTTGTTGGTGTTTTTTGTTGCATGTGACAAAAGTAAACAACAAAAATTTACTGTGGCAGATGTTCCGGACCCCAAAAAATCGGGAGGTGGTTATGTCAGTAATCCGGACCATTTGATTTCTGATCAGGCAGTAAGTGAGTTGAATACAAAAATAGCTGCCCTGGATAATACTGGCAAAGTGCAGATAGCCGTAGTGGTCCTGCATAGCATCGGCGAAAACGAGTCCCGCGATTTTGTACATAAGCTGTTTAATTACTGGAAAATAGGGGATAAGGAGAAGAATAACGGATTGTTGATCCTGATGGTAGAAGATGCGCGCAAGCTGGAATTTGAAACAGGTACTGGCATTGAGGCAGATATGCCGGATATCATCTGTTTCCGTATCCAGCAGGAATATATGATTCCCCGTATTAAGGAACATAACTATGATGCGGCTTTTACCGATGGGCTCCTGTCGGTAGCCTCGCTGTTTAATAATGGCAATTATGCATACAATCAGTTACCGGATATGCCGGCATCAGATCCTTCCCTGATGGCTTCTGATACCACTGCGGTGGCCATAAATATTTCGCCGGATAATCCGGTACCAATGGCGGGGCCCGCGATGGATTCCGCTACCGCGGGAGGTGTAACATCAGATAATCCAACGATGGATAATAATGTGGGGGAGGCCGCCCCGCAACAGTTTGCAGATACTTCCTCTTCGGGGAACTCTTATTCTTACACCGGTGATTTCTCTTTCATTGGCCTGATTTTCTGGATCATTGCGTCAGCGTTGATGGTGCGGGTTTTCTTCGGCAAAAAAAATAAGAAAACAGGAGCTACGGACCCTGCACCGGTGCCTGTTTCTGCCTACCCGAATGAATTTCTGCATCCGGGCTGGATGGGGCAGGTGTTATTGCATCTGGTTGCCTTTAGCTGTATTTATTATATCGCCCATCAGCGGCATACAGATGTAGGATTTATAAAAACATTTGTAATATACTATGTGACATGGGTAGTGTTTATGCATGTGGCTGTGCTGATCATCATGATGCGCTCAGCGATCTTGCTGGCGGGAAAAGACCGGCATGAAAAATGGCTTCGTCTGGAGATATTATTGCGGGATTTTGGTCGTGCGCGTTATGTTTTTCCCCTTCCTTATCTCTGGTTATACCTGGCGTTATTAAAGAAACGCCTGGATCATTTGAGAAATGATCCTTATGATTGTCATCACTGTCTGAAGCCGATGCATAAGCTTGATGAGGCAGCAGATAATAAATTCCTGGACAAGAAGCAGGTGATAGAAGAAGAACTGGATTCCGTGGATTACGATGTATGGGGTTGCGATACCTGCGATAATAAAATAATTCTGAACTACACGAATATGCGTACGCACATGGCGCAATGTCCTTCCTGTGCACACATGACGTATAAAAACGGTGGAATGGTCACGCAGCGTCCTGCTACTTATTCTTCAGAAGGTTGGGGCGTCACCAAATATACTTGTATGGCCTGTGGGTTTAAACATGAGTACCGGTTTACCATTGCCAAATTAGTGGAGTCATCGTCTTCCTCCTCGTCTTCTTCGAGTAGTTTTTCAAGTTCTTCCTCGTCTTCTTCTTCGGATTGGGGAGGTGGTTCTTCAGGAGGTGGAGGCGCCAGCAGCAGTTGGTAGGTAGTTCTTTTGATGAGCGTTAAAACGGGCTTATTTGCCAGGAAAATTGCCATAAAAAAGAGCCGGTTGAAAAACCGGCTCCCTGTTAATCTGAATAACTATTTTCTTTAATTATCGGCATTCATTTTACCCACCACTTTATAACCTGCTATGGTGTTATCACTGTTTAAAACAGACTGATAATACATGCCGTCTGGTGATAAAAAGTACTGCTGACCGTTGATGTTCACGGTGCGGCAATTATCCGGCAACTGCGTAATCGTATTGTCTGTGCCATTGCCGGGATCATTGTTTGGGGCGTTGTTTCCCTGATCGTCCGTAATCGTCACTGTTTTGTCGCCTATTTTACCGTTCTTTCCAACTACCACATAACGTCTGCCGTTATCAGTCATTGTTTCCTGGTAATAGGTGCCATTTAATTCGTAATAGGTGTTTCCATCTACCGTTATTTCCTGTGCACCTTCCGGTAAGTTCGGAACTGCAGCACCCAAAGGCGCTTCTACTACTTTGTAGCCTTTACTGTTGCCGGTAGATTCATAATAGGCACCTCCGTAATAGTACATTGGACCAAAGGAGGCTCCCAGTGAAAAGTAGCCGAAAGGCAGTGTAGAAACATATAAGCCTAAAGGAGGATAAAATGGGTTATAGTAAGGTCTGTACCTGTAATAAGGGCGTCCATAGTAGCCATAACCATATCCATGGCCGTAGTAGCCGGGACGGTAACCACCGCGATAATAGCCTCTGTTAACAGGTGGAGCTACTCTTGGTGAAGATATATGCTGTGGCGTAGATATTCGTCCTCCGCCATTTCCTCCGAAATGACTGCCGCTGACGCGGCCGCCGCCACCACCAAAGTGACCGCCACCTCCACCACCGTGTCTCTGTGCGTAAGCGCTGCTAACTGTAAATGTGCCCAGGAGGCCAATCAGCACAAACAGTATATAAAATCTGTTTTTCATTTTTGTAACATTAAGTTGTACTCGTCTTATCAATCCCGCTATTTTCAACTACTTATTAGACGGTAAAAGGACTTGAAAGTTTAACGGAACAACTATAATATGCAAAAATGCGGCCGGTTTCCCGGGAGGATAAATTTACTGGGTACTGGTGCTGTTAATGGCTGCCATAAAGCGATTGGCGAGTTGTCCGATTTCGGCTGATTTAGCCACCTGGCCGACCCACTGCGGAGAAATATTATTTATTCCGTAATGTAATCCGGCCGCTGCACCCGCCACTGCGCCGGTAGTATCCGTATCGCCGCCCAGGTTTACCGCGCGGAGTACGCAGCTGGCATAGTCGCTGGTATTCAACAGGCACCAGAGTGAACTTTCCAGGGTATGTAGCACGTAGCCGGAACTATGGATCTGTTGTTCCCGGATTTCCGCTATATTTTGCAATAAAACCCTTTCATAGTGTTTTACCTCTGCAGGATTAAATGACTGTGTATTTAGATAAGCATTGACCGCTCTTTGCATCTGGAGATAGGACTCCTGCAAATGGCCGGTTGACAGTAACGTACGCAGGAATTCTACGTAAATAAAACAGGCCAGTACGGAACGGAAATGCTGGTGAGTGATACCGGCAATTTCTTTCACCGTCTGATAGCGGAGATGGATATCATTTTCTTTTGCCAGGAAAAAGGCGACCGGCATCATACGCATTAAAGCGCCGTTACCATTTTCAAACTCTTCGAAACCGCCACTGATCAGCGGGGAGGTGCCGGTAGCCACTCTTTGCAGGGCCCGGCGGGTAGTATGCCCGATATCAAATACTTCATTGTGTGCGCCCCAGTAACCTTCCTGCGCCCAACGCACAAATATTTGCGACATAGCGGCAATGTCATATCCGGTAATAAGACTTTCTGCTGTGCAGAAAGTAAGAGAGGAATCGTCTGAAAAAGTCCCTGCAGGTTGGTTCCAGCACCCGTAGCCGGTAAGGGTGTCTATGGGATTTTCTGAAAGATAGCTACGCGTTTTGAATTCTACCGGTACGCCCAGCGCATCGCCGATAGCAATACCATAAAAGGCGCCTGTTACTTGTTGTTGCATGGGATAGGTCACTAACGTTAAAGTATGTATGAAATTGTCTGATTCAATATACGGTTGATTTATCAATTCTGATAAACAGGCTATGTTTTTTATACAATAATTTTTTTGATTTTCGCGTGTTCATTTTCATTCAGTTCGTCTCAAGTTTGTTCATTCTTGTTCATTTTGATAATGGCAATAAACGTGTTTTTTGTAAATAACAGTTCCCTACCTTTGCATTATAACGATCACTGATCGTTGAAAGATTACACCGAAGTCTGTTTTTTTAATCTGTCTGAGCCTTTGTAAATAACCTTTTCAGTAACAGTTAACCCTGGATACATAAGAGAATGGTTAACCAAACATAATCACGCAATGAAGTTGCTTACTACTCATTGATCGTGTCCATTTGTTAACAACGAAACTTAACCCACATGCAATCTTTTTTGTTCAACCGGCAATTTCAAACCTGCACGTTTCTCGGGCATTATCACCACCAGCTTTTTCTTTTTGTGCTGAATTAGATAGGCAGTAACTGTGTTAGGGTGGCCAGGCTTTGTGATTGCCTGTGGTCCAGGTAAGTGAGTAACTGCATCGTTTTCAGTCATGGCTTTGTGATCGCCTGTCATCCAGGTAAGTGAGAAATGCATCGTTTCAGCCACGATTCTGTGATAAAATTGTCATGTATTATCCGCTGTACTGCAGGTAAGGGAAGAGGTATGTCATCAAACGAATTAAATATGAGGCAGCGCCTTTGTACACAGTTTGTTATCTACAGTTAATCTTTTACAGCTATTCACTAATGGGGTGATAGTACATACAGAAAAAGGGGACTGTTTATCCAGACAGTCCGGTATTCATTGATAAGTGAGATGAATTATTAGTTGACGTCTTTGCGACACTTGCATAACGGGACCACTTATTCAGGTAGTCCCCCCTTATTGCTGTCATCATCAAAAAAAGAATATGCAAAAAAATATTGGAGTGCAACATACACGATGGAAGCTTTATACACTGGACTGTTTTTCTAGACGGTCCCATATAATCAACATCATCAATATGCAGGTGCATACAGGCATATTGTTCAAATATAAAGTAGTAAACGCCATATGTTAACCCTCACAGTGTAAGTAATACAAGATTATTTATGCTGCGATTGATTCGGAAACCAGGGACTGTTTTTCCAGGCGGTCCCTTAGTTTAAAACTCAGACTGCTACCACAGTCTTCAATTATATAAAACGTTTTTCATGAGTGCAATTTGATTTGGGAAAGGAAGGGACCATCTTTTCAGATGGTCCTTATTTAAACCTCCCTCATCACTTGCCGCGAAGAGACATACGATGGATCGGACATACTAAAAAACGGGGGCTGTTTTTCCAGGCGGCCCCATTCCATAACTACCATGGTAACACTGTCAATGGCAGCGGTTACTGCAACATAGCTCATTTTTGAGGTGGACGTAAATCGATATATAGGGGGCTGTTTATCAAGACGGCCCATTATTTAAACCGGGTTTATATGAAAAATGAAAGATTTGGCTATAACTTCGTTATGATCACCTCTCCGATAGCGGTGATAAAAAACGTAGTAAAACCCGGAAATCATGCAATATCGTCTCCTCGGAAAATCAGACCTCTCAGTCAGTGAAATCGGATTTGGCTGCATGTCGCTTGGCAAAGATGATGCAGACAATGCACGTCTTATTCACCATGCACTTGACCAGGGCATTAATTTCTTTGACACCGCAGATCTGTATGAACACGGACAGAATGAAATAACGGTAGGAAAAGCATTGCAGGCGAAACGATCAGCCGTGATCATTGCCAGTAAAGTAGGCAATCAATGGAAAGAAGACGGCAGTGGATGGAACTGGAATCCGGGTAAAGAGTATATTATAGCAGCCGTGGAAGCCAGTCTGAAACGCCTGCAAACAGATTATATTGATTTGTATCAGTTGCATGGAGGTACCCTCGAAGATCCGATAGATGATACCATCGCTGCCTTTGAAACCCTGCAACAGCAAGGGAAGATAAGGTATTACGGTATTTCTTCGATCCGGCCCAATGTGATCCGTGAATATGTAAAGCGCTCCCATATAGTGAGCGTGATGATGCAATATAGTCTGCTGGATCGCCGCCCCGAAGAAAGCAGTTTTCCGCTATTGCTGGAAAACAACATCGGCGTACTGGCCAGGGGAAGTGTGGCGAAAGGATTGCTGGTGGACAAACCCGCAGCGCCTTATCTAAACTATACAGAAACAGCCGTGGCGGCCGCTGCTGCTGCGATTAAAAAAATCAGTACCCCGGCGCGTGATGCAGCACAAACAGCACTGCGCTTTGTATTGCAGCAGCCAGTTGTCAGCAGTGCTACCGTAGGTATACGTACGGCAGCGCAACTGGAAGATGCACTCCGCGCTGCACAGGCGCCTGTATTACAGCAAGAAGAAATCGCCGCATTACAGCAGGTCGTTCCCATAAACAGGTACGATCAGCACCGGTAGAGGAAATTACGAATTGAGAATTACGAATTACCGAGTTGTGGGAAGGTCGTAAACATGATGATCAGCATTCGCTTTATCTTCCTACAACTCCGTAATGCATTTACCTGCTCCCTGTTTACAGGCTGCTGCATTATTATTGTACCGCGTTTAAAGCTCCATGTATGCAAAAATTAAAGGTGGGGATGTTACTTTTTCCTGAATTGACCATCCTCGATTTCACTGGCCCCTATGATGTATTTATCAAAGCCCCCTGCTTTGAAGTCCTGATTGTAGGACTCAGCAAAAGCCCGATCCGCGCGGAAGGCGGACTATCACTACAACCGGATATCTCGATGGCTGAATGCCCCCAGCTGGATATCATTTTTGTGCCGGGTGGACGTGGGATCAATTCATTACTCGCCAATCAGCCACTGTTGCAGTTTCTGCGTGATCAGGGTATGAAAGCAAAGTATATTACATCTGTATGCACCGGTGCATTGGTGCTGGCTGCCGCCGGTCTGCTGGAGGGATATAAAGCTACTACCCACTGGCGTTCATTGGAATTACTCAGGATGTTTGGTGTAGAAACACTGGAAGAGCGGGTAGTACGGGACCGCAACCGTATTACGGGTGGTGGCGTTACCGCCGGCATCGATTTCGGATTAGTGCTGACCGCATTAATAGGCGGAGAAGAATTAGCAAAAGTGATCCAGCTGCAGTTGGAATATAACCCGGCGCCACCGTTCAGGGCGGGATCTCCACATACTGCCGGATTACCGGTACTGCAAAAAACAAAAGAAATGACCCAGCTGACGCTGGAAGTAAGAAAGAAGATTATCCGGCAACTACTACAGGATCAGGCTTCCTCATCAATTGGGCTGACCTGATTGCGCGTACCTCTCTTAAACTGATCATCTTGTCCTGTTCCGGATCCCATACTTTCAGGCGGAAACAGGCGCGCACATCCCGGAAACTCAGGGTGGTGGTTTTTGCGTTTTGTAATGCCGGTATCGCCTGCATTACTTCCGGTAAACGATAAAAAGGAATACGTGCATTCAGATGGTGAATATGATGATAACCAATATTGCCGGTAAACCACTTCATGGCAGGATTCATGACCATATAGCTGGAAGAAAGCAATGCAGCCTTGTCGTAACACCATTCCTTGTTGACATTAAAGGTGACGCCAGGAAAATTATGCTGGGCATAAAAAAGATAGGCGCCCAGTCCGCAGGCAATGGTAAAAGGTATCAAAATAAACAGCAACCAGCTTTCCCATCCCAGGAAATACACTACTGCTGCGCTGCCACCCAGATGAATGATAAGGGCCAGTAAGGAGTCCATGTGTTTACGCGGACTGCTTACAAATGACTGTACACACATACCGAGCATAAACATCGATAAATAGCCTGCCGCAATGGTTATTGGATGACGGCTGAACAGGTAAGTGCGCCTTTCTGCCGGTGTGATAGATTCAAATTTTTTGCGTGTAATGATAGGATAGGAGCCTATGCTGGCACTGAAAAGTTTTGAGTTGTGCTTATGATGATAATCGTGGGAACGCTTCCATATACTGGACGGGGCCAGTACATATACACCAAAAAAAACCATGATCACTTCTGCTACCTTCGATTTATGCAGGATAGCATGATGCTGATGGTCATGATAAATAACAAACATTCTCACTATCAGCAACCCGGAAAGGAGGCTGGCAAGAATTCTTAATACCAGGTAAGGTAATACCAGTGTGCCTGTCAGTGATAAAACCAGCAGTAATAATGTCGATAATGTGAAAAGCCAGCTTTTGGCTCTCTCTTCGCGCGCATATGGCTTGGTAGCCAGTATCAGTTCTTTACCTTCCAGCATATCGTTGTAGGATAATCTTATCTAATGTATGTTGATGTATGATTGAATATTAAATAACAGCAGGACGTTTATGTTTCCACCGTTTGTGTGACCACAACCAGGTTGCAGGCTGAGAAACGATATCTTCCTCGAGTTTACGTGTATGTGCTGTTGTGATCGCTCCGTCTTTTTCTTCAGCCGGAGTGGCGGTCAGCATTTCTGCTGTTACCGTGTAATAGCCTCTTTTTTCACGTTGTACTGTAACGTATACTACCGGGTAGTTCATTTTCTGCGCTATTTTTTCAGTACCCTTGAATACCGGGGTGTCCTGATGCAGAAAATTGAGCCATTGGGCAGTTTTAGGCTGCGGAGCCTGGTCAGCGATGAAAGCAGTTGCATTTACTTCACCACGGTTTTGTACCATATCCCGGAAAGTATCCTGCATGGCGATCAGCTTGGTGCCGAACCGTGTGCGCATGCGGTACATCAAACCGTTAAAATGTTTATTTGCCAGCGGATGATAGATAACATATAGCTGTTGACGGCACAATATACTGAATGTATTGCCAGCCCATTCCCAGTTTCCCTTATGTCCCATCACCAGTACCGCGCTCTTTTTTTCTGCTTCCAGTTTGTTAAACAGCTCCAGTGTAGCAGGTGTAAAGCTACAATGCTTTACCATAGCCGTTTTGCTGATAGTGAGCGTTTTAAATGTTTCCAGGAAGAGGTCGCAGAGGTAATGATAGAAATCTTTGCAGATGCGGCTAATTTCCGCATCACTCTTTTCAGGAAAAGAATTGCGCAAATTTTGAAGTACTACCTTTTTACGGTAGCCCATCACGTAAAATAACAACACATATACTGCGTCAGACACCAGGTAAAGTACACGGAATGGCAGTAGCGACAGCGCGTAAATCAGTGGTAACAGTAAGTAGTAGGCAATTGCAGACAATGTGGCACAGGTTTTTGATACTCCTAAAAGTATTATTGAAAACGTAAATATATATTTTAAAGAACACTTTTCATAGTATCTATGAAAAAAACGATGCATCGGTTCATTTAGTATCTTTATCAAGTAGTCTTGTGTAAACTTTAACAGATACAAATGAAGACCATATCTCACTTTATAAAATACTGCTGCCTGCTGGCAGTGATTGGCGGCTTCGCTTATTGCGCGCGTAATCCCTATGCCAGTACCAATAAGGTGTACAGACAGCAAGCCAAATCCTATGCGAAGGCATTGAGGCAGCAACCCGGGGAATTGTCCGGCGCCAATGGCGTAGCTGCTCCCTCGTGGGTGGGTACGGTTAATTTTAATATGCGTAAACCCAGCATAGTTATCATTCATCATACCGCTCAGAATTCATGTGAACAAACACTGAAGACGTTTACCATGGAAAAAACACAGGTAAGCGCCCATTATGTGATATGCCGCAATGGGGCCATTCATCATATGCTGAACGACTATCTCCGCGCCTGGCATGGCGGCGTTGCCAGGTGGGGCAACCTCACGGATATCAATTCTTCTTCTATTGGTATAGAACTGGACAATAATGGAAAGGAACCTTTTGATCCTGCCCAGATCAGCAGTTTGCTTGTATTGCTCGATACCCTGCAGCATCGCTACAATATTCCCACTGCCAACTTTATAGGCCATGGTGATATTGCTCCCGGCAGAAAAGTAGATCCCAGTGCTTTCTTTCCCTGGCAACAACTCGCGGAAAAAGGCTTTGGCCTATGGTATAAAGACACCACCGCCACCGCAGTGCCTGAATCTTTTAACACATTACTGGCACTCCGCATCATCGGATACGATATAAAAGATTCTTCCGCCGCCATCATGGCCTTTAAACGCCACTTTATGCCAACGGATAGCCTGCCGGGCCTGAGCGATGCCGGAAAGAAAATACTACTCAATCTGCAGCAGCAATATCAATGACCTGTTAGGAAGACACCTTACTTTACTTTTACCCCTACGCGAACTACAGAGTTTATTTTGTGGAATGAGATAAATATGTTATTTTAATAATGAGTTAGCACGATAACCAAAATCAAAGAGATCATCTAATAAGGACTTGTTATATACCTATTCTCCAACCCTTATCTTAATCTATACTTGTTATGAAGCGTACAATTAAATTCCCGTTACTGCTATTGGCAGCCAGCACCCTTTTGCTCTGTATTCCCCGTCACCATGTTAACGCCGCACACAGCATACTCTCAAAAGACTCCTCCTGCCTCGTGAAAACCGAGGTGAGCTACGATTTTGCAGATAATATGCATAAAAAAGTGAACGACGTTATCGAAGACAAACTCGCCGGCGGTATTGAAGAAGGCGGCAAAATTACCTGGGAAAATTCTCCCGGCGCGCCGGAATACTACCAGGTGATATTGCGCAAAACCAAAGTATCTATCAAGTACAAAGGCACTGCTTGCCAGGACCGGCAAATCTGGCAAAATATTGAAGACTGTAAAACAGAATTGAAAAAGTTGCTGAATATTCAAACTGCTGCAGCGAAATAGACCAACCATTACCGGGAGATATTACATCTCCCGGTGTTTTATTTACCTGTATTACTCCTTCTTATTTCCTCCTGCATCCTTTAAATCTATTTAGTCTATAAATTTTGTAGATTAATAATTGTGCCTTACTTTTGCCCCGATATCACACCAATCATCATACGCCAGCAACTAAATGCCAAAATCGGAAACGGGTGTAACGGGATAACCATTCTCCGCAAAGATCTAAGTCAATATATAAACCAAGTACTAAGCATGAATTACGTAAAAAGGCTGTTATGCCTGCTGCCGGTTTTACTGTGGCTGCAGCAGAGTATTGCCCAGGAAATCAGGGTCGGCGGAGTCGTTACTTCCCGCTCCGATGCACAGCGTGTACCCGGCGCTATCATACAGTTAAAAGGAAAAAGTCATGGTACGCAAACAGATGCGGATGGGAAATATTCCATCAGTGCAAATGTAAATGACACATTACAATTCTCGTCCCTTGGCTTCCAGACCGCATTTGTAGTAGTAGGCAACAGTCGGGTCATTAATATCTCTTTAGAAAACAGCAACCGGAAACTGGATGAAGTAGTAGTAACGGCGCTCGGTATTTCCCGGGAGAAAAAATCGCTGGGCTATGCGGTGCAGGAATTAAAATCGAAAGATATTTCTGAAGCCAAAGAAACCAACCTGGTAAACGCTTTATCCGGAAAAATAGCAGGGGTGCAGGTAACCAACAGTCAGGGTAACCTTGGCTCTTCCCGTATTGTGATCCGTGGTGAGACTTCGATTGCAGGTAATAACCAGCCATTATTTGTACTGGATGGTGTACCGGTAGATAACAGTCAGCTGGGAATAGGTACCGGCCGCGATTTTGCCAATGCCATCTCCGACATTAACCCGGACGATGTGGCGTCTATCAGTTTGCTGAAAGGCCCTAACGCAGCGGCATTATACGGCTCACGCGCTTCCAGCGGCGTGATCGTTATTAAAACAAAAACCGGGAAAGATACCAAAGGCGGCATGGGCGTAACGGTTAACTCCGGCGCTACCTTCGATAAATTATTGATCCTGCCTGATTTTCAGAACTCTTACGGACAAGGTTCCGGCGGACAGTTTTCTTATAAAGATGGTAAAGGCGGCGGTATCAACGATGGCGTAGATGAAAGCTGGGGCCCAAAACTGGACGGCCGGCTTATTCCGCAATTCTTTTCTAATGGAGAAGCAGTACCGTTTGTAGCACATCCGGATAATGTGAAGGATTTCTACGTAACCGGTTATACATTGAACAACGGATTATCCGTTGGAGGCTCCAATGAAAAGCTGGACTATCGCTTCTCTTATAACAACACCAAACAAGAAGGTATTTTACCAAACACTGGTATTACGCGTAATACTTTTACAGCCAGCAATACCTTCCGACTCACGCCAAAGCTTACGCTCAGCACCTATGCCAATTACGTGCGCAGCGCTGCCGATAATTTGCCTGGTGTGGATGGCAGACGTGGTAACAGCGTGACCCTTCAGTTTATCTGGTTTGGTCGCCAGGTGGATGTGAGCAAACTGAAGAACTATAAAAATGCAGATGGTACCGACTTTAACTGGAACCATAGCTACTATAGCAATCCTTACTGGATCCAGAATGAAAATACGGTGGGTATGCTACGCAATCGCTTCCTTGGTAACGCCAGATTATCCTACCAGGTACTTGACTGGCTGACCGCTAATCTGCGTGTTGGTACAGATTATTATACCGACAGACGTAAGTATAAAATCGCTTACTATACCAATGGTACACCATTTGGTTCCTACACGGAAGATGCTTACACGGTGAATGAAACCAATGGTGAATTCACTTTGAACGCAAAGAAAAAAATAGGCAGCGATTTTGATTTCGATATCCTGGCCGGCGCCAACCTGCGTACCAATCAACTGGAGCAGAACTATCAACAGGCGCCTAAGCTGGCCGTGAAAGACGTGTATACACTGAATAATTCACGCGATCCATTTTTATCTACCAGTTTGCTCAACAAACAAAAGGTATACAGCGGATTTGCAGCAGCACAGATAGGCTTCCGCAACTATGCCTTCGTTAACTTAACGGCACGTAACGATTGGTCTTCTACTTTACCTCCCGGTAGCAATTCCTACTTTTATCCTTCCGCCAATGCCAGCGTGGTGCTCACAGAGGCCCTGCACATACAAAGCAAGGCGCTTACCCTGCTGAAAATACGTGGTGGCTGGGCCCAGGTAGGAAAGGATACAGATCCTTACCAACTGGTAAATACATTCCCTTTCAATCAACCGTTTGGCGCCAATCCACTGCTGACAGTATCAGATAAGTTTTTAAATAAAAACCTCAAACCGGAAATTACTACCTCCACAGAATTTGGTGTAGAAGCAGGTTTCCTGGATAACAGGTTAAGACTGGATATCACCTACTACAGCTCTAATAGCCGTAACCAGATTTTGCTGGCAGACGTAAGTCCTACCACCGGCTATCTGAAAAAATTACTGAACTCAGGCGAAATCAGTAACCACGGGGTAGAAGTAATGCTGGGACTAACGCCCATTACTACACACTCCGGATTCCGTTGGGATGTGAATGTGAATTACGCACGCAATGTAAGTAAAGTGTTGGCACTGGATGCAGATGGATTTTTGAACAACTATGTACTGGGTAGTTCCGGTAACATACAGGTACTGGCAAGCAAAGGTCAGCAGTATGGCGCATTATATGGCACTGCTTATAAAAGAGATAGTGAGAACAGGATATTAGTGAATGCAGACGGTACGCCATCTGTAGATCCCAACAAAAAAATATTGGGTTACTACACACCCAAATGGACAGGTGGTATTAATAACAGCTTTACTTTCAAAGGCATTAATCTGAGCTTCCTGATAGATACCAAACAAGGAGGATCTATCTGGTCCGGAACCAATTCTACCGGGATGACTACAGGTGTACTGGCAGCTACTATGCCGGGCCGCGACCAGGAAAATGGTGGGTTGCCTTACTACGTAGATGGTAAAAATAATATTCCGTTGCCGGACCATAACGCCACCGCACCAGGTGGTGCAGCAGTAAAACATGATGGGATCATCTTTGATGGTTATACCGCAGATGGTAAAAAGAATACCACTATTCTTCCTGCAGCCAGCTACTACAAGGCTGTATACAGTGGCAATCTGAATGAAAGTGCGATCTACGATGCGTCTTTTATCAAGCTGCGTGAAATTAAACTGGGGTATACACTGCCAGCGTCCATTGTAGGCAGATGGGGATTACAGGCGGTGAATATTGCACTGGTGGCCAGGAATCTGGGATACCTGCAAAAACATGCACCCAATATCGATCCTGAAACGGCGTTTAACACCGGTAACGGCCAGGGATTGGAAACATTGCAAATTCCTACTACGCGCAGCTTTGGCTTTAACCTGAATGTTTCATTTTAACTATTGACCGATCATGAAAAAGTTGTTGATACCTTTCTATATCATATTTGCTGCTACTTTACTGGCCAGTTGCCAGAAAGAGCTGGAGCGCACCAACAAAAATCCAAACGAACCTACTTCCGCACAGCCGGACTACCTGTTGAGCAATGGAATAAAATCCAATGTGGATACCTATTGGGGGCCTGATGCCACTATGGAAACATCCCTGCTGTATGTGCAGTATTGGGCAAAAATCCAGTATCCTGATCCTGACAGTTATAAACCGGCATCTACCAACATACAAACCGTTTGGAGCAATTTTTATGCACAGGGAGTACAGGATTTTACCACGCTGGTGCAGTTGGGGGATAGTCTGCATAACCCCAACTATAGGGCTGTAGGCGTGATTATGCGTAGCTGGATATTCCAGCAGTTAACAGATCTGTATGGAGATATCCCTTATTCTCAGGCTGGTAATATTGAGAAGTATCTTACACCTGCATATGATAGTCAGCGGGTGGTATACAGAGGTTTGTTAGCGGAACTAAAAGGAGCTGTACAGATCATTTCCCCCACTGATAATCCTATCCTGGGTGATGTGCTGTTGCAGAACGATCTGAAAAGCTGGAAAAGATTTGCCAACGGTTTGCGCTCCCGTATTGCATTGCGTATTGCAGATCGTGATCCGGAAGCAGCTAAAGCGGTATTTGCAGAGCTGGCAGCAGAAGGTAACTTCTTACTGGGCCCTAACGATCCTGAGATAAGACTGAATTACCTGGCTTCTCCTAACCAGAATCCTGTAGGAAGAAACCGCGAAACAAGAAATGATTATCGCATCAGTAAAACAGTGGTGGATAAATTGAAAGGATTGAATGACCCACGTTTAAGCATATACGCCGCATTGCCAACAGAACCAGGGTCTACTAATTATGTGGGTGTTACCAATGGTTTGACAGCAGATTCTGCATCCCGGCTTGGATTCACGAAGACCTCCGATATTGGTGCCGTATTCACTGCCACCCTGGCGCCGGCATGGTTATTTACCTATTCAGAACAGTTGTTTATCCTGGCGGAAGCAGCACAGCGTAACCTGATCAGCGGCAATGCTGCGGATCTGTATGCACAGGCTATCCGCGCTTCTTTCAAACAATACGGCATCACTGGTAAACCGGTAGACGATTACCTGGCGCAGGCAACTGTTGCTTACGATGCGGGTAACTATAAGAAATCAATCGGCGAACAGAAGTGGCTGGCTCTTTTCAGCGAAGGTCTGGAAGCGTTTGCAGAGTGGAGAAGACTGGATTATCCACAACTCACACCTGCTTATACCGGTGCACTACAAGGTAAAATGCCGTTGCGTTTAACGTATCCTTCCAGTGAGCAGGCGTTGAATGGGAACAGCTACAAAGCTGCAGTAGCAAGGCAGGGCGCTGATCTGCTAACCACCAAGGTGTGGTTTGATGTGTACTAACAGGAATTGCAAATTATAAATTACGGATTACGGAGTTGTGGGAAGATAAAAGCAAATGTCGATCATCACGTTTACTATCTTCTCACAACTCCGTAATTCGTAATTTATAATTCGTAATTCTTATTTTTTCGCTCTGTAGCGCATAATTTCAACACCCGCTTCTATCACGGGTCCTATACCATGAAAATCGTTTAACTCCGTAGGGCGGTTATAGTAAAAAGAAAGATCGGCAGAGGTATTTGTACCGATGCATACATCCTTCAGTTGTCCGTCTTCCTGTATTTTTTCCTTTACCAATCCATCCCAGCCACGCTCTGCAATAGTGATATAGCGTTTGTCGAGCCAGCCTTCATTTACAGCCCGGGCAATGGAATACACAAACATCGCGGTGCAGGAAGTTTCCGTGTAAGAGTCCGTGCGATCCAGTACCTGGTGGAACAGTCCATTAGCGCCCTGATATTTTGCCACACCCAGTATTTGTTGGGTAAGGTCGGCGATCACCTCGTTTCTGCCAGGATGATTAGCTGGTAAGCTATTCAGCAGTTGTACTTTGGCCAGCATGATCCAGCCGTTGGCACGCCCCCAGTGAGCCACGCCTTGTCTTTTCAGATCTTCGTAATAGTAGTGCACATATAATTCTGTGCGGGGATCCCAGAGGTAGTGGGTAAAATGTTTGATCTGCGCTACCGCATCGTCAAAATAGGCGTTGTTGTTGGTGAGTTTCCCCATGCGTGCGAGAAAGGGCACGCTCATATACAGGTCATCTCCCCACAAGGTCCATTTATAAGGGTTGGGCCGGCATAGCGTGCCATCAGGAAGCCTTTCCTGTACTTTGCTGATATGATTGGCGGCCTTGTCGATATAGGCCCTGTAATCGTTTCTTTTTACGGTATTGTATACATCCAGCAGACTGGCCCCCATGGCGCCGCAATCGTCCAGTACCCGGGTGTTGATCAGCTGATTGAACGGAAAGTTTTTGTATTTCACGCCTTTTTTGCTGAGTGCCTCAAAATAGGCGTAGTTGTCGAATGCAAATGCCACATGTTTCTGCGCAAACGCATTGTATTTTTCGTCTTTGAGGTAATTACCCAAATCTATCATGGCAATGTTTAATACACCATTGGGATAGTGCCATTCACTCAGATGATCTGAGATGGAGGCTTTGACGCCATCCGGAATTTCCTTGCTGGTATTCCAGCTCTGGTTGTTATCACCTGTAAACTTAAAGGCGGCGTGTGCAATGGCGTAATCTGCTACTTTTTTTACCATCGCGGCATCTGCGGAATTGTCCTGCGTACGGCCGGCAAAGGGTGTGGCCAGCCCCAGGTATAACAGGAATGTCAGCTTTTTCATAAATAGTACGTGGTTTATGCTTAACAATATAGTGTGCTTTCATCATTTATGCAAACGATTGCATAAAAAATAATTGGTCATCTATATAAATTATTTTAATTATGTGTTTGAGAATGATTAGTTTTAGTTTAATCGGGTCATGCTGAAAAAACGGTATTGACCCCACGAAGAAGTAACGATCATGAATAGAGTATTTTTATTCCTTACGGTAACCATCCTGTCTGCCTGTCATCAGAATAAACCGGAAGAACCGGATACGATGCCGGTAGCAGCACCCTCAGAAACCATTCAACCACTCACCGCAGCAGATGACTCCATGCAGGAGCCCCACCGCAGCCGCAACATTTCCTGGGAGCAGGTGGAAGTATTCGAGTTTTCAAAGGCACTGATCAATAATAAAGTGCCCCTGTTTACTAACCGTCAACGCCTGGAAAGCGGCATAGGAGCGGCAGACAGTATTGTTTCTACTCAGAATGAAGACATCTGCGGGTCACAGTTCGACGAGGACTTCAGCTATTTTTATAAAGAAGGTTCTACGTTTGAACTCTGCAGGGATTCCATTGCATGCGAGGAATTCGTGTTTACAACGAATCAGATACTGACTTTGGGTAAGGTATCCTTCTCCCGTAATACCACCTGGGAAGACGTGAAAAAAATGTTTCCAAATGCCGTATTACAGGCAGAAAATGAAGGAAAATCAGATATGGTTACCCTGCGGGACTCTTATAGTAAAGACAGCGACAGCAGCGTGCAGTTATATTTCGAAAACGGAAAGCTGGCACGTGTGGTGAACTTTATTCCCTGTTAATAACAGGCCATCACAATTGCATCTTCAAAAGCTGATACATCTCCGGATATTTTGTTCCAGGTGAACAAATCGTGATTCCTTTCCTTATTTTTGATGATAATGCTTTCGGAAGGGTTACATATGGAGGATGCATGGAGAATGCTGCTGAATGGCCAGCAGGCCGCAATGATGCTGTTATATGATGCGCATTATGTAGGCATGTTTAATTATGGGGTGAAGCTCACCGGTAACCGGGAACGGGCTTCAGAATGTATTACCCAGGTATTGCTGGACCTGTGGGACAAACGCAACACGTTGCCGGAAGTGGAAAATGTACGCGCCTACCTGCTCACCTGCATTCGCCATAAACTGATGGCTGAAATGAAAGCCGACCGCCGCCGGGAACAGCGACACCACGCTTTTGAAGCCGGCCGGGAACAAACAGAAGTAGCTTATGAACAGCTGCTGATTTCCGCACAATCCGATAAAGTACTGAAACAGCGTCTGGAAAAAGCGCTGGCCAAACTGGCTCCCCGGCAACTGGAGTTGCTGCGCCTGCGCTATTTTGAAGACAGGGATTATGATGAAATAGCTCTTATTTGTAATGTAACAAAACGAACCGTCTATAACAGTATCCACGATGCCATCAAAATTTTGAGGGCAGAACTCAGTACCGACGGTGAAGATTATACTTATCTGTACAGCATTCCCCTCCTTGTTCTATTCATGTTGACCCTTCAATAAAAAAAATATTGTTTTACAGTAGTAAAAAGAACAACCCGTGTTCTCTATAGAAAAAGGATGGATGTTTTATGTCTGATTTTCAGGACTACCATAGTGAAGATTTTTTACAGGAGCCTTCTTTCTGCCGGTATTGTACCGGCACAGATGCGAGCGCTGTCAGCTTCTGGGAATCCTGGATCATAGCACATCCTGAAAAACAGGCAGCAGTGAAAGAGGCGAAAGCCTTATATTATATGCTGAACGGCAATATTACGACCGAGTCTTTCTCGCGGCAACGCCGGCGTTTTGAACAAGCTTTCCAGCAACACCTGGCTACAACGCCTGTCAGAAGGATATCGCCGGTATGGAAAATACTGGCCCGCGCCGCAGTGATAGCCCTGCTGATCAATATTGCAGGATTTGCGGTATACCAATACAAAAAACAAAACCGCCTCCGGAATTACAGCAGTCTGTCTGGTGAAAGAAAATCTTTCCAGCTCCCGGACGGCACCAGCGTAATGCTGAATGCCAATAGTCATATTACCATCGCCCAACATTTTAATAAAGAAGCCCGCGAAGTTACATTGGTCGGAGAAGCTTTCTTTGACGTAGCGGCGGCGGCTAACAAGCCCTTTATTGTACACACCGCGAAAATGGATATACGCGTACTGGGAACCTCTTTCAATGTACGCGCCTACCCGGAAGATAAAGTGGTAGAAACTGCCCTGATCAAGGGAAAAGTGGAAGTTACCATTCACGATGAACAAAACAGGAAAATTATACTGCAACCGGCGCAAAAAATTGTGATCGGAGTAGTGGCAGCGAGTCATATTACCACACCATCGGCCACCATCGGCAATGTGATGCTGAGCCTACGCGATAGCGCTGCGGTAGAAACTTCCTGGACGCGCAACCGCCTTGTACTTACTGATATGCCATTAGGTGCTGCCGCCGTGGAAATGAGCAGATGGTATGGCGTGAAAATTAAAGTCGATAGTACGATTGCCAATAAATACAGGTATACCGCCACGTTTGAGAAAGAAACAGTAGAACAGGCATTGAAGGCCATGCAAGCCTCTGTGCCATTTAATTACAGAATTGAGAACAATGAAATATTTATCAGCCAATAAAAAAAAGAAGATGACAACTTATCAAGACTAACCATTTTCTAAACAGTAAAAGGGAACGCCTGAGCGCTCCCTCCAGTTAAGTAAAGGAAACAGGGCTTTTGCCGGGCGTCTGTTTCCCATTATGGACATTAACCAACTAAATGTATGAAAAAAATCAGTCCACGGACTGCACGTATGGTGCATTCCGGCAGGAGCATTATTTGTCGTGTTACCAAAATGACCATGCTGCTGCTGTTACTCTGTAGCATTCACGCCTTCGCTACCAAGCTTCATCAAAACATCCGTTTATCCCTACACCTGAAGAAAGTTCCGCTGACAAAGGTTTTCAGCGCCATTGAACAACAGTCAAATCTGCGCTTTGTATATGGGAATAATATTATTCCGGCAGATAAACGCATTTCTATTGATGTGGACAATGTAACGTTAACGGATGTATTAAAAGAAGTACTGCTGGGTACCGGGCTCGGATTTAGCAGTACCGAAACCAATCTGGTGGTGATTAATCAGCAGCCCACTCCTGCCAAACAGGAACGCATTATCAAAGGAAAAGTATTTGATGAAGTCCATAACGCGGTGCCAGGTGTAACAGTTATGTTGAAAAATCTGCAGGCGGGTTCCAACACCAATGCCAAAGGAGAATTTACATTGGCGATTACAGAAAGTAATCCCATACTGCTAATCAGCTGTATGGGGTTTATGCCTAAAACAGTGGAGGTGGGAGACAAGTCTTACCTGGAAATAATTCTCATACCCAATATTTCCCTGTTGCAGCAGGTAGTAGTTACCGGTTACCAAACTATTTCAAAAGAAAGAAGTGCGGGATCTTTTACGAAGGTAGAAGGTGCACAGCTGCAGCAAAAATCGGGGAGTATGAGTGTGGTAGACCGCCTGGAGGGCCTGGTACCGGGGTTTGCCGTGAACAACAGTACCGGTGCGGATAAATTCCTGATAAGGGGTGTTTCCAGTGTAAACGCCAGCAGAATGCCGCTGTTTGTGGTAGATAATGTCCCCATGTCCAACGATTATATTACCAACTTTGTTAACCCCAACGATGTTGAAAGTATCACTTTCCTGAAAGACGCTACGGCTGCTTCTATCTGGGGCGCCAACGCTGCTAACGGCGTAGTGGTAATTACCACCCGCAAAGGGAAAGACCTGAACCGCCGCATCAAAATGAATTATGATGGCTTTGTTTCTTTTAAAGGATTACCAGATTATGATTACCAGCATAAAATGAATTCCAGTCAGTTCACGAATGCCGCAAAAGAGATATTTAATGCAACGGCTTATCCCTGGAAGACGGTGACCACACCTGGTGTTGGGAATTCAGATCCTATTGTATATCCACATGAGCGGATATTATACGATTTGAGTAATGGCCTTATTTCGCCATCAGTTGCAGATGCCAGAATGGATTCGTTGGCTTCACTGAATAATCGTAGCCAGATTGATCAATACCTGCAACAGCCGGCGCTGTTGACAAATCATAGTTTGTCTTTTACCGGTGGCAGCCAATTTCATTCCTACTACGGTTCACTGGCTTATACCAACCAACAGAATAATGACAAGTCGGCGCTGAACCGTTACCAGATGAACCTGCGCCAGGATTTCGCTTTTAGTAAAAATGTGAAAGCAGATATGACGGTCAACCTGTCGCAACAGAAGAACACCCGTTTCATTATTCCTTCGCTTTCCGATCTGAATACTTATTTACCTTATGCCATGCTGGCCGGTGCAGATGGAACACCTTTATCACAGGCCTATTTGAAAATGTATCAGCCTTACCAGCGCACCGCAGAAATGAAAAGTGGACTCAATCTCGATTATATTCCGTTAAAAGAATCCGATTATACCAGTAATAACGCTACTACTTCAGGTGCTGTCAGGGTAAATACCGGTCTGAATATAAAGTTGGTGAAAGGGTTAACCTATGATGGCCGTTTTCAATACCAGCAGGTTAATAACAACGGCTATACGTTTTACGACCAGAAGTCTTATCAGACACGCTACGAGTTGGTACATTTTACACAGGCGGCCACCACGCCCGGAGCAAAACCAGTATATTTTCTTCCTGAATCAGGTGGACAATACCAATCCTCCAATTCACAAAATATTTCCTGGACAGCCCGTAATCAGCTGATGTATGATAATAGTTTTAAGGCACATCAGTTAACCTTCCTTGCTGGTACAGAAGTGCGTGGCGACAGAACCCGCAGTTTTTCCTCCACCCGCCGTGGCTTTGATTACCAGACGCAGACCTATAATGTGTTCGATGAAAAAATGCTGCAGACTACCGGTGTAACAAGTCCGGTGATAGGAAATACCTCCGCCACTAAAAGTTTATTAACTGCCTATCCTATTACAGTGGGAGAAATCGAGACCCGCTTTTTCTCCCTGTATGCCAACGGCGCCTATACCTATAAGCAACGGTATAACCTGAATGGTAGCATACGTATGGACCAGTCCAATCTTTTTGGTACGGAAAAAAGTCAGCAGTATAAACCTATCTGGTCCGCCGGCGCCGGCTGGATCATCAGCAATGAATCCTTCTTTGCGGTGAAAGCAGTGAATCGCCTCAACCTCCGTGCTACCTATGGTTTGGGCGGAAATGCACCTTTACCGGGTTCCGGCAGTTCTGTGGATATTGTGCTGGCAGAAAGCAGCCCCTTATTTAACAGCGTAGGAATTGGCTATCGTCCTTTATTGCCAGGTAATAAAATGCTTACCTGGGAACGCACTAAAATGATGAACATCGGGGTGGACTTTGACCTGTTTAACAGTCGTTTAAGTGGTGCCGTAGATGTATACCGCAAGAAGACAATTGATTTGCTGGGCTCACAACCACTKGACAGAACAGCTGGTTGGTATTATGGATATGCCAACCTGGGCGATATGATGAATAAAGGGATCGACATACAGCTCAACAGCCGGAACCTGGCGAAAGGCCGTTTCTCCTGGAACACTTTATTTACGTTAGGCTACAATAAGAACAAAGTTCTGAAGTTAAACCGCAACACGCCACTGACACCATCCAATAAAGTAAACGCAGGATTTGTAGAGGGTTACCCTGCCTATAGTTTCTTCGCATATAAATGGGCAGGACTGGATGCCATGGGCGACCCACAGGCATTCACTGCCGATGGAAAAAAAGTAAAGAACACTTCCGGCATAGTGGCCGCAGATCTTAATTATGCAGGGGTATCACAACCCACCTGGTATGGTGGTATCACCAACAGTTTCCGTTATGGAAATTTTGACCTGTCTTTTTTGGTGATTTATAACCTGGGTTACCAGATGCGCAGAGATGTAAATACTTTTTATGCCGGTAGACTCACCGCCAATATCCCGGTTTCTTTTGAAGATCGCTGGAAACAACCCGGTGATGAAGCGAAAACGAATATCCCATCTTATATGCCTGTAAGCTCGCAAAGCATTGCACGACGTTCAACAGAACTGTACCAGCAGGCCGATATTAATATTGTGAACGCAGATTATATCAAGCTCCGTGACCTTACGCTCGCATGGAACCTTCCCGGACGCGTGGTAGACCATGCTGGTATGGAAAGCTGCCGCATTTATACACAGTTAAACAACGTGATGTTATGGAAGGCCAATAAAGATGGTATAGATCCGGAGTACTTCAAACTGATGTATGGTGTACGGGCGCCCGCAATGAAGCCTTTTTTTACAGTAGGGATGAACGTGAGGTTTAAATAATTAAAAAACCAGGTAATATGAGCAACAAACGACTAATATATATCGCGGTAACGGCAGGCGTCCTGATGATGACCTCCTGTACCAAATTTCTGGACATAGTACCCAAAGGAAAAGATACCCCACGCACACTGGATCAGTACAACGGGTTATTTAACAGCAGCAACCTGTTTAGCTACAATGATGTGGCACAATATGCAGATGGCAGTTTGCATATCAACGGTGGGGCAGACCTGTGTGTGATGATGGGAGACGATGTTATTACAGATTCCGGCTACCTCTCGCTGATGGACCTTTCTTATCTGAACGGCTATACGTGGAAAGATAATCTTTATCTGCCGGATGCAGATGCCATTGAGTGGGGCGCCTTCTATGGTCAGAACTATACGTATAACGTGATTGCCAATAATGTGATGGCTGTAGCAGATGAAAATCTGCAAAAGAAAAAAGAATTACTGGCAGAGGCGAGGACAGGTCGTGCGCTGATGCATTTTATGCTGTTAAATTATTTTGCAAAACCCTATGATCCAGCTACAGCTGCCACAGATCCGGGGGTACCATTGGTGACAACCGCCAATGCAGTGGCCTCCGGATTTAAAAGAGCGCGGGTACAGGAAGTGTATGATTTTGTGATCAATGAACTGGTATCCGCCATTCCAGACCTGCCGGAGATTACGCCTATGCGCCTGCGCATGGGCAAATCTGCCGGGTATTATATCCTGGGGCAGGTATATTTTACCATGGGGAAATATGACCTGGCACTTGCCGCATTACAACAATGTAAAACAGCCCTGAATAATAGTGCCGTGCCTTTACAATTCTATGATTACAACAAAGTAATGGCAGGATGGACCTCACCCTTTATGCCCAGCTTCGGTGCTTTTAATATGCCGCAGGCATTCGATAACCAGGAGAACATTTACCTGAAACAGATCACTTTGCTGAATTTCATTTTCTCAAATGTAGCGATGCTGAGTCCTGCTGCACTGGCAAAATATGATCCGGCAGATCTGCGCCTGAAGTTTTTTTATGGAGCAGACTATTTCACCGGCGCTACCAGGTTGCCTTACCTGTTGCATAACTCTCCACTGGCGATCAACTTTGGACCTTCTCTTCCCGGCTTATACCTGATGCTGGCGGAATGTAAAGCCCGGACCGGTGATCTGACCGGTGCCACCACCGATCTGGTTACATTGCGCAGTAACCGTTTACCTGCTGCCAAAGCAGGTGTGGATGCTACTACCAAAGATGACCTGATACGCTTTGTGATCGATGAACGCCTGCGGGAATACGCCTGTACAGGTATGCGCTGGTTTGATATGCGCCGTCTTTCTACTGATCCGTTGTTTAAAAATGTAACGTATACCCATCAACTGGGCACGGCTACTTTTACTCTGCCGAAAGAACGTCTGACCCTCAAAATACCACCTAAGATTTTAATGCTGAATCCGGGAATGGAAAACAATCCTTAATCAATAGCTTAAAGAGAAAATCATAGCATATGAACTATAAAAAGATCGCAGGAGCGCTGATGCTCATGGCAGGCTCCCTGTATGCCAGTGCTCAGCAGGGATATACTATTAAGGCAGCATTGAAAAATGCAGGCGATGCTAAATTCCTGATGGCTTACATGGATGGGAAAGACTTTGTAATAGACAGTAACTACACCACCGAAAAAGGCATCGTCACTTTTAAAGGGAAAGTGAATCACCCGGTATTATGCCATTTTATTACGCGTAACATGGCGCTGAATATAAAAACTGATCATGGTTATATCCCCGCGCCAGGGCTGGAATTCTTTCTTTCCAATGATCTTATCCGCATCACCGGCGATGCCAACGCTATATATAAAGCTTCCGTAAAAGGAGGACAGGCGAATAACGACTGGAATAGCATTAAAGCAAAGGAAGCGGCGATTACAGACCGGAACTGGCAGGCTACATTGCTATCCTACAAAGATACTGTTGCTGCCCATCAGCAGGCGCTAAAAGCCAAAAGCCGTGAGCTGCGGGAACAGCTCAGCGAGGAACAGGATAAACTGCAAACGGCCTTTATTCAGTCTCACCCTAAATCATTGGTGAGCATGTACTTCCTGGCTAATATGGTAAATAGCCTGGACCTGGGAAAGTTGGAAGCCGCCTATAACCAGTTGGATGCTGCTTATAAAACTTCAGAATACGCCAAAAGAATCGAAGATAAACTGGCTGCCAGCAAAGCTACCAGCATAGGTAAAACTGCTATTCCACTGAATAAAACAGATATCAACGGCAACCCGGTAAACCTGCAGGCATTGCAGGGGAAATATGTGTTGCTCGATTTCTGGGGCAGCTGGTGCGGTCCTTGCCGTCAAAGCCATCCGCATTTGAAAGAACTGTATAACCAATACAAAAGCGCCGGTTTTGAAATAGTCGGCATTGCGCAGGAACAGGGCGATGATGCTACAGCCGTTTGGAAAAAAGCCATCGCAGAAGATGGGCTTCCGTGGATACAGGTACTTAATAACACCGGCATAGAAAAGTTTGATGCTGTAAAAGCCTACGGTATTACCGCTTTCCCCACTAAAATTCTGTTGGATAAAGATGGTAAAATTATAGGGAGATATGTAGGGCAGGAAGCAGAAGGATTAACAGAAAAATTAACGGGGCTCTTTAAAAAATAATACATGAAATATATCATTGCAATGGCCTCCCTGCTCACTGCCACCGGAGTGGCCGCTCAGGGGAAATATACCATCAAAGGCACTATCAGCGGTCTTGATAAAGAAACAAAAGTGATGCTCAGTTATCGTATCGATAAAACATCAGTAGAAGATTCTGCGATCACAAAAAACGGCGCTTTTGAAATACATGGAACCATTGGAGAACCGGCTAATGCTACGCTCAAACTCAAAGCCCTGGATGATGATGGCATTTTTTCTATCGAGAAAATGTTGTTTGCCGACAAGCAGGAATTTTTCCTGGAAAAAGGAAATTTCACGGTAATCGGTAACGGTAATATGAGTCATGCGGTGATCAGCGGCGGGGCAGCACAAACAGATTATCTGTTATTACAGCAACAGCTGAAACCTTTTACAGATCCACTGGAGCCGCTAACGGAACAAATGAAGAAGATGTTCCTGAAAAAAAATAATGCAGGTGTGGATTCTATCCGCAAGCTCTCGCAGCCATTGTTTGCAAAAGCACAGGAGGGGGAATTGGCGTTTATCAAAACGCATCCGGCTTCCTTCGTTAGCTGGCACCTGGTAAAGGAACGTGGCGGTATCATTAACCCGGATACTTTCGAACCATTGTTCAATGGTTTGGACGCGCAATTCCGCAATTCAGTGAGAGGGAAGGAGCTGGCTGCCAAGTTGGATATCGCCAAAAAAACGGCCATAGGTCATGCCGCTTTACCATTCACACAGGCCGACACAACCGGGCAGGCCATTACATTGGCATCTCTCAAAGGTAAATACGTGCTGGTAGATTTCTGGGCCAGCTGGTGCGGCCCCTGCAGAGCAGAAAACCCTAATGTGCGTAAAGCCTATGCGGAATACCACCACAAAAACTTTGAGATCATCGCCATTTCGCTGGATGAGAAAAAAGCGCCCTGGATTAAAGCGATTAATGATGATCAGCTGCCATGGCTGCATGTAAGTGACCTGAAGGGCTGGAATAATGAAGTAGCAAAAGCCTATGGTGTTACAGCAGTGCCACAAAATCTGCTACTGGACCCTAACGGCGTTATTATCGCCAAAAACCTGCGGGGGGATAAACTGGGCGCTAAGCTGGCTGAAATATTAAAATAGGGAATTACGAATTATGAATTACGAATTACGGATTTGTGAGGAGAGGTAAACTGGTAGTCTGTTCCATCTCCCCACAAATCCGTAATCCGTAATTCCCTTTACATCACCGGTGTTTTACCACCATCTACTGCGGTGCTGGTACCTGTAATATATGCAGCAGCAGGGGAGGCGAGAAACGCTGCCAGAGCAGCTATTTCGTGGGCTTCTCCAAATCTTTGCATCGGAATTTCTTTCAGCCATTCTGCTTCAATTACCTCCCTGGAAACATTTCTGGCAGCAGCACTGCTGTTGAATAATCCTTCCAGTCTTGCCGTGGAAGTAGAGCCTGGCAGCACATTGTTGACAGTAATACCATGCGGCGCCAGTTCTGTAGCCAGTGTTTTAGACCAGGCAGCAACTGCCCAGCGGGTAGTATTGGATACACCCAGGTTTTTTATCGGTGTTTTTACAGAAGTAGAAATAATATTAATAATGCGGCCATATCCGGCGGCTATCATGCCGGGTACTAAAGCCTGTGCCAATGCCTGGTTACAGAGCAGGTGTTGTGAAAATGCGGCAGTAAAGGCCGCAGCATTGGCTTCTATAATGGGCCCGGCTGCCGGTCCGCCGGTATTATTAATGAGTATATGAACAGGGCCCTGTTTGGCGATATTGGTCGCAACGGCCGTTACCTGCGCTACATCTGAAAAGTCGGCTATCACATAACGGTGTTGTTGTTCATGAGCGGTGCTCAGGGTAGATAGCACCTTTTTTAACCGGTCTTCATTCCTGGCTAATAATATACAGGTGGCGCCCAATAACGCCAGTTCTTCTGCTGTAGCTAATCCTATGCCTTGTGAGCTGCCGCACACCAGCGCTGTTTTTCCTTTCAGTGAGAGGTCCATTGGATATGTTTTGTGTACAATTTAATGAGTTTTTGCCTTACTCAGGATTATACTGATTTTTGTTTTTGTGATTTTGGAAGATGAAAAAAGATTAGGGAAGATATTAGCGAATTTATCCGCTAATATCTTCCCTAATCTTTTTTATCAAAAAAAATAAAATCAGTATAATCCTGAGTAAGACAAAAATTCGCGTCTACACCCGCACGTAAATCTTACGCTTATCCAATATGTACCCTACCAGCCAGCAGGTGAGCATGAAGGCCAGCGAGAAGAGCAGTGACCCGAATTTGCCTGGTGACAGTGGTTGAAAGATCGTATCGTTGATCCATTGATAAAGGGTGGCGCCGCCAATAGTAAACACGCCAAACAGAATGGCCATGATTTCAGATAGCAGGTAAAGGAACAGTGGATTTTTACCGAATACGGTAAAGAAGCCGGTGCCTTTTGTAAAGCCGATAATATCAATCACAAAGATGAGTAAGGATAACAGGAATAGATCTATACTTATTGTTAGCAGTACATAAGAGCTGGTCCAAAGTTTTTTATTAATAGGGAACACGGTATTCCAGGCGTAGGCCAGGGCAAAGAGGATGATGCCGGCCATGATCATGCGCATGAGTCCTGGTTTTGTTCTGCCTTGCCGCTGTACAAATAGTCCGGTATAATAGCCCGCTATTACATTCACTACCGCAGGAATGGTGCTGAGTAAGCCTTCCGGATCAAAGGCAATGCCTTCGCCGTGGTACATGTGGTTATCACCAAGCACCAGTTTGTCGAGCAGTATACCGGCGTTGCCGTTAATGCCGTACTGATCACCAGGTGTACCACAATACCATAGTATGGCCCAGTAGCCCAGCAGGAACAAGGCGCTGACGCCCCATACTACTTTCTTTGAACAGTAATGGATTAACAGGGAGGCAATACCATAACAAAGGGCAATACGTTGCAGTACACCCAGGATGCGGGTATGATCAAAAGGTTTGAATTCTATGCCGTGATCGGTTTGTTGAACAAAAGGAAACCAATACATCAGGTATCCTAGCAGGAAAATTATCAGGGTGCGCTTGAAAATCTTTCCGAGCACCGCTGAATTTCCCAGTTGTTCATACTTTCTCATGCTGAAGCTCATGGCATTGCCTACAGCAAAGAGAAAAGAAGGGAATACGAGGTCGGTGGGAGTCCACCCATGCCAGGAAGCATGATCGAGTGGCCAGTACGTTCCACCTGTACCGCCTGTGTTCACTATGATCATGAAACAAACGGTCATGCCGCGGAATACGTCCAGCGGTAAAAAGCGTTGAGAGCTTTGTGTCATTTCCCTTTAATTATTGGTTGATAAGATGGTAAGGAATGAAAAAAGAGCGTTGAGGCCTACAATATATACATCTAAAAATCAAAATCCAAATATGAAATCTCGAAGAAAAATGTATGAGCGGTCATAATGACTACCCCCGGACGGGAAAATTGACTATTTTTAGATAGCCCCTTAAACCTTGCCCTATGCACAACAAGATGATGGCAGTATGTGGTTTAGCCCTGTTACTCACTGCCTGCAAACAAACACCCACTGATACCTGGTCACCCGAAAAAGCCAACAACTGGTATGCGTCCAAAGGCTGGTTGCGGGGATGCAATTTTATTCCAAGTACGGCAGTCAACCAGCTGGAAATGTGGCAGGCGGCCACTTTTGATTCCACTACCATTGACCGGGAATTGGGATATGCCGAAGGTATTGGCTTGAATTCGATGCGGGTATACCTTCACCACCTGCCCTGGGTGGAAGATGCCGCCGGATTTAAACGGCGCATCCGCACTTACCTCTCTATTGCAGACAGGCACCATATGTCCACTGCCCTGGTGTTTTTTGATGATTGCTGGAATAATGTGTATGATGCCGGTAAGCAACCGCCGCCCATTCCGGGGATACATAATTCCCGCTGGGTACAGGATCCGGGAATTGCCATCTTTACCAGTCCTGCGCTGGCAGATACTTTGGAGAGATATGTAAAAGATATACTCCGCACGTTTGGTAAGGATCCACGGGTACTGCTCTGGGACCTGTATAATGAACCAGGAAGCTTTGGAGCGGGGACTAAAAGTTTACCATTGCTGGAAGAAGTGTTTCGCTGGAGTCGGGAGATAAATCCCACACAACCTTTAACGGTAGGCATCTGGAACCCGGACCTGAAAGTATTGAACGAATTCCAGGAAGAACATTCCGACGTGATTACCTATCATAACTATCTGCCACCAGACATGCATCAGCAGGATATCAACAACCTGCGATCGTTTGCGCGGCCGCTGCTTTGCACCGAATACATGGCCCGTCCGCTGGGCAGTCGTTTTGATAATATTATGCCATTACTGAAAAAGGAAAATATTGGCGCCTATAGCTGGGGATTGGTAGCCGGTAAAACCAATACCATATATGCACAGGGGATGCCGGTGCCGGATGGGAGTGAGCCAGCGCTGTGGTATCATGATATTTTCCGGAAAGACGGAACGCCTTATAATGAGGCAGAAGTGAAAGTAATACGGGAGCTAACAGCGAAATAGGCATTCGGATAGGGTGATGTCCTTATCCGAATGCCGATATATTATTATTTAGAAAATCCTCTTCCTAATACCTCGTGCACTTCGTGGATGACCACAAAGGCTTCGGAATCGGTTTCCTGCACCAGTGATTTCAGGCGCATCAGCTCCTGTTTACCAATGATCACATACAGCACTTCCTTGGGATCGTGTGTATAGGCGCCATGTCCGTGTAATACGGTGGCGCCGCGTTTCATTTCACCGGTAATCTTTTGCGCAATAGCGTCTGTATGGTTGGAGATGATAGTAATTGCACGCTTGGTATTCAACCCATCCACGATATAGTCGACTGTTCTGGCACCTATGTATACAGCAATGAAAGTATACATGGTTTTCTCTATACCAATAATAAAGGAAGATGCCAGTATCACTACGATATCAAAAATAAGCATGGCGTTGCCCAGTGTCCAGCCCAGGTATTTATTGAATAACCGCGCCACAATAGCAGAGCCGCCGGTAGTGCCCCCCGACAAAAATACCAGCCCTATACCTATGCCCACCAGGAGCCCCGCGAAGATAGCAGCCAGTAAAGGATTGGTGGTAACGGGTGTTAGTTTGTTTTCAGTGAGATACAGAAACAGGGAGCAAAAAAAGATGCCCAGTATCGTATATACCATGCTTCGTTTGTCCAGCAGCTTATAGCCGGTAACGATCAGGATGGCGTTAATAATAAGGTTCGTAACTCCTGGTGACCACCCCCAGTAGTAATAAGTCACAATGGTAATACCAATTACGCCCCCCTCGGATAATTTGTTGGGGATAGCCAGGTAGTTGATGCCGACCGCGAAGATCAGGGCACCGGCCACAATGAGTAAAATATTTTTCACATGCTCTTTCATGCCGCAAAAATACGCTTTTGTCCTACTCCCCATCACGGGAGGTATCCCGGGTAAAGAAAAAAAAGTACAAAAAAGTCATTCAATAATTTGGAATTAATAAAACTCGATGTATATTTGTCTACCAATTAAGTAGACTAATAAAATCTACCACTATAAGGGAAGCATCAGGCAAACGCTTCCGGCATCCTTTGATCCACCAGCAAGGTGTTGCTGCCATCATTATTGAAAAAACGTGTAAATAAAAATACACTATGAAAAGGCACACGCTGACTAGTGGAATGCGTTCCCACACGCAAAAAATCGTGGTAAATATCACCTGTTCCCGTTACATTCAAACGGTCCGCTCCTGTTGCAGTAGCTGCTGTTGATGGCAAAATCTTGCGTTCTGTAAGCTGTAAATAGAGTGCCTGGTCTGGCATGCGGGGACGGTATATTGCAAAATTTATTGGTGGTAAATTTATCCGCAACGTACTTACCCGCATCCTCCTGGCATTTTCAATCGGAATCTTAATCATTACCTCTCTCATTGTATTCAATATGAAACTATATAGCCGTTGTTTAATGATGACTTACTTATTGGGTAAGACAGGTCAAACAGCCATGAAAGATAATATAACGTTTACGGATACACGCTTTGTGCTTGTATACGGAACGGAATAGCATTCGTTACTATCCAATGAAATTAAACGATCGACTTCAGTTCAAAGGGGCGTTGCCTCAAACAATTCTGGTGGGTTTTGTTGGTGGCGGCCCCGAAAACTGAAGTATATAAACTGATTTAAGACTGCTTCCCAACCAACCGTTATTAAGACATTCATCCGGGAGCGGTCAGTCTGCACGAAGTAACGTGTATGTCTATACCTTTTTCGGAAAGCCTAATTAAAATAGAAGGAACCACTTGTTTTCAGGTAAGGTCCCCAGTGCCAGCAAGTCCCGACACGTGTCGGGACTTCTATTTTTGGTGTACCCTGTATTATTTGTTTACCTGTTTTATTAATTATCATATATCCATTGACGTTATAATGCCATTTTATTTTTCATTTGCCTTATAGTCATCACTGTTGTTTCCTTGATATATATGGTTGCGCCCTGCTAATCACTGTGGTCCACACGCGCTTATATAATATACACTACAGCGTTCTTCATCTCCCGGAAAAAATATTTTCACAAACCTTATGGAAAGTATTTCACTGTAACATCTAATTAAAAAACAAATTACTATGGACTCAACTAAGATCCCGGGGAATGAATTCCTCGACATTCTCTTCTATGGAAGGAATAAAGATTATGGGGCCTATGAACTCCGCAGTCGTTACGACAAGCGCGTTCGCAATGCAATAATAGGTACCGCTTCTATTATGATTGTAATGATTGGTGGTTACGTGTTGAACAACACATTGATGGCTGCCGGAAATGTACATCCTCCGGTGTTTACTAAGGAGGTCATCAAACTGGATGATATAAAATTACCTGATCCTGACCCGGTAATCCCACCACCAACACCAGTTCAGAATACACCACCACCAGCAGTAGCTGCAGTTAGTTATGTAGAGCCAGAGATTGTTGCCGGAGATGTTGCACCGGAGGAAATGCCTCCACGGATGGCTGATATCGGTAACAAAGCAATCGCTGTTGAAAATAGAGAAGGTGCAGATGGAGACGTCAATAATATAGATCTGGGCACTAGTGACCGTGGTGGAACAGGCGTTGTAAAATCTGAAGCAGTGGCGCCAGATGCAAGCGGCCCTATGTCTTTCGTAGAAATCATGCCGGAGTATCCTGGTGGAGAAACCGCATTGATGAAATATCTTAACAAAAATATGAAGTACCCTCATGTAGCCCAGGAAAATGAAATACAAGGAACCGTTTTTGTTCAGTTTGTGGTGAACCGCGATGGTAGCATCAGCAATGTGAAAACAGTAGGTGCTCCCAAAGGAGGTGGCCTCGAGGACGAAGCAGTGAGGGTAGTTAGCAATATGTCCAAATGGAAACCTGGCAGACAAAACGGACAAAATGTAGCTGTATTCTTTAACCTGCCCATCCGGTTTCTACTCAATCAACAGTAGCCTTTACGCGATCACTATATTATCAACACATTAATTTTTTATTCCTGTTTATCCGGCTTACATCCATTTAACCTTGCGCATTCTAATTCCTGATACCAGTCCCGGCTCACATAAAAGTGGCCGGGATTGGCTTTTTTAGGCCATTTTATTTGATAATATTCAAACTTTCTGTATATATATCAAACAAAAATCAAAAAACTCAAAAATTACCGTAATAATTATTAATTTCACGACCGCTTAGTCTTCTTCTTTAGCACTATAAACGGATAATTAGTATGGAAGCGCCGGTAAATAATTCGCTGCAACAATTCAAAAACCTCGTTGGTACAAAGTTTCAGCTGTATAATAGCCTCTTCACCTCATTGCCTTTCCACCGGGTGGAAAAGACAGGTATCTTCCTGTCCCTGTTCCTGCTTCACTGCGAAGAAGGATATGCCAAGGGCAACAGCCCGCAGGAAATTATGGATTCCTTTTTTCAGCAGTATACTACCTATACCGAAGAAAAACAGCGAACGGACCTGTTATTCCGCTTTGTGCAGTATGCAGAAAGACAAGTCGTATTATTCGATGCGCTCGAAGATGCAGCCTTCCGGAATATCCGCGACCTGCAGGGCGCCGGCACCCTGCGTCACCTGCAATCAGAAGTAATACAGGAACAGGCCCAGGAACAGCTGACAGAGAAACTGAAAGACTTTTCCGTACGACTTGTACTTACCGCGCATCCTACCCAGTTTTATCCGAGTGAGGTATTAGGTATTATCAACGACCTGTCTAAAGCCCTCATCGATGAAAATACCAGCCAGGTAAATATGTACCTGCAGCAGCTGGGTAAAACACCTTTCTTCAAAAAAGAAAAACCCACGCCGTATGATGAAGCTATCAGCCTGGTGTGGTTCCTCGAAAATATATTTTACCAGTCAGCCGGCCGTATCCTCTCTTCTATCCGGGCACAGTTTCCCGGTGCGATCAGCAGCGATAACTCCCTGATCCGTATGGGCTTCTGGCCTGGTGGTGACCGGGATGGTAACCCGTTTGTAAAAGCGCCTACCACCCTGGAAGTGGCTGCAGCACTGCGTTCTTCCGTGATGAAATGCTATTTCCGCGAAGTACGTAACCTGCGCCGCCGCCTTACCTTTAAAGGCGTAGAAAATGTAGTGGCTGCACTGGAATCAAAATTATCCCGTAATCTCTTTATTCCCGGTCATAAGGCGGATATCAGCCGCCAGGAAATCCTGGATACGTTGTCGGATATACGCCGTACCATCATCGCCGATCACAACGGCCTGTTTGTACATCTCGTGGAAAACCTGATCAGCAAAGTAGAGATCTTCGGATTGTTCTTTGCCTCACTGGATATACGCCAGGACAGCTCAGTACACGAAGCTGTGCTGGAAGCAGTAGCCACTAAAACCGATGCCTTACCAGGGAACTATACTTCGCTGGACGAGAACGCAAAGATCGATGCGCTGCTAAATATTCCAGCAGCAATAGATCCGATGGTGCTGGAAAATCCACTGCACCAGGATACGCTGCAAACCATTGCCGGCATCAAAGAAATACAGGCTGCCAACGGGGAGGAAGGATGTAACCGTTATATTATCAGTCATAGTACCAGCGTACTCAATGTGATGGAAGTATACGGTATGTTCCTGCTCAGCGGCTGGAAGAAGGAAGAAATCACAGTAGACATTGTGCCGTTGTTTGAAACGATCGATGACCTTCGGCATGCCGGACAGGTGATGAAGCTGCTGTATGAAAATAAAGAATATCGTGAGCACCTGCGTCGCCGCCAGTGTAAACAAACCATTATGCTGGGCTTCTCAGATGGTACCAAAGATGGTGGTTACCTGATGGCCAACTGGAGCATCTACAAAGCAAAAGAGGAACTGACCAAAATTTCCAAAGACTATGGTATCAGCGTGGTGTTCTTCGATGGCAGGGGAGGTCCTCCGGCACGTGGTGGTGGAAAAACGCATCAGTTTTATGCCTCCATGGGTAGAAATATTGCCAATAAAGAAATTCAGCAAACCATTCAGGGTCAAACCATCAGCTCCAACTTTGGCACCGTGGATGCGGCACAATTCAATATGGAACAACTGATTCATGCCGGTATCAGCAATGAATTGTTTTCCTCCCGTGATGTAACCCTGAGCAAAGCAGAAGAAGACCTGTTGCAACTACTGGCGGATGAAGGATATAAGTCTTATAACAAATTAAAAACACATCCGCACTTCCTGGCGTACCTGGATCATGCCAGTCCGCTGCGTTACTATGCGGAAGCGAATATCGGCAGCCGCCCGAGCAAACGCAATGCCTCTGCCAAACTCAATCTCAATGACCTGAGGGCAGTACCTTATGTAGGCGCGTGGAGTCAGCTGAAACAAAATGTACCTGGGTATTACGGCGTGGGCAGTGCACTGGAGCAGTTGGATAAACAAGGTAAATGGGATGATATCGCCGCCCTGTACAAACATTCACTGTTTTTCAGAACCTTGCTGGATAACTGTGAAATGGCGATGAAGAAAAGCTATTTCCCGCTGACGGCTTATCTGGCCCAGCATCCGCAATACGGAGAAGTGTGGCAGATGATCAATAGTGAATTTGAACTCGCAAAAAAATACCTGCTCCGGCTCACCAATGAGTCTGAACTGATGGGAGGCAGCCCTATTGACCTGCTTTCTATTCAGATGAGGGAAAGGATTGTGTTGCCTTTGCTCACTACGCAGCAGTATGCGCTTACCCGCATCCGTGAGTTGGATTCACATGCCGACAACGGTCATGGCAGAGAAACCTACGAAAAGCTCATCATGCGTTGTTCTTTCGGTATTATTAACGCGGGCAGAAACTCCGCTTAGAAGGAATTACGAATTAGGAATTACGAATTACGGATTTGTGGGAAGATAGTAAATGCGAAGGTCATCCGCTATTATCTTCCCACAAATCCGTAATTCGTAATTCCTAATTCGTAATTCTTATTTCGTAATTCTTCCATACTTTTACACCTCCTTAAGTAACTTCTCTATATATGGCAAACAGCTTATATGACTTTGGAATGATTGGCCTCGGCGTAATGGGTAGAAACCTGTTGCTGAATATGGCAGATCATGGCTTTTCCGTTATCGGCTTTGATAAAGACGCTGCCAAGAACAGCGCACTGGAAGCAGCCGCTACCCCCGGTACTACTGTTAAAGGCGTAGCAGAGCTGGCCACTATGGTACAGTTGCTGGAACGTCCCCGCAAATTGATGATGCTGGTACCAGCGGGTCAACCGGTAGATGACGTAATCGCATCCCTGTTGCCGCTGCTGGAGCAGGGCGACGTGGTGATAGATGGTGGTAACTCCCACTACACCGACACTTTGCGCCGTGTGCAGGAACTCCGTCCGAAAGGTATCCATTTTATGGGTATGGGTGTTTCCGGTGGTGAGCAGGGTGCCCGTACAGGCCCCAGCATTATGCCTGGAGGCGATCTCGATGCATATGCCAAGGTGAAACCTATGCTGGAAGCAATTGCTGCCAAGGTAAAGGATGTTCCCTGCGTAGCATATCTTGGTAAAGAAGGCGCCGGCCACTATGTAAAAATGGTACACAATGGTATTGAATATGCCATCATGCAACTGATCAGTGAAAGCTATGCCTTGTTACAAAAAGGCGCCGGACTGAACAACGACCAGTTACATGAAGTGTTCAAAAGCTGGAACCAGGGTGCTTTACAGTCTTTCCTCGTAGAAATTACTGCAGATATTTTCCTGCAGGACGACGATAAAACAGACAAACGCCTGGTAGATGTGATTTCCGATAAAGCAGGTTCCAAAGGTACCGGCAAATGGACTTCACAGGATGCGATGGAACTCCCGGTAGCAGTACCTGTTATTGATACAGCGGTAGCCATGCGTACGCTCTCTGGTTATAAAGAGCAGCGTTTACAGGCCGAGGCGTTGTACAAAGCACCGGAAAATACCCTGCACGTTCCTGCTGAAATGTGGATCAAACAGGTGCATGATGCCCTGTATTTCGCTACCATCCTGAGCTATGCACAGGGATTGGCGATGCTGCGTGAAGCATCTGCTGATCTGAAAATGGAAATTCCATTACCGGAAGTGGTGAAAGTATGGAGAGGCGGATGTATCATCCGTTCTACCCTGCTGGAAGTATTTACACAAGCCTACCAGAAAAATGCTGACCTGGGAAATATCCTGCTGGATGAAGGCGTAGCTTACCTGGTACAGTCAGTAGAAAGCAACACCCGCAGTGTAGTATCACAGGCTGCCGCCGCAGGTGTGGCAGTGGGTGGCTTTATGTCTGCACTGTCTTATTTCGATGCTTTCCGTACCGGTCGTATGCCTACTAACCTGATACAGGCACAACGCGATTATTTTGGTGCGCATACTTATCAGCGTATTGATATGCCTGGCACTTTTCACACAGAGTGGCAGCAACACTAAAAATGTTCATCTTTAATTAAAATTATGCAGATCCATAAACGCCCTCCTGCTTCCATCCTTTTTATATTCGGAGGCAGTGGCGATTTAAACTACCGGAAACTAACGCCTGCGTTATACAATCTTTTTTTAGATGAGTGGATGCCTGAGCAGTTTGCAATTGCAGGTTTAGGCCGTAGCCCTTACAGCAACGAAGATTATAATAAACATTTGTTGGAAGGGATCAGTAAGTTTTCCCGTCGGAAGGGCGAGCAGAATGGTCACTGGAAAGACTTCAGCAACCATGTTACTTATCTGCAGATGGATGCAGAAGATCCTGCTTCCTATAGCAAAATCACCGATTTTGTTACAGCCAAAGAAGCAGAATGGGGTGTACATCCTACTGTCATCTTTTATCTGGCAGTAGCACCACAACTGGTACCTAATATTGCTACCCGTTTGGGTGAGCTGAACCTGTGCACGGATAAACACTGCACCCGCATTGTGGTGGAAAAGCCTTTCGGTCATGACCTGCAAAGTGCACATGAACTGAACGAACTGCTGTCAAAGAAATTTACGGAAGAACAGATTTATCGTATAGATCACTATCTCGGTAAAGAAACGATTCAGAATATTCTGGCTTTCCGCTTTGCGAACGCTTTGTTTGAACCCGTATGGAACCGCAACTACATTGATAACATCCAGATCACTGCTGCTGAAAGCGTAGGCCTGGAAGGTCGTGGCGGTTACTACGAAAGGGCAGGAGCCCTGCGTGATATGGTGCAGAATCATATCCTGCAGATCATGTGTATTCTGGCTATGGAAGCACCGGTATCTTTTGATGCCAATGAAGTGCGTAACAAAAAAGTGGATGTATTGAATGCCATCCGCCGTATCACACCGGATAAGGTGCATGAGCATGCGGTACGTGGCCAGTATTCTGCCGGCTGGATGAAAGGGGATAAAGTGCCCGGCTACCGCGAGGAGAAAGGCGTGGATCCCAAATCCAACATTGATACCTACGCAGCTGTTAAGTTTTATATCGACAACTGGCGCTGGCAGGGCGTTCCGATCTATGTACGTACCGGAAAATACCTGCACCAGAAAGCCACCAATATCATTATCACCTTTAAGGAGGCACCTCCTTATTCCTTCCCGATGGAAGCTGCACAAACATGGCGCCCTAACAGGCTCACCATCAGCATCCAGCCGGAAATGGATATACGGATCCGCTTCCAGGCAAAACGCCCGGGACAAACCATGACACTGGACCCGGTAGATATGACCTTTAACTACGATGCCGCCAATGGCGAACATGCACCGGAAGCATATGAAACACTGCTGCTGGACGTAATGGAAGGTGATGCTACCCTGTTCATGCGCGGTGACCAGGTAGATGCCGCCTGGAAAGTGATTATGCCTATCCTGGAAACATGGGAAAACCGCACCCCGCAGGACTTCCCGAACTATGCACCAGATTCATGGGGCCCCGATGATGCAGATGCACTCGTTGCCCGTGATGGTCATACCTGGATTAATTTACCTACTAAATAAAGAATTACGAATTACGGATTACGAATTACGGATATCCGCGAAGGCCCGTAATTCGTAATTTGTAATTTGTAATTCCATTCTTCTTATGGAACTACACATCGCCAAAGATCCTGCACAACTGAGTGAAAACGTAGCTGCATGGATCAGCAACTACATACTGGAAGTATTACAAACACAGGAGCGTTTTACCTTCGTATTATCCGGAGGCAGTACCCCTAAACAATTATATAGCCTGCTGGCCAAAGCCCCTTATAACATGGTTATTCCATGGGAAAAAATACATTTTTTCTGGGGAGATGAAAGAGATGTACCCTTTGAAGATGAACGCAATAATGCCCGTATGGCCTACCTGGAGCTGCTGGATAAAGTAGGGGTTAATCCTGAAAATATCCACGTGATGCGCACAGATATTGGTCCGGAAGCATCTGCGGAGGAGTATGAAAAAGTCCTGAAATCATATTTTGGAAAAGAAGATACCACTTTTGACCTGGTATTACTGGGTATGGGAGATGATGGACATACCCTGTCCCTGTTTCCCGGTACGCCAGTAGTAAAGGAGCAAAAAGCCTGGGTAAAAGCATTTTTCCTGGAAGCGCAGAATATGTACCGTATTACTTTAACTGCACCGGTAGTCAACAGGGCTGCCTGCGTAGTATTTCTCACCACCGGCGCCAATAAGGCCATTACATTGAAAAATGTGATTGAAGGCACTTTTGATGCAGAGAAATTCCCTTCCCAGCTCATCAGACCGGAAGAAGGTGAATTACACTGGTTTGTGGACGAAGCAGCTGCCGGTGCGATGGAGATTTAGGTGCTTTCTCCTTTCAGCTATTTTCTGTAGCTTGTGACTGTAACAACAACGATGAGATTATGTTTGATAAGCCCGTATTTGACGCACACCTGCATATCATTGATCACCGGTTCCCATTGCAGCCTAACGAAGGGTATTTGCCAGCAGATTTTTCTGTTGCAGATTATCAGCAACAGGTAGGACCGTTGAATATACAAGGTGGTGCAGTGGTATCAGGTTCCTTCCAGGGATTTGATCAGGTGTATTTGCTGGAAGCACTGAAGCAGCTGGGACCCGGTTATGTTGGCGTTACACAGATACCAGCCAGTACAACCGATGAGGAAATTATTGCCCTCCATAACGCGGGCATACGTGCCGTCAGGTTTAATGTGCAACGCGGAGGTTCTGAAAGTGTAAAATTCCTGGAACAATTGGGACTACGTGTATATGATCTCGTGAAATGGCATGTGGAATTATATGTGGACTCCCGCCAGCTACCCGGATTATCTACCACACTGCATAAATTACCTGCAGTAGTGATTGATCACCTGGGGTTGTCCAAAGCAGGACTCAAATATTTATTGCCTCTGGTAGAAAAAGGAGCCAGGGTGAAAGCTACTGGCTTCAGCCGCTGTGATTTTGATGTGCTAACGGCCATGCGCCAGATAACCGCTATCAATGCCGGTGCACTGTTATTTGGTACAGATCTGCCTTCTACCAGAGCTCCGCGACCATTCGCCGCAACAGACCTGCAATTGATCCTCAACAATTTTCCAACGGATATTGCAGCAAAAATATGCAGGGAAAATGCATTAGCACTATATAAACCTGTAGGAAAGAATTAAGAATTACGAATTACGGCTTTGTGAGTAGATAACATCGGATAATATCCGCGTTTACTTTCTACTCACAAAGCCGTAATTCGTAATTCTTAATTCGTAATTCTTAATTCCTCTCTATCCCCAGTTATCAATCCCCACTGTTTCCAGTTCTTTTTTCAGATGTTCCGGCATTTGCCCGTTTAATAAAGCCCCTGGCGCTGTACTCGGATAAATTTCTTCGAAAGTTTTCACCTGGTTCATAAACACGCGACGGAAAATATGCCGCCTTGTAATATCATGCGGGTCCCGTAAACCGGCTGCACCAGCCAGTTCTATGGCACTCTCAATGGTGTCGCGGTGATAGTTGGCCACGCGGTGTTTTTTATCGTCTACTACCAGCCCGGCGGATAACCATTTGTCCTGGGTAGCTACGCCGGTAGGGCATTTATTGGTATTGCATACCAATGCCTGGATACATCCCAGTGCCATCATCATGGCGCGGGCACTGTTGCAGGTATCGGCGCCCAGCGCCATGGCGCGGAGCATATGATAGCCCGTCAGTATTTTGCCGGAGGCAATGATTTTCATATGATGACGGATATTAAAACCCGTCAGCGTATCATGCACAAAGGAGAGTCCATCCATCAACGGCATACCCACAGAATTGGAGAATTCGGGCGGCGCCGCACCTGTACCACCTTCTCCACCATCTACCGTAATAAAATCCGGATAGATATCTGTTTCTACCATCGCTTTGCAGATGGCGTAAAACTCCCGCGGTTGGCCTATACATAATTTAAAGCCAACAGGTTTACCCTTGCTCAGTTCCCGCAGGCGCTGTATAAACAGCATCATTTCCCGCGGACTGCCGAATGCTTTATGATAAGGAGGAGAGAATACTGTTGTATAAGGTTTTACATGGCGGATTTCTGCAATCTCCGGCGTGTTTTTGGCGGCTGGTAATATACCACCATGGCCGGGTTTGGCGCCCTGGGAAATTTTCAGTTCTATCATTTTTATTTGTGGCAGTGCGCTTTTTTCTGCAAAAAGACTATCAGAAAAATTACCATCTTCTTCCCGGCACCCAAAATAACCGGTACCTATCTGCCAGATAATGTCACCACCCTGCTTCAGGTGAAAATCACTGATCCCCCCTTCACCGGTGTTATGTGCAAAGTTCCCGATCTTAGCGCCGCCATTTAAGGCCTGTACGGCGTTGGAACTAAGCGATCCGTAACTCATAGCGCTTACATTCAGGATACTGCCGGAATAAGGCTGTTTACAGTCTTTCCCGCCAAATGTTACGCGCGGGTCCTTCTCCAGGTTATCAAAATTCTGTGGCTGAATAGAATGCGCCATCCACTCATAACCTTCTGCATACACATTGAACTGGGTACCAAAGGGCTGGGAATCCAGTTCCCGCTTGGCCCGCTGGTAAATGGTGGAACGATCTACCCGGTTGATCGGGCTGCCATCTATATCACTCTCTACAAAATACTGGTAAATTTTGGGGCGCAATGCTTCCATCCAGTAACGCGCACGGCCTACTACCGGGTAGTTGCGGATAATGGCATGTTTCGTTTGAAGCATATCCAGTATCCCCATTATTACAATAGGTACTACAAGGATCAATAGCCAGAATACCCAGGGAAAAAATAAGCCTAAGCCAATAACAATAGCTAAGCTCACACATGAAAATCCGATAAATGCTTTAACCATGGAACGAGATTTTTGTAATTTTTTAATGCTCCCCGCGAAGGGAGATCGTTGAATACTTCCTTATCTATTATTATGCATTGTCCTATAAAACTAATTAACGCACGTCAGATAAATTTGTTAAATCTGTTTTATTTCGGAGGCCGGATGGTGATTATTTATCGCCGTATCCCCAAACCCGCACGCCAACTTTCCTTTCTCTCCGTTTATCCCAAAAATCCCGTTGATCAAATTAATCAACTGCTAGTTTTTAAATTATTTTATTATCTTTCAAAATAAGCCAATTCTCTAATCAATCCACAACATGAAAAGATACAATTATCTGGGTAAGTTGATAGCAACGGGTATGCTCCTGTTCAGTACTGTAGCAGTCGTACTGGCACAACAATCCCCCTATGATGTTTCACGTCTGAAAACCAGCTGGGAAGTGGTGGAAAACCACTACCAGGGGCAGGACAACTTCCTGTCGGCCTTTACTTTTGTAAATACCACCAACAAGCCCTTTCCAGCTAAAGGATGGCAACTGTATTTCAATTTTGTAAGGATGGTAACACCAGGTGAATTGCCTGGTCATGTGAAAGTAGAACATATTAACGGTGACCTGTACCGTTTTACACCAGCTGATGGCTTTAATGGTATTGCTCCCGGCGACTCCCTCAAACTGGGAATCACCGGAGATGCCTGGGCCGTGAATTTTACAGATGCTCCGGCAGGTTTGTACCTCGTTTGGGATGCACAGCCGGAAAAAGGTGTACCGATTAAAGATTATAGTATTCGTCCTTCTACCACCGCCAAACAGTTGATGCGCTATCCCGGCGACAAAACAGCGGTAGTAACCCCCACGGATATATTTAAGCAGAATGCCGCAGTAAAAGATATTCCGGTGGCGCAGTTGCCGCTGGTATTTCCAACCCCGGTATCTTATACCGCTACTGGCAACAACCTGGTGCTGGATGCATTTCCTGTTATTAAAGCAGATCCGCAGCTTTCCGCAAGTGCCAATGTGCTGAAAGAAGAATTACAGCTGTTGTTAGGTAAACGTGCGCAAGGCAATGTACCCGTTGAATTTACCTATGATGCTGCATTGGCTGGTAAAACAGAAGGGTATAGCCTGAAGGTAAGTCCCCAGGGTATCGTTATTAAAGCAGCCACCGAGGCAGGCGCTTTCTATGCCATTCAATCACTGAAAACACTGGTCGCACCTGCTGCCTGGTCGGGAGTACAAAAATCAATCAGCATTCCCGGTGTAGAAGTAACGGATGAACCCCGTTTCGGTTATCGTGCTTTTATGATTGACGTAGCCCGCAACTTCCACAACAAACGTGATATGTTACGCATACTGGACCTGATGGCCCTGTATAAATTAAATATTTTACACTTCCACTTCAGCGATGATGAAGGCTGGCGTGTTGAAATCCCTTCATTGCCGGAGTTAACGACAGTAGGCGCCAAACGCGGACATAGCACCGACTGGAAAAATATGCTGCCACCATCTTACGGCTCTGGTCCTGACACAAGTAATGCAGCCGGCACCGGCTATTTCAGCCGCAACGATTTTATCGAAATTCTCCGGTATGCAACGGCCAGGCATATACGCGTATTACCTGAAATAGAAAGTCCGGGTCACGCGCGTGCTGCCGTGAAATCAATGGAATCCCGCTACTACCGCCTCAAAGCAGCCGGTAAGGATCAGGAAGCCAGCGAATATTTACTCACTGATCTGCAGGATAAATCTGATTATCACTCTGTACAATATTGGAACGATAACGTGATGAACGTCGCATTACCTTCTACTTATCATTTCCTCGATAAAGTAGTGGAAGAACTGCAGGCCATGTATAAAGAAGCAGGAGCGCCGCTCTCCGCTGTGCATATGGGTGGTGACGAAGTTCCCGGTGGTGTGTTTGAAAAATCTCCCGCTTGTATTGCATTGATGCAACAGGATAAATCGCTTACCAGCGTAAATGATCTCTGGTATTATTACTACCGTAAAGTAAATGATCTGGTAAAAGCACGTGGCTTAACGGTAGCCGGATGGGAAGAAGCAGGTATGCGTAAAACTTCTCTGAACGGAGAGGCACAAAGTATTCCTAATCCGGATTTTGTGAATGATAATTTTCAGTTGAACGTGTGGAATAATGTGATCGGTGGTGGCCAGGAAGATTTATCATACCGGCTTGCAAACGCAGGCTACAAGGTGATCCTGTCTGGTGTGAGTAATTTTTATTTTGACATGGCTTACATGAAATCTTTTGATGAACCAGGTTTCTACTGGGGTGGTTTTGTAGATGTGGATAAGCCGTTTTATTTCATTCCGTTCGACTACTACAAAAATTCAAAAGTAGATGGTAGAGGGAATCCGGTAACAGCGGAACTGTTTGTAGGTAAAGACCGTTTAACTGGTTTTGGCGCCTCCAATATTCCGGGTATACAAGGGTTGCTGTGGAGTGAAACCGTTACCAGCTCTGATCGCATGGAATACATGATGCTGCCTAAATTACTGGGCCTTGCAGAACGTGCATGGGCGCAGGATCCAGCCTGGGCTACTGAAAAAGATCCGGCTAAGGCAGATGCGTTATATGCACAGGCATGGAGCGTATTCAGCAATGTAATGGGTAAACGTGAAATGCCTCGCCTGGATTACTACGATGGAGGCTTTAACTGGCGTATTCCTACTGCAGGTGCTGCTGTAGAAAATGGGGTAGTTACCGCTAATGTACAAATGCCCGGTCTGCAGATCAGATACACTACTAACGGTGAAGAGCCTACGTTTAAAAGCCCGCTGTATACTGCACCAGTGTCCGCAGGTGGAAAAGTGGTAAAACTGAAGGTATTCAGTACACGTGGCCGCAGCAGCAGAACTACTACTGTAAAGGTTCCTGTGGCAGATACACAAATGAAAAATAATAAGTTGTAAAATAGCTTTTAGCCATTAGCTTTTAGAAAAAATGCAGCGAGTATGAAACAGTATATTAGTTCATATTCGCTGCATTTTTTCTAAAAGCTAAAAGCTAATGGCTAAAAGCTGTTTCCCCATTCATCCCTTTTTTACTTCCTCTTTTTTCAATTTTTGTATTTTGTTTGTTCAACCCATAACGACCTGATGTTTCGTATCATTCCACTAGTATTTTGTTGTAGCCTGTTTGGTGTCGCTGTAATGGCGCAAAAGAAAAATGAATCGTATCAATTGCAGATGCGTAAGGCTGTTTCACCTGTAAAGATAGATGGCGTAATAGATGAGGCGGCCTGGCAACAGGCAGATGTGACGCAGCAGTTTCATATGGTATTGCCTATGGATACCAGTTTAGCCAGACTTCGCACAGATGTACGGATGACATATGATGACAGGAATATTTACCTGCTGGTGGAAAATTATACCACCGGGGAGGGGCCTTATATGGTAGAGTCGTTGAGAAGAGATTTTGCTTTTCTGAAGAATGATAATTTCCTGTTGTTCATGGATCCGTTTGATGACCAGACCAATGGTTTTTCATTTGGCGCAAACGCTGCCGGTGCACAATGGGATGGGTTAATGTATGACGGGGGGAAAGTGGATCTGAGCTGGGATAATAAATGGACTTCTGTGGTGAAAAATTATCCGGATAAATGGGTATTTGAAGCGGCTATTCCTTTTAAAACCATCCGTTATAAAAAAGGGATTACCAAATGGGGTATTAACTTTAGCCGCAATGACCTGCAAACAACGGAGAAGTCGGCCTGGGCACCGGTACCAAGGCAGTTTGCCACTGCATCGCTGGCATATACAGGGAGTCTCGTTTGGGATGCAGCTCCGCCGGAAGCAGGCGCCAATGTATCACTGATTCCTTATTTATTGGGAGGGATCTCCAGGGATTATGATAAAGGGACCAAAGAAAAATATCGCCGGGATGCGGGGCTGGATGCTAAAGTAGCAGTCACCTCTTCCCTGAATCTGGATTTAACGGTAAACCCGGATTTTTCGCAGGTAGATGTAGACAAGCAGGTGACCAACCTCGATCGCTTTGAGTTATTCTATCCGGAGAAGCGGCAGTTCTTCCTCGAAAACGGGGATCAGTTTTCTAATTTCGGTTATTCCACCATTCGCCCTTTTTTCTCCAGGCGTATCGGTCTGGGGGGCGTGCCTATTCATTTTGGCGCCCGTTTGAGTGGAAAGATCAATAAGGACTGGCGGCTGGGCATCATGAATATGCAAACAGGTAAACAGGAAGAAACCGGGTTGCCGGCACAGAATTTTACCGTAGCCGCCTTGCAGCGCCGGGTATTTTCCCGTTCCAACCTGGGATTCATTTTTATTAATAAGGAATCTGTTAACTATGATCCGGCGAAGGTAACCGATCATCCGGTGTACAACAGGTACAACCGGAACATGGGCCTGGAATATAACCTGGCTTCTTCCAATAACTTCTGGACCGGAAAGGCGATGTTCCTGAAGTCATATAGTCCGAATAAAACCGGCCATGATATAGCCCATGCGGCCAACCTGCAATATACCAGTAAGGAATGGAATATTGGCTGGCAGCATGAGTATGTAGGGCGTAATTACAATGCAGAAGTGGGCTATGTGCCCCGGCAGGGTTATGTGAAAATAGCGCCTCAGATCACTCACTTGTTTTTCCCTTTATCCGGCAAGGTGCTGAGTCATGGACCGCAGGTAACCAGTACCTGGTTTTTTGATGAGAAAAATCTTCACCGTACGGATAATGAAACCATCCTTAACTATGGGATCGTATTTCGCAAGCGGAATACCCTGAATGTATGGGCTTCCAACACCTATATTAAATTATTGCAGCCGTTTGACCCTACCAATACCGGGAAGGATAGTCTGTTAACCGGCTCGCAGCATAACTGGAATACGGTGGGGGCGGATTATGTATCCAAGCCTCAGCGTTTGTTTACCTATGCATTATCTGCCCGTTATGGCGGGTATTATGCAGATGGTACGAGGTTGATGACCAACACCGAGTTGGGGTATCGTTTTCAGCCCTACGTAAGTATTGCGCTCAGTGCGAATTACAATTATATTAGCCTGCCTAAACCCTGGGGCACGAATTCTTTTTGGCTGGTGGGTCCCCGCTTGGATGTGACCATGACCAACACCTTATTTTTTACCGGCTTTATGCAATACAATGGGCAGCAGAAAAATATGAACCTGAATACCCGCTTCCAATGGCGTTATAGGCCTGCCTCCGACCTTTTTATTGTATATACCGACAACTATCTGCCTGAGCCTTTTTACGTAAGAAACAGGGCGTTGGTACTAAAACTGGTGTACTGGTTTAATATTTAAATCCGCTTTTGTATTAACAGTTAAGAAACGATTAACACTTCTGTATTTTATTCCTGCTAACATTGCACCACTAAATTGGTGTATCAAACGGCAATACCCGTTAAAATATATATTAAGTTTTCATTTACTATCGTTGTGAATATTATCTCCCTGTGGTCTTTACCATGGGGATTTTACCATTTAAAATCCTTTTTATGCGTCCTCTTATACCCGGGCAGCTACTGCGTATATGCTGCGTATTCATATTGCTGGCAGGATCCGCTGCAGCACAAACCTCCGCCGTTATTACGGGGAGGGTAACAGATCGTCCGGTACGAAATGTATCGCTGGCTTACTGGTATGATCCGGGTATTTCCCCGGCACTTACGCAGGATACCTTATTAAAACAGGATTCCTTTTATTTCCGTTTGCCACTGTCTGCCGGCAAGCAGGTATTTTTTTATGCAGATGCCGGAAGCGGATACCAGTTTTATGGACTGGTCCGGGAGGGAGACAGTATACATATAAACATGCGGGGAGATAGTTTATCATTTACCGGCAAGGGAGCGGTGGTTTGCCGGGCGATGTATGCTGCGGGGAGAGAACAGGCAGCTGTAGCTATTCCGGCGAAGGCGACTGCGCAGACACTGGCCGCGGCATACCAGCAGCAACTGTTGAAGGGCAGCCAGGTATTGGCTGTTTACCGGGATAGCCTGACTGCCATGACCTGGTCTTTGGTGAATGCGCATGTGCAGGGAGAAGCCGGGGCGAGGTTGGTAAGTACGTTGTGGAAATTGCCGCCTGCGCCGGATAGTACCATGGAGGAGCGGCAGGTGCGTTTTTATCAGCGGGAAATTTTGCCCGCACTTCCGCAGATAATACCTTCAGATACTACGGCGATGGCTATACGTTTTTTAAGTTATCTGCTGCAGAAAGCGGAGGCAGATTATTTTATACAACATCGTTTCGAATGCAATAACAGGGCTATCTATGAATGGATTAAAACGCATTATAGTGGCCGTTTCCGGGATAAATTGCTGGCGCATGCACTTACCCTGGGTTTTGCTGCCGGTAATCAGGCAGAAGAACAGGAGTGGTGTGTGCGGGACTATCTCTCGATGGCACAGGATGACGCCTGCAAACAGGCTATAGGAAAGATTTATGGACGATCCAGGAAAGGAATCAGTAAAGGGAGTGTAGCACCTGCTTTTAGTTTTCCGGACCAGCAGGGGAAGCTGGTAAGTCTGCAACAATTCAGCGGAAAAGTAGTGCTACTGCACTTCTATAACAGCACGGATTCACTGGTGAAGATACTTTCCGAAGTGAAAACATGCTTTAATGAAGGGACGGTTTCGTTTGTGAATATCTGCTGTAATGGTAGCACTGTAAAGGATTTGCCAGGATGGTTGTTATATGCGGATGAGCAGCATCAGGAGGTATTAACGCAATATAATATCAGTAAATATCCATCGTTGATTATAGTGGGGAAGAATGGAAAAATATATGCTACCAGGCCGCCGGATCCCGCAGCAGATCACGGTACAGCCCTTGCCAACATTATCTATGAAGCATTGCTGCAGTAAGCATTTATTTTATACTATTCAACCAATAAAACGAAGGCGCCTACGTTTAATATCCGTACGCAGCTAAACCGCATCAGCGCCATTGTTCCGCAGCTAATTTTTGAAAAACCCGTTTAAACCAGTTTGTTAATATTTACATTTAAATATATATATGCGAATACTGGTTTAATCAAGGCACATATCGTATATTCAGTAAATAACCGTTAAGACCCCTCTATGCCACATGCCAAAGCGTTATTTTGACAGACTACAAACCATTGATTACCTCATCAGGATCAAAGGGACCGGTAAGCCAGCTCAGTTAGCCAAGCGGCTTCGTATTTCCGAAAGAACACTCTATGAATTCCTCAAAATGATGAAGGAGTTAGGTGCTCCCATTGAGTACGACCGGTACAAAGAAAGTTACTACTACTCAGAAAAAGGCGGGTTCAACGTCAGGTTCTCAAAAAACCTGATCACCGTGAGTACGATGTTACTTTTATTCCTGCACATTTGGTAAACATGGTCCGCGCACTGACCAGTTAACCGGCCTCCCTGTTAGCTTTCCTGCGCTCACGCTGCCCGTTTTTCGGGCCTTAGATCTATCCACAGCTGTTAACACAGTTGTTACTGGATCTTTTATGTAAGCCTCCTTAAGTGGTGGACAGGAAAGGTGTTGTCCTTGGGGCAATAGCTTATCTGTCCACCTTCTTTTTCCATAATACTTAACATTGGATTAACTGTTCCTACTTTAAATAGATCCAATTTTATCAGGGAAGTATATTGTCAGCTTTTGATAAAGTATTATGCGAACAATAACTCTTTTTTCATAACGCGGTTTAGATTAGATTTTAGATAATACGCGGGTCTCTATTCAGTCACCTGCCCAACTTAAATCTTCTGTGTCCGCGGGCAACTGACTCGAATAAATTTTCGTACCCATATTTGATCAAAATCAGCTCTATGGTACTAAACTGTATTATTTTGGGTAATGACCCGGAGGGATTCGGGGAGCTGGAGCATTTTTTGTCTGCTATCCCATATGTTTACCTGGTAAACCGTTGCAATACCATGGAAGACGCACGTTTCTGGCTGGAAGCTCAAACCATAGATGTGTTGATTGTTGGAAGCTACGAAGATCCGCTCCCGCCACCGCCCGGACGACAAGATGTATTACCGGTAATGATGATGATGTATACCGAACATCCACCTGGAGGATTTGATTTTCTGCCGGCCGGGCTACTGCAGTTGCCGTTTACACAAACAGCATTGAATGACTTGATTTCTAAAATATATAATACCATAGAAATGGAAGGAATCACCCGCCCCACAAAATATTCTGCTGAATATTTTATACTGAAAACACAACACCGCCATGAAAAGGTATTCTATAACGACCTGCAATATGTAGAAGTGATGGATGATCATATCACTTTACACCTGGGCGATCAAAAACTGGTGACAACAGAAAAGCTGGATTGGATCATCTCCCAGCTGCCCGCCAATGCATTTATGCGGGTACATCGCTGGTTTGTAGTAGGGTTCCGCCATATTACCCACCTCGATCTGGATCATGTAATGGTAGGAGAAGCCAGAATAGCACTCACCTCCGCCATGAGAAATGAACTGGAAAAACGGTACAAGCTGCCGACCTAATTGCACTGATAACTAAGGCATTTGCTCACTCATTCCTATATGTCAGGGATGCAGTGCCGTAAGTATTTTACCCGCTACACCATTAGCGTCTTCATCATACGCATGTCCGCCCGGAAGGATCAGCTTCTGATAAGGAATATTAAGCGCAGAGAAATTAAAGTCTTTTTCTTCTGCCCCAAATACAAGCAATAAAGGCTTATCGGTAATTTTATTGATTTCTCCCGGAACACTCAGCCCTCTATTACTGGACTTCCCCAGCATATCCGACACATGCACTTCCAAATCTGTGTATAAAGAAGGAGACAGTAATACCAGCTGCTTTACCTCGGCGGCTATTTCTGCAGGTAAACTGGTATATATAAATGGCAGCACATCTGCGCCTAAAGAGTAACCAATCAGTAAAACGCCGTGGTTACTGCCCCATTGCGACTGGTAATATTTAACCAGGGCTGCCACATCTTTTGCCGCCTGCTGGGGTGTTTTTTTGCTCCAGAAATATTTAAGGGCATTTAAAGCTACTACCGGGTAGTTCTTTTGGTGAAAGGATTCTATCACGTTGGCAGAAAATTTTTTCATCCCACCATCACCGGTAATATAGATGATCAGCGGTGCCGTAGCACCCGCCGCCGGAACTTTAGTAACCACCGGCAGGTTGTTGATCCCGCTTTGCGCATGTATCTGTAGTACGGCCAATAATAATAATAAACCGCTGAACAGTTTTCCTGTTTTAGAGAACATTCCTGATAATAACATATGGCCTTCTGCTTGCAATTGTTAAAGGGAGCCATTAATGGCTGGCAGCTAAATTAACGCTTGCTTATGAAACAAAATCCATTCCGCAATTGTTCGTCCGCCAACCGGCACTGCATCTTTTAACAATCCTTATGGCTGCATTACTTTGCTCAGCGCAGAAGGTAATTGTATCAGGTCAAAATCATGTTCATATACCAGGTATTTGTTAGTCCATTCGGTAGCATATTTTTCCTTGAACTCACGTAGCCCCTGGTAGTGCCGGAAAAAACGCAATTTCTCATAAGCATACTTCACCATTTTCTCCGCAGTATTTTCAGGTTGAATGATCCCGGACATCGGCACCATGCCCAGGTTCAGAAAATGTAGTTCTTTTTGCTGAGCATCCTGTATCAGCGCAATAATCAACGCATCCATTACGCCACCGGGAGCGTCAGAGCGCTTGCGGATAAGATCGTAGGTACATTCACCCGGCGCATAGTCCGGGATCATGTTCAAAAAGGCGGCTACCTGTCCTTCTGCATCGGTAACAGTAATAACATCCTGTCCACGGATACTGTCGGCATCAAAAAGGCCCTGTGAAAAAGTAAGCTCCTTTACCTCATATTGCTGCAGCCATTCATCGCTGACAGATTTTAACGCCTGCAGCATTGCCGGCGTTTGTGGCGCCGTATGAAAAGTAGTTACATAGCCTTTGTTAGCCAAACTATTCAACCCGTTGCGCAGCGATTTTTTGTCTTTGCCACTCAGGGTAAAATTGCGTATATCCATGATGGCTTCCTGGCCTATCAGCATCTTTTTCTTTTTAAGATGACTGAAATAATAGGTGCTGTCTTCATCTACCCGATAAAAGGCAGGCCGCAGGCCCATCTTACGGCATTGTTGTTCAAACTCCTGCAATAAATCGAGTTTATTATTTTCACTGCATACCGGTTCTTCCAGGACAATGGCAAAGCTGCCTGCCACCCGGTAGGCAATAAAACCTTCGTACTGATCAGATATAAACAACAGTTTATCTTGTCCTACCTTGAAATAATCCATGGGAGAGTCGCCATACTGGCTCAGGTAGAAGCGTGCTTTTTCAAGACTGGTATTGGTTTGTTGTGTTACATGCAGATAAGGACGGATGATGGTATAGAAAAGAAAAGCCCAGGCGCCTACACCCAATACCCTGATTGCCGACATAAATTCTTTTCCGAAACGGGTAACCGGCTGCAGTCCGTCATCTTCCAGCAACATAAAACAGTGGAATGCATGGCGTATGGATTGCTGCCAGGTAAAGTCAATTCCAAAGTGGCGCACATTCAGAAAATAAAATCCAATGGTACCAAAAATCAATACCACAAATAAAGTGGCCAATGCCGTTACTACGCCAATATTCACCAGCTGCGGATTACTTTTTACACGGTATTGTTTGGAGGTGATCAGCAATATCACGCAGGTAACCAGTGCCAGTGAGGCTTCTTCATAGTCGAGTGCTTTTCCGATATGGCCAAATACCGATAGCATAGATACTGCCAGCGCCACTATCCATGCACTGCGCAATCCCCGGAAAAGGAAGGTGGCTGTTACCAGCAATACCAATCCCAGGAAAACCACTAATAAATTGGTGGCATGTATGGAGGTGCCGGGAATATATGCGCGGAGCAAATGCATGCGATTGGCCAGTGGGGGGGTGAGCACAGAGAAGATATTTACCATGCCCAACAAAAAGATCAGAATAGGTGGTAATAAGCGAAGTACCAGCTCACGACCTTTCAATGCAAACGCAAACATCCCTGCAATCAGTGGCAACCAGAACTCAAACAAACGGAACAACAGTGTGATTTCCAATGCCTCTAATGTGCTGAAGCCATAATTGCTCAGCAGATAGGCCAGTGATAATTCAATGGCGCCAAGTCCACGCAGAAAAGGAGATATAATGAGAAAGATGGTAGCTACAATATATCCAACGCAGGCCGCCTCCAGGGAAGGGGTAACGCCAACTGCCAGCATACTCAGGTACAAATGTGCCACCCCTGCTACTTCTATCAGCACGGAAGCCAGCACCGTATTCATAAAGGCAGGTACAGATAATTGAAACGYAAAAATTTCATCTACCTGGTGCGCAGCTCCGGGAAAATATTTAACGAGCAACTGGTAGGCTTTGCCTCTTGTTTGCATAGAACGTACCAACAGGACTACGCTCAACAATAATCCGCAAATAGCCGCCAGTCCCCAGATCGCATCTCTCATACTGCCGGCATGCAGCATGGAATATATCACTACAGGAATACCTACCAGGAAAACAGATAATATCCCCACAAAGCCATAGATCCCGGATGCCTGATGTATTTGTTGTTTATGTAATTGCGTACGACGTAAGCTCTGTGGTAAATAGGCGAGTGAACTGATGCCACCTGCCGGGAGAAATACCGACAAGAGGTTGCGTTTCAGAAAGAGCTCTGTACTTTTTATGGTGTCGAGTCTGGCGCCTATAGCGCGGAAGCTGAACACATACATGGCAGCCTGTAATAAAATATATGCCAGCGTAACGGCTACGCCTATTACTACCCAACCCCTGTCTGCTTTTTCAATAGCGGGAATCAACGAATACAATTCATGGCGTTGTGAACGGAAAAAGTAAATGGCCAGTAATATAAATAACACTGCCAGCAGCTCTTTCAGATGAAGCTTGCGCAGGAATGCCGCAGTAAAAAATTTCTTTCTCAAAGGTTTGTAGGTTTCGTGAAATTGGGTTGTTCGCACTAACCCGCAAAGTTACAGTAACTTTAGTAGCTATCCCTTAACTGTGCGGAGTTTAAGCGGATTTTAATATGTTGCCTATTCCATTATTATTACTTTCTCAGTATGCAGCAGCTCATCATTTTCGCCGATAAACTGCAGGAAGTAAGTTCCTCTGGCCAGGTTAGGAGGCACATTTAGTTCATAATAATTACGTTGTTGTAATGGTTGCTGGAACTTCTGGTATATTAACCGGTGTCCTGGCACATCAACGAGCGACAATGCCTTTATGTGCTGACTGGATCCATAATATATATGTATTACACCGCCTTGTACCGGGTTAGGCCATACGATAATATCACCGCTGCTGTTTTTACCCTTCACCAAACGCACTGGTCCATAGAAGAAGGAACCATCTGTCATGATAACTTTGAGCCGGTAAAAGATAAAGCCATCATTATGTGGCGCGTCTACAGCATCATAGCCTACCGGGTAGAAGCTGATGCCACCAGGTGATTTGCTGTTGACAAACGCGATGGAATCAAAATTTGAGTTAGCGGCAAATCTTCGTTCTATGGCGAAGCCACTGCAGAAGTATTCTCTGCCGGTGATCCAGTGAAGGAGTACACTGTCTTCATTATCACTGCTGCGATATGCGCTGAAGAAATCCAGTGTTGTTCTGTTGGGACTGTTTACCGTTTCTGCTACCAGGCTGGTAAAATAGTTAGACGAGCGCAGGTGCTGAAAGCTGCGTGATACGGCTACTTTTTGTCTGTCTGGTGGGCCGGTGGTATAGCTGCCGGGTGTGCCGGGAGCCGCTCTGATACTGGCAATATCCCAGGCTGTATCCGCGAACCTGGCCAGGTAGGCCGTATTCCGGTTGGCTTCATATACCGGCCCCTCGTCCGACCGATCGAAAACAAGGTGCAGCCTTAATTCTGCATCAGGTTGTGACGCCGTTATTTCCCATGTTTTATTAATACTGGTGAGCATCAGGTTGTCGCCGGTAGTAAGGTTTTTTCTGACACTATCGGAAACGCCCGTACGAATGTTGGTAGTGGCGCCCGGATTATCCAGTACTACAGGTGTATAGCTGGAGGGCCTTGTGCCAATAGGAAAAATCACGTTTTTGTCTGCCGGGGAAATATGGTTACGGTAAAGCGCACCGCCGCCAAAATTACTGCCGGTAACAATAAAATGTTGGGCAGAATAATGCATAATATTTCCGGGAGTATGATGTCCCATCACCAGGTTCCAGCCATTCAGGAAAACATATCCATTTTGCAGATCCAGTCCATTTACAATTTTAAGATCGCTGAGATCATCCAGGAAAACGCCCGGGGAATTTTCCACACTGATATTTGGGAAGCTGGGACCTTCGCCGGTGGCTGCGCTGAATCCTCCGCTGATGTACTGATACAGCGCGGGATTTGTTTGCATGAAGCGGAATAATCCTCCTGCTGCACTGAAGCCGTCACTGCTTTCATCGAGTATGCTGGCGTTGTTGCTGTTACGCCAGCGTAATCCATAGAAGTTTACAACAGATCCACTCACAGAGAGGATGTTGCCTTCATTGACCATATCACCAAAAACAGCAATGGTGTCTGCACTGAATATACCCATCCTGGTGTTGGGATGTAACCAGGTGGCTGACTGTGCCCGGACGGCCATATGAGCCATCAGGGTAAAGCAGAAAATTAATATGGAGTATTTAAGTTTTATAACGTTAACGATTGTATGAAATTGATGAATATTTTGTTTTAATAGCCAATGACCGTGACGAATATTTTTGTGGTATTTGCGGTACTCGGGTCCAATCCTTCTACAGTACCTCCTATCAGAATGCCGGTGGTTTTACTTTCCATCAGGAGAAAATTTATTTTGGTTAAACTATAACCCAATATGGAAACCAGCGGAGCATTAGTCACATCGGTACCACCTTTTGCGGTGGCGGTGATTGACATGATCTTAGTAAATCCTGCGTTGGAAATATCCACAGCCAGTTGTCCGGTTGCGAGCGGTGTTACAGGCTGACTGACGGAATCTGCCCAGATCTTAATATTCTGCGATACCACACCGCCGGCATTATAAAACACTGGAGCCGTTGCTGATCTGACCACATTCCCGCTACCGTCTACGCCCAAGGCTCCCGCCCCCACCGTGATGGTTGCGGTGTTGGTTAGATTTTCCAAGCGTACCCCCGATGTATTGGCAACCCCCGTTTTTACCTGCAATAAGGAAGTAGGTGCGGTATTACCAATGCCCACATTGCCGGTGGAGGAAATCGTGAGTCGTGCTATATTATTGGTGCGGACATTAACGGCGTTTGCATTGGTGCTGCCAATAAATTTTGTGGTACTGTCTGCGAGGGCGTTACCTGTCAGCAGCCATTGGTTGTTGCTGACAGCTGTGCTGTCCGCCAGTTTTGACCAGGAACCATTCCGCCGGATCAGTAAACTGCTGGCCGGTTTGTAATAGATAATCATACCATCCGGAGAGGCGGGAAGTGGTGCTAACGTAGTATCCGTAATCCTGGGCAATAGCAGGCCCTGATTGGTAGTATTCAGTTCCAGCAGTGCGGCTTTGATCGCGGAAGACGTGGGGTCTCCCAGCTTGAGCTGTTGCGCATGTACCTGTACAAGCAGCAACAGCAGCGCGCATAGCAGTATGCTGCTTTTAATTCTTGCTTTCGGCATGAATAACAATTTACGGGTAACAATAAAGAGGTTTTACTTTCTGATCACATACCAGTTAGTGCCATCTGTTTGAATTGTTACGTAGGTATAATTGTTATAAATCACGTAAGAAGTACTGCCTTCGATCTGGGCGCCACCTGAAGGCTGCAGTGTAACTGCATTATCGATGGTGCCGGAGATTTTTTTAATAGTATATACTCTGCCGATAATATTTGCTACCGGTGGCAGGGTGATGGTGGTATTAGCTCCGGTGGCATTTACCAGCAATGTGTTATCTGTTTCTGCCAGCGCCTCTGTAGTATTGCTGGTGGTACGGATATTCAGTGACATGGAACCACTTACCTGCAGGGTGGAGTTAGGGGCTGTGCCGGCACCTACGATGGCGTTTTTGGCTACAGCTAATGTATCGCGGATCGTTTTAAAACCTGCAAAGGTCTGGGCAGAATCATTCACCACACCACGGGCAGTAGCACTTGCATCCGGAATATTCAGGGTGAGGGTGTTAGTCACGCTGGTACTATCCAATGCAATGTCGGTTCCTGCTTTGCCGGTTTTGATATAGATATTGGGGCCGGTTTGATTATTGATTCTGCGGATACCAACGGAGAAAGCAGCGGAATCAACGTCTCTTTTTTCCAGAGCGCCGGTAACAGGATTTCTGAAGAGGACAGTGGTGGTAGCGGTGCTTACATTGGGAGGTGCAGTGTTCAGGGTAACATTGCCGGTAATATTGGCGCCACCAGCAGTTACTTTGATGCCATTGTTAATGGTAGCTTGTCCGGTTACACCCAGTCCGGTGACGATGCTCACGCTGTCGTTAAATGTTTTGGCGCCACCAAAGGTTTGGGCCACTGCGGATATGCCACCGGGGGTGGTAGCTGTGGCGGCTACCAGGTGAAGTACACCGGCGGCGCTGTCCAGTACCAGACCATCGGGACTGCCGGGAGTCAATATAAATGCACCGATGGTAATGGCTTTTTGCTTGGTGCTGAAAGATAACCAATCGGCATAGGTGAGTAACCCCGTTCTGGCACTGGCAGTACCTACTATAGGGATATTCAGGGAAATGGTACTATCCGCAGGGGTAGTCGTTACCCCAAAATTTGCGTTGAGGGTATCTGCCTTTATGGTGAATCCCTGTTTCGCTACACCATTGAGTGTGCGGATCGCGTCTGTGAATGCCGCTGCCGAAAGGTTCCGCTGATTAATCGTTCCTGTGGCAGGATCTATCATCAGTACGCTGATGAGCGTGGCGCTGGCAGGCACCTGTTTCAGCGCCACGGTTTGGGTAGCACTGATATTGATGGCTTCTGTGGCGTTGGTACGGATCGACAACGCCTGGTTGTCGGAGGTACCCAGGTAATTATTTGTGGGATTGGTACCTGTATTACCTTTCAGTAGCCAGGTGCCGGCGGAAGCGTTTAAGCTATCCACCAGTTTTGACCAGTAGCCGGCGCGTCTTACGAGTAAGCTCTGGCTCGGGGTGTGATAAATGATCATCCCGTCCGGTGCCGTGCTAAGCGGAGCAAGCGTGGTATCCAGGATGCGGGGCAGCAATAAGCCCTGCCGGAGACTTTCCAGTTCCAGGATAGATGCTTTGTTGATAGTTGCCGGGTTGTCACCGATCTTCAGCTGTGCAAATGCGGCTGGGGCGGACAACAGAAAGAATAATACCAGCAGCAAACCTTTTGAGGAGTAATTTTTCTTCATAGCAGAGAGTTAGAGATGAAGGGAAAGTTGTGTCAATAAAATTTCGTTACCAGTTTTGGGGCTGGAAGGAGGGTAGTAGGACCGTAGATGTACTTTAATTATTCATTATAAATATAAGCTTTATCATGCGTATATGCGACAGCGTAGTGCCAAAAAAATCCCGGCGAAGCCGCCGGGATCCTGCAACAGCCAGAGCCGTTGCTGTTGTGGTTTTATTGATTGTTGAGTGATAGTTGTTGGGCTGATTAGTGTTCCTGCTGATTATAGGGAACCACCAGTACTGGTATGCGTGAATGCCGGATAATATATTCCGCATTGCTGCCAAGCAGCATATGATCCAGGCCGGTTCTGCCATGTGTACCTACTACCAGCATGGTAGTATTGCCATTATGCGCCTGTTCCAGTGTTTCGTTTTTAGGATTCCCGGTAGTCACCAGGATCTGGATATTATTATTGTCCGGATAATTTTGTTTATAGGCTTCCAGTCTTTCCTCTACTTCGCGGATGCGTGCCGGGATATCATCTGTAAATACAGGGCCGGCCTCCGGTAAACCTAAGCCTATGCCTATTTCTACTACGGAAAAGAGCGTAACCGATGCCTTCATTTTATTGGCCAGTTCTAAGCCTGTCCTGATCAGGTTTTCTGAAAAGCTGCTCAGGTCTACTGCGATCATGATGTCTGACATATGCATGGTGTATTTATTGTGAATAATTATTCATTATAACTTATGCTTTCAGCGCATCCCAGCAAAGATCAAAAGTGGTGTTTACCCGGCTTCTGTTCAAGGTAATGCCGCTGTAATGCGTTTGTTTCACCAGTTCATTCATGGTGCCTATCATAAAGGTGAGTAACAATCCCGTATCCACCTGTTTGATCAGCTGTTCCTTCTTACCTCTTTCCATCAGTTCATAGAAGGGGGCAGACAGTTGCTGCGCCTTCTCCCTTGTGTCGGCGGTGATAAAAGGCGAATGGTAACATTGTTCCAGGAAAACGACTTCTTCGAAATTTGCCAGCTTGTAGCGTAAGATGTTGAGCCAGATATGTCTGAATCCAAGTTTGAACGGAATTTGTGGCTGATAGCCTTTAAAAGCTACCTGTACGGAATTTCCCCTGCAGGCGGCAAACAGGGCATTGATCAGCTCATCCTTGCTCTTGAAGTAAACATAGAGGGTGCCGGTAGCTATCCCGGCCTCTTTGGAAATATCTCCCATCGTCATGCCCGACAATCCTTTCCTGGTCACCAGCTTGAGTGCTGCCTGGAAGATCTGCGCTACTTTTTTATCATCTTTCAGTTTCACACTACAAAGATAAGTGAATATATATTCATTTTCAAGACAGAAAAAAGCCTTCGCAGTGGAAACCGCAAAGGCGCTGTAGCTAGATGATGATTAAATCAAAAACCCATTGGTCGTCAGACCGGTGGGTGCTTGTTCTATCTCTGGTGGCCGGACGGAAATTGCTTCATAGAAGCTCCTATGGGCAATAAAATAACCCCGTCGGCCTGGAGAAGCCAACAGGTACTGCTGAGATATTTGTTAGTTGTATGCATTTTTCAGTTATCGTGAATATTTGCGCAGTCCTGGCAATGGTTTCTTACCGGTTCAACGCAAAACGATGCCACAATATTAAGCGGAAGCGTTACTTGGAGAGTTAACCGAACCTAAACAAGAATTGAAATAACGAGAGCGCCGGGGCAAGTTGAAAGCATCGGGGATACTGTAAATCTTAAACATACAGTTTAGTCCATCTATAAAGGAAGAATGCCATAGATCCAAGCCCTGCCAGCTACCCGAAAACCTGCATCACAGATGTTTTAGAAGGACTTTTATCTTCGTTTTCTCTAAATAGTCGTTTAAGATATAGTGCATTAAGAACCCCCATTATTATAGTCAACATTACCGCTTCATTATGGTGAGACTGTCGATTATATGCCTGAGTCCCGCTATGTACATGCAGTAGCCCTGCAGTAGAGGTGGACTTGATGCGTAGGTGAGTTCCGGAAGCGGCCATAGTAGCGCAGCTATAGCAGACTGTAGCAGGAGAAAATGTATTGTTTAGAGAAAGCAGGTAAAAAGGGTTTTATTCATCAAAATATCTCCTGGAGGCAGTATTGAAAAAGATATTTCCCTGATTTTCAACCTGAATCGCCGGGGGCGGGGTAAAAATAAGAAACCCCTGCTGATGACATACAGCAGAGGCTTTTAAAACATTCACATGGCACCTTGGTATTGCACCAGATGCTTATAACACATTATAGCCTATATAATAGCTTAAATAAGATGATTGCTTAATCTGGAAAGTTACATTAATGCTTAGGTAGTGTAACTTGTCTGAATCGAAATTAAGTATTACTCCTGGTAATATTCGTTAACCGTTGGTTAATACCATTGCAGTCTGTTTAATTGTACCATTTTCCCTTTCCCTGATACCATTTTCCATGCATTTGCTTATACCAGTGGATATGTATATTTTTTACGGCTGGTTACTAAAATTCAGAGCTATGTCCCACCGGGTTCCATGTTTATTGTTGTTTCTTGGCCTGTTGCTGCACGCAAAAACGCAGGCACAGGATATGCCTGATATGTGGAACAAGGCAGCTACTGCTAATCCGGCGCATCCGGGATTAAAATGGTTTCAGCAGGCTAAATTCGGACTATTCATACACTGGGGACTTTATTCCAAACTGGCCGGCCGCTGGCACGACAGTAGTTACTACGGCAGCGGCGAATGGATTATGAACCGCGCCCAAGCACCAGCCGCAGAATATGCCAGAGTAGCACAGTCATTCAACCCCGTTGGCTTTGACGCAAAAGAGTGGGCAGAAACAGCAAAAGAAGCCGGTATTAAATACCTGGTCATTACCGCCAAACATCATGAAGGTTTCAGTATGTTCGATTCCAAAGTAACGGACTTCGATATCATGGATGCCTCCCCTTATAAGAAAGATCCCATGAAAGCCCTGTCGGCGGCATGCAAAGCGCAGGGAATACCATTCGGATTTTATTACTCGCAGTTCCTCGACTGGCACGAACCTAATGGTGGTGGCAACAACTGGGATTTTAATAATAAAGAGAAAGATTACCAGGAATACTATCGCACCAAATCAATACCACAATTAAAAGAACTACTTACCAACTATGGCCCGCTGGGCCTTGTATGGTTTGATATGCCCGGCGGCTTAACGACCGAACAAACCCGGTTGATGATTGATAGTTTGCGCGTATTGCAACCCGGCTGTTTATTTAGCAGCAGGGTAGGACATGACCTGGGCGACTACCGCGATTTCGGTGACTCTGAAGTTCCACCGGTACCTATTGCCGGCGCCTGGGAATCTATTTATACCCACAACGATTCCTGGGGGTATATTCAACACGACCTCAACTTTAAATCTCCCCAAGAAATTATTCACCTTCTTTCCAATGTAGCCTCTAAAGGAGGTAACCTGATGCTCAACGTAGGACCGGATGGCAATGGTAAATGGCCTGCCTATTCTGTGGCCTACCTGAAAGCAACCGGTAAATGGCTGCAGACATACGGTGAAAGTATTTACGGCACCACCTGGGGCCTCATTCCGGCACAACCCTGGGGTGTAACCACCAGCAAGCCAGGCAAATTGTTTTTGCATGTATGGCAAATGCCCGCCAACAGACAATTGCGGGTACCTGGCGTTACAGCAAAAATCAAATCGGTGAAAATACTGGGCAGCAATAAAGCGCTCACCTGGAAACAATTACCGGAAGAAACCATTATCCAGTTGCCTATAACGCTGCCGGATACACGAAATACGGTGCTGCTGATGGAATACAGCGGACAACAACCAGACCTGTCACAGCTCCGTACACAAACCGTCAGCAACGAATATCCGCAGGCGGAAATACCTGCGGTATGGGCTGTCTTCAACGGCGCCGCCAAAAGTAAACTGTTTACCTACTCCCATTATTTCGGCGACTGGAAACATGATAACTGTATTACCGGTATGGTGACGCCTGACGATGCCATTGTATTTCCACTGGACATACAGGATGCCGGAGATTATAAAATTATACTCGACTATGCCTGTGAACCAGGCAGTGCTTCTCAACAGGGAATGGTAACCGTGGGTGGACAACAACTTCCTTTCCTGACACTGACGACAGGCACCTACGACAGTCACAAACCGATGCAGTTTATTCAACATGCCGTTGGCATTGTACATATTGATAAAGCCGGAAAACAAAACCTGGCAGTAAAGCCGGTATCCGGTAATAAAAGTGAGCTATGTTGGTTGAGGAAAATTATCCTGCAGCCCGTAAAATAATTTTATAAGAATAGCATGAACATGAAAAAAACTAACCTCCTGGCAGGACTGGTTACCTGTTTGTATTCCGGTATGGCACTGGCACAGATGAAGCCGCCAGTAAATGACTGGTTGATTAATCATCAGCCGTACACTGCCGCTGTTACAGAAAAGGGTAAAGAAATTACACTCAGCAATGGTTTACTGAGTCGCAGTTTTCGTATAACCCCCAACGTGATATGCACGGATTATCGTAACCTGGTAAGCGGAGAACAATTACTGCGTGCAGTGAAACCGGAAGCCAGGATAACGGTGAACGGACACGACTATATGATAGGTGGTGCGCAGGGACAGCCCCAGCAGGCCTATCTGTTGCCGGCCTGGCTGGATAAGCTGCAGGCGGGTAAATCAGATTTCATGTACAAAGGACACCAGGTCACCAGCATTGCACCTTACTTAAAATGGACGGCACATGGTTGGTGTACAAATCCCAAACAACCTACCGGCAAAGCGCTGATCTTCTCCTACGAGGCACAGGCACCTGAACTGAAAGGGTTATTGGTGAAAGTGCACTACGAAATATTTGATGGCATCCCTTTATTATCTAAATGGCTGGAAATAACCAACCAGAGCGGGGAGCCGGTTAAGCTACAACAGGTAGTGAACGAAATACTGGCTACGCCGGAAGAAGAATCGGCAGTAGTAGGTGGCGTAAATAAAATGCGCGTACCACATGGTATCTATATTGAAAGTAACTACGCTTTCAATAACGCCATGAAAGCAAATCTCAGTGACCAAACCACTCACTGGAAGGCCGATAGCACCTACACTTCACAAGTGAATTATGACTACCAAACGCCCTGTGTGTTGGAAGTATATCCAATAGTACCAGTTGGCATTACCATGGCTGCAGGAGAACATTTTGAATCTGTACGTACTTACGAGTTACTATTGGATGGTTACGACCGCGAACGCAATGGTCTGGCTCAACGCCGTATGTACCGCACCATTGCACCGTGGACAACGGAGAATCCCATTTTCATGCACCTGGTAAGTACAGATCCTGTAAAAGTAAAGGCGATCATTGACCAATGTGCCGCTACCGGCTATGAAGGCGTGATCCTGAGCTTTGGCAGTGGTTTAAATATGGAAGATACCAGCGCTGCCAACATCGCGAAATTTAAAGCACTGGCGGATTATGCACACAGCAAAAAAGTACTGCTGGGTGGCTACTCCCTGTTTTCGAGCAGGCGTATCAGTGAGGAAGACGATGTAATCAGTCCTGTTACCGGCAAACGCGGTGGCGCCTTCTTTGGTAATGCCCCCTGCCTGGGAAGTAAGTGGGGGTTAGGTTACGTGCAGGAGTTAAAGCGCTTTATCAGTGCTACCGGCTTTGATATTTTTGAAAATGATGGTCCATATCCAGGGGATGTATGTGCCTCTACCACGCATCCCGGACATACCGGACTGGAAGATTCTCAATGGAAGCAAATGCAGTTGCAGAAAGCGCTTTACCATTGGTGTAATGAAAGAGGTGTTTATGTAAATGCGCCTGACTGGTACTTTATGGATGGTACCAATAAAATTGCACTGGGTTACCGGGAAGTGAATTTCTCCCTGCCAAGAGCAGAACAGCTGATCCTGAACAGGCAGAATATTTTTGATGGTACCTGGGAAAAAACGCCTTCCATGAGCTGGGGATTTGTACCACTCAGTGAATACCAGGGTGGTGGCGCCGCCGCTACGCTGGAACCGCTGAATGATCACCTGGATTCCTATGAGCAACTGATGGTGCAATACTATGGCGCCGGTGTACAGGCTTGTTATCGCGGTCCACGTTTATACGATACCGATAGTACCAAAACAGTCGTTAAAAATATGATCAATTGGTATAAAAAATACCGGGATATACTCAACACCGATATTATCCACCTTCGCCGGCCGGATGGCCGCGATTGGGATGGTGTCATGCACGTAAGTCCCACATTGCCGCAAAAGGCACTGATCATGTTGTACAATCCAACAGAGCAGGCAATTGTACGGGAACTGACTTTACCGATGTATTATACCGGCGCGAAGCAAAGCGTGCGTATCCGGGAAAAAGAAGGTGCAGCAAAAGCGTATACCCTTGACCGTGAATACCAGGCGCATGTGAAAGTGACCATTCCTGCGGCGGGTTATACCTGGCTGGTGGCAGAATAAAAAATGTATCAAACCAAATTAGCATAAATAATTAGTTATGAAAAAACTATCACTCTGTGCCGTTACTTTCCTACTGTTCCTCCTGCAGGTACAGGCCCAGGAAAAGAAAATTTTTAATGAAACGCCCGAGCAAAAAGAACAAAGATTGGCGTGGTGGGTAAATGACCGTTTCGGTATGTTTATTCACTGGGGCCTGTATTCTATGCCTTCCCGCCACGAATGGGTAAAGAGCAATGAACATCTTACAGACGCCGATTATCAGAAATATTTTGATCTGTATAATCCTGATCTGTACAATCCAAAAGAATGGGCCCGTCAGGCAAAGGCTGCCGGTATGAAGTATGCGGTGATCACCACCAAACACCATGAAGGCTTTTGTTTGTTTGATTCTAAATTCACGGATTATAAAGCGCCAAATACAGCCGCTAAAAGAGACCTGATCAAGGAATTTGTAGAAGCTTTCCGCGCAGAAGGGTTGAAAGTAGGGTTCTATTATTCCCTGATCGACTGGCATCATCCGGATTATACCATTGACCGGGTGCATCCGCAGCGTCCCAATGATCCAAAGGATTACGAGCGCCTGAACAAAGGTCGTGATATGGAGAAATACAGGGCTTATCTGAAAAACCAGTTGAAAGAACTGATGACTAATTATGGTAAAATTGATATCCTGTGGACAGACTTTTCTTTCCCTGRTGATAACGGTAAAGACCATAACGACTGGAATTCACTGGAGCTCATTAAAATGATCCGTAAACTGCAGCCTGGTATTATCGTTAACGATCGCCTGGATTTGGGTGAATACGAAGATGGTGGCGACTTTGCTACACCGGAGCAATACAAAGTATCCGAATGGCCTACGCGTAATGGCAAGCGTATTCATTGGGAAACCTGTCAGACCTTTTCCGGTTCGTGGGGTTATTACCGTGATGAAACTTCCTGGAAGGATAATAAGCAGTTACTGGTACTGCTGATAGAATCAGTGAGCAAAGGTGGTAACCTGTTGCTGAATGTAGGACCTACCTCCCGTGGTACTTTCGATAGTCGCGCACAGGATAGGTTGAAAGGCATGGGTGCATGGATGGAAGTAAACGGTCGTTCTATTTATGGTTGTACAGAGGCACCTGCAGAATTTAAGCGTCCGGACAACAGCCTGTTAACTTACAATCCTACTACCAAGCGTTTATATGTTCACCTGTTGGATTATCCGTTGCAGCGTTTTGAACTGCCTGGCCTGAAAGGGAAAGTAAAGTATGCGCAGTTGCTGAATGATGGTTCTGAAATAAAAATGCATGGTACCGATAAAGGTGATCTGGCGCTGGATTTACCGGTACGTAAGCCGGATACTGAGATACCGGTGATAGAGCTGATATTGCAGTAGGCAGAAAGCGAAAAGCAGAAAGCAAAAAGCTATTGAAGCGAATGATTAACACGTATAGTATATACGCTGAGGTCATTCGCTTCAATAGCTTTTTGCTTTCTGCTTTTCGCTTTCTGCTTTCCTCCCAAAGATTAATTTCATTTTTTATAGGAATTCTCCGGAAGATGTATATTTTTATGGTCACCATTTTTTATTGTTAAACATCCCGGATGAAGAGAGTTTATTTTTGCCTGTCTGCTTTATTTTTGGCGGCTGTATTATTCAGTTTCATCAAGCCTTTGCCAGTCGTTAAAAAGCCAAATATTGTGATCATCTTTATGGATGATATGGGTTACGGTGACCTGGAATGCTTTGCCGGTACCCCCTGGCATACCCCCAACTTAAACCGTTTGGCAGCACAGGGAATGCGATTCACTTATTTTTATGCAGCACAGGCCGTATGTTCGGCTTCCAGGGCTGGTTTGCTGACAGGATGCTATCCTAACCGGGTTGGTATCAATGGTGCTTTATCGCCGGTGGCGCCTATTGCACTTGATACTGCAGAACAAACCATTGCTACCGTATTAAAAAGCCAGGGCTACCGCACGGGCATGGTAGGTAAATGGCATCTGGGATGTAAAGAACCCTGGTTGCCTTTGCAACATGGTTTTGATGAATACCTGGGATTGCCTTATTCCAATGATATGTGGCCGGTGCATTACGATGGCAGGCCTTATGCCGATACCTCCTCTAATCCCCGCAGAAAATATCCGCCGTTGCCGCTGATAGAAGGTAACAAGCCATTGAGATATATTAAAACGCTGGAAGATCAATCCGAGCTCACCACTATTTATACGGACCGGGCCTGCCGGTTTATAAGGGAGCATAAAAAGCAGCCCTTTTTTCTTTACCTGGCGCACAGCATGCCGCATGTGCCGATTGCTGTTTCCGACAAGCACAAGGGAAAAAGTAAAGATGGATTGTTTGGAGATGTGATTGAAGAAATTGACTGGTCGGTGGGGCAGGTGCTGAAAACCCTGGAAGATAATGGGTTGGCGGAAAATACGCTGGTGGTTTTTACCAGTGACAATGGCCCCTGGTTATCTTATGGCAATCATGCTGGTAATACGGGTGGTTTGCGTGAAGGTAAAGGCACTTCCTGGGAAGGAGGGTTACGTGTACCCTGTATTATGCGCTGGCCGGGTAAAATACCTGCTGGTACAGTTTGTAACAAGATGGCTGCTACTATTGATCTGTTGCCTACCATTGCTAATTTTTGTGGTGCTGCTTTACCCACAAGAAAAATTGACGGGGTGGATTTGAAATCATTATTATTTAATGAGGCAGATGCAAACCCAAGAGACGAACTGGCCGTATATTATCAGGTAAATAGTCTGGAGGCTATTCGTAAGGGTCCCTGGAAGCTGGTATTACCGCACAGGAGCAGGACCTATAAATTAAATCTGCCGGGTTATGATGGTTTCCCGGGAGCGCAACCAGAAGTAGAAGTTCCATTAGCATTATATGACATGCGTCGTGATCCGGGGGAAACCTTAGATGTACAAAAGCAGTTTCCTGAGGTGGTAAAAGAGCTGCAGGGGATAGCAGAAAAGTACCGGAATGAACTCGGAGATGACCTGACCGGAAGGAAAGGAACTGAGCGAAGAACGGCCGGAAAGGTGCAATTGTAATATATATGTTTAAATATAATTTGTTTTAAATGAGAGAAGTGCCAACTTTTAAGTAGTTGATTTGTAAGCTATTACATTCCTGTTAATCCATTAAAGGACTACGAACTACCACGTTACACGTTTGTTTTATGGCTAATATAAAACAAATTGTATATTAATATTTATTGAAAAACCATATACGTATCCGATTGACTACTGCATGTAATTGTTTCAAATTTGTTACGGGTATGGAAACCGTGTAATCTTTCCATTTATATTTTATCAGCCATACCAGCTTCCGAGAACTTGCAGTTATCAATGGGAGATTTCATATGAATATACATAACCCAAAAGGAATATTATGAAAAAAGTGCGGCCTATAAGTCCTGGTAATTTGGGAGAAGCGCGTGTTTTGGAAGTTTCGGGATTGCACAACGAATCAACAGAATTGTTACAACAATTAGCAAAAGATATCTGCAACCTGGTTTTTATGGATATAGAGATACCTGGATTGACCGCGATAGAAGCCGCCAGCATAGTAAAAGCAGCTTACCCTGATATAAATGTGCTATTGCTTACCCTGAACGACAAGGAACAGGAATTGAGACCCGTATCGGTAGCACGGCAGGGATATGAACTGGATCATGTACCTCCTGTGTCCTTGTCAGAGTTTATATCTCAGGTGTATGAGACGGCTTTGCAGTCGAATTTAGTGGCGGTTAACAAAGTGCTGGCATTTTTCCGGAAAGAGAAGCATGTCTATCAGGACCCTTATGGATTGTCGCCACGGGAGAAGGAAATTTTACGTTGCCTGGTAAATGGAGACACCTATAAGCAAATCGCTGAAGTGTGTCATATCAGTGTGGGTACAGTACGCTCCCATATCATGAATATTTATCGCAAGCTCGATGTAAATTCCCGCTCCAATGCAATTGTAAAGGCAATGAAAGAACACCTGGTCTGATGCCATAAAAGCTTTAGCCCCAGAAACCCTGTGCCTTTACTTGTCCGCCTTGCTGACGCAACGATTTACGCACCTGCACTACCATCTTTTGATTACCTGCCACATAATAAGTCGTGTCTGCTGCGGGGAAATTGTAATGATACAACCACTCATGCAGATCGGTGAAATAGTGTCCGTTATTGGAAAGCGGTTGCACCGGCATTTCCAGTATTTGCCTGGTCATCGGACGCTCCAGTTGCAGGAAGCAGTGGAAATTTTGCAGGGCTGTTTTACGCTGATAGATTGAATGAAAATGTCCTGCTGCGCTGGCATCGCCTATGCATACGAGGTGTTGGGCAGTAGTAGGCTGATGTATACCGCCACCGGGTCCTGCATAATACACTTCCTGGCCGGGTTGGAGCTGAAGTGCCCAATAGCTGCCTGCGCCATCGTGTCCGCAATCTATCAGCAGCGTGGCAGACTGTGTCACCATATCCCATTGTGCTACCGTGTAATCACGGTAGGTATACGGAGCTACTTCGCATTTGAGGTGTTGTGTGCTGCGGTCAGGCAGCGATTGTGGTAATTGCAGGTCTACCTGTAACAGCAAATTGCCAATGCGTGCTACGTTACGTACGGACGCGGTTTTCCCTATGCGCGACATCAGTAAACTGGTCGCCCTGTCTTTAATTGAAGGCATGAAAAGTTTATTTTTCGGGTGTTATAATTTACCTGCCATATCAGGCCAGGCTTGCAGGATAATAGTTTTGATGTTTTCAGACCGGATGGCCAGGTGTTTAAAAACACCCAGCAGTTCCAGTGCAGGAACTAATTCGAGCATATCTTTTAATGCTTCCATATAGGCCTGGCCGGTAGTATCAATGTTGTTTTCAATAATATTTACATTCGCCAGAAAAGCAGCAACAGAGCCTTTTCTGAGGGTTTGTCCGTTTATTTCTACGTTGTTGATATCATCGGGTAAAATTGCTGATGGTTTCATGTGATGTCTATAATTTAAGCAAAGCTACCGGACCTGCCGTTACCCGTTATTATACTATTCCGGGTTATAATTATACTTTTCCCGGCTGGAGATACGGAAGGCAAGCGGAGTTTGTCCGGTATGCTGTTTGAAGAAACGATTGAAGTAAGTCACTTCATTAAATTGCAGATACCACGCAATTTCTTTAATGCCATGTGTGGAATGCAACAACATCCGTTTGGCCTCCAGTATACGCCTGGCGGCCAGCAGTGCAGACGCTGTTTGCCCGGTTTCCTGCTTTACCACCTCGTTCAGGTGATCAGTGGTCACATGTAATGCCCGGGCGTAATCACCGCAACTACTCCAGCTTAGTAAATGTACCTCCATCAACTCCCGGTAGCGGGTCAATAGCTCTGGCTGTAACTGTTTGCTGCTGGCATTTTCCGGTAAGTAACGCGTAAAGAGCGTGAGTAACAGGGCCAGGTAATGTTGTAACACCGGTTCCTGCAAGGCTTTGCGGTGATTGAATTCCTGCAATAATCGCTGACATAAATACCAGATCTCTTTATATCCTTCCGGATCAGGCGTGATCGCCTTTTCCATACATACCGGTAACGCCGGCGCTCCCGGTGGCAGAAATTCTGATGTAAAGGAAATCAGGAACAGGTCTGATACCAATATAATGTCCTGTGGCAAATGTATCTGCCAGGGGGAGAGTAAAAAAATGCTCTCCGGGGGCATCTCTACCTGCCGGAAATCTACCATATGCAGACTACGCTGATGGCCGGTAACGGCCAGCGTATAAAATTCGTGCCGGTGCGCCTGGGTTAGATCCACATGCGGATGATGATGATCATCCCCGGCTGTTTTGTAGTGAACATCTATCATCAGGCCAGGAACAACCAGTAAATCCTCCAAACGGTAAGATGTGATGACGGGTTGTTTATCCTTCTTCATAACTGCAAATTAAATCTATCTGCCGGTACTGTATCATGTTCCGAAATATGGGTTAAGTCAAATACAGGTATCACCTCGTGACAATGGTTAAAAGCCCTTTGTGCCGCCGCCCAATGTCCTGCTCTTTTAACCAGACGAATGAAAAAAATAATTATTGTACTCCCTGCCCTGAAAAAGATACCTGAAATAGGTAAAATTGCATACATTTATCTGCAACCGATTGCATAGTTTCGGATCTTATTAGCGCAACAAATCTGATAATACCTGTAAATAATGATAATAGTACTGATTTAGGCGCCTGATTTTTTTTGCAAACGTTTGCTATCAATTGATTGAATTCCATAAATGAAAAATTACTGCCACTGATTAAAACAGGGCAGGAATTCCTGCCATATAAAGTATAGTAATAAAAAGAAGACAGACAAGGATTTGTCGTCAGATTTATTCCGGTTATAAAAACAACTGTACGAAAATGTTGATAAGAAGAATAGCTGCCTGCTATGCTATCCTGGCGGCACTACTTTATTCCACACGTGTAACGGCCCAGCAATCTGCCCGTATTAACCAGCCCTGGGAATTCCTGCAGGGTGACCTGGGTGGTATCTGGGAGGCGGTAAGACCCGCTGCAGAAGGCAGCCCTGAATCAGTGACCCTGTGGAAAATCATTACACTCCCTCATTGCTTTAATGCCCGAGATGCTGTAGACCCGGATCAGAACTACTACGAAGGGCCAGGCTGGTACAGAACCTTGCTGGATATCAACAACCCCTACGATAAAGGACGTACGCTGCTGCACTTTGAAGGCGCCGGACAAAAAACTACCGTATATGTATATACGACAAAAGTAGCGGCACATACCGGCGGCTACGATGAATGGTCGGCAGACATCACCACAGCCGTGAACGACTTTCTCCAATCGCCGGCAGCAAAACGTTACAAAGGAAAAATACCCATCTCCATCCGTTGCGATAATACCCGCGACCTGGAAATGATTCCTTCCGGTATGTCTGATTTTAATGTTTACGGCGGATTATACCGGTATGTAAATATCGTATATGCCCCCGCGTTATCCTTTGATGCATTTCACGTACAGGCACAAACAGACGCCGCAGGAAAAGAAGGTATGCTGCACATCAGCACTGGCTTTTCCGATGCGGAAAACATTACCACTGGTACGCTGGAACTGCATGTACTGGACCCGCAGCATAATATCATCAAAACAATTAAACAAACAATTACTCCCACAAAGGACATACAACAACTATCCGTCATCACTGTTAAAAAACCACAGCTATGGTCGCCTGATCAACCACAGTTATATACCGTGGAAGCCACTTTAACCAGTGCTGCCGGCGTGGCCACCTGGTCAGGGAAAACGGGCTTCCGGCATTTTGAATTTGTAACGCAGGGCCCATTTTTACTGAATGGTAAACGCCTCCTGTTACAAGGTACTCACCGCCATGAAGATCATGCCGGCGTGGCTGCTGCTATGACGGAAAACATGATCCGTCAGGAAATGATCCTGATAAAAAAGATGGGCGCCAATTTTATCCGCCTCGGCCACTATCAGCAATCACGCATTGTATTGAACCTGTGCGATAGCCTGGGCATCCTCGTATGGGAAGAAATTCCCTGGTGCAGGGGAGGACTGGGTGGAGAAGTATATAAGGCACAGGCCCGGCGAATGCTGACGAACCTCATTACACAACACCGCAACCATCCTGCTGTGATATTATGGGGCCTGGGAAATGAAAACGACTGGCCGGGCGATTTCCCCGAGTTCGATAAACAACAGATCCGCACGTTTATGTCGGAGCTCAATACACTCGCACATCAGCTGGACAGTACCCGCAAAACCACCATCCGCCGCTGTGATTTCTGTAAGGATATTGTAGATGTTTACTCTCCATCTATATGGGCAGGCTGGTATCGTGGCCGCTACACAGAATACAAACAGGAAAGCCTGAACGAAATAGCCAAAGTGCCACATTTCTTCCATGCGGAATGGGGAGCCGACAGCCACCAGGGACGCTATGCAGAAGATCCTGAAAAATTCATTAAACAGATAGCTACCGGTAAAGGCGCCGATGAACGCACCGGCGATTTTGCCCTCACCGGCGGTAATGCCCGCGCGTCTAAAGATGGCGACTGGTCTGAGTCGTATGCAGTGAACCTGGTGGACTGGCACCTGAAAGAACAGGAAACCATGCCACAACTGACCGGCTCCGCCTACTGGGTATTCAAAGATTTTTCTACGCCATTGCGTCCTGAAAATCCCGTACCTTATGTAAACCAGAAAGGTATCGTTGCCCGTGATCTCAGCCCTAAAGAAATATATTATGTATTTCAGTCTTACTGGACCAAACAGCCCATGGCACACATCCTGGGCCATGCCTGGCCGATACGCTGGGGAAAAGAAGGAGAAGAAAAAGAGATCCGCGTATACTCCAATTGTGCCGAAGCTGAATTGTTTGTAAACGGGAAAAGCGTGGGTATCCGCAAACGCAGCAGTCCCGATTTTCCTGCCGCCGGTTTGCGCTGGAAGGTAGCGCTGAGCAACGGTAATAACATCGTGAAAGTAATTGCCCGCAACGGAAAACAAACCATCACTGATGAAGTAAACTGGCAATACCAAACTGCCTCCTGGACAGCACCTGTGAAACTGATACTGGAACATACCGGAGACCTGGTGAAAGTGAAGGCAGTAGATGCCGCCGGTGTATTATGCCTGGATGCCGCCAACGAAATCGTATTTTCTATTGCCGGTAACGGCCGGCTGATAGATGATCTGGGCACTGCCGGAGGATCACGCAAAGTGCAACTGGCCAACGGACAAGCGAGTATTCGTGTAGCCGTTAACGATGGAGAAGTGGTAGTAGCGGCCGCCGGAGAAGGAATGGAAACAGGCATGACTCAAATTAAAAAATAATGAATTAATGATAAAGTATCTGTTAGCATCTGCTGTAATGCTTTTTGGGCGCAACACCTGTGCCGCGCCACCTGCAGACTCTCTGCTGAAACTCTGGTATAGGCAGCCTGCCCAAAACTGGGTAGAGGCATTACCGGTAGGAAACGGCCGTATCGGCGCCATGGTATTTGGTGGCGTGCAACAGGAAGAACTGCAGCTGAATGAAGGCTATCTCTGGTCAGGCGTGCCCCGTGATGGCAACAATCCGCAGGCAAAAGAAACGCTGCCGGAAATGCGTAAACTGTTGTTTGAAGAGAAATATGCAGAGGCGAATGTGCTGGCAAAAAAAATGATGGGTACCTATAGTGCCCGTTATCTTACACTAGGCAGCCTGCTGATTGATAACGATATACCGCAGGAAGCAACACAATATAAGCGCGAACTGGACCTGAATAAAGGAATCGCACGCGTAAGCTATATGGCTAACGGAATTGCCTATACGAGAGAAGTGTTTTCCAGTTATCCGCAACAACTGCTGGTGATACGCTATACCGCAGGTAAAGCCGGACAACTGAATTTCAGTACCCGTTTTGCCAACGGCATGCCGCATACCAATAGCGTAGTGAATAATCATTACCTGGTGATGAAAGGCAGATGTCCGGAATATGTGGCAGCCAGACCTTATGAACCTAAGCAAATCGTATATGGTGAAAAAGGTATTCGCTATGAAGTACACCTGGATGCCCGTGTTAGCAGCGGACAGGTAAAAACAGATACCGCTGGTGTACATATATCAGGCGCTACAGAAGCAGTATTGCTGCTCTCCATTGGTACCAGCTTTAAAGATGGCCAACCCAATGGGAAAGATGAACATGCTGCCGCTGCCGCGCCACTGCTGAAAGTGGGGAATTATGCACAGCTGCTACAGGCACATTTAAAAGATTATACCACATTATTTAACCGCGTGACTATCAACCTCGGTGTAGACGATGCTGCCACGCTGCCAACAGACGAACGACTGAAAGTATACACTGAGCATGGTGGTAACCGCGATCCGCAGCTAACCACACTGTTGTATCAATATGGCCGCTACCTGATGATTGCAGGTTCCCGCAAAGGCGGACCAGCTATGAATCTGCAGGGGTTGTGGAATAAGGAAATGCAGCCACCGTGGGGATCCAACTATACCATTAACATCAATACTGAAATGAACTACTGGCCATCAGAAACGGCTAACTTATCAGATTGCGGTATCCCTTTATTTGAGTTTATTAATAAGCTGTCGCAGAGTGGACGTGTAACCGCTGCCGTTAACTATGGCGCAAAAGGTTGGACAGCGCATCATAATTCAGACATCTGGAATATGACCAATCCCGCCGGCGGCATAGATTTCAAAGACCCCAATGGTAACCCTAAATGGGCTATCTGGCCTATGGGCGGCGCCTGGCTTAGTCGCCACCTGTGGGAACATTACCAGTTTACCGGCGATAAAAAGGCACTGCAGCAAATGTATCCTGATCTGAAAGGCGCTGCTGAATTTATGCTGGACTGGCTCGTGAAAAATGAAGCCGGACAATGGGTGACCAATCCATCTACTTCTCCGGAGAATAATTTCCGTATCGATGGCAAACCTACTGGTACCGTGAGCATTGCTTCTACCATGGACCTGTCGATCATTCATGACTTGTTTAATAATACCATACAAGCCGCCACGGTATTAAAGCAGGATGCACCATTGGTAACACGTATCAAACAAACTATGTCCGAAATGTATCCTTTTCATACGGGGCAGTATGGTCAATTGCAGGAGTGGTACAAAGACTGGGATGATCCAAAGGACACCCACCGTCACGTATCTCATTTGTATGGCCTGTTTCCTGGTAATTTCATCTCTCCCCGCAGGGATAGTACACTCGCGGCTGCGGCTAAACGTAGTTTACTATTGCGCGGCGATGGTGGTACCGGATGGTCCAAGTCGTGGAAAATTAACTGGTGGGCGCGGCTGGAAGACGGCAATCACGCCTATACCATGTTAAACAAACAATTATTCCTTGCTGGCGGACAAACTGTGAGTGTGGCAGATAACAGCGGAGGTTCCTATCCTAACCTGTTTGATGCACATCCTCCTTTCCAGATAGACGGCAATTTTGGTGTAACCTCCGGTATTACAGAAATGTTGCTGCAAAGCCATGATGGCGTAGTATACCTGTTGCCTGCGCTGCCGGACGCATGGCCTGCAGGTAATGTAAGGGGACTGAAGGCGAGGGGTGGTTTTGAAGTAGATATGGAATGGAAAAACGGACAACTTACTCATGCCGTCATCAGATCTGCTTTGGGTGGTAATTGCCGTATTCGTACACGCGTTGCCGTGAACGTAGATGGTAAACCGGCGAAAGCAGCAGCAGGTAACAATGATAACCCATTCTATCAATTACAGGTACCAGGCAAAACGGTAGTAAAAGACCCAACGAAATTGCCAGTGTTGCAGTTGGAAAAAGTATTTGAGTATGATATTTCAACTGCACCTGGTAAAACTTATCATATTTTATGAGCATCCGAAAAGCGATTTTGAGTGTAGCCGTTGGCGTAATAGCTTATTCGGCTGTAGCGCAGGTAAAAGGAGATGATGAAGGTATACTGACACAGCGCGCTGCTACACGCGACAGCATCGCTGTGAGTACTGCTGTGAATGGCTGGTGGACAGCTTCTATGAAAAATCATGATGCACGCATTGCCTGGTGGCGGGAAGCTAAGTTTGGCTGCTTTATTCACTGGGGAGTATACTCTGCTGCTGGTGGAGAATGGAAAGGAAAGAAGGTGGATGGCTATGCAGAGCACCTGATGAGAAAAGAAAAGATCAGCCGGCAGGAGTACGCCGATCAACTGATAAAAACATTTAACCCTGTTCACTTCAACGCTGATGCCTGGGTGCGTATGATCAAAGCAGCAGGCATGAAATACCTGATCATCACCGCCAAGCATCATGATGGAGTAGCCATGTATCCTACCGGCATCGGGGATTATCATATTCAACAGGACCCGCTGGCGGAGCTGTCTGCCGCCTGTAAAAAGTATGGTATCCGCTTCGGTTTCTACTACTCCCATGCATTCGACTGGGAGCATCCTGATGCGCCGGGTAATGACTGGGATTATAAAAATCCGGGGGGAGATAAAAACCTTTATGGTGGCACCACCTGGTATGATGCACATCCCGAGCTGCTGCCTAAGGCAGTGAAGTATGTGAATGAAAAAGCTATCCCGCAGATTGTAGAATTGCTGAAAAGATATCATCCGGATATTTTATGGTTTGATACACCACATAAATTACCCCTGAGTGAAAACATCCGGGTATTACAGGCTATCCGTGCAGTGGATAAAAATGTAGTGGTAAATGGTCGTTTGGCCCGGAGTAGCCATATTTCTTTTGGTGATTATATCAATACTTCTGACAGGCCCGCGGAGTTTTATCCCGTTACCGGCGATTGGGAAGCAATTCCCACCACCAATGAATCCTACGGTTACTCAAAATACGACAGCAGTCATAAGCCCGCTTCCTTCTTTATCCGTTTGCTGGCTAAGGCGGCAGACAGGGGAGGCAATCTGCTTATGAACATCGGTCCCGAAGGAGATGGCAGCATTGATCCAAGGGATACGATCATACTGCATACCATTGGTACCTGGATGCAACAGAATGGAGAAAGTATTTACGGCAGCAGCAGTAGCCCGTTGCCGGTACAGCCCTGGGGCGAAAGCACCCGTAACGGCAACAAATTATACCTGCATGTTTTCGACTGGCGGACGGCCCTGTATGTAGGTGGTCTGGAAAGCAAGGTTAGTAAAGCTTACCTGCTAATTGATAAAACTAAAAAAGCTTTACCGGTACAACGCAAGAATGCAAAGGATATCCTTATAACGCTGCCAGCAGTAGCACCAGACAGCATTAACAGCGTGGTGGTGCTGGAGATGGAAGGTATTAAAACAGATACAGTGCGTGTGCTGGATACGCAGGATATTACCAACGTATTGCGGGCATTTGACGGCATACTTCATGGCCGCGGCTGGCAGAATGGTGATGGCAAGAAGGCCGCGTATTTTGTACATAACTGGAAAGATACCACACAATACGTGAGCTGGAAAGTTCGTACAGTGGAGGACGCCACTTATCAGATCGGTATAAAGTATAGTGCGGATCAGTCGGCAGCGGGAAGCTACCGTATTCGTGTAGGTGATAATGTTATTACCGGAGATGTTCAGCCGGCGAAAGTAACAGTGAAACCGTTGAAGGCAATTTATCTCCCTGCAGGTGAGTATGAAATAACTATCCGGGCGAATGAAATTAAGGGGAGTGAGTTGATGAAATTATTTGAATTAACAATGCAACCAAAATAATATCCACGATGAAAAAATGCAACTTGCTTTTACTGTGTTGTTTGCTGGGAAGCGTTATTACAGCCATGGCAGGAGATCCGGAACGGTTTGTACAGGCATTGAAAAATAGTATGCCGTTGGCATATACTGCTGATGGCAGCCCGGCGCCTTCATTTATTAAAGTAATCCGCAGTTGGAAAGGAACGTTCTGCGAGGTGCGTGTAGTCAATACCGGTAGTACACCCGTGCGATTGAAAGAAGTGATTACTGGTGTTGTGGGTAAAATACTTCCGGCGGCTACACCTTTTTATGCAGAAGGGTTTCAGATGCTGACGCAAACAGCCGGTACACTGGCTAAGCCGGAAAACCTGGGCAACTACACAGATGCAGGGCATTACAAAATACCACAACCGGATGGCTACCTGGCCGTATATAACCTGTTGCGTTTATATCCTGCCGGTGATGTACAGTTGCTCTTAGGATATACTTCCAGTAAACGCTTTGTAGGCAAGTTTTATTTATCTGCCGATACCATTAAAGTAGTAACAGACCTGGAGAACCTGGAATTATTACCCGGCGCCACTTTTAACCTGGAAGAGCTGATGCTGGATACCGGCAAAGATGGTAACCAGCTGCTGGATCGTTTTGCAGATCGTATCCATCATTTTCATCCCCGGCTGGAATTTAAGCAACCACCTACCGGCTGGTGTTCCTGGTATTGCTTTGGCCCTAAAGTAACGGCGCAGAATATTTATGATAACCTGGATTATATCAAGAATAATATACCGGCATTAAAGTATATACAAATCGATGATGGATATCAGCCGCATATGGGTGACTGGCTGGAAGTGGGCAATTCCTTTGGTGGTAATGTACAGCAGGTATTGCGCAGTATCCGGGACAAAGGATTTGAACCGGCTATCTGGGTGGCGCCATTTATATGCGACAGTAATTCGACCATCTATAAAAATCATAAAGACTGGCTCGTAAAAGATGCAACGGGTGCACCCTTGCGCAGCGACCTGGTTACCTTTGGTGGCTGGCGCTGGAAGCCATGGTATGTACTGGATGGTACAAACCCGGCGGTACAGCAGCACCTGGAGCAGTTGTTCCGCACCATGCGCAACGATTGGGGCGTAACGTATTTTAAACTGGACGCCAATTTCTGGGGCGCTATTCATGGTGGCTATTTTTATGACAAGCAGGCTACGCGTGTGGAAGCTTACCGCCGTGGCATGGAAGCAGTGATCAAAGGGAGTAAAGATGCGTTTTTACTGGGTTGTAATCATCCGCTGTGGCCTTCTTTAGGCCTGGTACATGGCAGCCGTAGTTCTATGGATATCAAGCGTAACTGGACGGTGTTTGAACGCTCGGGCCGCGAAAACCTTTATCGTGCCTGGCAGAATGGCCGTTTGTGGTGGAATGATCCGGACTGCCTGGTGTTAACAGGCGCCATGCCGGATAATGAGTTTAACTTTCACGCTGCGTTATTATACGCTACAGGTGGCATGTTGCTGAGTGGAGATGACCTTACTAAAATATCACCTGAACGACTAAACGTTTTGAGGAAAGCTGTGCCACCAACCGCTAAAGCAGCAGCTTTTGAGAATACAGATTTCGAAGCGGGAAGGGTCACTACAGCGGCAGGACAACAGGTGATCTTACTCAACTGGCAGTCATCTGCCAAAAAAATATCCGTAAAACTTGATAAAACATACGAGGTAACAGACTATTGGACAGGCAAGGTGTTAGGCAGCTTCAGTGGTAATTTCTCTTTGGAATTAGCCGGACATGATGGTCGCGTATTATCATTAACTTCAAAAAAATAGGCTATGCGCAAACATACGACCTGGCTGTTGGCATTGCTGTTCAGTGTAACCTATACTGCCCATGCACAGTCGCCTTTCGTGAAGCAGTTAATAAAAGATACCCGCCCCGCTATTGTAACCCGTGCCAATTGGGCTTTACAGCAGGCGCCGGAAACAATTACGGCTTTTCGTTGCGATCGCAGTGCGGGAGGTTTGCATGATTTCTATTCTGAAGGAGATTACTGGTGGCCGGATCCGGCCCATCCGGATAGTCCTTACATTCAGCGGGATGGACAAAGTAACCCGGACAATTTTGTGGCACACCGGCTGGCGATGATAAAGCTGAGTCGTGTAATGGGCGCGCTGGCAGCGGGATATGTGGCTACGAAAGACAATACCTATCTGCAACATGCACTATTGCATGCAAAGGCCTGGTTTGAAGATAGCGCCACCCGTATGAATCCTTCCCTGTTATATGCACAGGCAATAAAAGGAAGGGCTACGGGCAGGGGCATTGGTATTATCGATACTATTCACCTGATGGAAGTAGTGCAGGCATTAAGCATTATGGAAAAGGCAGGAGCTATTCCACCCGCTGATCTGAAAGCGTTTAAAGACTGGTTTAGTACTTACCTGCAATGGCTTACCACGCATCCTTATGGCAAAGATGAAATGAACGCTGCCAACAATCATGGTACCTGCTGGGTGATGCAGGTAGCGGCTTTTGCCCGGTTTGTGAACAACCGGGAGCTGATGGACTTTTGTATAAACCGGTATAAAACGGTATTGCTGCCTGGGCAAATGGCGGATGATGGCAGTTTTCCACGGGAGTTGAAACGTACTAAACCTTACGGCTACTCGCTGTTTAACCTGGATGCGATGAGCACTGTTTGCCAGTTGCTGAGCACTAAAGAAAATAACCTGTGGCAGTATACCCTGGAAAATGGCCGGAGTATCGGCAAGGGCATGGCATTCCTGTCTCCCTATGTAAAAAATAAAAGTAGTTGGCCCTATGCTCATGACGTGATGTACTGGAATAACTGGCCGGTAGCGCAGCCGTTCCTCATTTTTGGCGCTGCTGCCCTGAAAAATGGGGAATATTACCATTTATGGCTGTCCCTGGACCCCGATCCCCAGGAGGAAGAAGTGTTACGTAACCTCCCTGTAAGGAACCCTGTTATCTGGTTCTGAGCACTTTAGAATTTACAATTAATTAAGATTCAGATGGTATATTTTGTTAATGTAAATGCTTAACTTTAGGGGACTATACACTATGTTTAAACTTTAGAGATATGAGTTGGATGGACGACTTGTATGTAATTTACCAGAAACTGGATGCCACCGGTTGTCAAGAGGTAAAGCATAACATTCTTAAAGCCCAGATTGACGGCTGTAACAGAGGCGAAATTTACTTCCTGGTATTACAACAATTGGTACGTATTAAAACAGACAAGGCGCCTGTTTATGAATTGATTAAAGGAGAAGTGGAAAATATTATCCATTGTAGTAAAGGACAATACCTGAGTTAATTATTTTAATTCTTCTATCAGTTTCTGCACTTTGAGGTAATTAGGGGCACCGGGTGGAATTTTCAACAGCCACTCCAGGCATTGTTGCTTGCGCCCTTCCTTCAGATAACTCAATGCCATATAAAAGGCTGCTTCATTACGAAGATCGCCGCTGTTGTTATAAACGGTGAGGAGATCTTTACGTGCATTTTCCAGTTGGTTTTGGTCTATCAGTGCTACACCGCGATAATAGCGGGCGTATAAGTTGCCCGGATTGATGTTGAGTGCATTATTCAACAATACAACGGCTTCATTGAAATGACCATGGTTAAACTGTATAATGGCTTCTTCCGGCAGGCGTAAGCTGTCGATATCCGGTATCTGCATTTCTGTAGAGGCAAACTGCCGGTAAATATTTTTACTCCACGGACTTACGTACAGCAGGATTGCCATGGCTGCTGCTATCATTGCTGTTAGTATCACGTAATTACGAATGGGAATAGTGGAGTTGTCTTTCAGTGTATACCAGGCATTGCGGTGGGTAAACAACAGGTGTTGCAGTTCATCCCTGCCGGCATCACTACATATTTTTTGTGCCAGCAATTGCCGGACGATATCAAATCTTTTCACCTGTTGATTCAGCAACGCGTCTGTTTGCAAGCGTTCTGTGAATGCTTTCCGTTCTCCCTCACTCATTTGTGCGCTCAGGAAACGGTCTGTTTCCAGCAGGTCTTTTTCAGAAAGACTATTGGCTTTCAGTTTTGTATCGATATCTCTGAACAGGCTGCGGAAGCAGGCAGTTCTGCGTTCAGGTAATTCAGCAACAGGTATTTTAGTTTCTGCAGCAATGTCTTCCTGCAGGCAGCCCTCAGTCAGGGACCAACGGAGGAGTTCTTTGCATTCATCGGATAATGCGAGGTAATAGTGATAGGCCAGTCTTCTTTTTTCTCCTTCTTTCAGTACGTCTTCCACATCCTGGATATCATCCCTGCTCATGGTAGACAATTCTTCTGCTTCCAGTCCCGGGATGCGTTGTCCCCGTCTTTCCAGTTCCTGTTCCCAGACGCGCTTGCACAATAGTTGCAGAAAGGGTTCGAAGTCGGTTACTTTGAGAGGGTGACGGCGGGCAAAATAGTAGATATCCATGAGGGCTTCTTCAAAGATATGGGCGGCATCTTTTACATGACCGCTTTTTTGGAGAATAAATCGCTTTTCCTTGGAAGCAAACCGCTGATAAATACTTTCTATTACTGCTGGCTGATGGTGAAGCAATCCCTCAATATATTCCTGGTCGTTATGAATTAAAGGTTCAGGTGACATACATATCGTTTTTGCCTTGTTCGTCTTTACTAAAAATATTAAACCTTGCCGAAGTGACCTAATTATTTATTCTGTGTGTATGCAAATGCGATGCCTGTGCGGCGGAACTTGTATGGAAGTTAAGTATCTTGCCGGACATACCAGCTATAGCCGACAGTACCCATTTAATATGTATCAACCGCAACAGGATGTCAGTGACCTGATATCAAGATATATACAGTCTCCGCAAGACCCGCTTTTACAGGAACAAATAGCTGCGCTGATAGCTGCTGGTCCTGAGCAGGCGGCGTATGTGGAACGGCGGTTGACCGACTGGCTGGGGGAAGGCACACCTGTTGTTGTGAAACCAGCCATTCCTGTTGTTCCCGTGTTGCGTGAACCTAAGGCCCGCTCTTTTCACCCGAAGTGGGTAGTTTTAGCAACAATTACTGTACTCGCTCTGGCCGGATTTATTTTTTACAAATGGCGTCCCGATGGCCGGATGTTGCAATACGTTAATCATACCGGTCATATTGATACCTTGCGCCTGGCAAAGAATAGCCGGGTTATCACCAATAAGGAAACAACGATCTCCTATGCGGCTAAGTTTGATGTAACACCACAGGTGCAGATGGTGAATGGTGACGCCTATTTTGAAATCAGTCAGCCGGCACGTATCAGGATGCAGCTGGATGAGCACACTGTTTTATACACGGTGAATGCCGTATTTAATGTGCATAAAACCGCTACGGTTTCCCAGGTATTCGTGGTAAAGGGAAGAGTTACCCTCGTGCCGGATAAGGGCAATAAGATGCAGCTAACGGCCAATATGCAGGCAAAAAGGGAGCTGCACCATCCATTACAAAAGAAAACGGTTAAAAGTCAGTCGCAGCTGGCCTGGAAAACAGGTCACCTGAAGTTTCGTAATATTCCGCTGGAAGAAGTGCTCGATGCGGTGAATGGTTACTACGGTCTGGAAATCCTGTTGCCACCTTCTGCGGGCAATTTATATAAACGCAGGCTCACCGCAGATTTCGAAAATAAATCTGCTGATGAAACACTGGTCATATTACGTAAAATGCTGAATGTGCCTATCGTGAAAGATAGTGCGAACAGGTATTATGTAAGCATGAAATAACTCCGCAGATCAATCTAATTTTAAGCCTGCATTTAATTTTTTGAGGATAGTTTTCAGTTCTGTGAGTGCATCCGTTCCGATAATGCTTTCATACAACGCCTGTATTTCATCTACACCTTCGTATACACTGATCATAAATTCTTTTCCTTTTTCGGTAAGGAAAATGATGCTGGCGCGGTTATCAGTATCGTGTTTGCGGGTGCTGATATAGTTTTCAGCTTCCAGGTTTTTCACCACCTTGCTCATGGCTTGTTTGCTGATACGTGCTTTTCTGGCGAGGTCGTTGTTAATAGTGCCTTGTGCATCTATATGCACCAGTAATACCATGTCTCCCAATTTAAAATTCCTGTATCCGCGTTCCTGAATTCTTTGGGTAATACGCAGGTCTATATCTTTTTTGAACAAGTTGATCAGGCGGGCGAGGCTATCAGGTCTTTTAGCCAGGCATGCCTCGTATCTCGCATCGACAGTTGCGCTCATCGTATTGTAGGTTTAGTAAAAGTGTACAGTTGATAAAATCTCGTATCCTGATGCAATGCTACAAAAAAGCAGTGATTTTTTCGATTATAAAAAGAAAGACCCAACCGTGATGGGTGGGTCTTTTATATTTTAACGAAGCAGTGTCATTTGTACGCGTAATCAGCCATTACGGTATGTGTTCAAATACGCTTTCTGCTCTGGTGTAGCATCTCAGTCCGACGATGGTATTGCTTATCCCCACCTTTACTCGTTGTGCAGACCTGATGCTGGTAGATGTCAGTCAATCAGAGCCTAAGGCCCCCGCGATGCCCATTTCAAGGCCACGCAGCTCTGCCAGTCCGCGTAAACGGCCGATGGCGCTGTAGCCAGGATTGGTTTTTTTATGGAGGTCATCCAGCATCTGGTGTCCATGATCCGGCCGCATAGGAATGGAAACATTGCGGCGTTTCATGGTGGTGAGGATGTTTTTCACGACAGCAAACATGTCTACATCGCCTTCCAGGTGGTTAGCTTCGTGGAAGTTGCCCAATGCATCCCGCTGTGTGCTGCGGAGATGGATGAAGTGAATATGATCGCCCAGGCGTTCTATCATACCCGGCAGATCATTGTCGGCCCGAACGCCATAGGAACCTGTGCAGAAGCACAAGCCATTAGACGCATAAGGTGCTGCTATCAACAGTTCCCGGGCATCCTGCTCCGTGCTTACCACGCGTGGCAGCCCGAAGATAGGGAACGGAGGATCATCCGGATGGATGGCCAGTTTTACCCCTGCTTCTTCTGCAATAGGTGCTATTTGCTGGAGGAAATAGAACAGGTGCAGTTTGAGCTGGGTGGCATCAATGCCTTTGTATTTATCTAATGCGGCCTGGAACTGTTGCAGCGTAAAGCTTTCTTCAGATCCGGGTAGTCCGGCAATAATATTTTTTTGTAACAGTACACGGTCTTCATCGGTCATGCTGTCGAAATGCTCTTTCGCACGGGCAATGTCATCGTCACTGTAATCCTTTTCTGCATCTGGTCTTTGCAACATGAACAGGTCGAACGCCATAAAGGCTGCTTTTTCAAAGCGTAATGCTTTGGAGCCGTCTTCTACGGTGTAGGAAAGGTCCGTGCGGGTCCAGTCCAGTACAGGCATGAAATTGTACGTTACCGTACGTATGTCGCATGCAGCCAGGTTACGCAGGGTTTGCTGGTAGTTGTTGATATAATCTCTAAAACGCCCGCTCTGCGTTTTAATATCTTCATGTACCGGCACACTTTCTACGACTGACCAGGTAAGACCTGCCGCTTCGATGATGGCTTTCCGCTTTAATATCTCTTCTCTCGTCCATACCGCGCCATTAGGTACATGGTGCAATGCAGTAACGATTCCGGTAGCTCCTGCCTGTTTTATATCAGACAAGCTTACCGGATCATTAGGCCCGTACCATCGCCATGTCTGTTCCATTCTCAGCATAATGCAAATACGTTTAGTAAATCCAGAATTTCTAATTCCAAACCCCAAAAATATAATCTATCCACACATATACAAACTTTGATTTTAAATTTTAGGGGTATCTGCGGTGATGAGGAGGATCATCAGGTCCATTACATTGGTTTGAGTAGGCCCTGTAATCAGTAGTCCGCCTGCTTTTGAGAAGAAATGCCATGCATCATTGTGCTGTAAAAAACTATTTGCATCCAGCTGCATATTTCTGGCATTTTGCATCGTAGATGCATCCACGATAGCCCCTGCGGCATTGGTAGGTCCATCGCTGCCATCGGTGCCTCCACTTAAAAAAGTGAGTGTGGGGTGATGGGCGAGTGCCATACCTGCTGCCAGCGCCAACTGCTGATTGCGGCCACCAAGGCCGTTTCCGGTGATGGTGACGGTGGTTTCGCCTCCTGCCAGCAAACAGGCAGGAAGGGAACCGGAATAACCGAGCGCTGTTTGTACCAATGAAGTGGCCACAGTATGTGCATCTCCGTTAATAGTATCCGACAACAGCAACGGATAATAGCCCAGCTCCCGGGCCTTGCCGGCTGCGGCTTCCAGGGCAATGCGGTTGGTGCCGGCCAGGTAGTTGTGTACATGCCCGAAATCCTTATCACCCGGTTTGGGCGTTTCCGGTATTGCACCAGCCACTCCATTTTCGATATGCTGCAGGAGAGCAGCGGATATTTTTTCGGGGAGATGATATTTGCGAAATACCGCCATCGTGTCGGCAAAGGTAGACGGGTCGGGCACTGTAGGGCCCGACCCTATCACACTCAGATCATCACCCACTACATCGCTCAGGATAAGGGTACATAACGTAGCCGGATATATGCTTTTTGCCAGCTGCCCGCCTTTGATACCCGATATATGTTTGCGGACCACATTCATTTCGCGGATATCCGCACCACTTTTGAGCAGTGCTTCAAACAGCTGTTGTACTTCCTCCAGGTGACTGCCGGCCGGCACATCGGCCAGCAGGGCGGAAGCACCACCCGATAAAAGGAAAATAACCAGGTCGGACGGCTGCACCTGCGCGGCGATGGCCTGTAGTTTAACGGAAGCGGCTACACTGTTTTGATCGGGTACCGGATGCCCTGCCTCCAACAATCCGAGCTGTTGTAACGGTAACGCATGCCCGTATTTGGTGATGACCATTCCTTGCAGGGAGAAATGGGGGAGCAGTATTTTTTCCAGTTCCTGTGCCATCGCAGCAGCAGCTTTACCTGCTCCCATGACCCATACACGACCATCCTCCGGGATCTCGTAATCATCTCCTGAAATAGTGATTATACGGGAACCCGGCTGCACCTGCACATTTTTCCGCATCAGCTCCTGCGGATGCACCGCCGCTACGGCATGCAAAAAAATATCTTTTATATCCGCTGTTGTCATCCGTTTTGGGAATAAAAAAAGCAGTGAGTTGACTCACTGCCGGTAGGTTTAAATGTAAGTTATTTATTGTTGAGGTGTCGCATTCTTCGCCTCTTTCCTCATTCTCTTCTTTTCCATTTTTTCTTCGAGATGCTCCTTTTTAGTCATTTCCCAGTCGTTCCACTTCTTATACTGGGCCGCTGTAAATACGGTTTTAAAACGCTGGCTGCGCTCTGAATCCAATGCTTTGAACTGTGTCATCCGCTCTTTTTTAGTGAGGGCAGGATTGTTTTTTACCGCATCCATCCGGCGCACAATATCTTCATTGATTACATAAATCTTTTTGGACTGCTCTTTATTCAACCCGATTTTATGGGAAATTTTATCAGTTATTTTATCAGCCCTTCCCTCAACCCCCCAGCGGCCCGTAGTAGCGGAACTATCTTTTGCCTGGGCAAAAGTGGTGGTCGAAACGGCTACAAAAAAACAGGCGAGCAGCACTTGTATATAAACGGAAATAAACTTCATAGTCAGCAAATATTGAACGAATTTAAACAAACTTAGGATGTAATTCCCTGTCAAATTATCCCTTTTTCGTGTGAATCCAAAATTTTAGGATAGCCTTACCATTCATAAAAAATATCGCTTTTTATTAAACTCCGCTTTAATGATTTACTACATTTAACGAATCAACTAGATCCGAACCGAAAAATTAAAGATTTACATGAAAAGAGCTTTTGAGAAACCCGGGATGGCCCTGCTATCACGGTGTATTACCTATGCCATGAACCGGTATCGCAGTCAGGTGGTTTTGCTGGCTTTACTGGCAACAGGCACCTACGCCAGTGCACAGGAAACTTTTCCCGTAAATGGTATTGCTGACCCCCGGGAAGGATGTTTCGCCTTTACCCACGCCACTATAGTAAAGGATGCACAAACAACCCTGCAAAATGCCACCCTCGTAATCCGCGATGGGAAAGTGATAGATGCCGGTCCGGCTGCTGTTATCCCGAAAGATGCGGTGGTATTGGATTGTAAGGGAAAGTACATCTATCCTTCCTTTGTGGATATTTATAGCAGTTATGGGCTGTCTGATTCGAGAAAGGGCGGCTCCGCCTGGAATGCAGCGCCGCAGTTCCTGTCTAATACTAAAGGAGCATATGGCTGGAACCAGGCTATTAAAAGTGAGGTAAATGCCGTGGATTTGTTTTCAGGAGATGAAGGTAAAGCCAGTCCATTAAGGGAAGCCGGTTTCGGCACGGTACTTACCCAGCAGCCGGACGGTATCGCCCGTGGCACTGCGGCCCTGGTTACCCTGGCCACTGCAAAAGAAAATAAGGTGATTATCCGCGAAAAGGCCGCTGCGGTCTATTCTTTCGATAAAGGTACTTCTACCCAAAATTATCCCAACTCGCTCATGGGCTGTATTGCATTGCTGCGCCAAACTTATCTGGATGCACAATGGTATAAATCCCTGCCAGCCAAAGAAGGGGTGAACCTTAGTCTGCAGGCATGGAATGCCAACCAGCAGCTGCCACAGCTGTTTGAGGCAGCAGATAAATGGGATGTACTCCGGGCAGATAAAATCGGCGATGAATTTGGCGTACAATATATTATCAAAGCCGGCGGTAACGAATACCAACGTATCCCTGAAATGGCCGCTACCAAAGCTACTTTCATTTTGCCCCTGAACTTCCCCGGCGCCATCGACATGGAAGATCCGGGCGATGCCCGCTTTGTATCCCTGTCGGACATGAAACACTGGGAAATGGCTCCATCAGAACCGGGTGCCTTCGAAAAAGCAAATATCCCTTTCTGCTTAACGGCTGCTGATCTGAAAGATGTTAAACAATTTATGGCCAACGTACGCAAGGCCATAGAATACGGCCTCAGCGAACAAAAAGCACTGGAAGCATTAACAAAAACACCCGCCACGCTTTTAAAGGCATATGATAAAGTAGGTAGCCTGGAAGCGGGCAAACTCGCTAACTTCCTCATTACCTCCGGACCCATTTTCAGCGAAAAAACCATCCTGTATCAAAACTGGGTACAAGGCAACCGCTATGTGATTAAAGGCGATGGCTGGAATGATATCCGTGGTATTTATACTGTGACACTTACACCGGGCAACAGCTATAGCGTGGAAGTAAGAGGCACTGCCAGCGCACCATTGCTGTCTGTTTTGCAGCAGGATACCCTGCCAGGACGTATAGATGTAAATGGAAAACTGGTGTCTATGTCTTTGCCGCTGGCAAAGAACAGCAAGAGCAGCATCCGTTTGAGTGGTATCATCAGTGGCAATAACTGGACCGGTACCGGTGCTGATACCAGTGGCAACACCGTAAAATGGACGGCTGTATTTGTGAAAACAGCACCAGAGAAGGTTGATTCCGTAAAGAAGAATGCCGCCATCACTTTAGGCCCGTTACTGTATCCTTTTAATGGCTATGGCTGGGATAAACTGCCTAAACAGGAAGACCTGCTTATCAAGAATGCCACGGTATGGACCAACGAAAAAGAAGGTAAACTTGAAAATACCGATGTTTTGCTCCGCAATGGAAAAATTGCCCAGATAGGTAAACACCTGTCTGCCGGCAACGCACGTGTAATTGATGGTACCGGAAAACACCTGTCTGCCGGCATTATTGACGAACATTCACATATCGCTATCAGCAGAGGCGTCAACGAATCATCACAGTCTGTGACCGCAGAAGTAAGGATTGCAGATGTATTGAATCCGGACGATGTCAACATTTACCGGCAGCTGAGTGGTGGCGTTACCGCTTCTCATTTATTGCATGGCAGTGCCAACGCCATCGGCGGACAATCTCAGCTCATCAAACTGCGCTGGGGACAAAATGCAGAAGACCTGAAAGTCACTAACTGGGATCCCTTCATCAAATTTGCATTGGGTGAAAATGTGAAACAATCCAACTGGGGCGACCGTAATACTGTACGTTTTCCACAAACCAGGATGGGAGTAGAGCAGATATATACAGATGCGTTTACCCGTGCCCGTGACTATGAAAAACAGGGTGCCGGCAAACGCCGTGATCTGGAACTGGACGCACTCGTAGAGATTTTGCATCAGCAGCGCTTTATTACCTGTCACTCTTATGTACAAAGCGAAATTAATATGCTGATGCATGTAGCCGACAGTTTCCATTTCCGTGTGAACACCTTCACACATATCCTGGAAGGCTACAAAGTCGCGGATAAAATGAAAGCACATGGCGCCGGTGCAGGTACCTTCGCCGATTGGTGGGCGTATAAAATGGAAGTACAGGATGCTATTCCTTACAACGCGGCCATCATGCAAGGCGTAGGAGTAGTAACCGCCATCAACTCTGATGATGCGGAAATGGCCCGCCGCCTGAATCAGGAAGCCGCCAAAACAATCAAATATGGCGGTGTGAGTGAAGAAGATGCCCTTAAAATGGTGACCATCAATCCCGCTAAATTATTACATGTAGACAACCGCATGGGTAGTATTAAAGTAGGAAAAGATGCAGATGTGGTACTGTGGAGCGATAACCCGCTGAGCATCTACGCCAAAGCCGAGAAAACCATCGTAGATGGTATCGTGGAGTTTGATCGCGATAATGACCTGCTGTTGCGCAAACGCATCACCGCAGAACGTAACCGTCTTACCCAGCAATTGCTGACCGAAAAGAAAAAAGGTACGCCTACACAGAAAGCGTCTTTTGTGGCGGATGAAATGTACCACTGTGAAGACTTACAGGGGGGGCACCAGTCAGCTGTTGGCTACTAGCTTTTAGCTATTAGTCAGCGATTATTGAAAATATTAAATGCTAACAGCTAAATGCTAACAGCTATGAAAAGTATCATGATTTTATTTGGCCTGGCTATCGCGTTACATACCGCTTATGCACAGGAAACTATATCCCCGGCGGCGCCACAGGATAAGCCGGTATATCTTACCAATGCCACTATTCACGTGGGCAACGGTGAGGTAATCAGCAATGGAACGATTGCATTCAGCAAAGGAAAAATCACGGCAGTAGGTAGTAACGTGCCTGCCGCCGGTAGCGATGCTACCGTAGTAGATCTGAAAGGGCAGCATGTATATCCGGGCATCATTGCGCCGGAGTCCCAGCTGGGCCTGATAGAATTTGAAAGCGTGCGTGCTACCATTGATGTGAAGGAAGTCGGAGAAATAAATCCATCAGTACGGTCCATCATTGCCTATAATGCGGATTCAAAAGTGATCAATACCCTGCGCTCCAATGGTATCCTGCTGGCACAGATAACTCCGGAAGGAGGTATCATCAGCGGTGTTTCTTCTGTAGTACAACTGGATGCCTGGAACTGGGAAGATGCGGCGTATAAAACAGATAATGCCCTGCATTTTTATATACCCAGCCTGTTGCCCGTAAACAGTGGTGGGCGCGGCAACGCTGCTCCGGCCGTTGATCGCCTGAAAGCTGCCATGGAACAGATTGAAACCGTAAGGACATTTTTCCGCGAAGCAAAAGCATATCAGCAGGAAGCCAAACACACAGCTACCAATCTGAAGTTTGAATCCATGCGCAAGCTGTTTACCAAAGAACAAAAGCTTTTTATTCATTGCAACCTGGTGAAGGAAATGCTCATCGCCATTGATTTTGCAAAGGAATTTAATATAGATGTTACTATCGTAGGAGGCACTGATGCCTGGCTCATCGCAGACATCCTGAAACAAAATAATGTGCCGGTGATTTTAACACAACCGCATAGCTTACCAGTGATGCAGGACGATGACGTGGACCAGCCCTATAAAACTGCGGGCCAGCTGCAAAAAGCAGGGGTGTTGTTTTGCCTGAGCAATGAAGGCTTCTGGCAACAACGTAACCTGGGCTTTGAAGCCGGTACTGCCAGCACTTTCGGACTCAGCAAAGAAGAAGCCCTGACCGCCGTGACGCTGAATGCCGCCAGAATATTGGGCATCGATAAAATAACAGGTTCGCTGGAAGCGGGCAAGGATGCTAACATTGCGATCAGTACAGGCGATATGCTGGATATGAAATCCAGCGTGATTACAAAAGCATTTATTCAGGGCAGAGAAATCAACCTGGATAATAAGCAGAAGCAATTGTATGAGAAGTATGAGAAGAAGTATGGATTGAAATAATATGGGTAATGAGTATAAAAAAGAAAGGCTGGTAGTGATACCAGCCTTTTCTGTTTATGTAGGTGTTATATACTATACCGCCTTTACAAGGAAATAACTTTTCCCTTTTTGTAGCAGAATGTATTTGTCTCTCAGCAATGAAGAGGTGTTGATCACCATATCAATACCGGGAACTTTTACTTTATTTACGCTGACACCACCACCCTGCACTGTTTTACGGGCTTCACTTTTACTGGGGAAAATGCCGGTTTCTGCCAGCAGACTTACAATGTCCTTGCCGGCTTCCAGGTCTGTTCTGGGTACATCATATTGAGGCACTCCGTCCATTACTTCTATCAGATCTTCTTCAGAAAGTGACAGCAGGAGAGCTTCCGTATTTTTATTGAACAATATAGCAGATGCCTCTACTGCATAGTTGTAGCTTTCTTCACCATGTATGAACACCGTTACTTCTTTTGCCAGGCGTTTCTGTAGCAGTCGTTGTCCGGGATCCTGCTGATGTTGTGCAATTAATTCTTCTACTTCGGATTGCTCCAAGAACGTAAATATCTTAATATAACTCTCTGCATCCACGTCTGTTGTTTTCAGCCAGAACTGGTAGAAAGCATATGGAGATGTGCGTTTGGGATCCAGCCATACTGTTCCTGATTCGGTTTTACCGAATTTGGTGCCATCCGCTTTTTTAATGAGCGGGCAGGTAAATGCGAATGCCTCACCGCGTGCTTTACGGCGTACCAGTTCAGTACCGGTAACAATGTTACCCCACTGATCGGAGCCACCCATCTGTAGTTTACAGTTTTTGGCAGTATACAAATGATAAAAATCGTAGCCCTGTATCAGTTGATAGGTAAATTCTGTGAATGACATCCCGTTGTCGCCTTCGATTCTTTTTTTAACAGAATCTTTGGCCATCATATAGTTTACGGTGATGTGTTTACCGGTATCGCGGATAAAATCGAGGAAGGAAATGTGTTGGAACCAGTCGAAGTTATTCACCATTTCTGCCGCATTGGGTTTGGCAGGGTCAAAGTCCAGGAAGCGTTCCAGCTGTGTTTTGATACCATTCACATTTGTTTGCAGGGTATCGAGGTCCAGCATTTTTCTTTCTTCCGCTTTAAACGAGGGGTCGCCTACCATGCCGGTAGCGCCGCCCACCAGCGCGAGGGGCTTATGTCCTGCCTTTTGCAGGTGCACCAGCAGCAGAATAGGTACCAGGCTACCGATGTGCAATGAAGCTGCAGTAGGGTCAAAACCAATATAAGCAGTGGTCATTTCCTTTTGCAGTTGCTCTTCCGTTCCAGGCATCATATCCTGTAGCATACCCCGCCAGCGCAGTTCTTCTATCAGATTCATGATTTTAATAACAATTTTTGCAAACCTACATAAAATTAACAGGATTCGCCCATTTTAAGGGAGGTCGGTCAGATCTAACAAATATCTATGTAAATTTATAGTAGCAGTCAACCGGCTGAGTCATCCATCGTAAGGTTAATTCATAAGATATCTATTTTTCATCTTCCCCAAAACACCTTGTTTTATGAAAAGCTTACTTATTTTTTTATTACCCCTCTGTTATGTTACCCCCGCAATAGCACAGGATTGTAAAGGATTCTATTACCTGCTGAATAATGCCGAAATCGAAATGACCGTGTACGATGGCAGTGGCGCGGCCACCGGTAAAACCATCTATAAAGTCAATAATGTGCATAAAGATGGCGATGGTGTCATATCTGATTTCTCCAATACCTATTATGACAAGAATAGTAAGCAAGTAGCCACCAGTACCGGGCATTTCAAATGCAGTGGTAATGGGGCGGCAGTAGACATGAAAATGAACTTTCCATCTATGCCTAACACAACAGACACAAAAATGGAGGGTAAATCCAACGGGGCCTTCCTGGATTACCCTTCTCATATGCAGGTAGGACAGGAGTTACAGGGAGGTTCGTACGAAATGAAGAATAAGGTAAAGGGCATGGAAATGGTGCTCAGTTATACTATCCGTAACCGGAGGGTAACAGGAAGAGAAAATGTTACCACCGCTGCCGGCAGCTGGAACTGTTATGTTATCAGCTATGACCTTGATTTCCAGATGACAATGATGAACAAAGTAATACCCAGGAAGTTTACCGCGGTGGAATGGTTTGCCCCTGCCTTTGGTCCGATAAAGACGGCCTCTTTTAGTGAGGGTAAAAAAATGGGAGGAACTTTGATTACGGGGCTTAAGAAGTAAACCGCCCATAAAAAGGTCCGGCATGAAAAGCATGCTTTTCATGCCGGACCTTTTTAATCAGCCTTGTAAGGTGTTATATATTTTTCAAACATTTCGCCAGGCTATCTCTCCAGTAGGGGATAGTAATACCGAAAGTGCTTTTTATTTTTTCCTTGTTCAATACGCTGTAGGCCGGGCGTTTTGCTGCAGTTTTATATTTATCGGATGTAACGGGGTGGATGGTGGTCGCTGCATTGGTCATCTCTTTAATAGTTACTGCAAAGTCGTACCAGCTGGTCACTCCTTCGTTACTATAGTGGTATACGCCTCCAATAGCCACATCTGTGTTGGCTGCTTTGTATTGCAATATATCCAGGATGGCTTTGGCCAGATCACCGGCATAAGTGGGGGTACCCGTTTGATCAAATACAACGTTTAATTCCTGTTTTTCCTCCATCAGTTGCTTCATGCGTTTAACAAAGTTCACCGCAAATTCGGAATAGAGCCAGGAGGTACGGAGTATAATGGTATCAGGATTATAGCCTGCTGCTGCGGCTTCCCCACGCACTTTGGAGGCGCCGTAAATGCTCTCCGGATCTGTATCATCGGTTTCTGTATAAGGCACATTTTGTTTGCCGCTGAATACATAATCGGTAGAAATATGCAGCAATTGTGTTTGATGTTCTGCGCATATTTCTGCGAGGCTCAGCACCGCCTGGAAGTTCAGCAAAAAGGCATTGTCTTCATCTTCCTCTGCTTTATCTACAGCTGTATAAGCAGCACAGTTGATGCAGGCATCAATTTGCTGTGCGGAGAAATAAGCAGCCAGTGCATCTGCATCAGTGATATCCAGGTCCTGGTAATCGGTAAATAACAGGTTAAATTGCGGATAAGCGCCGGCTACTTTTTGTAAGGACTGTCCTAATTGACCGTTTCCGCCGGTAACAAGAATGTTTTTCATAGCAAAAGATCAGCTGTTAAAAATAAAATTATGATGTATGTCTGCCAGTGTTGGCAGAATAAGGTCTTTATCAGAAACGATCGCATCTTTCAAATCAATTCCCCAATCAATATCAAGGGCGGGATCATTATAAATGATACCACCTTCACTGCCTTTCTGGTAGAAGTTATCGCATTTGTACATTACTTCTGCTGTTTCGCTGATAACAGCATAACCATGTGCAAATCCTTTGGGGACGAGCAGTTGCAATTTGTTGGCAGCGCTTAATTCGATGGTATAGGATTGGCCATATGTAGGAGATCCCTTACGAATATCTACAACTACATCCATAATGCTGCCTTCCACTACCCTTATTAATTTGGTTTGTGCATAGGGCTCCAGCTGGTAATGTAATCCGCGTAAAACGCCATAGGAAGAGCGGGCCTGGTTATCCTGAACAAATTTGTATTCAATGCCGGCTTCATTGAAAGTATTGGCATTATAGCTTTCAAAGAAGTAGCCGCGATGATCGCCAAACACCTTCGGCTCGTAAATTAGTAGGTTAGGTATGCCTGTTTGTTGAAAGCCCATGGGTAATAATTATTAGTATTTAATAATTAGCCATTAGTGGTCATCACTAATGGCTAATCATTAAATACTATCTTTTTTGATATTGTTCGTTATAATATTTCTGATAGTCACCGCTGGTTACATTGTTTAACCATGTTTCATTTTCAAGATACCAGTCCACCGTTTTTTTCAGACCTTCCTCGAACTGGAGAGACGGCTCCCAGCCCAATTCCTTGTTGAGTTTGGTGGCATCTATTGCATAACGCAGATCATGTCCTGCGCGATCTTTTACATAAGTAATCAATTGAGCAGAAGTTCCTTCCGGGCGTCCCAGTTTTTGATCCATAATCCTGCATAGCAGCTGAATAAGATCAATGTTTTTCCACTCATTAAATCCGCCAACGTTATATGTTTCTCCAATTCTTCCGTGATGGAAAATGGTATCAATAGCCCTTGCATGGTCATTCACAAATAACCAGTCACGCACATTTTCTCCTTTACCATATACGGGTACTGGCTTGTTGTTTTTGATATTGTGTATGGCCAGTGGAATGAGCTTTTCCGGAAAATGGTGAGACCCATAATTATTGGAACAATTTGAAATAACAGCGGGCAAATGATACGTATGATGATAGGCCATCACAAAATGATCTGAGCTGGCTTTGGAAGCGGAGTAAGGTGAACGGGGATCATATGCCGTTGTTTCGAGGAAAAAACCTTCTTCCCCAAGAGAACCATACACTTCATCAGTAGATACATGATAGAAAAGCTTTCCGTCCATGTTGTCTTTCCAGTGTTTCCGCGCATTATTGAGCAATACTGCTGTTCCCAGTACATTTGTTTTGATAAACGCCAGCGGGTCCATGATAGAACGGTCTACATGACTTTCTGCCGCCAGGTGGATAACACCATCAAACTGATATTTTTCAAAAAGAGAATCAATGAAAGATTCATCTGTGATATCGCCTTTCTCGAAAATGTAATTAGATTTATCTTTTACATCTGTCAGATTTTCCAGGTTCCCCGCATAAGTGAGTGCATCCAGGTTTACGATTTGATAGTCGGGATATTTATTTACAAATAACCGTACTACATGTGAACCAATGAACCCGGCCCCGCCAGTAATCAATAGTTTCCGCTTCATTCCAGATAATTTTATTTTAATAACGCCTCTTTAAAGTACTCGTAGGTAATCTTTAAACCTTCCTGTCTGCCCACCTTAGGCTCCCATCCCAGGAGGGTACGAGCTTTGGTAATATCGGGCTGACGTTGTTTAGGATCATCTTTTGGTAATGGATGATAAACGATTTTCTGTTTAGATCCGGTTAATGCAATAATTTCTTCTGCAAATTGATTTAACGTAATCTCCTGTGGATTACCAATATTTACCGGCAGGTGATAGTCGCTCAATAATAAGCGGTAAATACCTTCTACCAGGTCATCTACATAACAGAAAGAACGGGTCTGGCTGCCATCCCCAAATACGGTAAGGTCCTGACCATTTAAGGCCTGGCTCATAAATGCCGGTAAAGCACGGCCATCGTTGAGTCGCATACGTGGACCATAAGTATTGAAGATACGTATGATACGGGTATCTACGCCATGGAAGTTATGATAAGCCATGGTGATAGACTCCAGGAATCTTTTAGCCTCATCATATACTCCTCTTGGACCTACCGGGTTTACATTACCCCAGTATTCTTCCGGTTGAGGGTGTACATTAGGATCACCATATACTTCTGAAGTAGAAGCAACGAGGATACGTGCCTTTTTTTCCTTTGCTAATCCCAACAGGTTATGTGTACCCAATGAACCAACTTTCAGTGTCTGAATAGGCATCTTCAGGTAGTCTATAGGACTGGCCGGGGATGCAAAGTTCAGTATGTAATCCAGCTTACCCGGAACATGTACAAATTTGGTGACATCGTGATGGTAATATTCGAAATCCGGCAAAGGGAAAAGATGCTCGATGTTTTTGATATTACCCGTGAGGAGGTTGTCCATGCCTATTACATGGAAACCTTCTTTTATAAAACGATCGCAAAGGTGGGAGCCGAGAAATCCGGCAGCGCCAGCAATGAGAACTCTTTTCTTTTCCATATGTCTGGTATAAGTTGTTAAATAGTAGCAGGTATACGTCCTACACTTTCGTAGTGGTATCCCAATTCTCTCATACGAGTTACTTCGAAAAGATTTCTGCCATCAAAAATAGCTTTGTTCTTCAGGCTGGCGGAAATTTTATTAAAATCCGGTGTTCTGAATACGCTCCATTCTGTAGCAATAATCAAGGCGTCTGCATTTTCCAGGCAGGTATACTGATGTTCTGCATAAGTAACTTTATCGCCTACGACCTGTTTCACATTATTCATCGCCTCCGGATCAAAAACGGTTACAGTGGCACCTTCTGCCAGCAAAGCATCAATGATGTATAAGGATGGGGCTTCCCTGATATCATCAGTATTAGGTTTGAAAGCAAGTCCCCACAGTGCAAAGTGTTTTCCTTTAAGATCGTTGTTAAAGAAAGCCTTTATTTTAGGTAACAGAAAGAGTTTTTGTTTCTCGTTCACATCCATTACGGCATTCAGTATTTTAAATTCATACTGTGCATCTTCAGATGATTTTACCAATGCCTGTACATCTTTAGGGAAGCAGCTACCACCATAGCCTATGCCAGGGAACAAAAAGCGTTTGCCGATACGATCATCACTACCTATGCCTCTGCGAACCATATCTACATCGGCACCAAGTTTCTCGCACAGCACCGCTATTTCGTTCATAAAAGAAATCTTGGTGGCCAGGAAAGAGTTGGCTGCATACTTGGTGAGTTCTGCAGATTTTTCATCCATGAACAATATCGGATTTCCCTGCCTTACGAAGGGGGCATACAATTCTCCCATTACTTTACGTGCTCTTTCAGAAGTGGTACCAATGACTACTCTGTCTGGCTTCATGAAATCATCTACTGCTACGCCTTCGCGTAAAAATTCGGGGTTGGAAACTACATCAAATGGGGTTGTACAGTTTTCGGCAATTGCTGCTGCTACTTTTTCTGCCGTGCCAACCGGTACTGTACTTTTGTCAACTATTACCTTGTAGTCAGTCATAATCTTACCTAAATGCGTTGCTACATTTAGCACAAAGGAAAGATCTGCTGCGCCATCTGCTCCTGGAGGAGTCGGCAATGCCAGGAAAATCACTTCCGCATCTTTAATACCTTCTTCCAGGTTGGTAGTAAAAAACAAACGTTCTTCCTTGAGGTTACGTTCAAATAGTTTTTCCAGCCCTGGCTCGTAAATGGTAATCTGACCCGCAGATAGCTTTTTTACTTTGTTGGCATCAATGTCTACGCAGGTGACATCATTTCCTGTTTCGGCAAAACAGGTGCCGGTTACGAGACCTACGTAACCGGTACCTACTACTGTAATCTTCATGTGGGGGAATTGTTTAAAAATGATTTAACGGACTGGATAATGTGTTCCAGTTGATCGGCATCCATTTCAGTGTGTATTGGCAAGGAAATCACCTTGGTGGTGAGATTATCGGTTACTGGAAGGTCAAATGAAGCGCCGCCGAAATGTTCAAACATCTTTTGGCGATGGCCTGGAACAGGATAGTAGATCATAGCAGGCACTCCCTTTGTTGAAAGGTATTGCTGCAGTTCATTCCTATCGGCTCCGTTTAATTGCAGGGTGTATTGATGAAATACGTGATAGCTGTACGGGGCGCGGTAAGGCGTTGTGATTTGTGGTACATCGGCAAAAGCAGCATCATAGGCATCTGCTACTGCACGACGTGCACTGATATATTCATCCAGTAATGGCAGTTTAATATTTAATACGGCTGCCTGCACAGAATCCAGACGGGAATTGCAACCTACTACATCATGGTAGTAGCGGGCAGACTGGCCGTGGTTGGCTACCATCCGAAGCTTGGCTGCCAGTTCATCATCATTGGTGAAGATAGCGCCACCATCTCCGTAGCAACCCAGGTTTTTTGAAGGGAAGAAAGATGTGCAGCCAATATGACCAATCGCACCGGCCTTCTTTTTAGTTCCATCTTTAAAAGTATAATCGGCACCTATTGCCTGGGCATTGTCTTCAATTACATACAAGTTGTGTTTGGCTGCCAGTGTCATCAGCGGTTCCATATCTGTTACATGACCATATAGATGAACAGGCACAATTGCTTTGGTTTTGGGTGTAATCGCTTTTTCTATGGCGGTAATATCCAAACAATATGTTTGGGGGTCTACATCCACAAAAACCGGTTTCAGATGCAGCAGCGCAATTACTTCTGCAGTAGCAATAAAGGTAAAAGAAGGAGTGATTACTTCATCGCCGGGTTGCAGTCCAAGTGCCATCATGGCGATTTGAAGTGCATCAGTTCCATTGGCGCAGGGAATCACATGTTTAACACCCAGATACGTTTCTAATTCTCCGGCAAATTTCTGCACTGCACCGCCATTAATAAAAGCGGAGCTTTCTAAAACTTCCTCGATGGCTGCATCTACCTGGGATTTAATCTTCGTATACTGGCGTTTCAAGTCCACCATCTGAATAGGAACCATATGATCGTATATTTTTATTTTGTTTAAAGTGTGCAAATTTACAAATTTTGGGATTGGCTGGGGATTATCTTTGCATTCAGCTGAAAATTAAGTAAAAGTACGCAGGCGAATGATAGCAACAGGGATTTATAATGCAGGGCTCCAATTATACAAGGGAGGGGTACACCTGGCCGCGATGGCAGGTAAAACGAAAGCGCAGCGGTGGCTCAAGGGCCGCGAACACTGGCAATCCCGTATGCAGCAGGCTGGTGTAGGTGCCCAACCCGTGGTATGGATCCATGCAGCCTCCCTTGGGGAATTTGAGCAGGGAAGACCCGTTTTGGAAGCCATCCGCGCTGCCTGGCCCTCATATAAAATTTTGTTAACTTTTTTTTCACCCTCCGGCTACGAAGTCCGGAAAGACTATAAAGGGGCCGATTTTGTATATTATCTCCCCCTCGATACTAAAAACAATGCCCGTGAGTTTTTGGATATTGTACAGCCTGCATTGGCCATCTTCATAAAATATGAATTCTGGTATCATTATCTCACGGCGCTGCATACACGCCACATTCCTACCCTGCTCGTATCCGGCATCTTCCGGAAAGACCAGGTATTTTTCAAAGGGTATGGAGGCATGTTCCGTCGGCTCCTGCAACAACTGACACATATTTTTGTACAAAATGATATGTCCCTGCAATTGTTGCAAAGCATAGGTCTACACAATAGCAGCATCAGCGGAGATACCCGTTTCGACCGGGTATTTGCCCTCTTATCCGAACAAACGGCTATTCCAGCCATCGCCTCATTTGCTGCCGGTAACAGCCTGCTGGTGGCAGGAAGCACCTGGCCGGAAGATGAAAAAATGCTGAACGAGTGGTGGAAAGAAAAGGAAGCAACGGGTATAAAGCTGGTCATAGCTCCCCATGAAATTCATAATAGCCATATTGCCGCTATCATTCAGCTGTTTCCGGAGGCCATTAAATACTCAGAATGGCAGCCCGGTGCTACTGCCAACGTAATGATTATCGATAACATTGGTATGCTTACCACCTTGTACCGCTATGCTACCATCGCTTATGTCGGCGGCGGTTTGGCCAAAGGCGGCATCCATAATATACTGGAACCGGCGGTATACAGTAAGCCGGTGTTGATAGGTCCGGAGTTTGAAAAATACTTTGAAGCCGTAGAACTGGTAGCCGCTGGTGGTGCTGTAGTGGTGAAACATTCCAGGGATCTGCAGGCAGCTGTGGAATTATGGCTCCGCGACAAAGGAGCGTATGCTAAAACCGCCGCCATTGCAGGAGATTACGTGGTGGCCAATACCGGTGCCACGCAAAAAGTATTACGTTATATTCAGGAAAACCGCTTTTTAAGCAAAGAATAGAAGTGTTGTACCAGGTGGTGGTCATCTTCCCAGCCCTGTATAATCTTTATTTCGCGTTGTATCCAGTAATCTGCTTCCTGCAGGTTGCCGCATTCGTTAATAGTTTTAATCGAACGCTCATAAAGGTCCTTGTCACCCCGGAAAAGCTCCTGGATGAATTGGTACTTGTCGTTGATGCCGATAGCTGCCCGGAGGTCATTAATGGGCAGTTCTCCCAGCTTTTGGGCTACTTCCACCTGTTGTTGACGCAGACGGTCGTTTAAGGATAGTCCGTTATTGCCTGCCAGCTCGTTCAGATCTTTTCTGAGTTCGCCGGTATTAACGGTTGCATGGCCATTTCCATTACCATTAGTTGGTACATCGTCAAAAAGAGTAGCTGGTCTTGACTTTTCTGTTACCGGTTGATTTGCGGCCAGTGTAGGTATTGGTTGTGCTGTCACCACCGGTTCCGGTTTGGGAGGTGCCAGATCCGCTGCAGGTGGCACTTCTGCGGCCGCCGGGAAAACGGGTTCCGGTGTAGCCGGAGGTGTAGGCTGCCCCGTTGCGCTGGCTGCCGGTGCTGATATTACCGGAGGTACCGGCTGAACGGCTATTGGTTCGGGTACTTCGGGCAATGTTTGGTTAGCGGGAGCATTGGTAAAAGATTCCTGCGCTTTCGCGGCCCGGGTATTTATATCTTCTGATGTGGTAATATTATTAAACGTAGGATTTGTATTTAGCCTGGCAGCGCGGGTGTTGATGTCTTCTGCTTCGGGCTGCGCTGCTGCTGGTATGGGTGTTTCCCGGATATTGCCTGCTGGTTTAACGGGTACTTCGGGAGCCATCTGGGATGGTTTTACTTCTATTGGTGCGGGTACTTCCGGCTGTTTATTTGGTGGTAATGTTGTAGTTTGCGCCGCAGTAGCTGCTGGTATATTTTCGGCCATCGCAGATTGTGATGGCATAATGACAGCGATATTGCTCTGGGAAGATTGCACCCGCTGCTGATGCTGCTTGTTACGTGCATGCAGCACTTCTGCCTGTAGCAATTGCGCATAATACGAAAGAGCCGAAAGGTCCGCGCCGGAATTTTTTAATTCCTGTAGTTTCTCAATTAATGCATTAATTTTTTCCATGCCTTAATTGTTAACGGGTTAGTGATAGAAATATTTTATTTTCATAAAATTAGAATATTTTAATTAATTAATAATCAAATTAGTATAATATGTTTATTGAACCTTCTCTTGCAGGAGGACGGAGGGGCTGGATTGAAGTAATTTGCGGCTCTATGTTTTCGGGAAAAACCGAGGAACTGATCCGCCGGCTGAAACGGGTGCGTATTGCCAATTTAAAAGTGGAGATATTTAAACCCGCAGTAGATACCCGTTATGATGAAGGTAGTATCACGTCTCATGATGAAAATAAGATCATTTCCACTCCAATAGAGAATTCCCAGCAAATATTACTGCTGGCGCAGGATGTAGATGTGGTGGGCATTGATGAAGCCCAGTTTTTTGATGATGAGTTGCCGAATGTATGTGACCAGCTGGCATTGCGTGGGATACGCGTAATCATTGCAGGGCTGGACATGGATTTTACAGGCAAACCGTTTGGGCAAATGCCTTTCCTGCTGGCCAAAGCAGACTATATCACCAAGCTGCATGCTATTTGCGTGAAGTGCGGACATATTGCCAATTATTCTTATCGTAAATCCGCTTCGAAAGAAACCCTGTTACTGGGAGAGAAGGATTTGTATGAGCCAAGATGCAGGCATTGCTACTACGAGAACGTTCCCTGATATATGAAGATATAAAAGCGGAAACCCCGTCTGGTATGATACCAGACGGGGTTTCCGCTTTTATATCTTCATCTGTTAGAGTTGTTGCTGTTTTACTTTAAACGTAAATTTCTTTTGTGTCAGGTAGCTGAAAACAACGACCAGTGCAGTAGTACATATTTTTCCTACAGTAGGATAAAAATGGAACTGCTCTACAAATACTTTCATTAACACATAGTTCAGTACAATGCAGATGCCCACCAGCACGAAGTAACGGAACAATTGTACCCGTCCGCGTAAGTTGGACTCTGAAAACACCACATATTTACTTAGCAGGAAGCCGGTAGGGAAGGTAACCGCCATAGACATGAACAGAGCGGCAATATGGGGCCCCATGTCAAAAAGGCCAAAATGCACGATTTGCTGACGCAGTATGAAATTGTAACACACAAAATACAGGAGAATATCCAGCACGGTATTACCTCCGCCACACGCCAGGTAGCGGAAGGTTTGCCAGGGCATCACCTTCGAAAAGGGCTGGTAAAAGAACTTAAGAATCTGTAAAATGGTGTTGCGTAACATCATAAAAATTGGCGCAAAGTTATACGTTTTCCTGTTTTTAGGAAATACTTTAACGAAAGTTAACAACTGTTATAGCTTTATCTTAACATATTCCGTTTTTTCCATGCTGAAACGGAAGGAATATTGCTGATAGCTGCTTCCTGTAAATTTATATTGTTTTGCTGCCATACGTACGCAGCCAGTATGGCTGCGAGTTTATTTACGTCGGCTGATTCCGTTTGTAACGATTGTGGGGTGAAGTACTTACTGATAAAGTTCGTATCAAAGTTTCCTGTGATGAAGGCGGGTTGCTGTAAGGCCCAGTGTCCAAAGGGTAAGGTGGTTTTGATACCTTTTACCTGGTATTCTTCGATCGCCCGCATCAGGCGGAGCCTGGCTTCTTCCCGGTCACTGCCCCAGGCAATGAGCTTAGCGATCATCGGATCATAGTAAATAGGAATATCCATGCCCTGTTCATATCCATCGTCTACCCGCACACCATACCCCTGCGGGCGGATATAGGTTTCCAGTTTACCGGTATCAGGTAAGAAGTTGTTGGCAGGATCTTCTGCACAAATACGTAATTCTATGGCGTGGCCATTGATTTTAAGGCTCTCCTGTGTAAAGGAGAGTACTTCGCCTCTGGCTATTTTGATTTGTTCTTTTACGAGGTCCAGTCCGGTGATCAGCTCCGTTACCGGGTGTTCTACCTGCAGGCGGGTATTCATTTCCAGGAAATAGAAGTTCAGTTCCTCATCCACCAGGAATTCTACGGTGCCGGCGCCATAGTAATTACAGGCTTTGGCTACATCTACCGCACATTGTCCCATGGCCGCCCGGATGGCGGGGGTAAGACAGGAAGACGGGGCTTCCTCTATCAGTTTCTGGTGCCGGCGCTGTATGGAACACTCTCTTTCAAATAAATAAACACAGTTGCCATGGCGGTCGCCCAGCACCTGTATTTCTATATGTCGTGGGGATCCCACATATTTTTCTATAAATACGGCATCATCGCCAAAAGCATTCAGGGCTTCACTTTTAGCCATCCTGATCTGTTCTTCCAGTTCTTCGGGATTGTTGACCACCCGCATCCCTTTACCACCACCACCCGCAGAGGCTTTGATGAGAATAGGAAATCCTGTTTTCTGCACTACTTCCCGGGCTTCTTCTACACTACGTAGAGGCGTTTCCGTTCCCGGCACCATTGGCACGCCGAATTTCTGTGCCGCCTGTTTCGCTGCCAGCTTACTGCCCATCACCTCAATAGAAGCCGCAGAAGGACCTATGAAAGTAATCCCTGCATCAGTGACCTGCTGGGCAAAACGGGCATTTTCGCTCAAAAAACCATACCCCGGATGTATCCCATCAGCGCCTTTTTCTTTGGCTACTGCAATGATTTTTTCGCCCAGTAGATAGGACTGATTGGAAGGTGCAGGGCCTATACAAACGGCTTCATCTGCATATTGTACGAACGGCATGGTACGATCCGCCTCGGAATAAACCGCTACCGTTTTTATTCCCATCTCACGTGCAGAACGCATAATGCGTAAGGCTATTTCCCCCCGATTGGCAACCAGAATTTTGTTCATCGCTACTTTTTATGGAGGGGCTAATATACTTCTTTAAGCGCATAAAGCTGAAAGCATAAAGCAAAAAGCTATTGAAGCGGATGACTTTAGCGAATCTCTTATTGATCATTCGCTTCGATAGCTTTTTGCTTTTTGCTTTTTGCTATCTTTGCGGCGACCATGACCCGAAATAGTTCAATACATCAGACACTCACCCTTGTAAAAAAGGATCTTACGCTGGAATTACGCCAGCAATATGCTTTTTATGGGGTATTGCTCTATATCGTATCCACCGTTTTCGTTATCAACCTGATGATGGGGCGGCCGGAAGATAAGGTATGGAATGCCCTTTTCTGGGTAATACAGCTGTTTGTGGCAGTGAATGCCGTTGCCAAAAGCTTTATGCAGGAAAGCCGGGGGCGTCTTCTGTATTTCTATTCCCTGGTGAACCCGCGTGTGTTTATTGCTGCCAAACTGATCTACAACGTGATATTAATGACCCTGATGAGCCTTATCGCATTGATTTGCAGTATCGCTTTCCTGGGCAATCCCATTATTAATCCCCTCTATTTTATAGGGATGGTGCTGCTGGGGGGCGTTAGCCTATCGCTGTTATTCACCATGCTGGCTGCTATTGCAGCCCAGGCCAACCACAATGCGGCCCTGATGGCCGTAATGGGCTTCCCGCTCATTATGCCGGTGCTGATGCTGCTGGCCAATATCTCTTTATCGGCATTTGTCACCGTATTTCAGCCGGAACTGCCAAAAATGTTCCTGCTGCTGGGAGGAATGGATATCCTCGTAATTGCCCTGACAATGATACTTTTCCCATTCCTGTGGAAAGACTGATATTAGAAATATCAAACAAAAAGCGCACTTCTGTAAAGGATATTTAACAGGGATTTACTGCTGTTGGATAAACTTAAAATCCCCGAAAATCTTTGTGATTAGGTTTAAAACGTGTAGGTTTGCCCCCGAATATAGCTGTTAAAAAATGGCCAGACATTGGTGGAAAGCATTAGCGATACTGCTTCTTATATATGTAATTATCGCTGGGTTCACTGTTAAAATACCTATAATAGGAACCAATGGACAATCATCCCGCGGATTGTTCTTTCACGTACCGATGTGGATATGTATGTATACCATGTTCACCATATCGATCATCAACTCCCTGCTTTATCTGTCGAAATATGATTTAAAGAAAGATGTGATTGCCGCCAGTGCTGCGGGAGTAGGCACCTTCTTTGGCGTATTGGGATTTGCTACGGGAACACTTTGGGCCACTTATACCTGGGGCGGAACGCTCACGGATGATCCCAAACAGATGTGTACGGCCATTGCCATACTGATCTATATGGCTTACCTGGTATTGCGTATGTCTATCCATGACCTGGACAAACGGGCACGCATATCCGCAGTTTTTAACGTGTTTGCTTTTGCGTTATTAATACCACTCACTTATATCATTCCCCGCATGGTAGATTCCCTGCATCCGGGAAGCGCCTCCACACCGGGTTTTGCCTCAAAAGACACGTCCGGCTCCATGAAAATGGTGTTGTATCCTGCTTTTATCGGGTGGACCTTACTGAGTGTCTGGATATTTTCACTGGTGGTACGTTACAAGAAATTACAGCTTAAAAATATTTTTAAATGATCAACAAAGCGTTTTCATTTTGCCTGACCCTGGCCTTGCTATTCATTACAGTGCTGGCAAATGCACAACAGCAGAATACAGAGAAAGGACCAGTCAACGAATTTTTCCGCAGCAATGACAAGATATATGTGATTGTAGGCGTTTTAGTGATCATCTTTTTAGGAATTGTATTATTTCTTATCAGGTTGGACAGAAAGATCGGTAAGCTGGAAGAAAGAGAAAAGAATAATCCGTTATAGCATAAAATCTAATCGTTATACCAAAACAATAATTTATGTCGCAAGATCAGCATTATAGCTTCTTCCAGAGTGTGGAAAAAAGCTTCGACAAAGCAGCTGCGTTCACCAAATGGGACAAGGGTATCCTGGAGCAGATCAAAGCCTGCAACGCCGTTTACCAGATTAAATTCCCGGTGAGAATAGGCGATTCTGTACAGGTAATTGAAGCTTACCGCGTACAACATTCCCATCATAAACTCCCTTGTAAGGGTGGTATCCGCTTCAGTGAAGAAGTAAACCAGGACGAAGTAATGGCGCTGGCATCTCTGATGACCTACAAATGTGCCATTGTGAATGTGCCATTCGGTGGTGCCAAAGGTGGTTTGAAGATCAATCCCCGCAACTATACTCCTTTCCAGCTGGAAGCGATTACCCGTCGTTACACAGCGGAACTGGTGAAGAAAAACTTTATCGGCCCGGGTACAGACGTTCCTGCTCCTGATTACGGCACCGGCGAGAGAGAAATGAGCTGGATCCTGGATACCTACATGAGCTTACGTCCGGGTGAAATTGACGGTTATGGTTGCGTTACCGGTAAGCCCATTTCTCAGGGCGGTGTACGTGGTCGTACAGAAGCTACTGGTTTGGGTGTATTCTATGGTTTGCGCGAACTGTGCAATATCAAGGAAGATATGGACCGTTTAGGTCTGACTACCGGTATTGAAGGTAAGAGAGTAATTGTACAGGGTATGGGTAATGTGGGTTACCACGCTGCCAAATACTTCCATGAAGCCGGTGCTAAAGTAATTTGCCTGATCGAGTGGGATGGTGCTATCTATAACGAACAGGGGCTGAATCCTGATGAAGTACTGATGCACAAAAAAGCGACCGGTTCTATCGTGAACTTCCCGGGTGCTTCCAATCTGAATAAAAATACAGACGGTCTGGAACTGGATTGCGAAATCCTGATCCCGGCTGCACTGGAGAATGTAATTCATAAGCATAACGCACCTAACGTTAAGGCTAAAATCATCGGAGAAGCTGCCAACGGTCCGTTAACACCGGAAGCAGATGAAATCCTGAATAAGAAAGGTGTAATCGTTGTTCCGGATATGTTCCTGAATGCCGGTGGTGTAACCGTTTCTTATTTCGAGTGGTTGAAGAACCTGAGCCACGTGCGTTATGGCCGTTTAGGTAAACGTTTCGATGAGAATATGAACATTCATATACTGCAAACCATCGAAGACCTGACTGGTAAAAAAGTTTCGGATAACGAAAGGAAATTTATTGCACACGGTGCGGATGAAGTGGATCTGGTATATTCCGGTCTGGAAGAAACCATGCACGCTGCACTCCACGAAGTACGCGATGTAATGATGGCCAACCCGCAAATCCATGATATGCGTACAGCCGCTTACGTAGTAGCGATAAATAAAGTAGGTGCTGCTTACGAGCAACTGGGTATTTTCCCTTGATGCACGGCGATAGATAATTTTTGTAGAAGCCTCCGCCTCCGGCGGGGGCTTTTTTATGCAGATGAGGCCCCTCAGGTAAAGGCCGGCAACGCATGTAAGAACCGCCACTTTCCTTCACTGGCTATGTAATTGCCGCAAAAAGTATTGGTACCATTCGTAATTACCAGGTAGGTGGCTGGTATCACCATATTGTAGCGGATCACCTGCTGCATGGTTTGTTCTGTGAGTGGTACATTCATTTCTTTACATTCTACCAGCATCCAGGGTTGCATAGCACGATTGTAGATTACGATATCATACCGCTTCTTCATCTCTCCCAAAAATATTTCCTTTTCAATACCTATCAGGGAAGCCGGGTATTGTAACACCTGAACCAGGTAGTTCAGGAAATTTTGTCTCACCCACTCTTCTGGTGTCAGTACCACATATTTTTTACGATAGCGGTCAAAGATCAGCTCTTTACTGCCTTCTCTTGTAATTTTAAAATCCGGTGGTGGGAAGCTGATAGCGATCAAGTTGCAATTGATTTTAATACTGTTGCGAAGATAGTTACATTAGGATAATATTGCCGTTAGCGAACAAAACCTTATATTTGCTTGTCAAAAGGCTATGAAGACAAAAGAAGAAATTGTAGCTAATTGGCTGCCCCGCTACACGGGTGAGAAACTGGAGCACTTCGGCTCTCACATCCTCCTCACCAATTTCAGTAATTATGTGACCATGTTTGCCGAATGGAACAACGTAGAAATCGTTGGCCAGGGTAGACCTATGCAATGCGCCACTGCAGGCGATATTACCATTATTAACTTCGGTATGGGAAGTCCTGGAGCGGCTACCGTCATGGACCTGCTCTCCGCCATTACGCCCAAAGCCGTATTATTTCTCGGTAAATGCGGCGGTCTTAAAAAGAAAAACAACATCGGCGATCTGATACTTCCTATTGCGGCTATTCGCGGAGAAGGAACCAGCAATGATTATTTTCCACCAGAAGTACCTGCACTGCCAGCATTTGCGCTGCAAAAAGCGATTTCCACCACCATCCGCGATTCCGGTCACGACTATTGGACAGGCACCTGTTATACCACCAACCGTCGGGTGTGGGAACATGACGCAGAATTCAAGGCCTATCTGGAGAAAATCAGGGCTATGGCAGTAGATATGGAAACAGCCACTATTTTTTCTGTGGGTTTCTATAATAAAATTCCAACCGGTGCATTGTTGCTGGTATCTGATCAGCCAATGGTTCCCGAAGGTGTGAAAACAGAAGAAAGCGATAAAAAAGTAACCACCAAATTTGTAGAGCGTCATTTGAAAGTAGGCATTGATTCTTTACAGAAGCTGATTGAAAGTCATCAGACAGTAAGACATCTGCGTTTTTAGAATTGTTGTATCTTCCGGGTATGCTTTCCACGCGGGTAGAGATACAGGACCTGGAAGTTACTTTCCAGGCCGGCCAAACAAGAACAACAGCTGTTAATCAGATTTCCCTTTCTATAGGCAAGGGCGAAATAGTGGGCGTAGTAGGAGAATCCGGCTCGGGTAAATCCGTTACCGCCCTCTCGCTCATGCGGCTGATAGATTTGCCAGGCACCATCTCCGGTGGAAAGATCCTATACCAGGCAGCAACCGATACAGCAGTAAACCTGCTACAGTTGCCCGATGCCGATATGCGCAGCTATCGGGGCAACGAAATAGCCATGATATTTCAGGAACCCATGACCGCCCTTAATCCACTGCATACCTGCGGGGAACAGGTGGGAGAGGTGATCCGTTTACATCAGCGCAGCACACATAAAGTAGCGCGGGAACAGGTGATAGCCCTGTTTGAAAAAGTGAAATTACCTGATCCGGCCGGCATCATGGATCGTTATCCACATGAACTCTCCGGCGGACAAAAGCAACGGGTGATGATTGCGATGGCCATTTCCTGCCATCCCCGGCTGTTGATAGCCGATGAACCTACCACCGCATTGGACGTTACTGTTCAGAAAGCGATCCTGGAATTGCTCCGGGAGCTGCAGCAGCAAATGGATATGAGTGTCATTTTCATTACACATGACCTGGGCGTGGTAGCAGAAATTGCCAGCAGGGTAGTAGTGATGTACAAAGGAAATATTGTGGAAGAAGGAAATGTCAGGGACGTATTCCTGCATCCGCAACACCCATATACCAAGGGATTGCTGGCTTGCCGCCCTCCACTGGATAAGCGTTTGGTAAGACTACCCGTTATCCGTGATTTTATGGAAACAGACTCACATGGACAGATATACGAAAAAGCCGGAGCCATACAGGAGCTGGTGCATTCACTGGTGATTCCGGAAGCTGCTTTGCGTCAACGGGAACAGCAGCTGGCTGCAGCCGCACCTTTGCTGGAAGTAACCGGCCTTAAAACCTGGTTTCCAGTTAAAAGAAGTATTACCGGCAAAGTTTTACAATGGGCAAAAGCAGTAGATGATGTGAGCTTTACTGTAAGAACAGGGGAAACCCTGGGCCTGGTGGGTGAATCCGGTTGTGGCAAAACTACGCTCGGCAGATCTTTATTAAGATTAATAGAACCAACAGCAGGCAGTATTATTTATAAGGGACAGGATGTGCGGAGTTTATCAGCCGGTGATATGCGCGCGCTGCGCAAGGATATGCAGCTTATCTTCCAGGATCCTTATGCCTCGTTGAATCCCAGGCAAACTATTGGTGCCGCTATCCTGGAACCTATGCAGGTCCATGGATTATATGGCGATACCCGCAGGCAAAAAGAAAAAGTACTGGAGTTACTGGAGAAGGTAAACCTTCAGGCTGATCATTATAACCGTTATCCGCACGAGTTCTCAGGTGGACAGCGGCAGCGGATTGTGATTGCTCGTGCACTGGCGGTGGAGCCATCGTTTATTATCTGTGATGAGTCTGTAGCCGCACTGGATGTAAGTATCCAGGCACAGGTATTGAATTTGCTGATCCGTTTGAGAGAGGAGTTGGGCTTCACCTGTATTTTTATTTCGCATGACCTTTCCGTAGTGCGGTTTATCAGTGACCGGATGATGGTGATGCAGCGGGGCAGGATCGTAGAAACCGGGGCGGCAGATGCCGTTTACAACCATCCCGGAAACACTTACACACAACAACTGATTGCAGCCATTCCTAAAGGAATATAATATATAATTATTTGATTAGTATGCTATTTATATCATTTTTTGATGATATAAATAATAATCGGTAGCTTTGCACCTCTAAAATTCATTCATACCGTAATATGAAACTATCACAGTTCAAATTCGATCTTCCTTTAAATCTGATCGCCCAGCACCCTACCAAGACAAGAGATGAGTCACGCTTAATGGTGGTACATCGTAATACCGGCAAAATTGAACACAAAGTATTCAAGGACATCCTCGGTTATTTCAATGACAAGGACGTAATGATAGTGAACAATACCAAGGTATTTCCTGCTAGGTTATATGGCCGTAAAGAGAAAACAGGAGCAAAAATTGAAGTATTTCTGCTGCGTGAGCTGAACAAGCAAAACCGTTTGTGGGATGTAATTGTTGACCCGGCGCGTAAAATCCGTGTGGGTAACAAATTGTATTTTGGCGATGACGAGACATTGGTGGCAGAGGTAATTGATAATACTACTTCAAGAGGCCGTACTATTCGTTTCTTATTTGAAGGCAATGACGAAGAATTCAAACAGGTGTTAGATCAGCTGGGTGAAACTCCGTTGCCTAAGTATATCAAACGTAAGCCGGAAGATGAAGATAAGGAACGTTATCAGACTGTGTATGCCAAGTATGAAGGCGCTGTAGCTGCACCTACTGCAGGCTTGCACTTCAGCCGTGAGTTGATCAAGCGTTTGGAAATTAAAGGTGTTAAGTTTGCAGAAGTAACGCTGCACACAGGTTTGGGTACTTTCCGCCCGATTGAGGTAGAAGATCTGAGCAAACACAAAATGGATGCGGAGTATTTTCACATCGAAGATCACGCAGTGAAAGTGGTAAACAAAGCAAAAGAAGAAAACCGCAAGATCTGCGCTATTGGTACTACTTCAGTACGTGCAGTAGAATCTTCTGTAACTGCCCAAAACCACCTGAAAGCAGCTGAAGGATGGACTAACACGTTCATTCATCCGCCGTACGAATTTGCTATTCCAAATGCGTTGGTAACTAACTTCCACCTGCCTAAGACCAGTTTATTGATTATGACCTGTGCATTTGCAGGATATGATCTGATCATGGAAGCTTATCAGCAGGCGATTAAAGAAAAATATCGCTTCTTCAGCTATGGCGATGCTATGCTGATCGTTTAAAAAATTACGAATTACGAATTATGCATTTCAAATTACACACCCGTAGTTTGAAATGCATAATTCGTAATTCTTTTTTATATGGAATATAAAAAAGTAGCCATCATCGTTGCCGGAGGTTCCGGTACCCGGATGCAGAGCGCTGTTCCAAAACAGTTCCTGGACCTGTCAGGAAAACCTGTATTATACCATACTATAGCTGCTTTCGCCAGCGCTTTCCCTGATATGGAAATTGTGCTGGTACTGCCGGAAGCCCATTTCACTTTTGCCAATCATTTATTGCTGGCTTTTGATCAGTTGCCAACTATTACCATTGTAAAAGGTGGAGAAACGCGTTTTCATTCTGTGAAAAACGGTTTACAGCAAGTGACGGAGCCGTCTGTAGTATTTATACATGATGGGGTTCGGCCGTTGGTATCTACTACGTTGATCCGTGCCTGTTATGAAGCTGCACTCAGCCATGGCAGTGCTATTCCTGTAATTGATATGAAAGATAGTATCCGGGAGATAACAGCCGGCGCTAATGCTGCTGTGGACCGCGATCGTTTCAAAATCATTCAGACTCCGCAAACTTTTCTCTCTGAACTGATTCTGCCTGCTTTTGAACTGCCTTATGATCCGTTATTTACGGATGAAGCTACGGTAGTGGAGCGACTGGGACATCCCGTATACCTGTTGGCAGGAGAGGAGTCTAATATCAAAATTACCAAACCGCTGGACCTTACTATTGCTGAGGCGTTGCTGAAGGAAAGGGGGTAAGTTATATTTCCTGCTACATCCACGAGTATTTTACGCTGCAGCGTATGGGCGTTGTTATTAGCTAATAGTCAGTTTTAAAACCAGCTGCCTTGGCTTTTGCAGTATCTGCAAAGATAATGTCAGCCCTTATTAGCCGGTTAGTAAAGGTATCGCAGTTGCTATGATTGGCGGCACCCGGAAATATTTCTCTGTAGATAGAAACTTCGAAGTATTTAATATTTTGTTTGTGAAGCCAGGTGGCTACGGTGTCGCTGCTGGTAGTGAGTGCTTTGCCCCAGGGATCGTTGCAAAGAGTTTCTTTATACCACATGTGTTGGGAAATAATGGGAGTAGTGGGAGGGTCTGTAATACAGGAGGTGAATGATAAAGCCGCTGTCAGCACCAAAAGAATACGTTTCATAAATATTGGTTGTTGTATGAAAACGGGCAGACAGCGGCTTTTGTTACAGTAAGCTTATTTTGCAGCGGCTGTTTCGGACAGTCCCTTATTTATTTTCGCTAAAATCTGATGTGCTACATCCATTGCCTGCAGGCCATCAATCGCATTCACGACTACTGGTTTGTTTTGCAGGATGCTGTCCCGGAACATTTCCAGTTCCATACGGATAGCATTGGATTGTTTGATTTCCGGATTGTCGATCGCGATGGTTTTTTTGCCGTTGTTGGTTTCGATGTCCAGGGTAAATAATCCTTCGTCTTCCGGTGTTTTCAGTTTGATGATCTCTGCTTTTTTATCCAGGAAGTCGATGCCGATGTAGGCGTCTTTCTGAAAGAGGCGCATTTTGCGCATTTTCTTCAGGGAAATGCGGCTGGAGGTGAGATTGGCTACGCAACCATTATGGAACTCGATACGTACGTTGGCAATATCCGGTGTGTCGCTCATTACGGCTACGCCACTGGCGGAAATGCGGCTTACGGTAGATTTCACGATACTTAGTATGATATCGATATCATGGATCATCAGATCCAGGATCACGCTTACATCGGTGCCACGGGGATTGAATTCCGCCAGGCGATGTACTTCAATGAACATGGGTTTAAGATCATATCCCTTGAGCGCCAGGAAGGCAGGGTTGAAGCGTTCCACATGTCCTACCTGGAATTTGATATTCGCTTCATCCACCAGTTTTACCAGTGTTTTGGCTTCATCCATGGTGTTGGTCATGGGCTTTTCCACGAATATGTGTTTACCGTTCCGGATAGCCTGTTCACATAATTTGAAGTGCAGGGTGGTAGGTGCCACAATGTCTATGGCATCTACGATCTGTATTAGTTCTTCCGCCACGGTAAAGCGCGGAATATTATATTGCTCGGAGATGCTGGCTGCGTTTGCATTGCTTGGATCATAGAAGCCTACAACTTCTACGTCTTTCATGGTGGCCAGTTGAGAGAGGTGTATTTTACCTAAATGTCCTACGCCGAAGAGTCCTATTTTGAGCATATGGAAAATGAATAAATATGTGCGAAAGTAAACAAATATCATCATCTCAGATCATCCCTTCTTCCACGAGGCTGCAATAGCCTGTTTCGGAAACGATGATATGGTCCATTACGTCAATATCGAAGAGGAGGCCTACATCTTTTATTTTGTGGGTAATGCGGATATCTGCCTGGCTGGGGCGTAAACTGCCGGAGGGGTGATTATGGCAAAGGAGTAATTTGGTGGCATTGGCATCGAGGGCTTCGCGGAAAATGATGCGTGGATCTACTACGGTGCTGGTCATGCCGCCGCTGCTCATGCAGCGGTAACGGAGTACCTTATTGGCGTGATTAAGGAACATGACATAGAAGGTTTCATGGCACTGGTCGGCCAGTAAAGGTTTGAAGAACATGGCGGCGTCGGAGCCGTTGTTGATCACGGTTTTTTTGTGAATGGAACCTGCCTGTCTTCTGCGGGCCAGTTCCATGGCGGCTAAAACCGTTACTGCTTTGGCATGGCCCATGCCATTGAGCTGCTGTAGCTGTTTCACGTTTATTTTTCCGAGTTCTGAGAGGTTGTTGTGGGCCAGACGCAGGATTTCTGTGGCCAGTTCCAGGGCAGATTTATTTTTATGTCCTGTGTGTAGTAAAATGGCTAATAATTCCGCGTCACTAAGTGCGGCAGCGCCAATATTTACTAACTTTTCTCTGGGCTTTTCGTTTTCGGGCCATTGACGCATGGCCAGGTGGGGAGCTGGTTTAACGTTAACAAACATGACTTATTCCATTTACTCAAATATACGATCACTCTTCCGGAATTATGCGGCCACCCACCACATTTTTGTCCCATTTTCTCCCGGATCGTTATAAAATTGTTATATTGGGTATCGATCGTTATGGGAATTTTTCGGGGCGATTTACCTTTCCGAATAATTTGATACAATGTAGTTTATAGTTGTTTTAAAACAGCTATATGATTTGTATTTCAAAAAAAATCAGGCTGGTACTCCCAAAAATCATAGTTTTGCAACCTCTTTTCCACTAGTATCTAGTATGCAACCTTCAGTAAAAATTTTCACAGGCAACAGCAATCCGGCATTGGCCGAGAAAATTGCCAAGAAATATGGCAAGGGTCTTAATGGCGGTCTTGGCAAAGTAAAAATTCAGAAATTCAGCGATGGCGAGATCCAGCCTGTATTCCTGGAGAGTATCCGTGGCGACTATGTTTTCCTGATTCAGGGCACCAGTGCGCCATCCGATAATCTGCTGGAACTACTGTTAATGATCGATGCCGCCAAACGCGCTTCTGCCGGCTATATTACAGCAGTCATCCCTTATTTCGGCTACGCCCGCCAGGACAGAAAAGATAAGCCCCGTGTGGCTATCGGATCTAAACTGTTAGCAAATCTGCTTACTTCGGCAGGAGCTAACAGGGTGATAACCATGGATTTACATGCGCCGCAGATTCAAGGGTTCTTTGATATCCCGGTAGATCACCTGGATAGTTCCGCTATTTTTATTCCTTATATAGAGAATTTAAGGTTAGAAAATCTTACCTTTGCGTCCCCTGACGTAGGTAGCACTAATAGAGTGCGTGAGGTTGCGTCTTACTTTAATGCTGAGATGGTTATTTGCGACAAACATCGTAAACGTGCCAATGAAATAGCATCAATGGTAGTGATCGGGGATGTGAAAGACAGGGATATTGTGCTGATTGACGACATCTGTGATACTGCAGGAACACTTTCCAAAGCCGCTAACCTGTTAATGGAAAAAGGCGCCAGAAGTGTACGTGCATTTTGTACTCACCCGGTATTTAGCGGGAATGCGTACGAAAACATCCAGAATTCAGTACTGCAGGAGATAGTGGTATGTGATACCATTCCTATCAAACCGCAGGGGCCGGATTCCAAGATCAAGGTGATTTCAGTAGCAGAGCTTTTTGCGGTAGCTATCCGTAATATGCACGAAAACAAATCGATCACCAGTCTGTTTATTCACAGCCATCGCCGGGGAGATTCATAACGTATTTTAATCATCAATATAAATTGTCTAAACAATGAACACAATAACCATCGAAGGACAACTCAGGAGCGAATTCGGCAAAAAAGCCACCCGCCAGATCCGTTCTGAGGAAAAAGTGCCTTGCGTTATTTACGGGGGTGCAGAAACTGTTAATTTTTCAGCTCCTGCCAAAGCATTCAAAACACTGGTTTACACTGCAGCCTTCCAGATTGCAGAAATTAAACTGGGCGCTAAAACTTACAGATGCGTATTGAAAGATATGCAGTTTGACGTAGTTACTGACTCTCTCGCTCACATCGATTTCATGGAGCTGGTAGAAGACAAGCAAGTAGCCGTTACTATTCCTATCAAACTGGTAGGTTCTTCTGTAGGTGTTAAAGCCGGTGGTAAACTGGTTAGCAAACTGAAAGCGCTGAAAGTAAAAGCTTTACCTAAGCACCTGGTTGAAAATATCGAAGTTAACATCGATAACCTGGAACTGAACGCGAACATCCGCGTAGAAGACGTGAAAATTGAAGGTATTGAAGTTACCAACTCTCCACGTATTCCTATCGCTTCTGTAGTAATGACTCGTCAGCTCCGTCAGGAAGAAGCAACTGCTGAAAAAGACGCTAAAAAGAAATAATTTTTTAGGAATATTTTTTCAAAAAGCCTCTCTACTTTTAGAGGGGCTTTTTAATTTAGAATTGCGAATTACAAATTACGAATTGCGGATTTGTGGGTAGATGGTTAACGGGAAGATATCCGCTATTTATCTCCTCATAAATCCGTAATTCGTAATTTGTAATTCGTAATTCTAACGTTGTAATTGATCTGAGAAATGAAATACTTAATTGCAGGATTAGGCAATATCGGAGACGAATACAAACATACCCGGCATAATATCGGGTTTGATGTGGCAGATGCTTTTGCTGCCAAACATAAAGCAGCATTTAATAACGATCGCCTCGCAGATGTAGCTGAATGCAAATGGAAAGGCAAAACATTTATCGTTATAAAGCCTACCACCTACATGAATCTCAGTGGCAGAGCCATCAAATACTGGCTGGATAAGGAAAAGATCCCGGTTGAAAACCTGCTCGTGATCCTGGATGATCTGGCCCTTCCGCTGGATGTAATCAGACTCCGTCCCGGAGGCAGTGATGCCGGACACAATGGACTGAAAAGTATTCAGGAATCATTGGGCACCAACCAGTATCCCCGCCTGCGTTTTGGTGTGGGGAACAATTATCCCAAAGGCAGACAAGTGGAGTTTGTACTCAGTAAATGGAAAAATACAGAGGAACCTGTTGTGCAGGAAAAGATTAATAAAAGCACGGAAATTATCGAGAATTTTGCCAGCATTGGTATTGCCCGTACTATGAATGAATGTAACAAACTGACTTTCCTGTTGTAACGTAAATTTGTATAGCTGATACCTATCTGTTTTTTTTATCTTTAAAAACAAACGCATTATGAAAATTATTTGCGTAGGCAGGAACTATGCCGACCATGCCAAAGAATTAAAGAATGAAGTGCCTACTGAACCGGTATTGTTCATGAAACCTAAGAATGCACTCCTTCAGAATGGCCATCCCTTCTATTATCCTGAATTTACCAGCAACCTGCATTACGAATGTGAACTGGTGCTGAGAGTGAGCAAGAACGGTAAGCATATACAGGAAAAGTTTGCAGATAAATATTACGATCATATTTCCGTTGGTATAGACTTTACTGCCCGCGATCTGCAGGACAAGCAAAAAGCCAAAGGATTGCCCTGGGAAATCGCCAAAGCTTTCGATAACTCTGCAGTAGTGGGGAACTTCATTCCAATTACCCCGGAAATGGATAAGAAGGATATTAATTTCGTTCTTTATAAAAATAAGGAACTGGCACAATCAGGTAATACCCAGGATCTCTTATTCTCCTTTGATTTCCTGGTAGCCTATATTTCCCGCTTTTTTACCCTGAATATCGGTGACCTGATCTTTACTGGTACACCCGCTGGTGTAGGACCCACTGAAATAGGAGATGCTTTCGAAGCTTTTATTGAAAACGACAGCCTCCTGGAGTTTTCTGTGAAATAAGTGCTGTTTGTCTGTTTCACAATAAAGCAGCGGCGGAAGATTGCGCGATTTGATCTTTTTTGATAAAAAAATTAGCGAAGACTGGCAAAATATATCCTGCTGGTCTTCGCTAATTTTTTATCTGATAAATGGAAAAGTGACCTGAAAACGGAAAAAATGATCAAAATTGATGTTGTTTCCTATAAAGGCTGGGGATGATGCCTGCCATATTTGTCTGTATTACCAGCGTATTCTGATAATGGCTCCTCCTCTTTAATGACTATAGCCCCTATTCCCGCCTTTATTACCCTGATCATCCACCAAGCCACATGCTTCACATCAAGTGCGATGATGCTTTTTATAGAAAATAAAGGTGATAAAGTTTTTTGTGAAGTATATTTTAGAATATACTCATTATCAAATAGATAAATAGTATTCGATTATAGCACTTAGAGCTGAAAACCCTCAAATAAGTATGTTTTTACCATTTCCTGATTTTCTACACTCAAAAAGGGCTTAAAATATGAAAATGCACTAAAAACGGAAAAAATAGAAGAAAATAGGCATGGTTAAGGGATATTCGCATAAATGGTATCCAAAATCCTTGTCAGCTCCACATAATCTGTTTCGGTCAGCGTTTTCCAGCCAATCTTCCGCATATCATATACCAGCGATTTAACGTCTTTATACTTTTCCACACCCGCCGGGGTTAGTTGTAAATATACTTTGCGCCGGTCGATTACATCTGCCTCTCTTTTTACCAATCCTTTTTTGACCAGCAGTTCAATAATGCGCGAAATGGTGGTAATATCCTTGGAGGTATTACGGGCCAGCTCGTTGTGGGTAGTTTTTTTATGTTTATATAAATTCTCTATCAGCAGCCATTGATCCACGGTAATGTCCTTCTGTTGGGCATCGAACATTTTTTGCCAATAGTTGCGCAATTTTTTGAGCGTAGCATCCAACTTAAAAAAAGAGGGATTACTGACGAAAGTATCAGGCATATTATTTAATTTGCATTAGCAACTGTTGCTATGGCAACTATTGTTTTTGAACCACCATCATCACCAAAACAGTCTTATTGTGTTTAAAGATAGCACAAGCGTTTCAACTTTAAAAACGCCTGCCTCCAATCCGGACGGCAACAGCGGCGAAATGGCTGAATTATTAACAGCCTGGCGCCTGATGTGTGAGGCTGGCAGTATGGCCGCTACCTATGAGGCTAACAGGGCCATCTGCAAATATGTTCACTCCACTTCCCGCGGTCATGAAGCCATACAAATAGCCACTGGTCTGCAATTGCGGCCATGGGATTTCGTAAGTCCCTACTACCGCGATGAAAGCATGCTGCTGGCCATGGGCTTTACTCCATATGAGTTAATGCTGCAGTTGCTGGCAAAAGCAGACGACCCGTTTTCCGCCGGGAGGTCTTATTACAGTCACCCTAACAGCCGGGAAGCCGGCAAACCACAAATTCCCCACCAGAGCAGCGCTACTGGTATGCAGGTGATTCCTACTACCGGGATGGCACAAGGAATACAATACCTGGAACAGATACATTCTGACTTGCTGAAAATGGGGCCGGATAGAGAAATGCCCGTTGTATTATGTTCTCTCGGCGATGGTAGTGTAACAGAAGGAGAAGTTAGTGAAGCCTTTCAGTTTGCGGTATTGAAACAGCTGCCGGTTATTTACTTGGTACAGGACAACGACTGGGGGATTTCCGCCACCGCCGCAGAAGTACGCACCATGGATGCTTATGAGTATGCTGCAGGTTTCAAAGGACTGGAACGTATGCGGGTGGATGGCAGTGATTTCACGGCCAGCTACGCTGCTATGGAAACAGCGATCCATTATGTTCGCCAGGAACGCCGGCCTATATTGGTGCAGGCAAATGTGCCGCTATTGGGACATCATACTTCCGGTGTGCGGAAGGAGTGGTATCGTACGGCGGAGGACCTGGAAAAGCATGCTGCTAATGATCCGCAGCCTAAGCTGAGGGCATTGCTGGAGAAACATGGTATAAGCACAGATGTACTGGATCAGATAGCAGAAACTGCCGCTGCCGATATACAGGCAGCTTTTGATAAAGCGGTGGCTGCACCTGAGCCTTCACCGGAAACGGTGCAGGAGCATGTATTTGCTCCCACTGCTGTTACAGCAGAAAGTGGTACCCGTACCCCCGATAGTAAAACCAAAGTAGTTATGGTGGATGCGGCCTTGCATGCAGTAGAAGAAATTATGCAGCAACATCCGGAGGCTATTTTTTTCGGACAGGATGTAGGGCGCAGACTGGGAGGCGTTTTCAGAGAAGCCGCTACACTTGGTGATAAATTTGGCGCTCATCGTGTATACAACACCGCTATACAGGAAGCGTATATTATAGGAGCTACTGCGGGGCTTTCTGCCGTAGGCGTAAAACCTATAGTAGAAGTGCAGTTCGCGGACTACATCTATCCCGGATTCAACCAGCTGGTGACAGAAATATCCAAATCATGTTATTTAAGTAATGGCAAATACCCGGTACAAACGCTGATACGCGTGCCTATTGGTGCTTATGGCGGTGGTGGGCCTTACCATTCCGGTAGCGTGGAATCTACTTTGCTGAGCATTAAAGGCATCAAGGTGGTGTACCCTTCCAATGCGGCCGACATGAAAGGTTTGATGAAGGCTGCTTTCCTGGATCCCAACCCAGTAGTGATGCTGGAACATAAAGGGTTGTACTGGAGTAAAGTACCCGGTACCCTCGATGCCATGATGGTGGAACCTGCAGCAGATTACGTGCTGCCAATGGGAAAAGGTAACGTGGTATTACACGCGCATCCTAAAGATGTTGCACAGGGAAATGCTTTGTGTGTGATTACATACGGTATGGGAGTATATTGGGCCAAAGCTGCTGCCAAAGCCTATCCTGGCAATGTTACTATTGTAGATCTGCGCACATTGTTTCCGCTGGACGAAGCCCTTGTTTTTGACATGGTACAACAACATGGCAAATGCCTGATTCTGACAGAAGAACAACTCAATAACTCTTTCGCGCAGGCCCTTGCCGGCCGCATTCAAAAAGCCTGCTTCCGGTTCCTGGATGCGCCTGTATTTACGATAGGGGCCATGGATTTACCGGCAGTACCTTTAAACACCGGTCTGGAAGCCGCCATGCTACCAACACCTGCAAAAGTGGAAGCGGCTATCAAAGAATTATTGGCCTATTAATAGTTATGCAAAATATATGGGCGCAAATTTACAAGCTCCCATATATTTTGTTAAAAAGCGATGCCTGCATGAGGCAACACAATATTCTTTCTATCTTTTGGCGATGAAAGCCAATGTTACTGACCTTGAAATAGAAAAGCAATTACTACCACTGTTTGATTTTACCGGCAATACCTATGCCCGTAAAAAGCTGGCTGGCATATTATCTGAGCTACCTGATACGCAGGAAGGCGTATATGAAAGACAAGCCCTCATTAAATCGTTTATTGATAACGGTTACGCATATACGGAAATCACCTATTCGACACACGACTTTGAAGAAGTACTACATTCCTTTACACGAATAAATGACCAGTATTATTATTACGACAGCAATCATATAATTGCCACCGTTCAATTGTTGTGGCGTCGTCGTTACCGGCATTCTATGAGAAGCCGACTGGCGCAGCTGGCGCTTTTTATGGCGCAGTTACATGCCTATTTTGAAGCAATAGATCCGGAAGTATTCCCGCTTGTATTTGGGGAACGCATGGCCTCATTAAAGCAATACCTGTCTATGTTCCGCGCCAGGGAAATTGCTCATCGTATCCGTAAGGATCGATTTGGTATAAAGGATCAGTTATTTTTATTAGACCTGCTGAATCGTAAAATTGACGAAAAGACTGCCAAAGGGCATTGGGAAACTTTTTACGCCTATGAGGCATGGTTGTCGATGGCGAAAGGTATCGTAAAACATGGATTCGTTTTTCCTGAGTTTACTGACAGTGGATTTCAGATGCAAGACTTTTATCATCCTGCATTACGTGAGCCTGTCAAAAATGACCTCGATACCAATGGTCCGGTGATGCTGCTGACAGGCCCTAATATGTCGGGGAAATCAACCCTGCTGAAGGCCATAGGCATTTGCGTTTACCTGGCGCACGCCGGTATGGGTGTGCCAGCCAGCCTTTGCCGCTTACCGTATTTCGATTCCATTACCGTGATCATTAATCTCTCGGATGACCTGAAACACGGTTATAGCCATTTTATGATGGAAGTGCAGCACCTGAAGAATGTGGTGCAGGAGGCGCATACAGGTAAGCGTTGTTTCGCCGTATTTGATGAATTATTCAGGGGGACCAATGTAGATGATGCCCTCGATATTTCTCAAGAAACGATCAATGGATTGCATCATTTTAAAGGCAGTTTTTTTGTGATCTCTACACACCTGTACCAGTTACAACCTTTGTTGAAAGAAGCGAATGCGTGGTATATTGATTGTATGTTGAAAGACCATGTACCCCAGTTTCTTTACCGGTTGCGTGCAGGCTGGTCTGATTTAAAAATAGGAAGAATTATTTTTGAGAAAGAAGGATTACCCGCGTTATTGCAATCGAAATAAAGAAAGTTATCTTACAGCTTTCGGAGTGGTGCCTAAAGTGAAGTTTACAGTTGCTGTTAAGCGTTTCATGGCAATTGCCAATTGGTTTTCCACTGTTTTAACAGAGAGGTTGAGCACAGATGCGACTTCTTTGTACTTCATACCATTTTGCTTGATCAGCGTAAATACCATTCTGCATTTTGGTGGAAGTTGTTGCACGGCAAATTCCATTTTACGAATCATCTCTGCAGAAATCATGAGTTGTTCGGGATTGCTGTCAAATGCAATTTCCATTTTTTCATCTTCCTCAAAAAATACCTGCCTGGATGCCGCTTGTTTACGGAGATGGTCGATAGCCTTGTTTTTGGCGATGACAAAAAGATAGACCTGCGGATTTTTTATGTGAGAAAGAGCAGCTCTTTTTTGCCAGCAATGCATAAAAACATCGTTGGTAATTTCTTCTGCTACTTCTTTGGAATGTGTGAGCGTATAGGAAAAACGGAGCAGCGTCACAAAGAAATGATTGTAGAAAGCCCGAAAGGCAGTCTGATCATTGTTCCCTGTGATGTTGTTGAAAAGTTCACTTATTGTACTCTCGTCCATTCCTTTGTCCGCTGATAATGGTTGCAAATTATATAACGTAGATTACGCTAAAGTTAACAAAATTAATTATCCCGTAAACTTTTCTCCATCGATATTATTTTGCCTGAAAATTGCTGTATTTTCTCCCTCTTGCTGGTTGTGGCTGTTCCAATATCAACAGGAAATTATTTTTAAAATCTTTTTGGGGGTTTTTCTCTTTCTTTTCGTCCTTCATGTGTAATACGTACAAAATAGATGACAGAGGATCACCGGATCAATATATTGCTGGCCAGAAAGCTTGCCGGAGAGGCTTCTCCGGAAGAGCTGACAGAACTGGATGAATTGCTGCTGCAATTCCCCGGGCTTCATTATGCTTATACAATAGTAGAAGATATTACTATTCTGAAAGAAAATAATGGATTTTCTGCTACAGAAGAACAGCAGTTATTACAGGAGGGGTTATCTAATATAAGCAGGCTGATGGAGACGCCGGCATCTGGAAAGATAAAACGGATGTTTCCGTGGAAAGCGGTACTGGGAGTGGCTGCGTGCGTAGCCGTATTGGTGACTGCATACAGTGTATGGCAATTACCGGGGAAGCATAATTTCCGCAACGAAGTAGTCACCAGGAATGGTTCTAAAACTGCTGTGGTACTGCCCGATGGTACCAGCGTGGTGCTGAATGCCTGCAGCCATTTACGCTATGATGTGAATAGGTTCCTGAATGGCGACCGGGAGGTAACGCTGGTAGGAGAAGCTTACTTTGATGTAAAGCATGATCCGCAGCATCCTTTTATTATTCAAACAGAGCACGCCAATATAAGAGTGCTGGGCACCGTGTTTAACGTAAAAGCCTATGCAGAAGATGCGACCGTAGAAGCCACTTTGCTGAGTGGCAAAGTAGAGGTAAGCTTTACTGAAGGAGCAGCTGCCGGCGCACATAAAGTAGTAGTGCTGCAACCAGAACAAAAACTAATCATTGATAAAAAAAATATGACTGCTTTACCCGTGAAAGCAGTGAATGCCAACAATAGTAATTATACCATTACACCTGTAAAGTTAAGCCAGGAGGGGGATTCCGCTGCCAGTCAGACGACCGCCTGGATGAATGACCGTTTTGAGTTTGATAAAATAACGTTTGAACAACTATCACACGACCTGGAGCGCTGGTACAATGTGACGGTACGGTTTAAAAACGACCGTTACAAGCACGAAGTATTTAGTGGCGCCTTCCGCAAACAGCGCATAGATGGGATATTGCAGGCGTTGCAATTAACATCCGGATTTCATTATGAAGTGAACAACAAGGAAAATGTTATTGACATATGGTAAACATCTTTTAGACATATAAATCATATTACTTTTTTTACGGCAGTCAGCAAATAAAAAAAGGGAAATGCTCGAACATTCCCCTTTCAAAATTGCTGGCTAAAACAACTAAACCGATCCACACAATCTGGTAATGGCCTAATTATTTAACCTAACGAAACAAATTTATGAAAAAAAGTCATTGGTGGCCTTCTCATATTCCGCGCCGGCGTATGAGGAAATTGTTACTAAGTATGAAACTAACTTCTGTATTGCTTTGTGCAGGTTTTCTGCAATTGAGCGCACATGGATTTTCACAGGAAAAGATCACTGTTGATTACAAAAACATCAACATTGCGAAACTCCTGACTTTAATCGGGAAACAAAGCGATTATACATTCCTGTATAAAAACGCTATCATTCCTGATAAGAAGATATCCATCAGCATGAAGGATGCTCCGGTGCGGGCTATCCTGGATAATGCACTGGCAGGCACTTCACTGGATTATAAGGTGATGAAAGATAACCTGGTGGTGATTGTGGAGGCAGGAGATAAAGTGCTGAATATTAACATAAAAGGTAAAGTGACCGATGAAGCGGGTAATCCACTTGTTGGGGTAACGGTGTTGGTAAAAGGCACTACCCATGGGGCGCATACTGATGAAAACGGCCGTTTTGCGCTGGATGCTCCTGAAAATGCCCTGTTGGAATTTTCCTATGTGGGATATGAAAGCTTGCAGATGACCGCCAAGGCGGATCAACACTATAATATAGTGATGAAAGCCAATTCCAGTGGTTTGAATGAAGTAGTGGTGGTGGGTTATGGTAAGCAAAAAAGAGTAAACCTCAGTGGTGCAGTAGATGCTATTTCCGGTAAAGAGTTGGAAAGCCGCCCTATCACCAACGTGGGTACTGGTTTACAGGGATTGATTCCTAACCTGAATATTACCAATAGTGATGGCCGGTCTTCTTCCGCAGCAAAGTTCAACCTGCGTGGCGTGACCTCTATCAATGGTGGTGATCCTTTTATCCTGGTAGACAATATTCCATTTACCAGTGATGAAGTATCCAGGATTAATCCGGCGGATATACAAAGTGTAACCGTACTGAAAGATGCGGCTTCTGCTGCTATCTACGGTGCCCGTGCTGCTTTTGGGGTAATATTGATTACCACCAAATCCGGAAAAGACGGCCGCATTGCAGTAACTGCTAACACCAACTATGCGGTGCGTACTTTGGGCAGGGTACCTAAAATTATCACAGATCCGTTAACGGTGATGCAATACAAGCACGATGCCGCTACTCCGTTATATAATCTTTATCCACAGCCGGACAGAGATTATGCTGCACAACTCCTCAAGGATCCTTCTTTACCAAGAGTAATTGTGAATCCAAACGATCCTAAATCATATAGTTACTACGGAGAAACGGATTGGTTGCATGAAGTGTACAGTAAATCTGCACCCGCCTACACCGCTAATTTCAGTGTATCCCGTGGTGATGAAAAACTGAATTATTATTTATCAGGTGAATATTATTCACAGGAGGGTATGTTAAAGAGCAACCCGGATAAATACGAGCGTTATAACCTGCGTGCCAAGGCTACCTATACCTTTAATGACCGCTTTAAGTTGGGTACAAATACGATGTACACCAATACTACCTATGATCAGCCTTTTGCTACCAGCACCTCTGACGCCAGTATATATAGTGGTAGTACCAATAATTCTTTTTTCAATGCGGTTAACCGTACGCCTTCTTTGTCTGTATTGCATAATCCGGATGGCACCTGGACACAGGATGGTGCTAATCTCTTAGGTGTATTACAGAGTGGTGGACGTAAAGCGGATACCTGGAGTGAGTTTATGACTACATTGAATGCAGAACTGGGATTGATTAAAGATGTATGGACTTTAAAAGCAGATGCAACGTGGAGACGTGGAAATGATGTTGGTAAAGGATTCAGCATCCCGGTGCCCTATAGTACCGGTCCGGGGCAGCCATTAAATTATACTGGTGGTAACCTGTCTTCCGCTTCCAATAGCAGTAATTCGGTGAAGTACAATGTATTTAACGTATACACTGATTTTCATAAAACATTCAACAGGAAGCATGCAGTGGGCGCCCTGGTGGGTTTCAACCAGGAATATCACTACTATAATAATTTCTTCTTAACAGCTAATGGGTTAATCAGTCCGAGTTTACCTACTTCACAGCTGACAACTGGTTTGGTTAAGCAGGAGCAACATATTAAGGATTGGGCAGTAAGAGGTATCTATTATCGTTTGAATTATACTTTTGATGATAAATATATTGTAGAGCTGAATGCCCGTAATGATGGTTCTTCCCGTTTCCGCGCAGATAACCGCTGGGGCTTTTTCCCTTCCGCTTCAGCTGCATGGGTGCTGTCTAAAGAAAAATTCTTTGACGGCATAAAGAAAACGATTGGAATGGATTTCCTGAAACTCCGTGGTTCTTATGGATCCTTAGGTGATCAGCAATGGGGAGAATATGGTTACATGTCATTGATGAATCCGGGTAATATTTCCACTATTCTGGATGGTAAATTGCCGGTGGCAGTATATGACCCAACCCCTGTAACAGCTACCTATACCTGGCAGCAGGTAAAAACGGTCAACGGTGGTATTGATGTAAGTTTCCTGAAAGAAAGATTATCGTTTAGCTATGACCGTTATACGCGTTATACCAATGGTATGTTTGCCAAAAGCCAGGAATTGCCGAATGTGTATGGTGCAACAGCGCCTAAAACCAACTCTGCTGACCTGAAAACACGTGGCTGGGAAATGACTTTGTCCTGGAGAGATCAGTTCAACATTGGTAAGGATCCTTTTAGTTATGGTGTGAAATTATTGCTGGCAGACAGCCGTTCCTTCATTACACGCTTTGCGAATCCGAGTGGATCATTGAAAAACTATGATGCAGGTATAGATAACAGGAACTATTATAATGGTCAGGAATTGGGTGATATCTGGGGGCTGGAAACAGAAGGATTTTTCCAGAATGAAACAGAGTTGAAAAATCATGCTGATCAGACAGCAGTGGGGTCCGATGATCAGAACTATCTCTTTTACGTAGGTGATCTGAAGTTCAGAGATCTCAATCATGATGGTAAAATCAATTATGGTGATAACACGATTTCCAATCCCGGTGACAGAAGGATCATTGGTAATACCGCTCCCCGTTTCCCTTACAGCGTGGATCTGACTGCATCTTATAAAGGTTTTGATATCCGTGCACTGATACAGGGCATTGGTAAAAGAGACTGGTATCCTGGCCCGAGCAATCACTACTTCTGGGGTGTATATGCACAACCATGGACCAACGTACAAATCCATAACCTGGATCGCTGGACACCGGAAACACCGAATGGCTACTTTCCCCGTTTGAAATCATATATCGCGGAAGATGCGTCGGAGCTGGGTGCACCGCAAACCAGATACCTGCAGAATGCTGCCTATACCCGCTTAAAGAACGTAACGCTGGGCTATACGCTACCAAAGAATCTGACAGACCGGATCAAACTGAATCGTGTTCGTTTCTACTTCAGTGCAGAAAACATTTTCACGATTTCTCATCTGAAGGCCAACATTGATCCGGAAGGCCTGGATGGAGCCTTGTATCCTTATCAGAAAACCTATTCATGTGGTCTGAACCTGAACTTTTAATGAATTCTAAAATGTGCAACATGAAAAATAAGTGGCTTTTATTATCACTCACCATATTAGGAGTTACCGCAGCTTCCTGTAGTAAGGACTTTCTGCAACGTAATCCGCAAACGGAAATTTCTCCGGATGCATTCTTTAATACACCCACTGATCTCAATACCTATGTAAATGGGTTTTATGATAATCAGTTATCCTCTCCTTTTGATGATGCCAATTCGGATAACATCTCCAGCTATACCGGCAGTGAAATGGATAAACTGGTACATAACGGTATTACTCCTTCCACTATTGGTGGTTGGGAAGACTGGGATCAGTTGCGCCGTGTAAACTTTATGCTGGACAATGTTTATAAAACACAGGGAGATGCAGCAGAGATTGCTCACTATGTAGGTGTAGCCCGTTATTTCCGTGCGAAATTTTATTTTGCGAAGATTGCCGCCTACTCTGATGTTCCTTATTATGGTCATGCATTGTCTGATGTAGACAGTTCTATGTATAAAGCACGTGATCCACGTGCCGTGGTAGCTGATTCTGTGTTGGATGATCTGCAATACGCGGTAGATCATCTGAAAGAAAAGGATGGTAACGGTACCCGTGTAAATAAATATGCAGCACTGGTATTGATGTCCCGTTTCTGCCTTTTTGAAGGCACTTTCCGTAAATACCATGACGAATTAAATCTGCAAAGCAGTGCTAATAAATTCCTGGAAAAGGCAGCATGGGCGGCTCAGCAGGTAATGGATAGCAAAAAGTTCAGTGTATATACCGGTGGCAATGGTGCGGCGTCTTATCGTGCATTATTTGTGAGCACCGCACTGGATAATAACCCTGAAATTATTCAGTGGCGCGATTACCAGGCTGCCCTGGGTATTGGTAATAACTCACATACGGTATTAGGATGGGTATGGTCGCTGAGTCAGAGTCTGGTGAATACCTACCTCATGAAAGATGGTACTCCGTTTACAGCTATTGCCGGATATGATAAAATTGGTTTCCTTGGTAGCTTCAGTAATCGTGACCCACGTTTAGCTGAAACCGTTGCTTATCCTGGATTTTCTACTACCATGGATAATATTTTATACGTTGCCAAACCTAACTTAGGCGGTTATGATCAGCTGAAATTTTACCCACGTGACCCGGCATTACGTAAAGGCTGGAACCTGAACTATACTGCTTTGCCGATCTATCGTTTTGGTGAAGTGCTGTTGAACTATGCAGAGGCAAAAGCTGAGCTGGGTACTATTACGCAAGCGGATATTGATGCTACCATTAACAAATTACGCAGTCGTGTGCAGATGCCTGATATGAATATGGCAGCAGCTAATACCAATATTGATCCGGTATTGGCAACAGCCTATGCTAATGTAAGTGGCGCCAGCAAGGGTGTGATCCTGGAAGTTAGAAGGGAAAGAAGAGTAGAACTGGCTTGTGAAGGATTACGCGCTAATGATGTGAACAGATGGAAAGCGGGCAACCTGCTGAAGGAAGCTCCTAAAGGAATGTATGTTCCTGCAGTGGGTGCAATAGATATGACCGGTGATAATGTACCGGATATAGCTATTCTTCCGACTCTGGCGGATTCATCTTCCATTGATAACATCCCCTGGAGTATTAAGAAAAATATGGGTCGTTATTATCTGAATGAGAATTTTTACCTGGAGAATGGCAACAGTGGGCATATTATGTTTGCAGCTGATCGTAATGGTCGCACATTCATAGAGCCTAAGTTCTACTATCGTCCTATTCCGTTGGATCAAACGGTATTGAACGGCAGATTGAAACAGATTTTTGGCTGGTAATAAAATGTGTAAATAGCAAAGGGAGGGCCATGGCCTTCCCTTTGCTATTTACATCTATGCTGAGTTTTGAAAAAACAACAGGTATGTATAAAAATATATTAGGCACTGCGATGATGCTGCTCTTTACGCAGGCGGTGATGGCCCAGGGCTTTTCCGGTAAAGTATTTATAGACAAGAATGGGAATGAATCCTGTGATGCAGGCGAGACTGGTCTTGCCGGCGTACGGGTATCCAATGGTTTACAGGTAGCCGTGACCGATGCCGCCGGGAAATTTTATTTACCAACACATCAGAAAGCAAGGTTTGTATATATTACCACTCCGGCGGGTTATCGTTTTGCCAAATCATTTTATATTAAAACAGACAGCAGCAAAACTGCTTATGATTTTGCACTGACGCCGGTGAGGCAGTCGCAGCAAAGCATGGCTAAGTTTGTGCGGTTAACAGATACAGAAACTGCGGTATATAATAACTGGATCACCGAAGCAAAAGATTATGCAAAGAATGAAAATGCTGATTTTATTGTGCATACCGGTGATATCTGTTATGAAGAAGGATTGAAGTTTCATGCAAAACAGGTGAATACTGCTACGATGGGATTACCCGTGTATTATTGCATCGGTAATCATGACCTGGTAAAAGGTCCTTACGGCGAAGCGCTGTATGAGTCGTTGTTTGGACCCGTGTTTTATTCTTTCGAGGCAGGGCCTGCGCATTTTATCGTAACGCCAATGTGGTATGGCGATTATACACCGTCCTATACCGTGGATGATGTATTACAGTGGATCAAAAATGACCTGGCACATACTGATCCGGCTAAACCGGTAATCATCTTTAACCATGACCTGCTTACTTATGATACGCTGTTTGCGATCCGCGCCGGCAAGGATAGTATTAACCTGAATGATCATCACCTGAAAGCGTGGATTTATGGACACTGGCATATTAACTTTGCACGGACGCATGGTAATACCGGCATCCGCTCCCTTTGTTCTGCCCCGGCGGCAGACGGCGGAATAGATAACTCTGCGAGCAATTTTGATGTGATCAATGTAGATAAAGCTGGTATCTCCGCAGTTCAAAGACGTTATACCTATGTGAGCAATCAAATTACACAGGTGTCGCCTGCTGCCACTGGTGTAGCTTTTGAAGGCAATAAGATGTTGATCAGTGTGAATACCTATCACACTTCTGCCAATGTACGGCAGGTGCTTTTCAGTTTGTACAACAAAAAGGGACAATTATTGAAACAGTTACCGCTGCAACCCCGTACCGACTGGAACTGGGCTACTATCACGGAGATTCCTGCTGCCTGGTTAAATAACGTATATACTTCTACGGTAGAAGCAACTATGAGTACGGGCAATGTTCTGTTCAGAAGGGATACCTTCTCCCTGGAAAAAAGTAAAGTACCTGCCCTTACCGGGCAGGTATGGCCGGAAGTGTTACAGAATGAACAGCGAACAGGTGTAGTCAACAATGCACCTGACGGTAATGAATTGCACCTGGTGTGGTCTGCCAATACAGGTGGAAATGTGTGGAAGTCATCTCCGGTATGCGCGGAAGGAAAAGTATTTGTGGGTAATATCGATGATGAAGGAAATAAGCACTGCGGTATTACAGCCATGGATGCCAGGACTGGTAAAGTAGTATGGCAGTTTCCTACTAAAAATTCTATCAAACACAGCATCAGTTACAGCGATCATTTGTTAGTTGCTACCGATGCAGAAGGTATTACTTATGCGCTGGAAGCTGCCACTGGTAAACTTCGCTGGCAACATGCCGGTGATATGAGAAGTTTACCTTCTTACAATTCCGGTGGTGTGGTGAAAGCAGGTGTGTATTATACCGGTGCCGGAAAGTATATGCAGGCGCTGGACCTGTACACCGGTGCGGTGAAATGGACCAATCATGACTGGAGCGGGGGAGAAGGCACGCCGGCGGCGATGGCGGTACAGGGCGATTGCCTGATTACTTCTTCCAACTGGAACCATTTATTTGCCCACGATCTGGCTACGGGTAAATTACGCTGGAAACGCAGCGATGAAGGCATCCGTTTCCGTAGTGGTACTGCGGCGTTTTATGACGGCAAATTATATGTACATGGACTGAATAAGCTACATATTATTGATCCGGCGAATGGTAAAACGATTGATAGTATCCCGGTAGAAGAGGCGCTGAAGACAATGACGGCGCCGGTGGTAACCAATCAGTTGATACTCATTTGTACCGCCACTAATGGCCTGGCAGCTTACGATAAAAAGACGAAGCAACTGATGTGGCGTTTTGTGCCAGGTGAAGCGTTGTTTTATACCGCTCCCTATACGCTGCCTTCTTCCGCAACAATTGAGTCTACACCGCTTTGTGCTGGTAGCCGCGTTTATATTGGTGCTTCTGACGGATATGTGTATGTGGCGGATCTGAAAACGGGTAAGCTATTATCACGTTTCCATACAGGGGCTCCTGTATTTGCTGAAATGGCGATATGCAACGGTTTGTTGTATGTAGCAGATTTCTCAGGAAATGTGAATGCATTTAGTCTGTAGTAATAACCAGCTAAAAAGAAAAGGCCATCTCCACAAAAGAGATGGCCTTTCTTGTCTTCCGCACTCAGACAGGCATCGTTTACTACACCTGTCCAATGAGATGTATCAGTAACCCGGATTTTGTACCAGGTTAGGATTGATGCTGGTTTGTTTGAATGGAATAGGGAACAGCTTGTACTTGTCTGATGAAGGCTGGTGATCCCACCAGGAAGCGGTGGTGAACTTACCGAAGCGGATCATATCCGAGCGGCGCTTGCCCTCAAATATAAATTCGCGGCCTCTTTCAGCCAGTAATTCGTCCATGGTGAGACTTGTAGTTGTATAAGCTTCCTTAGACCAGTCTTCAGCCTTAAAAGCGCGTTTTTTGCAGGTGTTGATCAGGTCTACTGCTTCCTGGGTGGCGATACCGCCTCCTTTGCGCATGAGGGCTTCCGCCTTGTTGAAATATATTTCTGTGAGGCGGTATAATACGAAGTCGTTGCCCCAGTAATTGGCATCGGTTTGTTTGCCCGGCAGGTATTTGGCGAAACGTGCGCCGCTGTTTTCTTCTCCCTGGGTCATGCCACCAGCACCGGTTTCACCGGTAGAGTTTCTACGTATCTCTTTTACAAAAATGAGTGGTTTGTCGGCGTATTCCTCTGTACCTAAAACAAGGCTGTCACCAATGCCGGTACGCAGGGCCGGATCTTTTTTCTGTTGTCCGATGAGCATCCAGTTTTGTTTGCGGAGATCATTGTCCTTGAAAGCATCGTATGCAGATGGAATGACTACAATACCGTTGTTGCCGTCTACATCAGCGTTGTAGATCTGACGTTGACGGTAGTGCCAGAAATCGCCCTGCCATCCGAAGCGGGAGTTACCGGCTCTCAGGTCATAGGTGAGCTGGAACAGGTCTTCCGCAGAGGTGCTGTTGGTGTTGGCGAAAGCACGGAAAATATCTGGTTCCAATGCGGGGACAGTACCATTCAGAGAGCCACCTTCACCGGCTATGATTTTATTACAGTAGGTGATACAATCATCCCAGCGTGGAGTACCGGTCCATTCCTGGGCATTGAGATACAGTTCTACCAGCATCGAGTAAGCAGCAGCTTTGGTAGTACGGCCGACCATGGCAGCAGACAGTGGTTGCAGCTGATCCATGTTGTCCTTGATTTCTTTTTCCACGAATGCAAATACTTCTTTGCGGGACTTAGTAGCCGGCGAAGCTGAATTGTTTACTACTGTTTCGACGGGAATATTTCCATACAGGTCCATCAGTTTCAGGTAATGCCAGGCGCGCACTACTTTTGTTTCTGCCAGCAGGGTGGTTTTATCAGCTTCTGTCATACCGATTTTGGTAAAATCCAGTGGCGTCAGATCTTTAATGGTATTGTTGCAGAAGCCCATACCCCAGAACATTAGTCTCCATGGATTCCAGGCATTGTCTTCATTGGCAATCCAGGTATGGTCATGCAGGCGGATCCAGTTACCGCCGTCATAGCCATGCCGGCCTTTCTGAGGCCATGCCAGCTGGTCGGCAGAGAGTTCCTGTAAGCGCCAGTAGCCGGTTTGGCCGGTAGGTGCAGCCCATGCACCCGCATGGGTGTAAGGACGCAGGATAGCGGACATTACTTCCTGCTTGTTATTATAAAACTGGTCTGAAATAATTTCGCTGTATGGTTTTTCTTCGAGCTTGGTGCAGGCGCTCATACCGAGTGCCAGCAGGGCTGCGCTGATATATACTTTACTTTTTTTCATACGTTACAATTTTGCTGCTTTTAAAATCCAAGGTTCAATCCGATAGTATAGGAGCGGGTACGTGGGTAAAACCCTCTGCCATCTATACCGGAATCCAGGGCTGTATCCTGTAATTCAGGATCAAGACCGCTGTATTTGGTGATGGTAGCAATATTACGCCCGCTGGCATATACGCGCAGACTGCGGATATATTTGGTTTTCAGCTGGAAGTTATAGCCCAGGGTGATGTTATCCAGTTTAACGAAATCTCCTTTTTCGAGGTAGTAATCGGAGAACTGTGGATCAGCATTCAGCTGGGCATTTTTGCCAATGGCATAACTGAGCATGTTGTTTGGTGCCCATTTTTTGTTACCGAAGTACATATCCTGCAGGTTCAGGATATCGAAACCAAATTTGCCACGGAAGAAAATACTCAGGTCAAAGTTTTTATAACGGAAAGTATTGTTCCAGGAAGCCATGTATTTAGGAATACCATTTCCAATCACAGTTTTATCATCCGGATTAACGGTGGAGATATCTCCTATGCTGCCATCTTTTTTATAGAATTGCCATTTACCATCTTTGGTAAGACCAGCATAACGGTATCCAAAGAAAGTACCCAAAGGTCCACCTTCGACTACGCGGATAGCGGAACCAAGGTTACCCGGAGAGGGAAGATCTCCAAAGTATTGCTCTGTGGTTTTAAATATCTGGTTAGAAAAAGAGACCATTTTATTCCGTTGGGAGTTAAAAGTCAGGTCACTGTTCCAGGTGAAATCTTTTGTTTTTACTGGTACAGCATTGATGACTACTTCCACACCATTGTTAGAGATAGCACCTACATTGGTGAAGATGTTATCAAGAATATTGGAAGGCAATTGCGCGGTATAGTTAAACAACAGATCCTGTGTTTTACGGCTATATACATCGATGGAACCACCTAGCCTGTTTTTGAGGAGGGAGAAGTCCAGGCCTACGTTGAATTCTTTTTTCTTTTCCCATTTCAGATCCGGGTTAGGGTTTTTGTTGGGACCATAAGTCTGGATCCATTGACCGTATTGAATGTAAGCGCCACCTGTTCCCAGGGTGAGCAGGGATTGGTAGCTGGGAATGCCCTGGTTACCGGTAATACCATATCCGGCACGCAGTTTCAGGTTATTGATGACTGTCAGGTCCTGCATGAAAGCTTCTTTTGAAATCACCCATCCTGCGGAAACTGCCGGGAAGTTACCCCATTTGTTATTGGCACCGAAGCGGGAAGAACCTTCATGACGCAGGATGGCCTGCAGCATATATTTTTGTTTGTAATTATAGTTGATCCTGCCGAAGAAGGCGATCAGTGTATTATCTATTTTGTTACTGCTTTGCTTTGGAGCAGGGAGGGTTTTGTCAATCAGTGCATTACCGGCAGCGATGTTCCAGTCTTCGAATGCATCGGTGAGGAAGCCGTTGTTGTCCATCGCATATTTTTCCAGAGTACTATATTGGTAGCTATAACCACCGAGCACATTGAAGGTATGATCTGAGTGAATTGTTTTTGTATAGTCAACCGTTGCTTCAAAGGTTTTATCCATAGCTGCGGAATTGGCTTTATATGCGTAGCCACCTCCTTTATAGTCCTGAATAGAAGAGCGGGAGAGTTTACTTTTATATTGGCGATCGTTGTATTCATCGCGGACAATAGCGCCGAATGCAGAAATTTTCAGATCGCGTATAGGCTCCAGCGTTATACGTGCATCGCCGGAATAGGTTTTCTGATCTCTTTCATACAGTTCCTGGTTTAAGCGGGCCAGGGGGTTATAGTTATTGAAACCATTTGTTTCAATGTATTTGCCGTCCGGGCCAAAGATGGGCGCAGTAGGATTGCGTTGTACTGCCTGTTCGAAATCGGCGCCCGCGTTGCCGGCTTTGTTGTCGCCACCGCCGCTGTTGCCACCATTCAGGTTGGCTTTATTAAAGTTACCTGCCAGGTTGAACTGCATGGTGAGTAATCCCTGTAATCCGGTCTGATTTACGTTTACCCGGCCACCATATTGTTTACGGCCGTTCTGAAGGGCAATACCATTTGCATCGTTATAGTAGAGAGATGCACGGTAGTTGCTGTTGGCGGTACCACCGGAAGCGGCGAAGTTGTGATAATGACTGAGGTTGTTTTTGTCCAGCAACAGATCATACATGTCTACATCCGCTCCCTTGTTCTGATCCTGTCCGGCAATTTTTACATATTCCGCTGCGCTTAAGATGCTGGGTCTTTTAGCGACCGCTTCTCTTTGCAGATAGGTAGAGTAGGTGTATTGCGGATCACCGGCTTTCCCTTTTTTAGTGGTGATGAGAATAACACCGTTGTTACCCCTGGTACCATAGATAGCTGCAGCAGAACCATCTTTTAATACATCGAAAGTGGCGATATCATCCTGTTGCAACAGGTCCAGGTTACCGCCCGGAATACCATCAATAACGATTAAAGGATTTTTGTCGCCGGAAAGGGAACCGATGCCTCTGATCTGGATAGAGGCGCCACTGTTAGGATTGTTTCCCTGTGTTCTGGTAACAGATAAACCTGCTACTTTACCCTGGATCAGATCCATCGGAGAGCGGGAGCCGCCCTGGTTAAAGTTTTCCGCTTTCACGGTTGCTACAGAGGTGGTTACTTCATTTCTTTTTTGTGTGCCGTAGCCCACTACGACTACATCCTGCAGTGATTTGGAGGCGGTGACCAGTTTTACATTCAGGGGTACACCTGTAGCAGCAGGTACTTCCTGTGGCTGATATCCTATAAAGGAGAATATCAGGACACTGTTTTCCGGTGCCTGCAGACTGAAACTTCCGTCTGCTTTAGTAATGGTACCGGAACTGGTATTTTTTATCTGTACAGAAACACCCGGTATTGGTGTTTTATCGTTGGCATCCGTCACTTTGCCGGATATAGTTTTGCCCTGTGAAAAGGCAAAGAGCGAAAGAAGCATCAGGAGAGTACTGGCAATACCCCTCCCCGCCCAAAACGTGGATCGTTTGTGCATATACAATTATTGAAGTTGGTTAATAAGAAAAGCCCGGCTGGTCTATTGAAAAAACGATTTAGCAATAAGCCTACAGGCTATTTGTTTAAAGTTTTGATACGATTGAGTACGATTTAAGTGATTTATAAAATGGTAAAATACCTCCCAATGGAGAGCGTCACCTGGCTTCCGGTCAGGTTGGCAATGGTTTCCCTAATGATGTAGCATAAGCAAAAATTACACGATACCTTACAGTACTGATTCTTCAGTAGAATATCGATTTAGCTAACAATTAGAATAACAAGTGTTTAAAAAAATCATTTCCGGAAATCCCCCGGCATAACAAGGTATTGTTTTTTTAGTTTTTTCATACACGCGGGTTTGCGATGCAGTGACTTTCTAATACCGATCGGGTCAGGTATTAAAAAATCGATTTAGCAATGGCTTCCAAAAAAAAGATTCAGGGAATCTTCTATTTCAATAACAAGTTTCAAAAACGTAGCACTTTATCTCTTCTTCAGGAATAAAAGTAATATTTATTTGTATTAAATGAAATCATTTTTAACATTTTTTTTTGGAATGCCCGGAAATACAGGGGTCCACACATGATTATTTAAAACGGGAAATTATTTCCCGGCACAGACCTTTTTAAGGCTGGCAGGCAATCCATATATTATAACAGATTACAAAACAAAGCCTTCAGCAGAATTCCGCTGAAGGCTTTGTTTGCAATGTATCGGAAGTGGTAATGGTGCCTTTAATAGCGCCGGTGTTGTTTTGTGCGATGACATTAACAACGATCAGCGTCAGACTGACCATAAAAAGAACATGCGTTTCATTGGGTGATAAAAGATTTGCTGTCTTATTGGAATGAGGAATGCTTCGATTTAAATTACTGGTTATTCCAGAAGAGCCACGCAAAATTAGCCGTACCATCCTTGTGGGCGGCGGCGAATCAGGAAAAGTATTTATGTATTCCGGAAAAAGGGAGGCCTATTTTTTCTTGTGGGAATTGATGGGGCAGGGATGGGGAAAGTCAACAGGGTGGCTATCACCCTGTTGAAAGAAATTAAAAGTCGGAAGTAGCTGTCTCTTTGGCAACCGGGTTGCTATCTTTCGCAGCCTGGCTATCGCGGGTATTTTTTTGTACAGTAATAGCACCGAAAACGCTGAGCAAAAATGCAAAAGCATAGAATCCTTTTTCACTGGGAGCCAGGGTTGCATTCCATAATCCTACTGTTAACAACAGGATGGTGAGCAGCATAGATACCCAGCTAAGTCCATAATAGATATCGGTAACGGGGATACCTTCGATTCTGTCTCTTACGCATTTTTGTACAGATACGGCGGCAAAGAGGCCGTACATTAAAACGGTGAAGTAATAACCTTTTTCGTTCAGTTGCATAGTGGTGGCATTCCATAAGCCGATGATAAAGCCCAGGATACCTGCAAATACTGCTACCCAGGAGGCTGCAATAAATGCCATAGAAGGTTTTTGTTTCATTGATTGAATCAAATTTTATTGATGGGATTGGGTTGATGGCTAACAAGATTGCGATGTGCATATTGAAGGCCTGCTGTAATAATACTATTTATTTTGCATAAAAAAAGTCCTGAACAATGTGTTCAGGACTTTTAACTTTTTGTAGCGAGGAGCGGATTCGAACCACTGACCTTCGGGTTATGAGCCCGACGAGCTACCTCTGCTCTACCTCGCAATGTGGAGTGCAAATGTAGGTAAATAAATTAAACTGCAAAATTTAAATATTGTTTTTCCTGAGCGTGGCCGCATGTTTCAGGAGGTTGGATATTTTTTTATTGTAGGAGGTATGGCTTGTGATTGTTTGCTGTGGCTTGTTTGGAGGTATATTGTAAAAGTAATTCAGAGATGCTGGTGTGTGAAAAATATTTTTTAAAGATGATGAAATGATAAAAGAATTGTTGAAAATAAACTCATTTATCATTCCATCATCTACCTGAAATACTTAAATTTTATTCCTGCGCAAACGTAATAATGTATTTACGAGGGTGTCAATATCTCCGCAACTATTATAAAATGCCAGTGATGGTCTTACCGTACTTTCTACGCCAAACCTGCGCAGAATGGGTTGTGCGCAGTGGTGACCGGATCTTACTGCAATGCCTTCCTGGTTCAATGCAGCACCTACCTGTTCGGTAGTATAGTCTTTAAAAACAAAAGACAGCACACTGGTTTTATCAGGGGCGGTACCTATTAAACGTAGTCCTGGCACATCTTTCAGCAATTGTGTAGCATATACCAGCAGGTAATGTTCATATTGATATATAACATCAATGCCTATATGATTTACGTAATCGATGGCGGCGCCCAGTCCTACGGCATCGGCTATATTACCGGTGCCTGCTTCAAAACGGCCAGGGGCGGCATGATACTGGGTATGTTCGAAAGTAACGTCCTTAATCATATTGCCACCACCTTGCCAGGGTTGTGTTTCATTGAGCAGTGCTTCTTTACCATAAAGTACGCCGATACCGGTAGGCCCAAAAACTTTATGCCCGGAAAATACGTACCAGTCGCAGTTCAGGCGTTGTACATCTGCACGCATATGAGATACAGCCTGTGCACCATCTACCAGTACTTTGGCGCCGGCCTGATGTGCGAGCTCCACTATCTGCTGTGCCGGTGTAACAGTGCCGAGCGCATTCGATACCTGCGTAAACGAGACCAGCTTTGTTTTAGCACTGAGCAGTTTCTGGTATTCCGACAGGATAATTTGTCCGTCTTCATCTACCGGAATAACTTTAATCACCAAACCTTTTTTGCTGGCCAGCTGTTGCCAGGGAACGATGTTGGCGTGATGTTCGAGGTGGCTGAGGATAATTTCATCGCCGGTCTGCAGGAACTGTTCTCCCCAGCTTTTCGCCACCAGGTTGATGGCTTCGGTGGCTCCGCGTACAAAAACAATTTCATTGACAGAAGCGGCGTTGAGAAAGGCCCTTACTTTTTCGCGGGCGCCTTCATACGCATCTGTGGCACGCGCGGCCAGTTCGTGAGCTGCACGGTGAATATTGGAATTTTCGTGTTCGTAGAAACTACTGATACGATCAATTACCAGTCGCGGTTTCTGCGTGGTGGCGGCATTGTCCAGCCATATCAACCGGCGTCCGTTCACATGTTCCTGCAAAATAGGAAAGTCGGCCCTGATCAGATTTACATCCAGCGGGGGCTGGGAAACGCCGGTGATGCCGGCTTTTTGTTCCGGTAAAAAATAGTACGAAGTGCCGGGTGACGGCAGTTGCGAAGTATACGATGATACCGGAATACTTTTCAGTGCGCGCTGCAGTTCCTTTTCAAAAGACGGGTCATAAGCCGCCGGATGTTGGGAGAGTGCAGACGGAGAAATACCACTGCCAGCTACAGAGGCGGGGATGCCACCATTACCGGAAAAATGTGGGTCCGGTAAACTGGTAGGCGCCTGTGTAACATCTGTTACACTGCCCTGTTGCAGCAGCGGGTCCTGGATGGGGGCAGCAGAGGCGTATGCCGGTGGCAATACCTCATTACCGGATTGCAGGGAGGAAAATAACTGGTTAGCCAGCTTTTCCAATGCAGCAATGTCCGGTAATCCATCAGTATTAAAATTATTTGTATTCATGGTACTTGCCTATTTCTACATCATCCAATACAGCAATGGCATCATCTACCAGCACTGCCAGTGAACAGTAAAGAGAAACCAGATAAGAAGCAATGGCCTGATGGTTAATACCCATGAAGCGTACAGACAGTCCGGGGGATTGTTCTCCGGGCAAATTAGGCTGGTAAAGACCTACCACCCCTTGTCTGCTTTCGCCGGTACGCAATAATATGATTTTTGATTTTCCGTTTTCAATAGGCACCTTATCTGACGGAATCAGCGGAATACCGCGCCAGGTAATAAATTGGGAGCCAAACAGCGAAACAGTGGGTGGAGGCACGCCTCTGCGGGTACATTCGCGGCCAAAAGCAGCGATGGTTAACGGATGCAGCAAAAAGAAGCCTGGCTCCTTCCATACTTTGGTGATGAGTTCATCCAGATCATCCGGAGTAGGCGCGCCGGTGCGTGTTTTAATCCGCTGGGAAGCCACTACACTGTGCAGCAGGCCATACTCCCTGTTGTTGATTAATTCGCTTTCCTGCCTTTCCTTGATAGTTTCAATAATCAGCCGCAACTGTTCACTGATCTGGTTGTAAGGCTTGCTGTAGAGGTCTGAAACACGGGTGTGTACATCCAATACAGTGTTAACTGCGCTGAGATTGTACTCACGGGGATTGTCGATGTAATCCACAAAAGTTTGTGGCAGTTCCCGTTCATCCCTGCCGGAACAATCTACGGTTACATTGCTCTCATCCTTTACTTTGTTAAGGCGGTACACACCTGATTCTACCGGTATCCAGCTCATTAGCTTAGTGAGCCAACGCGGAGTAATGGAGGTCATCTGTGGTACGGTACGCGTAGCGATGGCCAGTTGCCTTGCTGCTACGTCGCCAAGTGCTGTTTGGACCTTTTGTTGAATTTCATCTGCCATGGGGAGTCAGTTTTTGAAATTTTTAAAAATGAAGTTTTTGTAAACAGGGAAAAAATGTGTGGTGGCTCATTTTTTTCCTGCTGGTGGGTGTAATAGGGGTTAAATTAAGTCTTTTTGATTAAAAATCCACGTTAATCATTCATCAATAATAGCGACGAGCGCGGAGACTGTTTGGAGTACTTATTTTTTTGTGAGATGATTACACAGGTTTCCCATCTCCTGCTATAAATAGCGGGATGATGGGAAAAGAAAAATATAAAGATTAGAAAATAGTTCTCAGTAAACCGCCGTCAGCGCGGAGTGCGGCGCCGTTGGTAGCGGCAGAAAGGGGGCTGGCTACATAGGTGACCAGGTTAGCTATTTCTGATACGGTAGCGAAACGCTGGATAAGAGAGCTGGGACGCTTGTTTTTGAAGAAGTCGGCTTCTGCCTGGTCCTGGCTCACATTGTCTGCATCCGCTAATTTTTTGATGAAATCATCCACCCCCTCTGACTTGGTGGGGCCGGGCAGTACGGTGTTGACGGTTACATCCGTGCCTTTGGTTAATTCGGCCAAACCGCGGCTGATAGACAATTGCGCCGTTTTGGTAGTGCCATAATGGATCATTTCTTCCGGGATCATGATGGCCGATTCGCTGGCGATAAAAATAATGCGGCCCCAGTTTTTAGCCAGCATTTTAGGGAAGAAGTAGCGGGAAAGACGAACGCCACTGAGTACATTGACTTCAAAAAAGCGCAGCCATTCTTCATCAGTAATTTCCACAAAAGGTTTAGGCTCAAAAATACCAGCATTGTTTACCAGGATATCCACATCCTTTACCTGATCCAGCAGCTGTTGTACTTCGGCAGCATTCGAAAAATCGGCTGCTACCCCGGTCACGTCTGCTGTTGGAACCTCCTGTTTTAACTTTGCAATCGCTTCATTTATTCTGGCAGTGCTGCGGCCATTGATAATAACAGTAGCACCTTCTTTTAAAAGTTGCAGGGCAATAGCGAAGCCAATTCCCTGTGTGGAACCGCTGACGAGCGCTCTTTTACCCTTTAATTGTAAATCCATAATTGTAATATTTAGTATTGAGGATGCAAATTTACCGCCACTTAATTTATAAATTTAATAATGTGATTTATTTCTAAGTATAAATAAATTTATACTTTTATGCTATGGTAAATTTTGAATGGTACCGGACTTTTAAGGCCATCTACCAGTCAGGTACATTAACAGGCGCCGCACAGGAATTGTTGATTTCACAGCCAAATGTGAGTCAGCACTTATCTGCATTGGAGAACTATATTGGCCATCCGCTGTTTGAGCGCAAGCCCAGGCAGATGGTCCCCACCAGTTACGGGCAGCTGTTTTATACCCAGATCATAGAGGCAGTAGAGAAGCTGGAGAAAATAGAAGGTGACTTCAGCCGCAGTTGTGTGGCCAGGTGCATGACGCTGATCACTATTGGGGCGCCAAAAGAGTTTTTTGACGCGAGGCTAACCAACCAGCTGGACCAGATTGGGGACGCCAACCTGGTAGTGGAGTTCGGGTTGACCAAAGACCTTGTACAGAAACTGCTGAAGGGAGACCTCAACTTTGTGGTATCTACGAGTGCGGTGATGGAAAAGAATATTATTTCGGAGCCGGTGCTCTTTGAAAAATTTGTGCTGGTAGGTAGTCCGGATATAGATCCGCAGCCATTAAGGAAGTATATCAGGAATGAGGACCTGGAAAACATAGAAGCCTGGATGCTGGCGCAAAACTGGTTCGCCTATAGCAGTGATCTGTTGGCCATCCGCCGGTTCTGGCTGCATAACTTTAAGAAGCGGCCTGCCATGCGGGCCCGGTTTACAGTACCTGATTTCAATTCTATATTGAAATCCATGCAGCACATTGAAGGGGTGACGGTTGCCTCTGATTACCTGGTGAAAGACCTGGTACAGCAAAAGAAGCTCAAATTATTATGGAGCGGTAATGAACCTACCACCAATACCATTTACCTGGCTTACGATAAAACCAAGGCTACTGCGCAGAATATTGAAGCAATCAGGAGGATGTTCAGTAAGGAAGTAGCGGTGTAGCCACCGGATAGATAACTGTCCGCAGCCACCTACCCGGTAATTATTATAAATCTGAATAATCAGCAGGTCTTAAAAAGAGGATCTCGGATTTGGATACGTTGTGTGCATATTCTTCCAGTGCCGACAGGCTTTTCCATTTTGCGTCTGCGCTGAAGGCTTTCCAGTGTGCATCCCGGTCTTCCTTACTATTGAAGGTCGTCATGTACATCAGGTTAGGCATACGCGGACCCGAAATAACGGAGGCATAAAAAACGGCATTGAAATTAAGATTTTTGAAGATGCCTATTTCATCTCCGGTATTAAACATCTTTACTTTATTGACATGGTATTTTTCAGAGGGACTTTCATAGCTGCGTAATTCGTATACCCGTTCACTTTTGGGCGACTGCAGCGAAGGGGCCTGCAGTACAGGCATGCCGGGGAATGCCTGCAACAGAATAGACTCAATACGCGTATAAGGAATATTATTCCATACCGCATCCGTATAGTCGACACCGTTAGTCTGTAAGGTTTTGTCTGCCTGCAGTGTTTTATCCAATCCTGCAAATTGCTCCAGTGATTGGAACGGAATGAATACATAGATCCTGATATCGGCAGTATCTGTGACAACGGGTTTAAACACACCGGCTGTTTTGATACCAGCGCGATGCAGGGCAGGCAGATACGCTTTTTCCAGGTAGTTGTCTACCAGCGTTTCCTGAGCAGCTGTTTTCAGGTGATAGATTTTAATCTGGTAAAATTGCCGCTCTTTTGCAAACAGGGTGGTAGTGCTTAAAAGCAGGAGTGCCAATAACAAAGTGGAATATCTCATCATAAAATAATTGTATAATTGACAAAATACAGCAAATAAATCAGGATTTATAGTCCTGTTTGAATGCACTACTTTTGAACGATCTTAAAAAATGTAATTATGTCTGAGCCGGTAATGTTGATAGACCAGCCTAATAACCGAGGAACTTTATATGCAGTGGTAGAGCAGGATGACAGAGTGGCTTATTTCTACCTGTATCCTTCAGAGTTACTTCAATCTAAATATTCTCCCCGTCCCTGCTGGCTGCGTAATTTGCAGGCAGCTCCGGAAAAGAAAGATGTGGCCGCCATGAAGGAAGGGATGGCGCCTATGCTGGAAGCAGCTTTTTGTAATCATCCGCAGGGAAAGGAACCGTTGGAGAAAGAACGTATTTCTATTATATGGATGGAAGAAGGCGATGGTGCAGCGGTGATGTATGATGGTGAAATATTGGGCGTCATTCCCGGCTGGAGTTTATATAATGACGAACATGCGGTGGCCTATGCCGCGGATTGTATAGGGGCTGCTGAAAATGACCGCCTGATGCCACTGGGCAAGCGCGGGGCTAATGCCATGTATGAGCGGGTAGATCAGGCAATGGCTTTCTGGAATGAGTGGTCTGATGAAACTTCCCAGGCGTGGGGTGTCTTACAAGATAAATATATTACTGCCTATGAGGCGGAATACGGACCTATTCAACAGTATTACGCCATTGATGGCGGGCAGTGGCCTCCTATGGCATTGGGTAAATTTGAAAAAGAAGGCGTGGTATACCTGTTCACCATGGGGGTGAGCATACGGCCTATGCCCTGGGTAGAATTGTTGTACAACGACCGGGCGCCCGGTTTCCGCCGGATGGAACTCGCCATGGCAGTGAGTAAAGCAGATTTCACAGATAAAGAGATTATGACCATGGCAGGATTAATGTCCGGCCTGGCAGACAGGCCATGGAAACAGGTTACCTGGCTGGGAGAGGGGCATACTGTGAGCGCGGAAGACCTGCCGGCGCCTTATGAAAGCGTAGTGATATCTGCAGCCTTATATAATGGACCAGCCATTCAGCTACCGGAAGTATATGGCGACAAAGTAAACCTGTATTGGTTATCACCGATCACCAAACTGGAACGTGAGTTTGCTCACTTCCGACCAAATGCAGGATATGATTTACTGGAGAAAATGATTCATCATAACCTGAATCACGTTGTTACAAAAAGAGCAGAACTGCCTTTTGAATAAAAAATATACTTTTATATAGTCATTAAGGCCTGCTGATTGCAGGCCTTTTCCTTGTCTACCCTTTATTTTATGATTTTTCTAAAAAAAGTTTGAAAAATCTGTAACGAAATGATTCCACCGGTTACTAATCCTAAAAAGAAATTTAAAAGCATATGAAAATCATCTTCCGGAATATCGCAGCAATTACGTTTGTATTAACCAGTTTATTTGCCGGCAAAGCGCAGGCGCAGCAATCCGTATCTGACAAATCGCTTCTCTGGGAAGTGAGTGGTAACGGATTGGAAAAACCTTCCTATATCTATGGTACTATTCACATGATCTGCGACAGTGATTTCAAGATAATGGATAAGGTGAAAAAAGCTTTTGGTCAATCATCTCAGCTGGTACTCGAAGCGGATATCTTTAATCCTGAAATGGGAAATTTAGTAAAAAAAGAAATGATGTCTGACGTGCCACTCAGCAAAAAGTTATCAGCTGCCGACTATGCATCGGTAGATTCTATTATGCAGTTGAAATGTGGAATGCCGCTGAAGGCGTTGGATAATTTCAAGCTGTCGATGGTATTATCGCTGGTCTCTGTTAAATTATTTCCCTGCGCCGTTCCGCAGTCTTTTGAAGCAGCATTTGATAAAATGGCGAAAGAGAAGAATATGCATAGAAATGTATTGGAAGAAGTAGTTGCGCAGATGGAGTTTCTGAACAAAGCCTTTACGGATTCACAAATCATATCACAGGTAAAATCCTTTGATAGTGCAGCCGTGGGGACTAAGGAAATGGTAGCTATGTATAAAGCAGAAGATATTAATGGGCTATATAAGTATATGACCAAACCGGATTTGATGGATGAAAATACCATGCGCTGGATGCTGATAGAAAGAAATAATAACTGGGCGGAAAAAATGCCTGCCATGATGAAGAAGGAAAGCAGCTTCTTTGCAGTAGGAGCGGCGCACCTGCCTGGATCTATTGGCATTCTCTCTCTCTTAAAAGCAAAAGGCTATACGGTTAAACCTATTATGAAATAAAGCATCCTATTTTGAAAAGCAAGGAAAAGGAATTTCTTGAGCTGATTGAAATCCATAAAGGAATTATTCATAAGATTTCCAAAATGTACATGGATGCGGAAGATGATCAGCAGGACTTAACGCAGGAAATCATCTATCAATTATGGAAATCTTTTGACTCCTTCCAGCAACAAAGCCGCTTTTCTACCTGGATGTACAGGGTTGCACTGAATACAGCATTGGTATTCTTCAAAAAAGAAAAAAAGAAAATGGCAGTTACTGACATCATGTCGGAGCATATTGCGATGGAAGAAAATGTAACGGCTACCAAAGAACTGCAACTGTCGCACTTTTACAAGGCGGTACAAAAACTGGAAAGATTGGAAAAGGCGCTGGTTTTCCTTCATCTCGAAAACTATTCACACAAGGAAATAGGAGAGAACCTGGGGATTTCAGAAGGCAATGCAAGAACAAAGCTCAGCAGAGCAAAAGACAAATTAAAAGAACTGATTAAACAACAAGGTTATGAATTTTGATGATATAAAATCAGCGTGGAACAGCGAAGAGGAGGATCATGTAGTAGTACCTTCCAGTGTAGACCAGCTGAAAACCTTGCAAACGCCGATAGAGAAGATCCGCACAAACATGCAGTATGAATTTTACATACAGTTGTTCGCTTTAGTTGTGATCGGATTTGTACCCAGGTATACCTATTTCAATCCGGTATTGGTAATACCTTTTTATGTGGTGTATTTTGTAGCCCTGATTATTTCCGGGTATTATTTTTTCAAATTTTATCTTTTCTATAAACGTCTTAGTACAAATACACTCCGCTCCAGGGACCATTTATATGCACTGTATTACGAAGCCAGGCTGAATATTGAAATGTATAAATCATTCGCCTATACGTTAATTCCACTGGCATTAATCGGGGCAGCCCTGTATGTAGTGAGTCAGCCGGATGGCAAATTGAAGGACGTATTTCAGATAGCTGTCACCCGGCAAGGGGTAGCAGTGTCGTTGGTTGTTCTCTTTTTGCTGGTGGTGTTATTGATAATGGTGATAACAGAGCTTTGGGTGAGAAGCTATTATGGAAGATACCTGGATCAGATAAAGAGAGTATTGGACGAGTTTAAAGAAAACGAGTAATCTTTTTAATAAAGTAAGAAGGGTTGGTCATTTGTACATGACCAACCCTTCTTTATTATTGCTGGTAGCTACCAGCTACTTTAATCAGTTTATCCGGTGCATTGGTAATGATGCCATCTACGCCATCTGCTATCAGTTTTTTGAAATCACTGTCTTCATCTACTGTCCATGGAAGTACGGCTACTTTTTTAGCATGTGCTTCTTTTACCAGGTCAGCTGTTACCAGCAGGTAGTAAGGGCTGTAGATGTTTGGTGTGAATCCCAGCTTTTCCAGGTTAGCGTTAAAGCTGTCTTTATTGCCAATCAGTAAAGCTGTTTTTTGCTTCGGAAAAGTTTCATGCAACACCTGTAAAGTACGTATATCAAAAGATTGAATAATTACCCTATCGGTAATTTTCTTTTCCTTGATCACCTGCATCAGCAGTGCTACAAATTCCTTTGGTGCAGGATTGTAGGTACCATCGCCATCCGGAGAACTTTTTGTTTCCATATTGTAGTACACCGGTTTCAGGTGATGCGCTTTTACATAGGCTTCCACGCTGTCAATCAAGGCCGACAGTAACGGTTTATGAACCATCATTTTTTCCTGTTGTGGAAAACGGGGATGAGGTTTGGTACCGGCATCATATTTTTGGATACTGTCGTAGGTCATTTTATAGAGTGCAAGCCCTTTCTCTTCCGCTTTGGTGACATCTGATCCATCTGGCTTACGCATAAATTCGGCCGACATGTAAGCATCATGTGATACGGCTACTTTGTTATCTGCGGTAATGATACAATCCAGTTCCAGTGTTCTGGCGCCCAGTTTCACCGCATTGAGCATAGCGGGAATGGTATTTTCCGGCATGAGTGCCATACCGCCGCGGTGTGCCTGTACATCGATCGATTGTTGTGCAAAGGCAGCACTACACAGCATTGTACTACATAAAGTTAAAATTAAACTACGGTTCATATCAACAGTGATTTTTTAAGATTATTTCAATAACCACATTTGTCCATTGATGTCAGTTCATTGATATGAACGGAAAGGGTGGCTTGCAGATTGTTTTGTCGTGCAATATCATGGAGTTTGTTTCCTTTTGAGGAAGCAGTGAAATAGTTTGATGTGAAACAGGTTATATAGCTGTTTAAACGCTTTTTCGTTTCTATCCTTTACTAGTGAAATGTTGAGCATTTAGATATAAATATTGCAGCAGTTTATTTATGGATCAGGATCATGCAAAGTGAATTATAAATGATTAATCGACAAGGTTATTTTAATGTTAAGTGGGGTATGGAGCAATATTTTCTTATCATGTTAAGCCTTGGGGAATAGTCGGTTGTATATCAATATATTAACATCTTCCCGATTAAAAATTTATATTTAGGGAGTGTTAACTTTTATTCATCCAATACCTATCGGTTAAATATGTTCGAAACGATCGCTTTTCTGTTACTGGTGGCTATTTTCATTGTGTTGTTAGTCTTCAAAGGAGAAACAGCTACCTCTATACTTGTTTTAAAGGCCCAGATAATGGACCTGCAAAAACAGTTACTCGAATTAAAGTCGCCATCCCTGCCAGCATCTGTTGTGGAAAAAGCCCTGGATGTTTCAACGCGGGCATCGGCGCCTCCGCCTGTAAGGCCGCCGGAAGACATGTTGCCGCCGAAACCGGAGGTGATATTCAGGGAACCGGAACCAGCTCCTAAGCCGGTGCCCGATGCCGCTATTCCTGAGCCAGCGTATATTCCCGAACCGGAAATCGTGATACCTCCCGTTGCTGCCGTGGAAGCTACTACCTGGTCGGTATCGCCGGATGTGCTGGCGCATCTGGAACCTAAACATAAAGAACCAGCACCAGATAAACCTGGCTTCTGGGAAAAGAACCCGGATATTGAAAAATTCATTGGGGAGAACCTGTTTAATAAAATTGGTATCGCCGTGTTGGTACTGGGTATCGGTTTTTTCCTGAAATATGCCATAGATAAAGACTGGATCAATGAAATAGGCCGTACGTTTATTGGCATAGTTTGCGGTGGTTTATTAATCGGGTTATCCTACAAAATGCGCAAAACCTTTGCCGCATTTAGTTCTGTGCTGGTAGGAGGCGGAGTGTCTGTACTTTATTTTACGATCACAATTGCCTTTCATCAATATCACCTGATCAGTCAGGCGTTGGCTTTTATACTCACTATTTTTATTACCGCATTTACTGTATTGTTATCGCTGAATTACAACAGGAAAGAGCTGGCGGTCATTGCTATTATCGGCGGATTCTCCGCACCTTTTATGGTGAGCACCGGCGAAGGAAATGTGGTGGTGCTGTTTACATACATCCTGATCCTGAACATAGGAATGCTGGTATTGGCCTATTATAAAAAGTGGAATATTGTAAATATCATTTGTTACCTCGCTACTATATTATTGTATGGTGGCTGGGTGTCGTATCATCTTACGGAAGACCATCCTGCTAAGCCGGTGCCTTATGGTGTTGCCCTGGTATATGGCACATTATATTATTTCGTGTTTTTTGCCATGAATGTGATTAACAATGTGCGTAATAAGAAATCCTTTAATGCACTCGATATCTGCATCCTGCTGAGCAATACTTTCCTGTACTATGCTGCGGGCATGGGCATCCTGAACGAATTGAGCGGCGACACCTGGCAGGGGTTGTTTACGGCTTTGATGGCGGTGTTCAATTGTGTTTTTGCGTATAGTCTTTACCGTAATCAACGTGCAGATCGTACTTTGATATTTTTGCTGATAGGATTGGTATTGTCTTTTGTGAGTCTTACTGCACCTATACAATTGCATGGTAACTATATTACTTTATTCTGGGCAGCGGAAACGGTATTGTTGTTATGGTTATGGCAGAAGTCCGGTATTGTTCTGATGAAATATGTTTCGGTACTTGTATTGGCGTTGATGACCATCAGCCTGATGCTCGACTGGAGCCAATTATACGCTGGGTCACTGCGTCACTTTATGCCCTTCATTAACAAGGCTTTTATAACGGGCACCGTAGCCATAATTGCTTTGCTTTTACTTAGAAAATTATGTAAAGCAGAAGATCGGGAGAAACCTTTTATCATAGATCTGTCGGTATCTTTTTACCGGACAGCCCTGATGTTGTTCTCAGTGGTCCTGATTTATGTGGTGTTGTTACTGGAGTTGTTATACCAGAGTAATTACTATTTCCAACTATTGACCCCGGTATTGGCAGGTGCTTATAATTACCTGTTTATAGCGGTATTGCTGTATTTCAGCCGCGATAAATTTGATTCGGCACAGTTGCCGTTGCTGGGACTTGCGTTGGTATTGGTGTTGGCATTCCCGATATATTACAACCCGGCTATCATCAATGTAAGAACAGAAGTACTGGCAGGTAAAGCGCCGGCAGCTTATTTCTTCACACACTATTTGTTGATGGTATTGCTGGTAGGTTTTATTTACCAGGCGTGGAAAACAGTGGCCTCCTTTAATCGGGAGGACTATCAGCGGGTATTCCAGTGGATTAGTTCCGCAGTGATTTTATATATTATCAGTGCCAGCCTGGATCACCTGGTAGTATTTACGGGGAATAGTGCATCTGCCGAAGCCGCATTGTACAATACCCACCGGGTTGGTTATGCTATCCTGTGGGGGGCATTTGCCTTTGTGTTGATTTACCTCGGGCTGCGCTGGAAATCAAAGGCGGTGCGTATTATTTCCATTTCTGTATTCGGACTTACCTTATTGAAATTATTCCTGTTTGATTTTGCCGGTTTGGGAGAAGGAGGAAAAATTGCTGCCTTCATTTCATTGGGTGTCATTCTGCTGATTATTTCGTTTATGTATCAGCGTTTGAAAAAAATATTATTTGCAGATGATCAACAACAACAACAAAGTGTTCCGGACAACAATGAGTAAATATATACTTCTCCTGTTACTGCTGACGGGTGGGCAGGTAACTGCGCAACAGCCGGGGGCAAAGTTCACCTGGCAGGCAGCTTTGCCCCCGGTGGCACAGTCGGGATTTTATCATATTGCCCTGACCCCGGCGGTAGCAGCAAAGCTGAACAATGATGTTACTCCCAATTTCCGTATTTACCAGGGCAGCAAAGAAGTTCCTTATTTGCTGCAGGAACAGGTAGGTGGCTATGATGTATCCAGCTTTGAATCTTTTGAGGTAACGGATAACATTCGTTCGGCCGGAAAAAATTCCACTATAGTGTTTCATAACACCAATGGATATACGCTGGATCATTTTGAAATGGTATTCAAAAATGCCCGCGTAATTAAAACCATGCGTATTAGTGGTAGCAACGATAATAAAAACTGGTATGGCGTAACGGATACTTTTGTTTTTGATCCGGCCAGTGCAGTGCAGGATTCTTCCAGTACTACGCTGGTAAAAACAATTGGTATTCCTTCTTCTAACTATGCCTGGTACCAGTTAATCATTGACGATTCTACCAGTGCGCCGGTATTTATTGAAAAGATTGGTCGTTACCGCACGAACAGCCGCGCTAAGGAATATACACCGGTGCCGGCTCCCACAGTAAGTATAGTCGCTGTTGATAAGTATCCGCGTGAAACCAGGGTACAACTGAACTTCGACCAGCCTTACCTGATCAACAAGTTGTCTTTCAATATTACCGCGCCGGCATTGTATCGCCGCAGGGCAGTGATGATGGTGGAAAGGGAATTGTTTGACGGGAAAAAGACGATTATCCAACCGGAGGATATTGCTTCCTTCGAGCTATCTTCAGATCAGCCTGCACAGGTGGTTTTGCCGAGCCCCGGCAATTACAGGCGGCTTTTACTGGTGGTGCAGAATGATGATAATCCGCCATTGCAATTCGGTGCTGTGAGTGCCTGGCAGCAAACGATCTGGCTTACGGCCAGCCTGCAACAGGGCCAGTCTTACCTGGTCAAAGGCGGTGATGTTAATTTGCCCGCACCGGTATACGACCTGGCTTATTTTAAGGATAGTGTCCCCGCCAATATTCCGCTGATCCAGCCGGAGCAGCCTGTTAATATCGCGGTAGCAGTAACAGCAGAAGCGACGCCCACTGTGTTTAAAAGCAAATGGTGGATATGGTTGGGGATTATCGCAATCGCCGTTTTCCTGGTGTTTATTGCGTTTAAAATGCTCAAAGAAATGCAGGGAAAGCAATAGCTGTACACAGGATATTTAAGAGAAAGGGTGGCTAAGCGTTTACATTTTGTGAACTTTTAGCCATCCTTTTACATTTTACGAGATACGACGAACTATAATTTATTTTTCCTACATTAGTCTGCTATTCACACTAACATTCCACTACCAGGCTTACCAGCGCATGCACGACCACCTATACAGCGACAGAGAACTATTCCAGCTGATCTCTGAAGGCGATGAATCGGCCTTCAGGCAACTCTTTTATACGTATGGTCCGCAGTTTCAGCCTTTAGTGATCCATCTTACCAAAACGACGGCTGTAACGGAAGATATTATCCAGGAAACCTTTCTGCGGGTGTGGATGAGCCGGGATAAATTGCCCGGTATTGAAAATCCGCGGTCCTGGATGTTGCGCATCTTATTTCATCAATCTTTTAGTTACTTACGGCATCAGGCAGTGCGCCACAAAGCGATGGATGCGATGGGGGCAGATCCCGATATGCATAGTGCCACAGAGGAGGCAGTAGCCTTTACGGCTACGTTGCGCCTGATTGGAGAAGCCGTGCATAAATTGCCTCCGCAGGCAAAGCGTATTTATTTACTGAGCCGGGAGAAGGGATTGAAGATCCCGGAAATAGCGGAAGAGTTGTCGCTGTCTCCCAGCACCGTTAAAAATTCGCTCGTAAGGTCTCTTCATGCTATCCGTAAGCACCTGGAGGGGGCTGGATATATAATACCATTCTGGCTGCTGTGGCTGTTTTACGGCCAATAGAAATTTTTTTAAATAGTAGTAGGTCCTAAATGTTCTGTTATGCGTCTGTTAGGTAGAGAGAAATTACCACGTTAAACTGAAAAACGATACCAATTGATCATCCACGAACGCCTGGTGTACCTTATTCACCAGGTTGAAAATCAATCCGCTACCGCCGAAGAGTTGCGGGAACTGTCTGATCTTATGTTGGAAGACAGTACCGGCGTGCTTGCTGCTCAGATTGAGCAACTGCTGCATGTATCCCCGGTTCCGGTGGATGCTCCCCTCAATTGGGATCAGCTGGCGGATAATATCCTGCGGGCAGATCGTCCGAAGGTGGTACGCATGCGGACGTGGAGCTGGGTAGCAGCAGCGGCAGTGCTGGCCTTTATCAGCATAAGCAGTTATTTCCTCCTGCAACAGCGCCCTACTACAAAAGTGCCGGTGGTAGCACAAAAGAAAAATACAGATATCCAGCCAGGCGGAAATAAAGCAATACTTACATTGGCAGACGGAACGGAGATATCATTGGATAGCGCGGCCAATGGTACCCTTGCGCAACAGGCAGGAACGCAGGTAGTCAAATCTGCCGGCGGGCAGCTGTTGTATCGTTCTTCGGAAAAAGAAAATCCCAACACCACTTTACTCTTCAATAAAATTTCGACGCCCCGCGGCGGCCAATACCAGCTTACTTTACCGGACAGTACCCGTGTGTGGCTGAATGCATCCAGCACATTACGCTATCCGGCCACCTTTGCAGGACATACAAGAAAAGTACAACTCACCGGTGAAGCCTATTTTGAAGTGGCGAAAAATGCCGCCATGCCTTTTACCGTGCAAGTGGAAGACCTGGAAGTACAGGTATTAGGCACACATTTCAACATCATGGCGTATGCTGATGAAGCACAGATTAAAACAACTTTGCTGGAAGGCGCCGTGAAAGTAAATAAGGACGGTAATAGTAAACGACTGGCTCCCGGAGAAGCAGCGCATCTTAGCCGGAACAGCGGCATGCTGGCGCTGTTGAAAGACGTAGATACGGAAGAAGCCATTGCCTGGAAGAACGGATATATTCAGTTGGAAGGAAACGACCTCCACGCCGTGATGCGGCAAATTGCCCGCTGGTACAATGTAGATGTCATATACAAAAGTAATGTGCCTGCGCACTTCAGAGGCATTATCCCGAGGAATGTACCTATATCCCAGGTACTGAAAATGATGGAATTAACAGGAGAAGTACATTTTGAAATCAAGGAGCACCAAATCATCGTATCACCATAAAACCAACATAAAGACTAAAAAACCGGAAGTGGTTCGAAGCACTCCCGGTAAGTAAGGGTCTATAAACCATAATCGTTTCAGCAATCATTTTTCATTTACCCAAACCATACAAATGTATGTATTTAAGGCTTTTTTTCCAAAGCAGGGCTCCCCGTGTGATATGGAGTCAAGAACGTTTTTCGCGATTGTCAGCAAAAATTTTACGGATCATGAAACTGATAGTGCTTTTAATGACCATAGCCCTCACGCAGGGACATGCGACAGGATATGCACAAACCGTATCCATTTCCCAACGGAATGTATCTCTTGAAAAAATTTTCCGGGAAATCAGGAAACAAACGGGCTATGCTTTTCTTTGTACCAGCGAACAAATGGAACAAGCGCATAACGTGAGTATGCAGGTGAAAAATGTTCCCCTGAAAACTGCCCTGGACCTATGTTTCGAAAATCAATCCCTTACCTATGTTATTTCTGATAAAACAATCATTGTTAAAAGAAAAGCAATGGTGGAAACAGCAGAACGGGTAGCAGATATCATCGTAAAAGGAAAAGTACTGAATGATAAAGGAGAACCACTTCCAGGTATTACCATTCAACTGAAAGGCACGGCGAAAGGTGTGATGACTAATGATCAGGGCGCATTTGAAATTGCGGTGCCGAACAGTAATGCTATACTGGTGATCTCTTCTATCGGTTTTGACCGGCAGGAAGTAAGCGTAAATGGCAGGCAATACCTGGATATTACGTTGCAACCAGCAGCATCAAAGATGACGGAACTGGTAGTAGTAGGATATGGAGAACAAAAGAAAAGGTCCGTTACCAGCGCTATCTCTTCTATCTCTGCAAAAGATTTTGAAGGGCAGCCTGTTAATCGCCTGGACCAGGTATTACAGGGAAGAGCACCAGGTGTACAGGTCACCAATGCTGCTGGTTCACCCGGTGGAAGTGTCAGGATCCGTATCCGCGGTACCAACTCCATTAACGGTGATAACAGCCCCCTGTATGTAGTGGATGGATTTGTTGGTGCAGAGTTTTTTGCCATCAATCCGGATGATATTGAATCTGTACAGGTGCTCAAAGATGCCTCTGCTACTGCTATTTATGGCAGTCGTGGTTCTAATGGTGTGATTATCGTAACCACCAAAAAAGGCAGTAAAGGTGGTTTGAAAGTGAATGTTTCTACCCGCTTGTCTTCCTCAGAAGTGATTAAGAAATTAGACCTGCTGGATGCGTCAGAATTTGCGCAAACCGCCAATGCGCATGCTGCCGCCATTGGTACCGCATTGCCTTTCTCTGATGCGCAACTAAAAGAGATTGCTGCAAAAGGCGGTACCAACTGGCAGGATGAAATATTCAGACGTGCCTTTGGGCAAGAGTATATGCTGAGTCTTTCCGGTGGTAACGATAAAACCGGCTACTTCATTTCCGGTAATTATCTTAACCAGGATGGCGTGATTAATAATTCCTCATTCAAACGTTACACCATCCGGTCGAACATTAATTCAAAACTCACCAACAAGATTACCGCGCTGCTCAATATCACAGGTTCTTACAGTGATGCCCTGAATATAGATATTCCTGCAGATGGCCCCCATAGCCCGCTTGCACAGGCCATTACCTGGTCGCCTACAGTGCCGGTAAGGAAAGCAGATGGTACCTACACCGTCACAGATCCTGTGAGTTCAGTATTCTTTAACCCGGTGGCCATCACTACAGAACAGCTGGCAGTGCGGGAAAGAATGCTGGCAAACCTGATCGGTGGATTTAAATTCGATGATGTCATTGTACCCGGACTATCCCTGAACCTGCAATACGGCGCCAACTACCTGGGATATGACGATAAGAGTTTTACCGGGAAAGTGGTGAACTCCGGCACGGCCACAGCAGGTATCAGATCTAACAAAGAGATCCGTTTACAGAACACCAACACGCTGAACTACAAGAAGATATTTAATGATCATAGTCTGGATGTTACCGCTGTAGCGGAGTACCAGCAATCCACTTATAATTATGTATCTGCCGGTGCGTCCAATCTCACCTATGAAAGTTTTCAATGGAATAACCTGGGGTTGGGAACAGCCAGCAGTCCGGGTTCCGGCTATTCAAAATGGAGCATCTTTTCTTTAATGGGCCGCATCAACTATGGATTTAAAGACAGGTATCTGCTCTCCGCCGTAATTCGCAGAGATGGATCTTCCAAATTCGTTGGGAAAAATAAGTTCAGTTATTTTCCTTCTGTGTCCGCAGGCTGGATCGTTTCTGAAGAACCTTTCATGAAAGACCAGCAATTATTCAGTAACCTGAAATTACGCGGCAGCTGGGGATTAACAGGAAGTGAAGGCGTAGGTCCTTACAGTACCTTCTCCGCTTACTCCAACAGGATAGCCTCATTTACCAACTCCACTTTCCTGAATGGTATTGTATTGGGCAATATTGGTAACCCTGACCTGAAGTGGGAAACCACTGAGCAACAAAACATTGGATTGGATATCGGATTTTTAAAAGGGCGGATTAATGTGAGCGCAGATTATTTTGAGAAAAATACCCGTGACCTGTTGCTGAATGAAACTTTGCCTATTTACCTTGGCGGAAATGTGATCACCCGAAATGTGGGTACTGTGCGGAATAAAGGCTGGGAAGTAGCTGTGGACGCAGATGTAGTTAATGACAGATTCGTGAAGTGGAATACCGCCGTGAATGTTTCCTTCATTAAAAATAATGTAGTGTCTATTGGCGCCGGTAAAACCATTCTGTTTGATCCCAATAACCGTAAGATCGGTTCCGGTATGTCGCCTCAATCTGAATTTGTGGTGATGCCTGGTCAGCCATTAGGGGCTATTTGGGGCCTTACGTACCTCGGTACATGGAAACCGTCGGAAGCAACAGAAGCGGCCAAATTTGGGGCTAAACCCGGCGATTCCAGGTACCTGGATCTGAAAGCAGATGGTGTGATAGATGCCAATGATTATGGCGTGATCGGCACCGGTATTCCTAAAACATCTGTAGGTTGGAATAACACGGTTTCTTACAAACATTTTTCCCTCAATATATTCTTCCAGGGTATGTTTGGTTTCGATCGCCTGAACTATAACAATGCCGCAACCATGTACTATGGCGGCGATGCCAGGGAAGCTACCCTGCGCCAGATCAAAGACCGGTACATTCCGGGTGTAAATGAAACATCGAATATTCCGGCTTTCAGTACTACCAACAGGAACTTCACGCAATCTACCCGTTTCCTGGAAAAGGCAGATTTTATACGGTTGAAGAATATCAGTCTGTCCTATGAATTCCCTAAATCTGCTATACGGAACATTGCCGCCATCAAGGTTTTCATTGGCGCCACCAACCTCCTCACGATTACAGATTATAGCGGTATAGATCCGGAAGCCAATTCTTCCGCAGGAGACTTCCGCCAGGGTATTGACTACGGTTCTTATCCGAATGCTAAAACTATTACGGGCGGTTTTTCGCTTAGTTTTTAAATCATTATCAAACGGTTCCACATGAAAAAGATATATTCATTTGTACTCATCATCATATTAACAGGTTGCAGTAAAGCGCTGGAAGAAGATCCAAAAGGTCTGATAGCAGGAAACGCAGGTCTCAGTAGCCAGGCTGGTTTGGAAGCGGCACTCACAGGTGCCTACGGCAGCCTGATGGTGCCATGGGAAAGTGGCTTTACTACGGTATCACAAATTGCTATGTGCATGGGAGGAGATGATCTTACTACCCATCCGGGTTCCAATAAAGAAGAATTCCGGGAGTTTGACCGGTTCAATGTTTCTTCTCTCAATAGCCGTATGGTGCCTATCTGGCGGGGCTGTTACAAAACTATTCAATCTACTACCAACATTATCAATAACTACAACGCCGTATTGGATGGCAACGAAACCACTATCCAAACCATTGTGGGAGAAGCTTACTTTTTACGTGCCCTCTGTTACTACTGGTTAACAAGATATTGGGGAGAAGTACCAGTGATTCCATCTGAAAAATACACATCAGATTTGCTGACCCTGAAAAAGAGTACGCCGGCGGTAGTATACAAACTGATAGAAGCAGATTTGCTTAAAGCAGAAGCGTGGGTGCCTAATGCCAAACGTGATCCGGGAAGACCTAACAAGGGGTCGGTGAAAGCATTGCTGGCAGACGTATACCTCACCGAAGGTGGCTGGCCTTTGAAAGATGTATCGAAATATGCATTGGCTGCTGCAAAAGCGAAAGAAGTAATCGACAATAAAGCCACCTACAAGTTTGACCTTTACCAGGATGGGTACCTGAAAATTTTTGCGGGTGGTACTTCGGAAGATGTGTTCGCACTGTTTACACGTGGGCAGTGGTCTACTTATAATTCTTTCTATGGCCTGTCTACCATGCCGGAAAACGAAGGCGGTTGGTCTGACTTCTTCCCGGAAATTAATTTCTTTAATAACTTCCCTGCAGGCACGCGGAAAGATGCCACTTTCTCCACACAGTTTGTGATAAAAGGCGATACTATTTCCTGGCAGAATGTAACCACCAAACACCCATACTATAAAAAATTCACTATCCAAACCGGGCAGAAAGATACGTACATGTCTAACAACCCCGTGATCATGTTGCGTTATGCACAGGTGTTGCTTACGTATGCAGAAGCACAGGCGCGCGCTACCGGCATACCCAATGAAGAAGCCTATGCCGCCATTGATGCCGTACGTTTGAGAGCTGGTCTCGGAAAACTCACCGCAGGCTTATCAGGTCCTGATTTCGCCGAAGCAGTGGTCAATGAAAGAGCCTGGGAATTAGCCGGAGAATGGAATCGTTGGTTTGATCTTATCCGCCTGGAAAAGGTGGAAGCGGCCAATGCGAATAAAGATCCCAATGATCTGCCCTTGAGTGGCGCTATTACCAAACAAAAATACTGGATGCCTATTCCGGGTGTAGATGCTGTTATCAATCCGAATCTCTAGTGATTTTTATTCCGCGATAAAATAATACCCGTTATGAAAAAAACTTTACTGCTCGTATTGTGCAGCATACTGCTGTGCAATATCCTCCATGCCCAGTACCTGCTACTGGACGATATGGAAGGCCATGGTCCCTGCTCCGGCAGATGGTCGTATTACGCAGGGGCAGGGGCCACCGGGTCGGTACTATTTCATGTAGCCAATCCAGCTCCCTCCTCTGTAAATCCCAGTCCCTATGTAGCAAAATTCACGAAGGACACTTCCTGTTTTGAGTACATGAGCGCCAGCTGTCCGCTCACTTCCACCTTCGATCTTTCGTCCAACAGTACTTTCAATATGCTGGTATACAGCAATGTGAAAGAAGAAATTATGTTTAAACTGCAGCCTGGCAGTGACTACACGAAGGCTGTATTTTTCACGTACAAGGTCACTAACATCAATCAATGGGAAGAAGCTACTTTCAATTTCCAAAGTGTAAAGAACAGAACAGATCTGAACAATATTTCGGTACAATTTATTGATGGTAAAAAAGCCAATGGCATTTTGTATTTCGACCTGGTACAGGCGCCTAATCCTGTCGGGATCACGTTAACGAATACACGTATCCTGATGGGACAGGAAAATGGAGCCATCATTCCTGCAAAGCTGAATGGTGCTGCGTTTAAACCAACCCTGAATAAAGGGGCCTGGAGTGCTGCGAATCTTCCACCCGGTGTTACGATCGACAGTATTCAACGGGTAAATGATACCATTGCCAACATCGTACTGGCAGGTAATTCGGCTGCCAACTATTCCAAAAGAACCTTGCAGTTATCTGTTGCAGGCACGGAACTGGATACTGCCAATACCCCTTTTTATATGGCTAAAGGAAATGCTGTGTTTGAAGGGAACCCGGCGTGGACCATGATCTTCGGTGATGAATTCAATACAGGTGGATTACCTGATCGCACAAAGTGGACAGTAGATCCACGCCCAAAAGGATGGATCAATGGAGAACAACAGGTGTACACGGATACCACGCATGACAACATCCGCGTGAGGAATGGCGACCTGGTAATCACCGGAAAAAAAGATTTTCCGAATGGAAATACCACGGAGCCGTGGTCTTCCGGCAGATTGATTTCCCAGGGTAAGATGGATTTTACCTACGGTAAAGTAGAAGTACGGGCCAAACTACCCAAAGCCAGGGGCTCCTGGCCAGCCATCTGGCTCATGCCCACTACCAGTGCATATGGTGCATGGCCCCGTAGTGGTGAACTGGATATCATGGAACACGTAGGTAATAATCTTCGTACTGTATTATCCACGGTGCATACGCAAAATAACAACTGGACAAACGGTGGGCATCTGAGTGCCTCCCGTGTGATCCCGGATGTAAATACTGCTTACCACGTATATGCAATGGAGTGGTCAGCAGATTCATTGATCTTCACTTATGACAGCAGTCGCGTGTATGCATATGCAAATCCGCAAACAGACTGGAAAGACTGGCCCTTTGATCAGAAATTTCATGTAATCCTGAACCTGGCCATAGGTGGGGGAATGGGTGGTACCATTACGGAGGCTGACTGGCCGGATAGTATGAATGTAGATTATGTAAGAATTTACCAGAAAGGTTTGGGTACACCGGTACTGGATACTATCCTGGTGGCTCCTGCCAACCAGGTATTGCTTCCTGGCAAGTCCATTCAGTACACCGCTACCGCCAATGATCAGAACGGACGCCCTATAACAATCAGTCCTGTGTGGAGTATCACTGGTGCCGGCAATACTATTACTACCGGTGGCCTGGCGACCTTCCAGTCTTCCGGCACTATAACGGCAACGGCTACTGTAGATAGCGTTACCAGGTCTACCACTACCTACGCCAATATCCGCCCTACCAATTATAAACCGATACCGGCGAGGATAGAAGCGGAAGCTTTTGATAACAGCAATACCTGCTGTACAGAACCGGCAGGAGATACGAGTGGCGCGGTAAACGTGAGCTACATTGGAAAAGGCAGCTGGATGGAATATGATATTGATGTACCGGATAGCGCTATGTACCGGATCCAGTTTAGGGTAGCAGTTAGTACAGTATCGAACATATCTGTTCAACTGGATACCACCAACCTGGTGACCATGAACCTGCCCGTGTCCGGTGGCTGGCAGAATTGGAGTACCGTCTCTTCTCCCGCTTTCAAACTAAAAAAAGGACGGCAAACGATCCGGATCTACGCCAATACTTCCGGCTGGAATTTCAACTGGCTGAAGTTCATTCCTGCAAATGCAGTGGCACTTAACTCCATTACCGTTGCACCGGATTCTGTATCAGTGACGGCACTCGCCACAAAGCAGTTTACGGCCAACGGATTTGATCAGTTTGGAGATAAGATGGCTATTACGCCGGAATGGAAAGTGAATAATAGTTTTACGATGATCAACCAGGCGGGTTTATTTACCGCCGCAGATACCAGCGGATACTTCACCATTCAGGCAAGGGACTGCGGTGTTACAGGCACTGCAACGGTGAAGGTATTGCCACTGCCAGTGCTCACGCGTATCAGGATATTCCCTGACACTGTTACCATTCCGGTGACTGCCAGTTATACATTCACCGCTAAAGGATATGATCAGCTGGATAGCACCATGATTTTGCCATCTTCCAAAATATGGGCGGTAACAGGTGCCGGTAATAGTATTAATGCCAATGGTGTTTTAACAGCCGGTAATACAACCGGCAATTACCAGGTAACATTAACCGCGGGTGCTATAAGAGATACGGCCAACATATCACTGGTATACGGTTGTACAGTGAATAGTAAGTATGAAGCGGAATCCGCATCTTCTATTTCTTCCGGCCCGGTACTGGAAGCCTGTACTGATGAGGGGGGCGGTCAGAATTATAAAAACCTGTATGCAGGACATTGGTTTGCCTACAGTACGCTGAATGTGCCGGTAGCCCGCAGGTATAATATCAGTCTGAGAGTATTGTCCACTGCGCCATCACAGGCATCGGTAGGCCATGGTGGTCAGACGTTTGGCACCATCAACATTCCTTCTACCGGTGGTGTCTGGAAAACAATTAAAGATACCATCACACTGCCGGCATTATCTTATACCGGTATTCATGTGGTATCGGGTACCTTTAAGTTCAATTGGTTCAGTATTGATGATTGTGTAGCACCACCACCTCCGCCATTGGCGAGAATTGAGCTGACACCGGGTGATGTATCGCTGCCAGTCAGATCAGCACAGCAGTTCACCGCCAAAGGATATGATGCGGATAGTAACGAAGTAATATTGGCTGCACCAGTTTGGTCTGTAACCGGAGCGGGTAATGTTATCAGTGCAGGTGGATTGTTCACGGCAGATACTACAATAGGTAATTATACAGTAACCGTTACCGCGGGAGGCATCAGCAAAACTGCCACGATCCACATTGCAGAATACAATTGCTCGGTGAATAACAAATACGAAGCAGAAAGTGCGTCTGCCCGCATCTCCGGCCCGGTACTGGAAACCTGTACTGATGTTGGCGGCGGACAGGATTTTACAAATTTAAAAGTGAGCGATTGGTTTGCGTATAACAACCTGGTTGTGCCAACTGCCGGTAAGTATACGCTGCGCATTCGTGTATCCACCACTGCTCCTGCGCAAGTTGGTATTGGTAATGGGGGCGTGGTTTTCGGCGTTGTTAATCTGCCTAATACCGGGGGGACCTGGCAAACCATCAGCGACACCGTTACATTGCCGGCATTGACTTATACCGGTATTCTCGTGAGAGCCGGCACGTTTAAATACAATTGGTTTATCATTGATAATTGTACACCGATACAGCCATTATCCGGTATGACGTCGGCTGTGGCAGCACCTTTCAAAACAATTACCCTATCAAAAACACGGGTTTATCCAAATCCTTTTGCAACGCAACTCACCATTGAGTTCCAGGAAGCTTATCATACTGCCACTTTGATAGATATAACAGGCAAGGTGATACAACAATGGAAGATAGCACCAGGGACGTTCAGGATGAATAAAAATCTCGGGAATCTGCGGAGAGGAATGTATCTGCTAACGTTGGAAGGAAGAGGGAAGAGCGAAGTGATAAAGGTGATTAAGTTATAATTGAAGAAGGCTGACCTAAGAGGGTCAGCCTTTTTTCTTATGTTTCTGAGAAATTATTCAATATCAAAATCCAACAATAAAGAAAGGTCAACTTCTAACCCCTATGCTAATTCTGTTACTGCAATTAAAGTAACATTCACTTTCCCCATTTCCATTGCACTTATTTTACTGTAATCCACCCTGTACTTCTTAAGGAAATAAATGTATGTGACTTTCCTTGTATTGACAGGAAATGCGGCGTTGTATCAAAGAAACTTATTAACTTAGTTGTCTCAAAAACCCACAATAAGTATCGTTTAAATTCCCTCATTTTTAAACTTATAACCATGACACCATTATCCAACAACTCCGGCAACAGCGTGCAGCCGGCAGGTGCACAAACTGCAGTATTATTAACTTATGTAACGTATGCTTCCGATCCTGTTAATGACATCAGCAGCTACTTACCCGGATGGAAAATAGTCTGGAATGGTATCCAGACCTCCGACGGTAACTATGCTTTTATAGCAGTAGATGCTACCGGGGCAAATTACGCGCTGGCAATCCGTGGCTCCCTGCCTCCGCAGGATGTATTTGATAACTGGGATGCTTTTGCGAACTGGATACTAGAGGACCTGGATGTAGTAACGCAGGTAAGCTGGCCTTATGCTTCCACCCCTAATCCACTGATCAGCAACGGCGCCAATACTTCCTTTACCAATCTGCTGGACATGCAGGACGCACTTGGCTCCGGTGTGTCGCTTACTGATTACCTGGTAACCAATGTTATTCAACCAGGGAATCCGCTGACGATTGCAGGGCATAGCCTGGGCGGTAATATTGCCAATGTATTTACTTCTTATTTCATCACCACCATTACCGGCGAGCAATATTCTTCGGATAATGTGTCTCTTTATACTTTTGCGGCGCCTGCACCAGGAAATGGTGATTTCGCCACTGACCTGGATACCAAGTTACCGGCAGCCTGGCATTACCAGAATGCGAATGATATTGTACCCAATTTCCCGGTTTCTGATACTATCTTCCTTACCGGATTTTTATACGATCCTGCTCCGGCGGCTTCTGCAATCACGGTTACCTACAAAGGCTATACAGTTAGTCTTCGGGAGGCATTTTTCCTGTTATCCGGCGTGTTCCTGCTGTATGGTTATCAACAGCAGAGTAATAACTACACGATCTTTAATACCGCCCTGTATACGGAGTATGAAAGCAATACTGCCGACGACTGGTTTGCACAGGCGGGTAGTCAACATGCGGTGAGTAACTACGCTGCATTCCTGGGGGTGATGCTGCCATTGCAGCCGGCCACTCAGGGGGTGTAAATTCCTGTCATATTACGACCGGCAGCAAGCGATGCATGCCGGTCGTAATATTGATTATTTCTTCACCGTACTCGCTGTACAGCCGCCACCAACGTTCATCCCCCGTTTTTTTAAAGTAACATTAATTATTTATCTACCGGTGTAGGATTCTTAATAAAAAATAATCCATCAAATACATTGGGCCACATACCAATAGTTGGTATATAATCCATGATCATACCCGTTGCCGGATAACCTATCTTACCTTTCATCGTTTGATAATTAGTGAAGCTGTACTTGTAACCGGTTTTTGACAGCTGGCCTTCTATACTTTCCGGCGTTACCGGAGGAATAGTTTGCAGTTTACCATCATTGAAATCTATGAAGGTACCTGCCGCCCCGGTAAAGCCAATCGTATAGGCTTCCTCGCCAAAATGCTGATGAACAGCAACACCCAGTGGTACATAGGATGCGTAGAAACCGGTCAGTCCGGGATTCTCCGCTTTAAGGTCGCTGGTGCCTTTAGATACATGGAGGTTATGCGCCCATACAATGATTTTTTGGCCGGGGTATACTTTTTCTGCCAGCCATATGATGTTCTCCGCCATTTGCAGATCACGTACACTCATTTCATTGCCTTGTACCATTTCCCAATATCGGGTGGCTTCTGATTCAATGCTGCATACTACCCGGTACCAGAATCCGCCGGAAGTTATGAAGTGATTTTCAGGCGTCACATCGTTAGGTGATAATGTCTTTTTCAGTTCCGCCAGTTTGCTGAAAAATACTTTCTTCTCTTCAGCAGCAGGACGGTAGGCCCGGGAAGCCATAGTTGCTACGGAAAGTTTTTTGAATACTTCCCAGTCAGGCCCCAGCAGGGAAGGGTATTTGCCTTGCAGGAATTTTTCGAAATCAGGAAATAGCAGTGTCTTTGCTTTTTCGCCGGAGTGCTGACTTTCAAATCCTGTTACCGTCAATTGATCGGGTTGATGCACTTTTGACTGGATGTAATCGAACAAAGGAATCATCTGTTTACTGCCGGCATACATGTAGAATAAGCTGCCGGGAATTTCTTTTCTAAAGCTGCCATTGTTGAGTGTATTTTCCCAGATGCGGGCTACATCATAAAAGCCGCTTTCAAATGCGAGTACGTTGAAACCCAATTTTTCATGCAGATATTTTATGATTCTCGTTTTTGCTAGATAAGTTGATCCTTCGCCATGGGTTTGCTCTCCCAGCAGCACAATCCGGGAATCGCCTATGGCATCTTTGATGCTTTGCAGGTCAGAGAAATCGGTATCAGCAGGATCAATAGATCTGATGGCCGAAATATTTTTTGCAGGGATTTGTTGCTGGCTGCTGCAGGGTAATGCGAGCAAGAGGAGACCGGTGAGTAGCCGGCTTATACGGACAGGGGACATAGCATAATTTTGAGGTTGTAAACATAAGGGTTCGCTGGCAAAATATTTCAATGGCAGCGCTCTTTTGTTGGTTAAATGTGATGGGTGGTATTTACCGGAGGGAACAGCATTCAGCCAGGTGTTGTTCCCCTTGTTTTGCCCCGGTATTTTAAATGTAAAATGTTTTGATTAACCTTGTATCCCGGCGGGATGAAATGCCGCTCGTACCCTTAATATAATCACCTTTTCATTAAATACTAACTGTTATGAATCTACGATTACCAGTTGCCATTGGTATTATTGCATTTGCCCTTGCTTCCTGCGGAGAAAAAAAAGCCCCTGTAACAGCTGCTGAAGCACTGCCACTCACAGGTACCTGGAAATTAGCCTATAGTAAAATGATTAAGAATGGTGACACCAGCACCACTTATCCTGTACCAGGTAAGCCTAATGAAATGATTAAAATGTTTAACGGTAGTCATTTCTCCTTTTTTTCACATGACCTGTCGAAAGGAAGTGATAGCGCTACGGCTGCCTTTAGTTCGGGTGCGGGCACTTATACCTTAACAGGTGATAAGTACGAAGAGCATCTGCAATATTGCAGTTTCCGCGGTTGGGAAGATAAACACTTTTCTTTTACACTCACTTTACAAAATGATACGCTGATACAACGAGGCATCGAAAAGATTGATAGCCTGAATGTAAATCACGAAATTGTAGAAGCGTATACCCGTTTACGTTAAACCTGGTACATATGAGTGCAAATATTCCTTTCCAGACAATAGACTGGTCTGCCATAGAAAAAACAATTCATCCTGGAGAAACCGGAACGTCCTGGTGGCAAACGTTACAGCTGCCGGGGCTTAGAATAAGGATCGTAGAGTATTCGCCTGGTTACCTGGCGGATCACTGGTGCCGGAAAGGACATATTGTTCACTGTTTACAGGGAGCGTTCATCAGTGAGATGGAGAATGGAGAACGTTTTGAGTTGTCTGCCGGTATGAGTTATGTGGTATCAGATGAATTAAGTTCTCATCGTTCGGTTGCTGATGAAGGCGTAAAACTGTTAATAGTAGATGGAGATTTTTTGAAACCATAAGTTTGAATTTTAAAAGAAAACGGAGATAGGTAGGTATGCTACTTATCTCCGTTTTTTATTTGAAGGATTTTTACTGCTTTTTGAGAGGTACTTTTTAATGTAACCATTTGGTTACATTAATTCGGCTCGTTAGCAAATGCATTCTTTCCCTGATCGGCCATGGGCGTGATTCTTACCATTTTTTAAACATTCGTGCTTAACAACTGCTTAACCAGTTGGCTCATTTTATAGCATTACTTTTAAGTTAAGTTTTAAAAAAGGGATGTGAAATAAACCACTTTCAACCACCGTGTTAAACCAGTAGAAAAGTAATTTTCTAAAACCGGACAGCTTAAAAAATCATGTAAATTTTTCCTAAACCAGTCTCTCAAAAAGGAAATGAGAATGCAACAAAACAACCAAGATGCAGTCCTCCTGGAACTGCTAAAAGATGGTAGTGCCGAAGCTTTTACGACAGTGTACACTAAGTATCACCGTATTTTGATGATGCTCGCCGTAGACATGCTCAAAGACGAAGATAAGGCAGAAGATCTTATTCAGGAGTTTTTTATCGATTTCTGGCAGAAGAAATTGTTTCTGAAAATTGACGCTAATTATCAGAATCGCGACAGGGCTTCTATCATGAAGTGTTATCTGTATGCCAGCGTACGTAATCGCTGTCTCAATAAAATTACGAGGGAGAAGAAATTTACCAGTGTCATTCCGGATGAAGCCTTTCTGCCAAGTGATCCACTGGAAAGCAAAGAAATTTATTTCCAGGTAAATACTGCCCTGAAAAAGAAAGTACCACCTAAATCATCCACCGCTTTCCGTTTAAGGCATTATGACCAAAAGAGTCATAAAGAAATAGCCGAAGAAATGAATACCAGTATTCAAACGGTTAAAAACCAGATCGGAACCGCTGTAAAAATTTTACGTGGTCATTTTAGTCCTGCCCACCTGTAAATCCAGGTAAACCTCTCATAGCATTTGTTAAACGCTTATACCTTGTTGCGCACCGCCTTTTAATAGGCACAGGAATTGGCATGTCAATATATTGGTAATCCGGGCTTAACAAGCCCGGACTGCCCTTTTAACGAATGGTCAAAACGGTTGCCTTTGTGAATAAATAAATAATTCCTTATTGCGTAAATCGTTTTCCCGATTGCGTAGCTGCTTTTGTCTTTTATAGCCTCTCTTTGCACCTGCGAAAATGCTAAACAAAGACCAAAAATGATAAGGGTATATCTTCTTCTTGCCTTCTTTATACTTCCCTTTTTTACCTATGGTGGTATCCCGGACGAAGGGGCCAGTAATAGCGTACAGGGCGTAATTACTACAACAGACGGCCATCCGGCCAGTAATGTAACGGTGCTGCTGAAAGGAATTTCAAAAGGAACCGTTACCAACCAAAGCGGGGAGTTTCTTTTTAAGAATGTTGCCAATGGGCATTATCAGCTGGAAGTTTCTATGATAGGATTCGAAACGATCCGGCAAGCCATTACTGTGGAAAACGGTAAAAATGTGGTGCTACAGATCGTTCTGCAAACTTCTTCCCAAAAACTGGAAGAAGTAGTGATTACCAGCGGCGGTAACCGTTTTGCCAAAAAGGAAAGCGAGGACGTATCTAAACTACCCCTGAAAAACCTGGAGAATCCACAGGTGTACAGTGTAGTAGGAAAGGAGCTGATGAAAGAACAGGTGATCACCGACTATAACAGTGCTTTTAAGAATATTCCCGGAGCAGGCATCCCCATTGTATATAACCAGGGCAGAAGCTCGGCGATCTCCAGGGGATTCACCACCGCTAACCTGGTACGTAATGGGGTAGGTAGTTTTGTGTATACCAACGTAGATCCGGCTAACCTGGAACGGATTGAAGTCATTAAAGGCCCCTCTGCTACTTTATTCGGCAGTACTTTATCCTCTTACGGTGGATTATTTAACCGGGTCACTAAAAAGCCCTTCGAAAGTTTTAAAGGAGAAGTATCCTATTCAGGTGGTAGCCGGGATCTGAACCGCTTAACGCTGGATGTGAATACTCCTTTGAATGAGAAGAAAACGGCCTTATTCCGCTTTAATGGCGCTGCACATACAGAACGCAGCTTCCAGGATGCCGGCTTCAGTAAAAACTTTTTGCTGGCGCCCAGCTTTTCCTATAAGGCAAACGACCGCCTAACCTTCCTGCTCGATGCGGAAATGAGCGGTTATAAAGCCACCTCCCCGGTTAGAATGAACACTTACGCCAAAGGGAAAGCGCATAGCGTGGAAGATATGGGTGTGCCTTACAATATGTCTTTTGCGGATAACGCTATCTATTACACCAGTCAGCAGTTGAACATATTTGCCCAGATAAAGTATAAACTGTCCGATAAATGGACTTCACAAACCGTTGCTTCCTGGACACGCTCTTCTTCGGAAGGCTATACTACCCAGCTGAACGTAGTGAGCGATAGTACTCTCAGCCAGGCAGTTACTTCACAAACCTATCCCTATCATGGGCTGGACATTCAACAAAACTTTATAGGGGACTTCCATATCGGTAACATGCGTAACCGGTTGGTAGTTGGGGCGGATTTTTACCGCCTGAGAGCTTCCCGCAATGATGCGACTATCAGTATGCCTGCAGTGAATTTCAGAACGCCGCCTCCGGGTTATAACGGCTTTAACCGCGATAAAGTAGGTCCGCTGTTCAATAAAGTACCTTTTACCATTTTCGACAGTAACCGGGAAAATACCTACAGTGTTTATTTTTCTGATGTGATCAATATTACGGAGCAACTGCTGGTAATGGCCAGCTTACGGTTAGATGATTACCATAACCTGGGTGCTTATTATCCCGGTAAGGATTCTACGGCCGGAGCATTCAGCCAAACGGCTCTCTCACCCAAGTTTGGTGCAGTATACCAGATTATCAAAAGCCGCTTGTCTTTATTTGCCAACTATATGAATGGGTTTCAAAATCAGAGTGGTACCGATTTTAATGGCAATACTTTCAAACCACAGCAGGCCAACCAGATCGAAGGGGGCGCCAAACTGGACCTTTTCAATGAAAAGCTGAACGCTACTTTCAGTTATTATAATATCTCCGTAACCAATTCCACCTATGATGACCCGGCACATGGCGGTTATCAACTTCAGGATGGTACCCAGGTGAGTAAAGGATTTGAGGCAGAAGTGATTGCCAATCCTTTAGCTGGACTTAACATCATCGCCGGATATACTTACAACGAAAGTAAGATGGATAAAGCATCGCCTAAATTACAGGGATTACGCCCCAGCGCTGCGGGACCAGCTACCATGGCTAACCTGTGGATTAGCTATCGATTGGTGAAAGGCGCTGTAAAAGGCCTGGGGCTTGCCTTTGGCGGAAACTATGGCAGCCAGTCTTTCCAGACCAATACCAGTACTTTTGCGTTCACGATACCGTCTTATACCGTTATGGATGCATCCGTATTCTACGACCGGAAAAAATACAGGATCGGGGTAAAAGTGGATAACCTCACCAACGAAAAATACTGGTCTAATCGTCTGGCGGCCCAGAACACCACAAGGGTGACCGGAAATATTACCGTGAAATTTTAGCATAAGTAAACCCTGCATAATAGCAAAAGGGAAGTACCCGGTGTTTTCCGGTGCTTCCCTTTTTTGCAACAGGCTTTTATCCCTGGTATACTACGTTATGTAAATGCTGCTCTTTAATAATCTTTCCCGCTTTCCAGTGAGCTACTGAAATCTGGCGGTAGTTGACCGCACCTATTTTACTGTTGGTAAACTGGTAATGCCATTGCGCTACGGAGTAATTATCGATGACGATACTGTTTTCCAGCATCATTTTCATATCCGTGGTATTGCCTAAAAAACCGGTAGCCGCCTTGCGCAATGCTTCCAGTCCATTAATGGCCGGACCATCATTATCTGCCGAGCTTACGTTTTCATCATAATACTGGTCCAGTGCTTCCATAAATTTACCTTGCCCAACCAGGTGGTGAAACGCTGCTACCCTTGCTTTGAAGTCTTCCATACTTTTTTTACCAAATTTCCTCCATTAAAGTTTGGCAGTATTGTAAAAAGGCGACAATATGCAGGATGCCTGCATTTGAAAAGAAGCAAGACGTTCCGACAGGAATCCTGAACCGGGAGAAAGGAGCCCCTTTCTTTCAGTTGAACAGGTATTTCCCTACTGCATGGCTGGCCGATTTTGTAGAGCATTACTGGATCGTGGAGTGGTCATTGCCGGCAGGATATACCCATGTGCAGGAGGTATTGCCCACGTTGTCTGTACAGCTGGCATTTCAGCTCAATGAAGCCATTGTACACGGTGTTAAAAAGCAACGATTTATTCAGCACATCTCCGGAACAGGCAGGGTAGTAGGCGTGAAGTTTAAACCGGGCGGCTTTTATCCTTTTCTCAAAAAATCAGTATTAACGATTGCACATCACGAAATGGACGCATATGCCCTACTGGGCATTACAACGCCACCCGTACACGTTCCTGTGTCCGGTGAACACGGGCCTGTGCTTGAAGCAATAGAAGTCCTGCTGCATTCCCTTCTCCCGAAAAAAGAAGAAAAAATGCTACTGGTACAACAGATCGCTGCTACTGCATTGGCTGATAGAACGATGATTTCTACTGCCAGGCTGGCGGCACATTTCCACCTGACCATCCGCACATTGGAGCGGCTTTTCAGTAAGTATGCCGGTATCAATCCTAAATGGGTGATTAAGATTTTCAGGTTTCATGATATCGTAGAACGTATTGCCGGCAGCAATGAAGTGAACTGGGCCCAGCTGGCAATCGATCTTGGATACTTCGATCAGGCACACTTTATAAAAGATTTTCGGATGATCATGGGGAAAACGCCCCAGGAGTATGCGTTGGAGTGCAGGAAATCATAGCAGCTGCGATCAGGATGAGAGCGCTTTTCATTTTAATGCCGCAAGCAACGATTAAAGGTAATTATACGTAGTACCTATAAACAGCTGTTATGAAAAAAGTATCTTTTTTCCGTCTTTACAGGACACAGTTGCTGGCATACAGTTTAGTGGTAATTGCTGCATGGCTGGCCGCTTGTAGTAAAGGTAACGGATATGGAGGTGGCGATGGTACCAATCCACCTCCTGCGGGAACATCTTACACCCTGAGTGCAACTCTTAATGGCGCACAGGAAACACCTCCTAATTCAACTACCGGTTCAGGAACACTTACGGGTACTTATGACCCTATTTCGTACCAGGTGAATTACACCGTTACATGGACAGGGATCAGTGGTGCTCCTAATGGTATGCACCTGCATGGCCCGGCAGTGGCGGGGCAAAGTGCTGCGGTAGTAGTAGGGATTACCGGCTTTTCCGCAACCACTTATGGCAGTGTTTCCGGATCTGCGGTGATCACGCAAAGTCAGGGCACTGATTTGATAGCCGGGAAATATTATGTTAATATTCATACTGCCGCTTATCCTGGCGGAGAAATAAGGGGACAGATCAGCAGCATGAAAAAATAGTATTCATACGGAATGCGCAGAAACGCAGCGTTCATTTGGCCTTAAATGGGCCATCCTTGCATATTTATGGCCAAATTGAAAACAGGCATCCGGCGCCTGTTTTTTTTGCATAAAACAAACAGATAGGACTTACCGCATTAGCTTTATGGGAACGATATTATTATATTGCGGACCAAAATCGATCAATTGATTGTTCCGGTTTTGCCGGGCTAAGGACATGCATAGGTCTTATCATTACTAAAATAATTTTTACTTGCCGGATATTTCTTCATATAACGAGAAGGAGTTCCTGAATGCTATTGCGGAGGGTGATGACGTAGCTTATGCGCAATTATACAGGCATTACTGGAATGAAGTGTACTCACTTGCGCTGGCGTTCTTGAAATCTCCTGCCCTGGCAGAGGATACCATACAGGAAGTATTTGTAAAGCTTTGGCTAAAAAAAGAAAGTATTACTGAATGGAAGGATTTCAGGGCTTATTTTATGGCGATGGTGCGTAATGAAATCATCAATACATTGCGCCAGGGAAAACGTCATATGCTGATCCGGAATATCAACCCCGAAATCGAAACAACCCAATCTTCTCCCCAGGAAGAATTATTGCGTAGTAAGGAAGCAGCTACCCTGATACAGGAAGCGCTGAGCAGTTTACCCGTAAAACAACAAACTGCCTTTTCCCTGAGCCGCACAAACGGGCTTACGCACGACCAGATTGCCGCACAAATGCAGCTCTCAAAAAAAACAGTGGCTAACCTCATTACGCTTGCGCTGAACCATATCCGGGATTATCTTCATCGAAAAGGATATCTCCTGGAAGTCTTATTGGTGGCTATAAGTCTGCTTTTTTTAAAAAAATAGCTGTTTTTTCGGGAGTATCATTTTCATTTTACGTCTTATATCTACACATATGTGTCCGATCCATAAAAGAAGTATGTTCATGAACACGCCATTTATTGAACTGATTGATGCCTGGCTGACTGATGCTTTGACTCCCCGGGAGGAAGAGGCTTTTATAATTATGCTGGAAGACAAGGCTAATTATGACATACTGGAAAGGGTTATAGCAGAAAAAGCCGAAGCACAATCCCTGATCGGCCTGGAAGATGTGAACCGCAGAGAGAAAAGCCTATTGGCTTTGCAGCAAAAATTGGAGGTATTGAATAAAGAATTGCCTGTTGTGCCATTGATACGTCCCCTGTATAAGCGGATATGGGCAGCTGCGGCAGTGCTGTTGGTACTGGCCGCAGGAATATATTTCCTGCTACCTGCTGGTCAGCAGAAGCGCTTTGTTGCTGTGCCACCTACTGCTAAGTCATCCGACATTGCGCCGGGAAGAAATGGAGCGATACTAACGCTTTCAGATGGATCAGCTATAGTACTGGATAGTGTGAAAGATGGGCTGGTGGCCAATCAGAACGGCGCAAAGATAATGTTACAGCAAGATGCATTGACTTATGCTTCCAGTGGACGAAAAACGGGAGAAGTCACTTTGAATATGATATCTACTCCACGGGGCCGGCAGTTCAGAGTAGTTTTGCCGGATGGTACAAAGGTTTGGTTAAATGCTGCTTCTTCTGTTAAGTATCCTACTGCTTTCAGTGGACGGGAAAGAAGAGTGACTGTTACCGGAGAAGCCTACTTTGAAGTGGCTGAAGATGCACAGGCGCCCTTTTACGTAGGTATCAACCGGGAAACCGAAATACAGGTATTAGGAACAGATTTTAATATTAATGCCTATGGGGATGAACCGGTTATTAAAACCACGCTGTTGACAGGGAGCGTGAAAATAGTCAGGGGGAACAGGGCAAGCATACTGAAACCGGGAGAAGAAGCGGCAGTGCACACGATCAATGCTCCCAATACAACTATTAGTATACAACCGGCGGATATTGAGAAAGTCGTTGCCTGGAAAAAAGGCATCTTCGATATGGAAGGAGAAGGGACCGCCACCTTTATGCGTCAGCTATCGAGGTGGTATGACCTGGAAATAGTATATAATGGCCCGGTACCTGAAAGAAAATTTCATGGAAAATTAGGAAGAGACCTGCAGCTGTCACAGATACTGGATGTGCTTTCACAATTCAATATCCGGTATCAATTAACCGGAAAAGTATTAACAATAGAATAAACCACCATTAAGATAAGTAAATCACTATTAAATGATCTGACTATGATTAGATGAAATGACATCTGAAAAAACAGCAGAAAAAAACCGGAAGTGTTACTAGCACTCCCGGTATAAAACGCTGGCTGATTTCAAAAACAACTTGCACTTCAATACAGGACTGCCTTATTATCAACCAACAAACTGATGCAAAAGTATGCAATTAAATGCTTTTTGTAACCGGGGAAGCTTTGTGTTCACAAACTGCCGGTTAATCAACCAAACTTTGCGAGTTATGAAATTGACCGCATTTATTTCCCTTGTCTTTTGCCTGCATATTTCAGCCAGGAGTTTTTCTCAGAAGATAACTTTTACAGGGAGTAAAATGAAATTGGAAAGAGTATTGGAAGCGGTAGAGCGGCAAACAGGCTTCGTTGCCTTTTATGATGAAGAGGCATTGAAAACTGCTCATCCCGTAACCGTTTCAGCCAACAACCAATCTTTAGAAGTATTCCTGAAAGAAATCTTTAAGGATCAGGCGCTGGGGTTTACCATAAAGAATACCTCCATTATCATCAGCAGAAAAAATATACCTTCTGAACAGGCGAATGTGTTGCCATCTTCGCTTTCCATACCGCCCATTAAGGGAACCATCCGTGGTCCCGATGGTATTGCACTTTCTGGAGTATCCGTTCGCATACAGGGATCCAACAAGGGGGCCATAACGGATGCAAATGGTCAATTCACCATCACCGTGAAGGAAAATGATATACTGATGATCTCTTACGTAGGATTTACCGGCCTTTTTTTTAAGGTAAATGTTTCAGGTGCACTTTCCCTTATGGCAACTGATAAGCAGGTAAACTCAGCGCTGGTGCTACTCAACACGGCTGATGGTCCTGTGATCCGGCTGGAACCAGATCCCACACAGTTGGAAACAATTACGGTGAATACCGGCTATCAGCAGATTTCAAAAGAAAGAAGTGCAGGCGCTTTTTCCAACCCGGAAATGAGCGTGGTGAGAGATCGCAGCACCAGTATGAATATCCTGCAAAGGATAGAAGGACTCGTGCCCGGTTTCGTGGTCAACAACTCCCCCAGCGCTGCTACTGATGGTACCACATTCCAGATACGTGGACTCAGCACCATCAAAGCAGATAAGAATCCATTGTATGTAGTGGATGGTATGCCGGTGAGCAATGTAACTTTCATTAATCCGCAGGATGTAGCGGATATCAGTGTGTTGAAAGATGCTACGGCTGCTTCGATCTGGGGCGCCAGGGCATCTAACGGTGTTGTTGTGATCACCACTAAAAAAGGATATGCGCACAATAAATTAAGTGTGGCATATGATGGCTTTGTGAGCTTTCAGGGAAAACCGGATTTCAGTTATTTCCCCGTATTAAACAGTCAGCAATACATACAGGCTGCTAAGGAAACTTTTGATCCGGTTAATCAGCCATACAGTATTGCCAGTACCTACACTCCCGGCGCAGGAAATCATACAGGGCTTTCTCCGGACCGGCAAATACTGTATGATATGTATAGGGGAGTGCTTTCCGCTGCTCAGGGTAATGCCAGGCTGGATAGTTTATCCGGTATCAATAACCTCGATCAGATAAAGGATAGCTGGTACCGGCCGGCCAGGCTAACGAATCATACCGTATCCGTATCAGGGGGCTCAGAGAAGCACACGTTTTACGGATCCATGGCCTACACCGGCACAACAGACAATACCCCTGGTAATAGTAACAATACCTATAAGTTAAATGCCCGTCAGGACTTTAACTTTAATAAAAACCTGAAGGTTTTCCTGCTGACAGATATTACTAACCAGGCGGTTGCTACCCGGCGCGCTATATCTCCGGACGCCCGCTTTTTGCCATACCAGTTATTCACCGATGCTTCCGGTAAAAGCATTTCCATGCCATACATGGGGTACCTGGGCAATGAATCCAGGGCAGATATGGAAGCGAGAAGCAGGATTAATCTCGACTATAATCCGGTCGATAATATCAGCACAGGTTATACAAAAGGGAATGCATTGCTCGCACGCATCAATACAGGCATTACCATTAATCTGACACATGGTTTTCGGTTTGAGGGCATGTATGGCTATATAAAGGGGAATAACAGGACGGTTGTTTATGATGATAATACCAACTATCAGCAACGGGTGAAGGTGGTTAACTTTACGGTAGCACCAAATGCTGCCGCTATTCCTGTATATAATCTGCCAACAACCGGTGGACAGTATAATGTAGTCGGCACTAATCAGGACAACTGGATAGTAAGGAATCAACTGGTATTTGACCGTAGCTGGAAAAACAGCCGTCATCAGTTGACAGCGCTGGCGGGACAGGAAGCACAGGAACAGAAAGTTATTTTTAATAACAACCGGCAATATGGTTATGATGAGCGGCTGCAGACATATGCACTGGTTAATTACCAGGCATTAGCAGCTACCGGGGTTAAAAATCCGGTAATGGCCAGCTCCTCCAATGGCTCCTTTTTAACAGATACGATTTTCTCCCAGTCAGAAACGGTGTCTCGCTTTACTTCCTGGTATCTGAATGCTGCATATACTTTCAACCGCAAATATTCGTTGAATACCGCCTGGCGCAAGGATCAGAGTAACTTGTTCGGGAAAAATAAATCTGCCCAAAGTAAACCAGTATGGAGTGTAGGGCTCAAATGGGATATTTGTAATGAACCATTCTTTGATGCGGTAAAAGGTGTTAATAACCTGGCATTACGAGCTACTTATGGTATTACAGGTATCTCTCCAACTCCAGGCAGTGCCTCTTCTTATGATATTTTGTCGGCTGCTAATGCTCCCAATGCTCCTGGTGGGAAAAGTCTGTATGTGTCATCCCCTGCCAACCCGAATCTGACATGGGAAAGCACCAAAACCTTTAATGTTGGGGTTGACTTTGCATTTCTCGGTCAACGCCTTACAGGGTCGGTAGATGTATACCGGAAAAAAACGACCAACCTACTCGGTAGCATGCCGGTAAACCCACTCACGGGCTATACCAGCATATTTGGAAATACCGGAGATATTACCAATAAAGGAATAGAGCTTACACTTTCTTCCGGCAATATCATGACGAAAAATTTCAAGTGGATTACCATGCTGACGATGTCGTACAATAAGAATAAGATAGATAAATTAGTACAGCAATTCCCTTATACGACTGGTGGCCAGGTGATCAACAGCGCAAATTATCGCGAAGGATATCCCGCCTTCGCTCTCTGGGCATATAATTTTGCAGGATTGGATAATATGGGCGATCCGCTGGTAAAACTGAATGATAAAACAGTCACAAAAGATCCTACCGCGGTGAAAGCAGGTGATGTGGTTTATATGGGCGTTTATCAGCAGCCCTGGAGTGGCGGACTGTCCAATATTTTCAGCTATAAATCTTTTATGCTGAACGTAAATATTATTTATAACGTGGGGAATAAAATGTTCAGGAATGTAAACCGCACCTATACCGGTTATAGCTTTATCAATAACCAGGACTTCTCCTCCGGTAATCTGCATGCAGATTTTGCCAATCGCTGGAAACAACCGGGCGATGAATCCCACACCAATATTCCGTCTTTTGTAACCACAGCAGAAAATACCACCAGGCGAAATACGGATTATTACATATTCGGTGATCTCAACGTGGTAGATGCTTCTTATGCCAAGATCCGCGATATTTCACTGTCTTATTCGCTATCACCCGCTGTTGTCAAAAAGATACACGCAGAACAACTGACATTTCGTGTACAGGTATCCAACCTGATGCTGTGGAAAGCCAATCACGATAATATTGATCCGGAATTTCAGGACGCAAGATTTGGTATCCGTAGTGGTATGCCGGTGAACCAGGGGGCGCTCACCATCGGCGCTCATTTAACATTCTAAAAAAATAAGGAAATGCTGATGCTGAATAAAAAAATCATTTACCCTTTTATAGCACTACTGGCCCTTACAATAGGGGGCGGGTGTAAAAAAGATTTCCTGGAAATCAATCCAAAGGGAGTACTGATTGCTGAAAAAACATCCGACTATGATCAGCTACTGAACTCAAATATCACGGTCACCTTACAACCTCAATTAGTATCAGGGGATGAATTGGCGGGCATCATGCCCTATGTTGCCGGAGAAATGACACCGGAGTTCCAGAAGGCATTCAGATGGGAAGATGACGTTTACCTTCCGGATGCTTCCCAGACCGAATGGACGATGCTCATGCGCCTGATGTATCAATACAATAAGGTGATTAATGAAGTGATGGATTCCAAAGAAGGAAGCGATGTACAAAAGCAGTCTATCCGTGCGGAAGCCCTTGCCTGCCGCGCCTGGTGCAACTTTATGATGGTAAATTTTTACGGTAAGCCGTATAATGAAGCCACGGCAGCTACGGACCTGGCTATCCCCAAATTGCTGGCCGCCGACGTAACACAAACAAAATTTACACGCGCTTCAGTAAAGGAAATTTATGAACTTATTATCAGCGATCTTTCCAATGCGCTGCCCAATTTACCGGCTACACTCACCAATCGCATCAGGATGTCCAAACCAGCCGCAGAAGGATTATTGGGTAAAGTATATGTCTTCATGGGGCAATTTGATAAAGCCCTGGTGCAGCTCAATGCGGCAGTAAATGATTTGCCCGGTGCCAGTATCCCTGTTGGGTTGTATGATTACCAGAAAGAGTTTGCATCCGGAGGCGCTTTTACTCCCGTAAGCCCGGTTACAGGGCCTTCCAGAGGAATTCTTAATATCGACCAGGAAGTCCTTTATCTGCGGCAAACGTTTAACTATTTCGGTTTCGTATTCTCTTCCGTTGTGCTGAATTCCCGGGCTGTTAGTCTGTACTTGCCGGGTGACTACCGACGGGGATTTTTAACACCCAACCCATTCGGTGATTTCACAAATGTATATCCGGATGGTATGCTCCGGGCCTGGGGTAATGGTGCTGTCACCAATGTTGGTATCAATGTCCCTGACATCTATTTGCTGAGGGCTGAATGTAAATCACGTGGGAACGATCTGGCTGGTGCGGTGGCAGATATGGAAGCCTTCCGGCAGAAGAGAATGCCGGCAGCAGAAGTGGCAATACCCACTGCTATAGCCACCGATAAGATAGCCCTGACAACATTCATCCTGAACGAAAGGATCCGCGAATTCCCCGTGCAGGGATACCGCTGGTTTGATATGCGCCGACTTTCGGTGGATCCTGTTTATAAGTCAACAGTGGGTACCACGCATACAATATATGATATGAGCGGAGCAGTAACGGGCACTTATACCCTGCGACCAGAGCGGTTAACGCTTCGGATTCCGCTATACATCTCTAACAGTAACCCGGATATGGCGCAAAATCCATAACCCTATTTTTAAAAATAATAAATCAAGAATAAAATGCGACTATTTTTCATTTGCCTCCTTTGTGCTATTACAATAGGATTGCAGGCACAAAAAAAGACAGTAATCATTGCAAAAGTGAATGGCCTGGAAAAAGATACCGCCGTATGGGGCATCCGGGGATTTGATGAAACGGTACACCCTGCGATCGAAATATGGCAAACTGCAAAGCCAGGTAGTGATCATATGGTGAGGTTTGAGTTTCAGCTGAATCATCCTCAGGAATTGTTGTTCTATACCACACATACAAGAGCGGCGGTTTTTATGGCGCCGGGAGACGTAATAGAGTTGAGCTACGATGCCATCAATCCGGATTCTACAATGGTATTCAGCGGAGGAGGAGCAAAAAGTTCTGCCGTATTAAATCAGTTGAACAAGATTTTTGCGACAGACTGGAATAAGCTGGATAGTACTACTACGGGCAATACTTTTGCTGCATTCTATAAGAATGTATACGCTAAGCAACTAGCCATTTTACAACAAAACAAAAAGGTGCTGCCCCCTTATTTTTATACTTATGCAGCAGCAAGTATCTATGCGTATGAATTTTCCGGTTTAATTAGTGTGCCTGGCCTTTTGCAGATGGTTAAGCAAAAAAAGAAATCCGATTGGCTGCCCGCTGACTACTGGTCATATATTAATTCCGTTAAACTGGATAACAAGTGGTTGATTAATCCTAATTATATTAAACTGCTTAATTATTCCTATCCCGCTTTATTACTGGATAAAACCCGCATGGATAAAGGACTGTATGATGAGCCACTGGAAAGAGGCGATAAGCTGCTGAGTATATACGAAATCCAAAAGGAGAAGTATAAAAAGTATCCGGAAATTATGGCCAAAGCATTGCCATCTGCCATCACCAATGTACTCCAGAATTCGCCTGATGTTACTAAGAGAAAAGAATTGCTGGATGATTACCTGGAGAACTACTGTAAGAATGATAAAGAACGGGATGAGCTGAAAGCACTCTATGGCAGACTGGCAGCTGTTGGGACAGGAAAAGTGCCGCCGCCTTTTACCCTAAAGGACCTGTATGGTAAAGATGTTTCATTGGCCGATTTTAAAGGCAAGGTGATATATATTGATTTCTGGGCCAGCTGGTGTACTCCCTGCAGAGCACAAATGAAAGAAGCGGCTCCGGCATTACATAAGAAGTTCGAAGACAATAAAGACGTGGTATTTCTTTATATCAGTATAGATGATAATGCCAATGCCTGGAAAAAAGCGATTGAAGATGATAAAATAACCGGGATTCACCTGTTGTCTGATAATGGCGCGAAAGGGCGTCTGGCGCAACTGTTTAATATCAGTGGTGTTCCGCGTTATATGATTATCGATAAGCAGGGAAAGGTATTTGATAATGATGCGCCCCGGCCAAGTGAAAGTAAAACAGAAGAAAGGATAAAAGACGCGTTAAAGGCTTCTTAGCCGGCTAAATAGCGACTACTGTATTATTATAAACCGGGGCACGATATGAGGTGCTCCGGTTTCTTTACTTTAAAACAGTTCACTTCAATACCAGAATTCAGACTAATGTCGGGTAGAGCATATGGAATAGCTAACCAGTCATCCCTCCTGATTCATTTTCGCTGTTCTTCATTTTCGCTTCATCTTCCCGTTTTAGTTTTGTTCTGACATTAAAATATTGAACAACCTAAAACCAGGATCATGAAAGCAAATGGATTAATGGCCATCGCCTTATTATTCTCAACTGCTGCCTTTGCACAGCAGGCATCAGTAAAAACTACTACAAATGTAAATAGTCAGGTCAGCGCAGGAAAGACCAGTCTGGGTGCTGGTAGTACAACTACCAGCTCTTCCACAGCTACCGTGAACCCCGGTAACAACAGCACGGCGGGCAGCAATGGGACGCAGATCAGTTCCACCGGCAGCGGTAGTGTAACAGGCGTAGAAAGTGCCGGAAATATTACTGCACATCAGGCTACCGGTGCCGCTATAGCGGTAGAAAATACCGTGGGAAATACCTTGCAGACTGCCGGAAACGCCGGTTTGAAGTTGGAAAACAAGGTGAGTAATACTATTAAACCCGCCACCAGCATTAATACCACATTGAATCATACCTTGAATATACAATCTGCTCCTATCCGTATTAATACCCGTATAGGAGGAGGTGCCGCCCTGGGCATCTTGTAGATTTACCTGAAAAAGCAGATTTTTGCTGCTATTTGCAACAAAAATCTGCTACTTTTATCATGATGATTAAATTCCTTTTATCTGCGCTCGTTGTTGTGCCGGCACTGCTGCTGGCTAAACCACATGCGGGTTATGGGAATATACCTACTGCTGATACACTGCAACCTGTCAGGACAACGTCCGATAAACCAATTGAAAAACCAGTTGAAAAATTGCAGGAGCATTTACCAGAGATAAAAGAAGTGCCAAAATCGAGGCGTTTAATTAAACCGATGGCTGTTCCCTCTCCATTGCCCATTAAGCCAATCCGGATCATTAAGCCGAAAATCATCCCGGGAAAAATATTCTGACCGGGCAAAAGATGACCATATGAAATGTATACTGATATTATCGGTTGTATGGCTATGCCATGCCACTGCAGCGCAGGCGCAAACAGACACCACACATATATCCGCTGACACTACAGCTGTAAGCAGGAAGGTGACCCTGACAATGGGATTGCTATATTCCAATAATGCTAATTATTACGGGCAGACGGCGATCAAACCAATGCCTTACGCTGCGGCCAGCGCCACTTTACAGTTCCGTTCCGGGATCTATTTTTCAGGAGTGGGATACCGTTTACTGAATGATTCCGGAAGCATCGTTTCTGCCACCAGCGCAGGTGTGGGTTGGGGATTTAAGATGGGAAAGAAGCTAACGGGAGATATCAGTTATAGCCATACTTTCTTTCCTGCCAACTCCCCGTTTCTCCAGGCAGCAAATACAGATAATGCCACCGCTGCACTGAAATACCACTACTGGATGACTTCCGGGCTGAACGTAGATTACGCATTCGGAAAACAGCAGGACCTTTTTGTAACGCTGAGTACAGAGAAACAGATCCATTTGGGTAGCTTTTCCAAAGGGAAAGACCTGATCACCCTGACGCCTTCTGTGGAAGCGGTTGGGGGCTCCCAGCATTTTTATCAGACGTATGTCAAAGAAAGAAAGTTCCTGGGATTGCCGCTGCCTGTATTGCCTGGCATTCCGGGGGCCTCTGAAATGGTGACGGAAGAAGCTTCCAGGTTTGACCTCCTTTCTTACGGTATCCGGGTACCACTGGCCTATAACAGGGCGCATTACATGATAGAAGTGGCTTATCAGCTGTCTGTGCTTGGTGACAAAGCACTCAGTGGTGCAGGCAATACCAACTCTTTTTTCAATTGTAGTTTCTATTACCAGTTTTAGTCAAATGAAAGTACTGATCATAGAAGATGAAAAGGCCATGGCCACAGAAATGCAGGTGTTCCTGGAAAAAGCACACTACCGTTGTGACCTGGCTCATACCGCCAGGTTGGGATTGGAGAAAATGGAAGAGCATCAGTATGATTTCATCCTGCTGGATCTTGGGCTTCCTGATAAGGATGGACTGGTACTGCTGCAGGAGGCGCGGAAAGATTATCCACAAACATCTTATATTATTCTCACTGCACGCGGACAGTTGGAAGACCGCATAAAAGGGCTGCAGGCAGGAGCAGATGATTATCTGCCCAAACCCTTTTCCCTGCTGGAGTTACTGGCCAGAATGCAAGCCATTTCGAGGCGGAAGTTCGGGCTAACGGATAATGAAATACTCCTCGAAGATTTTACAGTAGACCTGCATAAACGAAGCATCTTTTTTGAAAAACAGGAAATCTCTTTATCGAGAAGAGAATTTGACCTGCTTAGTTATATGCTGTTACATAAAAACAGACCTGTCACAAGAATGCAGCTGAGTGAGCATATCTGGGGAGATCTGGCAGATGACGACTACGACTCTAATTATATAGATGTGCATATCAAAAATATACGGAAAAAATTATCGGCCTTTGCATCCGTTGAATGGCTCCAAACTATCAGACATGTAGGTTATAAAATAAAGCTCTGAGCGTGAAACTGTTTACCAAACTTACATTTTTTATCACGCTGTCGAAGATGGCCATAGCTATTCTGTTCGTACTGCTGCTGCCAGTCCTGGTAGAGGATATCGCTTTCAGGTACAACGACTATTACCTGAAAGAACAAAAGAAAAAAGTTTTAGAGGTAGTATGGAAAAACGGAATTGAAGCTTATCTGCAAGGGGAAGAAAGCTATGGCAGCTACACCATGCTGAAGGAAGAATATATTTCGATGGAACCCGCCGGTAAAGATTCACTACCCGATACCATTGCTACTTTACAACGTGTAGTGGAAAGTGATACACTTACTTATCGCGTGCTAAGCCACGTTTTTGATTATCGCCACAAAAGATATATGCTGGAAGTGGGCAAAAAAACAGCTACCATCAGCCAGTATAACCGTCCCTTGCAAAAGGTGGCCCTGTATGTATTGTTCGGGCTGATAGTACTCACCACCCTGGTAGATCTTATATTTACCAGGCTGTTACTTCGTCCACTTGGTGTAATCATCAGGACGAAATTAGTGAACAGAAAATTTCCATTTAAAGAGCATATTCCTCCCATTCATACCACTACCAAAGATTTCAGGTACCTGGATGCTTCATTGATTGAACTGATGGGAAAAATCAATGAAGCCTTTGAAAAAGAGCGGGAGTTTACCGCCAACGCTTCCCATGAGCTGATGACACCTATCACCATACTTCAAAACAAAATGGAGAACCTGATGGTGGAAGACTCCCCCGATGAAGAGCTGCAGAAAAAGATCATCGGTATGATGAAAACACTCAACCGGCTGAAGAAGATAGTTCATTCGTTGCTACTCATCTCCCGGATTGAGAATGACCAGTTTCCAAAAGATGATCAGCTGACTCCCGCTGCGCTGGTAACTGAAGTGATGGAGGAGCTGGAGCACCGGTTAGAAGAAAAGCAATTATCATTCACCAACAATATCTCTCATATAGTTGTACTGCATCACCTGAATCATGACCTGATATTTCAATTACTGTATAACCTGTTGAATAATGCCATAAAGTATAATACATCCGGTGGAAAAATTTTGGTAAGCGATCAAATGATCCCTGGTGAATCCTATCAGCTAATCATCAGCGATACGGGTATAGGTATCAGCGAACAGGAAATAGGTACCATCTTCCACCGGTTTAAGAAAGTAGCAAGAACAGCAGGAGAAGGTTATGGACTGGGGCTGTCTATTGCAGGTACTATTGCGCAGTATCATCATGTGAAAATTACAGTTTCCTCTACTGTTAATGTCGGGACCACTTTTACCATCAACTTTCCGCTTACCTGATTAGTGCTATCTGTATACGTTTATTGCCCGAGTGTAACAGGCGTTATAATAAATCCTTTTTTACGTAAGACTTCGATGATGCCTTTGTTTTTATCGACAAAGAAATGCCCGGCGCCGACAGCTATAAAGCAATTGTCCTGCTCTAATAGGGAAACCAGCTGTGGTATCCACGCGGCATTTCTGGTTATCACCTGGAAGGGATCATTATCGCGATAAATCCTGCGCTTCTCATAATCAGTCAATCCTGATTTGTATTGGTTGGAAGATGCCAGCAGATCTGATTTTGCGCGCTCTTCTTCCGGACTGAGAACGGGTGTATCAAGGAAATGTACTAATTGTACTATTTGACTACTGATGGAATTACTACCTTCTGTAAAGTGGATATCTGACAATATAGCTGCATAATCAAGTGTAACTATCTTTTTTTTGTTTTCAACTGCATGGTTTAACAATGCCTTATCCATGCTGATCTTTTCTGTTGCAATTCCTATCCTGTTCATCTGCTGAAATATCAGTGGGGATGCCATGCGCATTATCATTCGGTTTTGCTCGCCTGCAGTATGCATTTTATTCATTAATTCAGAAGGCTTTTCTTTCCAACCCATGTTCAGAAAATGGCGGTCTACAAAGCTGGTCGCCCTTCCGAAAATCTGTTCCGCCGTTTTCCTGGATTTGTCAGCACTGATGCTATCTATCTGATTCCCCAATACACTGGTATCAGTGGTGGATTCACAGATGAATATGTTAGCAAGGTCAATATGCTGATAAAATTCCGGGTGACTATCTACCCAACTTTTACCAAATGGATGGTAGCTTCCAAGCAGGTAGGAAATTTTGCCGGAATGAGGTGCTTCTATTTTCCAGTATACAGATTGTATATGCCGGCTATTTTGTTTTTGGGCTTGCGCAAGGCTACTTATTAACAGTATTAAGGTGCTGACTAGCAATGATGTCAATACGTTATGGAAGTTGTGGCGGGTTAATTTCATACGTTGGAGTTTTCGAATGAGGTTAGAATGGGTACTAAAAATACCACAAATTTTTTTGACAGATAGTTATATTCGGGACAGTATATTGTATTCCATCTTTTCATAATTTGGCTTCAATAGCGTTTCCCGCCGCTGCTATTGCTTTTTCGGTATCGAGTCCTTATTGACGTCGAGCCTATAATCATCCTGGGTAATACCTTTTACGCCTTTATGTTTTTTACGGGTTGGAATAGTATACACTGTATCAAAAACCCGGACCGGATCCTTCGTGTTCGGCAGGGCTAACGAATCTATTTTGATCGGAGCCGCCTTTTGTGTAGACACGGAATCGGTACTGATGGAGATATTCAGCGTGTCATTTGGTAATGACTTTTCTTTTTTTATGTTAACTGGTGCTGGCCTAGTGTTTTTTTCTTCTATGTTATTTATTAATGTATTGCTATCTGTAACAGGAGAAGGCTTTTCTGTGGCAGGTGACGATTTTAAAGGAGTTATGTTTTCAGGTGCATGATTTTTATGATGATAATACCAGAATAGTAAAGTAGTCACCACTACTATTGCGGCAAAGCCATACCAGCCTTTACCCTTATATTTTAGGGAAGGTTTTTCCGCTGGCGCATCGGGAACCGCATCCAACTGCATTTCAATGCTGTTCCAGATACTGTCGGCCATATCCGGCACAGGTATTTGATCCAGCTTTGCTGCTATTAAATTTTCGTATGGTGTGGTTGTATTCACTAATTTTTTATAGCGGTTATTTTTTGTTGAAGAATTTTTCTTGCTTCGCTCAAATGCCATTTGCTGGTACCCTCACTGATATTTAATTGCGCTGCAATTTCTTTGTGAGTATAACCATCAATGGCATATAATACAAACACGGCATGCGTAGCTCTTGGTAATTGTCTTACCAATTGCAGTATAGCGGCTGCATCTGTCTTTTCAATAATGCTGTTTTGGACAAACGGTTCTTCTACGGTATCTAATTCCAGGCTGGTAAAGCGGCTGCGCTGTTTTATATGATCTAATGATTCATTGATAATTATTTTTTTCAGCCAGCCGTGAAAGTTCCCTTTCGTTGCATCATAGGAGTTGATACTCCTGAACATTTTCACAAAAGCATGGCCCAGGATATCGGCCGCCTCGTGTTCACCGGTAGCATAGCGCATGGCAATAGTCATAGCAAAACCATAGAGCTGCCGGTACAGCAGCTCCTGTGCTTTTCTATTGCCGCTGCGGCAATCAATGATAATATTTTCTAAATCTTGTTCCAGGACTTATTTCAACAATTTATTTACCTTATAGTAAAGGTTCATATCAGCGGCATCCCCTTTGCCGTAGCTGTTTCAATGTTAGTCTGCTACCCATCATGAGGTAGGGAATCACCATTTTACATCGTGTACCTTTCTGGCGAAAATAGCGGTGGCGATGGCGCCTATATTTAACCTTTCTGCAGCATCCAGTTCATTATAAAACCAGATATTCCTGTCTATTACATCAATGATCGCAATCACACCATCATTGGTGTTTAGCTCGTAACCAGACAGCAATTTGAACGGCAGCTGTCCTGTTTTGCCATTGGATAATGCTGTTTTTTTGATGCTGAGCGGTTTTATAAAAATGGTATCAGTTCCATTTGTGGCAAGCCCATTGTCATCCGGCTTAATAAAAGTAAACGGATTTTTATCATTTGCTGCTTTCCGGTCGTAAATATTCGTCATCAACAACTCCCAGTTTTTGTAGCCCCGGGTGGTATCTGCACTAATAATCGCTGAGAAGATATATTTGTATTCCTGCAATTGCTCGAAGCCATTGAGTATGCTGGGACGGTTAATGGTTTCATATTCCAGCTTTTTTATCATCTCTTTATCATCTGCATATATTTCCACTTTATTTCTTCCGTCTGACAAAGAGTAGCGGAATCTTGTTTTTTCCTGGGTCGTTGTTTCACTTTTCTGAATGCCAATTTGATTCAACAGCATATTTTCCAGTAGAAATCCGCGTCCACCCCAGGACCACACAGGAGAGTTGATATGCAGCCCCCTTTTTATTTTAGATGTCGAAAAGTTAGCGAACGACATTTTATTACCTCTCGCCCCCTTCACATGTTGCATGGTGGCTTGTTCCTTGAATTTGTCGGGTATAGCCAGTTTTATTGAAGTACAACCGCCCACTAACCCCGCGATGGCAAATGCTAATACTGTATTTTTCATTTTAGTTTTTAAAACACCACAATTTATTTATCCCATGTAGTAAGTCCTGGTACAGACTGACCTTTTTCAGTAATACCCTGTTTTTCAGGCAATGGTTGGGTATCTCTCAAAAAAAATATTTTTTCATTTTATCCAACCTTTTAGGTCAATGGGAGGGTATTGCTATCAAACAAAGTTATATCTAAACCAAATATATGAAGACAACCACAATGAAATGGGCTTTGATAGCAATGACAGCAGGCACTATGATTTTTGCCTGCAAAAAAGAGAAAAGTAGCACCCCGGAGTGCAGCATTAATGTGACCAGTCTTTCCGGCGCTTATAAATTAACGGCGTTGCAATACAAAGCTTCCGCAACAGCCGCTCCAGTGGACTATTTAGCATTCATGGAGCCCTGCGAAAAAGATGATATCATCACCCTGAAGAGTGACGGCACCTATAAGTACAACAATGCCGGAACTGTTTGTGAATCTGATAAAATCGGGGACGGTACCTGGCAGCTAAGCGGTAATACATTAACCAGTGACGGTCAGCTAAATGGTACTATTGCCAGCTACGATTGTAAAACATTGACTTATTATGTAGAAAATTCAATACAACCAGGGGATAAGCTGGTATTTACCATGGTGAAGCAGTAGCTATTTTTTATATTTAGAAGGACAATGGCTGCTCGTATGAGTGGCCTTTCCTGGTATAGGGCTGTTCTTGCCACAACCCGGATAGCGGTCTGGTAGCATTTTGTAATTCCGGAATCAGACAAAAATGGTAAATTGTATTACGAAAGGATAATATTATTAATGTAACCGCTACTTCCTTCAATTGATAAAAAGATTGCAAGGAAACCTACCTGATATGAGTAACTGGAAAAATAGAGAATTTGTAAACCCAACCGGCGCAAGCGCGAATAGCAGCATCCTGCTTGCGATAGTAAGAATTCTATTAGGCGTATGTTTGTTATATACTGATCCTTTATCATCCCGGTTCGGATATCTCCTTGTATTTTTTTTCGTTATTTCCGTTGCAAGGCATCTTCTTTTTTATTTCAGTAAGCCAATACCGGATAACATCTACAATTTCTGGCTGGACCTGTTCACGCCATGCCTGTATGGATTTATTCTGTTTCATGTTTTATCCATCTACAATTCTTCTCTTTTGTCGCTTGCCGTCAGCATTTTTTTACCCGCCATCATGTATACTTTTTTATTTGCGGGAGATGGTATTACAGTGATGAGTAAAGGGGTTTTTTGGAGTGGACTGGCTGCGTATGTGATGATTTTTCTGGCCACATTAAATTATGTATTCGACTTTTCAAATCCTGCAGTAGAGAAGTATTTTTTGGCAAAAAAATACGCTGTAACCACCCTGGCTGAAGATGGAGGCCCAGGGGGAGATGCCTACTATTTTGATCTTATTCATGTAGACAGTGTTTCCATGCCAGCACAGTGGATAGAAGTCAATCAGAAAATGTACAATCGCTATGAGCATAGCTGGAAATACAAAAGGCTTACCCTGGACAGTACGGTATTTATAATATTGGATAAGAAAGGAAAATCAGCAGGCCGCCCTCCGTATTATTTTCTCTTGCTGAAAACCAATGGTCCCTTTTATGCTAAAATTATGACGGAACCGGATTATGCCCGGTTTGAGAATGGAGATACTTTCCACGTTGAGAAGCACAAGGGGATGCTGGGGGTAGAGTGGCTGACTTACCGTTGATAAAAATTAGATTTTTTACATGATAGGTTAGTAGGGCTTGGGCAGCGCGAATCCGCCTGCAGTGATGGCCGACAGAACTTTATCTATATTTGCCCCTGGTTTTGATCTTATGGAACGCTACCAATACTTCAAACAATTTCACGATATCAGCATGGCTGACTATCGTTTGCTGACGGAAAATCTTCAACCCCGTTCGTTTAAGAAGGGAGAGTTCATTATTGTACCCGGCCAGATCCAAAGAGAGCTTTACTTTGTAAAAAGTGGCGTTCAGATGGCTTACTTAGATACAGCCGACAAAGCCTACGTCATTGCTTTTAACTACTTCCCTAACTTATGCGGCATCGCTGAATCCTTTTCATTCCAGGTACCTTCTAAATACCATTTAACCTGCTTAACAGACAGCGAATTGGAGTCTCTCAGCTATGAGGATCTGCAGAAACTGGTGGATCAGTCCCAGCAAATAGAACGACTCTTCAGGCGGATGAGCGAATCCATGTTAGCCGGCATGATCGATCTCCACATTGATCTGCGCGCCATGACCATAGAAGAACGATACAAGGCATTTTGCCGGAAAAGCCCGCAATTGCTGCACCTGGTGCCCCACAAATACATTGCTTCCTATTTAGGTATAGACCCAACGAACTTCAGCAAACTATTTAACCGTGTGAAATTTTGATGTTGGTGTACACCAAGAATTGTTTGCCTGCTGCTTGCGAACTTCGCATCAATGCAAACAATAAGCGCCATGATCACTACAGCAATCAACGGAAACTATGCGAACGTCAACGGACTGAAGATGTACTATGAAGTGCATGGAACCGGAAAGCCGTTGTTACTCCTGCCTGGAGCGGTGTCTGGAGTCAGTACTGCATTCGGGAATTTAATTCCCCTGCTGGCAAAAGACCATCAGGTCATAGCCGTTGAATTCCAGGGCTATGGACGGACAGCTGATATTCCGGAGCGTCCCCTTTCTTATGAACAATTTGCGGATGACGTTATTGCGTTACTGGAAGTTTTAAATATAGAACAAACGGATATTTTTGGATACAGTACCGGAGCTGGTGTAGCGCTGCTGGTAGCCATGCGCCAACCTGCCCTTGTTGGCAAGCTAATCCTGGCTTCGGTTATCTATAACAGCAGCGGGCGCCATCCTGTCCTCACAGAACTGGAAAAACTGCTTACTGCTGAAGCCATGAAAGGCACTGTCTATGAAGCAGAATATTTCAGGACTGCCCCAAGGCCGCAGGACTGGCCTAAACACCTGGCTAAAGTGACAACGTTCAATCAAAAAGTTCAGGACTGGTCAGCAGATGATATTCGAAACATTCAGGCGCCTGCGTTGATTATTGCCGGTGATGCAGATATTGTTCAACCGGAGCATGTAGTGGAATTGTATAAACTGCTGGGTGGCGGTGGTGTAGGTGAGTTATCAATGCCGAAGTCACAACTGGCGATATTGCCAGGAACCATGCATACAGCGTTGACAGGAAGAACAGATTTATTAATGACAATGATTCCCGCGTTTCTTAATGATCATGCCAACAATGATTAGGCTTAGTAGCCATGAACAAACCTTCCGCTTATTCGTTCAATCTGGCCGTAACTTATTGTTCAGATAGGGTTATGGCCAATTGAATTTATTGTAGCGAGGACAGATCTATTTAGTAAAGGGCAACCCGGTACAAATATAGAAATTCGATGGACGGAGATTTAAAAAAGCATTACCTTTTAACCACCTGATACCGTACCCACTTTAAGAAACATAAAAAGAGTGTAAGAAAGAAAATACCACAGTATATGAGTTTTGGAAGAGATAAAAAGAAGATTATTAACTATCCACCGGAAGAATTAAGAACCTTTAGTGTCGTGATGTATGAATGGATTGACAACCTGAATTTTACCATCAGGCCTGACGAGTGTTTGACAAACGTAGAGGACTATACGAAAATTGTAAATGAAATGTTCCTGGAGGCTGGTTGGGATGGAGACGGGGAAATAGAGCTAATGTGGATACCTCCTTTTATGTTCGAAGGAGAGAAGACGGAAGAATTCACCGTTGGCGTAACAATTTGGCATGTTAAGCAACTTGAAGATGGAATATCCTGGTTACTAACCCCTGTGAAATTACCTTGTTAATTACCTGGCCGACATTTAGATAGCCACCAGTGCTCTATCTTTTACTTCCAATAAATGCAATAAACATGATGTTGGATGTATTTTTATGTTAGTATGTATATACATAATGAATGTATATAAAAGGGTAGCTTTTGCTCCTGAAAACAATGAAAGGGAAAATAATCAGGGGGTACGCCTGCTCTCAACAGTGTAGACGAAGCTCTCTGCTTTGTAATAGCCCAGATTGTACTCAATGGACCGCTCTGCCTGATCAAAAACATATCTTTTCCTGAATAGGATAGGGCTGTCCGCATTAATTTCCAGTTTAGCAGCAATGAATTTATCGGCGGTCCTGGCGCTGATTTCCTCCTTTGACAAAGTAGCCACCACATAATGATCCTGCTGCAGCATTTCATACAAGGGCTGCTTAAAATCTTCGTCGCCGGTGAGGCCGATCCTGGGGTGAAAATAGGAAACGAAGTAAACAAATGGCTCCTGGGGATTGCCCCGCAAACGCTCCAGCTTCATCACCTTTTTGTCTGTTTTGATATCAAAGAAATTCGCGACCTGCTCGTCGGGATACACCCAGCTGATATGCAATTCATAATTCTTTATGGTAACTCCCCTGGCTTGCATTTCCTGTGTAAAGCTCATCCAGTTCATGGACTTGGAACTCATTTTCTGATGGGCCACTTTGGTACCCACTCTTTTTTTCCGCACCAGCAATTCTTCGTACACCAGCTTATTGATGGCCTGGCGCAACGTAGGACGCGAAATAGCCAGCTTCCTGGCCAGCTCTATTTCATTGGGCAACAGCTTTCCAGCCTGGTATTCCGGCTGTTTTATCAGTTCCCGTAAAAGGTTTTCCACCTGTATGTGTAGTGGGGTCCCGCTCTGATGATCGATTGCTAAATTCATATATGTAGTAACATAGAAGCCGTGCAAGTTAATAAATAGCGGCATTTTTTAAGACTTTTGATGTCCACCAGGCAATTTCACTTGATAAGAGCAGTGGGTATTTAAAGGAAATACAAATAAATATTTTAATAAAATAATATATAAATCATTTATTGTTAGTTAAGGCAGATGATCTGTAAATTTTTATTTCGAAAAAGTTTGACGCTATCGTTTTAATATGTACTTATGTATATACAAACCGAAATCTAATTACTCATTTGTCTGCACTGTTATGAAAAAACGCGTCCCAACTATCCTGCGACAGAAATATCTGTGCTTTCTATTGTTCCTGTTTACAGGAAATGCCTCATTTGGTCAGACACTATTCACCGTAACAGGTAAAGTGCTGGACACAAAAGGACAAGGCATGCCAGGAGTAACCATAAAGGTGAAACATCGGCCCGCCGGCACCGTCACCACCTCCTCCGGAGAGTATTCCATCAAACTAACAACCGCTTCGGATACCTTGACATTCTCCTCCCTGGGATACCAGCCGCAGGAGATCCCGGTGAACGGACGGAGCACCATCCTCGTAACATTACTGGATAACCGGAACGACCTGAACGACGTAGTGGTGGTCGCCTACGGCCAGCAAAAGAAACAAAGCATGGTCAGTTCTATTACGGCCATAAATCCCAAAGAGATCAAAGGGCCTACCAGCAATCTGACCACTATGCTCGCCGGACGTATATCCGGATTGGTATCGTACCAACGGAGTGGTGAACCGGGAGCAGATAATGCTTCCTTCTTTATCCGCGGCATCACCTCTTTTGGATCAGGTAAACTGGATCCCTTGATATTAATCGATGGAATGGAATCCACTTCCACTGAACTGGCGCGTCTGCAGCCGGATGATATCGCCGGCTTCTCCGTCCTGAAAGATGCCGCGGCTGCATCTCTGTACGGCGCACGGGGTGCCAATGGCGTCATACTGGTTGTTACCAAAACAGGTAAATCCGGCGTAACGAAAATGAATATTCGCCTTGAAAACTCTTTCTCCTCCAACACCCGGAACATTGAGCTGGCGGATAATATCTCTTACATGGAACTGGCCAACGAAGCAGCCATCACCAGAAACAGGCTGGCGCCGTTGCCTTATAGCCAGAACAAGATTGATCATACCAAAGCAGGCGACAATCCTTACCTGTACCCCAGCAATAACTGGCTGGGAACACTGATCAAAAATTTTACAAATAACCAGCGCCTCAATCTCAATCTCTCCGGCGGCGGACAGAAAGCACAATACTATGTAGGCGCTACGATGAACCAGGATAATGGTATCCTGAGAACACAAAGTGATAACAACTTCAATAACAATATCAAGTTAAGGAGCTATGAGATTCGCTCTAACGTGAATCTGAAACTTACCTCTACCACGGAAGCCATCATCAGAACTACCGGGAATTTCGATGACTACAATGGTCCTGTTGGTGGTGGTGCTGCTATCTTCAAAAGTGCATTGAACTCAAATCCGGTGTTGTTCCCTGCTACCTTCCCCGCCAGTGATCTGCCTAACGTGAAACATCCTTTGTTCGGCAACACTTCCCGCGGTTCCAATGGTGAAGTATATAATAATCCCTACGCATCTATGGTGTCCGGATTTCAACAATACAACACCTCTACATTGAATGTACAACTGGAAGTAAAACAGGACCTGAGTTTCATTACACAGGGCCTTTCCGCCAGGGTCATGGCGTATACCAAACGCTATTCCTACTTTAATCTGAGCCGGCAGTATAATCCGTTCTTCTACTCAGCCAGTCCTACAGTAAAGGACCCGGATAAATATTCGCTGTCCCTGCTAAATGAAAAAACGGCTACGGAATATCTTAATTATACACCCGGCGATAAGATCGTGAATACTACCACCTACATGGAAGCGGCGGTGAACTACAATCGTACGTTCAACCGTGTGCATAGCATCGGTGGCTTATTGATTGGTATCCGCCGGAACTATCTGAACGGAAATGCAGGCGATCTGCAACTGTCGCTTCCCTTCCGCAACCAGGGCGTTTCCGGAAGATTCACCTATGGCTATGATAACCGCTACCTGTTGGAAGGAAATTTCGGATACAACGGATCGGAACGTTTTGCAAGTAATAATCGTTACGGCTTTTTTCCCTCTATCGGTGTAGCCTGGAATGCAGGTAATGAAAAGTTCCTGGCAGGATTAACCGATGTAATATCGCAGCTAAAATTCCGTGCTACCTATGGCCTCGTAGGTAATGACCAGATCGGGAATGCCAACGACCGTTTCTTCTACCTGTCCAATGTGAATCTGAACGACGGCAACTTCAGTTCATACTTTGGAGAAAACTACGGATATGTAAAATCGGGCGTTTCTATTTCCAGGTATCCGAATAATAACATCACCTGGGAGAAATCCCAGAAGACTAACATCGGTCTGGATCTCGGGTTGTGGAATGCGCTGACGGTGACCGTAGATGCCTATAAAGAACGCCGCAGCAGCATCCTGATGTCGCGGGCTTATATTCCATCTACCATGGGGCTTACCGCGCCAATCAGCGCCAATGTAGGTGTGGCAGAAGGCCGCGGTATAGATTTATCCATGGACTACAACAAGAACTTCGGAAAAACCTGGTTACAGGTGCGGGGAACATTCACCTATGCCGCGAGTAAACTGTTGGTGAACGAAGAACCACAATACGCCGATAACATGCAATATCTTTCCCGCGTTGGTCATTCGCTGGGCCAGGTATATGGACTTGTGGCAGAAAGATTGTTTGTGGATGAAGAAGATGTTAAGAACTCACCCCGCCAGAATTTCGGAGAAGTAAAAGGAGGAGACATCAAATACCGCGACCTGAACGGCGATGGACAAATCTCCAAACTGGATATGGTGAATGCGCTGGGATACCCTACCACGCCGGAGATCATCTATGGATTCGGATTCTCTTTTGGATATAAGAATTTCGATATCAGTACCTTTTTTCAGGGCTCTGCCAGATCTTCCTTTTTCATAGATCCTGCTGCTATCTCTCCTTTTGTTGTGGATGGTGGTAATCAACACGGACTGCTCAATGTTATTGCTCAGAACCACTGGTCAGAAGACAACCGTAACCAGTATGCCTTCTGGCCGAGACTGGGTCTTACGCAAAATGAAAACAACAATCAGCCTTCCAATTGGTGGCTGCGCAATGGCGCTTTTCTCCGGATGAAGAGTGCAGAAATCGGCTATAATATCGGCGAGAAAGGAATGAAAAGGTATCACATATCCGGGCTGAGGATCTATGCCAACGGTACCAACCTGTTCCTGATCAGTGCATTTAAATTGTGGGACCCCGAGCAAGGTGGCAACGCCCTGGGCTATCCTGTTCAACGCGTGTTTAATATAGGCATCAACATTCAGTTATAGTATCCGGATAAAATCTACCACTATGCAATTATCATATACTTGTTTAACATCAGTGAAATGTATGCGCAGCCAACGTATTGCTGTGTGGACGCTGAGCGCTTTGGTGATGCTTTTTACTTCGTGTAAAAAAGGATTTCTTGATATCATACCCGATAACGTACCCACGATCGAGCATGCTTTTGCCAACCGTGTGGAAGCGGAAAAGTATTTATTTACCTGTTATGCTTATCTGCCTAAAGAAGGACACCCGGATAAGAACCCCGCATTTAGTGGTTGTGATGAGGCCTGGACCTACTGGCCCATGAGCGAGGATTATTTTTATCTCGATCCTTATAACATTGCCCGCGGTAATCAGAACAGCGCCGGTCCGTACATGAACTATTGGGATGGATACGATGGAAAGTCATTGTGGCAGGGTATCAGGGCCTGTAATATTTTCCTGGAGAATGTTGGTAAAGTGATAGACCTGCAACCCTATGAAAGAGACCGATGGATCGCGGAAACGAAATTCCTGAAGGCATATTTCCACTGGTATTTATTCAGGATGTATGGCCCTATCCCAATCATAGATAAAAACCTGCCCATTACGGCATCACCGGATGAAGTGCGGGTGTTCAGGCAACCTGTAGATTCAGTAGTGAATTATATAGCCGGCCTGTTAGATGAAGCTGCTGCCGGTGAAAATACGGGGCTACCACTGTCTATCACCAGCGCCACTACAGAACTCGGACGTATCACGAAAGTTGCAGCCCTGGCTATCAAAGCGCGGGTACTGGTAACAGCCGCCAGTCCCTTGTTCAATGGCAATAACGATTTTGCAGGCATGAAAAATAAAAATGGACAGGTGCTTTTTAATCCGCAATACGATGCCTCCAAATGGACGAGGGCACGGGAAGCCTGCAAAAAAGCCATCGATCTTGCACAGGCAGCAGGAGTGAAACTATACCACTTCAATCCTTCCATTTTTGAAGTAGATCATGCTACGCAAATAGAAATGAATATTCGCAATGCCGTGTGCGAAAAATGGAACAGTGAACTTATATGGGGACTGACCTCAGACGGAGATCCTACCTACTGGCTGCAAACATATGCCTGCCCGCAATTAGATCCCAATGCATTCAACCTTAACCTGAAAGGTAAGCTGGCGCCCCCTTTGAAAATAGCTGAAATGTTTTATACACAGCATGGTGTACCGATAGAGGAGGATAAAACCTGGGACTATGCAAACCGTTTCAAGCTACGCACGGTGGCTGCAAAGGATACCGCGATGCAGGAAGGATACAGAACAGTGGGACTACATTTTGAAAGAGAACCACGGTTCTACGCAGACATGGCATTTGATGGTTCCAAATGGTTCATGAAAAACAACAACTACAATATTCAAAGTAAGCTGGAACAATATTCCGGGAAAAAACAAAGCCGCTTGTATTCTATCACCGGCTACTATACCAAAAAAATCGTGAGCTGGAATATGGTCTTTACTGCTACTTCATTGCAAACGGAGTCATATCCCTGGCCTGTTATGCGCCTGTCAGACCTTTATCTCCTGTATGCAGAAGCACTGAATGAAACCGGAGCTTCCGCTGAAGCATTGACTTATCTGAACCAGATCCGTGAAAGAGCGGGGCTACAGTCCGTAGAAACGTCATGGACTACTTATTCCAACAATCCATCGAAGTATGCGTCTGTAGCCGGACTCCGCGACATTATCAGGCAGGAGCGCAGTATAGAAATGGCGTTTGAAGGCAGTCGCTTCTGGGATCTGCGCAGGTGGAAAACGGCACCGCAAGTACTGAACAGCCCTATCTACGGATGGGATATCCTGCAATCAACTTATGAGGATTATAATCGTAAGGTGTTTGTGTTCAATATGCAGTTTGTGGCGCCACGCGATTATTTCTGGCCGATCAAGGAAGATAATCTGCAAGTAAACCCCAACCTCGTGCAAAACCCCGGTTGGTAATGGCGCTTTATTCTGTTAAAATATTTGTACCTGCCTAAATGCACTGATATGAACAAACGAACTTATTTCAATAGCATATTAATATCCCTGCTGGCCATCTGCTCCTGTAAAAAAGAGGAGCCCAGGTCTGTTCAACAAGACAGCACACCTCCGGGAATCGTTGGTAATGTAACCGTAACGAATCTCAACGGCGCAGCGAAGATCAGCTATACCTTACCGGGCGATGCTGATCTGTTATGTGTAAAAGCGCTGTACCAAACCACGAAAGGGACAAAACATGAAACCAAAGTAAGCCGCTACAATAACAGCTTACTGGTAGAAGGGTTTGGAGATACCAGTACATACAAAGTATTGTTGTATGTGGTGGATAAAAGTGAGAACGTTTCCCCCGCCGTTGAAGTGACGGTACACCCACTGGAACCACCGATCTGGATAGTGAGAAGATCATTGGCCATAGTGCCTGATTTTGGTGGTGTAAATGTAAAATATATCAATGGGGGAGAAGATGACCTGGCACTGGTGGTGCTGGCGAATGACTCTCTTGGCCAGTTCTCTCCGGTAACTACTCAGTATACTAATCTCAAGGAAGGAAATTTCTCTACCCGAAATATGAAGGATGTACAAACGCAATTCGGCGTGTATGTCCGGGACCGGTGGGGTAATTTATCCGATACCCTGCAGGTGAAACTGACACCGCTATTTGAAGAGCTGCTGGATCGTAACAAAATGAAAGAAGTGATATTGCCGGGTGATGCGCCTTTAGGTTATGGCGGCAATGTAGCAGGTCTTTTTGATGGCAACACTACCAGCGGTTTTTATCATTCGGGAGACGCTGCCAGGATGCCCCAGTGGTTTACCTATGATATGGGCGTAACGGCTAAACTAAGCCGGCTGGTATGGTTCATGAGACCCGAATATTATTACTCGCTGCATAATCCCAGGGTAGTGGAAATATGGGGATCCAATAAACCTAATCCAAATGGAAGTTTTGATGCCAGCTGGACACTGTTGGCCACCACTACCCAGGTGAAACCATCCGGGTTACCGGAAGGACAGCTTTCACAGGCGGACATAGATGCCGCGTTGGCTGGGTGGACGGTCACATTCCCGTTGAATTCGCCCAAAGTGCGTTATATCCGGTTTAAAACGCTGAAGAACTGGTCTAACGGTACTTACGTGAATTTTCATGAGATCATGATGTGGGGAGATACAAAATAAATTATCTGTCAACCAAGAAATAAACAACATGAAGGATATTAAATTTTTCACTTTTTTATGGATACTCGCCATCACTGGTTTTATGGTATCCTGCACCAAAACCAGGGGCGATGCCTACAGAGACTATATGAAAGGCGGTGAGATCACTTATCCTGGTAGAGCAGACACCGTGTTTGTACGCTCTGGCCTCAACCGGATACAGCTGTCTGTTATACTGGGCAACGATCCATTAGTGACGCAACTAAAAGTTTTCTGGAACAATAACAGCGACTCCCTGGAGCGCGCTGTAAAACGAACAACCGGGATCGACACGATTGATGTACTGGTGCCGGGTCTGAAGGAGGGCGATTATAATTTTATCATTTACACTTACGACAAGGAAAGCCATCGGTCAGTGATGGTGAATGCTTTCGGGGTAGCCATTGGTCAGAACTATGTTAGCACGCTCACGAACCGAACCTTGCAATCCTATACGCAATCTGCTGATGGCAACCAGGTGATACTGAACTGGGGTGCACCTGCTGCGGGAGAACAAGGTATCGAGGTGAGTTATACCGGCGCCGATGGAGCTGCCCGTAAAATAACAGTACCAGCCACCGAAACACGTACCGTACTTCCGGATTATAAAGAAAGTTCACCACTGACTTACAATTCAAGATACAAGCCTGACTCCACTGCATTTGAATATTTTTATCCCAAAGCAGGCACCATCACTTTGCCGGCATTTGAAAAAGAACTGCCCAAAGCTGGCTTTAAAGTACTTGAATTGCCGACCGATGTAAAGGATGGCGGCTATGGTTGGTTGATCAATTATTTGTGGGATGAAAATTATAATCCCCCTGGTTTTGCCTCACAGTCAATTATCCCCTGCTGGTTCACCATTGATTGCGGTAAAACGGCTACACTCAGTCGTTTTAAAGTATGGCAAGCCAATGATCGCCTATATGAAAAGGAAAGCGTAAAGACCTTTGAATTATACGGTAGTAATCAGCCTGCAGCGGATGGTAGCTGGGGCAGCTGGACAAAAATCAATGCTTATGAGTCCATCAAACCATCCGGTTTGCCTGTTGGACAAAATTCGGATGATGACATCACTTATGCCAAAGCAGGAGAAGTGTTTGGCATACCTCCCGGTACAGCCCCATTCCGGTATTATAGGTTTAAATTACTAACAAACTGGGGCAAGAATACGTTTATGACTATGGAAGAATTTACTTTTTATACACACGACAAGTAAGCAAAAATGAAACGACTATTTATACTACCATGCCTCATACTGGCCATGGCTGCACACGCGCAGAAAGGAGAATTGAAGTTGTTATCCTATCCCGGCCGGGTAGAAACAGCGCAGATCAGCAATGCTACATTAGCTAAACAGATATTGGCGGACCATCGCCTGGATACCGTACAGGCGTGGGCGTTAAAAGTACTGACCGGTTTCAATGCAGGCACCGGTTATGGCGAGATTTGGATCAGAGATTTTAACACCTTTATCAAAGGTTCTTTGAAAGTGCGCAGCAGTCAGGACGTAAAAGAGGCATTGCTGCTCTTCTTCAAATTACAAGGTGCAGATGGTAATATTCCTGATGGAGCTATCAATGAGAAACAGGCAAACATCGGGTATAAGTATGCTTATTCTGAACTGGCACCAGGCTGGGCCAGCCATAAGAACACCGTAGAAACGGACCAGGAATCATCCCTGATACAAGCTGTCAGACAGTATATCGATGTAACGGGAGATAAAAGTATTCTCCAGGAAAAGATAGGCAATCAAACGGTGCTGCAAAGAATGGAAGCTGCGCTGCGTTTTGTAATGACGGAGCGTTGGTCCAAAGAATATGGTCTTGTTAAAGGTGCTACTACCATAGATTGGGGAGATGTACAACCAGAGAGTGGATGGGGCGTTGCACTGAATGATAAAACCAAATGGGCTATCGATATCTACGACAATGCCATGTTCCTGTCGGCTGTCAACGATTTCCTGGCGATAAAACCTGCGTCTTATACTGCACAGGACAATTGGAATAATGTAGCAGCTTCTCTCAGAAAGAATATCCGCAAACATTTATGGGATGCCGGAGCAGCCAAATACATCCCGCATATTTATTTGAATGGCAGCCCGTTTGCACCGGACTTCAACGAACGCGGTATACTTTACACCGGTGGCACCGCCTGTGCTATCCTGGCCGGATTACATGATAAGAAGGAGATCCGGCAGATCAACCAGCAGTTCCTGGCCGCAGCGGAAAAAGAACCATTCGCCACCATTGGGATGACAGTCTATCCACCCTACCCGGTAGAAGTGTTTCCAAATATGGCAGCCTACGTTTATCAGAATGCCGGCGACTGGACCTGGTTCGGTGGACGTATGATCTCCGCATTGACCATCAATGGTATGCCGCTGGAGGCTTATGCGGAAATGAGCCCGATGCTGGACCGCGTGATCAGTAACAAAGGATTTAATGAGTGGTATGATGTGCGCACCGGCAAAGCATCCGGCTCCGGCGATTTCCGGGGAGAAGCCGGCGTATTGTATGATGCGATTAATCGTCTCAAAGCCTGGGCAGGAAAAATGAAGTAACAGGTTTTAGTGAGGACTGCCGGCTATATTATTATATTATTATGTACTGCAAAATTATACCTGAAAACAGGTAGAAAAATCCCATAGAAAGTTATATTCTATGGGATTTTTTGTGTCTTATTTCAGCCCTTGTGTAGAAAGGCTGGAAAGCATTTGGAATTGGTGATTCCATTATTATCTGGAATGCAGGAATAAAGGAATGAAAATTGAAATGTATTTATTTTTATTACTATATATAGGCGTTCCGGTTATACCCACATAAGTATATTTTTACCGGATATTAATGGATTTTTGTATTGAAGAATATATTAAATTAGCCTTATTGATTTTCCTGTTACCCGGAAGTAAATTGCCATTCTTTATTAAAAACCCAGGATAATGTCACTCCATACGTTAACTACCGTCTCTATTGCTGGCCAACAGTTTCAGCAGTTCATATCGCTTCGCCTTGAGCAAACACTCGATAGTCATCATGACTTTGAATTGAAAATAGGTTATGACTGGTTATTAAAAATAGGTAAGAATATTCTCTCCGCCAGCAAAGCCTTCCTCGGCAAAGAAGTCAATATCGTTATCAATGCTGTTCAGCAGGGTACTGAGATGGAAGCGATGATCTTCAATGGTATTGTGATGTCTATCAGTGCCGGCAAAGATTATGATGGTACCCACGGATTCTGTATCATTCGCGGATCAGGCCCATCGGTCCTCCTGGACAATGATCCTCACATACAATGTTTTGAAGCACAATCGCTGTCCGCCATTGCCCAAACCGCGCTGAAGCCCTGTTTGCCGTATACGGCTTCTCCCAAAGTGGCGCCTGAAACAACGACTAATCTCAAATATATAGTGCAGTATAAAGAATCAAATTTTGATTTTCTCCACCGCCTCTCACAACGTTTTGGAGAATGGTTCTTTTACAATGGACAACAAATCGTATTTGGCCAGTACACAGGTAAAAAAATAAATCTGGTGCATATGGTGGACCTGCTGGAATTTGAATTGCAACTAAAGGTGAAATCAAATAACCAGCTCTTCAATGGTTATGACTACCGCGAACACCAGGTAGTGCAAAAAAATACACAGGAACAGTCCTCTGGAAATATGGATGCATATACCCAACAGGTACAATCACTCAGTGAAAAACTATATAATAAGCCTTCTCTTTTTAAAATGACCTATGCGTTCACTACGAATGCCAAAGCAGAACTGGACCAGTTACTTACCCGACAGAAAAAAGGACGGCTGGCAGATATGGTACACCTGAAAGGCAATAGTAAAAATACTGCGATACGTATAGGCGATACCGTTTCTGTAAAAGAAAATGTATATAATGAAGAAGATCACGGTGAGTTTTTCATCACGGCTATCACACATTATTGCAATGGCAATGGACAATATCATAATGAATTTACCGGCATCCCGGCAGAAGTAGCCGCTCCTGCCGTTGATATTGAAAACTTTCCTCATTGTGAAGCCCAAAGTGCTACAGTGGTAGACAACCATGATCCGAAAGGGCTCGGTCGCATAAAAGTAAAATTCAAATGGCAGCAACAGGGTAGTACTCCCTGGTTACAGATCATTTCTCCCCACGGCGGAGGAGATAAAGGATTTTATATGGTCCCGGAAAAAGGGGAAGAAGTAATAGTGGATTTTGAAGGAGGTAACCCGGAACTACCTATGGTAATGGGTACCACCTATAACGGCAAAGCCAAAAGCAGCTTCGGTAATGCCGGTAACGATGTAAAAGCGTTCAAAACCAGGAGTGGTATTTCCTTCTTAATGAACGACGCCGCCGGTAGTGTTACCATTAATGATCCCAGCGGCAACCAGGTGATTATGCATGGCAATAAACATGTGACCATCAATGCCCCGGAGAAACTGGTTATTAACTCAAAAGATATTGTCATTAACGGCTCCAACTCTATTAAAATTGGTACAGGCGCCGATCCTACACATGTGGTGATTGACACAACAGGTAATAAGATCGATATCAAAAGTGATACAAATAGTATTCATGGAAAAGACAATACTATCACCGGCACCTCTAACAAGGTGAACGGACAAAATAATCATATCCAGGGTGAAAGCAAACTGGACGGAGGAAACGTTTTCATCAACTAATATAAGTCCAGCCCATGTTTGGTAATAACAACCCGGAGAAACAACTTTTCTTTAGAAAGCCATTTTCTGAGAAATACACACTTACGATCAAAGCAGATGTATTGGCAGGCTCCATGCCTATTAAAACCACTACTGAAATCAGGTGGAATCTGCAGGTAATAAAGGTAGAAGAAGATCTGATCGAAATAGAGCTGATAACACTGGATAATGAATTGCTGGCAACCAATAACCCTGCACTGAAAGATCTCGCACGTATGAATCAGGCTTTTGCCAGGATGTACAATGAAATACATGTATTGATAGATAGGAGCGGGAAAGTGAAAAAGGTATTGAATGAAGAATTGATTAAGCGCAAATGGGCTTCTACCAAAGCAGAAATGCAGGCAATAGAAAACCAGGTAGAGGCTGTAAAAGGCATCATTATACTCAATGACGAGATCTTTACTTCTCCCGAAAAAATAGTGACAGCTGTTCAAAACAATGAGTTTTTCAGCATTTACTTTCATCATGTATATGGCCGCAAACTGCCCGGTGATACGCCCGTAGAAACCAGGTGGAATCATTTTCAGCAGGCGCAGGTAGACTGGAGTTATAGCATCCGGTCTAATGTTACCCTACCGGTAATGACCAACCAGTCTTCTGTAATAATAGATGTAACAGGCTATCCCGTTACACGCCTGGACAACAACTGGATAAAGAAAGCATACAGCGCTTTTCAGAATGTTGATACCAGCCAGATTAAGCCACATCTAACAGAACTGGGCAAATATAATATTGACCCGCAAACGGGCAGGCTAAAAGAAGCTTATCTGTTGAAAGAGGAAATAGCTCACCCACAGTTTATTTTCTCAAAAATGGAATATACCATGAAGGCTGCCAATTAATATAAACTTAGATCAATCATCCATATCTAAACCTATTGCGATGGGGGCAAAAATAACTACGGAAAAAGAGTTCTGGCAATGCAGTGGGGGCCTGATGCCTGCGCCTATGCAGAGTACTCAGCTGGTAACCAAGAAAAAAGATGGCAATAAATATATCACCATAAATGATAAAAGCACACAAAGCTTTGTTGATTTTGCCTGTAAAAAAATGATGTGGCTGATGGCCCTGATAGCCGCCATCGTAGTTGTGGCGGTAGTCGCTACAGGAGGTGCTGCGCTGATAGCCATCGGTGCTTTGGCAGGTGCTGCCGGGGCTGTACTAGGCGCAGTGGTAGGGAGTCTTATCTGCGGACAAAGAGCCGCTATTGCGCGTATCTGGATAGGTGAAAAGGCGGATTTCAAAATCCTCGAAACACCTACTGTTACAGGAGAGCATAAAATGGTTTGTAATATTTTTGGTGAACAGATTTCGTATGCACCCAATGTCAAAAGCTGGTGGCAGGCGATATCGTTGGGTGCCGCCAATTTTATTGGCGGAGTACTGGAAGGTGCGATGGTAGGCGCCGCAGTAGGAGGCGGTGTTGCCTTTATGGAAGGTGGTATGGCGGCACTCGCGGAAGGAGGCATCGGCGGATTGGGACGTAGTGCTTTACAGCTGGTCAAATCGTTGCCGGGTAACTTGTTGAAAAATTTCGTAAGTTCATGGACCACCGGACTAGGCGCTGGTTTAAGAGCTACTACAGGCGTACAACAGGTCGCACAAACTTACGGTGAAACCGGAACAGCCGGCGTGGGCGATTTCGGCAAAGGAGTAGTAGGTATGGAAACCGGTACTGCTGAATCTGCTCAGCGAATATTTACCGGACAGGGTACTGCCATGGACTATATTGGTATTGCGATGTGGTTTACACCCGCACATAAGTCTGCAGAGGAAGCCAAAAAGGGTAATAAAGGCGGAAATGAAGAGCAAAACCGGAGTAATCGGGAAGAGGGAGAAACACCTGTAAATGATGGGCCTCCACCTGAAAATGAAGCAACTGCCCGTCCTGATGGAGAAGCATTTGAAGATCCTGCACCACTTAGAAATTCAGCCATAGGAGATATAGGGGAAGCAGCAGTAGTAGACAGATTGATCGCCGACGGTTACACTGAAATATTACAGGTACAAAATAATTCAGGTCATGGTGTAGATATCATCGGAAGAAATCCAACGAATGGGCATGTTAAAGCCATTGAAGTAAAAGCGAATACTTCCCGATTAAGTGAAGCACAGCAACAAGGCGGTGAAGTATATGTGGAAGACAGGCTTAGAAGGGCTGCCAACGGTGAACGTGGCTACGGGGTTCCTCCTAATCCACCTGAACTGCCACAGCAGGCAAGACAGGCACAGAGATGGATAGAAAATGCACCTAATGTTGATTACGAAGTGCATCGCGTGCCAGTAGACAGAACTACCGGCGTAGTAGGAGAGCCGGAAGTTTCACCATGGGACCCACCGGCACCGGAACCCGAAGAATAATTAGTATCATTTTTGAGAAGAAATAATTTCAAAATATCATTATATGGCATTAACAGAACAAAAGGTACAAGAGGTTGTCAGCGAATTAAAAGAATGGTTTAGTAAACCAAATGCAGAAGATTTCCATTTTAAAGAACCAACCAATCAGATTGAAACTATACTGAAGGAATCTAAAGTGCAGAAAGCCGTAATGGTTGATTTAAAAACATTGAACAACTGGTACGGAAATAAGTTTGTTTACCAGGCATTGGCAGAGAATGACCTCTCCACCGAACCTGTTTTCTTCGCCAGCAGTTATTATGTAAGTGTCATCGCAGATATCTTTGCATTGGGATATCCTGGTAACCCACCCAAATTACTGTTTACTGATCTGGCCATGTTTCTTGCCAATTGCCTGCAGGCAAAATGGTATGATAAAAGCCATGAAATAATCGATATTATCAACAAAGGCCTCAGTACTAAATTTCTTAAAGGAGGATTGAACTACGCGAAAGCCGCCTGGTTTATTACAGAAATCGCCAATAAGGCATTCAATATAACAGCAGACTATTCCAATTATAAGTATCCCAGTACACTTGGAGTCTATCAACAGGCATTAGATAAATGGAACACGACCGATCTTGCTGAAGTAGATAAAATGGTATCCGAAATGTGTGATTACCATTTAAGTCAGGCTGATTTTAGTGAAGAAACGCCCTTAGAATTCAGCTTCGTAAAAGAATTTGTTTTTACTTACGAAATACTTGCCTGGTTATCGATCAGAGAGAAAGCGGGAATAAAAAACCCGGAAAGCTTTACCCACGCGTTAATGCAACTGCCTGTAAATAAATTGCCTGAGCAGCCAATCGCATTCAACAACATTAAATTGTTTGAGGAGATTTTGAAAAAGCTGAAGGAAGAATTCCCTGCATAGCGGATTAAATAATAATCAAAGTTAGCGTGGTTACAAAAGACACCAGTGGTGCGAGGCACCACTGGCTCATTATTGCCAACCGGGATAATCTTTCTGCACCTATCAACGGCACTGTTGGAGGAAGTTGTTCTACTCCACAAAAAAGAATTTTTAGTTTCAAAATGAAAGGGAAATTGAATCGCGCTACAAAAATTGGCATATCCATTTGGGTGCTTATCATAGTTATAATTGGATCTATTTTAGTCAGCATGCGTGTCCGATTTGCAAAAAAAATGAAAATCATTCATGAAAATAGCCTGACAGGTATTATTACCGCCTATGAATCCAGGGGAAGGGATACTTATGATCTGATAATAGAAGATAAGGGGCAGTCGAAAGTAATTCCTTGTCCCGCTTTTGGGGAGACCCTTAAATCAATTCAAATAGGAGATTCGATTTATAAAGCCGCATTTTCAGATTCCGCCTATTTTTTCCGAAAAGATAGTAATGGCGTACCCCATCTTAAGAAAGTAGACACAATCCGGTTTTGAATTGGAAGATTAGAAATGTTGCTTCTGCTGCTATGCTAACTTTTAGCAATTTGTGCATTACGATGCGCACTGAAGGATAATGCTACTTAACTCCACATGGAAATGTCTGCGGAGCTGTTGTAGGGTCTTGCACCACCCATTTTCCATCGGGCAATATCTTCATCCGGTCTATGAAAACAACGCGCTTATCATCCGTTCCCGATGTGCGGCTATGGTAGGCAGATTATAAGCGCTATATTTGGATATTGACCTAATGAGCATGGGTAAAAAAACAACATCTATTCCGGTAAATCATTTTGGGGGGGAGTTTAACGCTGGTATTGCCATTGAGAAAATAGCTTTTAAAAACTTACCCGAACTGGAGGAATGGGCGCAACCAGAGCGCCACAGTCATCATTCATTCTTCTTGCTTGAAAAAGGAAGCGTTACTATTGAAATTGATTTTAGAAAGCATACTATCAAGTCTCCTTCTTTGTTCTACATGCACCACAACCAGGTCCATCGTATTTTAGCATTTGAAAATGTAACTGTCAGCAGTCTGGGAATTAATAATGAAAATCTGAATCCTGAATATCTGAAATTGCTGGAAAACATCACGCCTGCAAAGCCTTTATCATTAAAGAAAGAACCATTTTCCATTATTTCTGAAGCAGTATCGCTTAGCATAAAACTTTCTGAAAGGAAACATGACAAACTATATCATTCCTTACTAAAAGACAGCTGCAATACATTGGTTGCATTAATTATTTCACAGTACCTGGAACGGACAAAGCCAACAGACAAACTTTCAAGATTTGAAAACCTTACCAAAGCCTTCAATGAAGCATTGGAGCTTAATTATTCTTCTCTCAAGCGTCCGGCAATGTATGCGCGAAAACTAAATATATCTACTCCTTACCTGAACGAATGTATCAAATATACAACGGGCTATCCCGTGTCACATCATATACAGCAGCGTATTATTTTAGAAGCAAAACGCTTACTGCATTACTCCAATAAATCGGTAAAAGAAATTGCCGTAGCATTAGGCTATGATGATTACTCTTATTTTTCACGGCTATTTATCAAGGTTACGGGGATGACCGCGGTAGCTTTTCGAAACAAAAACCTCGATTAGTCCTATAATTACTATGTATTACTGTTTTTTATCGCTGCCATGCGGTACACCTTTACATGGAAAAAACTCCTATAAAAATGGACTTACTAAAGGGAAAAAAAGTACTCGTTTCAGGCGCAAGTATGGCCGGACTTTCAACTGCTTATTGGATGAAAAAATTAGGTTATAAAGTAACGGTTGTTGAAATGGCAACTGAACCCCGGACTGCCGGTGGGGCTGTAGATATAAAGGGAGCAGCTGTTGGTGTGGTAAAGCGTATGGGGATTTATGAGCAATTGAAATCAAACGCGTTGAATTTGGAAATGATAGTATTTAAAAACGCAGCCGATGTAACGGAAAATTCAATTTCGCTAACGGATAGAAGCGAGGAGCATGTAAGCGATGAAATAGAAATAGAGCGGGATAAATTTGTACGTATTTTATTAAACGTGCTTGAAGGTGAAGTTGAGTTTATTTTCAATAACAACATTATCGGATTGAACGAAACAAAGGACAATATACAGGTTGCCTTTAAAAGTGGTCCTGATCGTGCTTTTGATCTGGTGTTTGGCTGTGACGGTATTCATTCGGGTGTAAGAAAAATCTGGTTTGGTCACGAAAGTGAATACTCCCATTTTTTGGGTGCCTACTCTTCTATCATCATCTTAAACAAATTGCTGGTAAAGCAAAATACCATGCAAATGTATAATGTGCCAAACAAGGCTGTTATGCTTAACGCTTACAACAATAAAACCGATATTATCTTTTGCTTCAATTCAGAAAGAGAAATTTCTTACGATTACCGTAATGTGGAGCAACAAAGAAAAATTATATTAGAACAGTTTAGCGGCCAAAGCTGGAGAACCGCAGAATTACTGGAGGAAGTGCAACATTCGAAGAATTTTTACTTTGATAAATTCTGTCAGATAAAAATGCCCTCATGGACAAAAGGCCGGGTGGCCCTGGTAGGCGATGCAGGCTATTGCGCTTCACCGGCTGCGGGAATGGGTGCATCATTAGCAATAGGGGGAGCCGGGGCCTTAGCGGATGCTCTTCAAAAACACAACGGTGATTTTGAATTGGCATTTCAGGATTACGACAGAAATTGGCGGCCGTTTATAGCCGAAGTTCAAGCCGAAGCTGAAATGAATTTGAGGGCAAGCTTTATTCCCAGAACTGAAGCAGCTATTCGCAAAAGAAATGCAGCAGGCTTTTAGCATTTCCCATAGTCAATTTGGCCCTAACTGGCTATTAAAATATAGTTAGGGCTAAATTGAATGCATATTTTCTAATCTTCGTAGCAGGAAAGCCTGAAGTGTTGCTCCTGCTGCTATGCTAACTTTTAGCAATTTGTGCATTACGATGCGCGCACTGAAGTACAATGCTACTTAACTCCACTTGGAAACGCTTGCTGAGCTGTTGTAGGGCCTTGCACCACCAATTTTCCATCGGGCAATATCTTCATCCGGTCTATGAAAACAACGCGCTTATCACCGGTTTCCGATGTGCGGCCATGGTATACACAGAACATTTCTTTGCCATCCGGAGAATATGTGATGCTATTATGCCCGGTGCCTGTTACCACACCACCTTGCTCAAGATTCTGTTGCAGCACGGGATTGTTGGCTGCTTTTTTAAAAGGTCCTAAAGGACTTTTAGCCGTAGCATAACCTACCGCATAATTTTTGCCGCCAAAGTAATTGGCAGAATACATCATGTAATAGGCATTTTCTTTTTTGAAGATGGTGGAACCTTCCGTCCAGCGGCGATTTACTTCTTTCGATGTAACCGATCGGCTTTCCCATTCAGCCTGTTTATCTTTCATGCTTACCGGCGGGCGCAATAGTAGCACCGGTTTGCCGATTGCACCACTGAGATCTGGTTTTAATTCCACTCCATATACCCAGCTTTCTTCGATTTCATTGAACCAGCCTTTGTTTTTTGCCCAGGTAGCTATTTCACTTTGTACCGGATGTTTGTAGCAACAGCGGGAATAATAGAGGTATACTTTTCCATTTGTTTCGAATAGTACATTAGCATCGATGATGGGGTAGCCTGGGTCAAAAATGGGCTTGTTGTTTACATCGATAAATGGCCCGGTTGGTTTATCGGCCACTGCAACGCCAATGCGGAAGTTTTCGACTTCTTTGGTGGGATTGTCTTTCCATTGAGCACTATAAAACAGGTAGTATTTCCCTTTTATAGCATATACTTCAGGTGCCCAATAAGCGCCTTCCCAGGCGGCTTTTGGATCGCTCCAACCATTTTTGTTATCGTGAAAATATACCTGGCCCTCGTTTTTCCAATTAACCAGATCGGTGGAGGAATAGGCTGCGAAGCCGTTCCTGGCGCCACCGGTCCCATACATATAATATTTGTCGCCTTTCACATGTAATACATAGGGATCACCCAAATCAACAGCCAGGGGATTGCTATACGTCAATTGCTGTGCGTTCAGGGATATAGCCGCTACTATTAAAAAAGAGATCAGCATGATTTTTTTCATATTCCAAGATATTAATTTTCAGGGAATGGCCATACCGTTCTGTAGATGCACTTTGTTATGATTCAGGTAAAGCTACTGTCAGTAGTGCCCTGTTGCGCCGGCTTTCTGTATAACTACCTCCCGGAAACCCCTGGCTAACACTACTTATAAGATAATCTTAGTACTTTTAATACATTGACTATATTTATAGTGATAGTAAACAGAGAGAATGCACTATTATGAGAATGGCCAATATAGTTATCCTGCATCAATATCCGGGGTTGGCAGCGAGAATGATTAAGACGTTGCATCATCCGCAATTTGATTTTTACGTGCACCTGGATAAAAAGGTCGATATTTTGCCCTTCGAATACCTGGCAACACTACCGAATACCTGGTTTGTAACAGACCGGAAAAATGTGAATTGGGCTGGATTCAGCCAGGTGGAGGCCATTGAGGCATCCCTAGATGCTATATTTTCCAGTGGCCGTTCCTACGATTGTATCAATCTCCTGAGCGGGCAGGACTACCCGATTAAACCAACGGAGGATATATACGCATTTTTCGAGGCTCATCCGGGCCTCTCTTTTCTTGCTTCGGAAACGCCACCTTCTCCCTGGTGGGATGAGGCTATACGGCGGGTTACCCGGTATCATCTCATCGATTATAATTTTAGAGGGAAACATCGGTTGGAAAATATGCTTTCACTCCTCCTGCCGGAAAGGAATTTGTCGTTGCCGGTGCAGCTTTACGGAGGCCCTCAGGCTGCTTACTGGACATTAAGCGCAGCTGCAGCTGCTTACCTGCACAAATCCCTGGCGGAAAGTAACCATCGGTTCTTTTTCAAACATACCTGGGCGCCCGATGAGTTTCTGATAAATACCATCCTGATGAACAGCCCTTTCAGGGATCATATTGTGAATGATAATTACCGTTATATAGACAGGTCAAATGGTGGAGCACATCCCAAAGTACTTACGATGGCAGATCTGAGCAGTTTGCAGTCCAGCAGCCGGTTGTTTGCAAGAAAATTTGATCCGACCGTAGATGCCAGGGTACTGGACCGGATTGATGAAATGATCCTCCATCATAAAAAAAAGGTATAAGCCAGCGCTCGGGCAGCGTATTAACTATATAAAGCAATACAACCAATGGAAAATAAAGACGCCTGGGACTGGGAGATCAGCTCCGGCACAAAATGGTTTCAGTGGCACCTGTCGGAGATCTGGCATTATAAAGACTTGCTCCTGCGGCTTGTCAGAAGAGACCTGCTTGCCAACTACCAGCAAACCTTACTGGGTCCGTTCTGGGTATTTCTGCAACCGGTGCTGACCACACTGGTGTATTACCTGGTTTTTGGAAGAATTGTAAAGATCTCTACCAGTGGAATTCCTCCCATCCTTTTTTATCTTTCCGGTATACTCTTCTGGAGCTACTTTTCAGATTGCCTGAATGGTACCATGTACACTTTCCTGCAAAATGCCAATGTTTTCAGCAAGGTTTATTTTCCCCGGCTCATCGTTCCTCTCAGTAGTGTGATCTCTCACACAGTGAGAACCGCCATCCAGCTGTTGTTGTTTATTTTCATATACCTGTATTACTGCTCTCTTGGAGAAATTACAGCTACTTATTATATCTTATTAACGCCGGTGTTGCTGTTGATTACCGCAGGTTTCGGACTGGGAGCAGGGTTGATTGTGAGCGTACTCACCGCCCGGTATCGGGATCTGGATTATACCCTTCAGTTCCTGTTGCGACTCTTTATGTTCGCTACGCCGGTGGTATACCCCACATCCATTGTACCGGAGCAATACAAGATTTTGTTCTGGCTTAATCCGCTTACGGCAGTGATAGAAACTTTCCGGGCAGGGTTCTTTTCAAATGAACCAGTGTATATCCTGCACTTGCTCTTTAGCTGTGGGGAAGTGCTGTTGCTGATACTGGTAGGCATCACCTTATTTAAGAAACAGGAATTAAAAGTAATGGATGTGATATGATCGCCATCAAAGCAGAAAATATTTCCAAATCTTATCGTCTTGGTACTACTGGTGCCGGTCGTTTGCGGGAAGATATCCGCTACTGGCTGAAGAAGCAGCCCGCAAAAGATTCTCTGATATGGGCATTAAAAGATGTGAGCTTCGAGGTAAACCAGGGAGAAGTGATGGGATTTATCGGCAATAATGGTGCTGGTAAGTCAACACTGCTGAAGATTATTTCCCGCATAGCAGCCCCCACTTCCGGACGGGCATTTGGTAAGGGCCGGGTAGCAAGCTTGCTGGAAGTGGGCTCAGGCTTCCACGGAGAACTCTCCGGACGCGAGAATATTTTTCTTAACGGGAATATCCTGGGCATGAAAAAACGTGAGATCCAGGCTTGCTTCGATGAAATTGTTGCCTTTTCCGGGGTAGAACAGTTCATCGATACCCCTGTAAAGCGTTATTCCAGCGGGATGTACATGAGACTGGCCTTTGCCGTAGCCGCTCACCTCAACCCGGAAATTCTGGTGGTTGACGAAGTGCTGGCTGTGGGCGATGTGGAATTCCAACGGAAATGCCTTGGCAAAATGAAAGAAATTTCCGGTCGCAAGGGAAAAACAGTATTGTTTGTAAGCCATAACACCCAGGCGCTGCTTAATCTTTGCGATCGGGTGATCACCTTGCATAAAGGTCAGCTCATCAACGAAGGTAACCCGGCAGAAGTCATTGGCAGCTACCTGAAAAACCTGCAATCGGACTATCTTCACCAGGAATACAATACCCCGGATTCAGCACCAGGTAACGACTATATCAGGATAAAGAAAGTATCCCTGGAATATGACACGGAATTGTTCGATATCCGTACGCCCTTTATCGTCCGGTTTGAGTGCTGGTATGCTGATCCCAATCCCGGTAGCCTGATCGCCGGAATACACCTGTTTAATATGGCCGGCGAATGCATTTTTGATGTAGCGTCAAAAGGAGCGCTATTACAACCCGGCATCATCAGCGGTGAATGCCGGATACCAGGTAATTTCCTGAACGATGGCGCCTATTATCTTTCCATCGTATTTGTAAAAGATACCACCACGCGTCTTTTTTACTTTGAATGTTGTCTTTCATTTAATGTGGAAGACTATCGGGAAAATACAGCCTGGTTTGGGAAATGGATGGGATATGTACGCCCGGATTTTCCTGTGATTTTAAATCAACAGCATGTTGTATAAAATATCTCATGTACAGCTCACGGAACTGGATAGCCTGGTATTAACTGCCGGTCATCAGTATGTGGTGGTTTGGTGGAATAACATCCCTTTGGGCCATGCCTGGATCACTCAGCCGGAAGAAGCGCGTGAAAAGCTCCGGGTAGCTATCCAGCCTGCATTAGACTACTACCGGGAGCATGGCTCTTCATTGCATACCGTCAATACTGGGGAGAGGTTGTCTGTAGTGATCTGTACCCGCAACCGGCCGCATTCACTCGCGGTCTGTCTGCAATCCCTGTTATCCTGCACAGACCAGGATTTCGAACTGCTGGTGATTGATAACGCACCTGATGACGATGCCACCTATGAGGTTACACGTAAATTTCCAGCTGTAAAATATGTGCGCGAAAAAAGGAAAGGACTTGACATTGCACGCAATACAGGTGCCCGCACCGCTACCGGCGATCTGATTGCATATACCGATGATGATGTAAAGATCCCTGCCAACTGGATTGCCAACCTCAAAGCCTGTTTCAGCGATCCGCTAATAATGGCTGTTACTGGTCTCGTGATCCCTGCCTCCCTGGACACCTATGCACAATATATTTTTGAAAAGAAATGGGGATTCAATAAAGGGTATCTGCCTCGTCTGTTCGATCACCGTTATTTTCTTGATCATAGTGTTTATGGGGTGCCTGCATGGGATGTTGGCGCCGGCGCCAACATGGCCTTTCGAAAAGACGTATTCCTGCTCGCCGGCTTTTTTGATGAACGACTCGATGTCGGAGCGTCCGGCTGCAGTGGCGATTCAGAGATGTGGTACCGGGTACTGGCAGAAGGCTGGAATTGCTATTATATACCGGAACTATACGTATTTCATGAACACCGGTCATCCGATACCGGCCTGCGTCAGCAGCTGTTCAGCTACATGCGCGGACATGTAAGCGCCCTGCTGGTACAATATGAAAACTACCAGCAACGTGGAGAACTGCGGCGTTTGTACAAAGGGCTGCCACACTATTATCTAAAACGGCTGAAACAATGGCTGCAGCGGAACCACAATGAAAGTCTCCGGCATATTATGATGGAGATAAAAGGCTGCTATTCAGGCTGGCGGTTTTATAATGCACATAAACAATTTCAACGACAGGATATTACCGTGTTTCCATCTGCCTTACAGCAACCCGTTCCGGTAACTGAGCAGAGCATTGTTTCTGTTATTATTCCATGTTACAATCATGCAGAGTATCTGAAACAGGCCATCGACAGTGCACTCGGACAAACCTGGAAACAGGTAGAGGTGATTGTGATCGATGATGGATCTACCGATAATACAGCAGCCGTGTGCGCGCATTATTCAACACAGATTAGGTATACACGTGTAGAGCGGGTAGGATTATCTGCCGCCCGGAATATAGGGGTGCAGCTTAGCAAAGGACAATTCCTGATCTTCCTGGACGCGGATGATTATTTATATGCAGGGGCAGCAGAATTGCAACTGTATTACTTCAAACTATATCCACATGCAGGATTTATTTCCGGTGCACATGACCGCGTGGATAAATCCGGTGCTTTCCTGAACACCGTATATCATAGTGGTGACGGATATTTGTCGTTGTTGCAAGGGAATTACATTGGTATGGAATCATGTATTCTTTATAGACGCGATCTTTTTTTTCATTTCCATTTTGATACCCGGCTAAGCGTTTGTGAAGATTATGATCTCAATCTCAACATTGCCCGACACCTTTTTGTTTTTCATCACAATAATAGAATTGCTGCCTACCGAATTCATGATATGAACATGTCCACCAATAAAACACGTATGCTGAAATGGGCGCGCCAGGTATTACAGAAACAGCTGCCGGCATTGCAAAATGAACAGGAAAGACTTGCTTTGCAGCAGGGATTGAACAACTGGACATCCTATTATACTAAAAGAAACCAGCATGAAAATAAGTGAGCGGATACCAGGTGAACCACCATTAATACCACCTGTTGCTCCCGGAGTGCACCGTCCTCTCTGGTCGGTGATGATACCTACGTATAACTGTAGCCGTTATCTGGCGGCTACCCTGCAAAGCGTGTTGATGCAGGACCCGGGTCCTGAGCTGATGCAAATAGAAGTAGTGGATGATTGTAGCACGGATGCCGATATAGCGGCATTGGTAGCCTCCATCGGCAAAGGCCGCATTGAATTTTACCAACAGCCTGAGAATTGTGGCAGTCTGCGGAATTTTGAAACATGTTTAAACCGCGCCAGGGGGAAGTTAATTCACCTGTTGCATGGTGATGACATGGCCGGTGATGGGCTGTATGCGGTTACTGCATCCCTGTTTGAACAATATCCCGAAGCAGGGGCTGTGTGTACAGGCTATTCATATATCGATGAAGAAGGTAATTTTATGTGGCCGGGAAATACGCTGTTGCCGGCGCCAGGCGTTATCAGCGAGTGGCTGCCTGCCATTGCAACGCAACAAAAATTGCAACCACCGGCGGTAGTAGTAAAGAGAGCTGTATACGAACATCTGGGTGGATTTTTTGGTATTCATTATGGAGAAGACTGGGAGATGTGGGTGAGAATAGCCGCGCATTACCCGGTTGCCTATACCCCTCAAACCCTTGCTGCTTACCGGGTACATAGCACCAATATTACAAGCCGGTATTTTCAGTCGGGTCAGCATATCAAGGATATCACAAAGGTCATCAACATCATACAGGCTTACCTGCCGGCACAACAGCAACGGCAGTTAAAACGAAAGGCACAGCGCAACTGGTCTTTGTATTTTGCGCACACATCAGACATGGCCTATCATAAATACAATAGGCCCCGGCAGGCGCTGGAACAGGCGTTACGGTCATTTTTGCTGCATCAGAACAGGGTGACGGCTTATTTCGTGCTTAAGATATTCCTGAAGGTATTGATACGGTATAAACAGGGAGAGCAGAAGTAGGGGGAAGATGCCTGACATTTTTTACTTTTATTCGGCGACGAACGTCTGCTGGCGCTTGTCGCCGAATATACACTCTTCACATACATGCTCCCGGAATATTACTGGTAATTGGCTGAATAGGGTATGAAGCGCTAACGCTGCATTTGAATTGTTTGTCGAAACTGTGATTGCAATATCTTTTTACATCATTTAATAATTGTAGGGTTAAAAAAGAAATGAAAGGAGAAGAAGGGATTGTAAATTAGCGGGTATAAAAAATGGTGTAGGTTGAGTTCCTGTTTTGAAAGGTCATAGTTTTGAGTAAAGAGACCAATACAAACATGCTTAGTATTTTATCATCCCTCAAGAGTAATAAACTATGATGTATTCAACGGCGCATTTGGACGAAGTTATTCTACCCCTCAAAAAAAAAATTACTTTCGGGAAAAAATAAATACTGCTATGGAGAAATTGAATCGTATTGCAAAGATTGGCTTGTCTGTTTGGGCACTTGGTATAGTGATAATCGCGGGGATTTTAATCAGAAACTACATCAGATCTTCTGAAGAAATGAGCGTCATTCATGAAAATATTCTGACGGGCATTATTACCAGCTATGAATTTACAGGAAGAGACGCTTATGATCTGAAAATAGAAAATAATGGGCGTTCAAAAGTAATACATTGTCCCTCTTTTGGAGAGACTATTAAATCAATTCAAATAGGAGACTCTATTTATAAAGCCGCATTTTCAGATTCCGCCTATTTTTTTCGAAAAGATAGTAATGGCGTACCCCATCTTAAGAAAGTAGACACAATCCGGTATTGAATAGGGAGATTGGCTTAATTAGTAATAAATAATACGTAAGAATCAATTTATGTAACTGCTACGTATTGATTGATAACAAGTTGTGATTTTTTCTTCTCTTATTTAGGTTAGATTTGAGAGGATAATTATCATTTTTATGGAAGGAAAATTAAAAATTAATAGAATAAAAGCAGTACTAGCTGATAAGGATATTAAGCAAAAAGACCTTGCTGAGATGATAGGCAAAACCCCCAGTGCCGTTACGCGTATGTGTAATAATAATTTTCAACCAACATTAAAAGTGCTGCGTGATATTGCCATAGCCCTTGACGTTAGTATGTGTGAATTGTTGATTGATCCCAGGAAGGAGAAGAAGTAATCATGGCTATGCATTAAAGAGGTGAGGATAAGCAGGTAGGTTGAACGCCGCTTAGAAGATGAGTAGCCAATGCTTAGTACCCGCTATGCACCTACAGAAACACCGCAGGAGAGGTGGACTTGATGCGGGGATGAGGTTCGGATGTATAACCCGGATGAAATTGAATCAGAAGACGGATGGAGGTTAGAATTGGCCATAGCAGTACTGCTTCAGTACCAGGCTGTAGCTGCGGAAAGAGATGTACTATTCAAAGGAAGCAGGCATAAAAGGTTTATTCATCAAAATATCTCCGGAGGCAAGATGGCTTTATTCCAGTTGAATGATAGCTGGATAGGCGTGTGTATAGGTAAGTTTGGGAAGTAATCTTGTCCGCTTTGGATAAGTACGTTTTTTAGCATATTTGGGTACCTGTGGCGCTGCCACCGCAATAACATCGGCGGCCACATTTTGTCTGCTACGCGATGGGCCATCCTTGTACATCGCTCTTACCTGGAAAACTACTACGAGTGAACCCTGTCCCGGTACATCCAGCGAAACATTTGTTTCCTGGAAAGTGGTATCTGGCTCTATCATTAGCGTAACCGTTTCGCTACCCACGACCTGACGTGATGTAAAATCAATACGGGTTGCGATCACTTTTACCTCCAGCGCAGCCATACCTTTATACCCATCGATGGTTTGTGCGGGAATATTTAATATCCCATTACTCAAAAGGCGGGGAGCTACCGCAAAGAAGCGATCTACTCCGGTATGCTGATTAAAGCGGAAGCCAGTTATGGCCTCATGATGATCACCAGCAGCAATGAGCATCCTGTTGAGACGATTGATGTGGCCACCGTCACAATGGATATCCAGGTGGTTGTAGAAAGCATGCCGGATAAAAGCGCCTTTCCTGCTGGCGATGCCAAAGCGCCTGGATGCGCGGCGGGTAGCAGTGGTTTGGCGTACACTTTCCGGCATGGAGCGCAGAAAGTATTGGCCATTGCGCTTATACCCAATGAGAGGACCGAGTTTTCCCGTAAAGCGAATGACAGACATTTGTTTTGCCATGGGAGATTATTTTGATTACTATAAATATAACATAATTCGGGGAACGTGTTTTCGGGATAGATGGAAGATTAGCTAATGGGAGTGTATGGAGTATTGTATAATATTCAAAGATAGTGCAGTGGGGATTTGACAATGGCAAACACGAGTGTATGAGCATTTAGAGAATATTGAAAAAAGGATAATTCCCAGGTTTTTAATTTGATTCTATAATGCCAGATATAGCAAATTAAACAGGTATGAATTGAAACTCGCATAGAATACAAATTCTATAGGGAGTTTCTAATCTTTTGTAGCGAGGAAGGGCGGAATATCTAACCAAATATTGAAAGCTTGTGTAATAGTCGATAGTCTTCCTACCTAAAAATGAATTTATACAAAATGAAAAAAGCTCCGTAAGGAGCTTTATATAATTAATTCCTTAAAGGATGTTTAGAGTTAGTTTCTATAGAATTTAATTCTTGTTGATTTATATTTATTTGTTTTCTCTCCATAGCAATCTCCTTTTTTATTTGTATCTGTTGTGTGGCAACAGAGGCGTTTTTAAATAATTGACTTGCCTCTTCTTTTGCATGCTTTACATACATAGTTGTTAAACAAATATAGAACCCTAGTAAAAAGAACTTTCTAACCCTAAACCATCCTCCAGAACACCTGGGTGCTGATTTATTAAATCTGAATTGCAAATTTTACGCCAAACGTAAAATATATAATTAAAATTAGAAAAGGCTTCCAGCATCGCTGAAAGCCTTTTCTAATTTCGTAGGGGCAGCGGGAGGCATTGGGAACCCGTGATTTCGTTATTGTCTGAAATGCAGGGGATAATCGACAGTGATTTTTTAATGTATTATAAATGAAGCAACTGTATGTTTACTGCAGCATACCTCTCTATTTTTGAAGCAACCTTCTAAATAAATATTAAGGAAAAATACAGCATGATAATATGCTTCAATGATGTACAGTCTGTATAGGCAACAGACGCCATTTATTATAAAGTAGTAAAAGGTATTCAACATTTTTTGCCAGATTTTGAAAACACGGCGCACTATTTCGGCACGACATTAAATGGATGGAAATCTGCCTCTTCCACAAGTTTTTGATTAATCAATTTCAAAAGTAGCGCCCAGGGTATAAGACAGCACATTTATCGCTAAACATAAACTATAATATGCTACCTGAAGAATTCAAATCCAGCAACTATCTTCCTTTAAATTATTATCCATGGCCCAATCTTGTGAATTCGCATATAGAGCAAATGGGGAGGGATATGGATTCCTGGATCGACAATGATTACACTTTTCTGACGGACGAACAAAAGGTGAAATACAAGAAGATGCGATTGCATGCCTGTACCGCCTGTATGTGGCCCGACCTGACGTATGAGCAAGCTATTCCCTGCAATAGGTTCATGCTCCAATATGTTGTTCTCGATGATCAATTGGAAGATTCCTCACTTCAGGAAATCCAACAACAGCGGATCCGTTGTACAGCTATTCTTAAAGGTGAAGAACCAGGGCCAGATGAAAATGCACTTTATCAACATCTGGCGATCCTCAGAAACGAATTCCGTGCTTTCATGCCTGAAATATGGATGGAGCGTTTCATCTACTATTTTTATCAATCCTTCAGATATGGGATTGAATTGGAATATTCTTTTAAAGTAACCAATCTGCCCCCTTCTTTGAGCCTTTTCCAAGTCATTCGTGAGTTTTCTGTTCTTATGCGTCCGTATCTGATCTTTGGTGAAATTGAATCAGGCCTTGTTCTGCCGAACCATATCATTGAGCATCCCGTTATACTAAAGATCATTTCCCTGATTGTCAGAGTTGTTGCATGGCAAAACGATATTCATTCTCTGCCAAAGGAAATGGCAAAGGGAACAGAAGTGTTTAACCTGGTCTTTGTGCTGCAACGGGAATATCATCTATCGCTGGAAGAAGCTTGTACAGAGGCTCTCCGTATTCATAATGCGGATTTGGAAGAAGTGATTGCCTTACATAGGGACTATCGTGAGTTTGGTGAATACCAGGAACATGTAGATAAGTTCTTTTACTATGCGGGAGTCGGGCTTCAGGGAGTAAATACATTTTATTTACAAGAAACGGAGAGATACCTGCATGGAGGAGTAGGGTTTGCCTGGCCCGAAGAGAAGAGTCCTCGCTGAGATGTTCCTTAAAAGGCTAAGAAATAAGCATTCATATTGCACCGCCGTGCTCAAATAAACAAGCCACAAACACTTTGTAGTAAGTGTTTGCGGCTTGTTATCTGTAGGGGGATCGGACAGAATGTTTAACCGATTGCTACAAGATTTATTTACTTTTAAGGCATGGACCCAAAACAACTACTAAAAGAACATATAGCCAAAACGGCTAAACTTTCGGATAATGAGTTCGATGATTTCTTCGATTGCTTCACAACCAAATCTTATAAGAAAGGATCCTATATTATTACTGCAGGTGAAAGAATAGATTGTGAATATTTTGTGCTTAGTGGCTGCATTAAAACCTTCTATGTAAATGATAACCAAAAAATGTTTGTTTTGCAGTTTGCAATGCCTTCGTGCTGGGCATCGGACTACAGCGCTTTGTATAGTGGTACAAGAGCTACTATTAGTATAGGTTGTATTACAGATACCGAATTGTTGTGCCTGTCGCACAAAGCCCGGGAGAACGCCTGTAAAAGGTTTCATGAGGTAGAGCATTTTTTCCGCGCTCGTATGACCAATGAGTATGTGGCTTCTCAAAAAAGATTACTAAGCACAATGAACAACGATGTAAAATATCGTTATGAAGAGCTGATAACTTTATTCCCTGAGTTGTACAATATGGTGCCAAAAAGACTGATTGCCGCTTATTTAGGCGTTTCGAGAGAAACGCTTTACCGTCTGAATAACTCCTGAGTTGCTGTCCTCAGAAGTTGTGATCTGCATCACACAATTTACTTTCGCGCCCTTCATACCTTCACGCCATACTAAACATATAAAGAATGACAACTCAACCAACAACGTATGACGCCAGCATTGCGCAGGCATTGGAAGAATATTATTTTCAGGGAAGTTATGAAGGTGATTTGAATAAGCTAAAACAGATCTTTCACCCAGATACAAGGCTGTTCGGTGATGTAAAAGGACAACCTTATAGCAAAACATTCGCTGAATGGCTGGATGTGGTAGCGAATCGGGAGAGCCCGAAAGATTCAGGTAAGCCGTTTAATGGAGAAATTTTGAGTATAAAGCAGGTGAACTCTGTTGCGGTGGCAGAGGTACAGGTGAAAGCGTATGATATGGTTTATCATGATTTTCTTTCATTACACAGGATTGATGGTAAGTGGGTCATTGTTAGTAAAATTATGAGTGGCATCAATCAATAAACAAGTTCAATTACTTGCTGGGGCGTGCTAACAAAATAAAGCGAAGGCATTACGTTCATCGGTAAAAAATAGCAGATTGGGTTGAACGTTGAGATGGCGTTGAAGCGCAATAAAAATGGCTTCACTTTTGTGAAGCCATTTTGCCATTGTAGCGAGATCGGGAGTTGAACCCGAGACCTTTGGGTTATGAATCCAACGCTCTAACCACCTGAGCTACCTCGCCTTTTATCTCCACTTTGACCGCTGTAACTACTATCAGTAGCGCCTGCTGCTCCAAAACGGGAGTGCAAAGATAACGGCTTAAAAATGAAAATTCAAAATGTATCCGACGTTTTTTTATAATTTTTTTTAAACAGTGCCGTCAGGCGCGGGTTTGTCCCACTTTTTCAGCAAGGCTTCATCGATAGACCTTACATGCAGATCCTGCTGTGGATAAGGCAATTCGATGCCTGCTTTGTTGAGTGCGTCATAGATAAATGTGAGCACATCGCTTTGCTGGGTGCCGGCAACATCCAGGTCGGCGACCCAGAAATATACCCGGAAATTGATGGAGCTGGCGCCAAATTCATATAGCTGTACCACTGGGGAGGGGGCTGTAAGTATGCCTTTCCTGTCTGTAAAAGCGGATTGTATTATGTCGGTCACTTGTTTTACATCGCTGCCGTATCCTACGCCGAGGGTGAAAGTCACGCGGCGGATCCGGTTGGTTCTGGTCCAGTTGATTAGTTGCTGGGAGATGAGGTCGCCATTGGGAACAATGATTTCTGATCCGTCGTAGGCGCTGATTTTGCTGGAGCGGATGCCGATTTCCTTTACTACGCCGGAACGGGTGCCGAGTTCTATCACATCGCCTACTTCCAGGGGCTTTTCAAAAGCGAGGATGATACCGGATACCAGGTTGTTGACAACATTCTGCAAGCCGAAGCCGATACCTACGCCCAATGCACCGATCACGATGGTGAGCTTATCCATGGGAATGCCGGAGGCGGCAAATGCCAGCAGTACGCCGCCGGCGAGTACCGCGAGACGAAGCAGCAGCAGGGCGGAACCAAACTTTGTTTTCCTGGAGGGGTTGGCGCTTTGGCCGGTGTTGCCAAACATATAGGCGATGAGCTGGGAAGCAACGGTGGCTACCCATATTACCAGTATGAAAATAATAATGCTGCTGAAAGTAAAGTCGGAGTTACCGATAGTATGCCGTGAAGAAAGAAAGCCCGTGATGGCTTCATAGATCGCATCGTATAAATAAACGTTGCGGGTAACGATGATCAGCCAGCCTACGACGGCAAGTATGCTCAGGAATGTTTTCAGTTTTCGCTGTACATCCTGGTAGTCCATGAAAGAGATGAACGTGCTGGAATCTTTATTTGCTTCTACCTGCAGGTATACTGCTTCCATCAATATTTTCACGAGGGCAAAAAGACTAAGTGCCATCACTGTGTTGACCACCGCGCTGGAACCAATTATTTTGGCAGTGCCCACTCTGGCGAAAATAACGAGCAACAGGGAAAACGCGCTGGTAATCAAAAATAGCTGCAGCACCGGCCGGGTATATTTAGGTTGTGCAAACGTGGTGAGCGACGATTCTTTTAATAACCTGTTGGCAAGTACGATAGAAAGAATGGCGCCAATCAGCAGGCCCCATTGCTCTGCATAGGTGACTTCTATCAGCAGGTTATTGAGGCTGTAAATGAATAATAAGCCTATCAGCAGCAGCCAGTTTTTGAATAATGTTTTAGGGAAATGAGAGCGGAAAATAATGGTCAGCGCAATGGCGGCAAGTCCCCAGGTGATTTCTGTAAACAGGATCGGATAACGCACAGATAGTACAGCCGACAACGTAGTAATAAATACAACGATGCTGGCTACCGGGAAGCGATATACATATTTCGCATGCTGTAATATCGTTTCCCCTTCCTGTTCTGTATGGTTTTGCCGGATTCTTCTGATGTTGTTATAGATCCACCAGGAGAGTAACACCGCCAGTAGTAACCACACAAAAAATACCGGCCATTGGATAGAGAAAAATATCCCCAGCACTTTGGTGCTTTTGTGTAGGGAGTTTTTTAGTACCGGGAAAAATTCAAGCGGATTAATGCTGTCCCGGTGGGGCTTCCAGAGGTAACGGTAATCGCGGGTAAACATGTTGGCAGAATATTGTTGCAGCCGGTAGTCCATGTCTTCATATAAATTGGAAACATCTATGTACCGGTTGGCGACTTTATTTTGCAGCAGTCCCATTTTGATCAGGTTGTACCTATTGGCGCTGTCTACTGCGCGGAACTTAAGTATGAGGTTGGTCATCTGCCCCAGGTAAAAGCCATACAGCTCATCTTCTGCAGGTATATTTCGCATGGCGGTATCATTCCTTAGGGAATGAATGGTGTCGTTGATGTTGACCAGTTTATCATAATAAGAAAAAAGAGAGCTTTGCCAGGAGGTGAGTCTGCGTTGCAGCTGTTCCAGCATTACTTTGTTGGTATAAATATCGTTGATGTTGGGGGTGCGACCCAGACTGGCAATGTTGTATTTAACGAGGGCAATAGAGGTGTCTGTCAGCGGAAGACCAGCGCTGATGCTGGCGGTATCAAACCCGCGCCTGAGTGAGCTCATCAGGTCATTCAGCATCAGGGTGTAGTTTTCAATACGATTAATAAGGATGGCTACAGCCGTATCGGATTTTTTTATACGGTTGGTGTCTTTAGACAGGGCCGCAATGTTTTTCCGGATAGTGGCGCTATCTATGGCTACCAGGTGAATGGTGTCCGGAGTTTTTTTCTGCGCAGCTGTGGAGAAGCTGCCGCTGATAATAGCCATCAGCAATATGATTTGTAGCAAAAATGGTTTAACCTTCATGAACATAAGCAAGTGCATATAATTTCCTGCGCCGGCAGAAATGGGTAATCCTTTTGGAGGAACATTTTTTCACGCCTAAATGTTCCTGAATTTAAAACTTTTAACCGGCTAGACCGTTAAGTTTTCTGGAATCGGCTGTTTAACTTTTGCTCGGTATATAATTCCGCTGTATTTTGTAAGTAATTGCCAGACCAATGAAAACTCGCTTATGAACAGAGAAATGCTCGTTACTGCACTTAGAAAGGATCTTGAACCCTGGGACATCGTTGTGATTGGTGGTGGCGCCACGGGGTTGGGGGCCGCGCTGGAAGCGGTAACAAGAGGTTACCGGACTTTGCTGCTGGAGCAGGTGGATTTCGCAAAATCCACATCCAGTAAAAGCACCAAATTAGTGCATGGAGGGGTGCGTTACCTGGCACAGGGAGATGTGTCCCTGGTAAGAGAAGCCAGCGTGGAGCGTGGATTGCTGGCCGCTAATGCTCCCCACCTGGTGCGTAACCTGGCATTTGTAATTCCTACGTTTAATTTCTGGGAGAATTTAAAATACACCATCGGCCTCAAAATGTACGATTGGCTGGCAGGACGACTCAGTCTGGGTAAGTCCGTGCATATTTCCAGGTCAGAAACGCTGAAGCGTTTATCTACGCTCAAACAGGATAAACTCGCTGGTGGCGTATTGTATCACGATGGTCAGTTTGACGATAGTCGTCTGGCGATCAACCTGGCGCAAACGATCGCAGATAAAGGAGGTACCGTGTTGAATTATATGCGGGTGACCAGCCTGGATAAGGATTCCGAAGGAAATATCAGCGGCCTAACGGTAAAGGATACACTGGATGGTGGAGATGATATCCATATCAATACAAGGGCGGTGATTAATGCTACCGGCGTTTTTGCGGATGATATTCTGGAGATGGATAACCCACAGGCACCTAAGTCTATTGCGGCCAGCCAGGGTGTGCACCTGGTGCTCGACAGCGAGTTTCTTCCCGGGCACAATGCCCTGATGATTCCTGCTACCAGCGATGGCAGGGTACTGTTTGTAGTACCCTGGCATAACAAAGTAGTGGTAGGAACTACGGATACGCCGGTAAATCATATCAGCCTGGAGCCAAGAGCGCTGGAAAATGAAATTGCTTTTATTCTCAGTACTGCCGGGCAGTATCTTTCCCGGCCACCTCAGCGCTCCGATGTACGCAGTGTATGGGCTGGTCTTCGCCCACTGGCGGCTGCTAAAGCAGAAGGACATAAAACGAAGGAAATTTCCCGCAGCCATAAAATTATTGTCGCTAAATCAGGACTCATCACTATTATCGGTGGTAAATGGACCACCTACCGCCGCATGGCGGAAGATGTAGTGCATAAGCTGGAAGAAGTATTGCGCTGGAAAGAAACGACCACCGCTACGCCTCATCTCAAAATCCATGGCGCGACAGATAATGTGAACTGGGATGATCCCTGGTATTTTTACGGCAGCGATGTATTACATATTCATCAGATGGTAGCCCGTCAGCCGGATTTGCAGGAGGAGCTGAGCCGGGACTATCACATCATTAAAGCGCAGGTAGTATGGGCCGTGAGAGAAGAAATGGCCCGTAATATTGAAGATTTTCTGGCACGCCGTACCCGGCTTCTTTTCCTCGATGCAAAGGAGGCGCTACGTATAGCCCCTGCCGTAGCCAGGATTATGGCAACAGAATTACATAAAGATGAGCACTGGGTAGCCACACAGATAAGCAGTTTTGAAGCAGAGGCAAGAGGCTATTTATTAGCCGAAGCATAAAGCTGAAGGCATAAAGCAAAAAGCTATAGAAGCGCATGATGAACAGTATATCACTAACATCATGCGCTTCTATAGCTTTTTGCTTTATGCCTTTAGCTTTACGCTTACTTCCAAACGAACTTCTCTGAAGATGGTTTTACCCTTCTTCCAGGTTGCGCAGGTTCGTCTGTGTAACCGAGGTAAAAGAAACCCAATACCAGGTCTTCATCTCCCAAACCCAGGTAATCCTGCATGGCAGGGTGGTAGGTCATACCACCGGAACCCCAGTAGCCTGCAAGATTAAGTGCAGTTGCTCCCAGCCAGATATTTTCCACTGCGCAGGATACTGCCGCAATTTCTTCCAGTGCCGGAATCTTTGGATTATTGCCCCGTTTCATGCAAATGGCCAGCACGTGCGAAGCGAGGTTGCCCTGGTTTTTCAATTTGTCGTAATTGCCCGGAATATATTTGTCTGCCGGGGTGTATTGCTTATACAGGTCGGCGTGATCTGAACAAAACTGCTGCACTTTATCTCCGCTGTATACCACAAAATACCAGGGCTCCGTATAGCCGTGGGTGGGAGCCCAGTCGGCCAGTTGCAATAATTGCTGAACGGTTTCATCTGGTATCTTCCTGCCGTTCATGCTGGTAGGTTTCACCGTACGACGTGCTGTAATCACTTGCTCCACAGATGTGGCTAATGTTGTTGTATCCATCATATGTTGTATTTATTTTCCTGTTTCCAGGCAGGCCTTCATGTCGGCCGGTAACTTCATTATTTTGCGAAGATGGTAATCGAAACAAATCATGCCGGTTTTGGCTTCGGCAATCGTGATCGTTTGTTCATTCCTGTTAGTAGTGATGCGATAAAACAATTCAAAGCCAAAGGCATTAAATTCTCCTGCGGCTATCGCTACTTCAAAAATATCTCCATGAAATCCTTCTCCTTTGTAAGCTACTGCCACATCTGCCATAATCAAGCCTTTACCGGCTTCATGATCCAGTTCTTTGTAGCCGATGCTGTTGAGGAACTGAATCCTTGATTCGTGCATGATAGCCAGTATAGCATCGTTGCCTACATGGTTACCATAATTAATGTCCTGTATGCGTACAGGTATTTGTATAATAAAAGGAAATATTGCCGGTAAATCTATCTTAATCCTTGCCATATTATTTTTTAGGGAGATGCTAAACGTTTGCTGTTTGTTTCAGGAAGGCCACAAATTTTTCAAAGGCCCTGGCCCGGTGGCTGTATTTATTCTTTTCTGTCAGGTCCATTTCTGCAAAAGCCCTGGTTTCACCTTCGGGAACAAAAATGGGGTCATAGCCAAATCCTTTTTCACCTTTCGTTTCCGTAGTGATGTGGCCCTGGCTCACGCCTTCAAACTGATGTTCCTTGCCATCCAGTATAAGGGAAATCACGGTACGGAACTGCGCACTGCGGTCACTTTGTCCTTCCAGTTCCTGTAATACTTTTACAATATTATCAGCTGCTTCCTTTTGCTCACCGGCATAACGGGCAGATAAAACACCCGGGGCACCATTTAATGCGGCGATTTCCAGGCCGGTGTCTTCTGCAAAGCAGTTTTGTCCGGTCATCTGGTGAATGGTAGCCGATTTCTCGGTGGCATTGGCTTCCAGGGTATCGTGAGGTTCCGGAATATCGATGTCTATGCCGGCTTCCAGCAGGGTGATGATTTCAAACTGATCTCCCAGCAATGACCGGAACTCTTTTACTTTGTTTTGATTGTTGGTAGCAAATATCAATTTCATATAGTCGGATGAGAATGCGGTTTATTGTATTAAATACCTAGTAATTGTTTTAGTCCTGCCCATAACCTGGCTTTCAGCGCTTTGTCGGTGCCAATGAGTGCTAATTCATCTGAAAAGAGGAGGGTAGTACCATTTACCGTCACGAGCTGATAAAGTGGAATATCACTGAGTCCAAGTTGTTCCGGTGCAATCCCAAATACAACGCTCCGTTCTATCTTCACAGCTGTTTGCCAGTCAGGAAATGTAAGGGAAGGGTGGTGCGACACGTTAAAAAGCGACACATCCTGCATCCCTAGTTTACAGGCATTTAATATATTGGTGAGGAGGTTGAATAATTCTTCGTTTAGATACGCTTCGTTTTCGTTTTGTATGAAGAGCGCAATGTTTTTTTGATTTTCTCCTAAATATTTGACTTTGGGCACCACTTTTTCCGCGGCCTCAGCCGGCACGCTTTTCCCGGGAATGATTGGCTGGGTAAAGATTTTAGCCAGAAAGTAAGGATCCAGTTGGTATTGCTCAAGCGACATATTTATTATCGTTTAATTTAATATGAAAACCCCGGCTGGGGAAAAATCAGTTTATTTGCACTGCCTTACCGTAAAGGTTTTGGCGACACAGCGATTAAAAATGTAAAAATATTGAGATAAAATTGATTAACCATGATGGTAGATAAATCAACAGTTAAGGAAGAGGCACTAAAGAAGATCAAAGTCACCGGAACTACGCATAGCAGGCTGAGTGAAGTGGATTTCAATAACCTGGCATTTGGTAAAATGTATGCTGATCATATGCTGGTGGCTGATTTTGATGGTAAGGAGTGGAAAAATGCGGAAATTTTACCTTTTCAGAACCTGTCTGTAAGTCCTTCCAATGCCGCCTGGCACTATGGGCAGGCAATTTTCGAAGGCATTAAAGCCTATAAAGATCCCCAGGGCCAACCAATGATCTTCAGGCCATATGATAACTACAAACGCTTTAACACCTCTGCAGAAAGAATGGGAATGCCCCAGGTACCTGAGTGGCTGTTTATTGGCGGTCTGGATATATTAATAGATATGGACCGCGACTGGGTACCTACCGGAGCGGGCTGTTCTCTCTACCTGCGTCCTTTTATGATTGCTGCGGATGAGTTTATAGGCGTACGTCCTTCTGATACTTATAAATTTGCCATCATCAATTCTCCTTCTGGTCCTTATTTTAATAAGCCTATTAAATTATTGGTGCAGGATAAATATGTACGTGCTTTTCCGGGTGGGGTGGGTTATGCCAAAGCTGCCGGTAACTATGGAGGTACTATGTATCCTACCATGCAGGCTAAGAAACAGGGGTATGATCAGATTTTGTGGGTAGATGGATATGAACACAAATACCTCCAGGAATGCGGTACCATGAATGTTTTTGCGATCATAGGCAATACTGCCATTACCCCGGACCTTACACAGGGAACCATCCTGGAAGGGGTTACCAGGGCCAGCGTAATGGATGTTCTCATTGATATGGGCCTTAAAGTAGAAGAAAGACCTATTTCTATTGATGAAGTAGTGGCTGCCCATAAAGAGGGTACCCTCAGGGAAGTTTTTGGAACAGGAACAGCTTCCAGTGTGGCCTATGTAGAACAGCTGGATTACCTGGATACACAAATCAAACTGGATACTACCAAATACGAAATAGGAGCAGAAGTGATCCGTCGTTTGGATGATATCCGCACCGGACGGGCAACAGATACCCGCCATTGGAATTACATAATCGACAAGAAATAAGAGCTGAAACGGCATAAAGCTGAAGGCAGAAAGCAAAAAGCTATTGTCCCGGACACCCATCCGCTTCAATAGCTTTTTGCTTTCTGCCTTCAGCTTTCCGCTCCTTCAAAAAACCAATATTTTTTTATGGTTGTTTCTAAGGGAAATCATACCTTTGCAATCCGGTTTTTGGTAATCCTGAGCTGCTACCAGAATAATAAGACCTTTCCCTGTTTATACAGAAGATCATCCCGGTAAAAATATTTTCGAAACAATTTTGTTATTCACACATATAGTTTTACCTTTGCCGTCCCAAAATCCCTTTGTGGGGAATTTGGATGTCATTGTAAACCGACATAAAAAAACTAGGTAAAGAATGCCTACTATACAACAATTAGTAAGAAAAGGAAGAGAAATTATCCGGGCTAAGTCTAAGTCCAGGGCATTAGATAGCTGCCCTCAGCGTCGTGGCGTTTGTACTCGTGTATACACTACCACGCCTAAGAAACCGAACTCCGCTCTGCGTAAAGTAGCGAAAGTGCGTTTAACCAACAAAGTTGAGGTGATTGCCTATATCCCTGGTGAAGGTCACAACTTGCAGGAGCACTCTATCGTACTGATCCGTGGTGGAAGGGTAAAAGATTTACCAGGTGTTCGTTACCACATCGTTCGCGGTTCTTTGGATACTGCAGGTGTGAAAGACAGAAAGCAGAGCCGTTCCAAATATGGTACTAAAAAGGAAAAGGCTAAGAAATAACAATTATAAATAGTCGTAATTTTCAATAAATGAGAAAGCAAGCTGCAAAGAAATTGCCTCTGGCTCCAGATCCTAGGTTTAATGACAAGCTGGTAACCCGCTTTGTTAATAACGTTATGGAACAAGGAAAAAAGAGCATTGCCTATAAAATTTTCTACGATGCTGTGGATAAGGTAAGCCAAATGACCGGTGAAAACGGTTACGAGGTTTGGAGAAAAGCATTAACCAATGTTACTCCTGGTGTAGAAGTTAGAAGCCGTCGTATTGGTGGTGCTACCTTCCAGATTCCTGCGGAAGTTCGTCCTGATAGAAAGATCTCCCTGAGCATCAAATGGTTAGTACGCTTTGCCGGCGAAAGAAACGGTAAGAGCATGGCTGACAAGCTGGCGAATGAAATCGTAGCAGCAAGCAAAGGTGAAGGCGCAGCGTTCAAGAAGAAAGAAGACACGCATCGTATGGCAGAAGCGAACAAAGCTTTCTCTCACTTCAGAATCTAGTTATAGCCTTAACAGGCAACTCAATATATTCGGCAAACAGTTCCTTTGGAGCTGTTTGCCTTTTTGTGTTTATACCTTCCCGGTAAACGCCAGTTACATCCACTGTCCTGCCTCCTCCATCTCACAAAAAGAACATTCAATACGGAGGGCATGTCACCTTGAAAGCGCATGGCTGCTGAAAGAATAAGCTGATCCGCTGCAGCCCACTCAGCACATCTCACAAAAAAACAGGCACCCATAACGGATGCCTGCCAATTGAAAATACCTGGATATTTAGGAACACTGGATTATTATTTCACATTTACCAGCACATTAATCTTACCGGCTTCACCATCAAATTCCTGTAATGCCTTTCCAATTACCTGTCCTGGCTTCACTTTATCAATATCTGCTTTCATGGCATAACCTGCTTTACTGGAAGTCACCAGTAAATCACCCCGGTGAATAATGCCATTTTCATTACATACTTTAGTCGGAATCACGCCAACTACTCCCATCGGAACTTCTTCAGAAAGGTCTGTTTCTATATCGTGTTCAGTCAGCAATACACCTGGCCTGGTGGCAAACACACCTGCCACAAGGGTGGAATAAGGCTCCGCTGATTTTTCCACCATACGGTCTGTATGAGTCGAAATCACCAGTACATCCCCGGCTTCATAGGTAGCCCGTGCGCCTGATACAGCAAATGATTCCGCCAGATCCGCACCTCCGGTTTGTGTACCGCCGTTAAAGAACCCCCGTCCGGCACTATTGATCCTGGCTACATTTACAGTAGCCGGGTCGCCACTTCTGAATACAGCAAGATTGCTGGTACTGTGTGATTCTACCCGTAGTACGTCAGTCGCATTGGCGTTATTGAAATTGACGAATCTGGCAGCGCGACCGGTACCAAAATTAGGTACCCAACCGTAAACGGCATTACCAGTGCCGTTAACAGTGCTTTCTACGCCGTCACCCAGGTTGGCAGCATTGGCAGTGATACCATTGCCATTTCCCTTAGCGATAGCAATGAGTGCAGGTCCATTACCAGTTACACTGGAAGAATAGAACAATCCGCCAAATCCACCAGTACCGGCATTTTCACCATATATGGCCGCAGTACCAAAGTTGGAGAACTGTGAATTTACCTTGCCGTGTACAGCGGGAGAAGTACCGTTAGTAGTATTCACTTCAAAATAGCCCGCTGTACCATTGCCTATTGTTTTAGCCGTCACCACATTGTTGGTGTTGGCATCATTGAAAATCTCGAAATCCGCAGCCTGACCGGTACCGAAGGAGGGCACCCAGCCATAGATGGCTTTACCGGTTCCATTAACATTACCTTCAATGGCATTACCATCCTTTTTTACATTGGCTACAATAGCATCGCCATTACCGTTATTGATAGACACTAGTGTATTGCCGCTGCCTCCTGTATTGGAGGTGTAAAATAATCCAGCAAAGCCGCCGGTACCGGCAGACTCAGAGAAAACGCCCGCAGCGCCGAAGTTGCCAAATATTGTATTCACTTTGGCCTTTACAGCCGGAGCTACAGAGTTGGCATTGTTTACTTCAAAAGCCCCGGCAGCCCCTGTACCAACTACACCCGGATCACCCTGAGAGTTGGTGTAGGCCGTCATATTATCAACTGAGTTAGCTGTATTGTTGTTTTCAAAACGTCCGGAGGCGCCTGTGCTACCGCTTAGTCCAATCTGGCCAAATACGCCTATAGCGGTACCAGTAGTATTGCCAGACACAAAGCCACGTACACCGTAACCACCACCATCATTACGCCCTACTACCGCACCAGCAATATCAGACGTGGTCCGTCCAACTACAGCTTCTCCAGCACCAGTATTATCACCAATTACACCTGCAGCCGTTTGTACAGCTGTGCTACCATGCACACCTGTGTTATTCGTGCTGCTGGCATCGATACCGAACCCGCCGCCGGCGGAGGCTGTGATCGCGGAGCCATTCCCTAAAGTGCTGACATTGAGTGCGTTATTGTTATTTGCATTATTAAAGATTGAGATGGTTGCTGGTATTCCATTGTTGCTGGTAGCAGTTAAACCGGTGCCAGAATTACTGTTGGCATATACGCCAGTTCCTGCTGCACTGGAGTTACCATATACACCGAGTCCGTTAGGCGTTACGCCATAAACTCCCCAGCCAGAGCCAGCCTGAGACCCCCACATACCTATTCCCAATCCACCGGTACCACTATTGATACCTCTTACCGCAGAAGAAAAGCCGCCGGGAGAGGCGGAGCTAACAATGCCCCGTATAGCCGCGATAGAAGAAGAAGTGGTGTTATTAATGCCTTCCAGGGAAGTACCATCTCCGTCATTAGTAATGCTGAATAGCGTAGCGGGGTTATTTTCTGTGGCTACAAAAGGAAGGGTAAGTCCGCCTCCCGGGGCAGCAGTTGCCAGCCATTGTACACCATCAAATTTTAATATCTGGTTGGCCAGCGGCGCTGCGTTACTCACTGGTTTACCCTGCAATCCTGCTACTACAGGAGCTGGATAACTGCCACTCAGATCACCGCCGGCGGGGCCGTTAGGAGGTAAGGTAGTGGGTATAACGCCTGGAGCTATTTTAGCCAGGGTAACTTTTCCGTTTCCAATCAGGGGATTAGGATAGGTACCTGAGAGATCTCCTCCTGCTGCTATGCCGTTGATATTACCGGCCGGGCCTTGTATACCCTGAGGTCCTGCAGGTCCCATTGGTCCGATCGGTCCAATTGGGCCAGCCACACCCGCAGGTCCGGCTACACCGGGATCACCTTTAGGGCCCTGTATACCGGCAGGTCCAGCTACACCGGGATCACCTTTAGGGCCTTGTATGCCAGCAGGCCCGGCTACACCAGGATCACCTTTAGGGCCTTGTATGCCCGCAGGTCCTGCTACCCCTGGATCGCCTTTAACACCCTGTATTCCCTGAGGTCCAGCAGGACCTACAGGTCCTGTCGCTCCTGCTGGTCCAACGGCACCAGGGTCTCCTTTAATGCCTTGAATGCCCTGAGGACCTGCAGGTCCGGTGGCGCCATTAGGTCCTATCGGACCCGGATCGCCTTTGGCACCCACCGGTCCTACCGGTCCGGTAGCCCCGATAGGTCCCACTGGTCCGATGGGTCCAATTGGCCCCACCGCGCCTGGATCTCCTTTGGTACCCGCTGGCCCTACTGGTCCGATTGGTCCGTTAGGTCCGATAGGCCCCACTGGCCCAACTGCACCTGGATCACCTTTAGCACCCGCAGGTCCTGCAGGTCCCGGATTTCCGTTTGCCGCAAATAAAGCATACGGCACACTCATTAATTGTGAAGTACCCAGCTCGCTGAAATTGCTTCCGTTGATGGATATTTCTACTTTCAAATATTGGTTGGCATTTGCCCAGGGAACAGTACTATAAGTACCTGTCAATGGAGTACCCTTTCCTATTTGTAAAGTAAATAAGCCTAAATTATTGGTGGTAGCATTATGTGTTTCCTGGTATTGCACAGGTCCGGCAGCGGAGCCACCGAGTACAGAAAAACGTACGGTCAGCGATTGATTACCGAGAACAGTGCCATTCGCATTACGTGCTACAGCCTGGTAGTTAGTTCCGGCAAGCCCGCTCTGAGCCTGCACATATTGGGATGATACCGCTAAGAGTAATATTGCCAGGTAGAATATCTTTTTCATAATAATCATTTTAGTAGGTTACAGCAGGCTTAGCTCTTTTTCTTTACAGGTGCGCTATTCACTTCGCTGCCCTGATTGGGGATGACAATTGGTTTTACGGTCTGTGCTGCCTTCGCAGCTTTCAGTTTATTCGCTGCGTCCGTAGCAGATAGGTCTGAAGCCATGGGAGATGGAGTCGCACTGGTTTTCAGTAAACGCGCATTCGAATTGTTATGAACAACGGGCGCCTTATAATTTGTGAAAAGCCGGTTTTCAATAGGCGTAGATATTATAGCCTTATCCGGTTGAGACTTTATCTCTTTGGTCTGCAGTTTTGCAAGATCCGCCTGTAGATCGGGGAATAAAAAGTCGATCGGATTACGACCATCGTTAACAGTTTCATTCCTGGATGCCGGACGAACCTGTGCATGGGTGAATGATTGCATTCCCGCAGTGACAAGGAATAAAGTTATGAGCAGTGATTTCATATGATTGAGAATTATAGATACATGAATGAAAAGTTGTTTTACCTGTTGGTGATAGCTGTTTTTTCTTTTTCCTGTTTAATCATTTACAGCAATCATTAAATAGTTAATGACGGTTATACTAATGTTGTACAGCTTCATCACGTGTTCCGCCGATGTTGTATACCAGTGAAAATTTCAGGGTTCTTTTCTGCACCAGGCTTTCTCCTGTAGGCATCTGGTAAGCAATGTCCAGCGCCAGGTTCGATACCCGTACACCTACTCCTGCCGAGAAATGTTGCCGGTAACCTTTATACGGGTGTTCATAGAAATATCCTGCCCGCACAAAAAATACCTGGCGATATCCGTATTCGATGCCGGAACCAATGGTAAACTCTCTCAGCTCTTCATGGAAGCCGTCAGGAGCATCTCCAAAAGAAGAAAACATCGCTTCTACTACTCCCCGGTTAGGATCTTTACCCTTTAAAATCTGGTTGGTTTCTATGCCATTGGAATCCAGTGCATACAATGGGGGGGTGGGTACCAGTAATTTATTAATATCAACGGAAAGGGTGAACTCATGCTCCTGGGTATGTACAAACGTATAGCCGCCACCGATACGAAGACTCATTGGCAGAAAACTCTTCCTGTTGTTATCGTCGGTGTATTGAAGTTTGGTGCCGATATTGGTAATACTTATACCAAAACAGTAACGGTTGCCGAAATCGAGCCGGTCTACACTATTTTGATAATAGTAACTCAGATCGCCGGCCACGGCTGATGCAGGTTTCTGCTGGAGACTATTATAGGAGCCTTGTCCCAGCTGACTGCGCACATATCTGATGCCCAATGCCAGCGACATATGATTACCCAGTTTCCGGGCATAAGAACCATCTATCGAAAATTCTTTCGGATTATAATCCTGCAGTACTGTTCCGTTATCATCGCGGAAAGTAACAGCGCCGTAATTGAAGTATTTCATGGAAATACCCACGCCTTCAGACGCATTCCAGTTTTTATAGGCAGCTACATAAGCCATATTAGACTTATTGTTATTCAGCTCCCACATCCAGGGGGAGTAATTGGCGCTTACGCCCCAATCGCCGGCAAAAACTATTTTAGCTGCATTGGAAAACAGGGAATTGGCATCAGGCGTTAGTCCAATGCTGGCATCTCCGGTTCCACTGCTTCGGGCATCCGGATTAACCAGTAAGAAACTGGCGCCTATGTTAGGCGGTTTTTGGGTGATCTTTTGTGCTGATAAAGGGATACCAGCTGTCAAAATACCTGCAAGAAGTATAATTGTATAACCGTATTTCATGTGTCATCAATTAAGTTGTGATGGGGGGCTACAGGAGCGTATTACTGCACAATGAGCTTTTCAAAAAAGACATTACCACTTACATTTAACATAACCGTGTATATGCCTGCTGCAAAGCGGTTGACGGGCAATATGACCGTATTTTTGCCCGCACCCATTTGCAGATACTGATGATAAATGCTTTGGCCTGCCGGATTAATCACCTCAATGGTTACATTCACATTTGACAGCAGATCAAATTGAATCTTGGTATTGGTAACTGCCGGGTTGGGGAATAAAATATAGCTCTTAACAGGACTTACACCGGGAGGGAGTTTGGGTAATTCTTCCGGTTGTTGAAATCCTTGCGTAAGCAGGGTTTTGCCATTGGTGACAGGCAATACTATTGCTTCTCCTACGGTATACTGGATCTGGATGTTCTGAACAACACCATTTCCGCCGGCACTGGCTACTACCTGCCGGTTCAGAATTACCTGGGCCTTTGATGAAGTACAGACACACGTCAGTAACAACAGTGCACAGGAGTACCTGAGTACAAATGTTCTCATATAGAAAGGTTAATCAGTAAATGAAGATGCTGGAATAATGCTACAGCCTTATGCCGGGAATGCTATGGTAATAAATAACCTGGTTACCTGTTGATCAGGTATAGTGTAAAGTTTTTCATTCATGATAAATCTGTGTTTTAGGGGGAAACCGAATAATACTTTGCTACGTTTCTTGTTTTTTCGTGTTGGGGGAAATCTAACCTTTTAACAATTCGCTACGAATTTGATGCAAATACAGCAACGGGAAAACTATAATTTAACTTTTGGTTGTATTTGATAAAAAAATGGTAGATCCCAACTAAAAACTGGTTTTCGGTCTTATACTTATTTAAGACAATTTTAATGTGACAGAATGCCCGCGCTTGTTAAAAAGAAATAACAATTTGGAAAAGCTGGTCGTTTTATTTATTGTCAAAAATAAGTTACCTTTGCCCCCCAAATTGCATTATTTAGTCACTTTAATATTATGGCAGACTTAAAATTTCAAAGGAACTTTGGTATTGCGGCGCACATCGATGCGGGTAAAACCACTACCACAGAACGTATCCTGTATTATACAGGTAAATCCCACAAAATTGGAGAAGTGCACGAGGGCGCTGCTACAATGGACTGGATGGCACAGGAGCAGGAGAGAGGTATTACCATCACATCTGCGGCAACCACTTGTTTCTGGAATTTTCCAACCTTACAAGGTAAAGCCCAACCTGATACCAAACAATATAAATTCAATATCATCGATACCCCGGGTCACGTGGACTTTACTGTTGAGGTAGAGCGTTCCCTGCGTGTACTGGATGGTCTGGTGGCATTGTTCTGCGCTGTATCCGGTGTTGAACCTCAGTCTGAAACCGTTTGGCGTCAGGCTAACCGCTACCGTGTACCACGTATCGGTTTCGTAAATAAAATGGACCGTTCAGGAGCTGACTTCCTGAATGTGGTTAAGCAGGTGAAAGAAATGCTGGGTGCTAACCCCGTTCCTTTGACTTTGCCAATCGGTGCAGAAGACTCCTTTAAGGGTGTTGTGGACCTGATTACCATGAAAGGTATTATCTGGGATGAAGAAGGAAAAGGTGCTACTTACCAGGAAATTCCTATTCCGGAAGATATGCAGGCTGAAGCAGAAGAGTGGAGAGCTAAACTCGTAGAAGCAGTTGCTGAATACGATGATACCCTGATGGAGAAATTCTTCGAAGATCCTAATTCAATCTCTGAAGACGAAATCCACGAAGCAATCCGTAAAGCTACTATCGATATCGCTATCATCCCGATGATGTGCGGTTCTTCCTTCAAAAACAAAGGTGTACAGAAGATGCTGGATGCGGTTTGCCGTTACCTGCCTTCTCCAATGGACGTTGAAGCGGTAAAAGGTACCAACCCTGACACCGGTGAAGAAATCGAGCGTAAACCAGATGCAAAAGCACCATTGTCTGCACTGGCATTCAAAATTGCAACCGATCCTTTCGTAGGTCGTCTGGCGTTCTTCCGGGTTTATTCCGGTCACCTGGATGCGGGTTCTTATGTACTGAACACCCGTACCGGTAAAAACGAGCGTATCAGCCGTATCATGCAGATGCATGCTAACAAGCAGAATCCTATCGATTTCATCGAAGCTGGTGATATCGGTGCTGCTGTTGGTTTTAAAGATATCAAAACCGGTGATACCCTGTGCGATGAAAAAGCACCGATTATCCTGGAATCAATGACATTCCCTGAACCAGTTATCCACATCGCCATTGAGCCTAAAACTCAGGCAGACGTTGATAAAATGGGTCTGGCTATCTCTAAACTGGTAGAAGAAGATCCTACCCTGAGAGCTAAAACTGACGAAGAAACCGGCCAAACCATTTTGAGTGGTATGGGTGAGCTTCACCTCGAAATCATCGTTGACCGTATGCGTCGCGAGTTCAAGGTAGAAGTTAACCAGGGTGCTCCGCAAGTTGCTTACAAAGAAGCACTGACTACCAAAGTTGAACACCGTGAGGTATTCAAGAAACAAACTGGTGGTCGTGGTAAATTCGCGGATATCCAGATCGAAATCGGACCTGCAGACGCAGAATGGTTGAAAGAAAACGAAGGCAAATCCTTCCAGTTCGTAAATGATATCTTTGGTGGTTCCATCCCTAAAGAATTCATCCCTGCAGTACAGAAAGGTTTTGAACAGTCCCTCAACCAGGGTGTTCTCGCAAACTTCCCGCTGGTGAATCTGAGAGTACGTCTGTTTGACGGTTCTTACCACCAGGTGGATTCTGATGCGATGTCATTCGAATTGTGCGCTAAATCCGCTTTCCGTGAAGCTGCCCGCAAAGCTAAACCAGTATTGCTGGAGCCAATCATGAAAGTAGAAGTACTGACTCCAGACCAATACATGGGTGATGTTACAGGTGATCTGAACCGTCGTCGTGGTATGCTGGAAGGTATGGACTCCAAAAACGGTGTTCAGGTAATTAAAGCTAAAGTTCCGTTGAGCGAAATGTTCGGTTACGTAACTCAGCTGCGTTCCCTGTCTTCCGGTCGCGCAAGCTCTATCATGGAATTCTCCCACTATGCACCAGCTCCAAACAACGTAGCTGAAGAAGTGGTAGCTAAAGTGAAAGGCAAAGTAAACGCTTAATCATAGCTTCTTTTATATCGGAAAGGTTGTCCTGCCAAAGCGGGACAACCTTTCTGCTTTTTTGCCGGCAACTGACATGAACATGCTATTGCCATGAAAAGAATATTCGATATTTTACGTTGAAATAACCTACAACTGCAATTTACTTTTTGCTAACTGCCAGGGTCCTGTTCTACAGGACCTTTTTTATTTTTTATACCTCATGATAGGGGGAGGCTCTTCTTTTGGCGTCATTGTATTGAATCTCATCCATTCAACCTATATTTTTTACAGATAGCCTTGAAATTTATGTCAATAGAGTTATTGCAAGCACCTCCTACAACTGTAATTTCGACATCGGGAGAAATGGTAACGCTTACTCCTGGCCTTGACCTGATTCTGCCCTGTTGGAACCCTTCGGGCCCCTGGGTGGAATCACTTATCAGGCACTATCACGAGGTGACAACGATCATGGGAAAAGTGCCTGTTCAGTTGATTCTTGTGAATGATGGTTCTGAGCGAAATTTCACTGCACAACATATAGCCTGGCTCGAAGCTGCCATTCCTGATATTATCATTGTTAGCTATACCCGCAACCGTGGTAAAGGATATGCAGTAAGAGAGGGTGTAAAACGTTCTCAGCATGCTTACCAGGTGTATACTGACCTGGATTTCCCCTTTGGCATATATGCCGTGAAGGAAGCCTATGACCGTCTGCAACAGGGACTGGATGTTGTGGCAGGGGAGAGAGGGGCTGCCTATCTTCGCGCGTTACCCCGTAAGCGCCGTACAATTACCCGTATCAGCCGGTTTTTAAACAGGATAGTGCTGGACCTGAAGGTAGAAGATGCCCAGGCTGGCCTCAAAGGCTTTAATGCGTATGGTAGAAACATACTGTTGAAAACCCGTATAGATGGCTTTTTGTATGATAGCGAATTTCTATATCATGCAGGCCGCCGCCCACATGTTAAAATTGGTGCAGTTGCAGTATCTTGCCGTCCCGGCATACAGTTCTCATCTTTCCGTTTCAAACTATTGATGAAGGAGATGATGAATTATTGCAAGATCATCATCGGCTCTAAAGCCGCTTAGTTTTTTATGGAACAAACGAACAGGATACTGATCAGTGTAGATGTGGAAGAATTTGATATCCCCGAAGAATTCGGTCAACAGGTATCATTACAGGAGAAGCTGGAAGTTTCCAGAAGTGGACTGCAGGCTACACTGGCACTATTTGATAAATATAACGTACGCGCTACCTTTTTCGTGACTGCCTACTGGGCGCAGCATTACCCCGAATTAATCCGGCAGATGGCGGCAAAGCATGAAATAGCCTCCCACGCATATTATCACAGCTCATTTGCAGAGGCCGATCTGGAAGGCTCCAGATTGGCCTTGCAGGAGATCAGCGGACAGCATATACAAGGCTTTAGGATGCCCCGTTTGCGGAAAGTGAATATGGAGGCCCTAAAGGCCGCCGGCTACCTGTATGATGCCTCTGTGAACCCTACATGGCTTCCCGGCAGGTACAATAACTGGCATCTGCCAAGAACTGTTTTTAAAGAAAAGGATACCTGGATCATCCCATCTTCGGTATCTCCCCTCATAAGATATCCCATATTCTGGCTGAGTGTTAAAAATATGCCCCTGTGGATAACCCGGCATTTCAGCAGAAGAGTATTAAAGAAAGATAATTATCTCTCTTTTTATTTCCATCCCTGGGAACTGATAGATATTAATGCTTATACATTACCTGCTTATATCAGGCGTATTTCCGGCGAAAAAATGCAACGTAAAATGGACGGATTCCTAAATTTTTTACAAAAACAGGGAACTTTCTGTACACACGCTGATCTGCTAAAATCCCGCTAGTATTGTTTTACAGCTGATAACGTTCACGACCGGATTTCCCGGACGTGAAAGAACCTGTTTTTTATGCAACAACATTTAACTTATAAATGTTATAGTAATAATGAATAAGGATAAGTAGTCATGTTGAGGGAATTTTCGAACTGTGCGGCAAGAATTTTTTTAAGATTTTTTTATAAGATTAGACTCTTATTATATTCATTTTCAGTAGTTTTGTAATAGACAAGAATCTATTGTCGTGTGATGTTTGTTTAACGAAAATCAAGACTACGTCCCCATTATCCCCCCTGCCTTTTATTTTTTTGATGGCTGCTATCGACAGCTCAGTTGCAAATGGAAGTATTTGCCTGGAAGTTTCTTATTCATTCAACATGTTAAATTGTTAAAACTAAAAATCAGACTATGAAAAGAATTCGTCTCTTAACCCTTGCACTTTCAGCTGTATTGTTTGGTTCTGCTGCTAACGCTCAAATTCAGAAAGGAAATATTATGGTTGGTGCGGATCTTACCAATCTTAATGTTGTTTTCCAAAAGGAAAGCACTGCTTTTAATTTTAATCTTTCTCCAAAAGTTGGTTGGTTTATCAAAGACGGTCTGGCTATTGGTGGTTATGTTAATTTTGGAGCAAACACCACAAAGAATAAAACGACTGACACCAGGGCTTCCAATACAAGCTACGGTGTAGGAGCTTTTGCACGTTATTTTGTGGAAGATAAAAATGTTAGAAAACTGGAGTTCTCCAAAAGAACCCGTTTCTTCCTGGAGGCAAATGCAGGTTTTGCTGGTCAAAATCCGGCAAGTGGTGCTTCTACCAATGGTTTTAACGTGGGTATAGGCCCCGGCATTTCCTATTTTATTACTCCCAACATTGGTTTGGAAGGATTGTTTAAATATGATCTTACTGTGGGTGGAGGTAATTCAACTACCGCAAACAGGCTTAGTTTGGGCATAGGTTTCCAGATCTATCTGCCATCAGCCAAAGCTAAAGCGATCTATAAAGAAGAAAGAGGTAAATAAATTTACATATCAACTTACCAATGGTTACGGCTGCATTTTTTGCGGCCGTAACCATTTTCATTAGTGTTCCTAACCGGATAAGCAGGCGCTGAATAAAATGAATACGGAAACCCGGAATGAACTAATTGAATGGAGGCTTTTCAGCAGGAACAGGTTATTTTAGTAGCTTATCTGCATAAACACAGACAGGGGATTGCTGAAAACCCAGGATAGAGTAAGCGTTACGTCCAAAAATACTCCGGTATGTTGAACACTATTCTTCAGGCTGTGCTTAAGTTTTTGCACACCGTAGCAGGTGCACTGTAGTTTTCTACATTGTTACACAAGGATATTTCCTAATGGGATTGCCGAAAACCATATAAGAGAGTAGGCCAAAAAACATCATCCAAAAAATCATCGCCTTATGATCCTTGATGCATTAAACACATTCCTGACAGGGTTACTGGCATTGCTGGTATCTGCCCTCGGAGGTATCTGATTGTGTAGTAGCACAAGCGGCTACCCCTTGCGGTAACTTTCAGACGATCCATTGTAGTGGTCTGGTTGGTATTTTATAATGCTTTCTGTGGCCATTGATGTAAACCTGATAAGGTGCTGTTGTTGGTAGCCCACGAAACACTCGTCAAAAGTATTAGCGTATTTTACAATCTATTTTAGTAAAGAGAGCTTTGGTGGTATGCCAAAGCTCTCTTTGGTTTAAAGGAACCCTCACTGGAATGGGATTGAACAATTCGAAATTAGGATTCCGAACTGAACAAAATGAACGAACGGATTTAAGTGAATAGATTTTAATTTCGACATGCACTTAAAAAAGTAGGTGCCCTGGGATTGCCGAAAACCAAATCAAGAGAGTAGGTATCACCCGTAGTAAAAACTATCTTATGGATTTACTGACTCAATTGCTGGCGACTATCGTTGCATTGCTGAAATCTCTGCTGGGAGGTCTGTAAGAAGATTTCCTTTTGGTAAGGGATTCATTTCGTACTTAAGTTATGCTATTTCCCTTACACTCATCATCCTTTTGGCTGTTCATACCCTGAACAGCCTTTTTTTTGTGTGCATGTTCCTCGTTAAACGGCTGTGGTGGCTGAATGAACAGCATGATTAAATGTTGCCGGAATGAACAAAATGAACGACTGCATATTGAATGATAGCTTTTAATTTTAGTCCTGTTAACTGAATAACAACTGGGAATGCCGAAAACCAGACAATAGAGTAGGCAATATCTTATAAAAACCTTTTCCCATGGATTTAGTGAATCAATTGCTGGCGTTAATTCTTGGCCTGCTGAAATCTCTGCTGGGCGGTCTGTAAGCAGATTTCCTGTAAGGGATTATTTCGTATTTAGTTATGCTATTTCCTTACAAACATTATCCGAGGCTGTTCACCACGAACAGCCTCTTTTTTACCCGCAGATTCCCCGGAAATTGGCAGTGATAGCTGAATGAACAGGAGAGGGGACTGTTGTTGGAATGAACAAGATGAACGGCTGCATATTGAATGATAGCTTTTAATTCTGTTAACTGAATAACAACTGGGGAATGCCGAAAACCAGACAATAGAGTAGGCAATATCTTATAAAAACCTTTTCCCATGGATTTACTAAATCAACTGCTGGCATTAATCTTAGGATTAATTCAATCATTATTGGGTGGTTTAGGCGGTGGCTTACCGCTTTAATCGGATGGTCGCCCGACCATAGGTGTACTCAAACCACTTTAATTATTCAGCAAAGGGCTGTTCCGGTAAGCAGGAACAGCCCTTTGTGTTGAGTATGGGTCTTCACTATGCCACCTGAGCCGGAAGATATCATTCAATGTCTTTGGGGTCAATAAAAGTCCGGACCTGAAGAAAGTTGGCAGTCCTTCCGCATCCTTCTTCCTTCAGTTTATGCCCTCTCTGTTATGGGAGCGCCCTGAAATCTTCCAATGGATATTGTGCAGTAACTGTCCTCCTGCCATTGATTTTACCCTGGTAAAACCGGTTTTACCTGTCTCCCCGAAAAAAGTTATAAAGAAATTTGCCTTTTTTTGGTTTTGAAATTTGTTTTCCTATATTTGTCAAAACGAGCATGTGAAGTTACCTTAAGGCTTAACACACACACAATGAATGTTTTCTGAAGCCTTATTGCCCGATAATTTTGTTTTCACCCCCTTCCAACTGCCGCCGGAGCTAGCCTTTTGCCCGGGATCTTTTATTTTTTCCTGAGATTTATTTGCCAAATAGAAAAAACGGGTTACCTTTGCCCTCCCAAATTGTATTGGGAAAAAACAAGAAGAAGTTCATTGCATATGTCTCAGAGAATAAGAATCAAGCTGAAGTCCTACGATCATAACCTGGTAGACAAGTCTGCTGAGAAGATCGTTAAAACCGTGCGTAACACGGGTGCCGTGGTAACAGGTCCAATTCCTTTACCTACCGAGAAGAAAATATTTACAGTATTACGTTCTCCGCACGTTAATAAGAAAGCGCGCGAGCAGTTCCAACTGTGTACACACAAACGTTTACTGGATATTTACACGTCTTCTTCCAGAACTGTAGACGCGCTGAGTAAGCTCGATCTGCCTTCCGGAGTGGAAGTTGAAATTAAAGCATAGGACAACAGCAAGGCGGGCGAAAGGCCGGCCTTTTATTGATTTATGGTTACCTCGCTGATTATCAGCAAGGTAACAATTTTAACAAGCAAACATAGGTCGCGCCTTCTGGGCGGCCGCCCAATAAATGTATTTAAACCGCCCATCCTGGGGATAGCACGAAATCCCCCAGGCGCTGGGTAAAATCATATAAAAAATGAAAGGTATTATTGGCAAAAAGATTGGTATGACCAGCATCTTCGAAGCTAATGGTAAGCAAACTGCTGTTACCATTATCGAAGCGGGTCCCAACGTTGTAACCCAGGTAAAAACCCTGGAAACAGATGGTTACAATGCAATTCAGGTTTCTTTCGGTGAGAAGAAAGAAAAGCACACCACAAAAGCAGAAAGCAATCACTTCGCGAAAGCAAGCACCTCTCCCAAACGTTTTGTAAAAGAACTCCGCAACCCGGACGTACAGAAAGCCCTCGGTGAATCTATCACATGCGAAATCTTCGCAGAAGGTGAATCAATTGACGTTGTAGGCACTTCCAAAGGTAAAGGTTTCCAGGGTGTTGTAAAACGCCACGGATTCAGCGGTGTGGGTGAAGCTACCCACGGTCAGCACGATAGAAGCAGAGCTCCTGGTTCTGTTGGTGGATCATCTTATCCTTCCCGCGTTTTCAAGGGTATGCGTATGGCCGGCCAGACAGGTAACGAAAGAATAAAAGTGAAAGGTCTGAAGATCGTGAAAATATTCCCTGAAAAGAATTATATCCTGGTAAGTGGTTCCGTTCCCGGCCACATTGGTTCAATCGTTTTAATCCAGAAGTAACATGCAAATCGATATTTTAAATATAGAAGGTAAGAAAACCGGAAGGTCAATTGAACTTCCAGAGGAGATCTTTGGTGTTGAACCTAACAACCACGTCATCTACCTGGCTGTTAAACAATACCTCGCTGCTCAGCGTCAGGGTACCCACAAGGTAAAAACCAGAGCTGAAGTACAAGGTGCTTCCCGCAAACTGCACAAACAGAAAGGTACTGGTGGTGCCCGTAAAGGTAACATCCGTAACCCATTGTATAAAGGTGGTGGTACCATCTTTGGACCAAAACCGCACGGTTGGGGTTTTAAACTGAACAGAAAAGTGAAAGATCTCGCTAAGATCTCCGCCCTGTCAGTAAAAGCTAAAGAAAACAGCATCATCATTGTTGAAGATCTGCAGCTCGAAACACCTAAAACAAAACAATTCGTTGGATTCCTGAAGAACCTGAACATCAACGTTGAAGGCAGAAAGACTATGTTCATCACGCCTGAATACAATGACAATGTTTATCTGTCTTTGAGAAACATCCCTACTGTAGACGGTACTGTACTGAGCGACGTAAACACTTACGACATCATGAACAGCAATTACATCGTTTTCACAGAAAGCGCTGCTAAAATCTTCACAGAAGAGCCTGCAGAAGCTGAAGCTTAGGATGTCAAAACCAATTAAATAACAGCTCGCGGCCAACGCCAACAGCTAAATGCTATAAAGAAAATGAAACTTTCTGACGTTTTAATCAAACCGGTGGTATCCGAAAAGGTTAATAAAGCAACCGAAAAATTCAACCGCTACTACTTCATCGTTGACAAAAAAGCCAACAAACTGGAGATCAAAAAAGCAGTAGAAGAATTTTACGGTGTAACCGTAGCAGATGTAAACACTGCAGTAATGCCAGGTAAAGCTAAATTCCGCTTTACTAAAGCCGGTTTCATCGCAGGTAAAAAACCGTCTTACAAAAAGGCGATCATTACCGTTGCAACTGGTGAAACTATAGATCTGTATGCTAACATGTAGTGCCGTTCCGGCCTGAACAGCCGGGATGTGGATGTATATACAGATCACGATTTATATTTAATAACATTTAACTTTTTAGGAAGTAATGGCACTGAAGAAGTTCAAACCAATGACGGCCGGTACCCGCTGGAAAATAGGCAACGCTTACGCTGAGCTGACATCGGATACCCCTGAGAAAAGCCTGCTGGAACCGATCAAAAGAACCGGCGGTAGAAATGCGCAAGGAAGAATGTCCATGCGCTACATAGGTGGTGGTCACAAGAAACAATACCGTGTAATTGATTTCAAACGTGATAAAGAGAATGTACCTGCTACAGTTAAAACGATCGAATATGATCCTAACCGTAGCGCATTCATCGCACTGGTAAACTATGCTGATGGTGAAAAACGTTATATCATTGCTCCACAGGGCTTACAAGTTGGCGGTACCGTTATCAGCGGCGCTGACGTAGCTCCGGAAGTAGGTAACGCTTTACCATTGAAAAATATGCCACTGGGTACTGTAGTACACAACATTGAGCTGCAGCCTGGTAAAGGTGGTGCGATCGCAAGAAGCGCCGGCGCTTATGCTCAGTTATCCAACAAGGAAGAAAAGTATGCCGTACTGAAAATGCCTTCCGGTGAGCTCCGCAAAGTATTAAATACTTGTAAAGCAACCGTAGGTACTGTTTCTAACTCCGACCACGCTCTGCAATCCATCGGTAAAGCAGGTGCTAACCGTTGGAGAGGTATCCGCCCCCGCAACCGTGGTGTGGCTATGAACCCTGTGGATCACCCAATGGGTGGTGGTGAAGGTAAATCTTCCGGAGGCCATCCAAGATCAAGAACTGGTAAATATGCGAAAGGTCTGAAAACCAGAAAACCGCATAAGAGTTCTGATAAGCTGATCATTAGCAGAAAAAACGGTAAAAAATTATAATATTTCGGAATTCGGGCTCCGGTAGCAGTACCGGATCTCGGGTTTGAAAAATCATAAATCAGTAAGACATGGCTCGTTCCATAAAAAAAGGTCCTTACGTAGACCTGAAATTAGAAACAAAAGTTGAGAAGATGAATACCGGTACCAAGCGTTCTGTTATCAAGACCTGGAGCCGTCGTTCTACTATCACACCTGATTTCGTTGGTCACACGTTCGCAGTACACAATGGCAACAAATTTATTCCTGTTTATGTAACAGAATTCATGGTTGGTCATAAACTGGGCGAATTTGCTCCTACACGTAACTTCAGAGGACACGTTAACAAGAAAATGTAAATTATAGTCTGAGGTTTGAGGTTTGAAGTATTCAGTTTCAAACCGATAACATCAAACATCAGGCATCAGACACTTAATAATAAAAGAAATTAATTACAATGGAAGCAGTAGCTAAGCTGAATAATAATCCTACATCTCCCCGCAAAATGCGTTTGCTGGCAGACTTAATCCGCGGTCTGGATGTAGAAAAGGCTTTGAATATTTTGAAATTCCATCCGAAACACCCGAGCGTACCTTTAGAAAAACTGCTGGTATCCGCTATCGCTAACTGGAAAGTTAAAAACGAAGGTGCAAGGGTAGAAGATGCTAACCTGATCGTAAAAACCGTTTTTGTTGATGGTGGCCGCACACTGAAAAGAATGCGTCCAGCTCCACAGGGAAGGGGTTACCGTATCCGCAAGAGAAGTAACCACGTAACGATTGTAGTTGACGGTAAAGCACAGTAATTAGTGCACATCGGAAACGAGATAGAAACAAAACTATTAAACTAATAGACAAATAACCAGAACATGGGTCAGAAAACAAATCCTATTGGTAACAGGTTAGGTATCATCAGAGGATGGGACTCTAATTGGTATGGCAGCAAAAAAGACTTTGCTGTTAAACTGATCGAAGATAACAAGATCAGAACTTATCTGAATGCCCGTATCAACAAAGGCGGTATTTCAAGAGTTGTGATCGAAAGAACTTTAGGTAAGTTAATCATCACTGTTCATACTTCTAAGCCTGGTATCATCATTGGTAAAGGCGGTAACGAAGTTGATCGCATCAAGGAAGAACTGAAGAAGCTGACAGGTAAAGAAGATGTTCAGATCAACATCCTCGAAATCCGTCGTCCCGAAATGGATGCTAACATCGTTGCTGAAACAATTGCAAAACAAATTGAAAGCCGTATCAACTACAAACGTGCTATCAAAATGGCAATTGCTACTGCTCTGAGAATGGGTGCAGAAGGTATCAAGGTTAAAATCAGTGGCCGTTTAGGTGGTGCTGAAATTGCCCGTTCCGAAGAAATGAAACAAGGTCGCGTGCCTTTACATACTTTCCGTATGGACATCGATTACGCTTCCCTGTTCGCTTTAACGGTTTATGGTAAAATCGGTATCAAAGTATGGATCTGTAAAGGTGAAGTACTGGGTAAACGCGATCTTAACCCGAACGTTTTAACCGGTAAAGAAGGCGATAATCGTGGCACTGGTCATGGTGGTGAACGCAGAGAACATCACGGTGAACGTAGAGATAACCGCGGTGGTGGCGAAAGAAGAGGCGGTGGAGAACACCGTGGCGGCGGCCGCAGATAGTATCTGGCGGTAGAGCAGACATTAACAATTACTATTAACATTAACAACATAGACGATGTTACAGCCAAAAAGAACGAAACACAGGAAGATGCACAAAGGCCGCATCAAAGGGAACGCTAAAAGAGGCGCTACCCTCTCCTTTGGTACTTTCGGTCTTAAAGCATTAGAACCTAAGTGGATCACCGACAGGCAGATCGAAGCTGCTCGTGTGGCACTCACAAGACACATGAAACGTGAAGGTAACGTGTGGATCCGCATATTCCCTGACAAACCTATCACTGCTAAGCCTTTGGAAGTGAGGATGGGTAAAGGTAAAGGTGCTCCTGACCATTGGGCAGCAGTAGTGAAGCCAGGTAGAATTTTATTTGAAGCTGATGGCGTTTCCTTACAGGTAGCAAAAGAAGCAATGGAACTCGCAGCTCAGAAACTGCCCATCAAAGTAAAATTTGTAACCAGCCGCGACTTCGTAGCTTAATTACAGGTACACAATAACTAAAAATCCGGTAATCCTGCCCCGGCAGCTAACCGAATCAAATTCAATACAATGGCAAAAGAAAAGCTGGAACTGAAAGGCCTGAGCGAACAAGATCTGAAAGAGAAAATCTCTGCAGAAGAACTCCGCTTGAAAAAAATGACCTTTGGTCACGCAATTACGCCAATCGAAAATCCAATGAGCATCCGCGCCGTAAGACGCGATATCGCTCGGATGAACACCGAACTGCGTAAAAGACAACTGGGCTTCTGATTCGTCAGTCCCGGTGACCCCGGGACTGCTGACATAGCATTAGTATAACACAATTTATGACCTCCTCACGGAGGGTTAAATACTTTCAACAATGACGACCGAAAGAAAATTAAGAAAAACCAGGATTGGTGTGGTTGCCAGCAACAAAATGGATAAAACCATCACCGTTAAGGTGGAGCGTAAGGTAAAGCACCCGATCTATGGTAAATTCGTGAAAAAAACTACCAAGTTCATGGCACACGACGATAAGAACGAGTGCAGCATTGGCGATACCGTGAAAATCGCGGAAACTCGTCCTTTGAGCAAGAACAAGTGCTGGAGACTGGTAGAAGTAATCGCTAAAGTAAAATAATTATTTATTTGTTTCAAGCTGTATCCGGCGATCCCGGTTACAGCCGCTGACTAAACAATATCAAATCTCATTTCGATGATACAACAAGAATCAAGACTGAGTGTAGCTGACAACAGCGGTGCCAAAGAAGTACTTTGCATCCGCGTGTTAGGTAACTCCGGTCAGGACTACGCTGGCGTAGGCGATAAGATTGTAGTAACCGTGAAGGATGCAATGCCAGGCGGTGGTGTTAAGAAAGGTATGGTTACTAAAGCTGTAATCGTAAGAACTAAGAACAAATTACGTCGTAAAGACGGTTCTTATATCCGTTTCGATGATAACGCAGTAGTACTGCTGAATAACTCAGACGAACCTCGCGGTACCCGTATTTTCGGTCCGGTTGCACGTGAGTTGAGAGACAAGGGTTATATGAAAATTATCTCCCTCGCTCCTGAGGTATTATAAGATATTATCGATTGAGGGATTCAGGATTTTTCAGATAAATTTCCTGAATCCCAAAATTCATAAATATTTCTTATCTTTGCAGCCCGTTTGCAAAACGAGAAAAAACATTAATCAAGCGAAACAACTGTTTCGCTTGGCGTTTATAAATAAATCAAAGTAATGAAAACTAGATTTAAGCCTAAATTCAACATTAAGAAGGGCGACCTGGTTGCGGTAATTGCCGGTGATGACAAGGACAGGACCAAAGCGCGTAAAGTGCTGGAAGTTCAGCCTGATAAAGCCCGCATTCTTGTAGAAGGCGTTAACATTATTACCAAGCACACAAAGCCTACCGCTCAGAATACCAAAGGTGGTATTGTTAAGCAGGAAGCTCCTATTGCTATCTCCAACGTGATGCTGTGGGACGCCAAAACTGGTGCTCCAACCAAAGTTAACAGGAAGAGAGAAAACGGTAAATTAATTCGTATCGCTAAAAAATCAGGGGAGGAAATTAAATAATGTCAAACACAAAATATACTCCGAGACTGCAGACCAAATACCACGAGGAAGTTAAATCTGCACTGATGAAGAAATTCAACTACAAAAGTGTAATGCAGGTTCCTCGCCTGGTAAAAATTTGCCTGAACCAGGGTATCAATGGTGCAGTAGGTGATAAGAAACTGGTAGACATCGCAGTAGACGAAATGACCCGCATCGCTGGTCAGAAAGCTATCGCTACTATGTCTAAGAAGGATATCTCCAACTTCAAACTGAGAAAGAACATGCCTATCGGTGCACGTGTAACTTTACGCGCTACCAATATGTATGACTTCCTGGATCGTTTGATCGCTGTATCCCTCCCACGTGTACGTGACTTCAAAGGTGTGAACGAAAAAGCTTTTGATGGTCGTGGTAACTACACTATGGGTATCACCGAACAAATCATCTTCCCTGAAATCGATATCGATAAAGTAACGAAAATGTCCGGTATGGATATCACTTTTGTTACAACTGCAAACACCAATGAAGAAGCTTACGAGCTCCTGAAAGAAATGGGTATGCCGTTCAAGGGTATGAAAAAAGATAATCAGTAAATCGAAACGATAATATAATTATGGCAAAAGAATCCGTAAAAGCCAGACAAAGGAAAAGAGAAGCTATGGTAGCAAAGTTCGCTGAAAAGCGTGCTGCCCTGAAAGCTGCCGGTGACTACGCTGCACTGGACCAACTTCCAAAAAATGCTTCTCCTGTTCGTCTGCACAACAGATGCCAGCTGACCGGTCGTCCTAAAGGATACATGCGTCACTTTGGTCTTTGCAGGAACATGTTCCGTGACCTGGCACTCGCAGGTAAAATCCCTGGCGTTAGAAAAGCCAGCTGGTAATTAAAGATTGACTGCATTTGGTTATTTATTCCATGAACAAATAGCCAGATCTGTAAATCTCTGAATGTAAGTTATTTTGATTCCCATCTTATTACGATTGGATATCGCATTGTAAACATTATCAAACTATTTCAACAATGGTTACTGATCCAATAGCAGACTTCCTGACACGTATCCGGAACGCGCAAATGGCCACCCACAGGATTGTGGAAATTCCGGCTTCCAAGCTGAAAAAACGTATTACAGAAATTCTGTACGACAAAGGTTATATCCTGAAGTACAAATTCGAAGAAGATACTAAACAAGGCGTTATCAAAATCGCTTTGAAGTACGATCCGATCTCTAAAGAGCCCGCTATCAAGGAAATACAACGCATTAGCCGTCCAGGTTTGCGTCAGTACGCTAAACCAGAAGAGTTTAAGCGCGTGAAGAACGGTTTAGGCGTGGCGATCATCTCTACTTCTAAAGGTGTAATGACCGATAAAGAAGCAAAAGCTCAAAACGTAGGTGGCGAAGTAGTTTGCTACGTATATTAATATATTGAATGATTGGTTGTTGTACAACCAGTCATTCACTTAAGTTATCTGACAATTAAGCTCTCTATACGGCGCTGAACACGGATAACCGGTACACAAATATCAAACAACTTTAAATTAAAGTTATGTCTCGTATAGGTAAAAGTCCTATCAAGTTGGCTAGCGGTGTTACAGTTTCTGTTTCCCCCTCCAATGAAGTAACCGTAAAGGGCCCAAAAGGTGAACTGAAAAGGAACATCGACAGGGATATGAAGATAGAAGTGAAGGAAGGCGTGCTGACTATCATCCGCCCAACTGAACAGATCCGTCACAAAGCACTCCACGGTTTATACCGCGCTTTGCTGGCGAACATGGTTACTGGTGTAACTGATGGCTTCAAGAAACAACTGGAACTGGTGGGTGTTGGTTATAAAGCCGCAAACAACGGTCAGTTACTCGATCTCGCGTTAGGTTATTCTCACAATATCATTTTCGAAATTCCTAAAGAACTGAAGGTAGCTACCCTGACTGAAAAAGGTCAGAACCCTAAGATCATGCTGGAAGGTATCGATAATCAATTACTGGGTCAGGTGGCTGCTAAAATCCGTGGCCTGCGTAAACCAGAGCCTTACAAAGGTAAAGGTGTTCGCTACAGTGATGAAGTGGTACGTAAGAAAGCTGGTAAATCAGCTGGTAAATAAAATTTTTAATTGGCTAATCAGCTTACAAAGCTGGTTAGCTGATTTTAACAGATATCCCGGCAGCATCGGGGTAATAAAATAAAACTCAAAATGAGCACAAAAGTTAACAGGAGACAGAAAATCCGCTACCGCATCCGTAAGAAAATCTCCGGTACTGCACAAGCACCAAGATTATCTGTATTTCGCAGCAACAGCGATATCTATGTGCAATTGATAGATGATACCAATGGCACTACCCTGGCTTCAGCTTCTTCCCGTGATAAGGACATCAAAGCCCAGCAAGGAACTAAAATCGAAAAATCTGCACTGGTAGGTAAAGCGCTGGCTGTTAAAGCACTGGCACTGGGTCTGACCACCTGCATCTTCGATAGAAGTGGTTATTTATATCATGGCCGCGTGAAAAGCGTAGCTGACGGAGCAAGAGAAGGCGGTCTTCAGTTTTAATCACGAAGTCCGAATCTTATAATTCTGAACAAGTAATTCTTATAAAATAAAATGGCAAAGAATTCATTCAATAAAGTAAAGGCTGGTGATCTGGAGCTGAAAGAAAAAGTGGTGGCGATCAACCGTGTTACTAAAACAACTAAAGGCGGTCGTACATTTAGTTTCTCCGCACTGGTAGTAGTAGGTAACGAAAACGGTGTTGTAGGTCATGGTCTTGGTAAAGCGAAAGAAGTGCAGCAGGCTATCACTAAAGGTATAGACGATGCAAAAAAGAACCTGATCAAGGTTCCTGTTATGCACGGCACTATTCCTCACGATCAGTTTGCTAAAGAAGGCGCTGCCAAAGTTTTGATCAAACCAGCTGCTCATGGTACTGGTGTGATCGCTGGAGGTTCTATGCGCGCAGTGCTGGAAAGCGCTGGTGTAACGGACGTTCTGGCTAAATCTTTAGGTTCTGCTAACCCACACAACGTGGTGAAGGCTACCTTCAAAGCACTGGGTATGTTACGCGAGCCTATCAGCATCGCTAAAACCAGAGGCGTTTCCCTGAAGAAAGTTTTCAACGGATAATTAATACCCACCTCTCTCCGGAGACCGAGGTATTTTTCCCCCGAGGAAATTTTGAAAATAATTCATTAACAATTAAATTACTCCGCCTTAGGCGGATAGGGGTTTATGGCAAAGATTAAGATCACTCAAGTGAAAAGTGGTATAGACCGTCCTGAGAGGCAGAAATTGACCTTGAAGGCACTGGGCCTGACTAAGATGCACGCTACTGTTGAAGTAGAAGCAACTCCTCAGATCCTGGGAATGGTCCGTAAAGTTAATCACCTTGTAACGGTAGAAACAGTTAACGCTTAATTTAAGTAACACTGCTGTGGGATTGTCTTTTGATAATCTTACCTTTACATTTGTGACTTTACCATTTTTATTTTAGAATAAAGCGAGCGGTTAATTTCCGCGCAAGTAAAACAATTAGATATGAATCTGCATTCATTACAGCCTGCACAAGGCGCTGTACATAAAGAAAAACGTCTGGGACGTGGTGAGGCTTCCGGTAAAGGTGGTACCTCTACAAAAGGTAACAAAGGTATCCAGCAACGTGCTGGTTACTCCAGCAAAAGAGGCTTCGAAGGTGGCCAGATGCCCATCCAACGCCGTATGCCTAAACGCGGTTTCATCAACAATAACCGTGAAGAATACAAAATCTTCAACCTGGGCCAACTGGATCAATTAGTTGAGAAATATGGCCTCCAGGAGTTTAATCTGGAAAACCTGTTCATGAACGGTCTGATTAACAGAACAGCTAAAGTTAAGATTCTCGCTAACGGAGAACTCAAAACCAAGGTTACTGTTAAGGTTAACGCGATCAGCGAAAAAGCTAAACAGGCCATCGAAACAGCAGGTGGATCAGTAGAACTGGTATAAGACTTTGACTGAGGAGACGCCTACGGAGTAGTGCGTCTTTTCATATTTAATAGCGCTATTAAACCTTTATCTTCCTGTGAAGAAATTTATCGAAACGATTAAGAATATCTGGAGTATTGAGGATTTGCGTAACCGCATCCTGACCACCCTGCTCCTGGTCCTCATCTACCGTGTAGGATCCTATATCGCTTTGCCTGGCATTGATGCAAACGCGCTGACCAACTTTGAGAAAAATTCTAATCAGGGTATCTTAGGTTTGGTGAACATGTTTGCGGGCGGATCGTTTTCAAGGGCCTCCATATTTGCGTTGGGTATCATGCCCTACATTTCTGCGTCAATTGCTATCCAGTTATTAACGATAGCCGTTCCGTATTTCCAGAAACTGCAGAAAGAAGGTGAAAGCGGCCGCAAAAAGATTAACCAGTTTACCCGTTATCTCACAGTAATAGTAACAGGTTTCCAGGCGAGTGCTTACGTAGCTTATCTGCGTAATCAATCCGGTGGCGCTATTATTGCTGAATATGGCACCTTTTTCTTCTGGCTCTCCACTACCGTTGTACTTACCGCAGGTACCCTGTTTGTAATGTGGCTCGGTGAAAAGATCACAGATAAAGGTATTGGTAATGGTACCTCCATCATCATCATGATGGGTATCCTTGCCCGTTTGCCACAGGCTTTAGTCGCAGAATTCTCCAGTAAAGTGAGTGGAGAAATGGGTGGCCCCATCCTTTTCCTCATTGAAATAGCTGTCTTTATCTTAATCACCGTAGGCCTGATCCTGCTCGTTCAGGGTACCAGGAAAATACCGGTGAACTATGCTAAACGTATTGTGGGCAACAAACAATATGGTGGTGTACGCCAGTTCATTCCCCTGAAGGTGAATGCTGCAGGTGTAATGCCAATCATCTTTGCCCAGGCTATCATGTTCATCCCGGCTACTGCGATAGGCTTTGCTACTTCTTCTGAAAGTGCTTCCGGCTTTATCCGCATCTTTAGTGACCACACTAATGGCTGGTATAACCTGATATACGCTGTGCTTGTTATCGTATTTACCTACTTCTATACTGCGTTGATCTTCAACCCCACTCAAATGGCGGATGAAATGAAACGTAATAACGGTTTTATTCCAGGCATTAAACCTGGTAAAGCTACTGCTGATTACATCGGCGCAGTAATGGACCGTATCACTTTGCCTGGTGCATTTTTCCTGGCATTGGTGGGTATCATGCCAGGTCTGGCTGCTGCCTTCAAGGTGAACAGTAACTTTGCTACCTTCTTTGGTGGTACTTCCCTGTTGATCATGGTAGGAGTTATCCTGGATACACTGCAACAGATTGAAAGCCAGCTCCTCATGCGCCATTACGATGGTTTGATGAGCACCGGCCGTATCAAAGGCAGAACTGCCCCGGCTAACGCATAAGTAATTGAACACGAAAGTGTTACAATAACAATAAAATAGCCACAGAAGCTTTCCCGCTTTAGTGGCTATATTATTTAGAAGCTACTAGCCGTTAGCATTTAGCTATTAGTTTTAAAAGCTAAATGCTAATCTAAAAGCTAATGGCTAACAGCTAAAAGCTGAATGTATGATTCACTATAAGACGAAGGAAGAAATAGAGCTGATGCGCAAAAGTGCCCTGCTCCTGAGTGCTGCGCTGGCAGAAGTAGCCAGAACCCTGAAACCAGGTATGAGCACACTGGATGTAGACGCAATTGCAGATAAGTTTATCGTGGAAAATGGTGCAACTCCTTCTTTCAAAAATTACAAAGGGTTCCCCAATGCCTGCTGCATTTCTGTAAATGAAGAAGTAGTGCATGGTATTCCCAATAAGTATGTGCTGAAAGACGGTGATATCCTCACCGTAGATGTAGGCGTTTACATGAATGGGTATCATTCTGATAGTGCCTATACTTTTGCTATTGGTAATGTTCCTGAAAACGTGCTCCGGCTGATGACGGCTACCAAAGCGTCCCTTTACAAAGGCATCGAAAAAGCCATTGTTGGAAACAGGATAGGTGACATCTCCTACGCAATACAGGAGTATACCGAAAAAGAACGTGGTTACGGCGTTGTAAGAGAACTGGTGGGGCATGGCCTTGGCCGCAATCTCCACGAGGATCCGCAGGTGCCTAACTACGGTAAGAGGGGAAGTGGCCCGGTAATGAAAGAAGGTTTGGTGATTGCCATCGAACCTATGATCAATCTCCGCTCCAAGGACGTTGAATACCTGGAAGATGGTTGGACCGTAGCTACCCGTGACGGCAGTCCTTCTGTTCACTTTGAACATACGGTGGCTGTTGGAAAAGGGAAGGCAGATGTATTATCTACCTACGTGGACATAGAAAGAGAAGAGAAAAATAACCCTGAATTGAACTCGAATTACTAGTTTGAGCATTTGGAATTGTCTAATACAAGAGGGGTTTTAACGGTAAAAAAGACAGGGTTTAGTATAAAAACTGGCAATAATAATAATAATCACGGTAAATTTTTCTATTTCAAAAGATAAATGCTATCTTTGCAGTCCTAAAAATTTTTATGGCAAAACAGGCACTCATTAAACAGGATGGAATTATATTAGAAGCCTTGTCGAACGCTATGTTCCGTGTAAAATTGGAAAACGGGCATGAGATCCTGGCCACCATTTCTGGAAAAATGAGAATGCACTACATCCGCATTCTGCCAGGAGATAAGGTTGGCGTAGAGATGAGCCCATACGATTTGTCAAGAGGCCGTATAATTTTCAGATACAAATAAGACGGGACAGGGTAGAGGTGATTGAAAGTACAATTTAATAAATATCATAACCTTTTATAAAGTATTAATCATGAAGGTAAGAGCTGCAATCAAAAAAAGAAGTGCGGATTGTAAAATAGTTCGTAGAAAAGGTGTTTTGTTGGTAATCAACAAAAAGAATCCTCGTTTTAAACAACGCCAGGGTTAATCGATTCCCCTAACGGAATTTGATTTTTTAATCAGAATCATAAAATCTAAAATAGAAATATGGCACGTATAGCCGGTATAGATCTTCCTAAAAATAAAAGAGGAGAAATTGGCCTCACCTATATCTTTGGTATAGGCCGTTCTACCGCCCAATATATCCTGAACAAGGCGGAAATTGATTTCAATAAAAAAGTGCGGGATTGGAATGACGATGAACAAGCTGCCATCCGTAACGTTATCAACGGTGAGTTTAAGGTAGAGGGTCAACTGCGTTCTGAAGTACAAATGAATATCAAGCGTCTGCTGGATATCGCTTGCTACCGCGGTCTGCGTCACAGGAAAGGCTTACCGGTAAGAGGTCAGCGTACACGTACCAACAGCCGTACCCGTAAAGGTAAACGTAAGACAGTGGCTGGTAAGAAAAAAGCAACTAAGAAATAATAAATAAAATCCCAGGTTGAAATCCCACATTCCGAATCAGAGGGGTTTCAATGACCGTGAGTCGTGTAAATTTGGGATCTGGAATTTCATATTTGGAATTTAAATCATTATGGCAAAAGCAAATAATACAAAAACTGCTGCTAATAAAAAGAGGGTAGTAAAAGTAGATAACTACGGAGACGTTCATATCTCCGCTAGCTTTAACAACATCATTGTTAGCATCACCAACAAGCATGGTCAGGTTATTTCCTGGTCTTCTGCTGGTAAAATGGRCTTCAGAGGTTCTAAAAAGAACACTCCATATGCAGCTCAGCTGGCTGCACAGGATGCTGCTAAAGTTGCTATGGACTCAGGTCTGAAAAGAGCAGATGTTTTTGTGAAAGGACCGGGAGCTGGTCGTGAAAGTGCTATCCGCGCTATCGCCAACTCTGGTATCGAAGTGAATATGATTAAAGACGTTACGCCTTTACCTCACAACGGTTGCCGTCCTCCTAAGAAGAGAAGAGTATAGTAATATATATTTACAATATCCAGATACCAGATTTCATTAGAAGTTTGGTATTTGGACGTTGTAATTTATTATTAGATAAATGGGTGTATGATCAGGTTTTCAGATTTTTTGAAGAGCATGCACCATTAACTAAAAAATCTAAAGTATATTTAAAACATGGCAAGGTACACAGGACCAAAGACCAAAATTTCCAGAATTTTTGGTGAACCCATTCTCGGTAATGGTAAGTATTTAAGTAAGAACAGCAACCCTCCGGGTCAGCATGGTGCAAACCGTAAACGCAAACAATTAGGCGAATACGCACTGCAGCTGAGAGAAAAACAAAAAGCAAAGTACACTTACGGTTTGCTGGAGCGTCAGTTCCGTAACCTGTTCGACGAAGCTACCCGTAGAAAAGGTGTTGCCGGTGAAGTATTGATCAAATTGCTCGAAGCCCGTCTGGATAACACTGTGTTCCGTCTGGGTATCGCACCTTCCCGTCCTGCTGCCCGTCAGCTGGTTTCTCACAAACACGTTACTGTTAACGGTGTTGTGGTTAACACTCCTTCTTTCCAACTGAAACCAGGAGACGTTATCAGCCTGAAAAATAAAACAGCAAACAATTCTGCACTGACCAGCGTTATCCGTGGAAAAAATCCAAAGTTCAGCTGGTTGGATTGGAGCGAAAAAGAAATGAAAGGTATATTCATTGCTTATCCTGAGAGAGAGAGCGTTCCTGAAAATATCAAGGAACAACTGATCGTAGAATTGTACTCTAAGTAATAAATAATTAGTCCATGGCCAAAGGTCATGGACTAACCTCATATTTAACAAATAAATCTATCACATCAATGGCAATTTTAAATTTCCAGAAACCTGATAAGATCGTATTGCAGAAGTCTACCGACTTTGAAGCTCAATTCGAATTCCGTCCATTAGAACCAGGTTATGCTGTGACAGTCGGTAATGCGTTACGTCGCGTACTGTTGTCTTCTTTGGAGGGCTATGCCATTGTGGGTATTAAAATTGAAGGAGCAGATCACGAGTTCGCTACACTGAAAGGTGTTACTGAAGACGTTACTGAGATCATTCTGAATCTGAAACAAGTTCGTTTCAAAAGGATCTCTGAGAGTGATGTAACGAACGAAAAGATCACGCTGTCGATCAAAGGTAAAACAGAATTCCGCGCAGACATGATCGAAAAAGCCACCAGCGCTTTCCAGATCATGAACCCTGAGCTGTTAATCTGCACCTTGGATCCTTCTGCCAAGCTGGATATCGAACTGACTATCGGTAAAGGCCGTGGTTATGTTCCAGCTGAGGAAAACAAACCCAAAGATGCAATATTTGGCTACATCGCGATCGACTCTATCTTTACGCCTATCAAAAACGTAAAGTACAGCATAGAAAATACACGTGTGGAGCAAAAAACTGACTATGAGAAACTCGTAATGGAGGTGATCACAGACGGTACTATCCACCCGGAAGAAGCAGTAAAACAAGCTTCCCGCATCCTGATTCAGCACCTGATGATCATTACTGATGAAAACATCAGCTTTGATACTAAAGACACTGAAAAAGAAGATGTAGTGGACGAACAAACACTGCAACTGCGTAAGATACTGAAAACACCACTGGAAGATCTCGATCTGAGCGTACGTGCATTCAACTGTCTGAAAGCAGCGAAAATCAATTCCCTCAGCGAACTGGTACAATACGAACAGGAAGAACTGATGAAGTTCAGAAACTTCGGCCAGAAATCCCTCAGCGAAATTGAACAGGTATTAGGCGAAAGAGGTCTGCACTTCGGTATGGATCTGTCTAAACTGAAACTCGAAGAAGAATAGTAAAAGTAGCTTTTAGCTGTTAGCCTCTAGCTATTAGTAATAGCGAGGATAAAAGCCAGGCATATTCAATGCTGATAGCCAATCGCTATTAGCTAATATCTAAACATACCTTGCAATTCCTGACACGGTGTAAGGGTTAAAACAAAAATGTCATGCGTCACGGAGTTAAATTAAACAAATTAAGCAGAACTGCTTCCCACCGTAAAGCCCTGATGTCGAATCTGGCTTGCGAACTGATCAGCCACAAACGTATCAACACTACACTGGCAAAGGCGAAAGCTCTCCGCGTGTACGTTGAGCCGCTGCTGACAAGAGGCAAAAGCGATACTACCCACAACCGTAGAATCGTGTTCAGCTACCTGCAGGATAAAGAAGCTATCAAAGAACTGTTCAGCACGATCAGTGAGAAAATAGCTACCCGTCCTGGAGGTTACACCCGTATCATTAAACTGGGTAAACGTCATGGGGATAACGCGGAAGTTGCAATGATTGAACTGGTAGATTTCAACGAGATCTATGGTAAATCAGAAGAAAAAGCAGCTGCTAAGAAAACCCGTCGTGCCGGTGGTGCTAAGAAGAAAGCAGAAGAAGCAACTGAAACCAAAGCTGCTGATACTGCAACAGAAGAAAAATCTGCTGAGTAATCTTATTTCAACGATACGAAAAAAGAGGGTGTCATTTTTAATGACACCCTCTTTCCGTTTTATACCATTACAATTATTTTCCTTTTGTAACAGCGATATCATCGATTGCTACATTGGCATTGCCCGTATTTTTAAAATAAATACGTACCGTCTTCATATTATTTCCATACTCCTTACCACTACGGAAGTCAATCGTTTTACGCACAAATGAGGTACTGCCCCCAGTCGTTTGCTCCGCCATCTTCTCCCGATCTCCTGTTACCAGCTTCACATTTTCGATGGACGCATACAATTGACCACGGCCGTTTTCCCAATAAGCCAGTTGATAAGGCTCATTGTTATTCAGATAAACATATTGCTCTATTTCCTGACCTGGCGCCAGTAGCAACGCGTGTTTACCACTCCGTTTTATATCAGCAGATAAGGTAGCAGTACCTTCCCAGGGAAGCAGACTTTTATTGGCTTCAAATCCAGGGTTAGGCAATTCATTATTACCAGCCAATGGCCATTGATAACCCCTGATGTAATCCACTTCCATGTCTACAGATCCGCCACCACCATAACTTCCCAGGAACATATTCATGAAATGGTTCGGAGAATAGATCTGGTGTTTATTCGTATAGGCTTTGATCAGCTGACCATTGATATAATGTTTGATACTATTGGGCGTCCAGAGGATACCATGCACTACCCAGTTGTTATCGTGCTTAAACCCTTCCGCAATATGTGTGGCCAGGTTATGAACAAATCTTCCATTGGCATCAACATGTCCATGCAATACAAACTGCGCATCCAGGTTTTCAAATACATCGATTTCAAATACCTGTCCTTTAGGCCTAATGCCAGTTGTTCCTTCCAGGGTAGTTCCTTCCTGTAAGTAATATTTTAGATCAGGGCCAGGAGAATCCAGCCAGAAGGCAGTATTAAGCCCCTGGGGGCGCCCTGTATAACTCCGCCTTACCCTTACCTCAAAATACCCACCGCGGCTGTTATCGAGCTTATTTTCATTGGTTCTCCAGTCATACGTCTGGATAGAGGAAATTTTTCTGCCATTGCCCGGGTAAAATGCTTTTGCCGGCAGGGAATCGTTGGTGAAAAGATGAATAGAGTGACCCGTAAATGTGTAGGCCGCTTCGGGCAGACTATCTCCCAGCATCGCCTGCAGATTGTCTTTCTTCAGAAAGTCGATATTGGAATAATAAACAGTGTTCCATTTATTGCGATCCAGCAATGTATCATTGAATTCATCCTGCCAGAATATTTCCATGCCTTCCGGTACAGCAGCAGAACCGGGGACATCCAGTTGCCGCCCCGCTGCGGTATCCAGCGTCCATTTGGTAGCTGTAGTTACAGCACCTTTTACGCTCCTGCTTTTCCCTTTAGCAGCAAAGGCTTCTACCCAGATATAATAGTTGGTTTTTGCAGCTATTTGCTGAATGTAAAAGCGGGTACTGTTGGGAGGAAGAATGGCGGAAGGAGCTGCAGGTTGCTGCTTAGTGGCAGACCAGTAGATATTATACCCGGTTTCATTGTCAGCATTATCTTTCCAGTCAAGCCGTATCCAGCTCCTGGTACCATATAGCTGAAGATTTGTGGGCGCAGCTGGTTGCTGTGCCCACAAATTTGAGGATATTAAAAAAAACAGACCAAACAATTGTTTCATAATCACTAGTTATATCCTTCGTTTTGTTTGATAACACCATTACTTTGGTTCACAACGGTTCTTGGTAACGGCAGCAAGGCTTTATAGGCTTGCGCAGTAGTAGATCCATCATTCACGGCACGTTGGGTGTACATGTTCCAGCGGATCAGGTCATCTTTTCTCCAACCTTCTCCCCATAATTCAAACAATCTTTCATCCTGTATTTTTGCCAGGAACTGGCTTTTGGACAAGCCGGCAGGTAAGTCGCCAAGTCCGGCTCTTTTTCTCACCGCATTAATAGCATCATATGCTTCCTGGTTAGGAGCACCGTTAGCTTCATTGATACTTTCTGCCAGCATTAACAATACATCTGCATAACGGTATATCGGGAAATCAATAGCACTATTCTGGGAGTTTGCTTTGGAAGGATCCGGTGCAAATTTCATAGGCACTGCACCCAGCTGTCCGTCTGTTCTGGCATTTTTGTAGATCACTTTACCATCTGCTGTTTTGCCTGTAGGATAACTCTCCAGCAGCACTTTTAAGCGTTTATCTTTTTTATCGAATTTATCGTAGCTGGTCCATGGCATTTTATAACCGCCCCATGCGGTCAATGGAATACCTGTTGAATCTGCGTAATCGCCGGGCAGTGAGTGAGCCAGCCACATATTGGAATACTGGTCACCACCAGTAGCGGAGCATACCACTGCAAGAATCATTTCCGTAGAGTTGCCTCCTTTACTGTTCATGTTGAAGTTATCTTCGTAGTTAGACAGCAGAGCGTAACCCATCTGGGTGATGGCTTTACCGGTAGTTACGGCATCATTCCATCTTTTTTCGTGCATGTACAACTTCATCAGTCCGGTGAGGGCTGCTGCTTTGGAAAACCGTCCGTAGTCCTGTCCGGAGAATTTGTCTGGCAGCGCATCGGCGGCTTCTTTGAAATCTTTTTCTATCTGTGCTACCGCTACTTCTTTCGTAGGTCTTGGCACATAAGGTGCATTTGGATCAGCCGCTATTTTGGCGTCTGTTACAATCGTAACAGGGCCATAGTTGAAATACAACATTTCCGCATAGTGTGCTCTCAGTGCTTTCAGCTCACCGAGATATCTCTTTTTCAGCGTTTCATCGATAGCGAGATTGCCGATATCATTTAAAGAAATAGTGATCCGCGAAATGTAAGGCATATACCGGGTATAGTTATGCGTTACCCAGTCGAAGTCCGGAGTATAGTTCAGTGCGCGGAGTGGTAACCAGTTACCTCCCCAGGCACAAACACCTTCGTCTGTTGTCATCATGGCCTGTGTACGCCATGCATAGGTGCCGGCATCCCAGCCTCCCTGCCAGTCGGCTCCACCGGCTAATCCGGTATAAGCGGCATTCACATTTGCTACGGCTCCCTGTGGAGTAGTGACTACGGAAGATAAGTCGCCATAACTTTTATATTCAAGACCTTTTTCGCATGCGGTCAAAGCAACCGCACTTGCCAGTAGCACTAACTTGAGTTGATTATATATACATTTCATGATTTCTCTGTTAATTGTTAGAATGATACGTTAACGCCAAAAACATAGCTTTTCACTAACGGATATAAGTTGTCTGGGTTCAGCTCAGGATCAAGCCCCGGATACTTCGTGATGGTAAATGGATTCTGTACATCAAATGAAAACCGGACAGCAGAAAATGTATGTTGCTTAGACAACATTTTTGAAGGAAGTGCATAGCCCAGTGTTATATTTCTGCAACGCAAGAAGGAAGCATCGGCCAACCAATAGCTGGCAGCATTTTGAAACTGGGAATAGGAACCATCTGTTAATGATGTTGGGAAATTACCGGTTGGATGCTGGAAGCTCCAGCGATTGGAGGATACCGGCATTGCATTAAAACCGAAACTGTTCATGGTATTTTCCTGCGCTCTGCCAGCCGCATATGGAGACCATTTCTTTTGTACCAACCCGGACATGAAAATGCTCAGATCAAAACCTTTGTAGGAAAACGTATTACCAATACCAAAGTTGAACCGGGGATCTGCATTACCAATTAAGGTTTTGTCAGCTGCGGTGATGGCGCCGTCAGGTCCTGTTACATTTCCTGCTGCATCAAAGCCATGCGTATCCTTTAAAATAAGACCGCCGGGAAGCATGCCGGGCATGTAAGATGGAATACCTGCTTTATCTCCTTTGTAAATGCCGATAGATTCATAACCGTATATCGGATTGAATAACGCATTTTTACCACTTGGAGCTTCATATTTATCCAAAGCAGCCAGCATCTCAGGGCTTCTCTTTACCCAGTAATTGAGATAGTGGGAGAAATTAACGTTGGTAGACCAGGTGAAGCCGCCGGGAGAAATGATATTTCTGCTTTGCAGCGCGATTTCATAGCCAGTGGACCTGGTTTGACCGGCGTTTTGGAAAACACCGTCAATAATAAATCCAGTGGGATATTTAACATATGAAATAAGATTCCGGATGTTTTTGTTGAAATAATCTACTGATCCGCTGAGCCGGTTGTTGAAAAAGGCAAAGTCCAACCCGGTATTAAATTCTCCTGCAGTTTCCCAGGTAAGATTAGGATTGGCATTGCGGACGAGTACCAGTGCAGAATTTACATTACCAGTTCCAAAGTAAGGGCTTAAACTTGTATTATAAAGCGCAAATGCAGCGGCCATCTCACTCGCCGTTCCTGTTTTACCGAAGTAGCTATTTCCTGTTTCACCGTAGCCCACTCTCAGTTTCAGGAATGACAAGGCTTTCAGGTTTTGCATAAATGACTCATCTGAAATCACCCAACCGGCTGAAACACCTGGGAAGTTCCCCCATTTTATGTTATTGGCGAAAACAGAAGCGCCGTCACGCCGAATGGATGCCTGTAAGGTGAGGTTGCCTTTGAACACATAGATAGCTCTTGCAAAATAGGAAGCCCAGACGGTTTGTGATTTACTGGAGCCAACTGATGGAGAGATTGCCTGGCCTGACTGTAAGCTATAATATTGAGATATATCTGACAGAAAATTCTGATTGGCAGCGTTGAAACCTTCCCAATCACTTTTCTGATAACTATAGCCGGCTACCGCACTGATGGAGTGTTTAGGAGAGAAGGTTTTATTATAAGACAGCGTATATTCCAGTAATTTCACTTTAGCATCGGATGCTGAGATACCTGCAGAACCATTTACTTTTGCGCCGTAACTAAAAGTTGTTGGAAAATAAGATGACCGTTTGGAATTAGAGTTATCCAGGCTGAAACGGGTAGTTGCTTTCAGGTCCGGGATAATGGCCCATTCTGCATATGCACTACTCAGTGTACGGTTGGAAACAGTTAGATCTGTAACGGTACCATATGATAGCGGGTTGGGTATATTGGAATAATAAGGGTTGAGTGGGTAGCTGCCATCTGCATTTTGCAGGGGCTGTACCGGCGCCCAGTAAATTGCTGAAGTGATAATACCGCCATTTTCATTTGCACCACCAGTAATAGTATTATTGGCGGAAGAATTAGAAAGGATAACGCTGGCGCCTATCTTAATTTTGTCGGAAACTATTTGGTCAATGCTCAAGCGACCATTATAACGCTTGTAGTCAGTTCCGATGATCACGCCTTTTTGGTCGAAATAGTTACCGGAAGCGTAATAGGTGGTTTTGCCGTTGCCTCCGGAGAGGGAGAGGTTATGTTGTTGTGTGAAGCCCGCCCTGGTAATTGCATCGGTGGCTTTTTCATGATTGCTTTGCGCAGAGTCGATCTGGCCCTTGGAATAAATAGGGCTAAAAGGTGAAACAGTGGATGGATCAATAGTTCCGTAATACGGCGCAATTTTATTGTCGCGGTACCATATTTCTTCCTTCAGTAAATTCCGTTGGGTCATGTAGTCTGCGGCACCGTATACAGGATACATTTTGTCTACACGCTGTATGCCATAGCTGCCGGTATAATCCAGCCTTGGTTTACCCGAACCGCCTTTTTTGGTAGTGATTAACACCACGCCGGCTCCTGCTCTCGCGCCATATATAGAAGCGGCACTCGCATCCTTCAATATTTCGATGGAAGCAATGTCATTAGGATTGATGAAATTTAAAGGGGATTTATCCACCCCACCAACGCCATATTTTGATCCACCTACATTACCGCTGAGCTGAGGCTGATCAGCTGCATCATTCACCGGAACGCCATCCACAACATACAGTACACCGGCATCTGCATTGGAAGGATTACTCCTGATCTGCACTTTTACGCCGGCCCCAGGTTGTCCAGTAGCCTGTGTTACCTGTACGCCGGCTGCTTTACCTTGTAAGGCCGACTGAAAGGTAGTGGTGGTACTTACATCCAGGTCCTTGCCTTTCACCGTTGTCACTGCACCTGTCAGGTTCTTTTTTGCCACAGAACCATAACCAATTACTACTACATCGGTTAAGCTATTGGTAGATTTTTTCATTGTAATATCGAGTGTGGTCTGGCCGGTATAGCTGATTTCTTTGGGCTCAAATCCTACGCAGGTCACCAATAGGATATCTCCTTTTGTCAGTTGCAGTGAGAAACCACCGTCAGTGGAAGAAATAGCTCCTTTGCTGGTACCTTTGACAACGATGCTAACGAAGGGCAGGGGATGACCTTCATCATCGAGGACTTTACCACGCACGTCAGAGAAACTGGCGATGGGGGCAGCCGGTATTTCTTTCTTCTTAATGGTAATTTCTTTGTCTTCTATTAGATAGGTGAGTGGTTGATCTGCAAAAATTAGTTTCAATGCCTCTGCCAGTGAAGTATTTGATAGCTCTACATTCACAGGTTTTGCTGCGTTCAGGTGGTCTTTTACATAAAAGAAATTGTAACCGGTTTGTGTCCGTATTTTACGTATCACAGAAGACAGCGAACCATTTTTTTCAGAAAGCGTAACCTTCTGCGCGCTGGCTGCAGCACTGAGGCTGACAAAAAGAGCAAGTAATAGCGGTGTGGCAAGTCGCATAAAAAAGATGATTTTTGAAGGCAGGCAATAGTTCGCCCTGCCCTCCTTGTCAAGAAGGCTTAATTTCATACCTTTACTTTGTTTGGTTTTAAATTAGATTGTTGATCTTTCTACTCATGAAACTCAATGCTGATTTGGCCTTACAGGTAACGTGGAAGTGCTTCCTCACTTTCACGTTTTTTTTATTCAGCAAGGGATAATTTTGGCTGTTTACTTCATAATTGACTGGAATTTAATTGTTGATTTTTTCAAAAACTGTTCACTTGCTATTTCAATATTTGTTCACATAAATTTTCTTTTGTTCTATCCTGAATTTGAGCAGACCTGCTTTTTGAATGGTATTTAAAACCTTGGAAACATTCTCGTACCGGGAGATGGTGCCTTCCATCTCATTCATCGGTATATCGCCTTCGTAAATCACTTCTACATTATACCAGCGCGCTATTTTGCGCATGATTTCATAAATATTTTCATCGTTGAATTCGAAATAGCCGTTTTTCCAGGCGATGGCAGCTTCTGTAGATACAGTGGCAATTCTTAAGGAACCATCTTTGCTGCTGATGGCTTGTTGACCTGGTGTCAGCGTTTTTTCATTGTTAATTTTAACGGCGCCCTGCAGTAAGGTTGTTTTGGCAAATGGTTCGTCCAGGTAATTGTTTATATTGAAATGTGTGCCTAATACTTTTATTTCCTGTTTGCTGGCATTTACTATGAATGGATGTGCAGGATCAGCTACCACCTCAAAATATGCTTCGCCGGTAACTTCCACTTTCCGGGCAGCCATGTTGGCAAAGGAAGTAGGGAAAGTGAGGGTGGTGGAGGCATTCAGCCATACTTTTGTACCATCTGGCAGTGTAATCTGGTATTGCTCTCCCCGTGCGGTACTTAATTTATTGTATTGAGGAGCAACAGTGCCGGTGGCTACCGGATGGTATTCCAGCGCACCATCTGCGGTTTTGGTCACTTCCGACCCGGCCTGTTCTGTTAGTTTTCCGTCCTGGCTATCTGCGAGCACAATCTTTTTTCCATTGGCCAGCGTTAAAGTGGCGGTATTTTTTCCGGAAGATATATTGTTATTGATCGCTATGGTAGCTGCAGGCGTTGGGCGGACCGCACTGCGATTGGTATATCTGTACAGATACAGGCTGCCAGCCAGTATGCCGGTGATGACTGCCGCTGCAGCAATGCGCCGGATAATGACAAATCTTCGTACCTGTCCTGTTTGTTTTTGAATATTGCGGAGCGTTTGTGCTTCTATATCCGACAGGTCGTTCAACTCCAGATCCTGTTCCTGCAAGGAATTGCACCAGGCATTGTAAACGGAGATATCTTCGTCTGTGGCGGTATTATCTGCAACGCGCGCAATGATAGCGGCTAATTGTTCATTGTTCATTAAAAGCCTTTTATATCCCTGGTTTGTATAGTAAGAGACATGAGCGAAGGCTACCCCCCAAGGAGCAGAAAAAAAATTAAAGAAAAAGAATGGAAAGAAGTCGTTTGTTGAGATCGGACCTTAATTTTTTCAGGGCAATGGTGATCTGATTTTCCACTGTTTTTTCAGAAATGCCTAATTGCGCTGCAATTTCTTTGTTGCTCAGGTGTTGCTCTCTGCTGAGTTGGAATATTTGTCGGGCGCGCTGAGGGAGGGTTTCGGTCCATTCATTAATAACCTTTTTCAGCTCTTTGGCTTCTATATCATCTTCTATGATGGTAAAGGTTTTCAATGGAACATTTGCCGAAATAATTTCAGCATGGCGCCGGGATGTTTGTATTACTCTGGCCAGCCGGTATTTAACCGAAGCGATGAGGTAACTTTTTAAAGAAGTTATTTCAAGTCTTTCCCTGTTTTCCCATATCCACACAAAAATTTCCTGGATGGCATCACTGCATTCTTCTTCACTTCTGAGAATGTTATAGGCGTAGCGGTAAAGCGTAGTAAAATACCGGAAATATACTTCGTTGAATGCATGTACTTCTCCTTTCTTTATTAAAAGAAGTAATTCATCATCACTTAGTAGTTTATAATTCCCCATATACGTATTAGCCTTCAGCGACGAATCCGGCGCTTATTACTGCGCGTGGATCTCAGTAACTCATCCGGTTCAAATTTGCTACTTTTTTTATGAATAGCCCAATAATTAAAGAGGGTTATTTATGAGCGGGGGAACTGGCGATTTTCAGTGGAAGCGCTCCTGTAATAAGTGGACGAGCTTAAGTGGCATGTTCTAAAAAATAAATCTCCCGGATATTAAATAAATATATTTCGTAATATTACACTCGTTGCACTTAATGATATTCCTATGAAATACCTGCACTGTGATAGTTGTGGACATGCCAATCCACTGAAATCCGAATACCTCACTTTCTGTGATGACTGTGGTAAAAAATTGCCGCAGACTTTTGCCGATTGGCGGAAAACGCATCCCATGGGCTCATTTTCAGAGTATACACAGCAGGTGGGCATCTCCCTGAAAGCAGATAAAACCAATGTTTTGCTCAGCTGGATGAAAAAACAGGCCCAGCCAACTAACAGGGGAAAAGTAATCCTGTTTTTTTCTCTTTTCATTGTATTGATTGCCGTTACTGGTACATTATTCGGCAAAAGGGCCATGTTTACCTTTATATACCCGAAAGTGCCGGCCAGTTCCCTGTATAATAGCTGGCAAACAGCTACCATAGGCCGGCAGGCCCTGGAAATAAGTACACCTGTGAAGTTGTGGGTGCATGACCAGCCATTGCAGGGAGAAGAAGCTAAAGTGATAGAATACGCCAAAAGCTATAGAAATGAGGATGGAGGAGGAATTCGCATAGCCGTGAATATGTTCAGCTACCAGGGTAATGTGGCAAACGACCTGGAAGCCGCCGTAGCAGCCTCGCATAGCAGTATGGAATTAAGTGAAACCGCCAGCGAAATGGATTGTAAGTCAGTACCGGTACTTATTTCCGGCATGAAAGGTATTTTGGAAGAAGGCAATTATTTATATAAAGGAGGAATCCGTTTGGCCTTCTGTAACCTGGTAATGATTAAAGGAAGCAGTCGTTGGCAGATACAGATCAATTACCGGGATGATGACCAGGTGGGCCACCAGGTGGCTCAGAGAATACTGAAGTCTGTAAAAATTAAATAACATCTCTATTTGTGGCAAAAAAAATCTGTAATTAACTGTTGCATTTCATACCTTTGCACGGTTTTTTATCCGAACCTTCAGGGCTTTTTGTACCCTTGAAGGTTTTTTTTAAAATATAAAACAAGACAGATACCAGAAATGCCTCAGACAAGAACCATCCAACCTGCCATACTGCTGTTAGACGACGGTACGGTTTTTCAGGGAAAAGCTTTTGGGAAAATTGGCACTGCTGCCGGTGAATTAGCTTTCAATACCGGTATGACGGGTTACCAGGAAGTGTTTACGGACCCTTCTTATAAAGGACAGGTACTTATAATGAACAACTGCTACATCGGGAACTACGGCACCAAAAAGGATGACGTAGAGAGCAGCAGTGTTAAGATCAATGGTTTGATCGCAAAAAATATCGCGTATAACTATTCCAGGAAGATGGCCGATGAGTCGCTGGAAAAGTTCCTGACCGATAATGAGCTGGTTGCCATTTATGATGTAGATACCCGTGCGCTCGTTTCCCACATCCGCAGCAAAGGTGCCATGAACTGCATCATTTCTTCTTCCGTTCTGGACATAGAGCAGCTGAAAGCTGAACTGGCTAAGGTTCCTTCTATGGAAGGTCTGGCTTTGTGCAAGGAAGTAACCACTCCGGAAGTATACAATGTAGGTGATCCGGCAGCGGAAATCCGTATTGCGGTACTGGACAACGGGGTGAAAAGAAATATGCTGAAATGCCTGTCTGACAAAGGTGCCTACCTGCAGGTATATCCTACTGACACTACTTTTGAAGTATGTGAGGAGTTTAAACCGCATGCCTACTTTATTTCCAATGGTCCTGGCGATCCGGCTCCGCTGACATATGCAGTGGAAACGGTAAAGCAGATACTGGCTGCAGAAAGACCAATGTTTGGTATCTGCCTGGGTCATCAGCTGCTGGCACTGGCCAATGGTATTCCTACTTACAAAATGCACCATGGTCACCGCGGATTGAATCATCCGGTAAAGAACCTGAAAACCGGTCTTTGCGAAATCACCACCCAGAACCATGGGTTTGCAGTAGATCCTACCGCAGTTGCAGCCAGTGAAAATGTGGAAGTAACCCACATTAACCTGAATGATAATTCTGTAGAAGGTATCCGTATCAAAAATAAACCAGCATTCAGCGTACAGTATCATCCGGAATCAACACCTGGTCCGTTCGATAGCCGTTACCTGTTTGATGACTTTTTTGAGATGATTAAGCAGCATAAGGCTTAAAGTAAAAAGCAAAAAGCTATAAAAGCGAATGACCGAAGCGATTATAATATCCGCTTCGGTCATTCGCTTTTATAGCTTTTTGCCTTCCGCTTTATGCTTTTTAAAAAATGGACGGTCCCGAAGAATCGGGACCGTTGCATTTTAAAATTCCACGTTATGAAAACAAACGAAATAACGATAACACATGGTGTTAGTTTTTCCGCCCGTTTTATTACATAACAATATTATAGAAAAAAGGTAAATGGGAAAGCGAATATTTTCAGATTATTTATAAAGCAAATGGGGATTTTGCCTGTTTTTCGGAAGAAACGAATAAAAAGGGCAAAAAAATACGGCTCTGTGATCAGAGCCGTTTGCCTTTATAAATTCCACGTTATGAAAAACTGATACAAAAATACGATATTTTGCTAAAACGTTTTAGTTAATCTTTGAGTTTTACAGAAGAGTGATAATTCTTCTTTGTATAACGATTCAAAGGTCGGACCAAATAAACAGTCTAAGAAATAAAGCAGGTTAAATTTTTCTTAAACAAGTTTAGATTTTGCTGTTCATCGTATCTGTAAATATTTTTATAATTTGATTTTTTTTGTCGTTGTTGTTATTTATGTATCAAATATACGAAACAAAACATGAAAATTCCAAGCACTTGGTGTTAAATAATTGCATTTTTCTATAAAAAAACAAATATTAAATTATTTATAATATGTTTCATGTCTATTTTATTGAATTTTACACCTCACCCCGCTAGGAAAAATTATTTGGAAATTTTACCCGGATATACCTCCAGTGCTTTTTCCAGGCAGACCATTGCATGACTAATGTCCGTTGTATTTAATACATAAGCTAAGCGGACTTCATTTTTACCCAGTCCCGGTGTCGCATAAAACCCGGTGGCCGGCGCCATCATCACGGTCTGGCCCTCATGATTGAAGGATTCCAGCATCCACTGACAGAATTTATCGGAATCATCGATAGGCAATCTTGCCATGGCATAGAAAGCACCACCCGGATTTGGACAGTATACGCCCGGAATCTCGTTCAGCATCTTCACCAGGATATCTCTGCGACTCAGGTATTCCGCTTTGATACCATCAAAATAGTCAGCCGGCAGGTCTACTGCTGCTTCACCTGCAATCTGTGCAAAGGAAGGAGGGCTCAGACGGGCCTGGGCAAACTTCATGGTAGCATCCAGTACTGACTGGTTTTTGGTGACAAATGCACCTATACGGCCCCCACAGGCACTGTATCTTTTAGAAATGGTATCCATGAGGATCACATTATCTTCCATCCCTTCCAGGTTCATGGCAGAGAAATGCTGGCCAGTGTAGCAAAACTCACGGTAAGCCTCATCAGAAAACAGGAACAGGTTATATTTCAGGCACAGCTGCTTCAGTACTTCCATTTCTTCCTTACTATATAAATAACCGGTAGGGTTATTAGGATTACAGATAAGGATCGCTTTGGTCCGTGGAGTAATGGCTTTTTCAAAATCAGCCATCGCGGGTAACGCAAAGCCGGTTTCAATACTGGCTGTGATTGTTTTAATTTTTACTTCTGCTTCTACCGCAAAACCATTGTAGTTGGCATAAAATGGTTCCGGAACGATTACTTCGTCTCCCGGATCCAGGCAGGCCATAAATGCAAATACAATGGCTTCAGAGCCACCGGTAGTTACAATGATCTGGTTATGATTAAGAGAGATGTTGAATCTTTCGTAATAGGTAACCAGTTTACGGCGGTAACTTTCATTTCCCGCACTGTGGCTGTATTCCAGGATTTTGAAATCGGAATGACGCACCGCATCCAAAACAGGCTTTGGTGTTTCAATATCCGGCTGACCGATGTTCAGGTGAAATACCTTCACACCTCTTTTCTTGGCTGCTTCGGCAAATGGGACAAGCTTTCTGATGGGAGACGGCGGCATTTGCTCACCTCTCTGGCTAATGGTAGGCATAAAATTGTTTTGATTCTTGGTGTGCAAAGATAGGGGATCGTATGGGCAACAAAAAACCTTACAGCACATTGTGCTGTAAGGTCTTAGTATGTTTAAAGTGTGGAGTATTACTTGTTGTTGGAACCAACTGTACCTGTCAGGTGCAGTTCCTTATCCTGATCCACGCCTCTGAACTTAACCCAGATGGTTTTATTCTGTTGACCTACACCGTTAGCGCTGTATGTCGCAGTAACTTTACCTTTTTTACCAGGCAGAATAGGCTCCTGTGTCCATTTAGGAGTAGTGCAACCGCAGCTTGCGCGGGCAGCTTCAATCAGAATTGGTTCTTTGGAAATGTTGGTAAATTCGAAATCAGCGGTTACTGGTTTGTTTAACTCAGTTTTGCCAAAATCTACCGTTTCTTTCACAAACTTAACTTTAGTATCGGGAGTGCTCTGTGTCGGTGTGGTCTGAGCCCACAGCGCTGTAGTCAGCAGCATGCTCGCAAACAGGGATAAGATAAACTTTTTCATTTTCATATGATGGTTTTAAAGCGACCGGTTAAAAAATATTGATATCTTTCTTGGCTAGAACAAATTTACGGCCAAAAAGCATTATAAACCTTACAATTTATTAAATTCTTATTAAAAAAAATCAGATTATTTTAAATGAAGGTTTCCGTTCGTTTTTCTACTGTATAATTAACCTTACTTTTGTACTTTAACCATGAGGCATGATAGAAAATAACGAACTAGCTATGAATTTAGAAAGCCGGTTATCATTCGAAGAGTTCCGTAAGGAAGTGCTAAATGATTACAGGTTGGCCTGTGATAGCAGGGAAATTAGTCTGCTGGCCCGTAAGGAAGTGCTTACAGGTAAGGCAAAGTTTGGCATTTTTGGAGATGGAAAGGAAGTGGCGCAGATAGCAATGTCAAAATACTTTCAGCCAGGGGACTTCCGTTCCGGTTATTACCGCGACCAAACTGTTGCATTTGCTACAGGTATCGCAACTCCCGAACAATTTTTTTCGCAGTTATATGCAGATCCTGATCTGGAAAACGATCCTTTTTCAGGTGGCCGCCAGATGAATTCCCATTTTGCTACACCCAACCTCGGTAAGGATGGCAACTGGCTCAATCTGACCGAAATGAAAAACTCTGCTGCGGATATGGCGCCTACAGCCGGCCAGATGCCCCGTGCACTGGGATTGGCATATGCCTCCAAAATGTTCCGTGAAGTAGAAGGATTACATCAATATAAAGGGCTCTCTAACAACGGCAGTGAAATATGTTTCGCTACTATCGGTGACGCCTCTACATCTGAAGGGCATTTCTGGGAAACCATGAATGCTGCGGGTGTATTGCAGGTACCCCTGGCCGTATTTGTATGGGATGATGGTTATGGTATTTCCGTACCCCGTAAATACCAGACAACGAAAAACTCTATCAGCGCCGCCCTGGAAGGATTCCGTAAAACGGAAGATTCCAACGGTTTTGATATCTATAATGTAAAGGGCTGGGATTATGCCGGCATGTGTGAAGTGTTTGAAGCGGCTATCCGCAAGATCCGTGAAACACATATCCCTGCGCTGTTTCACGTAGAAGAGATTACGCAGCCGCAAGGTCACTCCACCAGCGGTTCTCACGAACGTTACAAAAGCAAGGAACGTCTTTCCTGGGAAAGAGAATTTGACTGCAACGTTAAAATGCGTTCCTGGATCATTGAAAATGCTTTATGTGAAGAAGAAGCATTGCTCGCCGTGGAAGCAGAAGCAAAAGTAAAAGCACAGGAAGCCCGCAAAAACGCCTGGGATAAATATGTATCACCTATCAAGGAACATGTTCAATCGTTTATTGCACTGGCCACTCCGCTTGCCACCACTGCCGGCGCAGATGCCAATATGATCAACCTGGCTATCCGCGATCTGCAGAATAACCGTGAACCAGTTCGCCGCGATATTTTAAAAGCATCTGCTATCATCCTGTTGAAACATAAGCACCTGAAATCAGATGCCAACATACAGGCATTGCAGCAGTTTTATGATACCTATCTGCAGGAACAAAAAGATACTTACAATACTTATTTACATGCTACCGGTGTAAACTCTGCACTGAATGTTCCTGTTGTTCCAGCTGCCTACGAAGCAGACGGCATCACAGTGAACGGCTACGAAATACTGAATAAATATTTTGATCAGCTGATTACCAACAACCCTAAAGTATTTGCTTTTGGAGAAGATGTTGGTAAAATAGGTGACGTAAACCAGGGCTTCGCAGGTTTGCAACAGARACATGGTAAAGATCGTATAGCCGACACCGGTATACGCGAACTCACCATCATGGGACAAGGTATTGGTATGGCATTACGTGGCCTTCGCCCGATTGCTGAAATACAATATCTCGACTACCTGTTGTATGGCTTACAACCTCTCAGCGATGATGTGGCGTCCCTGCAATACCGCACCAAAGGCATCATGCATTGCCCGATCATTGTGCGCACCCGTGGCCACCGCCTGGAAGGTATCTGGCACAGTGGTTCTCCAATGGGCATGATCATTAATGCACTCCGCGGTATGTACGTATGTGTGCCCCGTAACATGGTGCAGGCAGCAGGTATGTACAACACACTCCTGCAGGCAAATGAACCAGCGCTCGTAATAGAATCTTTAAACGGTTATCGTTTGAAAGAAAAATTGCCGGCTAACCTGGAAACTTACACCGTACCATTAGGCATCCCGGAAATACTGCACGAAGGAACAGATGTAACCATTGTTACCTACGGTTCTATGACGCGTATTGTAGAAGAAGCCATGGTAACATTAAGCGAAGTGGGCGTTTCCTGTGAACTAATCGATGTGCAGACATTGCTGCCTTTCGATATCAACCACAGCATTGTGGAGTCACTGAAGAAAACCAACCGCATCCTCTTTATTGATGAAGATGTACCAAGTGGTGGTACCGCTTATATGTTCCAGCAGGTGATAGAAACCCAGGGTGGTTACCGCTTCCTGGATGTAGCCCCCCGCACCATGAGTGCACAGGCGCATCGCCCGGCATATGGTTCTGATGGAGATTATTTCTCTAAACCAAACACAGAAGAAGTAGTAAAGGTAGTAATGGAGATGATGCAGGAATAGCATCTGACTAAAATAATACGAAGCCGGTTTCTGATAAAGGAACCGGCTTTTTTAATTGGTGTTATTACCGGAATTGGCGAAGCCATCATAACAGCATTTATCTGCTGAAATGATGGCCTCTTTTAAAATTAAGCAGTTTGTAGGCTTAGTAGTATGTTGCTATTATGGCGCAGCAAAGGTGTGGTGATTTTTTGGATGTAAGAAGGGGTGGGAGCGGAGTTAATGATTATTTCATGTAGGCGATATGATGTGCAAAACCAACCTCATCTTTATATTTCCATCATCAATAATTTCGCACCGGCAATTCTTCGCGCCATGATTTGAAAAAGTGTTTTACCCTCATCAGGTGTATTATATTGCTGATTGGGGAGCGCCCCAAAATAGTAGCAGGTGTTAATGCCGTTATGGTTATCTATTATCTCAATTCCCTGCAGCGGATTTTCTATGAAGTACAGCAGTTGTTCATTTGTAATCATAAACAGATTGCCTTTCCTGTCGTCCATTCTATGACCTTCTATCTGGAAGCGATATCTAATGGTATGTTCATTTTCGAAGTGAAAAATGATCTCATCTCCGGCCAGTAATTGAGTACGATGGTAAAGTGTGGAAATCTGTACCATGTTGTACCCGGCAGTAGTTTGCAGAATAATGCCGAGATAAGAAACATCCGTTTGCTCGTTGATGGGATATAAGGCTATTTCCTCTTTACCCATCATGCCGGAAAGTTTTATAATCCGTCCATGGGGCTTACCGTCGCTATCTTCTATGATACCGGCTTCCGTATTTTCTATATCCGGGCTGACCATCATATGCCGACTGAATTTAAAATATAAACAAGGGTGATAGTTTTTGTGAAATACTGACCTTGCAAAATAACAATTTTTCCAGTGAGAGCATCTGTAAAAACCAAGGTTATTCCCTCACCTTTATCTCTCCCAATCTTTCCTGTAATTCTGCCTCAAACTTATCACAACAACATCCTATCATTTTAAACGTCAACTGTTTTTCACCCAAACCAAGATAGTCTACCTGAACGGTTACCACAGCATCTCTATGGTCACTGCATTTCACCTTACTATAATGTTTATTGAGTGTGTCTACGAGGTTATTCAGCACAGGGCTGCTGATACGTGCATCGAGGTTATCAATTAAATCTCCGAGGGAGTCAGCATCCATTACAGAGGCATGGGATTTTGAAATAAATTTCAGCATAGCATATAGTGTATAGGGCATAAATATAGGGGATAATTAGAAGTGAATGAAGCCACATTTTTATTTGATATATTTGCCACTTATCATCCTATATAATGAGTAGTAAGAAGACCGTTATTTTGACCCAGCCATACGGACAAACGAGTAATATTTATTTCCAGCATCTTAATTTTGATGCCTTCTGCAGAGAGAATCAGATAAAATTCGTGAATCCCTTTATGCGGCGATATTATAAGAATTATCCCAATCTTAATGAGCATAAACGAAGCTGGTTAGCCGATTGGCTGACCCGGAAACTTGTGAAGAAAGGATTGAAATTTAAAATAATTAAGTCGGTTGATTTCGATGATCTTGAAAAGATGCCGGAGTATAATGCCTTCATGTTGGATAAAGATCGGTCTAAAATTTATTGTGAAGGCTGGTATTTCAGACATGAGGATATGGTGGGTGGAAAGTACAGGAAGATCTATCAGCATTTATTTGACCCGAAGTTGAATAAGGAAGAACTGGCGAAACAGTATCTTGTTAAAACGGAAGATCAGTTAAATATTGCCGTGCATATCAGAAGAGGGGATTATAAGGAGTACCTGAACGGTATTTATTTTTATGATGATGCCGTGTATATAAAGAAGATCCAGGAGCTGATGGCCGCATTGAATAAGGATTGCAGGCTGGTGCTCTTTTCAAATGATACTGCACTGAATGAGGATCTTTATCATCAGCATTTTAAGAATGTGACTGTTTCGAGGAATAATGTGATTACTGATCATTATCTCATGTCGCAATGTGATTATATTATTGGGCCTCCCAGTACTTTTTCTATGTGGGCCAGTTTTATGGGAGATAAGCCGTTTTATCATATTGATGATAAAGAAGCGCCCGTGGATATGAATAAATTCAAAATTTGCTTTGCTTAAACTAAGGTCATGAAAAATATAGTGGTATTGGATGGTAATACGTTGAATCCCGGAGATCTTAACTGGGCAGCTTTACAGGCATTGGGCAATGTGAAGGTATATGCCCGTACACCTGAATCAGGAGTGGCGGACAGGATCAGGGAAGCGCATATTGTATTAACCAACAAGGCCATTATTAATGCGACCGCTATCCAGGAAGCCACGAACCTGGAATATATTGGGGTAACAGCTACCGGGTATAATGTGGTAGATATTGCGGCGGCCCGTGAGCGGCATATTCCTGTGACTAATGTGCCGGCTTACAGTACGGATTCTGTGGCGCAGTTGACGTTTGCGTTGATACTGGAATTATGTCATCATACCGGTTTGCATGCAGATAGTGTGCGGGCAGGGGATTGGGGCAAGAGTATTGATTTCAGCTACTGGAAAACGCCTTTAATTGAATTATCCGGCAGCACGCTGGGGATAGTAGGATTGGGGCAGATAGGGCAGGCTGTGGCGCGTATTGCGCTGGCGTTTGGCATGAAGGTGATTGCTAATCATAAACATCCTGATAGAGATGAGATGCCGGGTGTTACTTTTGTGGACCTGTCCACCTGCTTTAAGCAGGCGGATATTGTATCCCTGCATTGCCCGTTGAATGCGGCCAATAAAGAGTTTGTAAATGCGGAGTTGTTGAGCACCATGAAAAAAACAGCTTTCCTGGTGAATACCAGTCGCGGGCCGTTGATCCGGGAAGCGGATCTGGCGGAGGCGCTGGAAGATGGTGTGATTGCCGGAGCCGCCCTGGATGTGTTGTCTGCAGAACCACCATCAGCCAATAACCCATTAATTACCGCACCTAATACGATCATCACACCCCATATTGCCTGGGCTACACAGGCAGCCAGAAAAAGATTGATGCATACCGCTGTTGAAAATGTAAAAGCCTTCCTTGAAGGAACTCCTCAAAATATTATCAACTAGCCATACCCCGCCACGCGAATAAATATGTTATTAGTAATGTAGAGTGCATTAAACCGAAAATGATAACTCCTGGGGTATACGATGACCCACAATGGTTGAAATGAACGCCCGATTCAGAATGAATAGGGATGAATGAACAGGGTTATAATTATGTTATTTATTTTTGAATAAACGTACCGGATACGCTCATTAAGGTATCTACAACTAAAATCTCATATTTACTCGCTTTAAAACCAACGTACATGCAACCAAGCATTCTTTTGGCGGAGGACGATATCTTTTTTGCCAAGGTGGTAAAAAGACAACTGGAACGCGCCGGTTATAATGTTACCCTTTGTGAAAACGGCCAGGAAGGCTGGGAGAAATTTCAAAAACATGTTTTTGACCTCTGTTTACTTGATGTCGTAATGCCAAAGAAAGATGGCTTTGCACTGGCAGAAGATATCCGCTCTATGGATGTTAACGTGCCCATCATCTTTACTTCTTCCCGCTATATGGAACAGGACAGGCTGCAAGGCTTCGAGTCCGGGGCAGATGATTATATCGTGAAGCCCTTTAACATGCAGGAATTATTATGCCGGGTGGAAGTGTATATGAAGCGTAGCCGCCTCCTCAAGAGCGAGCGTCGTATTGTATATACCATCAGCAACCTTGTGTTTGATTATTCTCAATATCATATTAGGCATAAATCCGCCGATTCCCATGTTCGTATGGCCCCAAAAGAAGCGGAATTGCTTCGCTTTCTGTGTGAGAACTCTAACAAAAAACTGAAGAAAGATGATATCCTGGCCTGCATCTGGGGACAGGACGATTTCTTCGCATCACGTGTAATGGACGTCTACCTGACACGTCTCCGCAAACATATCGCTCAAGACCCTGCCGTAAAGCTTGAAACCTACCATGGCAAAGGATTGATGTTTATAGCGGATGACCTGGACCGTTCACACACCATCGCTAAAGTTTAGCTGTTTTTGGTTTAGAAAGTTAACCGTATCCAATGAAAAAAACGTCCGCTGTATAGGCGGACGTTCTTTTTTTATATGCTATAGTGGCCACTTTACAGGACCATCTGTTTATTTCAGATTGTAGAAAACTGCCTGCACATCATCATCCTGCTCCAAACGATCCACCAGTTCCAGTACTTCTTTCGCCTGCTCATCATTTAACTCCACGGTAGTAGCCGGGATACGTTTCAGCTCTGAGCTGATCACTTCAATGCCTTTATCATCCAGGGCTTTTGCCATATTGCCGAATTCACTGAATGCAGCACGGATAATAATATTGCCTTCGCTATCTTCTCCTACTTCTTCCAAACCAAAATCTATTAACTCCAGTTCCAGTTCTTCCAGATCCTGTCCTTTATTCTTTATTTTGAACTCACCTACGCGGTTAAACAGAAATCCTACGGATCCGCTGTTACCCAAACTGCCTCCACCTTTGGTGAAGTGCATACGCAGGTTAGCCACGGTACGGGTAGTATTATCAGTAGCCGTATCAATAATCACTGCCACACCATGAGGAGCATAGCCTTCATACACAACTTCTTCATAATCAGTCTTGTCTTTACCCATTGCACGCTTGATGGCAGCATCTACACGGTCTTTAGGCATGTTCACACTCTTAGCATTGAGTATGCAACGACGGAGCGCAGGGTTGTTGTCCGGATCAGGGCCGGAAGCCTTTACAGCTATGGCTATTTCCTTTCCTATTCTTGAAAATGCTTTCGCCATCTTATCCCAGCGGGCAAACATGGTCGATTTTCTTACTTCAAATATTCTTCCCATTTTGGTGGTATATAATTATAGTTACTTGTAAAAACAGAACGCAAAAATAAGGATTTTCAGATTTAGGCGTAGCGGGATTTAGGGATTTAACGAAAGCGGAGAACAAAACGAATGATTGATTACTTCGCTTTGTTCTCCGCTTTTGATTGAATGACTATATCTAAAAAAGACTATTTATTATCTTCCAACGCCTTACGGGCTTTACTATGCTTCACGCTGTAACGGAAGTAAATGATAAAGCCAATACCCAGCCATACAAACAAACGAGCCCAGTTTTCAAAGCCAAGACTGATGATCATGGTAAGACAGATCAGCGCTCCCAGGATTGGAACAACCGGTACCCAAGGTGTTTTAAAGGCCCTTGGTAAATCAGGATTGCTTTTACGCATCACGATGATGCCCACACATACCAGTACAAAGGCAAACAAAGTACCGATACTGGTCATTTCACCTACCACGTTATCTGGAATAAAGGCAGCAAACAGGGATACAAATACGAAGAACATCCACTGTGAGCGGTAAGGTGTACGGTATTTAGGGTGCAGTTTTGCAAATACGGAAGGCACCAGACCATCGTTACTCATAGAGTAGAATACCCTTGTCTGACCCAGCAACATCACCAGGATAACGGAGGAGAACCCTGCCAGAATAGCCACGGTGATAAAGGTGGACAACCAGCCATAACCAGGCATATAAGTATCAATTGCATAAGCAACAGATGCTTCACCACCTGCTTTCAGGAAGTCGGTGAAAGGCGCGATACCTGTCAACACAAAGGAAAACAGGATATACAGTATGGTACAAATCGCCAGTGATACCAGGATACCGATAGGCATGTTCCTTTTAGGATTCTTTGTTTCCTGGGCTGCAGTAGATACGGCATCAAACCCGATAAAAGCAAAGAACACCACGCCGGCACCCCTTAGGACCCCTGCCCATCCGTGATTCCAGAAGTGGGAATAGTCAACGATCTGACCATTGTGCATTTTTACCGTACCAGCAGTAGCAGGAATGGTAAATGGCGTATGGTTGGCAGGATTGATGTATTTCCATCCAAGGAAAATGAATAACAATACGATCGCTACTTTCGTAATTACGATAATGTTGTTAACAATAGCAGAACTCTGTGTACCCCTGATCAGCAGCAAAGTGAGGGCCAGCAGGATAAACAGTGAAGGCACATTCATGATACCCTGTATGCCTGCATCAGAAGTCTCAAACGGACTATGACACCATTGATAGGGGATCGTGACATTAAAGACGGTCGCCAGTAGTTTATTGAGGTATTGTGACCATCCAATAGCTACGGTTGCAGCTCCCAGCGCGTATTCCAGCACCAGGTCCCAACCAATAATCCAGGCAACAAATTCTCCCAGTGTGGCGTAGGAATAAGTATAGGCACTTCCTGCGATAGGGATCATGGAAGCAAATTCGGCGTAGCATAAACCTGCCAGCGCACAGCCTATAGCGGCAATAATAAAGGAGATAGTAACAGCAGGGCCGGCATGTTGCCCGGCAGCTGCGGCTGTTCTTACAAAGAGTCCGGCACCAATAATGGCACCGATCCCAAGGGCCACCAGTGAACCAGCTCCAAGCGTCCTTTTCAGACCCTTTTCGGATTCTCCAGCTTCGGCCATTAAAACAGACATTTGTTTTTTAGCAAAGAGTTTGCTCATACGCAGTCGTATTGTGGTTGATGTTTTAAGGTAGTTTAGTTATGTTGTTGTTGTCGATCGCCAAATATAATATCTAAAATCAAAAACAGATACTTTTATTTTGCCCGCTAAAGCGCATGTTTAGCTGCTTAACCTTATTTTTGGGAAATTTTCCGGTTACAACTTTTAATTATTACAAGATAAATTTTCGCTCTGCATGAAGAAATCATCGAATCTGCTTACCTTATATATATTCATTGCTATGGTAATCGGAATAGGTACCGGCTACGGCGTATTCCTGGCTTATGGCAATGCAGCTCCTGCTCCCACAGGGACTAAAGACACCCCGCAGATCTTCGCTGATAATATCTCCATTCTTACAGATATCTTCCTGCGCCTCGTTAAAATGATCATAGCCCCGTTGGTATTCTCTACCCTGGTGGTAGGGGTGGCCAAGCTGGGAGATATAAAAGCAGTAGGACGTATCGGTGGTAAAACCATGCTGTGGTTTATCAGTGCAACCTTTGTATCATTGTTCCTGGGTTTAATCCTGGTAAATTTAATGAAGCCAGGCTTATCCCTGCAGTTGCCCTTACCGGACGAACATGCTTCTTCCGGTATTGCCAAAGCAGATATGACGCTGAAAGGCTTCTTTCAGCATGTGGTACCCGACAGTGTGGTAAATGCGATGGCACACAATGAAATATTGCAGATCGTGGTATTTGCTATTTTCTTTGGTGTAGCCGCTGCTGCGCTTGGTGAAAAAGCAATGCCGGTAGTAAAGTTCCTGGATAGCGTGGCGTATATCATGCTGAAAGTAACTGGCTTTGTAATGAATTTTGCCCCTTTCGCCGTATTTGGCGCTATGGCAGGTATCATTGCTTTAAAAGGTCCCATTGTACTGGTTACTTATGGTAAGTTCATATTACAGTTCTATCTCGGACTATTCAGTTTATGGGTAGTCATTGCTTTTGTGGGATGGTTGATACTCGGTAAATCTGTGTTCCGCCTGCTGGGACTGATCAAAGATCCCCTGTTACTGGCATTTGGCACGGCCAGCAGTGAGGCCGCTTACCCACGTACCATGGAAGAACTGGAAAGATTTGGCTGTGATAGCCGCATTGTTAGTTTTGTATTACCCCTGGGCTACTCCTTTAACCTGGATGGCTCTATGATGTATATGACCTTTGCCAGTTTATTTATTGCCCAGGCATATGGTATGCACCTGAGCATTGATCAGCAGATTACGATGTTATTGGTATTAATGATTACCAGTAAAGGGATTGCAGGTGTGCCGCGTGCTTCCCTGGTGGTAATTGCCGGTACCCTGTCTATGTTCCATATCCCTGAAGCAGGTTTGATTCTGCTGCTGGGAGTAGATCATTTGCTGGATATGGGCCGTTCCGCTACCAACGTAATCGGGAATGCAATGGCTACTGCCGTTGTTTCCAAATGGGAAAATAAACTTACACCCGGAGATGCCACTAACGCCTAACTTAACAAATGCGTAACAGATTAATGTTTATTTTACCACTTCAGAAATAGAAATAGCGTACTAGCATGGACCAGATTATTGAGTTTTTTAAACACCTCATTAATCCCTCGTGGATTATTGAACATGGTGGCCTTTACCTGTTACTGGCGATTATTTTCGCAGAAACCGGTTTATTCATTGGCTTCTTTCTGCCAGGGGATTCCCTGCTTTTTGTAGCAGGTATCTACAGCGAAGACCTTTGCCGCAGCTTCTTTGATCTGCCCTTTGTAGTTATTATGTTCCTGATAGCGACCGCTGGTGTGCTTGGTAATATGGTAGGTTTCTGGTTTGGTAAAAAATCCGGTCCGATCTTATTTAAGAAGAAAGACACCTTCTTTTTCAAAAAGAAACACCTGCATCAGGCGCATGAGTTTTTTGTAAAGTATGGCGGCGGCGCTATTTTCTTCGCCCGCTTTCTGCCTATCATCCGCACCTTTGCTCCTATAGTAGCAGGTATTGTGGGAATGGAAGCAAGAAAATTTATGTTCTTTAATATCATCGGATCTTTCGCCTGGGTGTTTTCTATGATGCTGGCAGGTCATTACCTGGACAAATTGTTCCCTAATCTGAAAGATCACCTGGAGCTGATTATCCTGGTAATAGTATTGATCACCACTTTACCGGTATTGATTAAAGTGATTTTCGGAAAAGTGAAACATCAGCATGTACACGAAGAACACAAGGAAACAACAGAAAAAACAGATTCTCCATTATAATTTTTTATATCTTTAAAAGGGCCTTGAAAAAGGCCCTTTTTTTTATTTATTCCCGTTATTATTATCGTCAACCAAACTAAAATGAAAACCGACAATCGTCCTGTTTCTATTTTCAACATAGCCGTGATAGTGGCTTCACTGGGCTATTTCGTGGACATCTACGATCTTTTGCTGTTTACTATTGTGAGAGTACCGAGTTTAAAATCACTGGGATTGCCCCAGAGTGAAATTGACGCGGGTGCTGGTATGCTACTGATTAATATCCAGATGATTGGTCTGCTTGTAGGCGGTATTTTCTGGGGTATTATCGGAGATAAAAAAGGTCGTTTAAGTGTATTGTTTGGGTCCATCCTGATTTATTCTGTTGCAAATATTGCCAATGGTTTTGTGCATGGTATCAATGGATACATGCTATGGCGCTTTGTTGCCGGCTTTGGTTTGGCAGGGGAGCTTGGCGCAGGTATTACCCTGGTATCAGAAATACTACCCAAAGAAAAAAGAGGATATGGCACCATGATAGTGGCTACTGTAGGCGTTTCCGGTGCGGTAGCTGCCAACCTGATTGCCAAACTGGTGGGCGACTGGCGCATTTGTTATTTTATAGGAGGTGGACTGGGGCTGGCTTTGCTGGTGCTGAGGGTAAGTGTGATGGAATCTCATATGTTTAATGCGGTGAGGGCATCTGCTGCCTCCAGGGGGAGTTTTATGGCGTTGTTTACCAATAAGGAACGTTTTATTAAATACCTGAAATGTATGCTGCTGGGTACTCCTACCTGGTTTGTGGTAGGTATACTCATTGCGTTTTCCAATAAGTTTGCTACAGTGATGAACGTAAAGGGCGCTATCAGTCCGGGGGATGCGGTGGCATTTTGTTATGCAGGCCTGGTATTGGGCGACTTCACCACGGGCTTTCTCAGCCAGGTATGGCGAAGCCGCCGCAAGGTCATGTTATTGTTCCTGGTATTAACAGGGGTGATGGTAACTGTGTATTTAAACCTGCATGGAGTGGAAACCTGGGTGTTTTATACCGTATGTTTTATACTTGGTTTCAGTGTAGGTTTCTGGGCTATTTTTGTGACCATAGCTGCAGAAAGTTTTGGTACCAATCTGCGGGCTACTGTGGCTACTACGGTACCTAATTTTGCCCGGGGGATGCTTCCATTAATATCTTTTCTGTTTATAAAAGTGAACAACTATTTTTCCTATCTGCAGAGCGGGGCTATTGTGGCGGTCATCTGCATTGGTATCGCACTGATTACTGCCTGGAAGGTAGAAGAAACGTTTGGTAAAGATCTGAACTACCTGGAAGAAATTTAGTGATAGCTATCCAGCATTTTGTCCAGCAGTTTATTCAGCTGTATGACTTCTTTTTCGTTTAATGATTTAAGGGTATTGTCCAGCTGCGCAATTTCGACATCGATATCTGCGAGCAGTTGGAGCCCTTTATCATTGATACGAACGTCTACCGCACGCCTGTCCATTTCACTGCTTTTACGTTCTATCAGGTCGGCTTTCCGGAGCCTTTCCACGAGGCGGGATACGTCGCTCATTTTGTCCAGCATTCTTTCTTTCAGCACATTGATATTAGCAGCTTTGGGATGTTGGCCGCGGAGTATGCGCAGTATGTTATACTGCTGCATGGTAATACCGTATTGCTTAAAGAATTGCTGATGACGGGACGTTATCCAGTTACCAACAAAAATAAGGCTGATCAGGCCCCGCTGATTTTCATTTTCAAAAGTTTTCTGCGTAATCAGTTTTTCCAGGTTAGACATACATTGAGAGTTAAACCAAATTTGATGAAACGATTTGGAAGTGTTTCATTTATACTGCTTTAGCCGCTTAAGGGCCGGGGTAAAATTACGAATAAAAACAGAAACCGGGGATCTTGTCTTGTTCCGGATTATTGTTTTTTATTTGATTTTGGAAGATGAGAAAAGATTAGCGGAGATAGATGGGAAAAATCCACATCGGTCTCCGCTAATCTTTTAAATGGCATTGTATAAAATCAGGATCATCCTGTGTAAGAAAAAAAGTTCGTTTATGCGGTAGCTGACTGCATATTATCCAGTACGTCCATCACTTCTTTTACATGTTGGGCAGAGGTATTGAGTAATGCTTTTTCAGCTTCATTGAGCTGCAGTTCAATGATTTTTTCTATACCGTTTTTACCCAGTACAACAGGCACACCCAGGTAAATGTCTTTCAGACCGTACTGACCGGATAACCAGGCGCATACGGGGAAAATACGTTTTTCATTTTTCACGATCGCTTCTACCATTTGAGCGGCAGCAGCACCGGGAGCATACCAGGCGGAAGTACCCAGCAGGTTTACGATTTCACCGCCACCTACTTTAGTACGCTGAATAATGGCTTCCAGTTTATCCTGGGCTACCAGTTCTGTTACAGGAATACCACCTACGGTTGTATAGCGTGGCAAAGGCACCATGGTATCGCCGTGGCCACCCATGAGTATCGCCTGTATATCTTTCGGAGAGCAGCCTATTTCTTCGGCCAGGAAAGCGCGGTAACGGGCAGTATCCAGTATGCCGGCCATGCCGAATACTTTGCTGCTGTCTTTTTTGGCAGTGAGGTAACTGCAATAAGTCATTACATCCAGCGGGTTGCTTACAATGATGATGATGGCATCCGGAGAATGTTTGGTAATATTTTCAGTAACCGATTTCACAATATTGGCATTGGTAGAAATCAGGTCATCTCTGCTCATTCCAGGTTTGCGGGGAAGTCCTGAAGTAATGACTACCACATCGCTGTTGGCGGTTTTCGTGTAATCACTGGTCACCCCGGTAATTTTGGTACTGTAATAATCAATGGGAGCCTGCTGCCATGTGTCCAGGGCTTTACCTTCAGCCGTTCCTTCCTTAATATCCAATAAAACCACCTCCTGCAGAAAATCTTTGTGGGCCAGTACGTTGGCACACGTTGCGCCTACATTCCCGGCTCCTACTACTGTAACTTTCATTTTGTCTATAGCTTTAAAAGTGAAGAATGATTGTGATTAAACAAATGTAATGATTCGGCTTTAGAATAACCGGTCGGGCAGAGACATTTTCACAAGGATTATTTATTCAGATAAAACAGCAAAGAATCTACCTTGGCTGTTCCCTCAAAACCCTTTACAAACTGTTGTTTCTTGTCATATATGTATAAACCAGGGAAGTAATGGAGGTCATAAAAATACATGATCTGCCGGGTAGGTTCGCTGGCCATAATGATGTTTGGATAGTCTTTAATTTTATATTGATCGTAATATTCCTTCATTTGTTCCACCTTAAAAGGGGTAACCATAAGGATTTGTGTTTTTTTGAACTTGCTGATGTTTTTCAACACTTCTTCTGTCAGGTGCTTACAGTGATCACAATCTACACTGAATACAAACACCATAGTTTTCTCGTTCCGCTTGAGGTCGTTTTTAGTGATAGAATGGCCATCGGTAAGCATAAGCGGGAAGGCTGGTATGATCGGATACTGTAAATATGGTGGTTTTGTGGGTGGATTAGTGGCAGTTTGAGCCTTCAAAAACACAGGTAAACAGCTTAAAATAACGAAAAACACGTAGCGCATACTTATAAAAGTTTCTTGATTTGAGTTTAAATTTACCGGATAAATGTCATTTATTGAATAAAAAAGACGAAAATTGGGCCGAAAAGGGACTAATCTCTCTAATTTTGGGAATTAGTTGCTTGTTCATATGCGAAAATTTTTACTTTTGCAATCCGTATAAATTTTTAACTTAAAATCAGTAACCTAATTTATGGCTACCACCGCAGATATCAGAACAGGATTAATAATCAAGCTGGATAACAGTTTGTATTCTGTTGTAGAGTTTGGTCAGAACAAAACCGCCCGTGCAGCCGCAAAGGTTTGGGCTAAATTGAAAGGCGTTGACAATAGCCGTTCCATAGAGCACACCTGGAACTCAGGTGATACCATCTATCCCATCCGCATTGAAAAGAAAGCTTTCCAGTATTTATATAAAGATGATACCGGCTACAACTTCATGGACAATGAAACGTTTGAGCAGATTGCTATGCCGGAAACAGCCATTGATGCGCCACAGTTCCTGAAAGAAGGACAGGAAGTAAGTGTGCAGATCAACACAGAAACTGAGCAATACATGGCAGTGGAATTACCTGACAAAATTGTTGTACTGGTTACCTATTCTGAGCCTGGTGTTAAAGGTGATACGGCTACCCGTACCCTGAAGCCAGCTACTGTTGAAACCGGAGCTACCGTAATGGTGCCGTTGTTTGTGGATGAAGGAGAATTGATCCGTGTGAACACGAAGAATGGCGAGTATATCGAAAGAGTAAAAGCATAAATCATTTGGAGTGCTGATTTTTTGGAGAGGAATTTTGTTTCTGAGGGGTATTCTTTCTGAAACAAAATTCCTGACCGCGTAAATCAGTCGTCCATCATATTCTATATTTCTAAACCAAAAACTGTCTACATGGACTTTAAACAGATTCAGGAACTGGTAAAAATGATCAACAAATCAAATATCAGTGAACTGAGCATTGAACAGGACAAGTTTAAGATTACAATAAAGCAGAAGGATAACGAAGTACAACAGGTAATCACTGTTCCTGCAACCATGGCACCCGTACAGGCGGCCGCCGCTGTAGCTCCTGCAGCAGTAGCCAACACCGCAGCACCGGCAGCTACACCAGCTCCTGTTAAAGCGGACAACCTGGTAACCATCAAATCTCCCATGATTGGTACCTTTTACCGCAGCGCCGGTCCGGATAAAGCCGCTTTCGTAAATGTTGGCGACGAAGTTACTTCCGGCAAAGTGGTGTGCATCATCGAAGCAATGAAGTTATTCAACGAAATAGAGAGTGAAGTAAGTGGTAAAATCGTGAAAGTACTGGTAGATGACGCATCTCCGGTAGAATATGATCAACCTTTATTCTTAGTTGAACCGTAATAATAGTTATTAGCTATTAGCTGTTAGCCTTTAGCCTTCCTTAACCGGAGTTCTAAAGATGCTAACAGCTAACAGCTAATGGCTAACAGCTAAAAGCTATTATCAACTTATAAGGAAAACAATGTTCAAAAAAATATTGATTGCCAACCGTGGTGAAATTGCCCTTCGGATTATCCGTACCTGTAAGGAAATGGGTATCAAAACGGTGGCAGTTTATTCTACAGCAGATAAAGACAGTCTGCATGTGAAATTTGCCGATGAAGCAGTCTGCATAGGCAAACCACAAAGCACTGAGTCTTATCTGAACATCCCTCACCTGATGGCGGCTGCTGAAATCACCAATGCAGACGCTATCCACCCCGGATACGGCTTCCTGGCAGAAAATGCCCGTTTTGCTGAAATCTGTGGTGAACATGGTATTAAGTTTATCGGCCCCACTCCGGAAATGATCCGCAGAATGGGCGATAAGATGACTGCCAAGGAAACTATGATTGCTGCCGGTGTACCGGTTATTCCAGGATCTGAAGGATTACTCCAGAGCGTGGAAGAAGCCAGAACAATCGCCAGAAGCATGGGCCTCCCGGTAATCATCAAAGCTACTGCCGGTGGTGGTGGTAAAGGTATGCGCGTGGTATGGGATGAGAATGAGCTTGAAACCGCCTACAACATGGCTAAGAATGAAGCCCGTGCCTCTTTCAGTAATGATGGTATCTACATGGAGAAATTCGTGGAAGAGCCCCGTCACATTGAAATACAGGTAGCGGGTGATCAATACGGTAAAGTATGTCACCTCAGCGAAAGAGATTGCTCTATTCAGCGTCGTCACCAGAAGCTGGTAGAAGAATCTCCTTCTCCGTTTATGACGCCTGAACTGCGTGAGAAAATGGGGGAAGCAGCTATCAAGGCCGCCAGTGCTATCAACTACGAAAGTGTTGGTACCATTGAGTTCCTGGTAGATAAGCACCGTAATTTCTACTTCATGGAAATGAATACACGTATCCAGGTAGAACATGGGGTAACAGAAGAAGTAATCAACTTCGACCTGGTAAAAGAACAGATCAAGATTGCTGCAGGTATTCCTATCTCCGGAAAAAATTATACGCCACAGATGCATGCCATCGAGTGTCGTATCAATGCGGAAGATCCTTACAATGATTTCCGTCCTTCTCCGGGTAAAATTACTACACTGCATATTCCTGGTGGTCATGGTGTGCGGGTTGATTCCCACATCTACGCCGGTTATGTAATTCCTCCTTATTACGATTCTATGGTAGCGAAAATTATTACCATGGCGCAAACCCGCGAAGAAGCCATCAATACGATGGAACGCGCGCTGAGCGAGTTCGTGATCGAGGGTGTTAAAACAACTATTCCTTTCCATCAGCAGCTGATGCGCGATGAAAACTTCCGTAAAGGCAACTTTACCACCAAGTTTACTGAGACGTTTAAGTTGGTATAACGGTAACGGATATATTATTTAAAAAAGGCCTCCTGATCAGGAGGCCTTTTTTTATGTTTTTTACATCCGTTGAGCGTGAGGGTTATTGACGTCCGTAGAAAATTTCGTACGCCCTTACCGGGTATAACAAAAAATGTTGCGAATCCATTTTAGGATTTTTAAAAGGGACTTTTACCGGTAAACCATAGCTGTTATAAGAATCAGCAATAAATGGATTGTTTCTGCTATAATCGAGATTAAAGAATTGCCAGAGAGGATGCAGCAGGTTTGGATTTACCTTATTATCGTACACTGGAAATACATCATTTGACACGGTGCTACCATTAGGATATAAGATCAAAGTATTGATCTTATAGGCATTACCGGATGCATTATAAAAGTAGGAGGTTGTTCGCATTTCAAAAAGATCCTCCACCAGCAGGAAGCGTTTATCTACCACCTGGGTAATCCTGTCGAGGTGATCGTAAGCATATTTTCTGACGAAGAAAAGATAACGGGCATCAACAATAGTAAGTGTATTCCTGTCGTAGTGGCCGTATGCAAACACACTATCTGAAATAACTCTTTTTTTATTATCACAAACACATTTATAGCCCATTTCAAACTCAGTGCTTTCATCATGGGAGGCACCTATTACTATTTTAAGTGCGTTTTGAGCATCATAGCCCAGTAGGTATTGAGGATAGTTTTCAGTGATGACCCGGCCGATTATATGGATGGGATTGTGTCTGGAGTTGTAGGTAATGTGAAAGGTATCTTTCGTGTTGTCGTACTTCTCTGCGCCAAATCCAGTGATTTCATAATGCGGGGGGGCAGGTAAACAGATCGGGGATTTAACGCAATTGCTGAACAGGACTACAAACAGTAAAATCATAGCACAACGTGCCAGGGGATAATTCTTTTTCATGTTTTAAATGTTTTTTGGTTAAAAAATAATGATCAATGGGAGCGTCCGGAGGTAGGAAGGATGTAAACATATTTTAGTGGAAGTGTTGGAAAGAGTATACTTGTCATGGTGCCTGCAAAGCAGATTCCAATGGTCATTACTGCCAGGGATAAATGTCTTTTCATAAGTAAAAATTAAGGTGGTATTTATGGGTTAAAACACTACCGGGGCTAAGGGTTAAAGGGTTACTGCAATAATTTATGATAGTAATAGTGAGGTGGTTCAGTAACAGGGGTAATTAAATCTAAGGAGAAATATTAACAAAACAAAGCCCCGGATGAAAATCCGGGGCTAATCATACACCAAAACAATCTTACGGTTTTATCGCAAGAAAAGCAGCTCTCTGTATTTAGGCAGTGCCCATTTTTTGTCATCCACCAGGAACTCCAGTTTATCGGAGTGGTAGCGGATTACATCAAAGTACGGCTTAATCTTTTCACAGTAGTCAATCGCTTTCTGACGGCTGTCGGTGAGCTTGTTAGCTACCTTACGCGCCTCGATCATAGCCTGTACATTTTCACTAATGGCATTAATATGTTCAGCTATTTTAGCAGCAATTTGTGTTTGAGCTTTAACAGCATCATCGCCTAAACCAATTTCTTTCAGTCCGCGGATGTTAGTTACCAGGTCATTTACATAACTGATAGCTGACGGCAGGATGGTGTTGGTAGCGAGGTCGCCGATAACGCGGGCTTCGATCTGCACTTTCTTCACATAATCTTCCAGCAGTATTTCGTGGCGTGCGTGCAGTTCTTTTTCGTTGTAAACGCCGGTATCTGTATAAAGTTTGGCAGCTTTAGCAGTCACCATAGCATCCAGTGCTTTTGGTGTGGTTTTAACGTTAGCTAAACCTCTTTTTTCTGCTTCTTTTTCCCACTCTTCACTGTAGCCGTYGCCTTCGAACAGTATTTTTTCCGAATCTACAATATATTTCCGAAGAGTTTGCATAATTGCAATCTCTTTTTTCTCGCCTTTTTCGATCAGACCATCTACTTCAACTTTGAAGTCAGTCAGTGTTTTTGCAACGATCGTATTCAATACAGTCATGGCAGAAGCACAGTTGGCAGAGGAACCTACGGCGCGGAATTCAAACTTGTTGCCGGTGAAAGCAAAAGGAGAAGTACGGTTACGGTCAGTGTTGTCCAGCAGCAGTTCCGGAATGTGACGGTGCAGGTCCAGTTTCAGGATCGCTTCGTCTTGTTCGTCGAACTTGTTGTTAACACGGTTTTTAACTTCCTGCAGTACATCAAACAGGTATTTACCTGAGAATACAGAGATAATAGCAGGAGGCGCTTCGTTGGCACCTAAGCGGAAGTCATTGCTGGGAGAAGCAATAGCAGCTCTCATCAGATCAGCATAGTCATGAACCGCTTTAATGGTGTTTACAAAGAAAGTGAGGAACATCAGGTTGGTCTTCGGTGTTTTACCGGGAGCCAGCAGGTTAACACCGGTATCGGTGGACATGCTCCAGTTGTTGTGTTTACCGGAACCGTTGATGCCTGCAAAAGGTTTCTCGTGCAGTAACACTTTCAGTTTGTGACGTTTAGCCACTTTATTCATTACATCCATCAGCAGAGAGTTGTGATCTACTGCGATGTTTACTTCTTCAAATATAGGAGCACACTCAAACTGAGAAGGTGCTACTTCATTATGACGCGTTCTTAAAGGAATACCCAGTTTGTAAGATTCTACTTCGAAATCGCGCATGTAAGCGTAAGCACGCTCAGGGATAGCACCGAAGTAATGATCTTCCAGCTGCTGACCTTTGGAAGGAGCGTGACCAACTACGGTACGACCAGTCATGATCAGATCAGGACGGGCGTTAGCCATTGTTTCGTCTACCAGGAAGTATTCCTGTTCCCAACCCAGGGTACCAGTTACTTTAGTAACGTTTTTATCGAAATAGTTACATACGTCTACTGCAGCTTTGTCCATAGCAGCCAGTGCTTTCAGCAATGGAGCTTTGTAATCCAGTGATTCGCCGGTGTAGGCAACAAAGATAGTAGGTATGCAGAGTGTTTTACCATAACCCTGTTCCAGGATGAAAGCAGGAGAGGAAGGATCCCAGGCAGTGTAGCCGCGGGCTTCGAAGGTAGCTCTCAAACCACCGTTAGGGAAACTGGAAGCATCTGGTTCCTGTTGTACCAGTGCATCACCATCAAAAGTTTCCAATGCAGTACCATCACCTTTCAGCGTGAAAAATGAATCGTGCTTTTCTGCGGTAGTGCCGGTCAATGGCTGAAACCAGTGTGTGTAGTGAGTCACACCTTTTTTCATCGCCCATGCTTTCATGCCTGAAGCGATCTGCTCGGACATCTTACGTTCCAGCTTGGTGCCATTTTTAACAGAGTTCATCAGGCTTTTATAAGCCTCATCGCTCAGATATTCCCGAACAACTTTACCAGAGAAAACATTGCTGCCAAATACATCGGTAATTTTACCGTTATGTTCGGTGAGAGTGGAGTCTACGCCAGCTAATCCTTCCAGCGCTTTGAAACGTAACGATTGCATGCTGTAAATTATTTTACACAAAAGAACGCATCCGTAGCTATAAATGCAAATAAATTGTTCATTTTAACTGAAAAATTACATTTAGGGCTTTAAAAGAGCTGTTTTTTTGCTGTTTCGTTAAATATTTATGCTTCACTTGTCTCTAATCTGATGAATTTAAAAATTAATAATATGATGTAGTGTGACTAAAAATTTACCATTTGAAGCCAGGTGGCAACCTCTTGGCATTTGCAGGAAAAACATGTACTTTTGCGACTTCTTTTAAATTACTCGTTTTTTATACTTAAATACATGCAAACCACCGTAGAAATTGCTGAACAGCTAGGACTTACCGCTGACGAGTTTGAACGAATTATATCCATTTTAGGCCGTACCCCCAACTTTACAGAATTAAGTATGTATTCTGTAATGTGGAGTGAGCACTGCTCTTACAAAAATTCAATCGTTTGGCTGAAATCCCTGCCCCGCGATGGTGACAGGCTGCTGGTAAAAGCAGGAGAAGAAAATGCCGGTCTGGTAGATATTGGTGATGGCTACGCGGTTGTATTTAAAATAGAGTCGCATAACCACCCATCCGCTATCGAACCTTTCCAGGGCGCTGCAACAGGTGTTGGTGGTATTCACCGCGATATCTTTACAATGGGCGCTCGCCCTATCGCTGCACTCAACTCACTGCGCTTCGGTAATATTAATGATAAGAAAACACAACACCTGGTAAAAGGTATTGTACATGGTATAGGCCACTACGGTAACTGCTTCGGCGTTCCTACGGTAGGTGGTGAAGTTTATTTTGAAGACTGCTACGGTACCAACCCACTGGTAAACGCATTCAGCGCCGGTATCGTAAAAGTAGGACAAACCGTTTCCGCTACTTCTTATGGTGAAGGCAACCCTGTTTTCATCGTAGGTTCTGCTACCGGAAAAGATGGTATCGGTGGTGCTTCTTTCGCTTCTGCCAATATCACAGAAGACAGCGCGGAAGATTTACCTGCTGTTCAGGTAGGCGATCCTTTCCAGGAAAAGAAATTACTGGAAGCCTGTCTCGAAATCATCAAAACAAACGCCATCATCGGTATGCAGGATATGGGCGCAGCCGGTATTACCTGCTCCACTGCAGAAATGAGCGCTAAAGGCGAACATGGTATGAAGATCTGGTTAGATAAAGTACCTACCCGCCAGAAAGATATGAAAGGATGGGAAATGCTGCTGAGCGAAAGCCAGGAACGCATGCTCATCGTTGTGAAGAAAGGCGAAGAAAAACCAGTACTGGATATCTTCGAAAAATGGGACCTGCACTGCGTACAAATCGGTGAAGTAACCAAAGATAAAAACCTGAAGTTCTATATGAACGGCGAACTGGAAGCAGACGTTCCTGCTGAAAGTATGGTACTGGGTGGCGGTGCTCCCCAATATCACCGCGCTTATACCGAACCCGCTTACTTCGCCAAAATAAAAGCATTTGATATCCACAACATTCCTGATACAGAACATCCGCATTTTGTAGCAGAAAGAATGGTGGCCCTGCCTAACATCGCTTCCAAACGCTGGATCTACAACCAGTACGATAGCATGGTAGGTACTGCAAATGCCAGCACCAACGCACCAAGCGATGCAGCCATCGTATTGGTAAAACCAACCAAGAAAGCTTTGGCAATGACTACCGACTGTAACGGTCGTTATGTTTTTGCTGATCCTCATAAAGGCGGACAGATCGCAGTAGCAGAAGCTGCCCGTAACATCGTTTGCTCCGGTGGTGAACCAGTTGCTATTACCAACTGCCTGAACTTCGGTAACCCTTACGATCCGGAAGTTTACTACCAGTTTGTACACGCAGTACAAGGTATGGGTGAAGCCTGCCGCAAATTTAATACACCTGTTACCGGCGGTAACGTAAGCTTCTACAACCAGTCTCCTGATGGTCCGGTATACCCAACACCAACCATCGGTATGGTGGGTATCCTTGATAGCCTGGATCAGCGCATCACCCTTGATTTCAAGGAAGAAGGCCACCTGGTATACCTGATAGGTCGCAGCCGCAACGATATCAACAGTTCCGAATACCTGCACAAAATCATTGGTATAGAATATAGCCCTGCACCGCATTTCAACCTCGATGAGGAACTGCACGTACACCAGGCTATCACTAAACTGAATAAAGCAGGCCTGATCCGCTCAGCACACGATGTGAGCGATGGTGGTTTATTCGTTACCCTCCTGGAAAGCGCTATGCCTGCAGGAAAAGGATTTGAACTGACTACCAATAACAAATTCCGTAAAGATGCCTACCTGTTCGGTGAAAGCCAGAGCCGTGTAGTAGTAACCGTTAGACCGGAAGATAAAGAGAAGTTCGAAGCACTGATGCACGGTCTGGTAGACGCTTCTGATACTTCCGTACGTTACGAGAAACTGGGCGTTGTTACCGGCGAACACATCAAAGTAAACGGAGAAGACTGGGGTAATGTAAGCACCTGGAAGAAATCATACGACACCGCTATTGAAGAACATCTTCGGAAAGCGTAAAGCATAAAGCAGAAAGCAAAAAGCTATTGAGGCGATTGATTGAAGCGAATATATATTCTACGCTTTAGTCAATCGCCTCAATAGCTTTTTGCTTTCTGCTTTATGCCTTCAGCTCACTAAAAGTTGTATTTAAATCCTAAATTAAACCTGGCACCACTGCCTTTGATATAAGAATCGGTACGTACTCTTCCCTGTGATGCTACCGGGTAATAATCAGCATTCAGCAGGTTATCCACACCTAAACGGATGGCCATCGATTTATTGAAACGATAGGTAGTATAGAAATTCACCAGGTAGAAATCGCTGACAGGTCCATTGCCCAGGTCATATTGTTTGGTGGAAGGATTGATATCAAAGCGTTTGCGTACACCTGAATAAATATAATACACACCCAGATCCCATTGTTTCAGTGGGGAGTAGTTAACATTCACGGTCATCTTATCCGGAGAAATACGGGTGGTAGGTAACCAGGTCTTTACCCCGTTTACATCTTTCTTACCTTCTACATGTGAATAAGAAGCGTTGGCAGATAAGTTAGACCGGAACTGGTAGCCGGCTGTGAATTCAAAACCCTGTACTCTTTCAGGAGCACGCTCCGGCACAGCAACGCCGTTTACATCTTTTAAACTGGTACCCAGGTTGGAAGTGCTGATGAAATAAGCACCGGAAGCATTGAATTTACCGATGTTGCTGTTGAAGCCGGCTTCGTAGTTATTGGTAATAATGGCTTCGGTTTCAATGGTATTAATGCTGGTAGCTCCATTAGACACTGCTTTCGCCAGTCGCAGGGTACGGCCCAGGTCATACAGGGAAAAGCTCTGGGAATAACTTACAAATGGATTGAATACCGGGTATCTGGTATAACGTAAGCCGGCGTTGAATACCAGCGCTTCATAAGGCAGGTTGCCACCTTTTACAAATACGCCGCCGGCATAGTTCCCAAATTTGATCGTGGTATAATCAGGAATGTTCAGGGAAATATTTTCATAACGCACGCCTGCTTTTACCAGGAAGTCTTTGAAGAGATATGTTTTTAACTGTGCATAAGGTGCATAGTTTTTCATATTCATCTCTGGTACAAAACCACGGCCATCGGTCAGTGGCTGGGAAGTTTTATCATTCAGGATGTCCACGCCCCAGGTAATATCACCGAATAAGTTAGGGTGGAAGTTGAAAAGGGTATTAAAGTTTATCCTCGCGCCCATTTTTTTGGAAACAATAGCGGAGTTGCCGGGAGGTGCATAGAAATCAGAATATTCAAAAACCGTGTAAAAGCTTTGGTAGTAAAGGTTTGCGTTCAGTGAGGTGTTTTTAAAAATGTTTTTGTTGGTATAGTTCACATAGGCGTTGTGGTTATACGGTGTACCTTGTTTATCGCCGGGATTGGTGCCCTTTACACCTATAATGGGAGCTTCTCCAAATTTGCCGGTAGCAGAATCCACATACGTGCTGTACTGCATGGTGCGGTAGTAGTTGTACATCACTTCTATGCGGCTGTTGTTGTTGATATCATAACCCAATTTTGCAAAAAGGTTCAGGTTCTTATTTTGTGCGAGTGACTGGAAAGGTGCAATGATCACGCCGTCAGCGTCTTTTACTACGCCGGTTTGTTCGTAGGTACCACTGGCTACGTAATCAAATTTATTGATTTTGCCGGTGATGTTCTGGGAGATGCGGCCACCAACGGTATTGGAAGGATGTAACAGAGAACCGGCGCTGCTCACATCGGTGCTTCCGCTGAAATGTTTGCTGGGGTTGGCTTTGATGGTGATAAAGTTAACGATACCACCATCTGCACCATTACCATAAATAGCGGTAGATCCTTTGATGACTTCTACTCTTTCAATAACGGAAACGTCTATACTACGCATATCTTTATCGCCGTTGCGCAGCGGGGTAGATTGTGGAATACCATCAATCATGATCAGCATACCGCGGCCACGAAGGGTTTGTCCTTTGTTGGTAGAGGTGTTGGTCCCCAGCGTAAGTCCGGGTACATTCATACTGAGCAACTGGTTAATGTCTGTAGTAATGGCGCTTTGTTCGCGTAGCTGTTTACCGGAAATGATGGTAATGGAAGAAGGTACGGTACCCAGTGTTTCCTTATTGCGGCTAGCCGTTACCACTACTTCATTCAGGCCAACGTCTGATGGCTGTATAGTCAGATCCAGTTGAGTGGTGCTGTTAGTTACGGTAACAGTTTGTTCCAGTGTTTTATAACCGATGCCTGCAGCCAGTAACTGATAGGTGCCAGGCTTTACGTCGTTGATGGTGAACTGGCCGTTGTTACCGGTAACGGCATGCTTTTGTGTACCGGAAAGGTAGATTCTCAGCAAGGGAACGACTGTTTGGGTCGTATCTTTTATTGTACCCTGTATCTTTTGCGCTGCTGCCTGCAGCGTGGCCATCATTGCCACCAAACCCAAAATAAAAAATTGCTTCATAGCTATGTTAAATCCTGTTGTGTACTTTAATAATATATTTTCTGCGATACCAGATGAGGAAACCAGAAACAGACAATACGCCGGGGGTTAAAGCAAGGAGTGAATAAATGATTTTTAATATAATGCCGCCATAGTTACCAAAGTGAAGTGGTGCTATACAGGCGTTGAATTTATCGCCAAAGGAGGCGTTACTGAAATTCACTGTTTTTTTAATGTTGCCGCCGGCATCGATAAATACCGAAGAGGAATACTCACCAAAGAAGGCGGATTCGTGTGCATGTCCCAATATTCTGAGGGGATCGCCGGCTTTTTTGGGTGGGCGTACTCCCATTATTTCGAAGCCGGGTATACTGGCTTTCGCTTTTTCCAGGAGGGGTTCATAATCACCGGCGAAAGGAACGGCTTCAAAGCTGGCTTTGGGATTTTTCCGGGAGTCCAGCACTTTCAGCTCCATCATAAATCCGGTAAGGGAAATCAGCAGATTAAACAGCAGTGCCCATACACCGAGGATGCGGTGCAGGTTCCGCCAGCGCCGGGTGCGGTTATTCCATTCCGGTTTTACCCGGAAAGTCAGCACTTTGACAATGGCGTTCCGGTAAATAAATATGCCGGTGAGAACGGAAAAAAATAGCGCTATTGCCGCAATGAGGACGATCGTGGCCCCTGTTTTACCATTCAGGAGGGTGAAGTGCAGGTATAGCACGTAGCCCGTTAAATGGTCTGTATTGGCGTATTGCTGTAATATTTTGCCGGTATATGGATTCAGGAAGACGTATACCTTATGATCTGCTGCATATTCGGCCCTCAGCACGATGCTTTCATCGGGCGCCTGCGGTAGTCTTACAAAAAAGAGGTAGGGATTACCGGGAAGTGACTGCCGGGCGTCCTGCATGAGCTCCTGTAGTGACCTGGATTGTGTTTCGGGGGTAACGTGGTATGCATTGGCATATTGCGCATGATCTATTTCATCACTGAAAACAAGCATACTGCCGGTAATGCTTAACAGCAGCAGCAGGATGCCGGCTATTAAACCCATGATCCGGTGTATCCGGAAAAACTGTTTACTCCATTGAAGTTTCAATTCCTATCGTTTAATGATCCCTTTATCAGTTGACGGGAGCATTACCCGGACGTGGCGGTCAACGAATGTGCTATAGACGTAGTCCGGCGCCCTGCCTTTACCAGCCATAATGGTTAAAGGCCTGAGTATGTATTGCTTCCGCCGCAAAGTTATCACGCTAATGGTGGGAAGTGCTTACGCAAAAGGGAATTTTTTTGATCATATTGGGAAAAAACAGGCCTTTTTACATTTTAGTGATGTATTACCGCAGTGTTAATCTTTAACAAGCTGTTAACAAAATCCAACGGATGTGTTATAGAATTTGCTGAAATCTCCCCTATTTTTGATAAGTATCAATGAAAAGAAATACTGAATTAAAATAAAACCTATTTTATAAAATATTTGGAATCACTTGGTTATTCCAATTTCTATGAAAACCATTTGTTCTCTACCATGTCCTGATGAAATCTAATGAAAAATTACACCTAGTGAAAGAACGATTTGAAGTAAGGGCTGAGTAAAATCAGCCCTTTTGTTTTTTAGCCCTTTATTGACTTACCTTATTGCTATGACCCCTCTGGCCTTTTCCCATTTTAAATAGAAAAGCCTTCCTGAAGAGCAGGAAGGCTTTTAATATTATGATCGGTGTGACTGTTATACCATTGGGATTTCAGCAACCTGGTAAACTTTTTCATCCAGTTTAGCCTTGGTTTCGCTGAACGCCTGGAGTGTCAGTTCAATATCCTCATAGCTGTGTGCAGCAGTAGGAATCAGGCGGTAAATGATCTGTCCTTTAGGAATAACAGGGTATACCACGATAGAGCAGAAAATGTTATAGTTTTCGCGCAGATCCAGGCACATAGCAGTAGCTTCCGGAATATCGCCCTGCAGGTAAATCGGCGTTACCGGTGAATTGGTTCTGCCAATGTTGAATCCACGTTCTTTCAATCCGTTCTGCAGTTTATTCACATTATCCCACAGTTTCGCTTTCATTTCAGGATGCTGACGCATCAGCTGTACACGTTTCAGGTGTCCGATAACGATAGGTAAAGGAATGGATTTTGCGAAGATCTGTGAGCGCATGTTATAGCGCAGGAAGTTGATGATTTGCTTTTCGCCGCTGATGAAAGCTCCGATAGAAGCACCGGATTTTGCGAAGGTATTGAACAGCAGATCGATTTGATCCTGTACACCTTGCTCTTCGCCGGTACCAGCACCGGTTTTACCCATTGTGCCGAAGCCGTGCGCATCATCTACGAGTAAACGGAACTCATATTTAGATTTAAAAGAGGCAATTTCTTTCAGTTTACCCTGGTCACCGGCCATACCAAATACGCCTTCTGTTACCACGAGTATACCGCCGCCCTGGGTTTTAGCCAGTTCAGTTGCACGCTTCATCTGTTTGTCGAAATCTTCCATATCGTTATGTTTGAACACATAACGTTTGCCGGGATGCAGGCGTAAACCATCCAGGATACTGGCGTGGCATTCTGCATCATATACAATTACATCTCTGCGGCCCACAATGGCGTCAATAGCGCTCATGATACCCTGGTAGCCGTAGTTTAATAAAGTAGTCGCTTCTTTGCCCATGTAGTCGGACAATTCGTTTTCCAGCTGCTCATGATAGTTAGTGTTACCACTCATCATACGCGCTCCCATTGGAGACGCCATTCCGTAGTCGGCGGCAGCCTGAGCGTCGGTAGCACGCACTTCCGGGTGGTTGGCTAAACCCAGATAGTTGTTAAGGCTCCAGACAATTTTTTCATTGCCCCGGAAATTCATGCGGGGGCCTATTTCTCCTTCCAGTTTAGGAAATGCGAAATAGCCATGGGCTCTGTCTGAATGTTCCCCGATAGGGCCCAGATGTTTCAGCAGTTTCTCGAAAATATCCATACGATATATTATGTAATGGTTAATTCATTCCATTTAAAATGGACACAAAGGTATTAAAATATTACTTTTTGTAAACTTGGTTTACATTTGGCGCGTCTCCGAAAACAAATTATTTGCTAAGCAGCAACGCCTTATGTCGTTGTATTACAGTGATTTTTAAATATTTACGATCTGATGAAATTTACACATTTCCTGACAGCGGCCCTCCTGTTGTCCGCAACAGCTACCAGGGCGCAAAAAGCGACCTCTCCCAAACCTTTTAATCATCTTGCTGCTTCCAAAACCACCAAAATGTCTGCCAGACCTAAGCTGGTAGTGGGCGTGGTGGTAGACCAGATGCGCTGGGATTACCTTTACCGCTATGGCAACCGCTATGGTGCGGGAGGATTTAAAAGATTGCTGCAGGAAGGCTTTTCCTGTGAAAATACCCTGATCAACTATACCCCTACTATAACGGCCTGTGGCCATACCTGCGTATACACCGGCTCTGTTCCTGCTATCCATGGTATTATCGGCAACACGTGGTACAGTCCCGAACTGGGCCGCACCATGTATTGCGCCGAAGATACAACTGTTAGCACAGTTGGCAGCAATTCTGCTGCAGGTAAAATGAGTCCGCGCAATATGCTGGTCACTACCATCGGTGATGAACTCCGGATATCCAATCATTTTCAGAGCAAGGTAGTAGGTGTAGCAATCAAAGACCGTGGCGCCATTTTGCCCGCCGGACACAGTGCCAACGCGGCTTTCTGGTATGATGGCAGCACTGGTAACTGGGTGAGCAGCAGCTATTATATGAAAGAATTGCCGGTATGGGCACAGGAATTTAATAAACAGCAATTCCCACAGCAATATCTCAGTAAACCTTGGACTACCCTGTACCCGGTATCTACTTATACCCTCAGTACAGCAGACGAAAAAGCTTATGAAGGCAAGTATAAAAATGCCACAAATACTTCGTTCCCGCATAACCTGAGTGATATTTCCAATTCCGCTATTTCTGCTTCTCCCTTTGGTAATACCATGACCCTGGAATTTGCTAAAAAGGCCCTGGAAGCCTATGATATGGGTAAAGGTAATGTCACTGATTTTCTGGCGGTAAGTCTTTCTTCTACGGATTATGTAGGTCATCAGTTTGGACCTAATTCTATAGAAATTGAAGATACTTATCTGCGCCTGGACCAGGATCTGGCCACGCTTTTTAAATACCTGGATGCTAAGGTAGGCAAGGGACAATATCTCTTTTTTATTACCGCAGATCATGGGGTAGCACATGTACCAGGTTTTATGGAAGAAAACAAACTGCCTGGGGGTACCTGGGATGAGCCGGCTGCCATAAAGGATCTCAACGACCTGGTGGCTGCCAAGTTTGGTGTAAAAGGAGCAATAAAAGGATCTGATAACTACCAGTTGTGGCTGGATCATGATGGCATTGCGCAGGCAGGGAAAAGTGAAGCCGATATCCGGCAGCTGATCATTGCCCGTTTGCTGAAATCACCGGCTATCGCCAAAGTTTTTCCCATCGAAAACCTGATGACGACTACTTTACCGGAGCCAATGCGTACGATGCTTTCTAACGGTTTTAACACCAAAAGAAGTGGTGATATCCAGGTGATATTAACCCCTGGCTATATTGATGGCGGTAAAACCGGTACTACACACGGTTTATGGTATCCTTATGACGCACATATTCCGCTGGTATGGATGGGTTGGGGTATTCATCCCGGCAAAACCAACCGTACCGTTGGTATGACAGATATTACACCTACATTGGCTGCATTATTACATATTCAGATGCCCAGTGGTAATGTAGGGCAGGTAATACAGGAGATTACCCATTAAATTTTTTTTGCTTAGATTGCCATAAGGAAAATTACGAATTACGAATTATGAATTACGGAGTGGTGAGAAGATCAGGTTCTTGTCCCTCTCCCGGTAATCACTAATTCGTAATTCGTAATTCGTAATTCTTCAATTATGGCTTTTTCTTTTTTACAATATACTGTAGCGGATCGTATTGCTACCATCGCCTTAAATCGTCCTGAAAAGCGTAATGCGCTGAATGGCCAACTGGTAGCGGAGTTACGGGAAGCCTTCCGGGCTGCGGAAGCAGATGAGGCGGTGAAAGTGATCATTTTGAAGGGAAATGGCGAAGCATTTTGTGCTGGCGCCGACCTGGAGTACTTGCAGCAACTACAAAAAAATACCTATGAAGAAAATCTCACTGATTCCCGGGAACTGATGCAGTTATTCCGGGAGATTTACGACCTTGATAAGATTGTAATTGCCCAGGTGGAAGGGCACGCGATTGCCGGGGGCTGCGGGTTAGTTACCCTTTGCGACCTGAGTTACGCCGTACCGGAAGCTTTGCTCGGCTATACCGAAGTAAAGATTGGGTTTATTCCTGCGCTGGTGGCCATTTTTCTGGTTCGTAAAATAGGAGAGGGCAGGTCCCGCGAATTATTGCTGACCGGGAAACTGGTAACGGCAGAAAAAGCGGCTACGGATGGCCTGATCACTGCGGTGGTACCTGCAGCAGAAATTAATACCTATGTAGCTAAAGTGGCTGGCAGCCTGTGTAAGGAGGCCTCCGCGAACTCACTGAAAGTAACCAAAAAACTGATTGGCACAGTGTTGGACTTACCGTTAGCGGAAGGGTTGCTGCATGCGTCAGCATTGAATGCAGAAACCCGTGGACACGATGACTGTAAACGCGGCATCGCCGCTTTTTTAAATAAAGAAAAGTTTACCTGGTAGTTAGTTTACCAACCATAACTATACCGCCATTCAACTAATACACCACACTATGTCATACCGGTTGTTATTAACTTTTATCTTGGCATGTTGCGCGGGCTCATTGCTGGCGCAGCGTACTGTTTCAGATGCTAAAATTATTTACAAAATGGAGCTGCCGCCAGAGCAGCTGCAAATGGATGCCATGCTGGAAGGCAGCACCTTTACCCAATACATGCGTGGGCCACTGAGCAGGATAGATATGAATTTCAATATCGTTCATTATACCTATCTCATTAACAGCAAAACGGAAACTATGACCACGCTGATTGATCAGCATGGCAATAAATACCTGATCCGGGCTGGTAAAGATCAGTACAACAAGGACCTGAAACAATATGAAAATATTCAGTTTAAGGATCAGTCAGACACCAAGGAGATTGCAGGGTATACCTGCAGAAAAGCGATTGGCACCATGCCGGATGGCCAGACTTTCGAGGTATTTTATGCCACTGACCTGATACCGGAAAACAAGCAATATAACCGTCGTTTTGTGAATTTGAAGGGTATTCCCCTGGAGTTTGAAATTTTGACCAAAACCGGTGCTAAAACGCGCGTAATTGCCACCAAAGTAGATTTGTTCCCAATTCCTGCTTCTTATTTTGATGTGCCTAAAACAGGCTATAAAGAGGTAAGTCAGGAAGAGTTGAAGAATATGTAGTTTTTTTGTCTTTCTTCAGGATTATACTGATTTAGATGATTTTCCAGCATTTTTTACTTGATTTTATAGGATTTAAAAAGATTAGCGAAGATAGATGAGGGACATCCACATTGATCTTCGCTAATCTTTTTAAATCCAGGAAAACAACGTCCTGGAAATGGATCAAGTTGAAAACCAGGGGATAGCGTAAAATCATTGTAGTCAACATTGTCTTTTCACTATGTTGACTATATTGATCCTATGCTTGAAACAGGCTGTGGATATATAGTAGCACTGCAGCAGAGGTGGACTTGAGGTGGACTTGATGCAGGGATGGCAAACATCTGACCCAAAAAAAGAGCCGGTTAAAAAGCTGTATAACTTTTTAACCGGCCCATATTGTAATTGAAGAAACGTAAAGTTTATTACCCTTTCTTGAGTGGCAGAATAATCTGCAATTTCTGAAAGTTCATGTTTCCGGGTGGTTGTGATTGCACCTGGACGTTAGAAGGAACAATATAAGTAACGTTACCCTTAGTATAGGTCATGACCGCTTTAAGGTTGATCACGTTATTAGTACTACTATTGACATTGTTGGTATTAAACTTAAAGTCTGAGCTGAAAGTACCGGAGTAGCGGTAAGCTGCATCCAGGCTCAGGTTGGTTTTAGGCATAGCAGTATTCAACACAAAGTGTTGGCTGTCAGCCGTTTTTTTCGACTTGTCTTTTTCGTTATCGGAGGGCAAAAAGCTATTATTCGCCAGGGCATTGAGAGCAAAAAACGCCATAGCGCCCGCCAACAAGCAAGACAATGAAAAAGTGCGTGATATGTATGTTTTCGCTTTCATTGTAACACAAATGTACAAACTTTTTGATATATTAAATAACATATTCTTAACGCAAGATACGATTAAATCACAAGGAAATGTTAAAAAATATTTAAAAGGTCATTTTTACCCCATATTTGGGCATAAATAAAAGTACTATATTTACAGTAATGAGTAAAGACTTTTCCTTTTTAAACGAAGATTTTGATGATCTGAGAGACTTGTTGCAGCAGTTTGAAAATCTCAGGGCTGGTAAGTCTCATTCTTTTTTGGACGAAGATTCATTTGAACAGATCATAGACTATTATGACGAGCATGACGAAATGCCGATCGCATTGCAGGCCGCAGAAATAGCCATCGAACAATTCCCTTATTCCTCCACATTACTACTTAAAAAGGCCAACTTACTGATAGAAACCAAAAAGTACAAGGAAGCATTGGATTTGCTGGAGAAAGCAGAAGTACTGGACCGCACTGACATTAATCTTTATATACTGCAGACAGATGTTTACCTGGCGCTGAATCAGCATCAGAAAGCAGCTAGTGTGCTGGAAGAACAGATAGAGCAGTTTTCCGGAGAAGACAGGACGGAGCTATTGCTGGAACTGGCCGATGTATATGATGACTGGGAGGAATTTGAAAAAGTATTTGATTGCCTGAAAATGGCACTGGAATATGATCCCAACAGTGAGGAAGCCTTGCATAAGATCTGCTTCTGGACAGAGTTTACTGGTCGCAATGAAGAAAGTATCCGTTTGCACAATGCTATTATAGATGAGCATCCCTTTAACCAGCTGGCCTGGTTTAACCTGGGTACTGCTTTTCAGGGACTGAAGTTATACGAGAAGGCCATAGATGCTTACCAGTATGCGGTAGCAATTGATGAAAAATTCGATTATGCGTACCGGAATATGGGCGATGCGTATATCCGCCTGCGTAAGTATGCCGAAGCCATTGAAGTGCTCCAGAAACACCTGGAAATAGCGAAACCGGAGGATGTTATCTATGAAGCTATCGGGCATTGTTACGAAAGACAGCGCAAATTTACCCAGGCCCGCTATTATTACAGGAAGGCATCGCATCTGAGTCCGAGTGATGATAAGCTGTATTATAAGATTGCGGTGGCTTATATGATGGAAGCCAACTGGGAAAATGCCGCCAAATCGTTGCTGAGTGCACTTAAAATAAACAAAACCAACGCGGAATATAATATGAGCCTGGGTGAATGCTACCTGGAGCTGGGAAAAAACAAAGACGCACTGGTTCATTTTATGAATGCGGTACGTACCCGGCCCAAGAGCGCAGTTACCTGGCAGGAGCTGTTAAAAGGGTTGTATGTTTCCGGTTTCCTGGAAGAAGCCCTGGTACAGCTGTCAATAGCGGAGGAAAAGGCAGGCCGTAAGCCCATATTTATCTACTACCGGGCAGCCATCCTGATCGCTATGGGGAAAACCAAAGAGGGTTTGTTGCATCTGGAAACAGCTTTGCAGCAGGCGCCAAAAATTGTCAAAAAGCTCGTAGAGCTTGACCCTGCTGTATTACAGCATGTGAGTGTGGTGGATCTGATTGCGCAATACCGCCGCAAACGTTAACCAATGTTATTTACTTTAATAAAATAAAGTATACTTCTTATTTTTGCGCCGGCTTTTAATTGTCATGGACAAAAGTCAACAGTATTTCCGGTTACTAAAATTGCATCTACGCTATCCCGAAGTGCCTGGCGAAAATTAGTATGTGTTTTACTGACCAATAAGAAGATAAAAATATTTCAAATGAATTTTAATCTGACACAAATCCCGGAAAGGACAAAGAAGCCCCGTACACATGGCTTAACCATGGTAATGGATAAGGGCCTTAGTTTGGAAGAAGCACGAAATTTTTTATCGGCAGCAGGTCCTCATATTGATATCCTGAAACTGGGTTTTGGCACTGCGTATGTTACGCCCAACCTGCGCGCAAAAATTGAACTTTACCAGGCAGCAAACATCCCTGTATACTTTGGCGGAACCCTGTTTGAAGCCTTTGTTATCCGTAATCAGTTTGAGGAGTACATTAAGGTAGTAAAGGATTACGGCATCAGCTACATGGAAGTTTCTGATGGTTCTATCACTATCCCGCATGCTGAAAAATGCGGTTATATTGAGAAACTCGCTAAAATCGGGTTGGTACTGAGTGAAGTAGGATCTAAAGATGCTGAACACATCATCCCTCCCTATAAGTGGATTGAGCTGATGAGCGCTGAACTGGCAGCCGGTGCTACCTATGTGATCGCCGAAGCCCGTGAAAGCGGTAACGTTGGTATTTATCGCGGTAGCGGTGAAGTACGCGAAGGTCTGGTACAGGAAATCCTGACACAGATACCCGCTGAAAAAATTATCTGGGAAGCACCACAAAAAGCCCAACAGCTTTACTTCCTGGAACTCGTAGGATGTAATGCCAACCTGGGCAACCTGGCGCCTAATGAAGTTATTTCCCTGGAAGCTATGCGTATTGGCTTAAGAGGAGATACGTTTAACCTGTTTTTAGATAGAGAATAGTTTTTTAATAATTACGAATTACGGAATTACGAATTACGGATTTGTGGGAAGATATAAGTGACTGATCATGTCAGGTCTACTATCTACCCACAAATCCGTAATTCGTAATTCCGTAATTCGTAATTTTCAATTATCGGCTTCATGAAGATTTACGGACTTATTGGCTATCCGCTTAGCCACTCTTTTTCAAAAGGGTTCTTTAAAGAAAAATTTGAAAAGGAACAGATCACTGGCTGTCAGTATGAAAACTTCCCGATACCCGGTATCTCCGAATTCACGACCCTGCTGGAGCAACATCCGCAACTCAGCGGATTAAATGTTACTATTCCCTACAAAGAAGTAGTCATCCCTTTCCTGGATGAACTCAGCAAAGCGGCGGCACAAATAGGCGCCGTTAACTGTATTCATTTTAAAGACGGGAAGAAAACAGGGTATAATACAGATGTAATCGGGTTTACAAAATCATTGCAGCCATTACTGCAATCCCATCATACCAGTGCCCTGGTGCTGGGTACCGGTGGTGCCGCCAAAGCAATTATGTATGCACTGGAGCAACTGGGTATTACCTATACTGTAGTAAGCCGTCAGCCGGTTAACGGAGCGATAGCTTATGACGCACTGGACCAGGCGACCGTTGCAGCCCATACCGTTATTGTCAATACTACCCCTTTAGGCATGTATCCCAAAGTAGATACGTTTCCTGAAATACCTTATCAATACCTTACCTCCAGGCACCTGTTGTATGACCTGGTGTATAATCCGGCAGAAACAGCCTTTTTACAAAAAGGCGCTGCACAAGGAGCTACCACTAAAAATGGACATGAAATGCTGATCCTGCAGGCGGAAGCATCGTGGGAGATATGGAGTAGATAAGCTTTTAGCCATTAGCTTTTAGCTTTTAGCAAAATGCAGCGGAGATAAACATATATATTATGTTCTCCGCTGCATTTTGCTAAAAGCTAATGGCTAAAAGCTAAAAAGCTATTCCGGCTTAATCATATAGTACATGCAGGTAGTCACAAAATTCCTGAAGAAGGGAATGGCTGCAATGGGCTTCCACTGCACTCTTGCGCTTACACCGAATTTATATTTATAGATGGGATTGATCAGATAAAATCTGCGTTGGGTAATTTTATAGTGCTGGCGTTTTACGATGCGCTCAAAGCGTTCTATAGAAATGCCGGTCGACTTCACATCCATCAGATCCACCACTACATCATCACCTTCACCAAACAACCGCAATACTCCTTTGTATAAGGGTCTTGGCAGCAAGTGAATATAAGGCACCATGCTGAGGAATTTGTTGGCGCAGATCTGCTGATGGCCTCCATGTGGCATATACCACGGTGGAAATCCAAAATATACCTGTCCCCGGGGGGTGAGTAATTGCTTCAGATGCCCGATGATTTTTTCCTGGTCAGGAATATGTTCGATGGCATCTTTCAAAATAATTACATCAAAAGAATGCTGGAATTCTCCCAGGAAGTCAAGATCATAGATGTTTTTGGCGATCAGCTTTAATTGTCCGCCATCCAGGTATTGTTGAAGGAAATTCTTAGCCAGTTCGATACGGTCAGGTGCAAGATCCACGCCCACACAGTTGCAACCCTTTTCCAGGAACGGGATCAGCACTCCGCCTTCTCCACATCCTACCTCCATTACCCGCAGGCCTTCCAGTTTCGGAAATTCCTGCTGTATGAATGGCAGTACGTAGTCGCGCGAATTGTCGACCTGTTGCTTGTGCCGTAGTGTTGCGTCTAAATGATGTTCTAATGCCATGTATTTGAAAATTGCGTGAATTTAATGAAAAGCCGTTAGCTTTTAGCCATTAGCTTTTAGCTTTTAGCAAATGCAGCGGAGAACATAATATATGTTTATCTCCGCTGCATTTGCTAAAAGCTAAAAGCTAATGGCTAAAAGCTATTTATTATCTTTGCGCCATGCAAACAAACGAAAATATTAATTACCAGGAAGGAGCCGTGATATTGATCAACAAGCCATTAACATGGACTTCCTTCGATGTAGTGCGTAAGATAAGGAATACCACCAAAGCAAAAATAGGTCACGCCGGCACGCTGGACCCATTGGCTACCGGACTGCTGATTTGCTGCACCGGGAAAATGACAAAGAAAATTAATGAATACCAGGCACAGGAGAAGGAATATACCGGTACTTTCACATTAGGAGCGACCACTCCAACTTTTGACAAAGAATCCGAGCCTGAAAATTTTAAAGACATCAGTCATCTTGATGAAGCCGCTATAATGGCTGCCACCCAGCCTTTTATCGGAGAAATCATGCAGTTACCTCCCATTCACTCCGCCATTAAACAAAATGGTAAGCCTATTTATCTGCTGGCCAGGAAAGGGGTAGATGTAAAAGTGGAACCACGTAAATTAACTATTTCGGAATTTGAGATCACCAAAATTGACTTACCGGAAATACATTTCAGGGTAGTGTGCAGCACAGGTACGTATATACGTTCACTGGCGAATGACTATGGTGCTACACTGGGTTGTGGTGCTTATCTGAGCGGTCTTTGCAGAACACGTATCGGTAATTTCAAATTGTCGGATGCTACTGACATGGCTGATTTCATCGCAGCCAACACTGGTCCTAAAACGGATAACCAATAGCGATATTCCAGATAATATTATCACGCCGCCATCTACCGTCTTTCAAATCCCATTGGCTCAGATACCAGCCATTTTTATTGCCGGTAAAGTAAGGTACTTTCAATGGGATACCCCAATCCAGACGGATGAGGAAGAAAGAGAAATCCAACCGCAGACCCGCGCCCGTTCCTATCGCCAGATCATGATATAACTGGCCGAACTGGAACTCGGAACCGGGTCTGGAGGGATCGCTCCGGATCATCCAGATATTACCCATGTCCAGGAAGGTAGCTCCTTTGAGGTTGATAGTACCTCCAAACATTCTTAACAGATCGAAACGGTATTCCATATTGCCTTCCAGCTTCATATCACCAGTTTGATCAGGGAATGTTTGTGAGCTGGGAGAGTCATCCTTGTAGGAGCCGGGGCCCAGTGTACGTAAGCGCCAGGCGCGGATACTGTTGGGGCCACCGGAAGTAAACTGTCTTACATAAGGTAACACCTGTGAATAACTGTACGGGATGCCTATACCGGCATAAGCCCGGGTAGCAAGACCGCTGTGCAGCCCCAGTTTCCAGTAGTGACGGTAATCTGCTTCTATCTTTACAAAATTGGAAATATTAACATTGGTCAGTGTTTCCAGGTTGGTTTTATGTCCGCTGACACTGTTCATCAGGCTGTTGATGCCGCTCAGCCAAAGTCCGGACTCTTCTATGTTTATCCGGAAGTAGCTGTAGTGGCGCTGATGGAGCAAGTCCTGGTTACTATAGATGTAAGAAACACTTTCTCCACCAATCAGTGCCGGTTCAAAACTGCGCCTCAGGTAAGGATTCTTATTGACCACACTGTCGCGGAATATAGGATCCAGGCTTACTCCCACATAGTTCAGGGTGATGGGGCGGATGATCCAGCGCTTATACAGTGACTCGTTCCAATCATAGCCGTACGAGGCATTGATACTGGTAACATCAAACTTTTCTACACGTGACAGGTAATTAGCGCCCAGTGTTAACCGGGTTTTTACATTGGACCTGGCGGATTGTTTGATATTAAATGGAAGTGCAAAACGTGGCCAGGTAAGGCCTATTTCTCCGCCAAACTGTTTGGATTGCAGGTCCCATCCGGATTTCTGACGTATCAGTTCAATACCGGTATTCAGGCTCATACCCAGTTGAGTAGCGGTATTATTCAGATTGATGTGGCGGTAGTTCAGGGTGATACCGGATCCCAGCGTATAGTCGGAACTGTTACTTAACTCAAAGCTGAGTCCCAGCTCCTGTTTGCGGCGTGGTGTCAGGAACACATAAGCATCCAGTGTTTTAACAGAATCTTTCCGCTCTTTGTACTGGAGTGTAACAAATTGCCAGATGCCGATGTCGTATAATTTATTGACCGTATTGGTATACTGTTGCAGGGAATAAGTTTCTCCCGGTCTTAGTAATATAGATTTAGAAAGAATTTTGGGCTTCAGTATCTCCTGGTGATAACGAATGTTGATATACTTGCGGTTATCATGTTTCAGGGTGCTGTCGTTTGGATTGCCATTCAGTGAAAAGTCGGGGTAGGCATAAATCTTACCGATATGATATGGTTGCCAGGTGCCGATACTATCTTCCGGATTTTTGATATGGATTTCCACGTCCATGGTCAGCTTATCCCGTCCTTTGTTTTCGTTGAAGATATTCACGAGTCCTTCAAAAGGGTTGAGGGTGTTGCGGAACAGGGATTTATTCAACGTATCCACACTATATTCTATCGCATCGCGATTAAACTGATAGTAGCCGGCATCTTTGATCAGCCGGGTTAACCTTTCCCTTTCGCTGCCAAGGGTCGCCGATTTAAATACCACGCCTTTTTGTACCAGGGATAATTTTTCATTGGCTTTTACAATGTTTAAAATCGCAGTATCGGGTATGACGTAGGTAATTTTATCTATGACGAAGTTTTTGCCGGTATTTACCTGGTAGGTAACACTGGTTTTCTTACGTTTGGTTTTAGCCTCATAGTTTACCGTAGCATAAAAGAAACCCTGGTTATGGAGGTAGCTGCTCATGCGTTCCACCGACTCTTTGGATTTGGTGGAATCATATATTACGGGTTCTTCGAGGTTCCGTTTTGACAGGACCAGGTTCCAGAACCAGTTTGATTTTTTCTCGTTATACTTCTGGTTATAGAGCCAGACTTTTATGCGGGTGGTCAGTAATTTTTTGTTGGGTTGCTGTGTCATCAGCGATTTCGAAGAGAGGGAGCTACGGAGATCCTGTTTTTCGGAGTTGAGTACTTCTCCCTGTACATCTACTTTACTGCTGGTGTATAATGTTTGATCCTTTTGAAGGTATTTAGTGTTGGAACATGCCGCCAACGTGAATATGACAGCCAATAGCAGCAATTGTTTCAGCAGTAAAATTCTGGATTTGGGAAGCAGCTGCATCACGGGCGAAAACGTTATTAGTAATTTTTAAAGCCATTCCTGACGAACCGGATACCATGCCTCTTCTTGGCTGATTAAAAGAAATCGTGTAGGTTTGGCCCCATGTTGTCAAAGGCGCAAATTAAATATATTCAATCATTACAGCACAAAAAAAACAGGCAAAAATCCAGCCAGTATGTGGCAGAGGGTGACAAGATCGTGCAGGAGCTGCTACAGGCGGGCATGCCCGTGAAAGGAGTATTTGCAACAGCCGATTGGCTGGAGCAGCATACGGCCTTGCTGGACAGGTTGCCTGCGGGTGCAGTGGCAGAAGTGGATGCAACAGTACTGAAACAATTGTCTTCCCTCACCACGCCCAACAGGGCAATGGCTTTGCTGGATATGCCGGCAGTGGCCAATCCGCTTCCTGCAGCAGGTACTGTAGCGCTGGCGCTGGAAGCCATACAGGATCCTGGTAATATGGGAACGCTGATTCGTATCGCCGACTGGTTTGGTATACCACAGATTATTTGTTCCCCGGATTGTGTGGATGTATATAATCCTAAAACCATACAAGCTACCATGGGTAGTATTATCCGGGTACGTATAGCCGAATACGATATAAAGGAGTTGTTGCAGCAAACTAAACTTTCTTCCTATGCAGCTACCCTGCAGGGTAAGAATATCGCCAATTTTCCGGCCATGAAAGAAGGTATTATCCTGATTGGTAATGAAGGAAGGGGGTTAACGGAAGAAGTAATAGCACTGGCTACCCACCGGATCACCATTCCCCGTCTCGGTGGCGCCGAATCATTAAATGCTGCAGTGGCAGCAGGAATTATCTGTGGCAGGTTGCTTATTTAAAATATCATGATACCCCGTATACTGTTTATAAGTTTGTTTGTGTTAACTGCTGCCTGTAATCATCCTGTACAGCGAAAGGTAACGCCTGCCTTTTACTACTGGAAACAAACCTGGAATGGGAACGTCAAAGAGCAGGGATATGTGCAGCAGCTGCCGGCAAAGCGCTTATACATTAAGTTATTTGATGTGGACGTAGACGAGGTGACGAAAGCACCTGTACCGGTAGCCATTTTCAGACAATCGGCTCCCTTGCCCGCCAATGTGGACATTGTGCCGGTGGTATTCCTGATGAATGAAGTATGGGCGCATCCGGATACGGCACTTGCCGGCAAAGTAGCAAAACTGATGGCGGAGTTATGCGATCGTACACCAGGCATGCATATCCCGGAGATACAGCTGGATTGCGACTGGACAGAGCGCAGCCGGGATGCCTACTTCTCCTTTATAAAACAAATCAAACAAACACCTTTCTTTCAGCAGCGGTGTATATCGGCCACCATCCGTATGTACCAGGTGAAATATGCGGTACGTACAGGGATTCCACCGGTAGACAAAGGTCTGCTGATGTGTTACAATATGGGCGACCTCCGTAAGCCGGGCGCACATAATTCTATCCTGGACCCGGAGGTGATGGAGTCTTACCTGGGAGAGCATCGGGTTGCCAGATATCCCTTACCTTTGGACATTGCGTTACCCCTTTTCGAATGGAGTGTTTTATTCCGTAATGATATCGGGTATGCAGGGATCTTAAGGAATGTTGGAGAAACGGAATTGCAAAATGCGGCCCTTTTTGCCCCAGGTCCGCCCCATCTGTACACCGTACAACAGGATACACTACTGAATGGCTATCCATTAAAGAAAGGAAATGTTATCCGGCGGGAAACTATCGATCCTTTAACGCTGGAATCTTCCGCAAAGCTGGTAGCAAAACAGCTACCCACAAAAGATCCGGTTATTATATTTTATCATCTTGATTCGCTGACGCTTCAAAATTATCCATTGGATGAACTACAGAAAATTATTCGTTTTTTTAATTAGCTTTTGCGCTGTTTTCTTTGGTAATGTGATCTACACCTTATCGTGTGGCCCCTCGCCAGATCCTTACGATTATTATATCTCCTTTTACAGTCCTTATTCAAAAGGAGGAGGATATGAACCATTTTATTATACTTCACTGAGCAGTTTTTATGGTGATCCTACGCCTTCTGAGGAAACGGCTAACGTGGGCGACTGGCAAAATTATACTGGCAGTAAGGTAACGGCGAAGGATATACGGGAATGTATTTATACTTATAAGCTGGAGCAGTTGTCGGCGATTGCTACCGGTAGTAATGTGTTACCGGATAGTGTAAAACAAAATTCTTTTGCGCAGTTTTTATTGAAAGATAAAAACCGGGAAGCTGCCCGTTATTTATTATTTGCCAAAACCTGCGAACCGGTTGTTATCAACGCTGACCCATGGTCTGTGCCCGACAGAAATAATGGTTTGCTGGGAGATCTGTATACGGAAGGTGAAGGATTGTATAATAAAACCGCGGATAAAGATATCCGTGAACGTTATGCTTTTCAGTTGATCCGCCTGCAGCATTACCGTAAAGATTACCGGGATGCCATTACTTCTTTCGATAAATTTTTTGAAGGGAAAGATAATTCCTCGTTGGTCTATTTCAAAGCGTTGGCCCTGAAAGCGGGAGCCTTATTGCGTTTAAAGGATTCTGTGCAGAGTGCGTATTTATTTTCGCGCGTATTTGAAAAAGCACCGTCCCTGCGCACTTCCTGTTTCACCAGCTTAATGTGGACCAACACCAGCAATAACCAGGTGTATCCGTTGTGTAAAGACAATCACGAAAAGGCCATTGTAGCCGCCATTTACGGGTTTGCCAACTCTGAACCGGATGTTGCCGCCCTGCGCAATGTATACGGCTTTGATCCTGCTTCTCCTGCATTAAATATATTGCTGGCCAGGGAAATTAATAAGCTGGAAGATGCATACTTCAGCCCGTATCTGAGCGAAGGGCAGTCAGTTGGATTAATCAGCATGCATGACTACTCTACGGAAGAAAAAAAGAAAATGACCACGCGGTTAAGCGCGCTGCAAACCGTTATAGATAGCTTCGTGAATAAGGGTAAATTAAAAGATATGGACCTGTGGCGGGTTTCATCTGCCTATATTTCCTATATCCGTAAAGACTACCCGGCTGCAAAGACCCGGTTGGAAGAAGTGAAAACAAAAGACGGAGAAGTAAAAGATCAGTGGGAAATTGTTAACCTGCTGGTAAATATCAACCAACAGAAAACAATAGATAGCGCCTTCGAATCACGTTTGCTGGCTTCTTTTAAATGGCTGGATGCTAAAACACCTCCGGAAAAAAATCACCGTGACGACTGGTGGAGTATGCCGGACAAAACTTACTTTTTTAAGAAAACCTATCGCAACCTGTTATTTGCCATCCTGGCTCCCCGCTATCATCAGCAGGGAGACGTGCTGAAAGAAGCACTGATCAGGGGACGCTGCGATTCGTTGCAGATAAACGATTATTTTGTTTCTGGTCAGACTGCGATATCCCAGGTGAGTGATGATATGAAGTCTGCGGAACTGATCCGGCTGAATGATTTTCTGCATCAACCAGTGAAAACGCCGTATGAGTCTTACCTGGCGGGTTTCTTCCCCAAGCACCTGAATATGAACAGGATCATTGGAGAAAGCTATGTGCGGGTGCATGATTTCAGCAATGCGCGTGACTGGTTTAAAAAAATACCGGCTGCAGCGCAGGCCACTTCCTACCAGGTATTCCGGGAACAACTGCAGGACTTTGGAGAAGATACCGCTGAACTGGGCTATACTAAAGGCATTACACAACAACAGTTTTGTGATCGCATGGTGCAGTTGCAGGAAAAAATGAAAACAGCACCGGTGTCACCCAAAGTATATTACGATTATGCGTCGGCGTTATTCAGCATCTCTTATTATGGAAGAACATGGTATTTCGTGAAAGATTACCGTCCCTCTACGCAGTGGTATACGACCAGGTGTGATAAAGACCCGTTTGAAAAACAGTATTTTGGTTGCTATGGAGCAGAAACCTACTACTTAAAAGCAGCGCAGGCCAGTACGGACAAGGAGTTCAGGGCCCGGTGTGCATTTATGGCGGCGCGTTGTTCACAGAAGCATACTGCTGAAAATGAGGACAGCGATAAATATATTTCTGCGTTGATACATAACCGTTATTTCCCTTTACTGACAGGTAGTTTTGTGCAAACCAGTTTTTACCACCAGGTATATGGCCAATGCAGTTACCTGCGCGATTATGTAAAAAGTACCCGTAAGAAATAACTACTTAAACTGTATGGCTTTTACCGGCGTTATGCGCTTGATGATTAAAGACGGGAGCAGCAATATCAAAGTACAAATCAGGAAGGTGCCTAAGTTAATCAGCAGGATATCTACCCAATGTATAGAGATGGCTGCTACCGACATATAGTACGATTCTTCCGGTAATTTGAATATGCCGGTGCTTTGTTGGAGGAAAGCGATGCCCAACCCAAAGAAATCGCCGATCAGGATACCCAGTATCACGATATAAGCGGCCTGGAAAACAAACACCTGTTGAATATTCCAGTTGCGCATTCCCAGTGCTTTGGCAATGCCTATCATGTTGGTACGTTCCAGGATCAGGATGAGTATGGCGGTGATCATGTTGATGATGGCCACTATGGTCATGATGATGATGATGATCAATTCGTTCTGGTTCTGTAGTTGTAACCAGTCGAAGATGTTGGGATAAATATCCCGTACGGTGCGGGTAAACAGCTGGTCTGACAACAGGTTCCTGTCCATATACCTGGCGGTGGTATCCATCTTGCGGTAATCGTTGAGCGTTATTTCGTAACCGCCTACCTGTGTGGGTTCCCAGTCGTTCATTTTACGAACCAGGTTCAGATCACCGATTACATATGTTTTATCGTATTCTTCTATACCTGTTTTAAATATGCCCGTCACCGTTAGCTTGCGGGCTCTGGGAGGTAATCCGCCACCCTGAATAAAATAGATAATGGCTTTGTCATTTACTTTCAGCTGGAGCTGTGTAGCCATGTATTCAGAGATCATGATTTCGGGTGAATAGGCAGAGTCGTTAAACTGCAGGAGGTTGCCCGATTGGAGGAAACGCCTTAGCTGTGGCCAGTCGTAGCCCTTATCTACCCCTTTAAAAATGACGCCGTCTATTTCCTTTTCTGATTTGATGATAGCGGACTTGGTGGCGTAATTGCTGATCGTTTTAATGCCAGGCGCCAGTTTAATACTGTCTAGCAGGCTGTTTCTGCCAGTGAAAGGAATTTCTTCTGTCAGTGGTCCGGCATTGGGCTGGTATTCGTTGACATGGATATGGCCCCAGAAGCTGAATATCTTTTCCTGGATCACTTGTTGGAACCCGTTTACCAATGCTGTTGCCAGTATCATTACCGCTACGCTCACCGCGGTGGCGGCTACTGCTATATTGATGATGAACTTGGAGAAAGTGGATCCCTTATTGAAAGCAATCCTTCTGGCAATAAAAAATGATAAACGCATGGAACAAATATATAGGGAAAAGCGGAAAGCGTAAAGCAGAAAGCAAAAAGCTATTGTAGCGGGCGATGGCAGGGCCTAAATTGTTTTATCTTCGCTGAGATCATTCGTTACAATAGCTTTTTGCTTTTTGCCTTCAGCTTTTCGCTTTCCATTAATAGTCGTACCTTAAATAATCAATTACCTCGTATGCGTACAGCAGCATTTTTCATAATAGCCATTGCTTCCTGTTTGTTCAGCAATAACATAGCAGCACAGGTAGATGCTATTACTCCGGACCATGTATACTACAACAACATCAGATCTGTAAAATTCAGCCAGTCCGGTGATCCGCTTAGTATGCCGATGTATACTATTGGTACGGGAGAAAAGCTGGAACTATCTTTTGATGACATGGATAATGATGTAAAAAACTATTATTATTCCTTTGTGCTTTGTAATGCAGATTGGACACCGGCACCGGTGAATCAGTTTGATTACATGCGGGGCTTCTCCGAAACGAGAATACTGAACTATAAGTTATCCAGTGTATCGCTGGCGCGCTATACTCACTACAGTGTGCAGCTGCCAGGCACCAACAGTTATCCGGTGAAATCGGGCAACTACCTGTTGAAGATTTACCTGGACAGCGATACCTCTCAACTGGCATTTACCCGCCGTATGTTTGTAGTGGAAAATAAAGCCGGTATATCGGGGTTTATACAAAGTCCGATTGCGCCGAAGCTATTCCGTACTTATCAGAAGATCAATTTCGAAGTAAATACTGGCTCTTTAAATATTCAGAATCCATTTGATCAGATAAAGGTGGTGATATTGCAGAACTATCGTTGGGATAATGCGCTTACTACCCTCAAGCCTCAGTTTATCAATGGCAACGTATTAAAGTATAATGCGGAGCAGGATTGTGTGGTGCCTGCAGGAAAGGAATTCCGGTGGATAGATTTACGCAGTTTCCGTTTGCAAACGGAGCGTGTGCAGCGATCCGAGTATCATAATAACAGCACCGATGTATTCGCGGTGCCTGATCACGAAAGGGCAGATAAAGTATACCAGTTTATTAAAGATATTAACGGTAAATATTACCCAGCTACACTGGATGATTATGATCCTAATTTTGAGGGGGATTATGCGTCCGTGCATTTCTCCTTTGTAGCACCAGAGCCATATGCAGGCTACGATATGTATATATACGGGGAGCTCACCAACTACGAATGTAATAAAAACAGCAAGCTGACTTATAATGGCGCCAGCCGGGCCTATGAGGGTACGCTTTTCCTAAAGCAGGGCTACTATAATTACATTTATGGATTGGTAGATAAAACACAGCCCAATGCGAAATTCAGTACAGAGCTGACAGAAGGTAATTACTGGGAAACGGAGAATAATTATACTATCCTGTTGTATTACCGGGCATTGGGCGGCCGATCTGATGAACTGGTATCCTCTATCACATTGAATTCTATTCTTAACAGAAAATAGTACTGATAATGATATAATAAAAAAGGGAGATGATTATATCATCTCCCTTTTTTATTATATCATTATCAGTTGATGCTCTGTCTTAGTTTTACAATATTGGCAGCACCGCGTTTGATGATGATGCGGGTACCTCTTTCATAAGTAAAGTAGCGGTAAAACCAGTTAATGAATACCACCAGTTTATTTCTGAATCCCAATAGGCTCATGAGATGCACTATCATCCATGCTATCCAGGCAAGGTAACCGCTCATGCGCATGCCGGCAAATTCGGCTACGGCTCTGTTGCGGCCAATGGTGGCCATACTGCCAAGATCCTTGTAGTTAAAGCCTTTCATGGGTTTGTGGTTCAGAGACAGCCGTAAGTTATTCGCTACATTTTTACCTTGTTGTATTGCCACCTGCGCTACCATCGGATAACCTTTAGGGAAGCGGGGATCGTTGGTCATTTGTGCAATGTCGCCAATGGCGTACACATTTGTAAAGCCTTTTACCTGGTTCAGTTCATTTACAATTATCCGGCCGTTGGGAAGTATAATATCAGCAGGGATTCCTTTTACAGGAATGCCTTTTACGCCGGCAGACCAAAGGAGAGATTGTGTTTGTATCACTTCTCCGGTGCTGAGGGTAACCGTTTTTCCGTCATATTCTTTTACGCCGGTATTGGTCATTACACGTACGCCTATGTCCTGTAAGGCTTCCAGCGTTTTTTGAGATGTTATTTCACTGAAGGAAGCGAGTAATTTAGGGCCTGCTTCAATGAGGTATACATTCATTAATGACTGGGGCAAGGTGGGGTAGTCTTTGGGCATAATGTATTTGCGTAGTTCCGCAAAAGCGCCCGCCAGTTCCACACCGGTAGGACCGCCACCCACCATTACAAAATTGAGTTTGGGTTTGATTTCTTCCGGATTTTGCAGCAGCAGGCTTTCCTCAAATTGTTTTACAACGTAGTTCCTGATCTGTACTGCTTCAATCAGCGATTTCATACCAATCGCATTATCTTCTATATCCTTGTTGCCAAAGAAGTTGGTATTGCTACCGGTAGCGAAAACGAGGTAATCGTAGTGTATTTCACCGATACCTGTTTCCAGTATATTTTCTTCTGCGCGTAAGCCGGTTACTTCTGCCATGCGGAAAACCAGGTTTTGTTGTTTCTGGAATATACCGCGTAATGGAAAAGCGATACTATCTGGTTCCAGTCCGGCAGTAGATACCTGGTATAGCAGGGGCTGAAAAAGGTGGTAGTTATTTCTGTCCAGTAACACTACCTGAACAGGTACGTGTTTAAGCTGTTTGGCCAAGTTTACGCCGCCGAATCCACCGCCTACAATAACGATTCGCGGTTGCTTTGTGTCCGGTATGTTGGGCTGAATCATAATTCGTCAATTTATAATTACGATGATATGGTATTTAACCGGTGGTCCGCAACTTGTGGGCAAACGGTGTACCATCGTTAAATATTCTCAAAGTTACGAAACTTTCAGAAAAAAATGAAAGTTATTCTTTTTTGTCTTGCCCAGGATTATACTGATGTAGATGATTTTCCCGATTTTATGCAGGATTAAAAAAGATTAGCGAAGATGGATGTGGATATCCACACCATCTTCGCTAATCTTTTTCATTTTATAAAATCAAAAAAGTAAAATCGGGAAAATCATCTACATCAGTATAATCCTGACCACGATAAAAAACTATTGCAGGCAGTATTTATAAATAAAAGCCGCTGCTGCAGCACCTGCCAGCGGTCCCAATATAGGGATCCAGGCGTAACCCCAGTCGCTGTCACGTTTTCCTGAAATAGGCAGGAGGTAGTGCATTATTCTGGGGCCCAGGTCACGGGCAGGGTTGATAGCATAACCGGTAGGGCCACCGAGCGACAAGCCAATGGAGAGCACCACGAAGGCTACCGGTAGTGCATCCAGGGAGCCTATACCTACAGTAGGGCCGGTAATGAAGCAGATGGCCAGTATGAATACCATGGTGGCCAGAAATTCCGTGAGGAAGTTGTATTTAGGGTTTCGGATAGCCGGAATGGTACAGAACACGCCGAGTTTGGTATTGGCATCGGGTGTTTCATCGAAATGTTTTTTGTAGCAAAGCCATACCAGCAGGGCGCCCAGCATGGCACCGGCCAATTGAGCGGCTACATAACCGGGTACTTTTTCCCAGGGGAATTTTCCCTGCAAAGCTGCTGAAAATGTAACAGCCGGATTGAGGTGGGCGCCACTGTATTTGGCTGTAGCATATACGCCAATAAATACGGCCATTGCCCAGCCCATGGTGATTACCATCCAGCCACCCTGGTTACCTTTGGATTTGTTGAGTATAACGCTTGCTACCACACCATCTCCCAGTACAATGATAAATGCGGTTCCTAGAACTTCTGCTAAATAAGGTGACATAAGTTGAACGAGGTATTAAGTAACGTGGAAAAATGTTATTCTTCAGTCCAGGCCTGTGCTGCCCTGATGGCGCGTTTCCAGTCGCTGCATAATCTTTTGCTTTCAGCATCCTCCATAGTAGCATCAAAGGTGGCATCTATCTTCCATTGCTTCGCGATGGTTTCAATGCTATCCCAGTAGCCAACAGCGAGTCCTGCAAGGTAAGCAGCGCCCAGGGCAGTAGTTTCGGTAATAACAGGGCGTACAACACGGAGATGGGTGATATCTGCCTGGAATTGCATGAGCAGGTTATTTTTGGTAGCGCCGCCATCTACGCGTATTTCGGTGATGGGCATGCCTGCATCTGCTTCCATAGCCTTCAGCACATCCATAGTTTGAAAGGCGATACTATCCAATGCTGCGCGGGCAATGTGTGCAGCGGTAGAGCCCCTGGTGAGTCCTACCATGGTGCCACGCGCGTGTTGATTCCAGTAAGGTGCACCCAAACCGGCAAATGCAGGTACCAGGTATACACCATCGCTGTGAGGCACGGTGGCAGCCAGTTTTTCCACATCGGCAGAATGGCGGATAATGCCCAGTCCATCGCGGAGCCATTGTACAACGGCGCCACCGATAAAGATGCTGCCTTCCAGTGCATAGCTGGTTTTACCATTGATTTGCCAGGCAACGGTGGTAAGCAGGTTGTTTTTGGAAGGAATGGGTTTGTCGCCGGTATTCAACACCATAAAACAACCGGTGCCATAGGTATTTTTGATCATACCGGGTTGTGTGCACAACTGTCCGAACAGGGCCGCCTGCTGATCTCCGGCAATACCGGCAATAGGAATGCGATAGGGGGTGAGATTGGCTTCTGAGTATCCGTATACTTCGCTGGATTGTTTTACTTCCGGCAACATCGCAGCAGGAATATCAAAGAGTGCTAATAATTCCGGATCCCATTTCATGTCGTGGATATTAAACAACAATGTGCGGGAGGCATTACTCACATCGGTAATGTGGAGTTTGCCATTGGAGAAATTCCATACCAGCCAGCTGTCTACCGTACCAAATGCGAGTTCGCCGTTTTCTGCTCTTTTACGGGCATCGGGTATGTTGTCCAGCAGCCATTTAATTTTGGTGCCGGAGAAGTAAGCATCCAGGCGCAAGCCTGTTTTATCTTTTATAAGTTGTTCTTTTCCTTCTTTGATTAATGAATCGCAATAGGCGGCAGTGCGGCGATCCTGCCATACGATGGCGTTATGAATAGGTTTGCCGGTTTTTTTATCCCAAACAATGGTGGTTTCGCGTTGATTGGTGATGCCAATGGCGGCGATATCTTCACCGGTAACCCTTGCTTTCAGTATGACTTCAGCGGCTACGCTGGCTTGTGAAGTCCATATTTCCATCGCATCGTGTTCCACCCATCCCGGTTGTGGAAATATTTGTTTGAATTCTTTCTGGGCAACGGCTTTGATGCTGCCATCGTGATCAAAAATAATAGCGCGGGAACTGGTGGTGCCCTGGTCCAGCGAAAGGATATATTTTCCCATTGGGTTCTCTGTTTATTGCGTGTTGGGTGTACGTGGATATTATCTTTGAATTTAAAATAAATTATCCAACAAAACACTATCATCTTCCAGACAGTAAAATATAACCCGGGATGAGGGCAAAAAAAATCCCCGGCGCAATTACTGCACCGGGGATACACCATCTAAAAAAATATCGTAAGATTACATTTTCTTGGCATCTTCCAGGAACTTCGCCAGACCGATATCCGTTAATGGGTGTTTCAGCAGACCCAGGATAGAATCTAACGGGCAGGTACATACGTCAGCACCTACTTCTGCACATTTCACAATGTGGAGTGCACTACGGATAGAGGCTGCGAGAATTTCTGTTTTGAAACCCTGTAAGCTGTAGATCTGTGCAATTTGTGCGATCAGTTCTACACCATCCCAGTTGGTATCGTCAATACGACCAATGAACGGAGATACATAAGCTGCACCTGCTTTAGCAGCCAGGATAGCCTGACCTGCAGAAAATACCAGGGTACAGTTTGTTCTGATACCGTTATCAGTAAACCATTTGATGGCTTTTACACCGTCTTTTATCATTGGAACTTTCACCACGATATTCGGGTGAATAGCAGCCAGTTTCTTACCTTCTTCAATAATAGATTTGAAATCTGTGGAGAGCACTTCAGCACTTACATCACCGTCTACGATTTCGCAGATGTCTTCGTAATGCTTAATAATAGCAGCTTCGCCTTTAATACCTTCTTTAGCCATCAGAGATGGATTGGTGGTTACACCATCGAGAACGCCGAGATCGTGAGCTTCCTGTATTTGCGCCAGATTAGCTGTATCAATAAAGAATTTCATACTATATAAATTAGTTGTCAGGAAATGAACCGTTTGTGGAAGGTGCTGTCATTAGTGAAAGAGGTGGAGAAAATAGCAACCAGATACTATTGACAAGCAACTAATGACAATAAAAAAAGAAAAAAAAAGGCAAGTTACTTATATCGCACCGCTACAACCACCTACCCTTGCTACATTCCTGTCCTGGGGGAGTTCAGTAGGAGCTGGTCGTATAAGACTTGCCGGTTGCAAAGGTAATATAATGTGTTGAATCTCCAAATATTAGGCAGAAAAAAGTTGAAATTATTTTTGGAACCGTATTTATACGCATTCTTTTAATGTTAATAATGTTAGGAGTATGTATATAGCGGGAAAATATATATATTTGGTAAACAGGGTTATCCCCCAAAGAAAGATTGTTAAACTTGAAACTTCAAAACAACTTAAACCTATTTTATGCAAACAACCACCTATGAAGGCGGCAGTGCCTTCGCAGTGCTATTTAGCGGCGTATTTCTTGTCTTCGCTTTAGTTCTCATTGCCATCATTTTCGTCAGTCTCTGGAAGATATTTGAGAAAGCAGGCCAGGAAGGCTGGAAAGCTATCATTCCAATTTACAACCTCTACATCCTCACTGTCATTGTTGGTAAACCATGGTGGTGGATGCTGCTGATGTGTATTCCTTACATTGGCGCGATCTGGGGTATCTGGATAACTAACCTGCTCAGCAAAAGCTTTGGAAAAACTGAAGGCTTTACTGTAGGACTGGTTCTCCTGGGGATTGTATTTTATCCTATCCTGGCATTTGACCGTACTATTGTGTACAAAGGCCCGGCTGGTGATCCAACCCGTTTTAATCACGTAAACGATGACCTGAATTCGATAGGTAAATCTATCTGATGCAGCTATCAAGATAAAAAAAAGGCGGCCTGTTGAAGGCCGCCTTTTTTAATTATTCCTGGTAGTGTAATAATTGTAGTCGTTGAGCACCGTTTCCAGGAAGTAAGTATGTGGCAGATCTGATTCAATGTGCAACACATCCTTTACCCGGTATGCCACCCTGGCCGCCAGTTCGTCATCTTTCGCCATCAGCGCGCGATCCAGCAGTTCCTTCACTTTATTCATATCCCTGTCAGACAATTTCATGATCTGCGGAAACTGAGGTTTATAATCACTATTGGAAAGGTCCCGGAAGATGGTTTCTTCTATACTGCCTTTTCGTTTGGTACTGATCACAATGGTGCCGGCTATTAAATCGCCTAAACGTTGATTATACGGTGTGCGCACAATCGTGATCAACGGTATGAGCACCGGTAAAAGAGCCATGAAATATAACGGCGTTTCAATGATTCTGAATATCCATCTTATCAGGTGCTGACTAATACTGGGCGCATTGCCCGTCATACTTACCACCTGTATATGCAGTATTTTTTTTCCCGGTGTAGACCCGTTCATACTGATTTCTGTGATAGGAAAATAAAACGTGACGGGTATAAAAACCAGGATTATGTAAATTACCAAATGGGCATCCATATCCATCCGGAAAGAGGTGAGCACTGAATAAGCCAACAGGATATAGCAGGCGCGTATGGCAAAATCAATCAGCCATGCTAAAAAACGTTTCACGATATCTGCTGATTCAAATTCGAGATCTATATTGAAAGAAGTTGGTATTTTTATATCTGCCATAGTCAAATTTACATATTTGTTTATATATTGTTAAACGATTTAGTATGTTTGCCGGTATTCCCCCATTAGTAACCCATTACTGTAGGTAATATCTGTATTTAAAAGGGAAAGAAGAACTCAATATGAGAGAATCGCTGTTTATCAAAAAAAATTTGTCCCGCTGGAAGCAATACCAGGAGGAGCCCACAGATGACCCTGATGAAATGGCGGAAAGATTTGTGTCAGTATTAGATGATCTGTCTTACGCTAAAACTTTTTATAGCTTCAGTAAGGTAACCCGTTATATAAATGGCCTGGCAGCAGGCATTTACCATCGTATTTATCAGAACCGGAAAGAAGATGTAGGTCGCTTTCAGTTGTTTTTTAAATACGAATTACCACTGCTGTTTCGCAGGTATCACCGTCTGTTATTATTTACTTTATGTTTTTTCCTGCTCTTCTGTATTATAGGCGCCTTTTCATCAGCGCATGATGAAACTTTTGTGCGGGGTGTACTCGGTGATGAGTATGTGAATATGACTGAACGTAATATTGCCAATAAAGATCCCTTTGGTGTATATAAAGACGGTGATCCGTTAGGCATGTTTTTCCGCATCGCGATCAACAACATACAGGTATCTTTCTATTGCTATGTAGGCGGTATTTTCCTGGGTGTAGGCTCCCTGTATCTGCTCATACGGAATGGGGTGATGCTGGGTGTTTTTCAATACCTGTTTTTTACGCATGGTCTCGGCTGGAAATCAATCCTGGTCATCTGGATACATGGTACTTTGGAAATATCCAGTATCGTTATTGCAGCCTGCGCCGGTATTATATTGGGCAAAAGCATTCTTTTTCCCGGCACGCACACACGGTTGGATTCCCTGCGCAAAGGCGCCAAAGATGGAATTAAGATCATGGTAACTTTAATACCTGTATTTATAGTAGCAGCATTCCTGGAGAGCTTTGTAACCCGGCATACTGAAATGCCGCTGGCGTTAAGCCTTTTTATCTTGTTGTCATCCCTGAGTTTTATACTGGGCTATTTCATTTTTTATCCCATCTACCTGCATAAAAAAGGATATCGTTTAAATGCGGACGGGAAAGTCTTCATCCCATTTACCCTTTCAAAGCAGTAACATGAAGAAATATTTGGGGCTAAAAATAGGTTTGCTGCTGTTGCTTTGCCTCCCTTTAAAAAGTATAGCGCAATACGACAGCACAGGAACACCGGAAACTGCTATTACCGATAGTGTACCGACAGCGGCAGGCGCGGATGTTGATGCAGATACTGAAGAATACGCAAACGAAACTGCTTATCATGAGATGCGTTACATCTCAGATTCTCTGGTAAAAGCGCTGAAAGAAAATAAGAAACTACAGTACTATGATGTGAAAAAGGAGCCTCCAAAACATTTACCATGGCTGGAAAGATTCCTGATTGCGATGTTTAATTCTATCAGTGCTATCCGCTTTGTACTCATGATTTTGTTGCTGGCAGGATTAGGATTTCTGTTGTACCGCTATATGAAAGTTAATGGCATGACCATCTTCCGCAAGGCGAAACTAATAGATGGCCTGACGGAGATACAGGAAGAAGAACTGCAAAGTGGAGAGGAATATGAGGAGAAGATAAAAACAGCTATTGCGGCCGGAGATACAAGACAGGCCATACGCTGGTGGTACTTGTATACGCTGTTTCAGCTCGTCGGCCGGCAAATGATTGTGCCGGGCCGGGAAAAAACAAATAATGACTACCTGCGTAGTATGCGCAGCTCTCCCTACTATAAAAAGTTTGCCACACTGACGTTGGACTATGAATATATCTGGTATGGTGGATTTGAGGTGAGTGAAGATAATTTCAGGAATATTAACCAGGAGTTCAGGGATTTTAATAACGCAATAGGAAAAGCTTCGTGAAGACTAAATCCATTTATATCATCATAGGATCGGTTGTACTGTTATTTATAGTACTGATGATCATTGGAGGCAATTTTTCCATTAACCCGGAAGAGCAATCCACTGATATGTCCCGGTCTTCTTTTTCCAGTAAGGATAAGAAAGCCGGCGGAGCTTACGCCGCTTTTAAGATGCTGCCGGAACTGTTTTACAAACATTCCATACAGGTGGTGACTAAACCTTTTGCACGCACCTACGAAAAGGAAACAGAGCTGAAGTATAGCGGCAACACCTATATACTGGTGGCCAATGAACTATTTACAACTGAAAAAGATGTAGATGCTATGCTGGAATATGTATCACCTGGCAATGAACTGTTTATTGCAGTGAATAACCCGGATCCTTATTTAGCGAAGCAACTGAATTTTAAGGTGGTGGAAAGTGATAACCTGCAGCATCATAAAGCAGGTGTGGTACAGCGTTACGAGGATACAGCGGTACCCGTAGATACCAGCTTCTCTTATGAAGGGATGATCAGCGGTAATTATTTCTCTGGTACAGACAGTACTACAACAACAACGCTGGGCTATAACTATAAGAATAAGCCTAATTTTATTCGTATTGCCTACAGCCGTGGGTACATTTATCTTTTGCTGAACCCGTATACCTTCACTAATTATTTTTTACTGCATAAGCATAATGTGGCCGCATTGGAAACGCAGATTGCCTATTTGCAAAATTCAGCCGGTAATGTATACTGGGACGATTTTTATAGTGGCCAGCATAGTGCACAGGCGGGCGATTTCAGTGAGTGGCAGGTATTAATGCGCTATCCGGCTATGCGCTGGGCGTTGTGGCTGGGCGTAGTATTGTTGCTATTGTATGTATTGTTTGAAAGCAAACGCAGACAACGGATTATTCCTGATAAACCAGTATTTAATAACACTTCCGTTGAGTTTGTGGATGCAATAGGACAGTTGTATTATCAGCAGCATAACAACTTTAATCTGGCGCATAAAATGATTCTTCATCTGCTGGAGTATATTCGTACCCGTTATTATCTAAATACCAATATACTGAATGAAGAATTTGTAGCAGCATTGTCGCGGAAATCTACTATATCGGAAGCGGATATCAGAACGTTATTGCAGATGATGCATCATGTACAGCTGGAAGGGAATATAAGTGATGATTACCTGAAGGAATTTTATAAACGCATTCAACTATTTTATTTAAACACGAAATAAATAATGGACACCAATACATTTCAACCCAGGACTGATTTTTCTGCTTTGCATGAAGGGGTGGAAGCGATCAGGGAGCAAATAGCAAAAGTAATTGTAGGGCAGCATCAGATGGTAGATTTGCTGATTGCAGGTTTACTTACACAGGGGCATGTGCTGATCGAAGGCGTTCCAGGCGTGGCTAAAACCCTGACGGCTAAACTACTGGCACAATGTGTAGATGCAGATTTCAGCCGTATACAGTTTACACCGGACCTGATGCCGGCCGATGTATTGGGCACTTCCGTATTTAATCCTCAAACAAGGGAATTTGAATATAAGAAAGGACCTATTTTCAGCAACCTGGTATTGATTGATGAAATAAACCGTGCCCCGGCCAAAACACAGTCTGCCTTGTTTGAAGTAATGGAAGAAAGGCAGATTACCAACGATGGTACTACCTGGGCACTGGATCGTCCGTTTATGGTGATTGCCACGCAGAATCCGATTGAACAGGAGGGTACTTACCGGCTACCGGAAGCCCAGCTGGATCGCTTTCTGTTTAAGATAGAAGTAAAGTATCCTGACTTGCAGGAAGAAGTAGCGGTGCTACGCAGTATTCACCATTTCAGCGGGGAAACAGATCTAACAAAGATGATCAGCAAGGTAGTGACTACTACACAGATTATTGAATACCAGAACCAGGTAAGACAGGTAGTGGTAGATGATAAACTGTTCCATTACATCGCGGCTATTATCAATGAAACACGTATGAATTCATCGCTCTACCTGGGCGCGTCACCTCGTGCATCCATTGCCGTTATGAATTGTGCAAAAGCTACTGCTGCCATGAAAAACAGGGATTTTGTGATTCCTGATGACGTGGTGGAAATGATACCGCATGTGTTACGTCATCGTATTATTCTTACGCCTGAAAAGGAGATGGAAGGTATTAAAACAGATGATGTTATTGCGCAGATTATTAAGATGGTGGAAGTACCGAGATAGCAGTTAGCCATTAGCAGTTAGCTATTAGCTGTTTAGCTAAAACTAATGATGAATGGCTGGAAGCTACTGATTAAATGCTAAGAGAATATGTCAGCAACTGTAAAGAATAATTTATACCAGATACTTTTTTTTACTAACCGGCTTTATTTGCTGTTAGGCATAAATGCGCTGTTGTTTATCACAGCATTTTTTATTCCGCGTCTTTACAATATTGCGATCATCGCTTTTATTGTACTGGTAGGAATAGTGTTGCTGGATATGGTATTACTGTTGCTGCGTCCTTCGGGCATCATATCGCTGGAACGTAAAACCAGCAATCGTTTCAGTAATGGAGATGAAAATGAAGTGTTGCTTGATTTTCATAACAGGTATCCCTTTCCTGTTTTTGTAAGTATAATTGAAGAATTACCTTTTCAATTCCAGGAACGTGATTTTTCTTTAAGTGCAAAAGTTGGCGGCGGCGCAGCGCATGTGTTCAGATATGTACTGCGTCCGCTGGAAAGAGGTGTTTATCAATTCGGCTATAGTAATGTGTTTATAAAAAGTGCACTAGGTATTATCAGTCGCCGGTTTGTATTTAATAATGAACAGGAAGTAAGTGTTTATCCGAGCTTTCATCAGTTGCGTCATTTTGAATTGTATTCCTATATGAACCGGCTGAATGAATTAGGTGTACATAAACGCCGCATTATCGGGCATAGCATGGAGTTTGATCACATTAAGCCTTATACAAAGGGCGATGATGTGCGGATGTTAAACTGGAAGGCATCAGCCCGTACGGGCAACCTGATGGTGAATAATTATGTGGAAGAAAGGTCACAGCAGGTATATTCTATTATAGATAAGGGGCGTACAATGAAGATGCCTTTTAATGGATTGTCATTGCTGGATTACGCTATCAATGCTTCGCTGGTATTCAGTAATGTGGCCATCAATAAAGGCGATAAAGCCGGGTTGGTAACATTCACTGAAAATAAAACAGAAGTACTTCCTGCCAGCAATAAAAAAATACAGGTGAATAAGATCCTGGAGATGTTATATGCGCAGGAAACGCATTGGCAGGAAAGTGATTATGAAGCATTGAGTGTACAGTTGCGCAGCAGTGTATCTACCCGTTCATTGTTGATGGTATACACCAACTTTGAGTCCATGTCAAGTTTACAGCGGCAGTTACCTTTCCTGCGCCGGCTGGCCCGTTATCACCTGGTGCTGGTGGTATTTTTTGAGAATACAGAATTGAAGAAAATCACGGAGCAACCTGCTTATGATATAGAGGGTATTTACAAACAAACTATTGCGCAAAAATTTGCGTACGATAAGAAACTGATTGTAAAGGAGCTGGCGAAATATGGTATCATGTCGCTGTTAAGTCCTCCGGAACAATTGACCCTGAATGTGGTGAATAAATACCTGGAGTTGAAATCACGTATGCTGATATAGTTATTGTCTTCTTTTCCTTTTATTCCCTTCGGGAGAATTTTTTATCAGCAGGGAATCATTGTCAGGCGCCTGTTTTACGGGGATAACAGATCGCAGGTACATGCGGTCGTTTGGTTTATACCATGCTTCTACGATGACTGTTTTCGAGGAATCATTTTTATCCAGCAATAAGTCCTGCCCTATAATTTTCCCGGTAGAGGCAGCAAATTTTATGGTAGCGGTATCTAATGGAAATACTTTCCCACTGTTGAATTTTCCTTCTACATTCAGGTAAAAACGGATATCCCGTTTAATGCTGTCGGCATAATGATTAAAGCGGATACCTGTAATATATGGGAGGGTGATCGTTGTTTTTAAAGGGTCGCTATTGCCGGTAGTAACGGTAAGGGTAATACGATAATGATCATTTATGAGCTGCGCTCTGTCGAAATAAAGTACGCCATTCCGGATGGTTCCATTGCTGCTGCTGATATTTAATTTGTTCCAGCGGTAATTGCCCCTGCCGTAGCCGGTGGTGAGCTGGGTGGAGCTGTCGCTGTAGAACAGCTGTATGCCAATAGGAGCACTGTTATAGAGCTCCGTTACCGCAGTAGCATCGTAACTGCCCTGTATCCTTACCACAGTGGGCTGTTGGGCATTTGCCAACATGGTGATAAAAAGCAGGGAGCAGCAGAGAAGGTATCTTAGCATTCAGCTGTCAGCTTTAGTAAAATGATGGTGAGGAAAGCTAACAATGGTTAGTTTCTTACCGCTAATTGTCTGGCTACGTATTTACCAAGAATATCAAATTCCAGGTTGATCAGCACACCGGGTTTTATTTTAGATACATTGGTATGTTCGTAGGTGTATGGAATGATGGCTACTGAAAACTCATCATTGGTAACATCAAATACAGTAAGACTGATCCCATTCAGGCAAATGCTTCCTTTTTCCACGATGAGGGCGGCAAATTCCTTTGGATAGCGAAAACGGTATAACCAGCTACCATCCTGTTCCTGGCAGGAAATACATTCTCCTACGCTGTCTACGTGTCCCTGTACCAGGTGGCCATCTATGCGGCCGTTGAACACCATGGCTCTTTCCAGGTTTACGAATTGAGTGGGGGTGAGCTGACCGAGATTCGTTTTTTGCAGGGTTTCTGCTACGGCAACGGTTTCGTAAGTATCTCCCTGGATGTTGGTAACAGTAAGACATACGCCATTATGTGCCACACTCTGGTCTATTTTTAATTCGCCTGCGAGTGGCGTTTGTATCGTTATTACCAGGTTACCACCGTCCTTCCTGGTCGATACTACTTCTGCTAGTGTTTCTATGATTCCTGTAAACATGAAGCGAATTTAAGAAAATTTCTATACCCGGGGCTTCCATGGAATTTCATCCACGCCCAGTTTGTGTCCTACCCAGCGTGCGAGTACAAAAAGATAATCGCTGAGACGGTTAATATATTTGAGTACCAATGGCTCAATGAACATATCGTGTTCCTGCATACCTACGCAAAGTCTTTCTGTACGGCGGCAAACGCAGCGGGCAACGTGACAGGTAGATACTGCCACATGGCCTCCCGGCAAAATGAATGATTTCATGACGGGGAGTTCTTCATTCATCTGATCGATGCTTTTCTCCAGCAGTTCGATGTCTGCCTCATGGAGGTCCGGTATTTTTAATTTGGTTTCTTTATCAGGATCACAGGCGAGTGCAGCGCCGATGGTGAAAAGACGGTCCTGTACTTCCCGGAGTAGATGTTTGGTGTCCGGATCTGCGATATAATCGTTGACGAGGCCAATATAGGAATTGAGTTCATCAACAGTGCCGTAAGCTTCAATACGCACATCGCTTTTGGGCACTTTAGTGCCGCCGATGAGGGATGTTTTTCCTTTGTCGCCTGTTTTAGTGTATATCTTGAATGACATGGATAGTATTTAATGCAAATTACGAATTAGGAATTACGAATTACGGAGTTGTGAGTAGATCTTTTGCGAAGATGATCCGCTGTTATCTACCCACAACTCCGTAATTCGTAATTTATAATTCGTAATTCTTTAGTGTACTGCGACTTTCTGATTCACCCGGTCAGATTCAATGACGCCATCGCGTAAGCGGATCACGCGCCTGGCATGATCGGCAATATCTTCTTCATGGGTTACCAGTACCACCGTGTTACCGGAGGCATGTATGGCGCCAAAGATCTCCATGATTTCCACGGATGTTTTGGAGTCCAGGTTACCGGTAGGTTCATCTGCCAGGATCAGGGATGGATTATTTACCAGGGCGCGGGCAATAGCCACACGTTGACATTGTCCACCGGAAAGTTCGTTGGGCTTATGTTTGTAACGTTCTCCCAATCCTACTTTTTCCAGCATGGCGATGGCTCTTTCTGTTCTTTCTTTTTTGTTGATACCTGCGTAGACCAGTGGAATGGCCACATTTTCGAGGGCGGTTAGCCGTGGCATCAGGTTAAACTGCTGAAAAACGAAGCCTATTTCCTTACCACGTACGGTGGCGAGGTCGTTGTCTTCCATTTTGCTCACATCATGTCCGCTGAGGATATATCTACCGGCGGTAGGTGTATCCAGGCATCCCAGGATATTCATCAGGGTAGATTTACCGGATCCGGAGGGGCCCATCAGTGCTACATATTCATTCTTAAAAATGTCTAGTGTTACACCTTTGAGTACCGGCAGTTCATTTTTTCCGAGAAAATAGCTTTTCCTGATCTCTTCCAGGTGGATGACGGACTTTTGCATGTGGGTTATTTCTTTATAATTTTCGGCACTTTAAAGTATTCTTCAGTAGCTGATGGTGCATTCTGCAGGGCTTCTTCGCGTGTAATACCCGGAATTACCCTGTCTTCACGGAAAACATTATAATCATCTGTAAGATGAAGTAATGGTTTTACGTTTGAGGTATCCAGTTCGTTGAGCTTTTCCACGAAGGTGATCATCCGTTGCAGTTCCCCGCGTATCTCCACCTTTTCCTGGTCGTTAAATTCCAGTCTGGCCAGATCCGCCAGTTGTTGCACCAGTGCGTCGTTCACTTCCATAATCAAATTAAATCAAAAGATAATGAAATATAAATGGTAAATATGATAGTGTCCCAAAATTAGGGATAAACGGCCAGAAAAAGCGGAAAGCTTAAAGCAGAAAGCTAAAAGCTATGGTGGCGGATAAACAGGGCGGATGGGCATCTGCTTAAATAGCTTTTGGCTTTCTGCTTTAAGCTTTCCGCTTTTTGATTAAATTGCGCCCTGTTATGGCTACTGAAAAAGAAATTGTGGTAAGCGGCATACGCCCCACCGGTTATTTGCATTTAGGCAATTATTTTGGCGCAATCCGTAATTATATCCGGATGCAGGAAGATTTTAACTGCTACTTTTTTGTGGCAGACTGGCACTCACTGACCACCCATCCGGATCCCAAGGATCTGCCGGGCAATGTAATGCGGGTACTGGCTGAGAATATTGCGTCCGGACTGGATCCTGAAAAGGTATCCCTGTACGTACAGAGCGATATTCCTGAAATTTCGGAGCTATATCTGCTGATGAATATGCTGGCCTATGTGGGCGAGCTGGAAAAGGTACCTACGTTCAAAGATAAGGTGCGGTTGCAGCCGCAGAACGTGAATGCAGGGCTGCTGACTTACCCTGTGCTCATGAGTGTGGATATATTAATTCAGCGTGCAGTAAAAGTGCCGGTGGGTAAAGATCAGGGACAACACCTGGAAATGGCCCGCAACTTTGCGCAGCGCTTTAATCACCGCTATGGAGATCTGTTCCCGGAACCGGAAGCATTCAACTATGGTGATACCCTGGTGCGTATCCCAAGTCTGGATGGAGAAGGCAAGATGAGTAAGAGTGAAAATGAAATGGCTACTTTGTACCTGGCAGATGAAGATGAAAAGATCATAAAGAAGATCATGAAGGCCAAAACTGACAGTGGTTCAGGTGTACCGGGTGCGCCGATTCCGGAATCAGTACGAAACCTGTTGGATCTGATGAAACTGGTGACCACTACTCCGGATGCTGTATCTTTTTATGAAGAGGCATGGAGTACCAATGGTAACATCCGTTTTGGTGATATGAAGAAACAGCTGGGAGAAGATATGGTGAAATTTATTTCCCCTATCCGTGAAAGAGCGAAGGAATTACAGCGGGATACGGATTATTTGAAGAAGATTATGAAAGCCGGTGCAGAGAAGGCAAGAGCGAATGCGGCACAAACTTTGCAACAGGCGAAAAAACTTATTGGTATAAATTATTATTGAAAAAGTCGCGAACTGTAGCTATTTTCAATATTACACCTATCATCGCATGGCAAAACAGAATAAGATTAAGCATATAGCTATCGCCGGAAATATCGGTGCCGGTAAAACTACACTCACAGAAATGCTGTGCAGACATTACAAATGGCACCCGCAGTATGAGGATGTAGAACACAATCCATATTTGAATGATTTTTATGAAGACATGCCCCGCTGGTCTTTTAACCTGCAGGTATATTTTCTGAACGGCAGATTAAAACAACTGCTGGAAGTGCAGAACGGAAAAGAAACGGTGATCCAGGATCGTACCATCTACGAAGATGCGCACATTTTTGCGCCTAACCTGTATGAAATGGGCCTGATGACCAAACGCGATTTCGATAATTATTTCAACTTTTTTGAAACGCTGAAAAGCATGGTGAAACCACCAGACCTGCTGATCTATCTGCAGGCATCTGTACCTACCCTGGTAGCCCAGATTCAGAAGAGAGGAAGAGAATATGAAGAGAATATCCGGTTGGACTATCTGAAGCGCCTGAACGAATATTATAACAACTGGATCGAGAAATATAAAGAAGGTCCATTGCTGATTATAGATATCGATAAAAATAAATTCCCGGAAAGCGATGAAGATCTGGGAGAAATTATCTCTAAGATTGACTCACAGTTGTACGGATTGTTTTAATCAGTGCGGAGTTTGTCTTAGTTCAGGATGATACTGATTGTGATGATTTCCTGGATGTTTTTTTGATTTCGTAAGATATAAAAGCTTAGCGGCGGCAGGTAAGAAAAATTCTTATCGGTTGCCGATAAGCTTTTTTAATAGCCTAAAGTAACATCATCAACATCAGTATCATCCTGAACCAAGACAAAAATTCGCTTGTTTATGTTTCATTAACACCTACCCATACAACGATTCCTACATTTGTTACCGATGATAGCATTTTGTTGACCCAAACTACCGTTGCTATCAGGCGGATTTTTATTGTTAAACCCAACTCCCGGATGAAACAGTTTATGTTGACCCTTATATCCACGTGGTGGATATCGTTGTTGTCGGCGCAACCCTTGCTGATGCCCATAGGAAAAAATACCGGCATTGGCAGTTACAGCCGTCATTTCCAGAATGTAATTGCTACGTGGACTAATCCCGCCGGTTTATCCTGTTTGCCGGAATTTAGTGCCGGTATTTATTCAGAAAACAGATTCCTGTTGAAAGCAGCTTCATTGTATGCGGTGATGATTGCTATTCCGGTGCCTGCAGGTGCATTTGGTGGTAGTGTTGCCCGCTTAGGCAACAGTGCCTGGCATCAGCAACAGCTTAGTGGTGCATATGGGCGTAGCCTGGGACGTAAGATGGGGATAGGCGTACAGTTTAATTATGAAACGACTGCTGCACAGGGAGCAGGTACGGCCAGTTCGTTTAGCTTTGACGGAGGTATACTGTGGCATTGCAGTGAAAAACTGCATGCAGGATTACAAGTGCGTAAGTCGGCGAGTGAACCGGTAATGTACAGTGCCGGTGCTGGTTTCGAGGCATCCCCTGATTTTTTATTAACCGCCGGTGTGATTAGTATGGGCGCAGTTACCGGTGTGAAAGCGGCTGCGTATTACCGGATCGTGCGTGCTTTCGCATTGGAAATAGGTATGGCATCCCGTCCGGCCTATAACAATGCATCCGTCATATTTTATCTGCGCTCACTACGCATAGATATTGCAGCCGGATTTCATCCGCAGTTAGGTATTACTCCTTCAACCTCACTGATATGGCAACCTTCTACACCACCTTCTACAGAATAATTTGTTGCGCGTTACTGCTATTGCTGTGCAGGGAAACGAGCGCCCGCCAACAGGAAGAAACAATGCCGGTGGTGATGGAAAATAACCTGGAGAAAGAAGCGGCCGGCACGGAAAGTGTATCGGAAGATGATGCGCAATGGCAGCAGCTGAATGCACTGGGCAGGCATAAAATTCAGCTAAATACGGCGGATGAAGCGACACTGCAATCTATTGGATTGCTGACACCTTTGCAGATCAGTAACTTTTTGCAATATCGCTTACTATTGGGCGACTTGTTGAGTATCTATGAACTGCAGGCGGTGCCCGGTTTTGAGCCGGAAGTGATCCGGCGTATCCTGCCTTATGTAATGGTAGGTAATGATCTGTCACCGCATTATACATTACATGATTACCTGCATAAAGGCGATCATACGTTTCTGTTACGTTATGCGCGGCCACTGGAAAAAGCGAAAGGATACCTGCATACCGACAGTACACTGCCTGCTTACAGGGGAAGTCCGGATAAATTGTTTGTGCGTTATCGTTATAGTTTTCCACGCTATATCAGCTGGGGGGTAGTGATGGAGAAAGATGCCGGTGAAGCACTTTTTAAAGGAGGGCAACAACAGGGATTTGATTTTTACAGTGCTCATCTTTTTATCAGGAACTTCCGGAAAATAAAAGCATTGGCATTAGGTGATTATACCGTCAATCTCGGGCAGGGGCTGTTGAACTGGCAATCACAGGCCTATGGAAAAGGGGCGTCAGTAATGCAGGTAAAGCGCGAAGGAGAAGTGTTGCGGCCGTATACTTCTCCGGGGGAATTTTATTTTTTCAGAGGTGCTGCTATCACGCTGCAGCAACAACATTGGGAAGCAACTGCTTTTGCTTCCTGGCGTAAGCAGGACGGCAGCACAGATACGTTAATGGATGAGGTGATCGCTGAAAGTGTGATCAGCAGCGGGTATCATCGTACGATTGGAGAAATCGCCAAACGGGGCCTTGTGCAACTATGGAGTGCCGGAGGCAATATCGGGTATACCACTCCCCGTTGGCAGCTGGGAGGAAATGTAATCAGTCATCGTTTTTCTCCGGCTTTGCAAAAGGCTATCGCACCATATAATCAATTTGATTTTAACGGTCGTCAGCTGTCAGCCGGTAGCGTGGACTATGCGGGGAGCTGGAAGAATGTTCACCTGTTTGGAGAGGTGGCAGCAAGTAATAACGGCAAACTGGCGATTGTACAAGGACTGCTCACCAGTGTAGCGCCATCTGTGGATATTTCGCTGGTGTACCGTTACTATGATAAAGCTTACCAATCGCTGTTTGCCAAAGGTTTTGGCGATGGCTATCGCACCGTCAATGAAAATGGCATGTACATGGCGGTAACGGTTAAAATAAATGCCCGTTGTAAACTGGATGCCTATGCGGATTTTTTTCGCTTCCCCTGGCTGAAGTACCGTATCAATGCACCTTCTTATGGTAACGATTTTTTTGTGCAGGGGAGTTATACGCCTGGTAAAAAAACAACACTGCTGCTCCGGTATAACTACCGGCAGTCCAGTGAAAACATATTGCTCCCGGATAATCCGCTCAAAGTACCGGAGTTGATAACGACTACGCATCTACGCCTTCAATGGAACTGGCAAAAGAACAAACAGCTGAGTGCCAAAGCTAGACTGGAATACAGCAGCTCTCAATCGGCTGCAGGCGCACAGCAGGGGTGGCTGATTTACCTGGATGCAGGATATCATTTTAAGCGTATACCCTTTACCGTTAGTGGAAGATTATCCCGTTTTCAAACCAGCAGTTACGATTCCCGAATCTATGCTGCCGAAAGCAGCGTGTTGTATGAAAACGCTGTATCCCAGCTCTATGGCCTGGGATGGCAGTATTACCTGAACGTGAAATGGAAAATAAATCGACGACTTTCCGGTTGGGGGCGTTTTCATCAGACGATCTATCCGGGGGCAGATCAAACAGGCAGTGGTAATGATATCATCAAAGGTGATAAGAAAACCATGCTTCAATTTCAACTGCAGTATTTAATCAACAGGTAAGAATTTTTTTTACTTATGCAATCACTTACATTGATTATCAATTTGTTATGTGGTTATCTTTGCTTGCTGTTAAAATAATGTTAAGTAGATGTAGGACAGCATCCTTTTTTTTTCTATCTTGTGTATGTCAACCGAAATCTAAATCATACTTGCTTTATGAGTGAATACCTTCTTCAGGAAGATCAGCTTGTGATAGCCAGGAAACACGCACTAGTTTCAATTATGGTTGACTACAATGAGCAACAAAATCAGCAACTGCTACCTTAGCCCGGAATTAACCAGACACAATTAGCGTATTTCATTAGCCATGGTCCTGTAATAATATCTGGTTACCAACAACCTGATATAAACAATCAGCTGTCACCCTTGATGGTGCGCTGTTTGATGCAAAGACTAAATCGGTATTTAATTTATACAACCAAAATCTGAACTGATTATGAAAAAAGGAACCTCCCCTTTTACATAGCTGTGATGCCGTAGCCATTTACGGTAACTGATTCTGCATTTCCCGCCCATTGTGGGAATAGAATGGTTTATTGCAATAATAGATCGTACAAGCTTGTGCGGTACGGAAGGCTTATGTCTACACTTTCGCCGGGTGCATGAGAAAGCGTCAAATGATATTTGGCGTAACGGCATGCTGTTGCCCAATTGTGAAGCAGTTATACGATACAATTTTTATTTCTTTTTCAACCAAAATTTGAATCTTTTATGAAGAAGGTTTTATTCCTTTTTGCCGTGCTTACGGCAATTGTAAGTCTGGCCTACTCGCAGCAGCGGGAGGTTACAGTGACTCGTGATGGCAACCTGACTCGGTTTGCCGCTATCGGGGTTAAAGGTATCCATACAGGCACTACGGTGCTGCCCAGCCGGGTATATCCCTTGAGTGTATCCGATATTTTTTAAAAGAAATATGGATTCATGATATTCAACCAGATCGAACCATACAGAAGGACACAGCGCACATCAGGTATTCAGCCAAAATCGAATAACTGTTGACGCCGGCTGGTAATAGAGCTCCGCTTCCCATGTCCGCTCTGGACAATCCAAACTAAAACTAAAACAAAACAATTCGTTTATGAGAAAACCATTCTTATTAACAACGATGTTGCTGCTACTATGCATAGCAACTGTCATCGGGCAAGCAAAACTTATCACAGGGAAAGTCACCGAAACCAACGGGGACGGTGTGCCCGGTGCTACCATCCAATTTAAAGGACTGTCGAAAGGTACCGTTTCGGACCTGAATGGTGCCTTTAAACTGGAAGTTCCGAATGGCCAGGTGTTGGTTATTTCTGCCATGGGCTACGAAACGAGAGAGGTTACTGTGAGTGGTAGTACACTGAACGTCAGCCTGGTGAAAACGGAGAAAACCATCAATGAGGTAGTGGTAACTGCATTGGGCATTAGGAGAGAGAAGAAAGCGCTGGGATATGCAGTACAGGAAGTAAAAGGGGCAGAACTTACGCAAACGAATGAAAACAATATTTTAAATTCATTGTCAGGTAGGGCAGCTGGTGTACAGATCACTAACAACGGTGGCGCCGTAGGATCCAGTACCAGCATCGTGTTACGCGGTTACAACTCTTTCGGTAATAACCAACCACTGATCGTAGTGGATGGTATTCCGATCAATAACCCGAACACAACGTTGGTGCCAGGTACCATAAGAAACACTTCTACAGATCAACCCACCGCAGTGGATTATGGTAATGGTATCCAGGATATTGATCCGGAAAACGTAGCCTCTATTTCCATCCTGAAAGGCGCCAATGCTGCCGCTTTGTATGGCTACAGGGCAGGAAACGGTGTGATCCTGATTACTACCAAGTCCGGAAAATCCGCCTTCAAAGGTATCGGGTTATCTTACACCGGGGGTATTTCATTCGAAAAACAATACATCCTGCCGGGGTACCAGAATAAATACGGACAGGGTTCCGCCAGTAGTGAATACTGGTACAACCAATACAAAAGTCAAACACCAACTAACCCGCTGTCTTACCAGGACTGGGCATTACAAAACGGATTTGCTTATGTAGATGGAGCAGGAGGGGGAGTAAATGATGGCGCAGATGAAAGCTGGGGACCAAGGCTTGATATAGGACTGAAATTGCCACAGTACAACAGCCCACTGGATGCCAGTGGTAACAGAACTCCTACTGACTGGGTCTCACATCCTGACAACGTGAAAGAATTTTTCACGACTGGATTTACGCTCAATAACAGTGTGGCAATGACTTCGAATACCAACAGGGGCAGCACGAGGCTTTCACTTGGCCACCAGCGTCAGATGGGCAGTATTCCCAATACGGATCAGACAAGGTATGTTGCCATGCTGAATACTTCACAGAACCTGACCGATAAGTTGAAAGTAGAAGCAATGGCCAACTACATACAAACCCTTAACGAAAATATTGTAGGACAGGGATATAACGAATTCAACCCATTACAGTCAGTAGGTAGCTGGTTCGGACGTCAGGTAGACATGAAAGACCTTAAAAATAACTGGACGAAGTTTATTCCTAATCCCCAATACCCCGCCGGAGGTGTTCCCTACAACTGGAATTTGAACTACCACGATAATCCTTATCTGAGTATGTATAAGAATCAGAATGGACGTACTAAAAACCGTGTGATCGGTTACGCGAGTATTTCATATGATTTCCACAAATGGTTTAACCTGATGGGACGTATTGGTACCGACTGGTATTCTGAAAACAGGAAACAGACAACAAGCTCTCTCACCACCGCTAATTTTACAACCGGTCAGGGTGGACAGTTTACGGATTGGAGTATTTACCAGAATGAGTTTAATGCGGACCTGATAGCAACTGGTGGAGGAAAACTGGGTCATGATTTCTCCCTGTCCTATACCGCTGGTGGAAATTACCGTGATACGAAATATAAGAGTACTTCAGTTATCGCAAACGATCTGACTGTGCCAGACTTTTTTACGATTGGTAACGCAAAAGGGGGAACGATTAATGCCATGCGTATTTCACAGCTCCGCTCCAATAGCGTATTTGCACAGGCTTCATTGGGATTCCGCAACTGGTTGTACCTGGATGTTACTGGTAGAAATGACTGGAACTCCAGCTTGCCCGCCAGCAACAGAGCTTATTTCTATCCTTCAGCCAGTTTGAGCTGGATTTTCAGCGATGCATTAAACCTGAATAAGTCGACTGTCTTTACCTTTGGTAAACTCCGCTTAAGCTACGCAGAAGTAGGTAATGGAACAGATCCTTACCAACTTATCAGAAGTTTTGTACCCGAATCTGGTACATTCCATGGCGTGAGCCTTTATCATGAAGCCTATAGCCTGGCTCCTAAGAACCTGAAACCGGAAAGAGCCAAAAGTACTGAAATCGGTGCTGAGCTGCGCTTTCTGGATAACAGGTTGAATCTGGATGCCACGTATTATAACAAGATAACAAAAGACCAGATCATGCCGGTAGGTATCTCCGCGGCCGCCGGAGCGGATTTCAACTTCATCAATGCCGGTGAGATCCAGAACAAAGGTGTGGAGCTGCAATTGAACCTGGGTATCCTGCGTAAGGAGAATGGATTCAATTGGGATATCACGGTTAACTGGGCGAAGAATTCCAGTAAGGTGAATAAACTGTATACTGATCCTACTACTGGCCAGACACTGAATTGGTTCCAACTGTCCACTGCCTGGGCTGTTACTGTGGGAGCGGTTCCTGGTGAATCTTATGGAGTGATCAGGGGGGCCGATTACGTAACCGATCCTAAATCAGGTGCGATTGTGGTAAATGCCCAGGGATTGCCAACGTTCGCTAAGGATCAGGTGATTGGTAACATCACACCCGATTGGTTTGGTGGAATCAATAACGCATTTACTTATCGCAATTTCAAACTCAACTTCCTGGTCGATATGAGAAAGGGGGGTGATATATTCAGCGTAACGCAGATGTTCGGTGCTAATACCGGTACGATGGACTTTACAGCTGATGGTACACTCCGTGAAACAGGAGTGGTAATCGGTAGAGACCTGTTGGCCGACAGAAAAGTAGTAGACGCAAACGGTAATCCCAATACGAAGGTGGTGGCTGCCGACAGGGCTTTTAAATACCTTTCTTACGATGGAGCTTCCTCCGGAACCAAGTTCGATATCATAGATGGTACTTTTATAAAACTCCGTACTATCCAATTGGGCTATACACTTCCTGCCAATCTGATAAGCAGGTGGGGATGGTTGAAAGGTGCGGGTGTATCTGTGTTTGCGCAGAACGTAGCACTCTTGTATGTTGATAAAAGCAACAAAGCACATATTGACCCGGAAACCGGATTAGGAACGGACCTTACGTCAATCGGCGTGGAAGAATACCAGATTCCTTCAAACAGAAGCATAGGTCTGAAATTAAATCTGAATTTCTAACATAGTAGTGAAGCGGATTGATGATTTAACTAAAATTATTATTATGAAACTGTATAATAGAAGATTTTCGAAATTTATCCTGGCGGGTGCATTGATTTTGATAACTGGCGGAAGCTGCACCAAAAGCTTTGACAGAATAAATGAGAATCCCAATACTCCGGAAAAGGTGCCTGGTAACAATACGCTGGCATATTCGATTGCTTATTATGGAGAATTCCTTTATGATTTATGGGGAGATATGAATGAGCCCGAATGTTTCGGTGGCCATCTGGGTAAGATCCAATATATAGATGAGTCACGTAATGTATACAGGGGAGTGGTGATGGAGAATTTATGGACTTATCATTACAGAGTTCTAAATAACCTTCAGATCACCATTAGTGATGCCGTATCCAACAATAAAGTGAATATGCAGGCGGCGGCACTTACTTTTAAGGCTTATGTGGCACAAATAGCCACAGACAGCTGGGGGAACATACCTTACTCTGATGCGCTGAAAGGTAATTCCGGTGTTATTACGCCAAAATATGATGACCAGAAAGCTATTTATGCGTCATTATTAGCGGATCTGAAAACGGCCAATGATCTGTTTGCGAAGAACAGTCCTGATGCGCTGGGGGATGGAGATTTCCTGTTTTCGGGAGACTTAACCAAATGGCGTAAATTCTGTAATTCCGTTCGGTTAAGAGTAGCCATCCGTTTAAGCAAGGTGGATCCGGTAACAGCTAAATCCAATATTGAAGAAATTGCCGGAGATCAGGAGAAGTACCCTATCATGACAGACAACGGTGATAATGCGTTCCTGACCTGGCCTGGAGGTAAACCTTACAATGAACCCTGGGCTTCCAATAAATCGGATGATGGCCGCGATGATCATGCTGTAAGCGACACGTTGGTAAATATTCTCAGCCGCCTGAAAGACCCGCGGTTGTCAGTTTATGCCAAACCTGCCAGCGATGGCCAGTTCCGCGGTGTAGGAATTGGCATACCAGATAATGACAGACTGCCTTCCCTTGCGCTGTATTCCAGGATCGGCGCCCGTTTCAGGGACAATAAGCAAGGATTTACGCCGTACATGCGTGTGGCGGAAGTGAAATTCATTCTTGCGGAAGCTGCAGCCAACGGCTGGAACGCAGGTGTTAGTGCGCAGCAAGCCTATGAGGCTGGTATTGACGCCTCTCTCGCTGAGAACCAGATCACCAACGCAGCATATAAAACCAATTCCGGCGTAAAATGGGATGGTGATGTGAAGAAAATATATCTGCAGAAATGGATTGCCCTGTTTAAAGATGGTCATGAAGCGTGGGCGGAAACCAGGAGAACAGATGTTCCCGTATTACCTGCTGCCAAGGGATCTCCTTATCCGGGCCATACACGTGTATCCTTTCACCTGCCTTATCCTAATAGTGAAACTACATTGAATAAGACAAATAGCGGACCTACTGTGGGCCAGGTGAAAGATAACTTCTGGGGAAAGCAAATGTACTGGGACACCAGAACAGGAATAAATTGATGTCTAAAAAGAAAAGAAGGACATTGTCTGTCCGGTATTTAGCGGACAAATTCGATAAAGATGACTGGTAACAGACGCTAATTTGCTGTTTCTAAAAAAAGAGGACTCATTTGAGTCCTCTTTTTCTATTTTTGTACGGCAAAAACGTACAACATGGAAAATCAGGAAGAACAGAATCAGCTTAATATAGAGTTGAATGAAGAAATCGCCGAGGGTCAATATGCGAATCTTGCTATCATTACTCATTCAAACGCCGAATTCGTGGTAGACTTTGTGAATGTGATGCCCGGTCTGCCAAAGGCTAAGGTAAAATCCCGTATAATACTTACCCCGCAACATGCCAAGCGCTTTATGAAAGCGATGCTGGATAATATTAAGAAATATGAATCTGTACACGGCCCCATCCAGGATCAGGAGCAGGTATCTGTACCTTTGAATTTTGGTGGACCCACCGCTCAGGCTTAATTCGTCGCAGATGGAACATATTTTTTCTTATCATCATTTGAGGGAATTTACCCGCGAGGTGTTTATTCACATGGGATGTAGCCTCGAACATGCTGCATTGGCAAGTGAAGTATTGGTTTCGGCAGATTTGCGTGGTATAGATTCTCATGGAATAGCCCGTTTATCGGGCTATGTTCGTTTATGGGAGGCAAAGCGAATCAATGCACGTCCCAATATTCGCATTGTGCATGAAACGCCCAGCACCGCTGTTATTGATGGGGATGCTGGTTTAGGATTGGTGGTAGCGCCTTTTGCCATGGAAATAGCCATGCAGAAAGCGGCTGCTGTGGGTACCGGCTGGGTAAGCGTGAAAAATTCCAATCATTTTGGTATTGCGGGTTATCATGCTATGATGGCTTTGGAAAAGGATATGATAGGCATGGCCATGACCAATGCCAGTCCGCTGGTAGCGCCCACTTTCTCTACAGAGCGGATGTTGGGTACCAATCCGATTGCAGTAGCCATTCCGGCTAAGGAGCAACCGGCTTTCGTGGCTGATTTTGCTACTACCACTGCAGCCAATGGTAAACTGGAGATCCTGCAACGCAAAAATGAAGAAGCGCCTTACGGCTGGATACAGGATAAAGAAGGTAATCCCAGCAAAAATCCTCATGAACTTAAGGATGGTGGGGCTTTACTGCCATTGGGCGGTGATCGCGAACATGGAAGTCATAAGGGGTATTGTTTGGGAGCAATAGTTGATATATTTTCGGCCGTTCTTTCAGGAGCTAATTATGGTCCATGGGCGCCTCCTTTTGTGAGTTTTCTGCCATTGGCGCCTGATCCCGTAGGAGAGGGACTGGGACATTTCTTCGGTGCTATGCGTGTAGATGCATTCCGGCCGGCAGAAGAGTTTAAGTTGAATATGGATACGTGGATCAATCGCTTCAGAGCTGCTGAACCGGTAGCAGGGAAAAAAGTGTTGATACCCGGAGATCCGGAAAGAGAAATGCAGCACGAAAGACTTGAAAAGGGAATTCCTGTAATAGCCCCTGTGGTAAAGGATATGAAAGAAGTAGCTGCAAAATTTAATTTGAATTTTTAAATCATAATCGTTCATAAAAAACACCAGGAATAAAGCCCGTGCTGGATTTCAGGTAGCTAAAGCAAAACAAAACATTCAGATGAAAGTGTTAAAATTTGGTGGAACCTCCGTGGGAAAACCAGAGCGTATGCAGTCGGTATCACAACTGATCACAGCAGATAATGATCAGAAAATTGTGGTTCTGTCTGCACTGTCAGGCACCACAAATTCCCTTGTGGAAATTAGTCAGTCACTGTCAGGAGGTAAGAAGGAACAGGCGAAGCAGCAGATAGATAAGCTGGAGAGCCACTACCGTACCTTTTGCGATGAACTGGTGAAACAGGAAGCCGGCCGCGCAAATGCCAAGGCGATTGTTGATGAACACTTCGAATTTCTGAACATCATCCTGAAGATATCCTTTAATGAAGCGCTGAATAAAGATATTCTTGCACAAGGCGAATTATTATCTACCCGCTTGTTCTGTGTATATCTCGAAGAAGCCGGTATCCCTGCAGTATTGTTGCCAGCACTGGATTTCATGAGTATTGATGAATTTGAAGAACCAGAAATTCCAAAAATAAAAATTAAACTGGCTAACCTGATCAGCCAGCATAAAGGTCAAACGGTATTTATTACCCAGGGATATATTTGTCGCAATGCGCGCGGAGAGGTAGATAACCTGAAACGTGGCGGCAGTGACTATTCTGCATCCCTGATCGGCGCTGCTATCCAGGCAGATGAAGTGCAGATATGGACAGACATTGATGGTATGCACAACAATGATCCGCGCGTGGTGAAAAAAACTTTCCCCATTGAGCAGCTCTCTTTTGATGAAGCGGCAGAACTGGCTTACTTCGGTGCTAAAATCCTCCATCCGGCTTCTATCTGGCCTGCACAACATTTCAATATCCCGGTGAAATTGCTCAATACCATGCAACCGGAAGCCAAAGGCACTATCATCACTGAAATGCCTAATGGTAACGGGGTAAAGGCAATTGCAGCGAAAGATGGCATCATTGCTATTAAAATCAAATCCAGCCGCATGCTGCTGGCATATGGTTTCCTTCGCAAAATTTTTGAAATATTCGAAAAATACCGCACTCCAATTGATATGATCACTACTTCTGAAGTAGCGGTGTCTGTCACGATCGATAACGAGCAATACCTGGATCAGATCCTGAAAGAACTGCAACCATTCGGTACAGTAGAACTGGATTATCATCAAACCATCGTATCTATTGTTGGTAACGAAGTAGCGGCTACTCCCTCTATTATCACTAAATTATTTGACGCCATTGAAGAAATTCCATTGCGCATGATCTCTTATGGTGGCAGCAGGCACAATATCTCTATCCTGATCAATGGTCAGTTTAAAGAGAAAACATTGCAGGTGCTGAATAAAGGGTTGTTTGGTCTGGAATAGACAACAGATATAAACGTATAAAAGAAATGCCACGGATATTTTCCGTGGCATTTCTTTTATACGTTTTGAAAATTATTTTTTCAGCCGCTGGTCAAAGACAAATGGTTGTGTATTGACGATTGTTATACTCTCCGCATCCGGATGAAGAGGATTGATCAGGTAATTATATTCATCTGCTATCACAACAGAAGGAATCCTGAGTACCGCATATTTAGCAGTATCTGCCCATTCATCACCGATACCCTGCAGCTCCGGATCCGGACCAAGTGACTGCCAGCCTGAAGGTAGGTCGTGTTTGGTCAACACCTTAATGGCGAGATTATCCGGGATGTTGATAGTAGCAATACAGAAATCCTGTACTATATTTTTCAAAGGAATATGCACGAGCACTTCCAATGCGGATAATGCTCTGCTGCCAGCGGTGTACACAATGGAATGCCCTGGACTGTTCCAGCGTCCTCCGTACAGACGCGCACCTGTTCCACTCAGATCATTGATGTAAGCGCACTTACTGATCCTGTATACTTCCATGTTGATTGATTCGTTGATTTATGCAAAGATGCCATGCTCAATGCGTCCCAGCTCATCTTGAATCAGCTGAAACCCAAAAGTGGTATCTAAAAGCGAAATAGGGGTTTGATAGTTGAAGGCAGGTAAAGATGTTCTCATCCATTCCTTGAAGTTTTCAAGCTGACCGAACACTTCGGTCCCACGTTGATAGAGCTGAGAGAGCAAAATGGCACGCTCAGAGGTATCGGCAGATAATTTTGCATCGTCTGCGTAGCGCTGTAGTGTTCTTTCTGAAACATGTACTACCTGCGCCAGTTCTGATAAAGAAAAAGAAAGCTGTCTGCTCAAATTCAATAATGCTTGTTTAATAATTCCACTACGGGAAAGTTGTATAAAATCAAAATAGCCGCTACCGGCAATGAAAGCCGCCCCAGGTACTTCTACAATCAGTAATGCATTTTCCTGCACGCGGTATCCTTTTACGTGTTTCATAATACCCGACATTTGTCGCAAAAATACAACATTTTGTCGGTTTTATGCTTTTTTATCTTCAAAATACCCAATCTTCCACATCTTATTGATTTCCAATGTTATTACATCATGTTCTTTCGCCACCTTACCCTGTAAAACATAAAAACCACCTTTTTGAAAGGGATATTGCCGCAGACTATCAGGGAAATGAACCGTATCCACAAATGCGCCTTCTTTATCCAGAAAAGTACCAAAACACATGGGCTCTCCTTTATTGCTGCGTAAAAATTTAGTGGTTACCAGGTAGCCCAGCGTTGTAACCGGCAAACCCACATATTTTCCGAACTCACGGGCAGGCATATACGTACTTTGATTGTGTTGCAATACACTGAAAGGAGATTGTAGCGGAAAACCCAGCAGATCAATCTCATCAAAGGCATCTTCATGTGCATGATATGCCAGGGTAGGGAGTTCACAGTGAACAGCCGTATTTCCAAACAGCGGGAGACTATGGGTATTATTGGTTTCTTTACTTTTTACGAGCATACTGCTTTTCCACAATAATTCTTTTTTAGTGTAGCCAGTAAAGTTGAAACAGCCAATGCGGATCAGTATTTCGAGTTGCTCCGGCCCCGGTGAGATGCGGTTGGTAAAGTCTTCCAGATGTGCAAATGACCCATAGGCCAACCGATCGGCTAATATTCTTTCTGCCAGTAGTTGTTCGAGTCCTTCCACGTGAATCAGCCCCACATATACATCCTGGCCTTTGATATTTGTGGAATAGTCACTGTTATTAATGCAGGGTGGGTGCATGGTTACCCCTGTTTTCAGCAGCTCCCGGAAATAAAGTTCCCGGTTATAAAAGCCGCCAAAGTTATTGATGACCGCCACCATGAACTCTGCCGGGAAATAAGTTTTCAGGTACAAACTCTGATAGCTTTCTACTGCAAAACTGGCAGAATGGGCTTTGGAAAAAGAGAAGTTGGCGAAACTGGCTATTTGTCGCCATACTTCCGCTGCTACCTGATCCGAATGACCTCTTTCTTTACAGTTAGCAAAAAACTTTTTCTCTATCTCTTTAAAATCATTTGAATCCCTGTACTTCCCACCCATGGCACGGCGCAGTGTATCCGCATCTGCCAGTTCCAAACCGGCAAATCGATGGGCTACTTTAATTACATCTTCCTGGTACACCATAATACCAAAAGTTTCTTTCAACAGTTCTTCTATCACCGGGTGCAGGTATTCCACTTTATCGGGATTGCGGTATCGCTGCACATATTCTTTCATCATGCCCGATTGTGCTACACCGGGGCGGATAATAGAACTCGCTGCTACCAGTGCCAGATAATTATCGCATCGAAGTTTCAGTAGCAGCTGTCGCATGGCAGGAGATTCTATATAAAAACAGCCAATTGTATTTACGGTGGCCAGGTTGTTTTTTACACGGGTATCTATCTGGAATGCTTTGACATTATGGATGTCGATATCCACATGTTTGTTTTCTTTTATGATGTCGATGGCGTCGCGTATATGCCCAAGTCCGCGCTGGCTGAGGATATCAAACTTATACAGTCCTATGCGTTCTGCCTGCCACATATCCAGTTGGGCTGTTACAAAACCTTTCGGTGGCAAATAAGTAGTGCAGTAGTGATGGATAGGTGCATCACTGATCAGTATTCCTCCGGCATGAATGCTGAGATGGTTGGGGAATGCAGGTTTTCTATCCATCAGGTCGCAGTAATGCGCTATTTTCTGATGGATGTTATCTGCCTCCAGTTGAACATGAAATCCATTCTCCAGTATTTTGTCAATCTCTTTTTTCGGTAGCCCGTATACTTTGCCCAGTTCCCGTATAATGGCATTTGTTTGGAAAGTGGTGACGGTGCCCAGTAACGCTGTATAATCTTTTCCATAGGTATCAAAGACATACCGGATGATCTGATCACGATCACGCCACGAAAAATCTATATCAAAATCCGGCGGAGAACTACGCGAAGGATTAAGAAAGCGTTCAAAATACAGATCCAGCTCTATGGGATCTACATCCGTAATTTTTGTACAATAGGCAATAATGGAATTAGCGCCGCTGCCCCTGCCAACGTAGAAAAATCCCTGTTCCTGTGCATACCGGATGATATCCCAGGTGATTAGAAAATACGCTTCGAAATCCATTTGAGCAACAATGGCCAGCTCTTTTTCAATACGGCTAAGCGCTTCTTCATGATCATCGCCATACCGGTAGTACATGCCTTCCAGGGCCAGTTCCCGCAATTTGGCGCGGTCTCCTTCCACGCTTCCTGTAAAATGTTTTTTGTTGCGGGGAATGTGAGGGGTGATGTCCATTTCCACCTGGCAGGCTTCCATTATTTCCACGGTATTTTGTACAATATGTGGATAGTCTGAAAAATGTTCCACCATTTTTGAAGGATGTACGAATTGTTCTGCCGGATGGCCCGTCATATCGGGCGTTAGTTGTGAAATAAGAATATTCTGATCTACTGCCCGCAGCAGGCGATGTAGCTCAAAATATTCTTCATCCTGGAAGGTTACTGGTTGCAGAATAACCAGTTTATCCCGGATAGATGAGGTATTTGTTCTGAATAATTTATTACGCTCCCAGGGCTTTATGCCGATTAATTCGTGTGCTGCCAACATTTCCGGAGCGCGGCTTCCCCAAGCGTAAATAACAAAGGTATGAGGGATAAAAGGTGCCTGGTCAGGAAAAGGAATTTCCTGCTGCAAATGTTCGGACAGAAAATGATTGATGGCGTACCAGCCTTGCTGGTTACGCGCCAGCAGGATATATTTAAAATTGTTTTCGTTTCGGCATTCCAGTCCCAGTATAGGTTTAATCAAATATTTATTGCAAAGTTCCACGAACTCCCAGGCATCGGAAGTCATATTGATATTTGTCAACGCCAGGGTGCGAATGCCCAGTTCATATGCTTTTTCTACCAGCATTTCTGCATGCATAGTGCCATATCGCAGACTGAAAAATGTTTTGCAATTGAGATACATAATTGAATCCGGTATTCCTTTTTACGTGCTGTTATTTTTTATAGGAAGATGTTGAACCTCGCTGTGTAACAGCGTATGCGCTGAGCAACCTGTTATTTTTATCCGGAGACATTGAACCTCACCATGCGATATTATCTACATTCCCGAACAACTGTTATCAGCAGCGATGTTAAACTTTGAAATATGGCATGATATCTTTTTTGGGTGCCGGCTGTTTTTTTCGATCAGGTGGTATCACATTGGTACCTTTCATCAGATACTCCCATCCAAAACGATTTTTGATTTGATCAATAGCCTGATACAGCGCGATCATTTCTTGTTTATCGTCAAATAAACTGATCTGGTAGTTTCCCTGCACCAGGTGGCTGAAACGTACGCCAATAAGACGTACCAACAAACGACGGTCATATAGTTTTTTAAACAGTTCCTTTACTTTTTCCAGTAGCGCATGATCGGCACAGCAGTAAGGAATTGACATTTGTTTGGTAACGGTTTCAAAATCGGAATAACGTAGTTTCAGGGTAATGCAGCCGGTAAGTTTATTTTGCTGTCTTAATTCAAATGCTATTTTTTCCGTCATGCGTATTAATTCTGCATGTAGAAATTCCATGTCAATGGTGTCTGCAGGAAAAGTACTTTCTGTAGAAATAGATTTTTGTTCATAAAAAGGCACTACCGGCGATTCATCGATACCATTGGCTTTTTTCCAAAGCGCTATTCCGGTTTTCCCCATCCATGCTTCCAGCAGGGAGATGGGCACTTCACTCAGTGTTTTCACGGTTTCTACGCCACGGCGCCTTAGTTGGGCACCGGTTTCGCGGCCTACCATCGGAATCTTTTCCACCGCCAGCGGTGCCAGAAAACTTTTCTCTTCGCCAAACAGTATTTCCAGTTGACCGTTTGGCTTAGCCTCATCTGTGGCTACTTTGGAGACCAGCTTGTTGGACGCCAGTCCGAATGAAATAGGTAGCCCTGATTCTTTCATGATGGCTTTCCGCAGCTCGGTAGTCCATTTCAGGGAGCCGAAGAATTTATCCATGCCGGAAAGGTCCAGGTAAAATTCATCGATAGATGATTTCTCATATAGCGGTGCTTTGCCGGCAATGATCTCCGTGATCTCCCTGGATTTTGCACTGTACAATTCCATATCCCCACTGCGTACAATGGCATGCGGACAAAGCCGCAATGCTGTTTTCATGGGCATAGCAGAATGAATACCATAGCGTCTGGCCTCATAGCTGCAGGCAGCTACCACAGCACGATCACTGCTGCCGCCTACCAGCAGCGGTTGTCCGCTTAACCGGCTATCCCTTTGGCATTCCACTGACACAAAAAAACAGTCAAGGTCGAAATGCGCAATGGTACGCTGTTGTAACGTAATCATAATAACGTTGGTTTATGGATAAACAAAGGACGGAACAGCTAGACCGTATAAAAGCGATACGGATGGCGGACCGGGCAAAGGGAGAGGATAGTAAAGCAGCAGGCCTGCCAGCCGGAATCACTTTTATCTGCGACTGCTAAATTACTAATTATTTTAGTAATACTAATAAATTTAGTAAAATATTATTGAGATTTCTCTAAGAATCAATTTTCGTAACTTTAATAAACATAACTGGCATCCAATATGTAATAGATAAGAGAATGGAAATGAAGGAAAAAGGGAGTATGTGAGTGGTTTTACATTTAAACTGATCTCCAATGAAACAGCCGGATTTTACCAAAGAATTGCTTATCCTCGCATTACTGCTGGTACCCATGGGTTACCTGGCTATTATCTGGAATTCGATACCTGCAGTTGTCTCTACTAATTTAAACACATCAGGCGCCCAGGAAATAGGATCAAAGAGAGATTTCCTGTTGCTGATGATCTTCCTGTTTTTTACAAATGCCCTCATCTATTTCCTGTTTCGCTATATTCCGGCCGCAGGAGAAAAGCAGATTACACCGTCTGCCATAGAAGTGGAGCACAAAGAATATTATCGCATCCGATTTTTGATTCATTCTTATCAGGCAGTTTTCACCTGTATTATCATTTTCCTGGTGAGTCAGGGAAAATCGTTCATCATGGAACGCTGGGCATTTATAGGAGTCGGATTGCTGATCACCGGTATCGGTTTTTATCTGCGAAATCTGAAGCCCAACAATTATGTAGGTGTAAGAACACCATGGACACTACAAAGTCCTAATGTATGGAAAGAAACACATCTGATGGCCAGTAACCTGTGGGTAAGTGCAGGTGTGGTCATCATCATAGCCGGATTCTTCCTGTCGCTGATCACCGGCGTATTTATTATCTTCTTTGTGGCGATCGTACTGGCGGCATTGCCGTATATCTATTCGTTCAGATTGTACAACAAGGACAAGGGTTAATTAGTTATTCAGTGGTCAATCAATAAAAAGAAAATGGCGTCCCTGACAAGGACGCCATTTTGCTAATAGCTTTTATTATCTGACAACCAGGGCCGTTATTAAAACCATCCTTTACCGAGTGCTGCACGGAAAGGCCATGGAATAAGCGCTAGTATCACTACCAGTGCAAGACCAAAGAAGATCAGGCCAAGTTTATGTTTTTGTGCATCGGAGGCTGCTTTCTTTATTTTGGATTTACCGATGTGTACGAGAGCAATGGCAATAATGGCCATCGTTTCATGTTCTACGGTAAAAAATCGCAGTACAGGGTCTTTCATCGCAGCGCCCATGTCTGATATGCCGGCTTTAGATAAAGGACTCACGAAGAAAAGGATCAGTCCCACCAACAATTGCAGGTCACAGAATATCATGAAGAAAAGGCCTGCTTTGCTGTCTGCTGCAGTAAATGGTGTTTTGCCTGTTACGCCCTTTAATGAACGGATAACGGCCCAGATCCCAGCGAGTAATAGCGCCCATCTTAAAAACGAGTGTATATAGTTTAACATATCGAGTTGGATTTTACCGGGCAAAAATAAGCGAAGCGACCCGAATATATTTGGTAATTCATAAAAATATTTGCTAATTTTGTTAGCAAGGTACTAAATTATTTAGGTTATGTCCGTAGTATGTCAGAATTTGAAATATCTGCGTAAGCAAAAAGCCTGGACGCAGCAAGAGTTTGCCGATAAACTCGGTATTAAGCGATCCCTGCTGGGTGCTTATGAGGAAGAGCGAGCGGAACCCCGTACAGAAATCCTGGAACAGGTAAGTGATATGTTCCGGGTATCTATCGATGATCTGCTCCGCCGCGATCTTGGCTCCCAGAAAGACAGTTTCCTGGAAAAGCGTCGTCAGCTGAAGTTGGGCAGTGCCCGTCAGGCAATACAGTTTGTACCGGTAAAGGCAGCTGCCGGTTATCTTGCTGGTTATAACGATGATGAATTTATAGAGGAACTGAATACGTTTACATTACCTATGCTGGGTGCCGGGGATTACCGGGCCTTTGAAATAGCCGGGGACTCTATGTTGCCGGTTACATCCGGTTCTGTTATCGTTTGCCATAAGGTAGACGGATGGGAAGAAATTAAGAACAATGAAACTTATGTGGTGATTACTTCCCGTGAAGGCATTGTTTTTAAACGTATCCTGAAGAATAACCGCTCCAAATCAAAAATCACCCTGGTATCAGATAACCCACAGTTTGAGCCATATGGAGTGGAAATGGAGGAAGTGCTGGAATTATGGCAGTCTGATGCCGTAATCAGCAAAGCAGGGCAGCAAAGCCGTATGAGTGTGAACCACCTGGCAGATATGGTTAGCCATCTGCAGGATCAGGTGAGTTTGTTAAAGAAGAAGCTGAAAGACTAAAAGAAACTAAGTTTCGGGGATCTCAGGAAAGATAGGCGCGGTGATTACCGGGTAGATCTCTCCTGAGATTCCTGTTTGTATAGCACAGCATCATTGTTACTCCCGACATGCCGTGATCTGTCAGGTAACAGGTCTTCTGCCGCTTGTGCTGCCACGGTTATCAGATTTCACCATTGGACAGCCCATACTACTGGCATCTGTCTCCAATGCCAGCGCCTGTCTTCAGCTCAAATTCCCAATTCTTTCTTAATTTCGGGTTATCTCAGCACACGTTAAATAACCAGCGTATGAGGTTTCATGTTTCTTTTGCCGAGTCCTTAACACAATTGCAGAAAAGCGAAGATGACTTCGCGGTATTGTTTGAACACGGTTCCATGCGGGGAATTATCTTTGGCCCGGATGAGATAGACGGACAGGAGCCTCATGTTCAGGACGAAATCTATCTGGTAATGCGGGGAAGCGGGGAATTTGAAATGGAGGGTAAAGTGGTACACATTGGGGTGGGTGATTTCCTGTTTGTGCCCGCCGGTGCTGCACATCGCTTCCGGAATTTTACGACCGACCTGTTATTATGGGTGATATTTTACGGTCAGGAGGGAGGGGAGACAGAATAATTCTGATAGTCTTTTGTTTTTTCACAAATCTTGTTTTATCTTTGCGTTCCTAAAAATAAGAGGCAAAAATTATGTTGATCATTGATTCTAAAGATTGCGAAAACATAGACAAGGCGCTTAAAAAATATAAAAAGAAGTTTGAGAAAGCTCGCATATTACTGCAGCTGAGAACGCGCCAGTCTTTTACTAAACCATCTGTTAAACGTCGTAACCAGGTGTTAAAAGCCGTTTACAAGCAACAGTTGGCTACCGGTAAATTTGAAGATTAATATTGCATTGGCAATAAGCTGAATGCAACTCAAAATATTTGATGATTGTAAGGTTATTTAATAACTTTACAATCATCAATCTTTTTGTGTTGAACGAACCATTATATTCCTTAGCAGAGCGCTTTATAGCCTATATCCAGCTCGAAAAACGGTACTCAGCGCATACCTGCACTGCCTATCGCAATGATCTTTTACAGTTTATCGATTATATTACCCTCAGCTACAACAGTACCCCTGTTGAGGACCTTACCCATGTAATGATCCGTAGCTGGCTGGCTCGCCTCATGGAAGATGCCATGACAGCCAAAAGCGTAAACCGCAAAATCTCCACACTCAAATCCTTTTTCAAATATTGCCTGCGTCAGGGCCTGGTCAGGCAGTCGCCCATGACCAAAGTCATTGCACCCAAAATAAGCCGCCGTTTGCCGGGTTATATTGAGGAGAAGGGGATGCGTGCCCTGGAAGATAATATCAGCCCCGTTTCCCTTACTTCCCTTTCCATTTTTGCCAATGATTTTGAAGGTGCCACCCATCGGCTCATTTTTGAAATCTTTTATCAGACAGGTATCCGTTTGTCGGAGCTGATCTCTTTACAGGAGTTCAGGGTAGACAAAGGGAATCTTTCGATTAAGGTAATGGGGAAAGGAGGAAAGGAGCGGATCATTCCGATTAGCCAGGGGTTGCTGATGCAAATAGGCGACTATATGGATCAGAAGCGTAGTTACCTGGAAGAGTTTGAAGCAGGGGTATTGGTGGTGCATCCACACAGCGGTCAGCGACTATATCCCAAATATGTGTATCTGACAGTACGGAAATATCTCACAGAACATCAAATCACTACTTTAAAAAAGAAAAGCCCGCATATACTTCGTCATACGTTCGCTACTCATCTCGCAAACAATGGTGCAGATCTGAATGCCATCAAAGAATTGCTGGGTCACTCCAGTCTCGCTGCCACACAGGTTTACACGCACAATACGATTGAGCAGTTGAAGAAAGTTTATCAACAGGCACACCCGAAAGCGTAGCAGTTATTTTTGGCTTTTAACAAAATATTACGCGGCTATTCCGCATTGCATTGCAAAAGTGACTATATTAGTAATCCAGTTCATTATACTAAAAGAGAGTGCCTATGACCTTCCTTTACTAACTAGAACTTAGATTGTTAAATATTTAAAAAATTAGTGCTATGAACGTACAAATTCAAACTGTGCATTTTGATGCTGATTCCAAATTGATCGATCATGTGAACAAGAAACTTCAGAAGTTAAACACCTTTTATGACCGTATCATTAGTGTGGATGTATTTTTAAAAGTGGATAATTTAGCCCATCAAATTAAAGACAAAATAGCCGAGATCCGAGTTCGAATACCCCGTCAGGACTTGTTTGTCAAGCACGAGTCTAAGTCCTTCGAAGAGTCTTTTGACCTTGCCTTCGAATCCCTTGTAGAGCAGGTGAAAAGAAAGAAGGAAAAGAAATTTCAATAATTTTCTGAAATAATTTTGGAAATATTAATCTCTTTGCTACCTTTGCCATCCCGATTCAAAAAGAGGGTCGGTAAAGGTAGCAAAGTTCTTTATGGTAGGGCGTTTTCAGGGAAGCAGATAAATTTTTAAATATTTGTAACAAACTGAAAAAAAGATTTTGAGAATTGAAAAATTCGTTTAATTTTGCGCTCTCTTTCAACGAGTTACTTTATTGAAAGAATGTTTTTTGAAAGATGCCAGCATAGCTCAGTTGGCCAGAGCTACTGATTTGTAATCAGTGGGTCGGGGGTTCGAATCCCTCTGCTGGCTCATCGATTTTTATTTGGTTATTGAGATAACCGGATGACAAAATCCAAAGATGTTAGGGCAGGTTCCAGAGCGGCCAAATGGGGCGGACTGTAAATCCGCTGACTACGTCTTCATAGGTTCGAATCCTATCCTGCCCACAAATACAGCGTGTTCCGCTTTTGCCCTTCGCAGAGGCGGAACATAGTTGTTGAGTAGAAGGTGAGTAATTCAGAAGTAGTAGACAGAATACCCTAAACCTGTGGTACAACAGCCTTTTAAAGTTCTTATTTTTATTCTAATAATTCTATAAGTGGAAAGTTGCAGTGTTGTTTGCCGGAAACTTAGTGAATTAAAAATGCGGGAGTAGCTCAGTTGGTAGAGCGACAGCCTTCCAAGCTGTAGGTCGCGGGTTCGAACCTCGTCTCCCGCTCGCATTAAAGCAATTTTTTAAGCTGTTGTAGCTCAGGGGTAGAGCACTTCCTTGGTAAGGAAGAGGTCGTGAGTTCAATTCTCATCAACAGCTCCATTGAATTTTAGAAGAATAGTTGTAGTGACTTTTTTAATCGCCTCAACAAACTCCATAAAATTCGAATTTCGGAATTCGAATTTGTAAATTCTGCACTCCGAAATTAAAACTTAGCGTTGTAGCTCAATGGAAGAGCGACCCATTTTTATTTAGGGGAGGCCATGAGTTCAATTCTCATCAACGGTACAAGTTTGTAAAACCGTTTTTTTAAAACAACAATCAATACAATCTTTACAAACCATCTAAAAAGAAAATACAATGGCAAAAGAAACCTTCAAGCGGGATAAACCCCACGTAAACATTGGTACCATCGGCCACGTGGATCATGGTAAAACTACTTTGACTGCTGCCATTACCACAATTTTGGCAAATAAAGGTCTGGCAGAGAAGAGAGGATATGATGAGATCGATGCTGCTCCTGAAGAAAAAGAAAGAGGTATTACTATCAATACAGCTCACGTTGAGTATCAGACAGTTGCTCGTCACTACGCTCACGTTGACTGTCCTGGTCACGCGGATTATGTGAAGAACATGATCACCGGTGCTGCTCAGATGGACGGTGCTATCCTCGTGGTGGCAGCTACAGATGGTCCTATGCCGCAAACAAGAGAGCACATCCTGCTGGCTCGCCAGGTAGGTGTACCTCGTATCGTGGTATTCATGAATAAAGTTGATCTGGTAGACGATCCGGAACTGCTGGAACTGGTAGAAATCGAAATCCGTGATCTGCTGTCTTCTAACGGTTTTGACGGTGATAACGTTCCTGTAATCCAGGGTTCTGCAACTGGCGCTCTCGCTGGTGACGAAAAATGGGTTGCTGCTATCGACCAACTGATGGATGCTGTTGATACTTACATCCCACTGCCTCCACGTCCGGTTGATCAACCGTTCCTGATGTCAGTAGAAGATGTATTCTCTATCACAGGTCGTGGTACAGTTGCTACAGGTCGTATCGAACGCGGTCGCATCAAAGTTGGTGAGAACGTTGAAATCGTAGGTCTGCAGGAAGAACCACTGAAATCTACTTGTACTGGTGTTGAGATGTTCAAAAAACTCCTCGACGAAGGTGAAGCAGGTGATAACGCTGGTCTGTTACTCCGCGGTATTGAGAAAACTCAGATCCGTCGTGGTATGGTTATCTGCCAGCCAGGTACTATCAAACCTCACTCCGAATTCAAATGCGAAGTATACGTACTGAGCAAAGAAGAAGGTGGCCGTCACACTCCGTTCTTCAACAAATACCGTCCTCAGTTCTACTTCCGTACTACTGACGTAACAGGTGAAGTTGAATTACCAGCTGGTGTTGAAATGGTTATGCCTGGTGATAACGTTAGTCTGACAGTTAAACTGATCCAGCCTATCGCTATGGACAAAGGTCTGAAGTTCGCTATCCGTGAAGGTGGTCGTACAGTAGGTGCTGGTCAGGTTACTGAAATCCTGAAATAAGCAACTAAATAATATTGAAGAGCCATTAGCTTTGGCGATTAAATGTCAGAAAATTAATATAGATTTGCTGGCTGCTAAAAGCTTACTGCTAATGGCTTTATACACGGGTATGGTGCAACGGTAGCATACGGGTCTCCAAAACCTTTGATCTGGGTTCGAATCCTAGTACCCGTGCAAGGTTTAAAAAATATAATTAAATGGTTGAATTGTTGTTATTACAAAATAAAACAAGTCAACCATTTTTTAGGCTTTAAACAATTGACCATAAATAGTTAACTTTATAGAATGAATAAGATCAGAAACTATTTCCGCGAGTCTTATCATGAATTGGTTTACAAGGTGTCCTGGCCTACCTGGCAAGAGCTCCAGTCATCTACCATGATTGTACTGATAGCAACAATATTTGTTACCGCACTGGTATGGGGTATGGATGCCGCTTCCAATTTTGTGTTAACACACTATTACGAAATTTTCAAAGCTAAATAAATGGATGCAGCCAATCTTCCTGCTCAGGAAACAAAGTGGTATGTACTCCGCGTTGTTAGTGGCAAGGAAAAAAAAGTGAAGGAATACCTGGATATTGAAGTACGCCGCTCCGATTGGGGTAACGTAATCAGCCAGATCTTCCTGCCGGTGGAAAAAGTTTATAAAGTGCAGGCTGGTAAAAAAGTAATGCGCGAAAAAAACTTCTATCCCGGATACGTGATGATCGAAGCGGTAGATGGTAAAATGACCGATGAAGTAATACAAGCCATACGTAATGTATCCGGCGTTATTCACTTCCTTGGAAAAGAAAAACCAATCGCACTCCGTAAAGCTGAAGTAAATAAAATGTTAGGTAAAGTGGATGAACTGAGCGATCAGGGATTAACCATGAGTGAACCTTTCATCGTAGGTGAAACCATTAAAATTATTGATGGTCCATTCAACGACTTTAACGGCGTGATCGAAGAAGTAATCGAAGACAAGAAAAAACTGAAAGTAACTGTAAAGATCTTTGGCCGTGCTACTCCGGTAGAGCTGAACTTTATGCAGGTAGAAAAACTTTCTTAATTTTTTATACAATATCTTTATTGAAGAGCGTTCCGGAACACCGGAGCGCTTTTCTCATTTACCTATGGCCATGAACATCAAATAACCATGAATATCAAATGCCTGGTAATGGGTGCCACCTGCTTCTTTCTCATCGGAAGCGTAAAGGCCCAGACTGTAGCCCAAAAAACCGTTAAACCAGTGGCCTTTGCCGTTAATTTTGCACGCGTGCCTGATTCGGTGACCACTACGCCAGCCGCAATGGCGGCCTACCTGGTAGCCCACAACAAAAGCCAGGTTGCCATACTTAAATCCCTTTACAGCTGGATGTCTGACCACATCAGCTATGATATGGTGAATACCTTTAAACCAGATTATTATAAAGATACTGCTGATGCCATCAGCAAAACCCTGAAAACCCGTATCGCTGTTTGCCAGGGATATGCCAGCCTGTTCATGGACATCTGCCGCCGCGCCAATATTCCTGCGTGGCTGGTGAGCGGATATACACTCAGTGCGGGAAGGCCTAATAATGCCAGTCATGTATGGGTGGCTGTGTTTACAGACAATAAATGGCTGCTGGCTGATCCTACCTGGGGATCCGGCTATGCAAGGGATAATGAATATGTGCAACAGATTAACTGGCAACATTTCCTCATCGCTCCGGCTGTATTCATTAAAACACATGTACCCTTCGATCCTTTGTTCCAATTCCAGGATCAGCCCTTACGGCACGATGAAATCCGGGATGGAAAGTGGACAGCGGGGAGCAGTCGCCCGACATTCAATTACAGGGATACGCTGGCAGCGTATGTGCTGATGCCGGAACTGGCCCGGGCTGAGAATTCGGTGAACAGAATAACGCAGTATGGCATCACCAATCAGCTGATCTCTGTAGAATTAACCAATCTTCATAATACAATAGCATACAGTAAACAAAAGAAGCTGGTAGATGAGCAAAATAAACAGGCCCATATAATAAATCAGGCCAGCAGCCGGTGCAATGATGTGATCAATTCCTTTAACCGGTATATAATTTTTAGAAACAACCAGTATACCCCGGTAAAGTCTGATAAAGAGATCCGGGAATGGGTGGACGGCATGGCTGCAGAGCTGAATGACATCACTAAGATGCTCAGTAGCGTGAATGCAACTGAGCCTCCCTATACCACAAATAAAATGGAAATAGAAGCTTCTGCTGCCGGATTAAAACAACGTATCGCGGAAGAACAGGTCTTCCTGACGAAATACCTTAAAACAGGAAAATTATTCCGGAAAACCTTGTTTTATAAAATGAACTGGCGATAAGTTTACATAGTTGGATATTCAGATAGAGGAAAAAAAGTTTTCTCTTTTTTATATTTTTAGGATGGTCCCGGGCCTTGCCCGGACTTTTAAACACAATCTCCCTATATCTCATTATTATATGAAATCAGTTATTTCTGTCTTGCTTGGGCTGCTGCTATGTACAGCAGCTGACGCACAAACCGGCAAATCTACTAAACCAGCCACTACCCTGGCTATTCCTCAGCTACCCGAATCAGCCACTACGTCTCCCGCAGCAATGGCTAAGTGGTTACAGGCGCATACCAGCAATAGTATGGCTTTACAGCAGTCATTATTCAGCTGGATGGCAAATAATATTGCCTATGATGTGGCCAATATGAATCAGCCTAATAGTTACAGGGATTCGGCGGCGGCAATACTCAGAACGTTGCGTACCCGCAAAGGCTTATGTACTGACTATGCGGTATTATATGCACAGGTATGCCGGGAAGCAGGCATTAATGCTATTGTGGTAACTGGCTACGGTTTGCTGAATGATATTATGATTCCTACAGGTTCACATGACTGGGTAGTAATAAAAAATGGCACGCAGTGGAGCATTACAGATCCTACCTGGGGAGCAGGAGTGGTAGATAATGGTCGTTTTATCCAGAAGATCAACTGGAGCTGGTTCCAGGCACTGCCGCAGCTGGCGGTGAAAACGCATATGCCTTATGATCCCATGTGGCAGATGTTATCATTTCCGTTACGTCATGACGAGCTGAACAGCCAGGGCTTTGCAGCAGCAACGAAACGGTCAGTGTTTGCTTTCAATGATAGTTTGAATGCCTGGGCACGGCAGTCTCGTCTGGAACGGTTGCAACATGCCTCTGTCAGGATCCGGCAGTTTGGCGGGGCAGCGAATCCATTTATTATGACGGAACTGGACTGGATGGATCAGACCATTAAGGTATTGGCGGCCAACCAGGAAATAGAGGCAAGGAACAGGCGGGTAGACCAGTTTAATGCCGTGAACCGGGATTATACCGACGTGGTGAAGTTATATAATGAGTATGTGGGCTTCAAGAACAGGCAGTTTTTGCCGGAAACGAAGGATGAGATATTAAAGAAGATGATTGATGGGATTGCCGGCCGGCTGACGGCTGCTGAAAAGGCGCTTTCGGGGCTGCATATTCCTGACGATGCGATTAAACATAATATGGACGAGCTGTTGCAGGCAATAACGGAGATGAAGGGAAAGGTGATGAGTGAGCAATCTTTTGTCAATAAATATATAAAAACAGAGAAAGCTAAGCGACGGGAATTGTTTTACGCACAAGTGGCGGAGAAATCGTAACTTTGCCGGCTTCGGATTGTAAGGAAAAATTTCGGGTAATGCAATAGATTTGTAAAAAAAATCCTTTCTGAAGCAAAAAGGATGCCCAATTTCAAATACTTTTTGACAATTTCGTAATAATATATACCTTTGCATCCCCTTTAAAAGGTTATTTTAGTTCCTTTTAGTTTTGGGAGTCTTCTGTTTTGCAGGGGGCGTTTAACCAAATTAAATTAAAAAACATGGCAAAAGAGATTTCAACGTACGTGAAATTGCAGGTGAAAGGCGGCCAGGCCAACCCTGCACCTCCAATTGGTCCCGCACTGGGTTCCAAAGGTGTGAACATCATGGAGTTCTGCAAACAATTCAATGCCCGTACCCAGGATAAAATGGGTAAAGTATTGCCTGTGTTGCTGACTGTTTACACTGACAAATCATTCGAATTTGTAATTAAAACTCCTCCGGCACCTGTACAGCTGCTGGAAGCTGCTAAATTACAGAGTGGTTCCAAAGAACCAAACCGTAACAAGGTGGGTAAAGTTTCCTGGGCTCAGGTACAGGCTATCGCAGAAGATAAGATGGCTGATCTGAACTGCTTTACGCTGAACAGCGCTATGAAAATGGTAGCTGGTACTGCGCGTAGCATGGGTATTACTGTTGATGGTAAAGCTCCTTGGGAAAACTAATTGTTTCACCCTGTTGAGGCAGGATCTTAAAATCATTTTGACAAATGGCAACTAAAAAGAGAAAAGTAGCTGACGCTAAGCTTGAAAAAAATAAGGTTTACAGCCTGAAAGAAGCTTCTAGCCTGGTTAAAGATATTAACTGTACTAAATTCGACAGCTCTGTCGATTTACATATCCGCTTAGGCGTTGATCCTAAGAAAGCAGATCAAGCCATCCGTGGTTCCGTAACGCTTCCACACGGTACTGGTAAGACTAAGAAGGTTTTAGTGCTCTGCACACCTGATAAAGAAGCTGCTGCAAAAGAAGCAGGTGCTGACTTCGTTGGTCTGGATGAATTTATCCAGAAGATCGAAGCTGGTTGGACTGATGTTGATGTAATCGTAGCTACTCCTTCTGTAATGCCGAAGATCGGTAAACTGGGTAAGATTTTAGGTCCCCGTAACCTGATGCCAAACCCTAAGACCGGTACTGTTACCAACGACGTTGCAGCTGCAGTAAACGATGTTAAAGGCGGTAAAATCACTTTCAAGGTTGATAAAGCTGGTATCATCCACGCTTCTATCGGTCGTGTATCTTTCGCATCTGATAAAATTGAGCAGAACTCTCTGGAGCTGATCAATGCTATCATCAAGCTGAAACCAGCTACTGCAAAAGGTACTTACCTGAGAGGTCTGTCTATGGCAAGCACCATGAGTCCAGGTATTGTTATCGATACTAAATCTGTTCAAAACTAATTGATCACGAGTTGTAGTCGTTATCTGTAAAGATGGGGCTTGCTACAAACGTTTTAATATGAATAAAGATCAAAAACAAGAAGCGATTGAACTGCTGAAAAGTAAGTTCTCTCAATACAGCAACTTTTATATCACTAATACTGAATCATTATCAGTAGCACAGGTAAATGGCCTGAGGAAAGTATGCTTTGATAAGCAAGTGGAAATGAAGGTGGCTAAAAACACCCTGATCCGCAAGGCACTGGAATCTCTGGATAGCGAAAAGTATGCAGGTTTATATGAAAGCCTGAGTGGTGTAACAGCCCTGATGTTCTCTGACAGCCCGAAAGAGCCGGCTCTGATCATCTCTGCTTTCCGTAAAGCTAACAACAAGCTGGAAAAGCCTGTATTGAAAGCTGCTTTTGTTGCAGATGAAATCTTCATCGGTGACAACCAACTGGTTCCTTTGACCAACATCAAGACCAAGAACGAGCTTATCGGCGAAGTTATCGGTCTCTTGCAATCACCTGCAAAACGCGTTATCGCTGCTTTGCTGGAAAAAGGCAAGAAAGAAGAAGCTGCAGTGGAAGCACCAGCAGCAGAATAACTCTTTTTGCTTTGAACTATTCGCTTGCTAAAAGCTGGTAGCTAAAAGCTAAAAGCACAATCGGCTTCCAAGTCACAATATAATTAACAACAACATTACAAACATTACATTAAAACATTATAAAATGGCAGACGTAAAAGCATTAGCTGAACAATTAGTAGGTTTAACTGTTAAGGAAGTACAAGAACTCGCAGATGTTCTGAAATCAGAATATGGTATCGAACCAGCTGCTGCTGCAGTTGTAGTTGCTGCTGCTGGTGAAGCTGCTGCAGTTGAAGAAAAAACTGCCTTCAACGTAGTTCTGAAAGCTGCTGGTGCAAGCAAACTGAACGTTGTTAAGATCGTTAAAGATCTGACCGGCTTAGGTCTGAAAGAAGCGAAAGAACTGGTAGACGGTGCGCCTAAATCTATTAAAGAAGGCGTAAGCAAAGCTGAGGCTGAAGACCTGAAAGCTAAGCTGACTGAAGCTGGTGCTGATGTTGAAATTCAGTAATTCTTTGCTTAAGTATACATCTTTTAAAGGTCAAAAGTGCTTTTGCACTTTTGGCCTTATTCCCTTTGGGAAAGTGTCTTTTTCAGAGAGTCAAAACGGGGAATCACTAATAAGGTGACTTTGACCACGTGCAGAAGGCATAAATAAATTGGGATGGTATTGGCAAAGAAATCTTAATTTCCCTAATTCTTACAAGTCATATAACTGCTAACTTCGAATATGTCTCTAAAAAAAGCCCAAACAAACGAAAGAGTAAATTTTGGAAAGATCAAACAAGTTACTGAGACACCGGATCTGTTGGCTATCCAAATCCAATCTTTCAAGGATTTCTTCCAATTAGAAACCACACCAGACAAGCGAAACAACGAAGGACTTTTTAAAGTATTTAAAGAGAACTTCCCGATTACGGATACCAGAAATATCTTTAATCTGGAATTCCTTGATTATTTCGTGGATCCTCCGCGTTATACCATCGAGGAGTGTATTGAGCGTGGGCTTACTTATTCCGTACCGTTGAAAGCGAAACTCCGCCTCAGCTGTAATGATGAGGAGCATGTGGATTTCCAGACGATTGTCCAGGATGTGTTTTTAGGAAACATTCCTTACATGACTCCAAGAGGTACTTTCGTTATTAATGGTGCTGAGCGCGTGGTTGTATCCCAACTGCATCGTTCACCTGGTGTTTTCTTTGGTCAATCTGTACATCCGAACGGAACCAAGATCTACTCGGCAAGGGTGATCCCGTTCAAGGGCGCATGGATGGAGTTTGCAACGGACATCAACAACGTGATGTACGCTTACATCGACCGTAAGAAGAAATTCCCGGTTACCACTCTGTTGCGTGCCATCGGCTATGAAACAGATAAGGATATCCTGCAGCTGTTTGGCATGGCAGATGAAGTAAAAGCAGACAAAAAAAGTCTTGATAAATATGCCGGCAAAAAGCTGGCTGCCCGTGTTTTAAGAAGCTGGGTGGAAGACTTTGTGGATGAAGATACCGGTGAAGTGGTGAGCATCGAGCGTAATGAAATTATGCTGGAGCGTGATAGCATCCTGGATGAAGCGAATATCGAAACCATCGTAGACATGGGATTGAAAAGCGTTTTCGTGCAGAAAGAAGAGGTGAGCGGCGATTTCTCCATCATCTACAATACATTAAATAAGGATACATCTAACTCCGAGCTGGAAGCTGTTCAGCACATCTACCGCCAACTGCGCGGTGCGGATGCGCCGGATGATGAAACTGCAAGGGGTATCATCGATAAATTGTTCTTCTCCGACAAACGTTACGATTTAGGTGACGTAGGTCGTTATAAGATCAACAGAAAATTAGGTCTTCCTACTCCGTTAGACATGAAAGTGCTGACGAAGGATGACATCATCTCCATCATCAAGTACCTGGTACAGCTGACCAATGGTAAAGCAGAAATCGATGATATCGATCACCTGTCTAACCGTCGTGTGCGTACTGTAGGCGAGCAGTTATATGCTCAGTTTGGTGTTGGTCTTGCACGTATGGCACGTACCATCCGTGAAAGAATGAACGTACGTGATAACGAGGTATTTACCCCGGTAGATCTGATCAACGCCAGGACTTTGTCTTCCGTGATCAACTCCTTCTTTGGTACTTCCCAGTTATCCCAGTTCCTGGATCAAACAAACCCGTTATCAGAAATCACGCACAAACGTCGTATTTCCGCTCTCGGACCCGGTGGTCTGAGTCGTGAAAGAGCAGGCTTTGAGGTGCGTGACGTTCACTATAGCCACTACGGCCGTCTTTGTACCATTGAAACACCAGAAGGACCAAACATTGGTCTGATCTCTACACTTTGCGTTCACGCAAAAGTGAATGAAATGGGCTTCATTGAAACACCTTACCGCAAAGTAAGAGACGGTAAAGTAGATATGCATAAAGTGGAGTTCCTGAGTGCTGAAGAGGAAGATTCTGTGAAGATTGCACAGGCGAACGCCCCACTGGATGATAAAGGCCATTTCTTAAACGAAAAAGTAAAATCCCGCGAAACCGGTGACTTCCCGATTCTCGACAGAGATGATGTGGAGTTCATGGACGTGGCGCCTAACCAGATCGTAGGTTTGAGTGCTTCATTGATTCCGTTCCTGGAACATGATGATGCCAACCGTGCGTTGATGGGATCAAACATGCAACGTCAGGCGGTACCATTGCTGAACCCTGAAGTGCCTATCGTAGGTACCGGATTGGAAGGCAAAGCTGCGCGTGACTCCCGTTTGCAGATTACTGCAGATGGTAATGGTGTGATCGAATTTGTGGATGCAAATGAAATTCATGTTCGTTACGAGCGTGATGAAATGCAGAAACTGGTGAGCTTTGAAGACGATCTGATCGTTTACACACTGACCAAATTCGTTAAAACCAACCAAAGCACCTGTATTAACCTCAGACCTTGCGTTAAGAAAGGTCAGCGCGTTAAGGATGGCGACTTCTTAACAGAAGGTTATGCTACCCGCGGTGGTGAACTGGCACTGGGACGTAACCTGAAGGTGGCGTTCATGCCTTGGAAAGGTTACAACTTTGAGGATGCGATCGTAATCTCTGAGCGTGTTGCACGTGAGGATCTGTTTACCTCCATCCACATCGATGAATATGAACTGGAAGTTCGTGATACCAAACTGGGTGAAGAAGAACTGACTCCGGATATTCCTAACGTAAGTGAAGAGGCTACCAAAGACCTTGACCAGAACGGTATCATCCGTGTTGGTGCACACATTAAGGAAGGCGATATCCTGATTGGTAAAATTACTCCGCGTGGTGAATCTGATCCTTCTCCTGAAGAAAAACTCTTAAGAGCGATCTTCGGTGACAAGGCTTCTGATGCGAAAGATGCTTCTCTGAAAGCACCTCCGTCAACAGAAGGTGTGGTGATCGACAAGAAATTGTTCAGTCGCGCCAAGAAAGATAAGAACTCCAAAACCCGTGAGAAAGCAGCTATCGAGAAACTGGAGAAAATTCACCAGAAGAATGCGGAAGATGTGCTGGAAGTGCTGATGAGCAAATTGCTGGTATTACTGAAGGATAAAACCTCTCAGGGTATTACCAACACTTACGGTGAAGTATTGATCTCTAAGGGTTCCAAGTTCTCTCCGAAGAACCTGGTAAACATTGATTTCATGAACGTAAACCCACTGGGCTGGACAACAGACGAAGTGGTGAACGATCAGATCAATACCCTGCTGCATAACTATAACATCAAATTCAACGAAGAGCTGGGTCGTTACAAACGTGAGAAGTTCAACATCTCTATCGGTGATGAGCTGCCAGCGGGTGTACTGAAACTGGCAAAGGTTTACCTGGCCAGCAAGCGTAAGTTGAAAGTGGGTGATAAGATGGCTGGACGTCACGGTAACAAGGGTATCGTTGCCAAGATTGTGCGTGATGAAGACATGCCTTTCCTGGAAGATGGTACACCACTGGATATCGTACTGAACCCACTCGGGGTACCTTCCCGTATGAACCTTGGACAGATCTACGAAACCGTATTAGGTTGGGCTGGTCTGAAACTGGGTGTACGCTTTGCGACTCCGATCTTTGACGGTGCTACTACAGATGAAATTGCTGATTATATCAAAGAAGCCGGTTTACCTAGCTTCGGTCACGCTTACCTGTGTGATGGTGAAACGGGAGATCGTTTCCACCAGAAGGCAACCGTAGGTGTTATCTATATGCTTAAACTGAGCCACATGGTGGATGATAAGATGCACGCCCGTTCTATCGGACCGTACAGTCTCATTACCCAACAGCCGCTGGGTGGTAAAGCCCAGTTTGGTGGTCAGCGTTTTGGTGAGATGGAGGTGTGGGCACTGGAAGCATATGGTGCATCCAACATCCTGCAGGAACTGCTTACTATTAAATCAGATGATATCGTTGGTCGTGCCAAAGCATATGAATCTATCGTGAAAGGTGACAACATACCTAAAGCAGGTGTGCCTGAATCCTTCAACGTATTGATCCATGAATTGCGTGGTCTGGGTCTGGATCTGAAATTTGACTAAGAGCTTTTAGCTACCAGCCATTAGCAGCAATGCTAATGGCTGATAGCTTGGATATTTCGCAGGAATAAAATTTTTGTCGCTGGCTTATCACCAACGGCTAACAGCTAAAAGCTAATTACAGATGGCTATCAAGAAAGAAAATCGTCCTAAATCAAATTTTAACAGCATTACCATCAGTCTGGCTTCTCCGGATGTTATTCTGGAGCGTTCATACGGTGAGGTGCTGAAACCTGAAACTATCAACTACCGTACTTACAAACCGGAACGTGATGGTTTATTCTGCGAAAGAATATTCGGGCCTGTAAAGGATTACGAATGCTATTGCGGAAAATACAAACGTATCCGTTATAAGGGTATTGTGTGTGATCGCTGCGGTGTAGAGGTAACGGAGAAGAAAGTACGTCGTGAAAGAATGGGCCACATTCGTTTAGTGGTACCCGTTGTACATATATGGTATTTCAAATCCCTGCCTAACAAGATTGGTTACCTGCTCGGAATGTCTTCCAAGAAACTGGAAACCATCGTGTATTACGAGAGATACGTGATCATCCAGGCGGGTATGAAACAGGAGAAAGGTATGAACTACGGTGATTTGCTCACTGAAGAAGAATACCTGGACATCCTGGACACCTTACCAAAAGACAATCAGCTGTTACCGGATGAAGATCCTAACAAGTTTATTGCTAAAATGGGTGCGGAAGCGGTAGAAATGATGCTGGCCCGTATTGATCTGGACAGTCTTTCTTATCAGCTGCGTAACCAGGCGGCTACTGAAACTTCCCAGCAACGTAAAGCGGAAGCGCTGAAACGTCTGAGCGTAGTGGAAGCTTTCCGTGAAGCAAATGGCAGAGTTGAAAACCGTCCTGAATGGATGGTGATGCAATATATCCCGGTGGTACCTCCTGAACTGCGTCCGTTAGTTCCTCTGGATGGTGGCCGTTTCGCGTCTTCCGACCTGAACGACCTTTACCGCAGGGTAATTATCCGTAACAACCGTCTGAAACGTTTGATCGAAATTAAGGCACCTGAGGTGATCCTTCGTAACGAAAAACGTATGCTGCAGGAAGCAGTGGATTCCCTGTTCGACAACTCCCGTAAATCCAACGCGGTGAAAGCGGAAGGTGGTCGTGCACTGAAATCACTGTCAGACGTACTGAAAGGTAAACAAGGTCGTTTCCGTCAAAACTTGCTCGGTAAACGTGTGGATTATTCCGGACGTTCTGTTATCGTGGTAGGACCTGAACTGAAGCTGCACGAATGTGGTTTGCCTAAGGATATGGCGGCTGAATTATTCAAACCGTTTATTATCCGTAAACTGATTGAAAGAGGCATCGTTAAAACCGTGAAATCAGCTAAGAAGCTGGTAGATCGTAAAGAAGCGGTGGTTTGGGATATTTTGGAAAACGTATTGAAAGGTCACCCGGTTATGTTAAACCGTGCGCCAACCCTTCACCGTTTGTCCATACAGGCTTTCCAGCCTAAACTGGTGGAAGGTAAAGCGATACAGTTGCACCCACTCGTATGTTCTGCGTTTAACGCGGATTTCGATGGTGACCAGATGGCGGTACACGTGCCTTTGAGCAACGCTGCTGTTCTGGAAGCCCAACTGCTGATGCTGTCTTCACACAACATCCTTAACCCGCAGAATGGTACGCCAATCACCCTGCCTTCACAGGACATGGTTCTTGGTCTGTATTACATTACCAAGGGTAAGAAAACGATGGGTGATGTGGTAGTAAGAGGAGAAGGTAAAGCTTTCTACTCTGCTGAAGAAGTAATCATCGCACTGAATGAAGATCGCATCGATCTGCATGCTCACATCCGTGTTAAAGCAGATGTAAGAACCGCAGATGGTTCGCTGGAAAGAAAACTGATCGAAACTACGGTAGGTCGCGTACTGTTCAACCAGCACGTACCTAAAGCAGCCGGTTATGTAAATGCCCTGCTGACCAAGAAGTCACTGCGTGAAATCATCGGTGATATCATTAAAGCAACAGATATTCCTAAGACTGCGAAGTTCCTGGATGACATCAAACAATTAGGTTTCCGCATGGCGTTCCGCGGTGGTCTGTCATTTAACATTAATGACCTGATCATCCCAGATGTTAAGCAAGACATGATTGATGGTGCTGCCGGTGAAGTAGAAGAAGTTTGGGATAACTATAACATGGGTCTGATCACCAACAACGAACGTTATAACCAGATCATTGATATCTGGTCACGCGTGGATACGAAGGTGACTGAAACCCTGATCCGTGAGCTGGCGGCAGACAAGCAAGGATTCAACTCTGTATACATGATGTTGGATTCCGGTGCGCGTGGTTCCAAGCAGCAGATCAAACAGCTGGCTGGTATCAGAGGTCTGATGGCCAAGCCGCGTAAGAGTGGATCTACCGGTTCAGAGATCATCGAAAACCCGGTATTGTCCAACTTTAAAGATGGTTTGAACGTATTGGAATACTTCATCTCTACGCACGGTGCCCGTAAGGGTCTTGCGGATACGGCGTTGAAAACAGCGGATGCGGGTTACCTGACCCGTCGTCTGGTGGACGTTGCGCAGGATGTGGTAATTAACGAAGAAGATTGTGGTACCCTCCGTGGTATTGCTACTTCAGCGTTGAAAGATAATGAAGAAGTGATTGAAACACTGTACGACCGTATTCTTGGACGTACTTCCCTGCACGATGTATTTGATCCTCATAATGATGATGAACTGATCGTAGGTGCTGGTTTAGAGATCACAGAAGAGATTGCACACAGGATTGAAGAAAGTGCTATTGAAACCGTAGAAATCCGCTCCGTACTGACTTGCGAAAGCCGTCGTGGTGTGTGTGTGAGATGTTATGGTAAAAACCTGGCGAGCGGTTACACTGCACAGAGAGGTGATGCTGTAGGTATCATCGCTGCACAGTCAATCGGTGAGCCTGGTACACAGTTGACACTGCGTACCTTCCACGTGGGTGGTGTGGCCGGTTCTACTTCCGTTGAATCCGGTATGCCAGCTAAGTTTGATGGTACTGTACAATTCGATGGCTTACGTACTACCACCTATGAAAATAATCAGGGTGAAAAAGTACAGATCGTTATCGGTCGTACCGGTGAGTTGCGTATCATGGACGTGAAAAATGATCGTCTGCTGGTAACCAACAATATCCCTTACGGTTCTACCCTGTTGGTAAAAGACGGGCAGAAAGTAGTGAAAGGTGATATGCTCTGTACATGGGATCCGTTCAACGCCGTTATCGTGTCTGAAATTCCGGGTAGCATTCGTTTCGACAGCATCATTGAAGGTATTACCTTCCGTGAAGAAGCGGATGAACAAACAGGTCACCGTGAGAAAGTGGTAATTGAAACCAAAGACAAGAATAAGATTCCGTCTATCCTGGTAGAAGGTAATAAAGAAGTGAAATCATACAACTTACCAGTAGGTTCGCACATCGTTATCACTGAAGGTGATAAGGTGAGAGCGGGTCAGGTAATTGTGAAGATCCCACGTATTATCGGTAAACTGCGAGATATCACGGGTGGTCTGCCACGTGTAACTGAGCTCTTTGAAGCACGTAACCCAAGCAACCCTGCCATCGTTTCTGAAATTGATGGTGTGGTAGCATTCGGTAACATCAAACGTGGTAACCGCGAAATCATCATCGAAAGCCGTGAAGGTCAGATCAAGAAATACCTGGTGCCATTAACACGTCATATCCTGGTTCAGGACGGTGACTTCGTGAAGGCCGGTACTTCTCTCTCCGATGGTTCTACTACTCCTGCAGATATCCTGTCTATCAAAGGACCGTTTGCCGTACAGGAATACCTGGTAAATGAAATCCAGGAAGTATACCGTTTACAGGGTGTGAAGATCAACGACAAACACATTGAGGTGATCGTTCGTCAAATGATGCGTAAAGTAAACATCGAAGATCCGGGCGATACCCGCTTCCTCGAAGGTGATACTGAAGATAGATTTGACTTCTTTGAAGAAAACGATATGATCTTCGATAAGAAGGTTGTAACGGAAGCAGGTGAATCTGCTAACCTGAAAGCTGGTCAGATAGTGACCCTGCGCCAGGTTCGTGAAGAAAACTCTCTGTTACGTCGTGCAGATAAGAAACTGGTTGAATTCCGTGATGCAAGTCCGGCTACTTCCAGCCCGCTCCTGCAGGGTATTACCAAGGCTTCCCTCGGTACCCGTAGCTGGATCTCTGCTGCTTCGTTCCAGGAAACAACCAAAGTACTGTCACAGGCTGCGATCAACGGTAAGACCGATGATATGATGGGTCTGAAGGAGAATGTGATCACAGGTCACCTGATCCCTGCCGGTACTGGTTTACGTGAGTTCGAAAACATGATCGTAGGTTCCAAGGAAGAATACGACATCCTGGCCTCTTCTAAGGAAGTGTTCCAGTTTGATGAAGAAGAATAGTGCTGTAAAGCATTTTCAAACATATAGAAGCGGGTGTTTCCATTTGGAGACACCCGCTTTTTGTTTGTGCTGGTTAGTGCTGTGGGTGGGTTGATTCTCCCGAAAGCCAATACTACTTTATCCATAAAAAAAGGACCGCATTGTTTGCGGTCCCTGTTATGAAAGCATTGCAACTTATTGCTTGCCGGCATCTTGTTGTGCATCCTTTTTATCATGCTGTAAATCCTTTACATCATGTTGTTTATCTTTTCTATCCTTATTTAACTGGCGTTTATCCTGCTGAATATCCTTGTTGTCGTGGTTCCGGTCTTTCCGGTCTTTGTTCAGATCTTTGTCATCCTTGCCCAGGTCTTTTTTGTCGTGGTTAATGTCTTTGCGATCATGCTTCAGATCAGCCTGGTCTTTATTCAGGTCTTTGGTATCCCCGTTTTTGCGGTCTTTAGCGATATCTTTCTTGTCTTTGTTCACATCTTTCCGGTCATGATTTAAATCTTTATGATCTGCATTGATATCTTTTTTATCATGATTGATATCCTTGTTATCATGTTTTACATTGTTGCGGTCGTGCTGAATATCCTTTTTGTTGTTGCTGATATCCTTATTGTCGTGGTGTATATCCGCCTTATCATGGGCAGTACGTTGCTGGGCGCTGATGGTCATGGAAGCAAGGCTTAATGCAAGGGCAGGTACCAGGATAGTTGCAATTTTCATTTCTACGGTTTTTATTATATGAAAAAAAATGTTTGTGATGAATAGACTACCAGGAATAATATTTGTTTAACGGGGACCTTTTAAAAACTAATTAAAACCTATTTTTGAATCCGTAAAACGAAGCGGATTTCATGAAATATCTGATCATTCCAATTATCATTGTGCTGGCATTGCTGGGAGCATGTACGAAGAATAGTGACAGCGCAGTGCCTGATACCCACGGCAGCTTTGCATTTGTTAATGCGATGCCTGGCGATGTAGCGTTTAACATCAGGCTGGATACGAATGCCTTTGCCAGTAATGTAGCGTATAAGACCAGTACCGGGTATAAATCGTACCGGTCGCAGAAGTATAATCTCATCATTACCACTGCTGCCCGACCTGATATTATTTCCTATAAAGGAGAAATCTTTTTAAGGAATAATCGTTTCTACACCGCGTTTGTAGGAGCAGATAGCCTGAAAAGGCCCATTTTGATTGTTACAGAAGATGATTTGACGCCTTTAAGAGATGATAGCGCAAAGGTCAGGGTAATTGATTTCAGTGAGGGATTCAAGCCGAACAGAACGCCGCTGGGAATGGATATTTATTTTGGTAAACCTTTATTTTTCAAAGGACTTACCTTTCCTGCGCAAACAGCTTTTGCACCGTTGGTCGGAGACAGCACTTACACCGTAAATTTCAATTATGTAGATGCCGCCACAGTGCTGAAAACTATTTCACTGAAAACGCAGAAAGGCAAAGTGTATACATTGGTAACCGCCGGCTATCCACTGGATCCGGCCAGGTTTGATGTATTGACCATACAACATAATTAAGCAGAAAGCGGAAAGCGGAAAGCAAAAAGCTATTGAAGCGAATGACTGAAGTAACAGAATAGTGAGCTATTCTTTTCCATCATTCGCTTCAATAGCTTTTTGTTTTTCGCATTATGCTTTTCCAAAGCTTTATTTTAATTTAACGGAGTAATTGTCCTGCAAAGGGACGTAAATAAATAAATTGCGCGTTATTTTCAGAGACAAACGTTGGTAATATGAATGATTACAAAAAAATATTCCTGCTTGGAGGAATGGCCATGCTGGGAACTGTAGCAGCAGGCGCACAACAGGCAGCGGCGCCTTACCTGGATGCCTATACGATTCCCGTTAAGAAAAGGAATGCTGTAATAGGAAAGATATATGATAGAAACGGGAAGTTGGGCTCAGCCGTACTCCTGGAAGATAAGTCGGGTTTATTCACGATCAGCGGGAATGAACTGAAACTGAAAAGGAAAGTCAGTGTAGGCGTGGATAGTCATGTTACCTATCCTGTGCGCATTAAAGCTGGGGATGATACCGCTGATTTTCTGCTGGTAGCAGATGATTTTATCCGCAACAAAGTAGTGGCGCACCGGGGCGCCTGGAAGCATCATGAAGGCAGTCAGAACAGCCTTACTTCTCTGAAAGACGCCATCAAGCTGGGTTGTGAAGGATCTGAATTTGACGTTTGGTTATCTTCAGATGATCAGCTGGTCATATCGCATGATCCGGAGATAGGAGGAAAGAAGGTAGAAGAATCTACCCTGGCGGATTTACAGGCCGTACAGTTGAAGAATGGAGATCGGGTGCCTACATTGGAGGAATATATCAACACCATCATGGAGCAGCAAAAGACCAGGCTGGTATTGGAGTTGAAGCCATCTGCCAAAGGAAAAGGGGAGCAGTTAGCTACCCAGGCGGTAGCCATGGTGCACGCCAAAAAAGCACAGGCCTGGATGTTTTATATCAGCTTTGACTATAATATTTGTAAGAAAATAAAGGCGCTGGATCCCACAGCGAAGATTGCCTATCTGAATGGAGATAAAACACCGGCTCAATTGCAGGCGGATGGCATATGGGGACTGGATTACAACCAGCAGGTATTTAAAAAAGATCCACAGCTGATTGCCACCGCAAGGCAGCAGCTGGTCACCACAAATGCGTGGACTATTGACAATCCGGAGATCATGGATGGATTACTGAAGGATGGTATTGATTTTATTACCACCAACGAGCCTGAAATCCTGTTGGAGAAGGTAAAACATTAATATTAGTTAAAACCGAGCTAAAAAAACTAATCGGAATATGAAAATCCGGTAAAAACGTTATTTTAGCCGTTCCATTTTAAAAATGTACTAAAAAGAAGCAAATCCACCTATTAACATGCGCACTCGTAAACAATTAGTGACTAAAGGATTTATAGCGGCATTAGCAGCCGGATTATTAATGTCTTGCCAGAATAAAGCTGGTAACAATACACCAGCTACCACACCAGCAGCAGGCACAGGTACTCCGGCAGCAGGTAGTTTCAAAATTGCGTATGTAGATTTGGATTCACTGGAAACGCATTTCGAGTATTTCAAGGAAAAGAAGGGCTTACTGGAACAGAAGCAGCAACAGATGGACAATCAGCTGAAAGGTAAAGCCCGCGCTTTACAGGCTGAATATGAAGATCTGCAGCGTAAAGCAAATACGCTGACACAGGAACAGGGTGAGGCTGCACAACGTAGTCTGATGTCCAAGCAACAGCAGCTGGAGCAGGAAGCGCAGAACCTGCGTGCTTCTTACGCAGAACAGGAAACTAAATTTAATGAGGAATTGCAGAAAAGACTGGATGATTTCCTGAAGACTTTTAATGCAGACAAGCGTTTCGCTTACATATTCTCTTATCGTAGTAATGCCAGCAACATTCTGTATAAAGATCCTGCTTACGATGTAACAAAGGACGTTATTAAAGGAATGAATGACAATGGTGCTGCTGGGACAAAATAAGCGCATAAAACCATCGAATTTTTTTCTACCTTATAGTCCCGGTTCCCTTATGAACCGGGATTTTTTATAAACAACCATATGGAAATCAACCAAACTAAATCTTTCAAACCATCCCTGGGATTGTTAGATGCCACCATGATCGTAGCCGGTTCTATGATAGGTTCCGGTATTTTTATTGTAACGGCCGAGATAGCGCGCAGTGTAGGCGGTGCTGGCTGGATTACCGCCATGTGGGTGCTGGCAGGTATCGTTACGCTGATTGCCGCCCTGAGCTACGGAGAGCTATCCGGCATGTATCCCAAAGCTGGTGGGCAATATGTATACCTCCGGGAGGCTTATAACCCTTTTATTGCTTTCTTATTTGGCTGGACCCAGTTCGGCGTGATTCAGACCGGTACTATTGCGGCAGTGGCAGTGGCCTTTGCCAAGTTTACCGCTTATCTTATTCCCGCTTTCAGTGAAAAAAATATTTTGTTGGATGCAGGCTTCGTGCAGATTTCCGCTGCACAGATAGTGGCCATAGTGTCTATTATCTTACTAACGTTTATCAATACACGTGGTGTTCACCATGGTAAAGTGATACAAACAGTATTTACACTGGCCAAGCTGTTATCCTTATTTGGACTGATTATTTTCGGATTTGCCGTTGGTGCCAAAGCGGAGATCTGGAACGCTAACTGGCAACATGCCTGGGATGCTGCCGCAGTTACTTCTCAGAATGGAGAGGTAGTCACCGCTGCCTTATCGGGACTGGCTTTATTTGGTGCGATTGCAGTATCTATGAAGGGCTCTCTGTTTTCGAGCGATGCGTGGAACAACGTTACTTTCATTGCGGGAGAAATTAAAAACCCGGCAAAAAATATTGGTCGTTCCCTGTTTCTCGGAACGCTGATTGTGACGATCATTTATGTGAGCTGTAACCTGATGTACCTGGCAGTATTGCCACTGAATGAAATTGCTTTTGCTGCGAACGACCGTGTAGGCGTTGCAGCGGCCGCAAAAATCTTCGGTTCTTACGGTGCTTATATTATTGCCGTGATGATCATGATTTCCACTTTTGGCTGCAATAATGGTCTGATATTATCCGGGGCGAGGATCTATTATACTATGGCAGAAGATAAGTTGTTTTTCAAAAAAGCCGGGGAGTTAAACAAACACAGTGTGCCTGCCTACGGATTATGGATACAGTGTGCATGGGCATCTATGCTTTGTCTTACAGGCAGATATAATGACTTGCTGGCATTGGTAATATTTGGTGTATTGATATTCTACGTGCTGACCATTCTGGGTATTTTTATTTTAAGAAAAAAGCGTCCGGAAATAGAAAGGCCTTACAAGGCTTTTGGTTATCCGGTATTACCACTGATATATATCATCGTGGCATTATCGCTGGCAGCGTTGTTGCTGGTATTTGAAAGCAACTATACCTTACCCGGATTAGGCATTATTTTATTGGGCATTCCGCTCTATTATATCGCGATGGCGCGTCAGCCGAAGGCATAGTTTAGCTAAAACGGACAAAAAAACCAGATATTTACAACGAAAGTTGTATGAAAAAATGTGGCCACTGCAGTGTATACTGCAGTGGCCACATTTAATTTGCACTAAGACACACGGGACATGGTGATGTCTGAGAATTGAACCCTAATAATTTAGAAAACCCGGTAATTTTAGAGAATATTAAACAAAAGGAATTGTCAACATAAGCAAAGGAAATCCCATAAAAATAGTGGTAAGAGACCACTTCAATTTATGAAATTCAACGTCTGTGATCTGGCCCTGTAATTTGTGACCTGGATTTTGTTAACAATTGCAGCGACTATTTTTTATTTATGCCCTCAAACAAAACGTTTAGCCATTAGAGTGATTGATATTTACTTCATGCAAAAAACATTCAAAAAAACATAAACAACTATAAAAATATTATTGCCAACATATGGTGTGTAACAGCATCATTTTAGGGTAAAAGGAACTTAAGGTGGTATAACCTTGACGGCATCTCAACCCCAAGATAACCATTAAAAGCCTTCACGATTTGCATTCTCGAACATTCACATGACAATCTTTTACAATAAGCGTATGGTTTCTACCATGCGCTTCTTTTTTTTAGCTATTAGCTATTAGCTATTAGCTATTAGCTGTTAGCTCTTAGCTGTTAGCTCTTAGCTGTTAGCAGGATGCAGGGGGCGTTTCGGTGTAAAAAAGGTTGGATTAAATATTTTCGGAATGTTAACTGCTAAACTAACTGCTAAAAGCTAAAAGCTAATAGCTGTTTTTTGTACATTTGCGCCATGTTTACACAACTGTGCAATAAGATATTTAACCAGAGTATCGCGGCCTACCACGAGCGCAACGATGTGCATCAGGCTATTTCCAATCCTTATGAAAAGAGCAGTATTGAACACCTGCTTTTCCTGAAAAACTGGATAGACACGGTGCAGTGGCACCTGGAAGATATTATCCGTGATCCTAAAATAGACCCGGTAGAAGCCCTGGGCATTAAACGCTGGATAGACCGTTCCAACCAGGAACGTACCGATGTGGTGGAGTATATCGACAGTTATTTCCTCGAAAAATTCAGTAAAGTGGCGACTGCGGCAGATGCCAGCATTAATACGGAAAGTCCGGCCTGGGCAGTAGACCGTTTGTCTATCCTGGCGTTGAAGATTTATCATATGCAGGAAGAAGCCAGCCGTGCAGATGCTACACCTGAGCACCGGGCGGCCTGTCAGAAGAAACTGGATATTCTCCTTGAACAGCAACAGGATCTGGGAACAGCGATAGAAGCGCTGCTGGCGGATATTGAAGCAGGTAAAAAGTTCATGAAAGTGTACAAGCAGATGAAGATGTATAATGATCCTTCTCTCAATCCCGTTTTATACAAAACCGAAAAATAAACCTGCAATCATTGGGCACTGTTAAAACGATATTGGTTACCCGGTTGTCTGCCTTGGGGGATGTAGCCATGACTATTCCTGTGATGAAGCAGGTACTGGACGATAACCCTGATGCGGAGATTGTTTTTGTGACCAATCGTAACTGGGGTGCGTTGTGTGCAGGAATTCCCCGGCTTACTTTTTTTCCGGCTGATGTAAAAGGGATACATAAAGGAGTAAAAGGGCTATACCGTTTATTTCGCGAAGTGAAAAAAATGTATCGAATCGGAGGGGTAGCTGATCTGCATAATGTGCTGCGATCAAAAATTATCCGGACCTTTTTCCGTTTGACTGGTACGCCGGTAGCATCGATAGATAAGGGTCGCGCGGAAAAGAAAGCGCTGACACGCCGGGAGGATAAAGTATTGCAACCACTTGTCCCTACTATTGAGCGTTATGCAGTTGTTTTCAGGCAATTGGGACTTCGTTGTGAAATGGGCAATAAACCCGTTTTTCCGCCTCGTCCTTTGACGGAGTCTATTATGGCCGTCACAGGTGTTAAGGGAGTGGAAAAGTGGATAGGAATGGCTCCTTTTGCCACTTACCGTGAGAAAATGTATCCCCTCGAAAAGATGGCGGTGGTACTGGAAATACTGTTGCAGGAACCGAAACAACGGGTACTGCTGATGGGAGGTGGAAAACAGGAAATAGCGCTGCTGACAGAGCTATCCGCAAAATATCCGGAAGCTATTGTGATAGCGGGGCGTTTTTCATTAATGGAAGAAATGACGATCATCAGCCAGTTGGATGTGATGATCAGCATGGATTCCGCCAATATGCACCTGGCCTCTTTGTTTGGAGTGCCAGTGGTATCGGTTTGGGGCGCTACTCATCCTTTTGCGGGTTTTATGGGATATGCACAACCGGCAGATAATGCTGTACAGATCGATGATCTTTCCTGCCGGCCTTGTTCTGTATTTGGCAACAAACCCTGTTTCAGAGGGGATTACGCCTGTATGGAGTGGATAAAACCAGCACAGATAGCGGAAAAAGTAAATAAAATAATTTTATAACGCTTGCTATAAAGGATCTTGTTGCCAGGGAGGCATGGAAACCATACAGATAGTGAGGAGGTGAGTAAACTGAATTTGAGATATAGTACTGTAGCGGGTTTTAAAGGATATTTAAAAAATATTGCAAGTTTTTTTTGCAGAAATAAAAAAAGTTATACTTTTGCCATCCCAAACAACAAGGGTATTGCCCAATAGTATAATGGTAGTACAGCAGATTTTGGTTCTGCTTGTCTTGGTTCGAATCCAGGTTGGGCAACTACTATAAAAAGAAAAGGCCGGAGAATTTCTCCGGCCTTTTCTTTTTATAGTAGTTGCCAATGATATTTATTAAAAGGGATCAAGTCGAAAACCTGGGAGATAGTGTAAATTTTAGGCATAAAGTTTATAGGACATAAAGAATCCCCATCATTATAGTCAACATTACCCACAAGATGTATTGTCATTATGTAGATGCAGTCTAATCTATGCTTAACACCCGCTATGCACCTATAGAAGCACTGCAGCAGAGGTGGACTTGAGGTGGACTTGAGGTGGACTTGATGCGGGGATGACACAACCGAATCAGAAGATGGCTGGAGGTCAGAATGAGCCATAGCAGCGCTGTTGTAGCAGGCTGTAGCTTTTTAAAGAGGTAATATTGTATTCAAATATGGTTTGGGGAGATTTGAGAATGGCAAATGGGGGCGAATGGCATTTTGAGAATATTGAAAAAGATATTCCCCAGGCATTTAACATTCAAGCAGAAAGCCGCAGTGATGCGGCTTTCTGCTTGAATGAATGTTTTTAACGCTTAATTACAAGGGCCAAACCATGCCCACGCAGACGAAAATCCTGGGTATTGAGCCTGGTTCGTGGTTATTGCCTGATACAGGTTGCCGTTGTAAACCACTCTTTGTCCCGGATAATACATGAATCCATAAAAGAATGGGGGTACACCAACGCAGGAGACTCTGGCAGCCGCCTTTTTAGCTGTAACAGAAGACTTAGGGCCTGCTGCGTTTACGCTGGTCAGGAAAAGGGCAAAACAAAACAATAGCAAATAGCTCACTTTGGTTTTCATAAATTAGAATTTAGGTGTATTCAAAAATATCCTGAGCCACCGCTATCTCCTCACAGTGGAAAGGAAATTTATGATGATAACTAATGGGTTCCTTCTCACGAAATCAATGCATGCTAGTTTTGGGCTATTACAGGGGTAGCACCTATTGGCCCATATATAGGAGCTGTTTGCACGTAGTTAGGGAGCCTTGCATACATTGATCTTGAGTCCACCCACATCTTATCACCGGAAGGAGAGAGTACGCCAAAGTAAGGTACCAGTTTCCTGTTTTCTTCATTATAGCCAGACATATACACCATAGCGCCCTGTTGCACATAGAGTACCTGGAGTATGCCTGGTGTAGGTATCTGAGGAGTAGCTGTTTCAGGTGCATAATTTCCGTTTCTGAAATAAACCGCCACATTATTGCTACCACTTTTCCGGAACTCAATAGTATTCAGATCAGGATAGGAATCCTTAAACATCCCATGCCAGGCAGTACCCGTTAAAGAAGGTGCCGCAGCAGGGAATGATTCCAGTGTAATAGAAATAGGGACATTAGGCTTATTGGCATCGGCAGTGGTGCTGGTGAGTTTTTGTCTGTTTGTGATCAGCATCGTCTGGCGGTCATTAATTTCAGGAAAGGTAACAATCACGCGGGTCCTGTTGTCTGTGCCGGTACTGTCGATGCTCGTGATAACGCCATTGATGCTATCTTTTTCAATGAATGTGTTGTTGACATTAAACACAAAGAATGAATACAGGATAACAGTGGTATCTGAATTGAATTTAAGACAACAGGGCGGATCGTATTCGCGACCAGGACTTACAATATGATAGGAGCCCACCCACTGTGTGTTTGTAAGAAACGAGTGAACGTTGTTAACCGGCGGCTTGGGTACGGTATTATCTTTTTTACAGCTGATGAATACCAGTATCGATACGATGAAAAAGAGGCTGAGGTTGAATAATAGTTTCGTTTTCATAACTTTTTAGTGTTGAGTATCAGAAATGTTCCGGTTAACTGTTTACAGGATTGAGTGGGCAGGCGGGGAGCTATAGCCGCTCCATTCCTGTTTCAAGCAGCTTGTCACCTGCTGCCAGAAAAATTTGTTGCAGATTTTTATTATCAGTAGCTGCCGCGGCCTGTTGAAGCTCCAGGGCCACTACAGCCAGTTCAATTGCCGACCATTCAGGATGAGGATCCGGATCAGGAGGATAGGGGCCTTTGGGCTTTTTAATTTTCGGCGGATTTGGGCAGAGGTCATCCACAAAACGGTTAAGGTAATGTGCTACGAAGCCGGCAGACTGTTCATTATCGTTGGGCTGAACGGCTGCGGCCACATCATGTATGAGGAGAACGCGGTTAATTACTGCATGGGCAAGTGAATGCACAAAGACAATACCTGGTGGAAGTGGTTGGGGATTGAGTACTACATGTGAAAACGGGCCACCGAAAATGTCCCATACCTCAGGACGGCGTCTGGCAATAATCCGCCAGGATCGGATACCTTGTCCGAAGGCCATCATAGACTCCAGGGCCTCGTGGATGATAGGGCCCCATGGACCGGGTGGCTGGGGATCATCAGGGTTGGGGTAGGCATCTCCATAAATCACTTGGCTGGCCAATGAAACCAGCTTTTGCGGGGTGAATGTTGTGATGTTTTTCATAGCATAATTTTTTTGTTGGTATGCTATTAGTCGTGGTTTAATTATGCAGGGGAAACAACCATTTAATTATTTTTTTTGATACTCCGGATGACCTGTCATAACAGGCATATAATAGGGGCGCAAACAGAAATGAAGTAGTGCATACCAGGATTATTAAGAAGCCGTTACCAGTGTATGCCCCGGGAAGTGTTCAATTTTTGGGCGGCATTACATTCGTAACGGCATTCTCTTTTTATCAGTTATCTGTTGAAATCATTACGGAATGACTTTCATCTTTCTGAAGTTGTCAAAAATCTCCATGAACATTGCTTCGGTGTCTACAAACTCGTGGAACCCTGCTCTTCGTGCTTTGGAGCCATCTGCAAAAAAGTCGTAGTCCCAGGAGAACACAAAGTCCCCGAATTTCCAGGAAGAAACTTCTGCATAGCTGTATTTCAGGCCATACTTTTCCATCATCGTATTCCACAGCGGTTCTTTATCTGCCATGACTACATCGAGTTGCATCGGTAACGGATCTGCTGCTTCCAGGCCAAAGTAGCGGGCAATACGCGGCCAGAGGTCGGACCAGCGGAACAGGTCACCATTGTTGATATTAAAAGCCTGGTTAGTGCCGGCAGGACTTTCTGCTGCCCAGGTGGTGGCTTTGGCCAGGAGATTTGCGTCTGTCATTTCCATCAGCTTATGATAAGCGCCTGGTTTGCCCGGGAAACGGAGTGGGAGACCCAGTTCTTTGGAAATGGCAGCGTATACAGCAATGACCATGGCCAGGTTCATCGGGTTACCCAGTGCAAATCCACCTACTACAGAAGGACGTATAGCCGACCAGGTCCAGGATTTTCCCTGTTGCATATTTTCCAGGAAATGCTGCTGCGACATGTTGAATTCCGGTGGCATAAAGCTGCCTGCATCGGTTTCACGGGCAGGCGTTTTAAACGGACCAAGGTGAGCGCCATATACTTTGTATCCCTGCATCAGGCTGATGTGCTGTAGTTGCGTGGCTACGGGTTCCACTACTTCCACTACGTTCCGGAGCATAGTCATATTGGGTGCTACCAGTGCCGCCCAGCTGTCGCGGTCCTGGTAAGCGGCATAAAATATATGCGTTACCGTAGTCAGGTGTTCCAGTTTCTCCTGGGTATCTTCCCGGCTCATTAAGTCTACTGCAATGTGTTTTACCTGCGCCGTATCTTCTCCACCTCTTCTGGATAAACCAATAATATCCCATGACTGCTGTGCTAGCAGGTAGTCAGATAGGTTACGTCCTATTACTCCTTGTGCACCTACTATCAGTGCTACTTTCCGATTATTATGCTGTTCCATATTACTGTTGTATTTTTAGTATCGATTTTGATAACACAAAGATCGCTATCGGGCAGATTGCCACACTTGTACATCACGGGGGATAATTGGTATATTTCAACGAATGAAGAGATACATACAACTTGAGTACCTGAAAGTATCGCACTTTACAGTTACGGAATGGCAACATCCGGTGCATAACCACAATCACTTTGAACTGATTTTTGTGCATCAGGGCAGTGGTACGCATTGTATATCGGGGATGAATTATCCTTATACCGGTCCGTGCCTCTTTTTGCTGGCACCTTGTGATGCCCATCATTTTGAGATCGCTACGCCTACTACTTTTACTTTTATTAAGTTCACCAACGTATATCTCCACGGCAGCGGACACCTGCGGTTTCAGCAAAGCTGGAATCAGGAATTGGATAAGTTACTGCTGCAGGCCCGTGAGCAAAGAATGTTTGGTGCTGATACCAGCAGGATGGAGCAGCTGGTAAAGCTGATCACTACAGAATGGCAGGCAGTGCAGGATGAAAATAACGAAACCATTTTCTTCCTGCTACAGGCATTGTTTACCATGATTAAAAAAGCCGGTGACAACGAGTTGCCGCAAAAAGGAGCTGCTAACGGCGCCCGTGTGACGGCTATTCTTCATCATATTCATGAACACATACATCAAACAGATGAAGTGCAGATAGAACAGCTGGCTGAAATTTTCGGTTACTCGAAACATTACCTGGGCGCTTTTTTTAAGGAACAAACGGGGAGTACGCTGCGGGAATATGTGAACCAGTACAAATTACACCTGTTGGAGAACAGGTTGCACTATAGTGCTTTTTCGTTGAAGGAAATCAGTCATGAACTGGGATTCAACGACCAGAGTCATCTGAATAAATTTTTCCGCAAATATCATGGAGTAAGTCCCTCTGCCTATCGAGAGCAGGTGCAGGCTTCCTCGTGAAGACACTGCCTGTATCATTCCGCAGTATACTTCTGATCAAACTATGAAGACCCCGATGTTTTTTAGTAAGCGATTTCAATAATACTCCTGTTTGTTTCCGGGTTGTCTATTATGTCAGTGATGTAGGCCGCCAGATCTGCCCTGGAGATGCTGAAAGGTCTTTTGAGGTGTGTATTTATTGCCACTTTATAATGGCCGGCAGGAGCGCTGTCTTTTAGCCAGGGCGGGCGCACAATAGTCCAGTTAACCTGGGTGTTACGCAGCAGTTTTTCCATTATCAGCAAGTCTTTATACGGGTGCCTGAAAATTTTCCGGACGATATATTTTATCAGCCACCTTTGCCAAACCGTCATTACAGAATTTATTTCAATGGGTAAAGCGGAGATGCATATTAATCGCTTGCGCTCTGGTTTATCCATGGCATGCAGGATGTGTTTCATGCCATCAGAGTATAAAGTAGTTGGCATCCGGGAGCGACTGCCAACTGCAGAAATAATGATGTCATGTTGCTGCACCAGGTCGGCAAATGTTCCCGGTTGCGTGATATCACCTTTTCTAATCAGGAGGTTGGGATGTTGAAAGTTGACTTTTACGGGGTCACGTGCGATGGCTGTAACATGATATCCTTTGCGGATCAGGTTTTCAGCGATGATACTTCCGGTACCTCCGGTAATCCCGAAAAGAAGAATATGTTTTTGAGTAGTTTCCATACAATGATTTTAATTAGGAATCTTGTCAGGTCTTACAACACTCACCAGAATGATTAAAAAGAAAAGTATCAGCTGGATAAGGTAAAACCATTGCAGTGAATCTCTGACTCCAATGGTTTGTGGAATAAAGCTGTTGGCATTTTCGTTAATGATGGTTCTCAGTTTATGGCCCAGCTTACTGCCTACAAACATGCCATTCGTTATTAATAGCATGACTAATATCATCTTTATCCTGAACCATAACTGATCCCACCAGGTACCATTTACTAGTGTGAGCATCGTAATGCCTGTTAGCAGCATGATGACAGCGCCCGCTCTAACAAAGGCCCCATACCTGGCCATCAGGGGGAGTAAGCCTAAAGACTTGTGATCTCCCTGATCAACCAGTTTCCAGAATGTTTTAAAAGTGAGGTAATCTATAGTGGTGGTGCCGGCCATTATTACCAATCCAATGATATGGAAGGCCAATAAAATTTTTATGGCGAAATACATCTTCATGGGGGATTATTTATTTCAATTTGGTAGTATTTATGTAAAAGTAAAACCTTTTGGTATAAATAAACAACTATTTGGTATTTATTTTATTTATTTGCTACTTAAATGAATTAATGATGAATCAAACTGTTGAATTGGTCAGGCTTTGGGGGGAATATGAGCAAAGCCATCCCGGCGCCACCATTGAGGGGTTTTGCCGGAGTACATTAGCTGGATCTATCAGAAAGGAGAGAACTGTGGAACCCGAATGGCAATTGCGACCGGATTTGAATGGTGCATTAATTAAGTTGATCAGCCGTATTGGGAAATTCCAGATGATATACACGAATAAGGCACTGGAAGGTACCGGATTAGATCAGATCGAGGAGTTTGGAATCATGGTAGCCATCTTTAACGGAAAAGAACCTATTAAGTCGGAGGTGATTTTCAGTAATATGCTGGAACTATCAAGCGGCACCAATATACTGGTAAGGCTGAAAAGCAAAAGCCTGATCAGTGAATATGATGACCAGGACGATAAAAGGGTAAAGCGACTGCAGCTTACAAAGAAAGGAGAAAAAGTATTGAAGGCGGCAAAAGAACAAATTCTCAAAGTGGTAGGAATGCTGGCCCAGGATTTAACGGAAGATGATAAACAATTATGTCTGCAATTGTTGACCCCTATAGACAGCCGTTTTTCTGCTATCATACAAAAACAAAAAGGAAAGCCATTTGATGAAATATATCAGGAGAATACGCACCTGCGTTGATCACTGTCTCCTGCTTTTAAACGAATACTAATTTACCCCCTGTTTTAAACGATTTACTCCCCCGGTCTCCTTGCGGAACAACCCTATATTGTCAACGTTATTTCCACGACTAAGCTGATATTATTAACCCTCATCTTTCACGTTTTAAAGTGCTTAATTATGAAACGATTACTATTCTATCTCCCGTTGACCCTCCTTTTTTTCGGCTGTTCAAAAAATATGAAGGAAAACATCCCCAACAGTCTGGCAAAGGAGAAAATTGTTACCACTACCTCGCTGCTGGAGGCAGCCTCCTCCGATTTCAAAGGTGTTAACTGGGCAGATCCTGCAGACAACTTCAAAGATGACTTTGTAGTACCAAGCGGACTGGTGTCTTCCGACAATTACGCCACCACCAAAACCAAAGCAGCCAATATTATTAATGCCTTTAAGCAACGAGGTGCCAATACCATACGTATGCCGATTAATCCACCTTCCGTACTGCAAGCCTGGTGGGGCAGTTATACCGCTGCTATTGACACTGCGGCCAATAGTGGCATGAAAGTAATCCTGTGTTATTGGGAAGGAAGCAGTTCCCGCGATGGTGTAGTCGATAACACTACCCAGTTCTGGAACATGTGGCAAACAGTGGTCAATAAATACATTAGTAACAGCAATGTTTATTTTGAAGTCTTTAATGAGCCGCATGGCTATAGTTTATCTAATCTGAACAATTTGTATGCGGACTGGCTCACACATTATCCCAATGTGCCTAAAAACAGGATCCTGTTGGATGGCGCCGGATATGCGACGGATGTTAACGGCGTAGGTGCTGACAACAGGCTGAATACCTGCCTGTTATCTTATCACAACTATAGCTGGTTCGACAATAGTAAAACAACGACCGCTGATTGGGAAACGGCGATATCTGGTGTTAGTTATCCCGACAGAACAGTGGTTACAGAATTTGGCATTCCCATGACTAATGGGAAGGACTATCTGGGGGCACCGGGGCAGGACCGTGAAATTGCTTATTTCCAGGGGATGACCAACGGTATACATGCCCATGGTATGGGGTGCGTATACTGGCCCGGATTAAGAGATGGAGATGGTTACAGCTTATTAACATTAAGTGGTACCACGGTTACCACCAATAATGCATCGGGTCTGTCCCGGTTGCAGTATGCCTGGGGTACTAACACGATTACACAGCCTGCAGGCGTATTTGATGGTAATGCATGGTATAAGGTTGTTTGCCGGCAGAGTAATAAGGGCCTTGATGTTAACGGTTCTTCGACTACCAACGGCGGAAGTATTGTGCAATGGGATTATTGGGGCGGTACCAATCAGCAATGGAAGTTAACCAGTCTGGGTAATGGGTTGTTCTCCATCACGAATCGTAACAGTAATAAATCGCTGGATGTGAATGGTAGTTCTACAACCGGGGGCACTGGGATTGTTCAGTGGGATTATTGGGGCGGTACCAATCAACAATGGAAAGTGGTGGATATGGGCTTTGGGTATTACCAGGTGACCAATGTGAACAGTGGGCTGGCGCTGGATGTGAACGGCGCCTCCAATACTAATGGTGCCAGCATTATTCAGTGGTATTGGAACGGTAATGCCAATCAGCAATGGCAGATCGGAAAGTTATAAATACAAAAATATCATCGGGTTTTTCGCGGAAGAATATTAAGAAGGAGGCTGTCTACACACAGCCTCCTTCTTAATTAATGTTTGCGGCCACCGGCAACACCCAGTTGTTTCAACATGCGGCCGTGTTCCCACAAGGCATGTATAAAAGTAGGTTGTACCTGGTATGGTAAATTAAATGCTGCCGCTTTTGCCTTTATAATAGGGGCGAGTTTCCGGTAATGCACATGACAAATGCCGGAAAACAGGTGGTGTTCGATCTGGTAATTTAGTCCGCCTATGCACCAGGATAGTATGCGACTGCGCGGGGCATAGTTAGTTGTATTCACGACTTCATGGATGGCCCAGCTGTTTTCCATTCTTTTCACATCATCCACTACCACGGGTGTAGCAAATTCAGACGAAGTCATGACATGTGCAGGCTGGAAAATGCAGGCGAGTAATAATCCTGCAGTAAAGTGCATGAGGAAAAAGCCTGTCAATACCCAATACCAGGGCACACCGGAAAATAATAACGGTAACACGAGAATATATCCATAGTAGAATACCTTGAACACGGAAATTCTGAACATGGCTTGTTTTAACGAAACTTTTTGTTTTATGAGCAGGCCATGATTTTTATAACGCAGTACCTGTAAATAATCTTTGGCGGTCATCCAGAATAAGGTCATCAGCATATAGAAGAACCAGGCGTAAATAAACTGATACCTGTGATACCAATGGCGTGGCTGGTTGGGAGAGAAACGCAGAAATTTAATGCTGTCAATATCTTCATCTAATCCAGTTACATTGGTATAGGTGTGGTGCAGTACGTTGTGCTGTATTTTCCAGGTGGCAGCATATCCACCGATTACTTCCAATATATGGCCTATGAAATTATTGACACTTTTTTTCGGAGAAAAGGCGCCATGGTTAGCATCGTGCATGATGGTGGCGCCTATGCCAGTCATGCCCAGCCCGGTGAGCAACCATAATCCCAGGTACAGCCAGATATTACCGGCGCCGGCACCCACTACCATTAAAGTATACGGTACAAAATACAGGGAAAGCATCACGATAGTTTTAATCCACATCTCTCTATTGGCATAAATAGAAATTTTATTTTCGGTGAAATAATCCTGTACCGCAGCCATAGCAGCTTCTATAAAGCTGTTATTACCGCGCGAAGCAAAGCGCACTATATGCCATTCATCTTTTTTCATTTTCATCTTTTAATAAGGAAACAGAAGTATGTATTTGTAAACAAGCAGGAGGAGGAAATGCTATTCATTGTGTAATGGGTGTAAGGTACGGTAATTTGTTTTAGCAGGTATTTAGCAGATTTTATCACTAGTGAAAAAGAAAGTATATTACGGTTTGCACATGCAACAACCTATATATAACTGTCAATTATGGAACACTTGCTTAACGCAGATGCGCTGATTAGTCTTTTGACGCTAACCGTACTGGAAATAGTACTCGGTATTGATAACATCGTATTTATTTCTATTCTGGCAGGGAAGCTGCCGGCAGACAAGCAAAAGAAAGCACGGCGCCTGGGATTGGGGCTGGCTATGTTTGTACGTGTTTTATTACTGTTGTCTATCAGTTGGATCATGTCGCTGACGAAACCGCTTTTTAATGTGGGTGACTGGATAGGTATACAACATCCGGAATGGCTGGAAAAGATGGCTATTTCCGGCAGGGATCTTATTTTGTTGATAGGTGGATTGTTCCTGATTTATAAAAGCACCGCCGAGATACATGAAAAGCTGGAAGGTGGAGAGCATGGAGAAGCAAAAGGAAAAGCCCTGGGATTTGGTCAGGTAATTGTGCAGATATTATTACTGGATATTGTGTTTTCGCTGGATTCTGTAATCACCGCGGTGGGTATGGCTGATCATGTGGAGATCATGATTGCTGCAGTAGTAATAGCAGTAGGTGTAATGATGCTGGCGTCAGAATCCATCAGTCATTTCGTTAACAGGCATCCTACAGTGAAAATGCTGGCGTTGTCTTTCCTGTTGCTGATTGGCGTTTCCCTGATTGCAGAAAGTTTTGATCAGCATATTCCCAAAGGATATATTTATTTCGCGATGGCATTCTCTGTATTTATAGAAGTGCTGAACCTGAAAATGAGATCACGTTCGGAAAAGCCAGTGAAGCTACATTCGCCCGAATTACCGGAAAAAGATAAATAAGTTATTTATCTGCCGAAAAAATAAACGATAACGGAAAAGGTTATACGATTTTACCGGGGTGTACTGCTTTCCCGGATAATTAACTTCCCTGGCAGAATAATTTCCAGGTTAGCCGGAAAAGTGGTACACCGTATGTAAGAATGGAATAGCTTTGCTTTTTTACCAGGAACAAAATTATCGTCATGAACTTTTACACACGGAAATGGGTAAAGCCGGAGGATCTGAATGCACACGGAACTTTATTTGGCGGCAGCCTGCTGCGCTGGATCGATGAAGAAGCTGCTATTTATTCCATTATTCAATTAGGTACCAACCGCTGCGTGACAAAGTACATGTCTGAAATTAACTTTATCAACTCTGCCAAACAGGGCGATATCGTGGAACTGGGCATTAAGGCTACCCATTTCGGCCGTACCTCACTTACCCTCACTTGCCAGGTAAGAAACAAGATTACACAAAAAACGATTCTCACAGTGGACAGAATGGTGTTTGTCAGTGTAGATGAACATGGTAAACCTGTACCACATGGCAGAACTGCTATCACGTATACGGATGAACGACTGAGAGAAGAATAAACTTATACTTTCAGTCCACCGAACATACTGAACAGAATGATGCAGAGCACGATCATGGTAATCACCACATAGAGCTTATCTTTTTCTATAGCAAAAGCAATCAGGGAGAAAAAGATGCGGAGAATGGGAGTTGCCAGTAATACGAGTACGCCCAGTTGTATTATTTCGGTGGCGTTGCCGGTAGCTACACCATGGAAGATGCCCCGGAAAGAGGTGTAATCCGCGCCTTCTCCCTTAAACACACTATACTCCGGAATACTGGCGGCGCCCTGCTGTACCAGGTACAAGATGCCTCCCAGCAGCGCAATGCAGCTGGCGGTGATGACGCCTATCCTCAGTACCTGGCCAATGAATAGTTCAATATCGCGATCTACTAATAATTTCTTCAAAGGTTTCATGCTGCTGCTGTTAAAACTGGTGATGTAATCCGTTATAGATCATTTCTATGGCTACAAACGTAATGGCCACCCCAAAAATGATCCGCAACGTAGTAGGGTTGATCATGGTGAGTATTCTCGCGCCTGTGAAGGCGCCGCCCAATACACCCAGTATCACCGGGAAAGCAATGCCGGGATCTATATATCCTCTCTGCAGGTATACCACCGCACTGGCCGCCGCAGTAACACCTATCATGAAGTTGCTGGTAGTGGTACTTACTTTAAAAGGAATGCGCATGGTGCTGTCCATAGCCAGCACTTTCAATGCGCCGGAGCCAATGCCCAGCAGGCCGGAGAGTACGCCGGCGACCAGCATAATAGAAAATCCGCCGCCTACATTTTTCAGTTTATAGTTGACTTCACCGTTAGGTGTGGGATAGCTGCTGTTGAGCTTCAGCAGGTAAGATAATTTGCTGCCGGTTTGTTCTGCATGTACATTTTTTTTGCGCATGGTCATGGCAGCGGAAAATATAAGTACTACGCCCAGCAAAATGGCAATAGCATTAACCGGCATAAATACGGCGATGAGTGCACCCACCACCGCACCTGCGGTAGTGGCTATTTCCAGGAACATGCCGAGCCTGATGTTAGTGATGCCTTCTTTTATATAAGCCGTAGCGGCGCCGGAGGAGTTGGCGATAGAAGCCAGCAGCGCGGTACCTATGGCATAACGGATGTCTACGTGAAATATAAGCGTGAGCAGGGGAATGAGAATTACGCCGCCGCCCAATCCGGTGATGGAACCTAAAAGTCCTGCCATGTAAGCGCTTCCCAACAGGATCACGCTAAATATCAGAATATTCATCTTTCAAAATTTAATAATTGTTGTCCAGGATATCTTCCATTACCTGCCGGGATAATTTGGCGTTGCCGCTTTTGATGGCTTTATATAAAGCTTCATGCAAATGATGACTGATTGCAAAATGGCTGATGCTTTGGGTATCGCGTTTAGCAAAGAAATCGCGGATCACGACAGTGAAGCTGCGGAACAGGTCTGCCAGTACGTTGTTGCCGGACGCTTTGGCGATGGCGGTATGAAAGGCAATGTCCGCATCCATGCATTGCTGGTATTGTTGTTCCAGGATGGCTTTTTTGCGTTGTTCCAGCAGGAGTTTCAGGTGTTGGATATCTTCTTTGGTATGATTTTCTGCTGCGAGTTTTACGATTTCATAATCCAGCATACGTCTTACCTGGTTAATTTCTTCGAAGTCTGCCCGGCGCAGGCGCTGGTCCAGCGATTCTGCTTTGATGGTTTCATTCACAAAGGTGCCGGCGCCCTGTTGTACCCGCAATACCCCGCTCATGGCCAGGGTTTTAATTGCTTCCCGGATGGTGGAGCGGCCTACAGCGTATTGTACCATCAGTTCCGGTTCCGCCGGTATTTTCTGTCCTGGTTTGTATTTCCCCTGAGAGATATCTTTCTGTATGGCGTTGATGACGCGGTCTGATAATTTGGATGTCTGATCCATGAATTCACATTTACACTACAAAGGTATGATGTTTATTTAAACATCAGATGTTTTATTTTTCAAAGGAGAGAAGCGCATTTGTCTTTAGCGGAGTACCACATAGTTCTAACATTTCCTGCTTTTGTATAGAGAGATTATTATCTTACCTATTCAAACTCCGGAGCCGGCAACGGCATTAAAATAAAGTACTAAGCTATGCATCGCAGAAATTTTCTACAAGCCGGTTTGCTGACTGCTACCCTTTCTTTACCCGACACTTATTTTCCTGGCAACGCCTATGCTGCCACCAACGATGGTTTTATTGTAAATGCCGGAATAGGCGGCAATAATACCGTAGATCTGTTGGGACGCATTACCCCCGACTGCCTGGAACGTAAACCGGAACTGACCATTCTCATGATTGGTACCAATGATATGAATTCCCGTAAGCATATTCCATTACCTGAGTATGAAAAAAATCTGCGGGAGATCGTATCAAAAATAGTGGCTATTAAAAGCCGGGTATTGCTGATGACCATCCTGCCGGTTTATGAGCCTTATTTGCATATCCGTCATCCGGCAGCTTTTTATGAGCCGGAAGGTCATACGGAACGAAAACGACAGGTGAATGAAGTGATCCGCAAAGTGGCGGCAGACTATAGGCAGGATCTGCTGGATATGCATTTTATTTTTCAGCAAACAGGCGACATTGGTGAAGGCGCAGAAAGTTTGATTAAAAATGTAGTCAACAGTAACGTAACAGATGGTGTACACCCAACACCGGCAGGCTACCGAACCATGGCGGTGGCCATTTTTGAATACATCCAACAGAAAAAGCTACCTCGAAACCGGATCGTTTGTTTCGGTGACAGTATCACTTTCGGCGATGGTGGCATAGAAGGGAAAAGCTATCCTGCGTATCTTAAAAAATTATTATTTGCATGAGAAAAGTATGTTTACTGATCACTGTACTGCTATTACCCGCTTTATTTTCCCAGGGTACCGCACCTGTTTATAAGGCAGATGTGATTATTTACGGGGGGACTGCTGCTGCGGTCATTGCTGCCGTGCAGGTACATAAGATGGGGAAAAGTGTGATCGTGGTATCTCCTGATAAACATCTTGGTGGCCTCTCTTCCGGGGGGCTTGGCTTTACTGATACCGGTAATAAATCTGTTATTGGTGGTTTGGCGCGGGATTTTTATCATCGTATCTGGCTGCATTATCAGCAACCATCCGCCTGGAACTGGCAAAAGCCTTCTGAGTACGGGAATAAGGGACAAGGTACACCTGCAATGGATGGCGCTGCACGCACTATGTGGATCTTTGAGCCACATGTGGCAGAGCAGGTGATGGAAGATTATGTCCGGGAAAATAACCTCGTTATTTACAGGGGCGAGTGGCTGAACCGGGAGCAGGGGGTAGCAAAGAAGGCCGGCAAAATACAGGCGATCACTACTTTGAGTGGGCATACTTACAGCGGTAAAATATTCATTGACGCCACTTATGAAGGCGATCTGATGGCAGCAGCGGGGGTGAGTTATACCGTGGGCCGGGAAGCAAATGCTACTTATGGTGAGTCCTGGAATGGAATACAGACAGGTGTTTTACATCACGGCCATTATTTTAAACAGCATATCAGTCCTTACCGTATTGCCGGAGACTCCGGCAGTGGGCTGTTGCCGGGTGTATCTGCAGAAAATCCGGGTGAAAAGGGAGTAGCGGATCATAGAATCCAGGCTTATTGTTTTCGTTTATGCCTGACCGATAACGCTGCCAACCGGATATCTTTTCCCAAACCGATCGGGTATGATGCTGCTAAATATGAATTGCTGGGCAGGGTACTGGATAGTGGCTGGAATGAAGTGTTTAATAAATTTGATCTTATCCCCAATCATAAAACCGATGTGAATAATCATGGTCCTTTTAGCATGGATAATATCGGCATGAATTACGACTATCCGGAGGGAAGCTATGCCCGCAGAAAGGAAATTATCCGGGAACATGAAGCGTATCAGCAGGGACTCCTGTATTTTCTGGCCAACGATCCCCGGGTGCCGGCGGCTATTCAGGCCCGTATGAAAACATGGGGCTTGTCGGCTGATGAGTTTAAGGATAATGGAAACTGGCCGCATCAGCTGTATATCCGGGAAGCCCGGCGGATGAAAGGGGAGTTTGTGATGACAGAGCAGACCGTTGTTGGGAAAAGCGAAGTACCTCAATCTATCGGCATGGGCTCTTATACATTGGATGCACATAACGCGCAGCGTTATGTGAAAAAAGATGGCTTTGTACAAAATGAAGGAGATATAGGTGTGGATATTAAAGCGCCATATAAAGTGGCTTATGGGGCAATACTACCCCATCAGCAGGAATGCAGTAACCTGTTGGTGCCTGTATGTGTGTCGGCTTCCCATATTGCCTATGGCTCTATCCGGATGGAACCCGTATTTATGATATTGGGGCAAAGTGCTGCCACGGCTGCCGTATTGGCGATTGCAGAAAATAAGGCGGTGCAGGAAGTTGACTACGAAAAATTAAAAGCGCAGTTGCTGAAAGATCAGCAGCACCTGGAAACGGGGCTGTAATCGTATTGCGTTCTATTATTCCGTTATTTATTAAAAATGCAGTAAACCGGGTCAATACCAGTTTACTGCATTATCTTTTTTTATAATGAAGTAAAAAAAGAATTTGGGGGTAATTAACAAAAGAGGAAAGGCCGTATATATGCGTTGGTAAGTTCAGGCCTAGGATGCCGGTTTTTCATTTTTTCCATATGATCCTTTTCTATAAATGAACTCTGATGCAAAAATACAGTGCTGTAGCGGACTTCAGGCATTTGTAGCATCTACAACGTGACTACAGCATTCCTTTTTTTATATCTACAAAACAACTACAAATAGTATTTTTGCGGGATGAACCGTATCAAATGGAGGCTGGTATTTGTGTTATGTGCCATCATTAGCCTGCTATCTACCGCTACTTTAGATGCTCAAACCGTGCTGGATTCATTAAAGCAGGTATTGACGCAACGGACGTTAACACCGGAGGAACAGGTGTTAACAAGATTGAAACTGAGTCGTGCTTTAATAAGCCATGATCATAAAGAAGCGCTTGCAAATGCGCAGGTAGCTTTATCGATGAGTCGTTCTTTAAAGGATAGTAAGTATGCCGCACAATGTCATTCTTCCCTGGTGTCGTTAATGTTTGGACAGGAAGAAGTGAAGAAGGTGCAGCTGCAGCTGGACAGTGCTTTCCTGCTGGCGGAGCAATCCGGTGATCCGTTGACGATGGAGAATGTATGGTACCGGAAAGGATGGCTGGAAAACAGGATCGGCAAGCCGCATGATGCTGTGAAGAGCTTTCAGCAGGCTTTAAAGTATGGAGTTGGGCAACCGGCCAATAGTTTAGCAACCAGTATTTTATATAATCTTTCTTCCATTTATGCCGACTGGGATGATCTGGAAAACCAGTCGCGGTATGCCTTTGCGACCCTTGATGCCACAAAGCGTTTCCCCGATCCGGATGATATGTGCAATGCTTACCAGGCCATTGCCGGCAGTTATGAGAACCGGTTTGCCCGTGATACCAGTGCCCGGAAGCTGCTGGATTCCTCCCTGTATTACAATCGCATTGCCATACAGTACTACCAGCAAAATAAGAACAGGATCAGCTTTCCGAGTATATTGGGACTGGTAGCGTTGAATACCGCTAATCTGTATGCGGAATATTTTCCACGCAGCTACCGCGATTCCGCTCTGCATTATCTGCAAATTTCCCTGGAAATAGGCACCGCTACTGATCAGCAGGAGGTCATCGCCAGCAGTTATGGGATGATGAGCAGCTTTGAAATAGAAGATGGACACTATGATCGTGCCTCGCATTTTTTAATGGCAGGACTGGAAACTTTGCTGAGGTCTACTTCTCCCGATAATAAGGTGATGGCACATCTCATGAGTGCTTTGTCGGAGGTGGCGGAAAAGAAAGGCGATCTGTTGGGGGCGTTGAACTACGCCCGCGAGCACAGTAAATATTATGCTGCGGCTTTTGACGCAGAAAAAATGTCCATCACCAAAAGACTGGAAGCGCAGTACCAGGCGCAGCAAAGAGAGCAGGAGCTGAGTGCGTTACAGGAAAAAGCAGCTTTCAATAAAAAGCTGAACATCGTATATGTGATATTGATAGTGGCTTGTATACTGGTGCTGGTATTCCTTTTCCGCTCCTATCATTTCCGGTTGAAATCTACTATTCAGCAGCAGGCCTTGCTGGAAAAAGAAAAGCAGGATGCAGTATTACAGATGCGGTTGAAAGACGAAGAAGCCAGAGCGCTGGCATTGGAAAAACAGGAAGCCGCCCTGCAGGCAAGACTTCAAAGTGAGGAAGCCGCACGGCTACAGGCCGAACAGCAACTGATGCAGGCCCAGAAGGAACAACTGCAGAAAGACTTACTGGCAGGGGCTTTACAGGTGGAGCAGAAGAATGAACTGCTGCAAACATTGCAGGAGAAACTCTCTGAAAAATCGGGGGATCGTAACCTGGTAGGGCAAATTACGCGTATGATAGATCAGCACCGGCGTATGGATGAAGACTTTGAAACGGCGAAGACAGAGCTGGAAAATATTCATCCGGAATTTTTCAGCCGTCTGCAGGAGAAGGCCGGCAATACCTTGACCCGCCTTGATTTGAAGCATTGCTCTTATATATCTATGGGTTTATCTACCAAAGAAATTTCTTCCAGGATGGGGGTAGCACCCAAAAGTATCCTGATGTCGCGCTACCGGATTAAGCAAAAACTGGGGCTGGGCAAAGAAGAAGGACTGGATGCATGGTTGATGAACATGGTACAGTAGCTGCATAAAAAGAATGAGACTGACCATCACAGTCAGTCTCATTCAAGGGTTTACCTCATTCACAAGTAAAGTCTTTGTACCCGGCAGTTACCAGGGGCATTCACTTTAGTTCTGCAGGAAAACAAACTTGTTTTCGAACATTTTTCCTATTACAGGTATAGGTTGTTGAACGTTGTTGTTGGCGTTGATAATGCCAAAAACCATAAATACCAGGGGTAAGAAACCTGCAAAAGAGAGTATACCGCTCAGCGCTGCGGGTAAAACGGCGATAACAATTCCAAGCGCAACAGACCAGATGATACTGGCTATCACAAGACCCAGGGCCTGCTCCAGGTGATAATTTACCAGGGCACTTCTCTCTTCTTTACTTTTTACATAAGCAATGATCCATCCTATCAGGGTGATGTAAGCAATCATAGCCCATTGATTTGTTTTCATAGTTTGTTGCGTTTTTTGGTTTAACGATGATGTATGGCAAAGGTAAAATGACCTGATAGCAGTTGGTGTATTATGTCTACTACACAATGTCTACATGTTCTGAGATAAGGTACTACAAAGTAACTACATCTATCTTTATAAATTAAAAATCAATTATTTGAACATTTTATTATTTTATATTTTTAGAGAAGCACACACAGCAGGAATGGCAGGCGTGGCACAATGATTGTTGCGCAGCTGGTATGAAAAAAGCAATTATACCTTCCATATTTCAGGTTATTGGTTTGGGAATAGTCACCGGGATGCGTAGTGCGATGGGTCCTGCCTTCACCAGTTATTCACTCAGCCAGGAACCTTCCGATAAACTACGTCGCTCACCCCTGGCCTTTATGCAAAAGCCGGGTACTGCGCGTTTTTTACAGACCATGGCAGCAGGTGAGCTGGTGGTAGATAAAGCCCCTGGTACAGGAGATCGTATAGCCGCTGCCGGTATTGCCGGCAGAGCACTTTCAGGTGCATTGGTGGGTGCTACTCTTTATCAGGCAAAAGGCGGCAAAGCATGGAAAGGTGGGTTGATAGGCGCCGTGGCAGCAGTAGCCGCCGCCTATGCATTCTTCTATCTGCGCCGGGAAACAGGCCGTAAATTTAAAGTAAGAGATGCTGCATTGGGTGGCGTGGAAGATGCGGTGGCAGTAGGTATAGCGGCAGTGTCGATACGGAAATAATGATCTGTTCCAGGAATTATTTTTTGCAGGTGTTGTTTTATTTAAGAAAAAAACTACATTTGCATCCCGTTAAACAATGCCTAATAGTATAATGGTAGTACGATAGATTTTGGTTCTATTTGTCTAGGTTCGAATCCTGGTTGGGCAACAAAGCAACGCTTCACATCAACATGTGGAGCGTTTTTATTTTCACCCTGTCCCTGCGTTGCAGTGATGTTGGCCGCAGATTATTTTTTCATAGACCCCTTGCGTTTTCCAAAACCCCGTTGTATATTTGTCTACAATTATAGTAGACTAATAGAAATTTACCACCACCAAATGCCGGTATCTCCGGCAAAAGTCTTTGTCCCACCATACAAAGCAAAGCTGAATGATTCTTTATTGAAGTTGCTTCAAACAAGCAACCGGGAGTTACTATTAAATATTTTCAACCATGAATCAGCTATTGCACAACAATAGACGCAGTAAAAAAGTGAACGCCGGCAAAACAACATCTGTTTGCTGTTGCTGCTGTTGTTGTTAGGCCTTTCCTAATTGTCCCCTGATGAATGCATCCGGTTATCTGTATGGCACGTAATACGGCCATCAGGATACTTATTGCCCTGTCTGTCCAACATCTAATCTCATTTGTATGTTCAAAAATTTACAACCCGCAGTCTGGTATGCTGCGCTATTATTCATCGGCAGCCATGCGTTTGCGCAGGCGCCCGTATTATTAAAAGGAAAAGTGATTGATAGTAAAACACAGGAAGCGCTGCCCGGCGCATCTGTACGTGTTAAGAATGGAAAATCAGGTACACAAACAGATGCTACCGGAACGTATCAGCTAAGCCTGACAACGTTACCAGGTACCATCATCGTCACCTTTGTAGGATATCAGCCCCAGGAAGTAGTTATCACAAAGAATGACCTTAACAACGTGATAAAGCTGGAACAACAGCAGGCTTTATCAGAAGTGGTGGTAACAGCCGTAGGTATAAAAAGTGCCACCAGGTCACTCGGCTACAGCGTAGGCGAAATAAAAGGCGCCGCATTGAAAGACAGCCGCGAACCTAACATTGTATCTGCCCTGAGCGGCAAGGTGCCGGGTGTGCAGATCAATAATTCCGGTGGTTCTCCCGGAGGATCATCTACCATAAAAATCAGGGGTAATAGTTCCTTATTGGGGAGTAATGCACCACTATTTATTTTAGACGGTGTTCCTATAGATAATTCTATACAGGACATACTTCCCATTTCCAACAGCGTTTCCCTTGCCACACCTTCCAATCGCGGGATTGATATTAACCCGGGCGATATTGCCAGCGTAACGGTGCTGAAAGGCCCCGCCGCAGCTGCTTTGTATGGTATCAGGGCCTCCAATGGCGCAGTAGTGATCAACACTAAAAGAGGAACGGCTCTTACAGATAAAACATTTGGCGTGAGCTATAGCGGCTCCTTTACCGTTGATAAAATTAATCGCCGTGTGCAACCGCGACAAACCAGTTTTTCCAATGGCATAGGCGGACAATATGTGAAACCCGGCACCACCGGATCTGATGAAAACTGGGGCGCTTTGCTGGATACCCTGACCTACAGCTCATTGCCCAGCAACTTTGATAAAAATGGAACGATTGTAGGAAAGAGCGATCCCAGCTCCAATGGCATTCCGGTAAACAGGTATAATAATATTGATAACTTTTTTGTCAACGGCTATACGAATGACCAGCATATCAGCTTCTATGGCAATACGGGGAATGCAGGATATTATTTCTCCTATGGAAATCTGAAACAGACGGGCATCATTCCTACGACTGATTTTTTCAGGCATACCTTTCGTTTCAATGGTGACTACACCGTGAATGACCGGCTGAAAGTATCCGGTGGACTGAACTACATCAAGGATGGCGCAGATAACCGGGCGCTGATGGGTGGATTTAATACGAACGTGGTTCGCGCGTTAATCAACTCACCGGCGAATTTTGATATCACAAACGGGTACTCCAAACCCTGGGAACATCCGGAGTCATATAAGCTGCCGCCTACCAGCGCCAAGCCCTGGGGCGACAGCCGCTCCTATGCAAATGGCATCGGATGGGACAATCCATACTGGTCGCTGAACATGAACCCGCAGTCGGATGAACTTAACCGCTTTATCACTTTTGCAGAAGCAAGTCTGGATATCACCAGCTGGTTAAAGGCCACGGCCCGCTATGGTATTGACTATTATACCGATGTAAGAAAAGGTGCTTTTAGTCGCGGTACCTCCGGGGTGGCAACAGGTACTATCAACGATGTAAATTACACCCGCAGAGATAATAACCTGGACGTACTGCTGGTGGCTGACAGGCGAGTGAACAGAGATCTGAACCTGACAGTGGTGGCAGGTTACAATTATTATAATTCCTGGAAGAACCAGGTAAATACGCGCGGTGATGGCCTGACCATTCCTGGCAATTTTAATATCTCCAACGCTTCTTCTACCCAAACATTTAATCAAACTATCCGCAAGAAGCTGGTGGCAGGATATGCAGATGTAAAACTGGATTTCAGGAAATGGCTATACCTGGAACTGACCGGCAGAAATGAATGGACCTCTACACTGGCAAAAGGTAAGAATGCTTTCTTTTATCCTTCTGCCAGCACCAGTTTCATCTTTACAGATGTGCTGCACTGGAATAACAGTATCCTGAATTTTGGTAAGATCCGTGCTACTTACGCACAGGTAGGAAATGATGCCGATCCTTATTCTCTTGAAACTTACTACGTGCCTACTACCAGTGCCGGCTGGATACAGAGTGCGATCAGCTTTCCTTTTAATGGAAAGCAGGGGCTCAGTTATAGCTCCACTATCGGTAACCCTGATCTGAAACCAGAACGTATCAGTACCTGGGAAGCCGGTCTGGACCTGCATTTCTTCCACGATAAAACACAACTGGAGGTGGTGTATTATAATAACAGCAGTAAAGATCAGATCATTCCGGTTACGCTGCCATACTCTACCGGTGCCGCCTATACGCTTATCAATGCCGGAAATATCGTTAACAGAGGTGTAGAAGCAAGTCTGCAGCAACGCATTGTTAGCGGCAGAAAATTTTCCTGGACAGCCACTGCATTGTTTAACAAAAACATCAGCCGCGTGAATTATATCACGGATAATATTTCCAGTGTTAGTTTGGGTGGTATCTGGATGGAAGCGCGTGGTCAGGCCGGGCAGCCGTATGGTGTGTTTTACGGCACCGATGTGAAACGCAATGCAGCTGGTAAGCCCATCATTAATGATGATCCGTCCAGTGCTAACTATGGCTATCCATTAGTGAACAGTACGTTTACAAAAATAGGAGACCCCAATCCTGATTTTAATGTGGGCTTGCGGAATGAACTCAGATATGGCGCCTTTACTTTTTCCTTTTTGCTGGATGGCCGCTTTGGATTTGACATCTTCAATGCGCCGCGTTTACAGATGGTATTTAACGGTGTAGATGAGTCAACGGTAGCAAGAGGCAGCAAAACTGTTTTTGATGGCGTTACTGCATCGAAAGGAGCGCCTAACACGATTGAAGCTGTGTTGTCCCAGGCATGGTACAGAAACACTTTCAATATACAGGGGCTTTACGTAGAACATGATCTCTACTGGATCAAACTGAAAGATGTAAACCTGACTTATGCGTTACCGCAGCAAATACTAAAGCCTGCACATATATCTGCTGCCAGCGTTACGCTGACAGCGAGAAACTTCCTGCTGTCTACCAATTATACCGGCAGTGATCCGGATCTGGGCAGCCGGAATGGCTTGTCGAATGCTGCCGGTATTGACTTCTGGACAACACCCAGCACACAAAGTTATGGCGTGGCATTGAATGTATCTTTTTAACCAACTAAGTAATCCTGAACATGAAAATATATCATCAACACATCGGCCTTTTATTCATTGCAGTGAGCATGCTGTTAATACCGGCATCCTGCTCACTGGAAGGAACCAATGTTAACCCCAACGCCTCTACGCAGGTATCGGTGAGCGCCGTATTAACCGGGGCAGAAGTGGCGCTGGGATTTAACCTGGGCGTGAATGCCGGGCTTATTGCCAACATCTATATACAACAGGCTTCGGGCGCTAATGGAGATGCGGCCTCCTTTGATAACTATGCTTCCTCTATTCAATATTTTGATCAGACATGGAGAGGATTTTATGCGGATGTACTGGATGAACTGAAGATTGTGAAGACGACTGCCGCACAGCAGAAACTTCCTTATTACAGCGGCATTGCCCGTATACTCAGCACCTACGCTTATGGAACATTAACAGATCTGTTTGGAGATATTCCCTATAGCCAGTCACTCTATGGTAATAATGTTGCCAACCCTGTTTATGATAAGCAGGAAGATATCTACAAAGCATTGCAGGGACAGCTGGACTCTGCTATCCTGGAGCTTTCTGTTCCTGCAACAGCCAACCAGGGCGCGTTACCCGCCACCGATGATGTAATATATGGTGGCAATGTAGAACGCTGGAAATCGTTGGCGTATACGCTGAAAGCAAGATATGCGATACATCTTACCAAAATAAATTCCGTAGAGGCCGCGCAGCAGGTGTTGAAGGCATTATATGATGGTACACGATACAGAGGCATCGCAGATAATTCTGCTGATGCCCTTGTAGTATTTGGTGCTTCTACCACGAACGCGAATCCTTTTTATCAGCAAAATTCCAACAGGCCGGGATGGATAGGACTGGGAGCATCTTTCGTAAACCTGTTAAATGGTAATGAAGTAACAGATGCTGCTACCAAGCCGGAAGGACCACTGGTAGATCCAAGACGGGCTTATTTCGCTACGCCTTATCCCACCGGCAGCAGTACTTACAGAGGTAGTGCCCCCGGAGTACCAGGCGCCTTTTCGGTGATCGGCTCTTTCTATGGTACCGCTACTTCACCTGTCATCATCAGCAGTTTCTCGGAAGCAAAATTCCTGGAAGCAGAAGCCAGGTGGCGTCTCAATCCTGCGGATCCATTGGTGAAAACTTCCCTGGAAGCGGCGATACGTTCTTCGTTTCAGCGGGTGATCAGCAACCCCGCTGATCCATATGCCACAACAGATAAACAAACAGCCTATGTAACGGCAAAGACTACACTGAGTGGCGTTGCCAGCAGTGATTTGAATACGATTGTTACACAAAAATATATCGCGTTATTTCTGCAGCCGGAGGCATGGTCAGATTATCGTCGTACAGGATATCCGGCGTTGCCGCTGGCGAAGAATGGTACCAGCGTAGCTAATCCAAATGGACAGATACCGAGACGAATTCCTTACCCGCAGAATGAACAATCACTGAATAAAAATACGCCGGCAGGATCAGGATATCAAACACCTGCACTGTGGTGGGACAAATAATCTATCAGCCAACCTAACTCATTAACAAATGAAATTTTCATTCCCTTCCGGACCCTTTATTTCATTAGCCCTGCTGAGTATCACAGCAGGCGCAAATGCGCAGCATAGCCCGCAACAACGCTATGCCGACAAGATAGGGCCCACGCTTTCGCAAACAGTTATTAGTCCTGCTCCATTTAATCCGGTGGCCCCTGCAGGCGCGCCTAATATCATCTATATTATGCTGGATGATGTGGGCTGGGGCGCCAGCAGTGCATTTGGCGGATTGGTATCCACACCGGTTTTTGACAGTCTTGCCAATAATGGATTGCGATATACCAACTTTCATACTACCGCTATCTGTTCACCTACGCGAGCTTCGCTGTTAACAGGCCGTAATCATCATTCGGTGAATGTGCCTACGGTGATAGATGCGGCAGTGAATCTGCCAGGACATAATGGCTATATGCCATTTGAAAAAGGAACCGTGGCGGAAATATTAAGAGAAGATGGTTACAACACTTACGCCGTAGGGAAATGGCATGTTACACCCAGCCCGGACCTTACGCCGGCAGGGCCTTTTAACCGATGGCCTACCGGGCGTGGATTTGATGCTTTCTTTGGCTTTATGGGTGGGGAAACAGATCAGTATACGCCGGCACTCTGGGAAAATACCGTAAAAGTAGAACCCGATCTGCAGGGAAAGCATCTTACCACGGTGTTGGTGGATAAAGCTATTTCCTATATCGCAGGTCAGCATTCGGCTGCACCTGATAAGCCCTTCTTCCTGTATTTTACGCCTGGGGCCACCCATGGTCCACACCAGGTAGATAAGTCGTGGGTAAACCAATACAAAGGAAAATTTGATGCCGGCTGGGATGCTTACCGGGAGCAGGTATTAGCTCGTCAGAAAAAGCTGGGACTGGTACCTGCCAGCGCAACGTTGCCACCACGAAATCCGGGTGTGAAGCCATGGGATTCACTTTCTCCTACTGAAAAGAAAGTGTTTGCCCGCTTTTTTGAAGTGTATGCAGGATTTTTATCGCACACCGACTATGAAGTTGGGCGATTAATTAATTATTTACGTGAGACCAAACAGCTGGATAATACACTGATTGTGCTTATTATCGGCGACAATGGCGCCAGTAAGGAAGGTGGTCTCAGTGGTCATGTGCATGGCATTAATGAATATATTGACGGTAGTTTATTTACAGAAAGTTACGAGAGCAGAATAAAAGACATCGACAGTTTGTATGATAAAATCGGCAGTGCAGATTCCGGTCCTAATTATCCTGTAGGCTGGGCGCAGGCAGCCAACACACCATTCCGCTACCTGAAGCAGGATGCCAACAGCGAAGGTGGTACACGGAACCCACTCATTATTTTTTATCCGAAGCTGATTAAGAAAGGGGGCATCCGTACACAGTATTCACATGTGAACAGTGTTACGCCTACGGTACTGGAACTGGCAGGATTAAGTATTCCCAAAGTCATCAACGGTTATCCTCAGGATACACTGGAAGGTATAAGTCTCGCTTATACCGTTAACAACGCCGCCGCTCCAGGCAGACATCATGTACAATATTATGAAATATCCGGTGGTCGTTCTGTTTATAAAGATGGCTGGAAAGCTGCCGTGAGTCATAGTCGCGGTACTCCTTTCTCTGGTGATAAATGGGAGTTGTACAATCTTAATGAAGACTTTAATGAGCAACATGACCTGGCTCCCAGCAATCCGGCAAAATTAAAGGAGTTGCAGGATCTTTTTGATGCAGAGGCATGGAAATATAAAGTGTATCCATTGTTGGGAGATACTTCCCGTCTTACGCCGGCCATTCTTACCAGGGGGCCACTGGATGGACGTGCACGCGCCATTTTATATCCCGGACTCACACAGGTGCCTTCACGTTCTGCACCATTTCTTTCTGAACAGTCATTTGAAATTAAAGCAGATGTGGAACTAAATGATGCAAAAAATGAAGGCGTGTTATTAAGCATTGGCGGCCGTTTTTCCGGGTTCACTTTTTTTGTGCAAAATGGAAAACTGAAAGCGGTGCATAACATCAACGGTAAGCTGACAGATCTTACTTCCGGCAAAGATCTTCCCAGCGGTAAAGTGATCCTGCGGTATGTGCTGACTTACTCGCCAGCGCAGCGTTTAACAGATCCGGCTGGTACAGAAGCACTGTATATCAATGAAGAGAAAGTAGCGGAACGGGCTATCACAAAGGCGGATGCTACCATCACTCCCTATGATGAAGGACTGGATGTAGGCAGGGATCAGGGTTCTTCGGTGTCACCATTGTATAAGTCGCCCTACAATTTCACCGGTAAGCTTAATCATATAGAAATTATACATCCTTCATCTTTAAAACCTTCATTATGACAATCACAGATGTAGCTATACTGACAAAAAAAATTGCTATCGGGATATTTATCTTCCTGATACCGCTGGTCATCATTTCAGGTACCATCTGGTTACTGCATTTTTTACTTAATCAACCTCATTAATCACGAAAAAAATACATTTTATGACAACAACAGCAAAAACACCAACACAGGTGATCCTGAAGGATTCCCTGATTAGTCTGCTGCTCTATGTATTGCCCATATCGCTGATGTTTGGGTGGTTTTATATCAGTGGCAGCAAGCCATGGGAAACAGGTGCAACGGAACATCTTTCTTTCCGGGCTCCTGCATTCCTGGAGGCGGTATTTAATAACCTGAAAACCTGGGGGCTGCCGGCCATTATGCTGGTAGTGGGTATCGTAGAATTTTCTGTAGGGTTGTATGAAAACAGGTGGACGAAGAATGAACGTATTCTGGACATCGTTTGTTTTATTTTGCCGAGGATTGTGTTGCGTCCTATGATTGCTTATTTTGGATTGCAACTGTTGCCTCTGGTACTGCCCAACGCCAAAGATGCCTTTGTGTGGGTGCCGTTCTGGTGGGCTTTTGCTATCATGGCGGTAGCCGATGATCTCACCCAGTACTGGTATCATCGCCTGCATCATCAGTTGCCACTTTTGTGGAGATTTCATCGTACGCATCATTCCGCGCCATATATGGGCATGGCCATGACGAGCAGACAGAATATTATTTATACCATGTTTTTTTCGCAGATCTACCTGACTGTTACGTTGACGTATTTCGGATTAGGTTATGCAGCCCTTTTTGTAGGCGGTATTAAATCACTGATTACAACAGCGGCGCATTCCAGCATTAAATGGGACAAACCATTTTATACGATTCGCTGGTTGAATCCTGTTGCGTGGGTGATGGAGCGCCTTATATCAACGCCGGCCACGCATCATGCACACCATGCGGATACGACCGATGATGGCATCGGAAATTACAAAGGCAATTTTGGAAATATGTTTTTTATCTGGGACCTGATTTTTGGAACCGGCATTATTACGCGTCAATATCCTGCTGCCTATGGATTGAAGCATTATAAGGAAGAGGAATGGTATGCGCAATTGTTGTGGCCTATTTTTAAATCTAAGAAGGAAGGGAGTGAGCTGGCAAAGAACGGACCAGAAGTAGGAGATGAGATTCCGGTGGCGATGGAAGCGCCGGTGGCGTTGCCGCAGGTAGCGGTAGTGGCACAACATGCGGCGGCGGTGTAGTGTATTTGAATATATTAGCTGTCGGGTGACCGGCAAAAGGGGAAAGTTCCGTAGGGAGACTTTCCCCTTTTGCCATTTATCTTTTTTAGCAGAGCGATAGTAATTTAAACTATATATTTACCCCCGTATTCCACCATCATCTTAAAAATTAATATCAGCCATGCCGGCCAACGAGGGGCTAACAGATGAAGAGTTGCTGTTGTTGCTGCAAAAAAATGACGAACAGGCATTGACGTTGTTATACAAGCGGCATTGGCAACCACTGTTTTTATCTGCCTACCAGGTCCTGAAAGACAGGGAAGCCTGTAAAGACCTGGTACAGGAGCTGTTTACAGAGGTCTGGCAAAAAGCTGACCGCATCCAGCTCACTGGCTCTCTTAAAGTATATTTATCTGCCAGCATCCGTTACAAAGTATTCCGCTATATCCGCCAAAACCCCGTGCGGGAAGAATTGTTTGATCATATGCTGGAGAGAATGGAAACCGCTTCACCGGAAAGTGAACTGGCGGTGAAGGAATTACAGGTTTTGCTGAATACCCTTATTGACACCCTCCCGGAAAAATGCCGGGTCATTTTCCGTATGAGCCGGGAACAACATCTTTCTTATAAAGAGATAGCCACGCAACTGAATGTATCCGTTAAAACGGTGGAAAACCAGATCCATATTGCTCTCCGTAAGTTGCGTACTGCGCTGAACTACGCTATTGTAGTGCTTTTTCTCCTGCATAAATAAGCCCGTCCAAAAATATTTTTATCCGCTTTGGGGGTATGCCTTCTTTTTTGTCACTAGATATAAAATACCCATAATGGACAGGCAGGAATTTTTTTCACTGATAGATAAATGGATGGATGGATCGGCCAGCGACACCGAAATACGGTCGTTGATGAATTACTACCATAGTTTCCAATCAGCTGCCGACTGGGATGAATCGCAGTTGGGAGCCAAAGCCTTGCTGGAAGCTGAAATGGAGCAGCAATTGTTACTGGCTATCAGAAGTGCCACGCCGGTGGCTACTCCGGTAAAACGTATCCCGTGGCTGAAAATCGCTGCAGCGGTGCTATTGCTGCTGGCACTCGGTGGCGGCTGGTGGTATCGTGCAGGAATCCGGCCACCTGTTCATACCATGTCCTCCAAACTATTTGTGACCAAAGCCGGGGAGCATCAGAAAATGCAATTGCCCGATGGTACTACGGTGTGGCTGAGCCCTGCCTCCTCCCTGCAATATGCAGATACCTTTTTTAAAGGCAGCAGGGAAGTGGTGCTCACCGGAGAGGCTTTCTTTGAAGTGGCTAATTCTCCCCAACAACCCTTTATTATCCATAGCGATAAGGTGGCTACGCGTGTGTTAGGTACCTCTTTTAATATACAGGCTTTTGAAGCACAACCAGATGTAGCGGTAACGGTATTAACGGGTAAAGTAGCTGTAGCCGCAGGCGCCGCGACAGCAGTGCAGGTAGCGCCACAACAAAGAGCCGTATTCAGCAAGGCTACCGGGTTAATTACGAAAGAAGAAAATGTATCTACCGCGGAACTGTTGAACAGACGGGAAGGTATTTTGAAATATGACAGGGCCAGTTTAGCGGAGGTAACTACCCAGTTGGGTTATTATTATAACGTCACAATTGAGATAGCAGGTAATACGTCCAACTGTTTTTATTTCGGAGAATTCAATACACACGGCACTTTGGAGAAGGCATTGCAGCAGTTGTGTCTGACGTTGAATGCCACATTGGAAAAGAATGGTACAAAATACATTATCCGGAAATCCGGTGAATGCTGACCACTTATGAAATAAACTGACTTCCCATGTTAAAAGAAGCGCATCCCACTTAAGAAAAACCTCCCCGGAGGGAGGCTGAAAAGTTAAGTCCTAACGCTAGTATGCCACACTGGCCTGGTAACCGATGGCAGCTAGTATTTACTCAACCTTAATCTACGTAAAAGTATGAAAAAATGTGTACCTGTAATAGGCATGCTAATGAAAATGTCATTGTGTATTGTAGTCGTTGTATGTAGCACCGCACTATCACTGCTGGCCAATCATACCGAAGCCCAGCTCCTTGAAAAAAGGATTACCCTGAAAGTGGAAGGAGGGGTGTTGCATGATGCCCTGGATGAAATAGGCGCGTCTGCCAACCTCTCTTTCAGCTACGCGGTCAACAAAGAAATCTTTAACAGCGTGGTCACGATCAGGGCGCATCACCAGAAAGTGGGCAACATCCTGAAAGAATTGCTCGCTCCTTTTGCCCTGGAATATTTTATTGCAGATGATAAAGTCATCATCCGGCGAAGCAACGATCTGATGACCAGTATGCTCCTGGATTCAGCGTCCATGCTGCTGTTTAAAGACGTGAAAGGTAAGGTGGTCAATGAAAAGAATGAGCCGCTGCCAGGGGTTTCTATCCACGTAAAAAATGCATCCGTAGCTGCTGTTACCAATGATCAGGGAGAATACTACCTGAAAGGGATTCCCGAAAATGCGATCCTGGTAGTTTCTTTCATGGGGTATAATACCCAGGAAATAGCCACAGGAAAGGATACGGAACTACGGATTGTACTCACAGAAGACACCAGAAAATTGGGTGAAATCATTGTGGTAGGGTATGGCTCTCAGAAAAAGACGAGTCTTACCAGTGCCGTATCCAGCGTGAAAGGTGCTACTGTAGCAGAAAGACCAGTACCCAACGTAGTCAACGCCCTGCAGGGACAAGTGCCCGGTTTGTTTATACAGCAAACAGATGGCATGCCCGGTACCAACAACAATAAACTAAGTATCCGTGGTATCAGCACCTTATCCAATAACCCGGTGCTGGTATTGATTGATGGCGTAGCCGGACAACTGGAAACGATCAATCCGCAGGACATTGATAACATCAGCGTCCTGAAAGATGCTTCTGCCACCGCTATATATGGGGCACGCGCCTCCGGCGGGGTGATACTCGTGACTACCCGTAAAGGCCGGCTGAATGCCAAACCTTCTTTATCCTACGATGCGTATGCAGGCATACAGCAACCTACCTATCTGCCTAAATTGGTAGACGCGGTATCGTTTATGCGCAAATGGAATGAATCACAACTGAATGATAACCCGGATGCTACTGTGCGTTTTTCCGAAGCCAATATTCAAAAGTATGCCAGCGGCGAACTGCCCAGTACGGACTGGATCAAAGCCATCTTCAAACAGAATGCATTGCAGATGCAACATAATGTAGGTGTCTCCGGAGGAACAAAAAATACAGATTACTTTGTATCATTAGGCTACCTGAAACAGGAAGGACTGGTACAGGGCGTCATGAATGAACGCTTTACTTCCCGCATCAACATTAATACACAGATCCTCGATAACCTGAAGTTCGGTATCAACACAGTATATATGAATGCGCCTAAAAGTTTTGCAGGTGCAGGCATTTATACTACCGCTATGCATTGGGCCTATATCCTGAACCCAACAGAATGGGCATATACACCACAGGGACGTGATAGGAGCTATCGTGGCGGATCTCAGCCGGTAGCGATTATCAATCATGGTGGGTTTGAAAACTATAAAGACAACTACTTTAACACCAACATGACCCTGGACTACGGCATCACCAAAAACTTATCGGTGAAAGGACAGTACTCCTGCAACAGCCGCGATATCAAACACAAAATATTCAGAGCTACGTATAAGTTGTACGATGATAATGAAAACCTGGTAACTACGCAGCAGTCGCCCAACTCCCTGAATGACGACTATAACACCGCCATCAACCAGACATTTATCGGTACATTGAATTATGGTTTGCAGGTAAAGCAGCACGACTTTAAAGCCTTGTTAGGTTACAGCCAGGAAAGCATGAAATATGATTCTTATTCACTGGGTCGCCAGGATTTTCTGAACAACGATATTCATGTAATCAATGGCGGCAGCATAAAAAAAGACCAGTGGTCTACCGGCGGCGGTGCTTACGAATGGGCCATTCAGTCGATGTTCGGACGGTTGTCATATAGCTTTAAAGACCGCTACCTGCTGGAAGTAAACGGTCGCTATGATGGATCTTCCCGTTTTAAAAATAACCGTTGGGGTTTCTTTCCTTCTCTTTCTGCCGGATGGAGAATTTCTGAAGAAGATTTCCTGAAATCTTCCGGTACGATCAGTAATCTGAAGTTACGAGGATCTTATGGAAAAGTAGGTAACCAGAATGCAACGGGAACGGATACACGAGGTATTTATTCCTGGGCGAGCATTATCGGTACCGGTGCTACTTATTTTAATGATAAGGCGCAAACCACTACCTACTATAACAATACCGCCAATCCGGATCTTACCTGGGAGGAAAAAGTAACGGGGAATATTGGTGTGGATGCAGGATTTTTTAATGAGAAGCTAACATTTACCGCGGATGTGTTTAAAGAGAAAACAACCGGTATTTTATTAACACCCAGCGTGCCTTCTACCTTTGGCCGGGAGGCACCGGTGATGAACCTGGGTCGTATGAGTAACTGGGGCTGGGAAGTGTCTGCCGGTTATCAGAACCGTGATAATGAGTTGAAGTATGGTGTAATGGTTAACTTCTACGATACCCGCAACAAAATACTGGACCTGGGTGGCACGCCGGATGTGTTACAGGAAAATCCGGTGATGGTAGGACAGGCTCGCTGGACCTGGTATGGCTACAAAGCGCTGGGCCTGTACCAGTCGGATGATGAGGTGAAGAACTCGCCGGTATACAAACCACAGAACAAAGCAGGAGATATTAAATACCAGGATACCAATGGTGACGGAAAAATTACACCGGAAGATCGCGTGATACTGGGTGATGCAGATCCACATATGATGTTTGGTGTAAATGCTAATTTCTCCTGGAAGCAGTTTGACCTGACCATGTTGTTTCAGGGAGTGTTGAAAAACAAAACCTATCTCACGGGATATGCTGTAAGTCCTTTTAACTACGGTGGTTCCTTCACTACTGACCTGATGGATTCCTGGAGACCGGATAACAAAAACGCCCGCTACCCGCTGATGCGACAGGATTTGAGTGTGAACTACGACTTCTCTGACTGGTGGTTATATGATTCCAAATATGTGCGTTTGAAAAATCTGCAGTTAGGATATAACGTGGCGAAAAATGTGCTGCAACGTACAAAGATCAGTCAGCTCCGTTTTTATTTCATGATGGAAAATGTGCTGACGCTTAAATCAAAAAGTTTCCCGAAAAACTTTGATCCGGAAATCGACAACTGGCAGTCAGGCGTGAACTTCCCACAAATGAAGACGTATACCCTGGGACTGAATCTGAAATTCTGAGTACGCCATCACCTGTAAAAACAAACACATGAAACGACTATCAATTATCACCATACTGTGTACTTTAACAGCTTTATCTGCCTGTAAAAAGTTTCTCGACAAATCACCGTTAGATCAGTACTCTGACGATACTTACTGGACAACAGAACAGGATGCTGTAAAGTTTGCATCACGGATATACGAATTCCTGCCGTCGGCCGACTTTTTTGTGTGCTATGAAGGGATGAGTGACAACGCTTTTTCTAAAACTGCTTCCTGGGGTAATACCCTGCGCAATGCCCAGCTGATAGGCAACAGCACTTTTGTGGCTACTACCGATTACCTGGGTGATGAATGGCAATATGGACAGGTGCGGCATTGCCTCGAGTTCCTGGATCATGTGGATGCGGTGCCGGACATGAATGAAACGTTAAAGAAACGACTGAAGGCCGAAGTAAAAGTATCACTGGCTTACCGCTACTTTATGATGACCATGCTGTTCAGAGATGTGCCGTTGGTGACCAAGGTATTTGCTACGCCTGCCGCATCAGATGTGCCACAGGATAAGAAAGTGTTGGTGCTGACACAAGTCATTAAATGGCTGGATGAAGCCGCCGCTGATTTACCAGCGTCTTACACCGGTGAAGATAAAGGCCGGTTTACACAAGGGGCTGCCTGGGGATTGAAAGCGCGCGTGCTCTTGTACAACGGCGATTACGCTGCTGCTGCGGCGGCTGCCAAACAAGTGATAGATAGCAAAGTATATTCGCTGTATCCTGATTATTATAACAGTTTTCAGCAGGAAGGTGATTACTCGGCGGAAAGCATCATCAGTTATATCCATGTAAAGGAACTACGCGCCAACGGCCTGCGTGATATTCTCGGCATCAACTCCGTTTCAGGAGGCACCCTGTACCTGGATCCATTGCCTTCCCTGGTGGACGATTATGAAAGTGCGGCCGGTTATTATCCGTTTACAAAAGATCCGGCCTATGATGTACATGCGCCCTGGAAGAACCGTGATCCGCGCTTAAACGCCACGATATATTATCCCGGCAGTACCCTGGCAAATGACAAAGTATACGATCCTATCAATAATCCCATTGATAAAATAGGCGGTGATAAGGCCACCTATACCGGTTATGCCTTTAAGAAAATGTTTGATAAAACGGATCTGGAAGCCAGAGATAATGGCGGAAATGACTGGAAGATCCTGCGTTATGCAGAAGTATTACTGACATATGCAGAAGCCGCTAATGAAGCAGGGGGGCCATCTGCCGATATCAGCAGTGCGCTGAATGAAATCAGGAGTCGTGCCAAGATGCCGGATGTGGCTACTACGTTCGCATTGAATGGCTGGACCATGTCTAAAGAAACGCTGCGTACCTTCATTCGTCATGAACGGCGTATAGAGCTCGCAGGAGAGGGGCATCGCTATTTTGATATCCTCCGGTGGAGAATTGGGCAACAGGCGTTAAATGGGCCTGTTTATACCCTGGATGCCAGCGCCGGGTTGACCGATATTCCTGCTACCGGTGGCAAAACCAATAAGTATCCAAAGACCAAGCTGGAAGACAGGCATTTTTCAACAGACAAATTTTATGTATGGCCGGTGCCGCAAAGTATCCTGGATCAGGCACGCAAGCTGCAACAGCAGCCGGAATGGAAGTAATTTCTTATTGTTTATATTTTCAACTCATTAGCTTGTGAAAAAGAATCAGATTATCAGCGTATTGGCCGCGTGGCTGTTGTTAGTAACAGGTATGGTGCAGGCGCAGCAGAACAAATCCCTGCATCAGTTGCAGCAGCAGTTTGTAGACCTGCGTTTCGGGATGTTCATTCACTTTAACATCCCTACTTTCATGGACGATGACTGGGCAGACCCGGAGGCATCTCCCGCTATTTTTAATCCGAAGAAGCTGGATTGCCATCAGTGGGCGGCAGCAGCCAAATCAGCGAACATGTCGTACGGATGTTTAACGACCAAGCATCACAGCGGTTTTGCCATCTGGAACACTAAAACCACTCCTTACAATGTGATGAATAGTCCGCTTAAAAGAGATGTGGTGAAAGAATATACCCAGGCATTCCGTGCGCAGGGGTTGAAAGTAATGCTGTATTACTCCATCCTGGATACGCATCATAAAATCCGCCCGGGTCAGATTACCAAAGCGGACATCGAAATGATCAAGGCCCAGCTGACGGAGTTGCTGACCAATTACGGTGACATTACCGCGTTGGTGATAGATGGCTGGGATGCACCGTGGTCAAGGATTTCCTACGATGATGTTCCTTTTGAGGAAATATACGGTTTAATTAAACGCCTGCAGCCCAACTGCCTGGTGATGGACCTGAATGCGGCCAAATATCCTGCAGAAGCCTTGTTTTATACCGACATCAAATCATATGAGCAGGGAGCTGGTCAGCATATTTCTACTGATAATAATAAGCTGCCCGCATTATCCTGTCTGCCTATCAATACAGCCTGGTTCTGGAAAGCGGATTTCCCCACCACGCCGGTGAAAGATGCGGATAAGCTGGTGAATGATAACATTGTTCCTTTCAACAAAGCCTGGTGTAATTTCATTTTAAACGTGGCGCCTAACCGTGATGGATTGATAGACAATAACGCATTGGCAGCGTTGAAAAAGATTGGTCAGCAGTGGAAGAATGCAGGGGCGGTGAGCGCTTTACCTGCATATGCAGCGCCCATTATATCTTCCAATATGGCCAAATTTCAGGCGGCCAATTCCAGTTGGAGTACAGATATGAACATCATGGATTTTGCGAATGATGATAATTTCAGGACTACATGGCAATCCAACCGCAGTGTAAAGCAGCCCTGGTTTGAAGTGGAACTGAATAAAGCGCAGGGTTTTAATATGGTGACGATTGTGGAAGATAAAGCGCGGATTAAAAAATATCGTTTGGAGTATAATGAAAATGGTGTGTGGAAGCCATTGCCATCAGAAAGTGATGATGCAGGCCGGGTGAAGATTCATCGTTTCCCGCGGGTATGGGGAAATAAGGTGAGGATCCTGATTGATGAATTTTCTGAAACACCTGCGATAGCGGAGTTTGGGGTGTTTAACGAGCAGCGGTAAATTGATTTTTTATTTGGAAATTTTGTTTTGAAGTCCGTCTTTCAAAACAAAATTTCCAAATGAATTAATGGGTTATTTTTTTTCCTCATGATATTCCTGCTCTGTGTTGATAGACCAGATATTGGATTTGGTAACAATACCATTTGAGATATTGTCTACCGCCACCATGGCCGTGAGCATAGAGTGATCGGAGTTATTGTATTTGTGCATGCCGTTGCGGCCCACGAGGAACAGGTTTTCGAAAGAATCAATATAAGTTTTTAGTTCCTCAAAACGTTCGTAGGTGCCCCAGTATGCCGGGTATGTTTTTTCCATTCTGAGTACGGTGGCGTCCAGTACATCTGCCTGTTGTGCCAGGCCTATTTTGCAGAGTTCTGTGATGGCAGTCTGGCGGATTTCTTCATCGGACAGTTCCCAGAAATCATCTCCTTTATTACAGAAGTATTCCATCCCAACCCAGGTAGTATCCGGGTCTTTTACCATATAGGGGCTCCAGTTATTAAAGAGTTGGAGGCGTCCTACTTTCACATCTTTTTCCTGTATATAGATCCAGGTATCTTTCAGTTCCAGTGGTTTATACTGGCCTGTTTTTTTATCTTCAAAGCTGAGATTTTTTAGTAAGATACCGATGGTGATGAAGTCACGATAATGCAGTCCTGCCGCAATTTCTCTGACATTGGCAGGTACATCGGTTTCCATGTCGGCCACCAGTTCTTTGATGGGCATGGTAGAAAAGAAATAATCCCCTTCCAATGTGACCACTTCGCCGGTTGTGCGGTCTAATACATCAATAGCGGTGATCTGGTTGCCGGATGAGTGGATCTTTTTCACGTCGTGCTGCATGAGTACAGTGCCGCCTTTGTTGATGACCTGATGTGCTACTTCTTCCCAAAGCTGACCCGGGCCATGTTTGGGATAGAGGAATTGTTCAATCAGGCTGGTTTCAACATTTTTTTGTTTGAGGTCTTTGGGTTTGCCGGCGGCTACGGCTGATTTTACGGCATGTGAAATTGCTTTGCCGATGGAAATACCTTTGATTCGTTGTGCGCCCCATTCTGCAGAAATGGAGCTACAGGAAATGCCCCATACTTTTTCGGTATAGTCTTTAAAGAAGAGGTGATACAGGGTTTTACCGAAACGGTTAATCATAAAATCTTCCAGGGATTTTTCATTTTTTCTTGGAAAAATCTGTGCCCACAGGTAAGAGAACATGATGCTGACAGTAGTGGTAAATCCCAGTTTACGCAGGGTGTCAATGGATAGTTGGATGGGATAGGTAAAGAATCTTTTGAGGAAATAAATACGCGAAAGGCGTTGTCTCACCAGCATAATCAGGTCCGGGTTAGGGGCTATCAGGGTATCGGTGTTGTTGCTGTTATTGCGGGGAGCTTTTACTTCTCTGGTTTTTGATTGGTAGCTGATAGAAAATATTTCCGCGGCTTCTTTATCCAGCGGCATCATGTTCATCCACCAGTCCATTACGCGATCGGATTTGGAGAAGAACCGGTGTCCTCCAATATCGATGCGGTTACCTTTGTAGTTGACTGTTTTGGAAATGCCGCCGATGTCGGTACTTTTTTCCAGCACTACAGGTAGGATACTGGTGCGCTGTAGTAATTCATAGGCAGCAGTCAGCCCGGCAGGGCCAGCGCCAATGATGATAGCTTTCTTTTGCATGAGCGAATGAGGTTGTTGAATAAATGATTTCTGAGGTGAGCATGTTGTGGTAACCTAATTGTCTGAGATGAAGTGTTGGAGTGGCATCCCACGCGCATAAAGATGGTGGAACCTGTTAAACGTTGGCATAGCAAAATGGTTTTATGCAGGTATTTCCGATGAAGGACTTACCTGTTTTGAGGGTGTATATATTTTTTTGGGTTAGCAGCAGATCATGATGGCTGCTCGCACTATACAAGTATAGGAGTTGTTACTGAAATGCGATAGCAGCAATAGCGGTTTAGCTTTTAGCCATTAGCTTTTAGCTTTTAGTAAATGCAGCGAGTACCAACATTTATTGATCTTCGCTGCATTTACTAAAAGCTAAAAGCTAATGGCTAAAAGCTTATTAAAATTTCCATTTGTAAAAATAGATGGGTGCATTTTTACCTTCGCTGATGGTTACATAGCCGTCATTACCAGGTGTAATGGTGACGCCTTCTCCCTGCTTTTCTGCTACATAGGGCAGTTCTTTGGCGGGTTTTGCCATGGCTTCTTCTACACTTTCATTGCTGTTGCGATGCCAGTAATAAATGGTGCTTAAAGTTTTGATAACTATATGGTGGCCGTCTTTTGAAATATCTCCGGAAGTAACCCAGGAATAAGGCAACCTGATGAGTTTTTCCAGCACTACTTTATCGCCGTCTTTGAAGAAAAGTTGTTTTGTTTTATACAGGCTCACTTCTTTTTCTCTTTTACTGACGATATAAATTTGTTTACTGATGGGATCAATCATCAGCGACTCTGCATCACGTGCGCCATTAGGGAATTTGAGCGTCAGCACATCGGGCGTGATGGTTTCGTCTTCTGCAGGTAATTTTTCCGGCTCAGGGAAACGGTAGATGCGGATATGTTTCCGGACGCCGCTATTATCGCCGATATCGCCTACATATACATACGACTTCCCTTTGACCGGTCCAATGCCTTCCGCAATATCTTCCCAATCGCGGTTACTGACACCATCCAGTTTAATAGTAGAGATGAGTGTCCCTTTGTTGTTGAGAAGATATACTTCCGGTTTATTGCCGCTGTCGTTATGCGTCCAGTAGCAGCCTTTTAAAGGTATGCTGGAAGCAATACCGGAGGCTTCCCTGATTTTATCAGTGGCAAGGTGGCCGAGTATCTCCGGAGTGGCTGTTTGAGCCAGGGAGGTAGCGGAAATCAACATGGAGAGAATACCAAGGGTTAGTAAGCGCATATGTTAAATTACAGAAAACTGTCGGAATGGAGATTTTTTCAGGTATTTTTTGTTGTGCATTTTTTGTGATAATCTGGATAAAGGGCAACCAGCTTGTTTTGATTTTTGAAAGGAATGATAGTGTTGTGATACACTATTATGAGGTGTTGAATTTGGTTGGATGGTTTATTTTATTGGACTTTTAGGCATCAGGAAAAAATGGATGGATGCGGTGAAACAGGAAAAGCTCATTTTTTGAGTAAAATGGATATAATCGTTTGATAATTAATGTTATAAATAGAATTGTTATTAAAATGCGGTGAATAATTTCGCTATTCGCCGCATGTTTTGCGGTGAATAAGCAGTCTAATCATCGCATAAACCAATATATTATTAATAGAAATGAGTCTGTGGTATTCTAGTCGGAGTTTTGGTGACTTACTCACACCGGTAAATCGTACACATAGACTGATGTCCCCCTGCCTTCAATGGCTTCCAGTATCAACGGTTCTATTTTATCCCAGGTGCCGCCCGCGAGGCCGCACCCAATCCTGGGCATATGTGCTGTTGCGTGCTCTTTTGCAGCAAAGGCAGCTACTTTATATAAGGCGGTTTGGATGGCTTCATAGCGCACGGGAGGCAGCACATCTGTAGTATGACGGGTCGTAATTTTATGTTGCCCGATCATATTTATAATCCATAGGTTTTCCTCTACTGCAACAATTTGAATGTCTCCTAAGACTGGTTTGAGATCTGCTTCAAAGGATGCTAAGTATTGTTTTTTAGCAGAAGGCCATTTTTTTGAAACAGGTAATACAAAGCCTTTTCCCCATGCACCGATATCATTGCATACATGTGCGATAATTTTTTTTCCGTCACCAACAGGTACGGTAGCGTCTCCGGTTAAATAATGAATGGGCATAACAAATCTTATTTTTCGATGGCAAGATAATCGAAAAAATCAGGTTGGGATAAATAGTGAGGTTGAATAATATCAATACAACAATTGAGAATCTTTATTAATCAGCAGTATCCCTTCTTTAAACGATAACGCTATGGGGTTTTGCTGATCTGTATCTTTGAATATGCCGGTTTGATTTTTCAGAAAGCCGATAGTATAACCGTTTATAGCAGCGTCAGAGAAGCCGATGAAATTCTTGTTTCCATTTTTGCGGTAAGATGCCAATATCCTGTGAATAGGCCATATGGAGAACATGCTGCCACGTACTTCCACATCAGCAAATCCATCCACTTGTAGATACAATTCCATAAAATCTCCGGGAAATCTAAAGCCCAATGCATTTTCTGTCTCCATGATCATTTCTATCAGTGCACCTTTGTTCAGTTTAATGCTTTCTATTTTCCATTGTTGAATAATGCTCTCTGTCCAGCTTTTCATAAACGACGATTATTTTTTATCAATCACAACATATACTACCGACATAGGAGGCAAAGCTACTTTAATACCTCCCTGCGTACCGGCCGCATTGGCTTTTACGGCATCATAATTTGGAGGACCACCAGCGGTACCGGCGGGCCCGTTGTCGTTTACCAATACCTTGCGGCCAAATCCGCTAACACCTTCACCGCCGGAGAGCGTGTACCAGTAGTATCTGCTGCCTGCATTGAAGTTTTTAAATTTCAGCTGTACATTTTTTGGGAGGTTGCCTTTATTCACCAGCACGGCAGATATTTCTCCGGAACTGAAGGTAGAAGCATAAGAGATGACATTGGTATCTGTAGATGCCGCATTGATGGCTCTGTCGCCCAATGTCTTTTGGAGGAAATACAGGTAATAGAATGCAGGTCTTGGTTCCCAGCGTTGTTCGCCGGAAGCGGCGGCGCCGTCACTAAAAAGCCCGTGGTCATTTCCATTATCCCAGGCATTGGCAAGATCCCAGCGGCTGGCCATCCCGAATTTATTTTTCATCAGTTCCTCCAATACCAGCACTGCGTGTATACCGGCTACCTGTGATACCATTTGTTTGGATCCGGTAGCGAAAATATTCCATTCGGTTAGTGCAACAGGTTTTTGTGATACGCCGGCTGCCTGTACGGAAGCGTTTACGTGATTGTAAATTATTTTAGTGACTGTGCTGGCGGTGGCCAGTATTTCAGAAGGCGTGGAGTTGGTATTGAAGGGGGTATAATAGCTGTGAACAATATAGAAGTCGGCCGCGTTGCCGGTCTGCTGTAATACGCCACTGTTCCAGCTTTTGTCGGTAGCCGTAGCCCATGACGCCGGTTCCTGCTCCAGGAGTTGTACACCAATGAAAATAGTTTTACCAATTTCCGTGGCTGCTTTACGCAGGGAGTCGATAAATACTTTTGCATGGCGACCATACAGCTCCCCCGTGATCAGCAGTGGTTGTCCGTCTTTGTTTTGTGACAGATCAATGCGATAGCCTGCCTGCCAGGTGCCGTTGCTTTCGTTGCCTATTTCCCAATATTTGGTACGACCATTATCGTAACGTACCCAATCGGCTGCAAGATGTGCGGCGGCAGCTACGGGGTTGTTGCTGTTACCATACCTGGCATATCCATAGTTCAGCGTAATGATGCCTTCGTTGTTGGTTTGTTGCAGCATCCGGTAGTAGTTGTCGAGCGACAATGTCCAGCTATCGTTATTGCGGCCATACCAATAGCCTGCATTTGCCATCGTGCCATTCATGTCGGGAATGTTGACAGGAGCGTCTGTCGGCGGATTACCCGGTGTACCATTCCAGAAATAAATACTACTCAGATTGCCACCCGGAAAACGGATAATGCCGGGATGTAATTTGGTGATATGTCCCATTAATGTAGGTTCTGTCACCATCTGCGTCATATATAAATTACTGTTGTTGCCAAACAGTGCGGGTGAAATTTTCGTAATAATCGTTGAGGCGTCTACCGTAACGGTAGTATTCGCATCTGTAGGTGTAGCCGTCTCGTTAAATGGGGGCGTCGTAAACTTTTTTGCGGTCCAGGCATCTTTAAAAAATCCTTCTGTTGCGGCGGTGGCGGGGTCTGGTGGCGTAACTACCGTAATGGTGGTGTCAGGTTTATTACCATCGCCTGTTGGGGTGGAAGACTTTTTACCACATGCGCCGAGGGCGAAGAGCAACAGGCATATCCATACCATATCATTTGCTTTTTTCATCTGATCAGATTGTTCGGTCGTTGAAATACCGGGCATCACACGATGGATGCCCGGCTGAATTGACCTACTTAAGAATTATTTTATTTTAATGATTCTGAAATTATCATAAGCAGTATTGTATACTTCTACACCTGCAGCCTCTGTAATGATGCGGTAGCCGAATGTTACTTTCGCATCCGCTTTCAGCAGGTCGCCCATAACAGCGGCATTGGCGCCGGTGCCTTCGATGCCATCGGCAGTGAGCTTAAAGTCTGATAGTTTAACAGTAACGGTCTGCCATTTGTTATTGGTATCGAACGATTTGTTGGTAGCCATTAACCAGGGCTGATAGCGAAAGCAATATTTATCATTGAAGCGAAGCACGTTGATGCCTGCGGTCCATGGTTCTTTGGTATTGATTTCAAATTTCAGGGCGTACTGCGATGCCTCTTTTGTCAGCACATCTGCTGAAAACATGGCTACATCATTGAAGTTGCCGGAGCGATTACCATTCCACCATCCGCCGTCATTAGCGCCTACCCCACCGAAGATATTCTGTAGGTATGCGCCCCTGGTGCCGGGAAAAAGAGTGGCATCGCTGGTTCTGTTGGCTCCCCACCAGGCCCAGTTGAATACAGGCGTTTCACCGGTTTCTCCATCGTTGGTTAAATTGCTGATAACATCACCGCTGGCATGATCATTCAGCGGTCCGTCAGACAGTGCCTTGCCGTATTTGGCTTGTATCACCAGCCTGCCGGTATCAGTGCCCAGGTTGGGCATGATAAGTCCTACTCTTGTGCCACTGGCATCAGCTACAAACGAAGTAATTTCTCTTCCCCCCGGAAGCGTGATCTTATCTATCAGGAACAGGCTGGAGCCATATATGATCAGTGAATCACCGGCCAGCGCATTTTCATTGGAGATAGACGTGATAGAAGGTGGTGGTATATCTAACACAAAAGCGAAAGCGGCTTCACCATGCGTAGTGGTAACTTTTATCTGGTTAGGTACTTTCGGGTCGGTGGCCTCTGTGGGAGCATTGCCCGGAATACTGAGAATGATGTGTGTATTGGTATTATAGGTAGGATTTGCGTATGCACTCATGCCGTTGAAAGTGATACTGACTACGCCACCCAGGTTTTGACCGGTGATCAGGATCAGGGTGCCTGGTAATGCTTTGGTAAAGGCACTATCCTGCAGGGCGGAATCCAGTAGTGTTACTTTGGTGATCACCGGTGGACCGGACAGTTCATTGTTTTTAGAACAGGAAATGAGCAGACATAATATTACTGCCAGCATGCCTGTAATGAGTCCGCCATGTTTTTTATATGATGTAAGATGGTAGTTTGTCATACGTGTACTTTTTGAAGATTAATAGGGATAAGGCACCGGTGGTTTCCTGAGATTGGGTGCTGCTGATAATTCAGCGGCGGGATAAGGTAACAGGAAGTTGCTTTCTGTAACAGGGTAGAAAGCAGGGGTGTCGGAGTTAATGGTCCAGCTGGTGGCATTGGTCGCCGTATTAGGCACAATCCGGTAGGTGCCTTTATCCTGGGCATTCAGCAAGGCAATGGCTTTTTGCGGATTGTAATAATGCAGGCGTAGGATATCGTACCATGCCTGACCTTCCATAGCGAGTTCCAGTCTTCTTTCTTTATAAATATCATCCCAGGTAATGCTTGTTTTATCACCCAGTCCGGCGCGTTTGCGGACCGCGTTGAAATATTTCAGTGCTTCTCCGTCAGAAGTGCTGGCAGCATTGCCTAGTATAGCCTCTGCATACACCAGGTATACATCTGCCAGTCGCAGCATATAGGTATTAATTTCTGTATGCTGCTGGGTTACTTTGCCGTCATTATCTTCTGGTCTGCCTACTACATATTTTTTAACCCAGGCGCGTGTGTTGTACCTGTCAGTGCCGTTAGAATTCCATGGCACCTGTAATTCCTGGATGATCTTTTTACCGGGATTATTAGGGTCATCTACTGACTGATGGATGTAGGAGTAGTGATCACCGGGGAACATAAAGGTACCTTTACGTCTTTTGTCATTGGGAGAATATAACCTTAACTGGTCCAGTGAAGCGCCGAGATCACTTCCCCAGCCATCGGCAAAGCCGGTGATTTCAGAGCCGTAGGCGAGAAATGCCTGCACACTGTTTTGTGTGCCCCAGTCGCCATCATATTTCCATTGCAGGGAAAACAGGCTTTCGGAATTATTGTTATTTTTTGTGAGGAATAAGTCTTCATAGTTATTCAGCAACGAAGCACCACTGTTGACAATGACATCGTTGGCAAACCATTTGGCGCTATCCAGGTCTGCCTGTTTGCGTGTCATAGAGCTGCCAAGACCCGCGCGGGTGAGGTATATTTTTGCAAGCATACCTTCTGCCGACCATTTCGTGAGACGCCCTTTCTGGATAGGTGTAGCAGGCAAATTGGCGGCAGCAAACCGCATCTCCCGGATAATAAATCCCCATACTGTTTCCACTGTATTGCGACTAACAGAGGTATCTGTTACCAGCTTATAGTTATCCTCGATTACCGGTACCGGGCCCCAGTTTTGTACGAGGTAGGAATAGGCCAGTCCACGCATGAAACGTCCTTCTGCGATGGCAGCATTTTTTATATTGGCGGGTACTGATGCTGCCGTGTATTTGGTGATGTTGTTAATCGCCATATTGGACTGTGCTACCACGTTGAAGAAAGCCGTCCAGGAACTGTATACTTCTGGAGTAACGTCTGTGGTCTGCATCCGGATGTTATCCACCTGGTAGGAGCCTGACATGAGCACACCGGCTCTTCCATCACCGACACCGTTGGCAGCTTTATCATTATATGCAAACCATACGATGCCATACAACGGGGCGGTGCCAGCCATTACCTGGTCGGAGGTCTGGTAGAAATTAACATCCACGATGGCATCTTCCGGGGGCCTGTTTAAGAAGCTCTTACTACAGCTGCCCAGGATAACCAATAATGTGAAAGCGGTCAGGTATCTTGTATAAAAATGATTGTTCATTGTAATTTTTTTACTGCATTAAAAATCAATACCTACACTGGCGGAATACATCCTGGTTAAGGGATATCGGCCGGCATCCACGCCATAGAACTGGCTGTTTAGCTGCACTTCTTTGCCAAGAGAGGCGCCTACTTCCGGGTCATAGCCTTTGTATCTGGTAAAGGTGGCCAGGTTCTGTACGCCGATGGATAACCGCACGGCTTTGATCACCGGTTGTTGTTTGATGAGAGAGGCAGGCAGGGTGTATCCCAGCTGAATATTTTTGATCCTGATATAGGAGCCATCTTCTACAAAGAGGTTAGTGAAGCGGTTGCCATTGCCGTTTACATCTGTACCGGTAATTCTTGGTACGGTAGTACCAGGATTCTGGAGGGAAGCTTTTGTTCCATCGCCGGTTACACGTGCATAGTCAAATGCTTCCACCAGCAGGTTGCGTCCCAGGTTGATATTATTGGGATTCAGATTTTCATAGCGCAGGTAGTTGTAGATGTCGTTGCCTTGTGTGCCGGTAATCAGGATGTTAAGATCAAATCCTTTATAGGAGAAGGTATTGGACATACCGAAAGTGAGCTTGGGCCATGGGTTGCCGATATTGGTCTGATCACGGGAGTCGATGATACCATCGCCGTTCAGATCTTTATATTTTATATCTCCTACCCATACACCGCCATCTTTGGCAACATCCAGCCTGCTGCCATCGGCTTTTGCAGGAACTGCACTTTTGTTAATTTCATCTACAGAGGTGAACAATCCATCTGCTACGTAGCCGTAAAACAGCCAGGGTGCCTGGCCTACAGTAGCACGTGCACTGAAATTATTCATATACCATGCAGAGCGGGTAACTACGGCTGCATCTGAATAGAATTCGGTGATTTTTGTTTTGAAAGAAGATACGTTGAAGTTGGTTCTCCACACAAAACCACCGCTGCTCTTTATGTTTACGGTATTCAATGTGATGCCGAAACCTTTGTTCTGCAAGGTGCCTATGTTCACGGTAGGAGGAGTAATAGCACCTTCTCCCTGGGTTCCCATATAAGCAGGCAGCGGATTTAGCAGCAGCAGATTGTTTGTTTTTTTGATATAGTAGTCCGCTTCCAGTTGTATCCTGTTATCCAGTATGCTGAGATTAAATCCAATATTTTTTGTGGTAGTGGATTCCCATTTGATATCAGCGTTACCGTATACGTTGGATTTATATCCATTTCCCCAGGGAGTGGTAACTGCACTCAGACTGGAGTATTGTCCGCCGCTACCTGTGCTGCCGGTGGTGCCATATTCCGCGCGTATCTTCAGGTCGTTGATGAAGGGAACATTTTTCATGAATGGCTCACTGGTAATACGCCAGGCAGCAGATATAGAAGGGAAGTATGCCCACTGGTTGTTAGTGCCGAAGATAGAGGAGGCATCTGCACGACCCGCCAGTTGGAGAATGTATTTATCGTTATACACGTAATTAACACGTCCGAGATATGATTCCAGTGCGCCGGAGCCTTTACCGCTACCAGTGCTTTGTCCCTGCGCATTACCCAGGTTAATGGAGGGGATTTCGTTGCTGGCAAAACCGATGCGGGTAGCGTTGTAGCTCTGGTAGTTCCAGGCCTGCGCTTCATGGCTCGCCATCACCCCGAAGCTGTGTTTCTTAATTGTTTTATTGTATTGTACCAGTTCATTCAGGTTCCAGTAGAAGTTTTTGTTGGTACTGATACTCATAGTGGCATTTTCATTGGAATTATATCCCAGCTGGTAGGTGGGCGTAAATTTGGCGCCATCTGCATATTCGAAGTTGCCGTTGAAGCTGGTTCTAAAAGTAAGGCCCGGGAGAATATTGATTTCTGCACTGAGACCGCCCAAACCACCTGTTCTCTTGTAGTCGTTGCTAATAAGACTTGCGATCGCCAAAGGATTCAGCGGGGCATACTTTGCATTGCTGCCATACTCATTTTCTGTAGCGCCACCCCAGGAGCCATCCGCATTTTTTACCGGGATATTAGGTGCCAGGTTGATCGCATTACGGATCACATCTTCGCTGGTAGAAGCCAGCTTTTCTTTGGTCTGGTAGAAGTTGAGAGAGGTACTTAATTTAAGCCAGTCAAAAGCTTTGTTGTCCAGGTTCAGCCGGAAAGAATACCTGTTGAAATCAGATCCGGTAGCGACACCCTGCTGACTGAAATATTCACCCGCCATATAATAGTTGGTCGTTTTGGTACCATTGCTGACAGTGATCTGATGTTTTTGCAGCGGCGATACTTTGAAGAGTGCTTCCTGCCAGTTGGTGCCGGCGCCGAGCACCGAAGGGTTTTTGAATTCTGCAGTGGGCGTGCGGTTCAACAGTGTAGCAATTTCGTTGTTCATGATGGCAAATTGTTGCAGGCTCATGGTTTTGATGGGGTCTGGCTTTTCCTGGGCAGTATAGAGATAGTTGTATCCCACTTTCAGCCCTTGCTGACCTCTTTTGGTGGTGACCAGTATTACCCCGTTAGTTGCGCGGGAACCGTAAACAGCGGTTGCGGAAGGACCCTGTAATACTTCCATGGACTCAATATCTGAAGGGTTAATACCCGCAAGTGGATTAACGGAGCTGGTAGCACCATAGGAAACGTTGGCAGGCTGTATCTGTACGCCGTCAATAACATACAAGGGTTCGTTGGTGTTACCAATGGTGTTAACACCGCGGATATTGACAGAGATGCCGCCTCCGGGTTGCCCGGAGTTTTGTGTAACGTATACACCCGCTGCGCGGCCCTGTAAAGCCTGATCCAGGGTGGTGTTGATCGTTTTGTTAATGTCTGCGGAAGAAATGGATACCTGCGCGCTGCTCTGATCTGTTTTCTTCATGGTACCATAGCCTACTATCACTACATCCTGCAGGGCACTCCGGGTTTCATTCAGTACTACGTTCAACGTCATAGCATCGCCTACTTTTATCTCTTTGGCGGTAAAGCCAATAGAGGTAAAGACTAATACCTGACCAGGGGCAGCAGCGATGCTGAACTTACCATACTGGTCTGTGGCCACCCCGGTGTTGCTGCCCTTAAAGATGACGGATGCGCCGGGAACAGGTTGTCCTGATTCATGAGCGGTTACCGTGCCGGTAACTTTTTTTCCTGATGGAGGTGGATTTTGTGCTTTTGCTGTAATGGCAAAGGCACAGCAAGTGATCGTTAACCATACCCATAGGAATGGCCTTCCAGTAATACTGGCTCTTTTCATACGTGGAGAAATTAAAAATTTTAAAAAAGAAACGAGTGTCGATTTTGGTTTGCTACTTCATAGACTTATTCATTCGTGGTAATGGAAATAAAGTTATTTCTATTACCACGAACACAGGGTAGCGGGATGTGTATAATTCAGGATATTATGTTGCATGCAGGGGGTATCAAATGTATCACTCCAGGGGGTTGTTTTGTTGCAGCTACTCTTTCCTCATTGCCATTGCATAGGCCGAAGGGAGCATGTTGTAGGCCATTTTAAAATATTTTGTAAAGTACTTCGGATTATTAAATCCTACTTCATAAGCCACCTCTGTTACATTCATTTCTGTTTGGGTAAGCAGATAAGCGGCGCGTTGCAGGCGTACGCCCCGGATAAATTCTATAGGTGGCTGTCCGGAGATGGCATAGATGCGGCGGTAAACAGATACCCTGTTCATAAATAGTTCCCTGCTGAGTTCTTCCACAGAGAAGTTGGCGTTAGAAAGATTCTTTTCCACAATTTCCAGTGCTTTCTGCATAAATTTTTCATCAGCAGATAATACGGTGCCTGTATCGGCAGGAGGGGGCAACATCATCATTTGTTTTGCCGGCGCCCTGCGTGTCAGCAGGTTACGCACCCTCGACAGCATAATCTCAAACCTCACAGGCTTCACCATATAATCATCGGCGCCTTTTTCCAGTCCCTGGAGTTGTTCTTCTTCGCCCGTCATAGCCGTTAATAATATGACAGGGATCTGCCGGGTACGGTTATCGCTCTTGATTTTTGTGCATAAGGCGATGCCATTCATCACCGGCATGTTTACATCACTCACCACCAGGTCGGGGTGGGCGGATAGCGTTTTTTGCCAGCCGGTCAATCCGTCTGGTGCTTCTATAATATGATAGTACGCCTTCATGTTTTCTTTCAGATAGAAACGGAAGTCGTCATTATCTTCTACCAGCAGGATAGTTTGCTTTTCCTCTTTCTTTAATGTGGTATGTACTTTAGGAAGTACCGATTCCTGCTGCGGCTGTTCATATATATCGAACGGGCCTGTTTCTGTTATTTCGGTCATTTCTTCCACTTCCTGTTGAGTAGCCACCGGCAGTATTTCCAATGGCAGGTGCAGGGTAAAGCAGGTGCCTTTATTCACTTCACTGTCTACCACGATGGTGCCCCTGCAGAGTTTTACAAATTCTTTGGTAATGGCCAGCCCGATACCACTGCCCTGGTTGACAAATCCTCCGGGAGAATCGCTATGGAAAAACTGTTCGAAAATTTTTTCATGCCTTTCCGGCGGGATACCTATACCGGTATCTGCTACTTTAATTTCCAGCAGGGCCTGGTCATCTGTGGTGCGGAAGCTGGTGAATACTTTAACGGCGCCTCCTGCCAGTGTGAATTTGAAAGCATTGGAGAGCAGGTTATAAAGAATCCGTTCTATTTTATCGTGGTCAAAGCTGGTGTATAACGTTTCATTGTCTGCATGAAAAAAGAACTCCACCTGTTTACGCTCTGCCAGGTCTGTAAAGGAATATACTACTTCCCGGATAAAGCCAATGATGTCGCCGGTGGCCGGATTTAGCTTCAGCTCCTGCATTTCCATCTTCCGGAAATCCATCAACTGGTTAGCCAGGTAGAGCAGCCTTTTGGCATTACGGCGTATCAGGTATAGTTTATGACGGAAGTTATGATCTTCTTCGTGGGTAATCACTTCTTCCAGTGGCGCCAGTATCAGGGATACCGGTGTTCTGAATTCATGGCTGAGGTTTGTGAAAAGTTTGATCTTCAGCATGTCCAGTTCATGCAGTTGCCGGGCTTCTCTCCGTTCCTGCTGTAATGCAAAGCGGCGTTGGGCGCGTTGTAAAACAATTTTTCTTAGTAACAACAGGATGGCGGCAATGAGCAGAACATAGCACACATAAGCCAGCGGCGTTGCCCAGAAAGGAGGTAGTATGCGGATGCGCAGTGATATGCCTTTCCAGGGTTGGGTGTTGTCATCGTTTACCGCTTTCAGTAACAGCGTATAGTTGCCGGGGTTAATGTTGGTATAAGTGATACGCCGCGACTTCCCATCGGTAGTTTGCCATTCTTTATTAAAGCCTTCCAGTTTATAGGTATAGGTATACCTGTTTTTATCTGTGTTGGTAAAATCGAGTGCCGCGAAATCAATGGAGAAATCATTTTCATTGTGGCGTAGCACAATTTCACGTATTTCAGGCATGGCAGCCGGTAGTATCACATGATTGTTCCGTTTTTCATTTACGGCAATGGTGCGGTTAAAGAGTTGCAGACTGGTGAACACGATGGGGGGCTCGTGTCTGATCTGTTTTACTTTAGCCGGATCCAGGATGTTGAATCCATCTGCTCCGCCAAATAATAATTCGCCGGATTTTAGCTTAAGAGCAGCGTTTACATTAAATGAATTACCCTGCAGGCCATCTTTTTCATCATAATTATGACAGCTGATACTAATTGTACCTTTTGGATCGGATTGTACGATTATTTTACTTAACCCATTGGAGGTACTTACCCAGAGATGATGATCATTATCTTCCAGTATGGAAATAATATTATTATCGGGTAAACCATCCTGCATACGAAAATTGATGAACTGCTGTTTCTCCGGGTTATAGGCACTCAGTCCGTCACGGGTGCCTACCCACATGATACCACGACTGTCGCAGAGCAGGGAGCTGGTGTTGTCGTTGCTCAGCTGATGAGTCTCACGGAGGTAATGTATATATACTCCCTTGGCTTTGTCCAGTACATCGATACCATAGGCGGTTGATATCCAGAGATTTCCTTTTGTATCTTCTGTCAGATCGGTGATATAGTTGGAATGTACGGAGTTGGGTATGTTTACATTGTTATGGTAGAAGGTGCCAGCAGAGCGGTCAAATCTGTCGAGGCCCCCGCCCAGCGTGCCTATCCAGAAGTTTTGTTGTTTGTCTTTGAAAATCTTCCAGACGGTTTTATTGCTCAGACTCTTGCTGGTGGTATCGGTGCGATAATGCGTGAAGGTGCCATTGCGATAGTTGTCGAGCCCCCCGAAATAATATCCGATCCACAGGCTGTTATCGTCGTCCACATAAAGACTTAAGATTACATAATTACTAATGCTATTGTTGTTAAGGGGCTGATGCGTCATTCGCGTGAAGGTGTTAGCGTGCCGGTCGAAATAAATTAATCCGGCGCCATTAGAACCTATCCATATGTTACCATTCCGGTCTTCCGCAAAACAGTTTACATCATTATAACTCAGGCTATGTGCATCTGCATATTTATGTACATAGAGGTCGAATTTCATCATGTTTTCGGCATAGTAGCTGATGCCTCTTTTATAGGTACCACACCAGATAATACCCAAATCATCTTTGTACAAGGCGTAAATGGCGTTTTCCGCCACGCTTTTCACATCTTCTTCTCTTCTCTGCAGATAGTAAATCGTAAAGTTTTCTTTGTCCAGCACATTGATGCCGCCGTGGTCTGTTCCAATCCAGATCTGTCCTTTTTCATCCTGGACAATGCTGTTGACGATATCATTATTTAAAGCGCTGTTTTTTGATGATAACCGCCGTACCGCGCCATTTTTGCTATTGATATATATGACACCGAAATCACTGCCGGGCATGTATACCCATATGTCCTGCTGTGCATCTGTAAACAAACGGAATGATATCGGTTTATTATCTACGAAACGGGTAATGGCATCCGAGTGTGTCAACAGCTGGTTGGTGTTGATATCCAGCATATCCAATTCGCCATTCAGGTAAAGGACCCCGAGACGGTTGGCGGCTGTTTTCGTAATATCTGCTACCGCAATGCCGGCGTGATGGAGGATACGGGTAACAGCTCCCTTCTTTTTTTCATTGATACGATAGATGTTACCATCCTGGTAGCCTATCCAGAAGGAGCTGTCGGCTTGCTGGGTGCAGGTAATACCTGTTACCGGAAGGCCTTTGCTTTTCAGCCATGCGCCGGCATCTGAAAACTGTTCTTTTACAGGATCATACAGCACATCCCCTGCGCGCGTACGGATATAAAGTCGGTTGCCGGGGGCTCCTGTAATACCAGTTACATAATCATCGGAGATGGAAGCCGGATCGGCAGCATTATGCCGGAATATCCTGCAGGTGAAGCCATCATACCGGTTGAGGCCACTCATCGTACCAAACCACATAAATCCACGGCTATCTTTGAAGATGCAGTTGACCTGGTTGTTGGAAAGGCCATTGTTTACATTCAGGGAGGAAAACTCCTGGGCATTGGCATACAACAGCAACGACATTAACAGTGGGATCAGTATAGTTCTTTTTAGCATAACGTGTTGAAGGCATTAGCATAAATATAAACATATTAGGCTGATAATGTACAAGTGTATGGGAGACACTTAAACAAGCGGCTCCGACTGAAACAAGAACGCGTTTTATTTTTCTTTTGAATAGGGAAATGTTTTGGTGTCTATAAGGGATAAAAGGCGTTATGTAAGAAAGTATCTTTAAATGAAGAAAATATCACCCTCCCTGGTTAAGCAAAAAAATCCCGGCTGCTATCATGCAACCGGGATAAAATAAAGGATGCTATCAGGATAGATCAGTCTTTGAAAACTTCCGCCAGTTTCTTATTCAATTCCTCTCCCCTCAAAGAGGCGGCAATGATTTTCCCTTCCCCATCCAACAGGAAATTGGCGGGTACGGCCCTGATGCCATACAGGCGACCTACTTCATTATTCCATCCTTTCAGATCGGATACATGTATCCAGGGCATTCCATCTTTAGCAATGGCTTCTAACCATTTATCTTTATGGTCATCTAAAGAAATGGCGATGATCTGAAAGCCTTTTTCTTTATATAATTTGTATTGACTGATCAGGTTGGGATTTTCTGCGCGGCAGGGCCCACACCAGCTGGCCCAGAACTCTACTAACAGTGGTTTTCCTTTGAGGTCGGCCAGCTGTACTGCTTTTCCGTTCACATCGTTTTGTGTGAATGCCGGTGCCATAGCACCGATTTTAATATTTTTGGTGGCGGCGATGCGCTGTGCCAGTTCTTTGCCCTGGTCAGAAGCCTGCAGGTTTTTGTTCATGGCATTGTAAATAGGCTCTATCAACGGGAGATCTACTTTGCCACCTGCTGCTTCTGATAACGCCACCATTCCAAAGAAGGAGGCCGGATGCGCCTTTGCAAAGGCTATTTGTTTGTCAGTTCTCTTTTTCCTGCTGGCCATATAATCGTTGTTCACCTGGTTGGTGAAAGACGTATCATTTTGTTGCGCGGCAGTTAATTTGGCAAAGGCAGCATTGGCAGCTTTAGTCAGCGACATGATGCTGCCTCCAATGGCATTATTGTAAGCTGCATACTCGTTATATACTTTTGATCCGCTGAACACCGCGTTGTCTAAAGAATCTTTCGAAGAAATCAACACTTTTTCTTTACCAAAATAAAAGTAGATCACATCCCCGGTGTAAACGGCTTTTTGTTTGCCACCGCCATCATGTGAAAGTGCCAGGCGTGCATAGGAGTACCCATTACTGCGACCGGTAAACGTGAAGGTGCCATTTACCAGCATGGTGGAATCTTCTACACCGCTGCCATTATCCATATAATCGATGTAAGCTTTTGCGGGTGCGTTCAGCGTACCGATTTTGCCGCTGATGGTGAAGGGGCCTGATTGAGCGGCGACTAATACAGGCGCCAGGAATGCGACTAAGCTCAGTATTTTTTTCATGTGGTGGTTTTTACTATTAAAAAAATAGGGGCATCACCATACATACGATGCCCCTGCGTTTAGTACTTTACGTTAGGATAATCTTCTTTTGCGTTGATGAGCTGCTGTTCATTTTCCATGGTCCAACCAAAAGCAATTTTTGCCTGTGCCTTGAGATCCGCGCCTGCGGCGCCGCTCATGAAGTGAACAAACTCGCCCAGGTTTACATCTTCTGTATAATTTTCAAAACCCTGTTTATCTTTTTCGTGCGCAAGGTTGGCAGCCAGTATTTTGAAGTAGTTGACGAGCAACGTTGTTTTTCCATACTTCATATAAACCGGATACCACCAATCCCGAAACCAATAGGTACCTGGCCTGGGATAGAGAGCTGCACTGACTACCGACTGGCTGTACGAGTCGTCGGCTAACTGTTGCAGGCCTAAACCCAGGTATACATCATAAATAAAAATGTCCATCAGTTTACTATCACCCCAGAGCTTGAAGGTGGGAGAGCCGGACCTCTGCATACTCGAAAACTCTACGATATGACCTACTTCATGTGCCAGTACGGCAGACATAATCGCAGAATCTTTCCACATAGTAGAGCTGACTACCACCAGGTTTTTATAATCGCAAGTGGAGGAGCGGTAGGTAGATAACGTGCCAAAGAAACCGCCCCCATTGAGGTATTCCCCGTCGTGCATGGTTACCAGCAAATGTGGGTCATCTCCAAAATTGCCATATTTTTCTTTGGTATATTTCCAAAGCCGGGAGGAGAAGTTGTTATAAAAAGTAAGCGACAGGGTGGTATCCATATCAGGCGCCAAGTAGGTGGCCACCTGATCATCGAGGTATACCCTTTTTAATTCCGACTGGTAGTCGAACCAATGCTCCTTTAGTGTTAACGGAGGGTTGGTATCGCCGACAGATAAATCTGCTGTTTCCGTTTTTGAACAGGAAACAAATAATAAGGAAAGGAAAATGAGTGTATATGTTGACTTCATTTTTTGTGCTGATTTTTGATAAAAAGAAATTCCACTATTCGGTATATTTCACATTGGGAAAGTCCACGCGGGCCTGCTTAAATTGCCGGTCGCACGCATCGGGCCATCCAAAGGCAATAGTAGCCTGTGCTTTCAGATTTACACCCGCAGCACCACTCATAAAGTGAATGTATTCGCCGAGGTTCATTCTCCTGGAATATTCCTGTTCTTTGCCCAGTGGTACTTTGGGGAAATGCTGAGAAAGCAGCACGAAAAATTTATTCAACACCTGTGCTTCGCCATATTTGCTATAGATTGGCATCCACCAATCTCTGAACCAATGACTGCCTTTACTGGGATAGGTAACAACATCATCGAGATAAAAGTTATACCAGGCAGCCGCTTTATCCTGTAGCCCCAGGTTTTTGTATACATCATATACAAAGATGTCCTGCCATTTACTATCGCCCCACACTTCAAATGCCGGGGATCCTTTCACCTGGTTAGTTACACTTTCTACGATATGACATACTTCATGGATCATACCTGGTTCCGGGAAAACAAAGCTGTTCCAGTTGCCTGCGCTGAAGTCCACAATGTTGCGGTGTTCTCCGGATGCATCGGGGTAATACTGCGGCTGGCCTACATTGCCATAGGTGCCACCATGCAACACTACGTACAAACGTGGATCATCTCCCATTTTGCCATATACTTTTTTAGCGTACTTCCAGGTATCGGACATCAGCTGGTAAGGCCATGCAATGGCGGGACCTACGCCCGCATCCTTGTATACCACTACTTCCTGGTCATAATATGCCAGCGTTAATGTTTGTGTATGTTCCAGCCAATGTTCTTTCCAGACGCTATCTGGTTTAGGGCCTTTATCTGCGGAAGTGTTGTTGTCATTGGATTTTTTACAGGCACCGAAAGCCAGTGCGATGAATAATCCGGGTATATATTTATTGAATTTCATGTAGTGCTGTTTTATTTTCTGATTACAATATCTACCGGTGAACCTGGTATTCCATTTACCCTGTTGGTAATGACACCATTTTTTCCAACACTTACGTCCAGGGTAAGTATGCTACCTTCGATGCCTGCCGTAAGTTTGGTGCCTTCCTTGTTGAGCTGGATCATGGTTACTTTCCTGCCACCAAAATTGGCATCCAGCGGATACAGGTCGCCGTTTACGGGATTATACACGTAGATCTTAGCGGCTGAAGTGAAGTAAAACAGGTCTACAGCAGCATGCGCCCATTTAGTATCTTTTTCTATCAAAGCGGCACCTTTAAAAATGCGTTTGCTGATAGGTTTGATAGCGCGTTGATTGTAATCAGCCATATCAACAGAAAAAATATATTCATAGATACTGCCATCTGCTGTTTTGAAAAATGCATATGTGATACCGGGGATCGCCTGCATATAAATCAGTTCGCCGGCGCCTAAGTTTTTTGGATCAAACGCATTACCAGTAACGGTGTAGTCAGTACCCATGTAATTGCCGCCGCCATCAAATGATACAAAGGCATTGGTCAGGGTATTAAATCCAAAGAAGAAGTTACCCGTGCGTGTATAAAAACGGGAGAGATAATAATCGCCGGTTTGCATGCTGGAGAACTTCCCAAAGTCCGGTGCGAATGGTGCGGTAGAAGTAACGCTGAGATACAGTTTACCATTTATAACACCTGTTGGCGTGCCGGAGGAGCCTTCAAATGCTTCTGTCAGGAGTGGTGATGGGGGAGAAAAGAACTGATCACCAAAATAATGTTTCCGGAGCATAGTGCTGCCATCAATGATCACGCTGGCTTTGGCAGGATCCTGGCAAATAACCCAGTAATCTTCTGTGGTGCCAGCCTGGTAAGCCAGTGGCTTAGAGAATAGTTGAATGGGATGGGTCGGCAGGTTTTCATTATGTAGCGCATAATAAAGATTACTGTTGACAGTACTATCGGGCCGTATAAACGATAATTTGGTGATACCCTGATCCACACTCAGTACGGTAGTGCCGACAGAGAATTTGGTGCCGCCACGGATACTAAAAGCGTAAAAGTATTTGATACCATTCCGGTTGTCAGTGACGGTTAGTTTAGCGGTGCGTAACATCGGTTTCAGGTTGTACACCATTTTCAGCGGGTAGCCCGTATAGTGATCAGCGCGGGCTTCTTCTGCTATTACAATATCCCAGTCAAAAGTCAGGTCTGTAGCAGGATTAGCACCTGCTAAATACACATATGGCCTTACAATCAGGGAATCTCCTACGATGGCATCTACAATAGATCCCTCCAGGCCATCTACCAGCGGCTCGGAAGGAGGGGAGTAATGATAGTTGCCCAGATCTTTTTTACAGGCAGTAAAGACAACCGTCAGCAGGATGAAAAGAGGAATAATATTAGCTTTCATATAAAGGCTGATTAGAAGATAATTTGTTGGTTGTTTTCGTCGATGAAAATGTATTTATCAGCTGACTTAAAATATTTCAGATAAAATCTGATGTCAGGTGTACCGGTGTTATAGAAATCATAGTCGCCTGTAGCATCGTTTCTTTTTTTCAATACATAGCCTGACTCCGGGTTTTGGGCTACCCAATCAAACGGGTGATGGAGGAAATAGCTGGTGTTGGCAATGTAGTACAGTGCTCTTGGAATTTCCATGTACCAGTCAGGGTAGGAATTAGGGATCACCAGGTCCTTAGTGCCGGAAGAGAGGAGGAAGAGACGATGTTTGGTTCTGCTGTAAGATCCCAGCTGTCCCCAAAAATTCCACCAGGCGGGTATTTCCAGTCTGTTGGAGAAATAGATCCTTTTGGTACGGATGCCTTCGGGTAACTGCGTGGCAAAGTCAGTTCCACCTGATATCCGGAAGGTCACATACACCGATTTGTTGACAAGTGCCGTATCTGTATTCAGGATGATCACCGGGATATGCACTGTGCCGGAATCAGCAGGCATCACATAGCTGGACTGCAGTGGTTCGAAATGCAGCTTCCTGACAGCCGTAGTAGCCTGGTCCACTACGCTGATAGCGAAGCTTCTGTCCTGATGTACCACTTTCCCGGATATTTTCACCGGTACCCAGATGGTATCACTTTCCTGTGTGAGGTTATACGCAAATGAATATACGATGCTATCGCCATTCTGATAATCCAGGTAGATATTATCCTTCGGAACACTGTAGGATAAAATGCTATCCTTTTTACAACTGTATATCGCCATGCAACCAAGTATGGCAAGGATTAAATGTTTTTTCATGGCAATGAATTAATTATTTCTGTAAGCATTTTCATCTTCCGGCAGCGGGAATACGAATATGGAAGTGGAAGGTTGTTTTACCTGTGTAGCCGAAACCGTAATAGCGTGATTCAGTCGCTTATACATGTAGAAGATCTGGCTTTCTCCATAAAATTCTTTCCGTGCATCTATTAACAACAGGTCAATGAATGCATCTTTATTAGGGACGTCAGTAATGGTACGACCAATACCACGTTTGGCCCTGAGCGTATTAAAGTATTCCAGTGCTTTTGTTGGATTGATATCAAACGTTGCTTCGGCAGCGATGTAATACATTTCACTGAGTCTGATTGCCGGCGCCATCAGTGGATGCAGATTTGTTAAGGGAGCAGCGTTGCGGTAGTACTTCTGCAGTATAGAACGGTCAGGGCCACCGGTAGCAGCAGATTGCGTAAGGAACCATTGCTTCAGCCGCCAGTCCTGGCCACCAGACTGGGCTACTTCATAGATTTCCTTTACCTGGTCAGCGGTACCACTTAAGGTAGGGTTTGTATTGTTGAATCTGGCTGTCAACATAGTGTTGATATCCTTGGTATCTATATACCAGGCAGAAATTAATTCGTTGTAAAAGATGCGGTCTTTTTTAACAATATCTGTCTGGAAAAAATCTTCCTGTGTGGTGAATGGAAATCTCTTTGAGTCAATGACTTCCTGTGCATTGGACAGGCTGTTTCCCATATCATTTTTATATAAGTAAACGCGGGCCAGCTCTCCACATACGGTAAAATAATTCATCCGGTGCCTTCTGTTCTGCATAAACAGTTCCTGGCTGAGTGTTTCCGTAGCATAAGGATTGGAAGGGTATCCCACCACATAATCAGAGAAGACAATCGGATCACTTTTTTTGAGCAATGCTTTTGCTTCATTCAGGTCTGCCAGGATTTTATCTATTGTTTCAGTCACCGTTGTAAATGGCGTGCTTTGTACGCCGGTAGTTACTACATAGGGAATGCCCTTCAGTTTGGCGCCTGCTTTATACGAGGGGGCAAACATGCGCAGTAAATCAAAATGCAGGTACGCGCGTAAGGTCAATGCTTCTCCTTTGATCAGCGCATAGCTGTCGCCGCTGAAGAGAGAAGGGTTTTTATCGATGGCCGTCAACAAGCTGTTACAGTTGGCAATGGCTTTGTAAGCATTGGCCCATACTGCGTTGTTCATTCCTTTCATCAGGTCGCCGCCATAATCGAAGTTGGCCAGATTCCGGTAGGTAACGTCCGTAAACTGATAGTTTTGTGCAATGATATCCAGGTTGCCAAAGCTGAGATGGCCACCATATAGCGATTGGGAAGCACAGATGGTATAGATGCCATTCAATGCTTCTTTAAAGCCCTGTTCTGTAGTAAACAGGTCGTCCATATCAATCTGCGACTGTGGCTTCAGGTCCAGGAACTTATTGCAGGAAGCACAAGCCAGCAGGAGGACTATTAAGTAGAAATGTTTTTTCATTTTCATGTAATTAAAAAGTGGCGAGAATGGAACAGGTTAAACTGCGGGCAAACGGGTAATCAATACCACGTTCCTGCCGTACACTGGACGTTCTGAAAATGTCATTCATGGTCACTGCGCCCCGTAATGATTGTAAGCCCATTCTTTTTGTCAGCATACTTTTTACATCATAGGACAGGTATAGCGACTGCAGTTCCAGCAGGTTATCTTTCTGGATAAATCTGCTGGTAGCATAAGTGGTATTGAGATTAGCGATGTTTTTATACAAAGCAATATCCCCCGGTTTGATCCAGCGTTGCGTTAATGCCCTGCTGTCTACATTGAAACGTGGGTCTGCATTTTCCACTCTGTCCACCAATGTCTGGTTGTACATATCCCCACCTTGCTTGTAGTAGAAGCTGAAGCTGAACATGAAATTTTTGTAGGTAATGTTACTGCCGAAATAGCCTTCTATTTTAGGGGTGTAATCGCCTACGGGCCTGGTATCGTTGATATTGTAGTTGTAGGTGAGCGAGCCATCGGAGGCTACATATAGCTCCTTTCCATTCTGCGGATCTATGCCCATGGATTTAACGGCGTAGATGGTGTTGGTGGACTGACCTTCTGCATACCGCAGCAGTGGCTTGCCTTGTGCATTGTTATCCGGATCCAGCTGGTATTTATTAACACTTTCGTTATAAGCTTTTAAGGCATTGGATATTTTAACAATCGTATTGGTATTGTGCGCCAGGTTGCCGGTGATATTGATATTCAGGTTCCTGCTGCGATATGCGTTGGCAGTGAGATATAGCTCATACCCTTTGTTGGACATATCTCCCAGGTTAGCTTTATAAGTAGTATAACCGGTAGAAGGAGCGAGGTTGATATCTGTTAAGAGTCCTTTGGTGAGTTTATTATAATATACCGGGTTTATTACCAGGCGATCGTGCCATAATCCTATTTCACCGCGTACTTCCGTATTATAGGTCTTCTGCCATTGCAGGCTTTTGTTGCCATACCCATTCAGTACGGCGCCTATGCCGGTAGAATACCAGTTGGCCGTTTGGTAAGTATAAATTGTTTTAGCCAGATAGGGTGGAAAATCAACTGAACCTGTTACGCCATAGGTAGCGGTTATCTTTAAGCGGGAGAGTACGGAAGACATTTTTTGAAAGAAGGCTTCGTTATGTACGTTCCAGCCGATACCTGCGGACCAGAAAGGGGCGTACTTCTGATCAGAGCCGAAGGAGGAGGAACCATCTACACGGAAGGCGGCATCCATCAGGTATTTATTCTGATAAGAGTAACTGCCGTTGAAGAAGGAGCCGATCAAACTGCTTTTAGGTACATCACCTATTGGCGCTGCATTTTCAGCATAGGTTCTGGCAAAACCAATATTTGTAAATTTATCGTTGGAGAAACCTCTGGCTTCGAAACTTTTAAAATCGGTTTTTGAATAGGTGATATTGGAGCCCAATACTGCATTCAGCGCATGTTCACCGAGTTGCTTGTTAAACACTACCCGGAGATTTCCATCCATGCGGATACCATTACTGCTGCTGTAGTAATAGCTACCACGATTTAAGATTTCGCTGGCGGGCGTTTCAAAAAAGGTATTGCTGAAGGGAGACACAAATTTATCTGCCGTGCTTTTGGTATTGTTCATACTCACCAAACCAATTAAACGAAGTGCAGGGTTTATTTTCCAGTCTACAGACAATGCATCGATCAACTCCAGGTAAGCAGCCTTATCGAAGTTGCCCAGGGACGCTTCAAAGAGGGGGTTATACACCGGTACGTTCTTGATTTGATCGGGGCCATCTTTTTTTGTATCTACTTTCCAGTTGGCAATTTCACGTATTGGTTTACCATTGGCATCTGTGATCCGATAGTAGGGGTTCATGCCTACATAAGTAGAGAAGCTGCCGTATTTTGAATTTTGTTCATTTACCTGGGTGACAGTAATTTCATTCTTAATTAACAGCGTACGGGTAGGGTTGTAGTTAAAGTTCATACCACCGCTGTACCTATCGCGGCCGGAGCCTTTCATCACGCCCGGATTGGTTTGATAGCGGAGGTCGATGCCGTATCTGAAGGTAGAGTCGCCACCTTCTGCGTACATGGAATGTTTCTGGCCGTAAGTGTTTCTGAGTGGTTGTGACAGCCAGTAGGTGTTGTAACCGCTGACCACATTTTTCAATTTGGCATAATACTGTTTGTCTAAATCCTCCTGGTTATAGGCGGCAGTATTCGCCGCATTATATAAGCCCGCCAGTTTTTCATAAGCCAGTTTATCAGTAGCATTTAGCACATGATAACCGGTAAGGTCTGCTGCGGTAGCATTCAACTCGTAGTTGTAAGTTAAACGTAACCTGCCGGGAATGGGTGTTTTAGTGGTGATTACGATCACACCGTTTGCTGCCCTGGAGCCATATACAGCCGTGGCAGCAGCATCTTTCAGGATAGTGATGCTGGCAATTCTGTTAATATCGAAATCCACTACTTTTTGCAGTGGCACTTCAAAACCATCCATAATGAATACAGGCAGGTTGTAGGAGCTGGACAAATTATTCCGGTCTAACACTTCCCCATTCATGGAAGGCATGGCAGTAGAACCACGTACATTGATTTTGGGTAGCGCATTTGGATCAGAACCCAGCAGGTTGTTTTCTGCAATCCGGAAAGAGGGATCAAAGGAAGCCAATCCTTTCAGGATATTCTGAGGGTTTAGGCGTTTTAATTCTTCTCCCTTAACGGTAATGGCGTTACCGGTATAGTTATCTTTTTTAATCACCTGGTAACCGGTAATGACTACATCACCCAGGGCGCTGGTATTGGGCGCCATGAGGATATTGAGAAAGGAGGTATTTTTTAGGAGCACTTCTTTCCGTCTAAACCCGATAGAGCTAAACACCAGCACATCACCTGTACCGGCCTCTATTTTAAACAGGCCGGTTTCATTGCTTTGTGTGTATATGTTTTTATTCTTAACACTGATGGTAACAGCTACCATAGCGGTATGTGTGGTACTGTCGGTAATCCGCCCGGAAATAGTAACTTCCTGGAGAGGAGTTGTTGTGACGTTTGTATTCGCTGCTTTATTACTGATCACAATCGTTTTGTTAACAATTGTGTAGGTGAGCGTAAATTTACTCAGACAGGTTCTAAGGGCTTCTTCCAGTGTAACATCTTTCAGGCTCACATCCTGTTTCAAGTCTTCGATATTTACGCTGCCTTTATAAAAGAACAGGTARCCCGTTTGTTGTTTGATTTCCCGGAAGATAGTTTCCAGGGAAACATTTTTCCGGGAGATGGTTACATGGCCGGTGTCTGCTACCGCTGCGGATAATTGCAGGAATGTAAGTAGGAGTAACACGGTGGTGAGTCTGGATACCAGATAAAAAAATCCCCTTACCCTTGTCTGTAAAGACAAAGGAGGACGATGAAAAATTAATTTCATGGTTGATGTCAGATTAGTTGATAAAAAGTAGTTAGCTGATAATGCCCTATGGCAAGGCATTTCGCATAGTTGTTGGCTTGTTTGTTGGTTAGATCCTGGTTACTGATTGGTAAAGCATCCGATACATTTTAATAGTTTAAAATTAGTGACAGTTAAGGGATAGCTATTTATTGCTTCCGTTCGAAATAGTTAAGACATTGCCGGTAAGGCTGAATTTAATATCGTTGATCATTAAGATGGTCAGCACATCGGACAATCCGCTGCTGCGTGATATTTCTCCCGAGAATTTTTCCGGGGTAATGCTTCCTTCATATTTTATGTCGATATCGTACCAGCGGCCTATCTGGCGCATGACATATGGCAGGTCATCGTTTTTAAAAGAAAAAATATCGTTCACCCAGGCGGTTTCTTTTTCTGTATTGGCAGTTATTTTGCGCAGCGGCTTATTGTTATCTCTGCTGGCAATGACCTGTTCACCTGGTACAATTAAATAAGATCCGTTGCTGGTGCTTACTTTAACAGATCCTTCCAGCAGGGTGGTTTTGATGGCGCTTTCATCTGCGTAGGCATTCACGTTAAAGTGAGTACCCAGTACCTGCACGCGCTGCGTGCCTGACTTCACCACAAAAGGTTGTTGTGCATTGGGTTTTATCTCAAAGTATCCCTCTCCATTTAACGTCACCACGCGTTCGGCGGCGGTGAACCGGGTAGGATAGCTGAGCGATGACAGTGCATTCAACCATGCGCTGGATCCGTCCGGTAACATGATTTTATATTTCACACCCTTTGGTGTGGAGAATGTATTTTCCGGTACCTGGCCGGTCGCATTTGGCTGACTGCCTGCATTGTACACAATGGCCCCGTCTTTTGTCCGGGTGATGATGACGCCGGATTGTCTGGCAATTTCACCTTTGGTGCTGTCATTTAAGTAAATGACGCTGCCATCGCTTAGTGTCAGTGTTGGCTTGCCGGTTGCCGGTAACGCATTATTCACGGCGTAGTCAGCGGCTTTGTTAGTCAGCCGGTGGGGTGGCATAAAGTAGTACGCTACCAGGAAAACGAGTATCGCCGCGGCAGCCACTTTGCCCACCATCCAATAGATCCTGAACGATGCTGGTGAGGCACTGTGCTGGTCAATTTGCTGGTCAATATGATGTTTCATAGCGGCCTTCAGCGGAAGGTAATCCGCTTCATTGTCAGCTGTGATCAGGTCTTCGTTGGATTCAAACAGATCAAAAAAAGTTTCCAGAAATTTTATTTCTTCCTCGCTGGCATTCCCTGTCCGGTATTTTTTTAGAATAAGCTGAAAATATTCCTTTTTATTTTCGTGCATTTGAAGCTGTTGTCAATGATAAGAGTCAAAAAGTGAGGGCTGCGCCCATACTGTTTGAAAAAATATTTTTCAGGTATGAAGGAGCGGGTAGTCCTGGATCGTAAAAGAGGGATCTGTATTCGATGGAAATGCAGACGGGTTGGTCGATCCTGGTAAATCTCCCATCGCAGACAGGAAGGCGGCCAGCTGAATTAAAATAAGCGATTGCCGGATTCTGGCCAGCGCTTTCCCCATTTGGTTCCGGACTGTTTTTACGGAAATATCCATTTGGTCAGCAATTTCCTGGCTGCTGAGTCCAGCATGAAAGCGTAAGTTGAAGATGACTTTTTGCTGTGTGGGTAAGGTGGCTACCAGTTCTTTAAAAGTTTCGAGGAACTCTTTGAATAACACGGCCGTATCTGCGGAACCATCCGAGGTATTTAATTCCAGTAATTCTTCCGGCAGCATGGCGTATTTGCTTTCTTTCTCCAGTTGTTTAAATACGCCATTCCGTGCAGATGCCTGTAGGTAAGCCGGCAGGTTGAGGATAGGGGTTTTAGCTTCCCGGGTCCATAACTGAATAAAAACTTCCTGAGCAATGTCCTGTGCCAGTTCTGTATTACTTATTCTTTTGTAGGCAGTATTGTAGACTTGTTTCCAGTATTTATTATATAATACGTCAAATGCAACCCTGTTCCCGTTATTGAGTTTTGTCAGTAGTTCCTGATCGCTTGCATACACTAATTCATCATGACCCATAGCATAATATATTTACGAGACAGAAAATTTCAAATAACCCTAAGGTGTAATGGTGTTTTTTAAATCTTAAATGAATTTTAAATGCGTTGATAATGATTGTATTATGGACAATTAATAATTTTCCTGGTGTAAAAATAGTTTTAAAATGATGAGTATTTTATTTATTTAAACTTATCATGTTTAATTGTCTGGATTAGTTGGCAGGCCCTACTTATCAGGAGGTAATTTTAACTAAACTTAAACTGTGGGCAGGGCGCAGCGCTGCCTACTTTGGCTACTTTTGGTCAACTTATTCTTTGTAACATGATAAAAGCTATCCTTCTTTTATTTGTAGCCGTCCTTATTGTTTTTCAACCCCTCTATGCCCAGCGCAGGTTTTCTGTGACAATACTATTGGATACAGCCATTGCTGCGGGAAAAGTGCATTGCAGTTATGATAATGGCAAACAAGTCATTGATGTACCCGATACTTTTGTGAATAATAAATTGGTACTGGAAGATAATTTATACTCGGAATATGCGGCGGTGTCAGTTACTTACAGTAAAGAAGGATACCGCGGACATTCCCCGGATTTTTTTGTTGGCGATACGGCCGCAACCATCTGGTATGGATTTAAGAGGGAAGTATTTGTTTATAAAGCTTATGAGTATGCTATCCCTATAAATGATACCACTACTAACCATGTTTGGAGGGAGCTGTTAGCCTCCCGGATGAAAGAGGCCATAGATTTGAGTGCACTGTGGACTAAACATAATGGCCAGGAAATTATGGGCAACGATTCTCTCCGTCATTTGCATGAGGAAATTCAGAAAAAGATGCAGCAAAAAGAGTTGACCGTTCTTCGGAAGTACTCTCATGATTATTATTCATTTTGGTTTTTTAAAGACCAGATTGTTACACCATCAAGGATTGCTTTTGAAAAAGACACGCCCTATTTAAATTATTTGCTGACGTTTTTGAAAATGGGATTTCCTCCAAAATTTACACAAAGTATAGAAGGGGTATCGCTGCAGCTATTATTGGAAGGGTTGGTTCGTCCTCCTGAAAAAGGAGGAGCCGCGCCTTCATTTTCTTTCATGGATATGAATGGTCATGCTTATCAGTTGAGCGATTTTAAAGGGAAGTATGTGTTGCTTGATTTCTGGGCAACCTGGTGCGTGCCGTGTATGAAATCCATGCCATTCATAAAGGAACTGAGAGCGAAATATCCGGCAGATAAGTTGATCATCGTTGGTCTTAACTATGATCACGATGCTGCTAAATTTAAGAATGCAGTAAAGATAAATACAATGAACTGGCTTCATTGTTTCGATAAAGATAACGACATAGGAAGAGTATTTGGAGAACAGGCATTGCCTACGTTTATTTTAATTGATAAGGAAGGGACGATTGTGTACAGACGTTCGGGGGTTGGTGATGAGACGGAGATGGAGAAGGTGTTGGAGAGGATGGAGTAGTATCATAATAGCAGTATTTTGAAAAATTTGTTAATTAGAATTGGTGAATGATAACCATCATGGCAATAGCAATGAAATTAGATCATCATTTGTGAATAAGTAATGCAGTAACGACTTAATTTTGTTGTATGATGTCAGATTTCTCATATAAGCAAATTAAAGCGGCTCTAATTAAGCAAAGGGCTGATATTATTGCATCTCCGGAGTTAGCGAGTAAATTGATTGATGACCTTGGAATAAGGGACTTGTTTGTGCCTAAGGTTAAGAAAACTGCCACTAAAGCGGTTGCTAAGAAAGCGGCTTCGCCAAAAGCTACCAGATAATAAATAGTTAATCCCAATCACTTTATTTACAATGACTCATTCTAGTTTTATTTATTCATCCGAGCCAGGATTAATGATGGGTTTTCATGGATGTGAAGAAGAGGCCAATACTAACCCTGCACATGATGAAAATTCGAAGGACAGAATAGTAAGAAGGTTGGATTGTGCCGTAATTAGGAATATCCACATACTAATTAACCTTTCTGGATTTAAGCCATTTGATGCTGTTAAAGGGGTTTTCTTTGAAGGTGATCCATTGTATGATGGCGTTGGCTTTAACGATAAAACCCATATTCAGATCTGCATACGTAATCCGAATTGCATAAAAGGGATATTTTCTTCCTCGCAGAACGGTAAAATGGTATTAAAACCATCCAGGTACGCGATCTATGTTGTTGACGGTTTGAATAGGGATGAAAAGGAACAAGAAGATAGTCATTATAGAAAGCATCTTCGTCCATTCATCGATGTTAAAAATAATGCGTAAGAAAATCGCATATCCAACGGGACTACCCGCAAACAGGTATTTCATTATGTAGCATCCGTCTATGCTTAGCACCCGCTTAGTACATACAGTAGCACTGCAGGAGAGGTGGACTTGATGCGGGGATGACGTCCGGATGTATAACAGGGGTGAAATTGCATCAGCAAATGGATGGAGGTGAGAACTGGCCATAGCAGGGCTGCTTCCCTACCAGGGGGTAGTTGGGGAAAGAAATATACTATTGAAAGGAAGCACGTATAAAGGTTTTATTCATCAAAATATCTCCGGTGGCAAGATGGTTTTATTCCAGTTGAATGACAGATGGAAATGCGTGTGGCCAGGTAAGTTTGGGAGGCAATATCGTCCGCTTGGGGTAAGTACGTTTTTTAGCATATTTGGGTAGATGTGGTGCTGCCACCGCAATGATATCAGCGGCCATATATTGTCTGTTGCCCGATGGACCATCCCCGTACATCGCTCTTACCTGGAAAACTACTACCAGTGAACCCTGCCCCGGTACATCCAGCGAAACATTTGTTTCCTGGAAAGTGGTAGCCGGATCTATTATGAGCGTCACCGTTTCGCTACCCACCACCTGACGTGATGTAAAATCAATACGTGTAGCGATCACTTTTACTTCCAGCGCAGTAATACCTTTATACCCGGCGATGGTTTGTGCGGGAATATTTAATATCCCGTTATGGCACAGCCGGGGAGCCACGGTAAAGAAACGATCTACACCGGTATGCTGATTGAAGCGGAAGCCAGTTAGGGTCTCGTGATGATCACCGGCAGCAATGAGTCGCTTGTTCAGCCGATTGATGTGGCCACCATCGCAATGGATATCCAGGTGGGGGTAGAATGCCTTACGGATAAAAGCGCCTTTCCTGCTGGCGATGCCAAAGCGGCGGGATGCGCGACGGGTAGCAGCCGTTTGCTGCACGCTTTCAGGCATGCTGCGCAGAAAGTATTTGCCATTGCGCTTATACCCTATGAAATTCCCGAGTTTTCCCGTAAAAGAAATGATAGACATTTGTTTTGCCATGGGAGATGATTTTGATTACTATAAATATAAGATAATTCGGGGAGGGTGTTTTCGGGGCAAATTGAAGATTAGCCAAAGGGATTGTATGGCGTATTGTATAATATTCAAAGCTAGTGTAGTAGGGATTTGAGAATGACAAACGGGAGAGTATGGGCATTTAGAGCATATTGAAAAAAGATATCCCCCAGGTTTTCAACTTGATCCTTTTTTGCTACAAAAAGAGAGCAGGAGGTAAACAAAAAATGCACTCCTGGAGTGCATTTTAGTATTGTTGCCGAACCTGGATTCGAACCAAGACAAACAGAGTCAGAGTCTGTCGTACTACCGTTATACTATTCGGCAATAGTAAATCAGGACCGCAAAAGTAGAACTTTTCTGATAAATACCAAATTTTTACCCCATTTTCTTCCAAAAAATTGCAGTAAATCCTTGATTGCCATACTTTCATCTACCACTGAATTCCTGTTTCAGTCGCTTCTCCTATACTTGTACACGTAGTACAACCCTGAATCAAACACCCTCATTAAGGCACAAACCATAGATCCTGCCGGTCGGATCAAATATAAAAGTTAAACTATGTTTTTATCACCCTCCCTGCCCGCTAATACGCCTGCCAACAGTTTCGGCGCCTTTATTTTCGCTGATCGCCGTAATCGCCTGCTATTGGCTATAGCTGTAGCCACAGCTGTTATCAAGATGGTTATATTCAAACATTTTTTTCCCTACCTGGATTTTACCTCAGATACCGGTTCTTATATGCAAACGGCCCTGCAAAACCTGGATCACAATATATGGCCTATCGGCTACTCCAAGTTCCTGTGGCTATTCCACCAGGTGTCGCATTCTGAAACGGCGCTGGCAGTGTTGCAGTTAACCCTGCTGGAAACAAGTGCTTACTTCTTTTATTTCAGTATCGTATATATTTTTCATCCGGATAGCTACTTCCGGTATGGTTTCTATGCCTTTCTACTGATTAACCCGTTATTTCCGTTTTTGAGCAACTACTTCATCTCTGATGCAGTATTCCTGTCGCTGGGGCTTACCTGGATAACGCTGTTGCTATGGATGCTGCATAAGCCCACAACTTTAATACTGGTGTTGCATGGGGTGGTGCTGGGACTAGCTTTCACGATTCGTTATAATGCCATGTTTTATCCGTTTGTGGCGCTGATCCCAATATTATTGTCCCGATATAAGGTGTGGCAGAAGGTAGCGGCTATTTTGCTGCCTATGGTGCTGATAGCATCTTTTGTGTTGTTTATCCGGCAGCGTTCTTATGAACATGCCGGGGTGCGGGAGTTTTCGGTTTTCAGCGGATGGCAGATGATGAATAATTCCATGTATATGTTACAGTACCGGAAGCTGGATTCAACGGATGTACCGCCGAAGTTCGCGGTCATGCATAAGCTGGTGTATACTTATTGCGATAGCCTGAGGAGAAGTGAAAGAAAGAAACATGTGTTTGAAGGATCTGTATTTATGTGGGATAATATAGGGCCACAGAAGTCTATGCTGCGGAACTACTGGACAATTAATAAAGATAAGGACGCTTATACCGCCTGGGCTGCGCTGGCGCCACTGTTCAGGAGTTACGGAGAGTATATGATCAAAAAGTATCCGGCGGATTTCTTTCATTACTATTTGCGGGAAAATGCCATGCTGTATATACTTCCTGAGCCGGAGGTATTGAATGCTTATAATCGTCCCTATATGGGTTCAGACCTGAAAAATGTGAGCGCTTTTTTTACGGATGGGAAAACGGAAAAACCGGAAAGCAAGTACAACGACCTGCAAAGCACGCTCATGGCATTATTTCCCTCGTTAATCGTTATTTGCCATTTACTGTTCCTGGAGGAAACCATTCGCTACCTGATCAGGAAAGGTATCCGCAAGTCCAGCCGGAAGTTTAATATCGCCTTGCTGTTATGCTGGACATTTATCCTCATCAATTTTTCGTTCAGCGTGCTGGCAGCGCCTATTGTGCTGCGTTACCAGGTGTTATTGATTGTGCTTTTACTGGGATATACGCTGCTGCTCACAGAAATAACAGATATGCCATCTTCCTCTTATGAAGAGGCGGAGCTGGAGAAAGAGCGGGTTATGCTGGGGATCTGAACGAAATGCAACGATAAAGATTTTTCGCAGTATCTTAACCGGAGGATGCGCGGAGTCAACAGATGATTCCGGTAAAGCATCCGGTATATGATATTGTATGTCTTATGAAGAAGACAATAGCACTTATTGGGAACGCCTGAGGAACGGCGATAAACAGGCGTTGTTTGCATTGTATAACAACACTTATTCACATCTGCTGAGATTTGGATTGAAAATATGTGGCAGCGATGAACTGGTAAAAGACTGTATCACACAGCTGTTTTTACAGTTGTGGAGCCGGCACCAAAGCCTGCGCCCTGTTACCAATGTACCAGCTTATTTATTTACCGCCCTCAAAAGACAACTGCTGGACCAGCTGGCCTACCAGTCCAGGATCCATGCCGCCATTCACCGGGCAACGGATAAAGACGCAGAAAGTGAACTGTCTTATGAAGAAATCATTATCCAGGTACAACAGGATGAAGAGCTGAAACACCGCCTGCAGCTGGCTCTGAAAGCATTAACCCCCAGGCAGATTGAACTGGTAAGATTGAAATTCTTTGAAGGCCTGACCTATGAACAAATAGCCGCCCAAACTTCCCAAACCGTGAAAACGGCCTACAATACCATTTATGATGCCATCAAGGCACTCAGGAAAATGCTGAAATAAGCAGCTTTCCATCTCCCGAAAAAAAAAGTTAAAAAATCTTTAGGAAAAACGACGCATTCTTCCGTCTGTATAATCAAAGGCATTACCTACATGAATTTCCAGGAATACGAAGTCATCGATTTTGCATGTGATGAATCTTTTCAGCGCTATTGCCTGGAAGAACATGATAAGGATGTGTTGTTCTGGAAAGACTGGCTGCGCCAGCATCCTGAAAAGCAGGAAGCAGTAGCGGAAGCCCGCAGTATTGTGGCGCTGTTGTCTGCCAGGCAGGGCAACCGGTTAGAGCAACTGAAACATCTGGAAGATGGCATTGCACGGTATGATCTGCTGCAACAGGCGCTGGGCGAGGAATCCGGACAGGATACTGCCCACAGGCGCTTCCCGCAGGTATTGAAGTATGCCGCCGTGATAGGAGGGGTGCTGCTGTTAGCCGGAGGCATGGCGCTTTTTTATCAGCATAAGGTGCACCCGGAAGAAGCCGTGGTGATCAATGCCGGTAAAGAACCCCGGAAAACGGTGGTACTGTCGGATGGCTCTTCCATTGTTTTACGGGAGAATAGTACCGTACAGTTGTCTCCCGGATTTAACCGGGAAGACAGGCAGCTCACCCTTACAGGGGAAGCCTTCTTTGATGTAACACAAAATGCCCGGCATCCATTTATCGTACATACTGCTGCGGTAGATATTAAAGTATTGGGCACCGTTTTTAATGTCAGTGCGTATCATTATCGCCAAACGGAAACCGCTTTATTTAAGGGGAAAGTGGAAGTTACGCTGGTCAACCATCCCGAACAGAAAATTGTATTGCAACCCAATCAGAAATTAACAACAGATATAACCAAACCTTTTGCCATAGCACCATTGGATGCAGATCCGGTGGACCACAAAGCCAAAGAAATTGCCTGGGTAAGAAATCGCCTGGAAATTGAAAATGAACCCCTGGAAGTGATCGCAGCGAAGCTGGAAAAGTGGTACGGTATCCCGGTGGTATTTGCAGATGAAGAAGTGAAAGAATACCGTTATTCCGGCACCTTCGAAAGCGAAACAATACTCAAAGCACTGGATGCTTTGCAGTTATCTTATCCCTTTAGCTTTAAAATGCAGAACGGAAAAATTATTATCAGCAAATAAAGAATCATACATCAGCCAAAAATAAAGAAGGGGAAGTGCTGGAACACTTCCCCGGAAAAGGTCAGAAAATGTCGGGATTGATCATTTACTAAACCAACATCAAAGGTATGTTAAAACTTGTATTCCTGGAATGGAAGGGGAAACCTGTTCCCGCCGGCAAACTGCTGCTCACTATGAAATTGACAATCTTTCTTTTTTTGACCTGCCTTCAGGTGCAGGCTATTTGTTTTGCGCAGGAAACGATTACCCTGCAGGTAAAAGAAACAAGTATAAAACAATTGCTGAAAACACTGGAGCATCAAACGGCTTACCGCTTTGTGTTTCATGATAAGACACTGCCGGAAAATAAAAAAGTGACCGTGGCCGCAAAAGATGCTACGCTCGATGCGGTGCTCACACAGGCATTTTCCGGTACCAACCTCGCCTATACGCTGAAGGAAGATGGCCTGGTAGTGGTATATGCCCAAACCACCACTGCTGCAATAGTGGTGGATAATATCACTATCACCGGTACCGTCAGGGGGATAGACAACCTGCCCCTGCCTGGTGTTACCGTAAGAGCTACTGGTACTACTGCCGGCACACTCACCAAAGTAGATGGTACCTATCAACTAACGGCACCCGACAAGGCAACATCGCTGCAGTTCTCCCTGATAGGGTATGTAAGCCAGGAAGTAGCGATCAGTAGCCGTCGCGAAATCAATATTACACTCATTGAAGATATCAAGACACTGAACGCGGTAACGGTTACCGGTTATACGAATTATGCGAGGGATAAGTCTACCGCCGCCTCCGGTGTAGTAGGCGCTGATAAAATTACACAGGTACCCATGGGTAGTTTCGACCAGATCCTGCAGGGACGTGTGCCCGGCATGGTAGTAGCCGCCGGCTCCGGACAGCCCGGCAGCAGCGCCAAAGTAACCATAAGAGGAGTTGGTACCATTAACGGTAACTCTTCCGCATTATATGTAATGGATGGTATCCCAATAGAAGCCGGCGTATTCCAGGGCATCAACCCGGAAGATATTGCCTCCGTAACAGTATTGAAAGATGCTTCTGCTAAAGCATTATACGGATCACGCGGCTCCAACGGTGTTATCGTCATCACCACTAAAAAAGGACAATCCGGAAAAGTAGCCATCTCCTATAAATCGCAATACGGCTTTTCAAATATGACTACGCCGAAATATGAGATGATGAATTCGAAAGAAATCCTGCAATTCCAGGAGGAAGTGGGATTGGAGACCGGTGAAAGTAATGGACCAGGTTGGGATTATTCTCCCAAAAATCCTGACTATGCTACTAAAACGCCCGCAGAGAAAAAGGAAGCAGATCGTATTATCGATAGCCTGGGCAACATGAATACTGACTGGAGAAAAATTTTCCTGCAAACCGGAAAGTTCCAGGAACAACAGCTGTCTGCCAGCGGAGGCAATGATAATGTGAGATTTTATAGCTCGGTGAATTACTTTGATCAGCAGGGTATTGCCAGAACATCTGCATTAAAACGTTACGCCCTGAAAAATAATGTGGATTTCAACGTGGGGAAATTAACGGCGAATATTAATATCGGTCTCGCCTATACGGAGTCGTCTTTCATTCGGAATGAAGCCTCCAGCAGTGGCGAAAACACGTTGGCAGCAGTATACTACGCCATGCCATATGAATACCCCTATGCGAAAGATGGTACCCTGATGACCCGGTACAACCGCGATGAATATCCAACCCTGGATCCACGTGAAGGTAGTAAAGCACTGGAAGCCATGCTGAATACTTCCAACAAGGAAAATCAGATAAAGAGTATTATCGGTACTTCCCTGAACTATGAACTGGCAAAAGGACTCATTGCAAAAACAAGACTGGGACTGGACTTCAGGGAAACAACGTCTGAAGCTTATGTAAACCCGGATTCCTACTCCGGCTATAAAGTAGATAATGGTGCTAAAGGTAGTTTCGGTGAAGGTACCACCCGGAACTTTACACTGGTCACCACGTCCGGCTTAACCTATGCTAAAGTAATAGACAAACATGATTTCGAAGTATCCGGTTATTTTGAATTCACCAAAAATAACTACCGCGCTTTCGGTTACACCGGGTACGACCTGGATGGAAGATTTCCTGCCACACCGGCAGCGATCACACCGGGTTCTCCCTTTGCGCCAACCCTGAGTGGGGGCAGAACAAAAAGCGCATTGGCTTCCTACATTGCAGTAGGCCGTTATACCTTCCATGAAAAATATACACTGAACGCCAGCTACCGCCGTGACGGTGCTTCTACGGTGCCTGTAAATAACAGGTGGCATGGATTTTATTCTGTAGGATTGGGCTGGGAAGTAAAACGTGAAAACTTCCTGAAGGATGTTGATTTTGTGAATAACCTGCGCTTCAGGGCCAGCTATGGTACTTCTGCCAATCCGTTTTCCGGTAGTGGTCCTTTTTCCTACTTCCGTACTTTTAGAACAAATCAGTATGGCGGCACCCCGGCCATTTATCCTTATCAACCTGGTAACCCGGCCTACGATTGGGAATACGCTAAAGAATTTAACGTGGGATTTGACCTCGGCATATGGAATAACCGTATCCGCGTAGTGAGTGATGTATACAGTAAAGTTACCAATAACCTGTTTGTAGATCAGCCACAGTCTATCACTTCCGGCTTTTATACGATCTCTCTCAACTCCGGTTCTATGCGTAACCGGGGAATAGAAATGGATATCCAGGGAGATGTGATCCGCCAGAAAAATTTTAGCTGGACAGTAGGTGTCAACTTCGCCTATAATAAAAACGTAGTTACGGATCTGGGAGCAGCTAATGAGTTCACACAGGGACTTTCGCAGATTGTAAGAGTGGGCTTGCCATATGGTTCTCACTATGCCCCTAAATGGGCGGGCGTGGATCCTGCCAATGGTAATCCGCTTTATTATGATCGTAGTGGAAATAAAACAACTAACTATAATGAAACTGCTTTAAGCGTAGCAGAATTTGGTACTTATATACCACCGCTCACCGGTGGGTTTAATACCGGCCTTACCTGGAAAGGATTTTATGCGAATGCACTGTTTACGTTTGCTGATAAGAGCATGCGCTATCTGAATGAAGATTACTATAACGAAAACCCCTCTTTCGCCAGTAGTAATCAATCCAAACGCATGTTGTATGACCGCTGGAAAAAGCCGGGCGATAACGCCATCCTGCCAAGGATTACAGCCGGCAGGAATTATTCTTCCAAAGACATACAGGACGCTTCCTATCTGCGGTTAAGGAACGTAAGTATTGGCTACAATTTTCCAAAGGAAATCCTTGGGCACATAAAGTTTGTACAAGGCATCCAGGTATTTGCACAGGCGCAGAACCTGTACACCTGGACTAAATGGAAAAGTTTTGATCCGGAAAATAGTGACGGGGAGGGTATGTTTGACTACCCCAGTGCGCGGACTTACACTTTTGGCCTGAATGTTAATTTCTAAAACAAGTAACTCATGATGATCCGTCATTTAAGATACCTGGTGTTGCTGTTGCCTTTTTTAATTCTTTCCTGTAACAAGCAACTGGACCTGCAACCTACTGATAGCATTATTGATCCGGAAAGAACCTTCCGTAATGTGGCCGACCTGAATAGTGGGCTGCTGGGAGCTTATTCGGAGTTAACGTATAACACCATCTACAGCGTATCGCTGCTTACAGATGAATGCACCCTCCCCAATGAAAATAACCTGGGCAGGGGCGTGGCTTCTTACCGTTGGCAGATAGATCCGGGTAGCACCACTATAACCGGTTCTTTCGGGGAATATTATATCACCATAGACCGGGTGAACCGCATATTGGGAGCGATGAACAGGGTACCTGCCAAAGGGGATGATATTGCTTTGAAAGACAGGTACCGCGGCGAAGCTTTAGCACTACGCGCTTATTGCCATTTTCAACTATTGCAAAGTTATGCGGAAGCATACGATCCCGCTGCCATGGGCGTACCATTTATGGATACTTCCATCATTAGTTTTCCTGCCCGCAACACTTTTGGTGCGGTGATGGCTGCAATAGAAAAGGATCTGCAACAGGCCAGCACTTTAATTCCTGCTGATGCCAATGACAATTCCCGTATCACATTGACGGGTGTATCTGCCATCCGCGCCAGGGTAGCGTTGTACGAAAAGAAATGGGATGATGCGATTACCTACTCCACTGCTGCAATTAATGCGCTGCCACTGGCCAGCGCCGCCGATTTTCCGGGCATTTGGACAGATACCAAACAATCAGAGGTGATCTGGAAACTGAAGCAGGTAGCCAGTGTGAACGATCCAATAGGCGCTGTTTATTATGATGGAGATGTTGTTTATTATGCTCCTTCTTTTGAATTAATTAACACCTTTGATAAGGACAATGATGTCCGCTATGGCGCCTATATTCTCTTCGATGATACCCGTGGAGATGGTACTTCAGAGTACATCGTCAATAAATATTTTGGCCCGGATGGTAACGTCGGACTTACAGATATCAAGCTTTTCAGAACCGGTGAAATGTACCTGATCAGAGCAGAAGCCCTGGCAGAGAAAAGTAAAGTGGCCGATGGCGCTGCCGATCTGAACGACTTACGTGCCGCACGTATCAACGGATATACGCCGCAAACCTTCAATGATAAAGATGCATTGATTGCTGCTGTTTACACTGAACGCTTTAAAGAACTGGCCTTCGAAGGACAACGGTTATTTGACCTGAGAAGACGCGGTTTATCTGTTACCAGGGAGCCGGCAGATGCGATCAACGCACAGGGAGCAGTACTCCTCAAACCCGGTCAGAAAGGATATGTATTTCCTATTCCTGATGCAGAAACGAAGGCGAATAAAAATATGAAACAAAATCCAGGCTACTAATGAAAATAAGCACTCTTCTTCCATTTATAACAGCAACGGCTATATGTTTTAGCGCCTGTAATCAGCACACAAAACAACTCCCCGCCATACCAGGTCGTCCGGGATCTATTGGCATCATTGGCGATACCGCTGATATTACCACACCCGTACAGGGCGGCATAGCATTGATTGGCGGTGGTGGCAATGTGGATGGCGCTTTCCAATGGATGATCGCACGCAGCGGTGGTGGTGATGTAGTGGTCCTCACCGCCTCCGGAAATGGTAGCTACAATCATGACATCGATTCGCTGGGGAAAGTGAATTCCGTAGAAACACTCAACATCACCAGTCGCGAGCTGGCCAACAATGATACCCTTGCCAACATTATCCGCAACGCCGAAATGTTGTTTATTGCAGGCGGCGACCAGTCGCGCTACATGAACCAATGGAGAAATACCAAAGTAAATGCGGCCATTAATTACCTGCTGCAGGAAAAGAAAGTGCCGGTAGGTGGTACCAGCGCTGGCTGTGCTATCCTGAGCGGCCTTTACTACAGCGGAGAAGGCGGTAGCGCCGTTTCGGATTCCGTACTGGCCAATCCGTACGACTCGTTGGTAACGCTATATAACAACGATTTTCTGCACGCACCTTATTTGAAGGATGTGATCAGCGATCAGCATTACCTGAAGCGTGGTCGTGAAGGCAGACATGTCACTTTTATGAGCCGTATCATCAAAGATCATGGTATCTTTCCGAGGGGAATTGCACCGGATGAAAAAACAGCTGTTTGTATCGATGAACAGGGGATGGCCAAAGTATTTGGCGTAAGCAAAGCCTGTTTCATTTTAACAGATAGTCTGAAAAAACCTGAACTTTGTGAAAAGGGACAGCCGCTGCAATGGAACCATAATGGTCAGGCGTTGAAGGTATATGAAATCCCCGCCAGTGCTTCCGGCGACGGTAGCTTCTCTGTCGCGGATTTTGATCCGGCCAAAGCCAGCGGTGGTACCTGGTATTGGTGGTGGGTGGAAAACGGTCACCTGAACAAGAAAGCCATTTGATTACTTCTTAATAAACGTTGATATGAAAGGTAGGTTTTGTTATTTGTTTTTCCTGGTGCTGGGTGTGCATCTTTTCTCACCAGCGATGGCGCAGGAAAAATCTTCCTATGTATTGGTGATTCATGGAGGGGCAGGTACTATTCTCCAGAAGAATATGACTCCGGAAAAAGAAGCCGCTTATAAAGCTTCCTTGAAACAGGCGCTGGAAAAAGGATACAAGGTGCTACAATCCGGAGGTAGCAGTCTGGATGCGGTAGAAGCTACCGTTAGAGTGCTGGAAGATGATTCTCTTTTCAATGCCGGTAAGGGCGCTGTTTTTACGCATGAAGGCCGCAACGAACTGGATGCTGCTATCATGAATGGTAAAACCAGGGCAGCCGGCGCGGTAGCAGGTGTAACCACGGTACGTAACCCGGTAAGCGCTGCCAGGGCAGTGATGGAAAAATCAGAACACGTGATGATGGTAGGGCCCGGCGCAGAAAAATTTGCCAAAGAAGCCGGACTGGAAATAGTGGATCCTTCCTATTTCAGAACTGAGTCCCGCTGGAGAGATCTGCAAAAAGCCCTGCATGAGGATTCTATTGCGGCAGCTAAATCCAACGCCTATACGAATCCGGAGAAGCTGGGCATCAAAAACAAAGACTATAAATTTGGTACCGTAGGCGCCGTAGCGTTGGACAAACAGGGAAACCTCGCTGCAGCCACTTCTACCGGAGGTATGACAGATAAAAAATATGGCCGCATCGGCGATTCACCTATTATTGGCGCAGGTACTTACGCCAACAACCAGACCGCGGCTATTTCGTGTACGGGTTGGGGTGAGTACTATATCCGTAATGTGGTAGCGTATGATTTATCTGCACTCATGGAGTATAAAGGACTGAGTGTACAGCAGGCCGGTAATACTGTTATCAAAAAAGTAGGTGCTATGGGCGGCGATGGTGGTCTTATTGCATTAGACAAGAAAGGTAACATGACCATGTCCTTTAATACAGAGGGTATGTACAGAGGTGCAGTTACCAAAGATGGTAAAATTGAAATTGCTATTTATAAAAAATAAATGATTTACGGATGCCGGTATAAGCCGCCTGAATGGGCTGGCAAGTACCCGCATCCGTAAATATTTTACCCTTTCAGGGGACCTTTTTCCGAGTCATCTTCTTCCGGATTTTCATCGTCTATATCCTCATCTGTTATATCCTCTTCTTCCAGTAACTCATCTATTTCCACATCATCGTCTTCCTCATCCAGTAATTCATCGGAAGTGTCTGCTCCCTGCCGGGATTGCTCATCCTGGTTGCCTTTTGGCGGCACGGGTTGTTGTTTACCCTGAATAATATCATCAGGTTGCAGATCATCATCGCGCAGCGGGCCGGGTGTGTTAGGTTGTGTTCTCATGATTAAAAAGTTTATATAAGGGGTCCAAACATCGCACCATACAAAAAGTATTGGTTGTCAGCATTTAAAGAATGCCCCTGTTGCGTAAATAAATACACAGTTATAATCACATTAGGGAATATGGCGAAAAGTGATATTTTTGAGCCGTCAATTGTAAAAAACAAGACCCTACTATCCAATGAGAAGATTATTATCCGTACTAACCCCGGTATGTTTATTGTTAGCCGCCTGTACCAGCCACCATGATGAGCCTTATGCAGGAAACTGGATACAGATCACCCGTATTAACAACGAATACGTGATATACGTTCCCTGCGCCCTGGACCTTAGAAAAATGAAGGTAACTGATTCGGCTATTCATGAAGTGTTGCCTATGGAAGTAAATGACTGCCGTATTGTTAATATAACTACAGCGGGCGAAGGCTACCACCTGAAAGGAAAAGAATCCATCTATACTTTTAAGTGGATGGATCAGAAAAAAGGGACCGCAGAATGGACTATTCAGTACTCGGCTTCTTCGCCGGAAGAGAAGGTGTTTTTTGTAAACAGTATCCACGAAAAGGAATTCAAAAAAGTGCATCAGCCGGAAAGTGATTGTAATACCAGCAGCGATGCGAGGTAGTGGTTATTTCATCAGCAGTTTAAGTACTTCTTCTTTTCGCTGCCTGGAAACAGGTACCTGGCTCCCATCTTCCATGGAAATGGCGCCACCTTCTGTTTTTATCCAGGCAGTTATTTTGCGGCTGTTAACCAGGTGCGACTGATGCGTGCGTATAAAGTGCTGGCCGGTTAGGAGGTCGTTATACTCTTTGAGTGTTTTGCACACGATTATTTTTTTTTGTCCGGAGATATATACATGTGTGTAGTTGCCTGCAGCTTCGAGGCGTATAATATCTTCCGGTGCCGCAAAAACAATTTTATCTGCGAGGGGGAAGGCGATGCGGTTTTCTGCTATTGGCTTGCCTATATTGGCGATTAATTCCCGGAGCCGGCTGTTTTCCTGCTGCGGAATAATTTGTGTGATGGCTTTTTCCACTGCACCGGATAGTTCCAGTGCATCAATAGGTTTCAATACATAGTCAATGGCGCAGGCTTTTACGGCAGCAATGCCATACTGGTCATAGGCCGTTACAAAAATTACTTCAAAGTTTCGGGGGACCGGAAGGGATTGTAGCAGCTGGAAACCAGACCCACCGGGCATTTCAATGTCCAGGAAAATAAGTTGTGGTTCCAGTTGCTTAATAAGTTTTAATGCGGTTGCGGCGGAATTGGCTTCTCCGGCTATCTCTACTGACGGACAATATTCTGCCAGCAGTACACGGAGGTTGTCCCGGCTTTTATCTTCATCGTCAACTATAATGCTTATTATTTTCATGCAGTTTCAATTGGAATAGTTAATAATGCCGTAGTGCCGTTCCCGTTACTAATATGCAGATGAGCGGATTGTCCGGCTATGCTGAATAGCTGCAACCTTTCCCGCACCAGTTTTAATCCCATGCTTTTATGTGTACCCTTGTCAATGTCCGCCGGGTAAAATCCGTTTCCATTGTCGTGTACAGAGATCAGTAAAGTAGCGTCTTTTTTTACGGTTTTGATATGCAGTGATCCGGCTTTTCCTTTAGCGGCAATACCGTGTATGATAGCGTTTTCCACCAGTGGTTGTAGTATCATACCGGGTATTTCTACCAGGTCAACCGCAATTTCTTCAGCTGTATCCATGTCAAAGGAAAAGTCAAAACGTAGCTGTTCCAGCTCACAATATAAGCGAACCGTATTCAGTTCATCTATAAGTGGCAGGGTGTTTTTTTCTGCATTATGCAATACGCTTCTCAATAGCAGCGAAAATTTTACGAGGTAGGTATTGGCTGCTTTGTATTGGGCTGTATTAATCAGCGATTGAATAGAGTTAAGGGCATTGAAAATAAAGTGTGGATTCATCTGGGAACGGATGGCCTTTACTTCCAGCTCGCGGATGGCGGTTTTCGTGGCTTCCGCTGCTTTGATGTTACGTATGCGTACCCGGTAAATCCATATACCGGCTAAAGCTGTCAATAGGATGGAGCCGAGGCTCCATCCTATGATGTTCATCATATTTGATTTTTGTGTGGTAGAGAGGCGGGGCATTTTAGCTGCGGCATCAATGGCGTTCTGCAGTTCCTTCCATACATTATTTGAGGTAGGTATGTGGTCATCTACTATTCTTCCCCACTGATCCAGTACGACCACGTTACTTTGGTTGCTGTTACTTAGTCCGTATACCGCATATTTATCAGCACCTTTATTTTGCAGTTCAATACAGGTAACATTGGGAAATGCACTAAGCTTACCCACTCTTTCCGGATTGGAGTAAGGTTCCTGTATCCATGCAAATACAAATGATACTTCCGGATGACGCTTTATGATGCTCACCAGCACTGTATCCTGGTAGTAAGCGCCGTCTTCAAATATCACACAGGTAGTTTTACCCGCCTTTGTATCTATCTCATAGGTTTTGCCATTGGCCAGTGGCAGCCTGGAGAAAGGTAAGCGGTTGCCCGGCGCCCAGTGTTCCATCAGTTGCCAGTCTTTTATGATCGGGGCTGTTAAGCTGCTGTCGTCGCAGTTGTGGATAAAGTCTTCAAAGTAAGGCTTCAGCCGCTGATTGGCGGTCCAGCTTTTTTTCATCAGTTCCTCATGGATTCCTTTGGCCAACTTAAAATACAGTGGATAGCCCTTAAGGGTGGATAGCAGGGCAAAGTAATCGCTGTAAAAGGAAAATGTCTCCGTACCGCCGCCCGCAGATATGCCGATGCGTGTTTTTTGATAAATAAGGAACCAGTCCAAATAATACGTGTAGAAGTAGTTAGTGGGGTAGGGGTTCATAAGCACAGGCATATTATCGATGCCACTGGTGATTATTTCCGGTATCTGCTGAAACGGCCTGAGGGAGCTATCTGCCTGGAAGTTATGTGTGTAAAGGAAAATCAACCAGTCATCAGCAATACGATATTTCCAGGCGGTTTTATAATAATCAAGGCTGACGGGTGTCGCCTTTCCTTCATACGATTTCAGTATGGTATTGAATTTAGCACTGGCTGTTTCCTGTGTTGTAAAGACTTCCGTTAATCTTTGGGACCAGCTCATATTACTGAGACCATTGTTATTAATGTCGAAGACACTGGAGATATCATCGGCCAGTTTGCAGCTCCAGGCGGCATTACCGGTTAGGCTCATAGGTAAGGAAGTATCCGCCGCTGCATGAATAATCAGTGTATCTCCCGGCATTAAAAAGAGTGCATGGGTATTTTTTTTCGTGAAAAAGTAACCTGTTTCGGGTTTGGTTAATAGCAAGGAGCAGGAGAATTCCCCCCGATCGTTTACCGGAACATGGAAGGTACTGTCACCTATCTGAATGGTCGCTTCCTCGTTGTGTGTCTGCTTCAGGATACCTTTTACCAGTACATTACCATTCACCGGAAAAGAGGCCGCAATGAGCAAGTGTGAATATGACCCGGTATTACCCGGAATCCGTAGTGGTGCGCCATTTTCCTGACTGCGGTGGTCCAGCACTTCCTGTACCATTGGCCGGACCTCTTCCACCTGCATGGCCCAATAGGTGGAGGTAGCATATACGCCCACCCGCGTTTGTGGGCTATAGTCGGCCAGCGTCACTGGTAAAGGAGGCTGTTTTTTATCTGCTTCCAGCGACACGATTTTGCCCGCCGCGTTGATCTCCAGTAGGAAGGTGCCTTTAGGAGGCTTTTTATCCAGCCCTTGTTGATAAACAGGATAATAACTGTCAGACCCCATCCAGCCTCCGGCAGCTCCCTGGGGATTATTGAAAATGATCCTTTCCTGGGTGATGCTATATTGCTGATTTCCGTTGGGCAGTTGCCGCAGCAGCAGGTACCGCAATACATACCGCCTGGTAAAGAGCATGACTGGCTCCTGGCTGGCATAAGGGCCATTTTCTGTGCCCAGCGTTGTCTGCATATCGAACCAGTCGCCCGGTTTCAGTGCAAAATACCCTGGTTTGTCCTGCGCCGGCAACAGGTAGGGCAGGCATAACAGCAATAGTAAATAAACTGTTTTTTTCATGATACAATAATTTTATTGTACCAAAGCTATCTGTATCAGAAGGCCCGGTTTCTATTCACCTAGCAGATGGTAAGGCTGACTGAATATCCGGTGAATATATAACCGAAATAGGTATACGCATAACTTTTATAAAAACGCTGCTGCTGATGATAGCTTCCGTAAATGTTTTATTTTTATAAATATGAGCCAACAATTAGTCAATTCAATAAAATACCTGATCCGGTTGACTGAGGAAGAAGAATCGCTTTTACCAACGCTTTTCAACCGGGTAACGCTGAAAAAAAATGAATACTTCCTGCAGGAAGGAAAAGTATCCGGTCACGTGGCCTTTATAGAAAAAGGGCTGGCAGGGTACGTAATGACCCACAACGGAGAGGATGTCCATTTTTATTTTTCCCGCGAAAATGAATGGGTGGGTAACTACGAAAGCTTTCTTTCCCGGCAGCCATCTACTAAAAGCATCATTGCACTGGAACCTTCTGTATTGTGGACGATTTCCAAAGAGAACCTGCAAAAAGTGTTTGATACAGTGAAGGAAGGAGACCGGATGGGCAGACTAATCATAGAAGACGTTTTTGTGAAGTCATCAAAACAACTGACTTCTTTATATACCGGTACGCCGGAAGAACGCTATCACGAGTTCTTTGAGTTGTTCCAGGATATCCAGCACCGCGTTCCCCAATACATGATCGCCTCTTTTATTGGTGTGAAGCCACAATCCCTGAGCAGAATCCGGAGCCGGATGGCCAATAAGCATTAGTTAACCCAGGTGAACGAAATTGTATTTTCAGAAGTGGAAATTTGTGTTATAAAATCATCGCATATGACACGTTACAATTTCTTTAAGTACCTGACTATTGTATCCGGTTTAACACTGGTTTTTATTGGCTGCAGATTCCTGTTACAACCGGAAGGGGCAGAGGCTGGATTTGGACTGCATTTCAATGAAAACGGAGATTATTCTTTCCACTATATAAAAGGTATCCGCGACCTGTTTACAGGTACCGTGATCACTTTGCTGGCTGCGTTAAATATGCGGAAGGCGCTGATGATCGTATTGTTGTCCGGTATTTTTATTCCGATTGTAGATATGACCCTGGTGCTGCAGGCTACTCATGGCAATGTGATGACTGCTATGCCACATATTACCGCTATTGTTTTAACAGCTCTGGCAGCAGTAGGGATCCATTTTTCCGGACGCCCGGTCAGCGCAAAGCAGCTGCCTTTACCAGCATAAATCAATGACAGCCGGTGTTCATATCAGTGAGCACCGGTTGCTATTCGTTTACCGGCTGGCTTTTACGGAATATATCTCCCCAGGTTTTAATATAGTCGGGAGATAAGGCAGCGGACTTCTTCGCTATGAATACGGCATGAAAAGACTTTGCTCCTTGTACAATATAGTATAGCTGAGATTCATGGGTGGGATCACCTGCATCATCCGGTGATTCTATTTTGAACAGGGCCCGGCGGCGGCCAGGCAGATTCTCTTTACTCAGCAAGGTAACTTTTGCTTTGGCTGATTTTTGAATTGCCGCATCCGTGAAGCTTTTGATGGCCTGATCGATGTTGCTGATCTTCACATTTTCCATGGTCATGGCGTAAATCATCTGACTCCACTTTTCAGGTGTTTCATCATCCGGTAAGTATTGCCGGGTCACAAAATGATCTACTTCCGTATCGGATATCAGCTTCCATTTTGTAGTACCTGGAAACGCTATTTTAAGCCGTTCTTTTCGCATCGCCCTGCCTGTTTGTAATGAATTCCCAATCTGGTGGAACAAGGGTGCATAAACGGCTGAAAACGCCGATAGCGTAGTAGCGCTCAGCAGGTAGGCTTTTTGGTCGCTATAGGCGATGAATAGGGTGGCAAAAAAGGTATCAGGTAAATTGGGCTCCATGTGTATTTCATCCAGCCATACGGTACGTTTACCATTGCTGATGATGCTGCCGGAGTCCAGGAGTTTAAAGAAAGGATTATGACTGGTGTAGTTGAGCAGCTTTTTTACAATGTTATCAACATTGGATGCAGGCTCCCGGAGGATGCTCACATTGAAGTTTTCCGGCGCTTTCTGGCTGCTGTCGCCGAAAGTCCGCTGCGCTACAAATTTAATAGCAGGTGCTTTGGTGTTTTTCCAAATGGTCCATCCGTTGGGTACTCCCACGGAAAAATTATGTAGGGTATCTCTGTAGTTAACTAATTCCTGTCCGTTGGAAAAGAAAGGAAGTAGTAGAAAACACCAGATTAGTATTGGTTTCATTCCAGGCTATTTATCCACAAATAAACATCTTTTTTCAGACCCGGCTTGCACTAAAAGTGACTGCTGCATAGTGCAATACCACCGGGAGGCTGTCTTAAAATAAAAACAGCCGCCTCAATTGGAGGCGGCTGCTCTATGTGGGTTAACACATACGGATGAATATGAAGGCAAGTGTTTATACACGGTCATCTTTCGGATACCTGGGCGCATAAAACCGGTTCTGGTCAAATTGCTCATGGTCGTAAAAATCGCTGTTGGTATTATTGCTGCCCGGAACTACAAATACATTCCGGATATCCTGTTCTGTTTCGGGTGTAACGATCACTCCTTTTTCGTAAAATGGTAAAGCAGTAATATGAGTGGCAGATATTTCCGGCAGTAATACCGTATCATTTTTTTCATGTAGCACCGCTATCCCTATTGGAAACAATACTTTACGATCTGTTAATCCTACGTTGTTACCTTTGAGGTTAATCACGAGATAGCGTACCCGCCTTGATTGTGGGTTAAACAGCAGATCTTCGACTCTTCCCAGCTTATGTCCCTGCAGGTCTTCCACATCCCAGCGTCTGATATCCGGTTGTCCCTGCACTATTTCAAAGTTGCTGCCGCTTAATTCTTCCAAACGATTATTTTCAGTAATAGACATGGCAATAAATTTTTGTGATGATGAAATCAATATTACTTACCAGGGAAGGCCACTATTTCCACACTCCGGTTCTGTTGTCTGCCTGCTGCATTATTATTATCGGCTAATGGTTTTGTTTCGCCCAGTGAATGCACAGAAATTTTATTTTCTGCTACATCTCCATGCTGTATAAGCCAGATTTTTACGGCTGCCGCACGTTCTGCTGCCAGCTGTGAATTATGATCGGAGGTGCCTTTAGCATCTGCATGTCCATATACACCTATCTGTGCATGGGGGAAACGCTTGTTAAGAGACGCAGCTATCTGTTTTAACTGGCTGTCTGCATCGCCTTCCAGTGTACTCTTGTCTGTGGCGAAAAGAATATTTTCTCCCAGACTATATATGGTATACTGGTCATTACTTCTTACTACAATTCCTTTTCCGGTTACTTCTTCATATTGTGTATCCGGAGCATTGAAGTTGACATTGTTCCAGTCAGGATCAGCTGCCACTATAGGTTTGCTGGTGCTTGCAATAGTGTCGGTAGTAGCAATGACAGACTGATCTTTATTATTGCTGCGCATGAGGAAAAAAAGAATAACGGCAACGATTAATAATCCTATTATCAACCATATCCACATGGAACTTTTTTTCCTGGGTTGAACTTCTAAGTGTGCCATATAAATGTAATTAGGGTTTGTGTATATTTTGGATGAGTGCATCCAAATAGTTTCGTTAGATATAAGACAATCATTATACCAATGCCGGAAACAAGCCGTCAGCAAGGTGTGCGGTTGGGTTTAATAAGCCTGATGTACAAGCGGTTAGCGAGTTTGAACGCCATCGTGCAGCAGCGTGTATATGGTGGTAAAGAGCCCGGTTGGGGAATCCCGGTAGCCCCTGTTTATGGTCTTTTTCCTACGTATTGCGGAAATTATATGCCTGCATAGACAGACATCGCAATGAGCAGCATGCCAACACGATGTTCTGCTCTCAGTTCCCTGCGTAATACCTGTAATGCCTTACTCATATGCTTCTCCACTGTTTTTACAGAGATGCCCATTTCCTGTGCAATTGCTTTGTAGCCCATATTACCGTAGTAACTCAGCATAAAAACTTCTCTGCACTTCTGTGGTAATGTATTAATACTACGTGCGATCTGATTTTTTAATTCATGTTGTTCCAGCTGCACAGGTTGTACCACTTCCTGTTGATAAGCTTGTCTGATCAATACCTGGTGATGATTTTCCTGCAGTAATTTATTGCGCAATAAATTAGATACTTTATACTTTACAGCATTGTTCAGATAACCGTTGATATTCACATCTGCTGCTATTTCATCTCTCCTGAGATATAAACTGATAAAAATATCCTGTATAATATCCTTTACCTGCTCACGATCTTTCAATATACGGAATGCCTGGTTGCTGAGTGCCACCACAGTAGATTCATACAACTGCTCAAATGCTTTTGTATCGCCTTTCCTGGCCTGTTGCCACAGGCTGTCGCATGTATGGTGACTGTTGGAGTAGATAAGAATGTGGTTTTGCGGGCAAAGATATTTACTGTGAGAAGCTTTGTATGTTAATTTATGGTAAACAACTTTTCCAATGTTAACTAAATATGAATTCCACTTTTTTTGTAAAAACGGAGTGGGGGTAAATAGTCGTTGAAGTGATAAGTATAGCAAACACGCATACCAATGACGCCATCGCGCCTGCAATATTTACTGGAAAAATACCTCAACGGAACGGCCACTGATGCAGAGCTGTCGGAATATGATCATTGGTATGAACAACAACACGGCGATGATACACCCGCCTTTACTGCGGCAGAAAGAAAAGATATGTACACGGTGATTGCGGCGGGTATTAAGCCTAAAAACAATGTCATTTATCTTCGCTGGGCAGCGGCCGCAGCAATATTGCTGGCAGCAGGTGCGCTGTGGATGTTTAAAACAACGTCGCTGCCTGTACGAAAAACAATGGCCCGTGTAGCGGAGGTAACAATGGATAGCACGGTTATTAATAATAATACCCAACAGCCAAAAACGATCAACCTGGCGGATGGCTCACAGGTAGTTTTATACAAAGGCGCCACCATACGCTTTGCTGCACCATTCGGACAGCATAACAGGACCATCCTGCTGTCAGGAAAGGGTTTTTTCAACGTCACAAAAAATGCGCCGCTGCCATTCACCGTACTGAGTCATGGAGTAGCGACCACCGCACTGGGTACTTCATTTACGATTGCTACCATTCGTCATGAAGTAAAAGTAGTGCTGCATACCGGTAAGGTAATGGTGAAGTCAAATGCACAAACGCGTTATCTGCTGCCTGGACAAGAGTTGGTATATAACACCCTTACCAATGCCTCCAGCTTACAGGTGCCGGCAAATAAAGCCGTAACAGCACCTGCTATCGCGTTTGGCTCCCTGCGTGGCTTTACCGCCACATTTGACCAGGTACCGTTGTCTGGTGTACTCGATACTATTGCCAGAGGATATCATGTAAGCATCACAAGAAATGCCGGCTCATTTGATGACATCGCTTTTTCCGGTGTTATCAGGGACACCGATTCATTGTCACAGGTGCTGCATCGCATGTCGATGTTGCACGATTTAAAAATAATATCAACACGTACAGGTTACCGTATAGAAAAAAATCACTAACTAAAATATTTGCGCATTATGACACATCGCTACCTGCTAGTGAAGGGCGGAGCTTTGCCCCTTAACAACCGGCAGTCAACGTTTCAGTACGGCTGTAAATTTCTCGGCCTGCTGTTACTGATGGCTTTTATCAACCTGCTGCCTGCACAGGCGCAAAAGAAAACATGGATCAAAGGCTTAATCGAAGATGAAAAAGGACAGCCCATTCCAGGCGCCTCTGTGCAGCTGAAAAGCGGGCCGGATAGTCTTAAAAGCTTTACCGTGACAGATGCAAAAGGTGTTTTTACTTTTGATAATTCCCATCAGCAAGGCCCCTTCGTTTTCATGATCGCCTATGTGGGATATATGACGCAAACGATTACTAAAAGCAGCCTGGATCCACAAAAAGAACAGTCGCTGTATGTAGTACTGAAGGAATCTTCTTCAGCACTCAGTGAAATAGTAGTAGTCGGCTACGGCACGCAAAAGAAAGTAAATCTTACCGGTGCAGTAGACCAGGTAGGAAAAGAAGTATTTGAAAACAGGCCGATGACCAGCGCTACCAGGGGATTACAGGGAGTGCTGCCCAACCTGAACATTCGTATGACCGATGGAAAACCTATCCGTGGTGCCACCTATAATGTAAGGGGCACCACGTCTATTGGCGCCGGCGGCAGCGCCCTGGTACTGATAGATGGCGTTCCGGGAGATCCTAATTTATTAAACCCCAACGATATTGAAAGCGTATCAGTGCTGAAAGATGCAGCTTCTGCTGCTATCTACGGCGCACGGGGTAGCTTCGGTGTAGTGCTCATCACCACAAAAACGCCAGCGAAAAACAGTACGCAGCTGACTTACTCCAGCAACTACTCACTGAATGACCGTACCATCAAACCGAAATTCGTTACTAACGGGTACGAATGGGCCAAAAACTTTGATGAAGCCTACTATGCCTGGAACGATTATAAATCACACCCGGCCAAAGCCAATAGCGTATTCCCCTTTTCGCTGGACTACCTGGACGAACTGAAACGCCGCAACGATGATCCTTCCCTGCCTAAAACAGCAATCGATCCTACTACCGGCAACTACGTATACTATGGTAATACCGACTGGTTCCAGGAATTGTACGCCGATAAAAATCCATCTACAGAACAAACATTGTCTGCTTCCGGTGGCAATGCAAAATCAGAATATTATCTCTCCGGCAGGTACATGTCACAAAACGGTATTTTCCGTTATAACCCGGACAAATTTAAAATGTATAACATCCGCGCAAAAGGTGCGGTAAGACCATTTGACTGGTTGAAACTGGAAAACAATTTTGATTTCTCCCAACGCACTTACTTTTTTCCTATCCTGAATCACCCCAGCAACACGCCGGTGTGGAGAAGGATTTCCGATGAAGCATTCCCGGTAGCCATGCTGAAAAATCCAGATGGCTCGCTGACAGAAAATGCGGCGATTGTTTTTGGTAGCTTCTTAACGGGTAATAACTATTCTGATCAGACGCAGCTGCTGCTGAGAAACACTTCCCGCTTTACCACCTCGTTTCTGCATGATAAACTGCATGTAAACGGAGACTTTACGTATGCATATACTTCCAGTGTGGAAACACGTTTGTATACACCGGTGCCTTACAGCAAAATGCCTGGCCAGACATTGTTGCGTGGTGAAAGTAAAATGAATGAAGAAAATGATCGGACTACTTATACCGGTATGAACTTCTACGCCGACTACGAGCAGCGCGTATCTAAAAATACGTTTAAGCTCCTGGTGGGTTATAACTATGAAAATACCTTATATAAGTCCAGGTTTTATCAGCATGACGGTATGATCAATACCAGCATGCCTGATTTTTCCCTGATGAATGGACTGAACTATACCCTTACCGGTGGCGGTTATGAATGGCGCACGCTGGGTGGTTTCTTCCGATTGAACTATAACTACGATGAACGTTACCTGCTGGAAATAAATGGTCGTTATGATGGTTCGTCCAAATTCCCGGAGTCGCAGCAGTTTGGCTTCTTCCCTTCTGCTTCTGCCGGATGGAGGGTGTCTAAAGAGAAGTTCTGGAATGTATCACCCAATGCGGTCAGCGATTTAAAATTAAGAGGATCTTACGGTGCATTGGGGAATGGTAACGTTAATCCATACCAGTTCCTGCAGATGATGTCGGTGAGTAAATTGCAGATGTCGATCAATGGCGTGATACCGGACTATACCCAGCAACCCAATGTAATTCCTGACGGACTTACCTGGGAAAAATCCACCACGCTGAACGGCGGTATCGATGTATCATTTTTGAAAAGCCGTCTGAAAGTCAGCTTTGATAAGTACACCCGGAAAACAACCAATATGTTTACCACAGGATTGCCGGTTCCTGCGGTGTTTGGCGCCAGTGTGCCCAAAGGCAATTATGCAGACCTGCAAACAAAAGGATGGGAATTATCAGTGAACTGGGCCGATCAGTTTAATGCCGGCCGCAAACCATTCAGCTATTCCTTTGGTGTGGTATTATCTGACTACCAGTCTTACATTACCCGCTTTAATAATCCCAAGAAGCTGATCAATACCTATTACGAAGGTATGCGTGTAGGAGATATGTGGGGTTTTGTAAATGATGGCTATTTCCAGAGCCAGGAAGAAATTGACAAATATAAAGTTGATCACGATCAGTCTTTCATTAAAGTATCTAATGCAAACGTATTAATGCCCGGAGATATCCGCTTTAAAGATCTGGACGGCAGTGGCAAAATAGACGAAGGACAAGGCACTTTGGATCACCCGGGAGATAAGGCAATCATTGGTAATACCGAACCACGCTATGCTTTTGGTATCACCGGTAGTGCCAACTGGAATAATTTCTTCCTGAGCTTTTTCTTCCAGGGTATTGGAAAACGTGACTGGTGGCCGGGCACAGATGCTTCGCTGTTCTGGGGACAATACAATCGTCCTTATAGCTGGATGCCGGAAGATATCATGGATAAGCGCTGGTCTGAAACCAACCGCGATGCTTATTTCCCCCGTTTCAGAGGATATACGGCACTCAACTCCAATGCGGAGCTCACTGTGCAGCAGGCCAAATATGTGCAGCATGTAGCGTATATCCGTTTGAAAAATCTGACGGTCGGTTATAATCTGCCACAGGCATGGTTATCAAAAGTGAAAATGAAAAATGCGCGCATTTTCTTCACCGGACAAAATCTGTGGACATGGTCGCCGATGTATAAGATTATGAAGACGCTGGACCCTGAAGTGATTGAGGGCTCCGATCCGGAACTGAATAACAATGCCGGTGGCATTGGCGCCGGTAACGGGATGTCATATCCAATGCTGAAAACATATACCGTTGGTTTGAGTGTAACTTTTTAATGATTAATGCTTATTAAGATGAAAAATAGTATTTACCTGTTATTGATCCTGGCCATGGTCTCCTGTAAGAAGGATCTGAACCTGAAACCATTTGATAAACTGAGTCCTGATAACGCGTTTAATACCGAGGCAGATTTGCAGCTGTATGCAACTTCTTTCTATAAAATATTACCTGACGGGAATAGTATTATCAGGGGAGATGTTATGAGCGATGTGATGGCCGGAAAAGACGTGAATACGTATATCATTCCGGGTGCTTTTACGTCTACACAGTCCAGCGGTTGGAGCTGGGGAGATCTGCGTAATATCAACTATTTCCTGGAGCATTACGGGCAGGCGAAAATTCCGGATGAAGCCAAAAATCATTATGCCGGTCTTGCCCGCTTTTTCCGGGCCATGTTTTACTTTGAAAAAGTGAAACGTTTTGGCGATGTGCCCTGGTATAACAAAACCCTGGAGATCAATGATCCGGAATTGTATAAAGGCCGCGACCCGCGTGCCACAGTCATGGACAGCGTGCTGGCAGATCTTGATTTTGCCTGTGCCAACATTCGTGCTAAAAAAGATATCACCTGTTCGCAGATTACCAAATGGGTGGCATTGGCCTATAAATCCAGGGTATGTTTATTTGAAGGTACTTTCCGCAAATACCACAAGGAGATGGGGCTGCCGAAAGATGAAAATAAATGGCTGCAGGCTTCACTGAACGCCGCAGATTCCGTAATAAATGGTGGGCAGTATTCCCTGAACACTGCCGGTGATCCTGCCATGAACTATCGCAACCTGTTTATTAATGAAACACCCAACGTCAACGAAGTAATACTGGCCTATGTGTGTAATAAAAGTTTGCGTGTGTTCAATGATGCCAACTGGTATTTTACCAGTGCTACCTACGGTAACAGGATCAGCTTAGTAAAAACATTTGCAGACACCTACCTCAATATTGACGGCAGCCGCTTTACAGATACGCCCGGCTTTGATAACCTGCCATTTAATGAAGAGGTAAAGAACAGGGATCTGCGCCTGCAGCAAACGATCCGTATGGGTAGTTATAAACGCGATGGACAAATTGCACCGCCTGATTTTACGTATACCTATACCGGTTATCAACCGTTGAAATTTACGCTGGACTCCAAGGCTACGGATGGTGTGGGAGAAAACAATAATTCCATTCCGATTATTCGCTATGCAGAAGTACTGTTGAATAAAGCAGAAGCCAAAGCAGAGCTCAACAAAGGCCTTTCCGCAGAAGACTGGAATGGCACTATCAAGCTGCTGAGACAGCGCGCTGGTTTGAAAAATACAGACATGCCATTAACTCCTGATCCTTATCTGGCCGCCAAATTTTATGGCAGTGTGGAGACGCCCATTCTCATGGAAATCCGCCGCGAACGTGCTATTGAGCTGATCATGGAAGGGTTTCGTTTTTATGACCTGATGCGTTGGGGCCTGGGGCCGTTACTGACAAGTCCTTATGTAGGTTTATATGTGCCTGCCATGGATGTGTTGATGGATTTAAATGAAGATGGTAAACCGGATGTTTCTTTCGTGAAAAAAATACCCGCGACAAAAGTTCCTGGCGTATATTATTTCCTCATTGATGGTGATCAGACAAAATTATCTGGCGGTACCAGCGGCAACCTGATCTGGCTGAGCAATATTAGCCGGAGATGGGATAACTTTAAATACGTATATCCTATCCCGTTTAATGACCTGTCATTGAACCCGGCACTGCACCAGAATCCTTTATGGGACTAACATTTAAATAATTATAGCATGAAAAAATTAGCAGGTATAGCATTGCTGCTGATGTTAGGACTCTCCTCCTTTTCACAGAAAGCAAGTCATGTAGTACTGATAACGATTGATGGTTTCCGCCCGGACTTTTATACAGATCCGTCCTGGGGCATGGTAAACCTGCGTATGATGAAAGAGAAAGGAGTATATGCAGATGGTGTAAACAGTGTGTTTCCTACTGTTACCTATCCCAATCATACGTCCCTGATTACCGGTGTAACGCCAGCGAAACATGGCATTTACTACAACACGCCTTTTGAGCCAACAGGTGCTACCGGTATCTGGTATTTTTATTACGACAGTATCAAAGTGCCTACGTTGTTTGATGCCGTACACAAGGCAGGGAAAACTTCCGCCAATGTTATCTGGCCGGTAACCGTAGGGGCGCCTATTGATTATAACATTCCGGATGTATGGCCTATTGGTAAAAAAGACCGTAGGGATATCATGGCGAAACTATCCACACCTGCCCATCTCTGGCAGGAAGTACAGGACAATGCTACGGGTAAACTGGGCATAAAAGATTTTGCGATGGAAGATGAAGAGATGATCCTGGATGAAAATGTGGCGCGCATGTCGGCTTACCTGATCACTACTTATAAGCCTGCATTTACTACACTGCACCTGGCCTGCACCGATCATTACGAGCATGAGCAGGGACGGGACGGATTGCTGGTAAGAAAAGCAATAGCAGGAGCAGACCGGGCACTGGGTACCATTATAGAATCACTCAAACGGGCAGGGATATACGATAGTACTACCATCATCGTTACCGGTGATCATGGCTTTGTGAATATCAACAAAACATTTTCTCCCAATATATTACTGGCAAAAAATGGTTTGTTGAATAATGTAGCTACAGGCGATTGGAAAGCACAGTTTCATAGCTCCGGTGGTGCAGCCTTCCTTCACCTGAAAGACGAAGGAGATGTGGCTACTAAAAATAAAGTATTGGCCATCTTAAAAGCCTTGCCTGCAGAACAGCAGCAGTTATTCAAAGTGACCAACCGGCAGCAACTGGACGCAGCAGGCGCCAATCCTCATGCGGCGCTGGCATTGTCGGCAGCTCCCGGCGTGACCATTGGTGGCGCTGTTACCGGGGAACTGGTAAAGGCCGCCCATGGAGGTACCCACGGTTATTTTCCTGATTTTAAGGAGATACAAACCGGCTTCGTGGTCTTCGGTGCCGGCATCAATAACGGCGGTCATGTGAAAGAAATGAATGTGACAGATGTGGCGCCGGTAGTGGCGCAGCTGTTGGGATTATCACTGGGGAATACGGATGGTAACGTGCCTGCGGGTGTGTTGGTAAAATAATTATAGCATATAAAATAGTTAGGGCGTCTCAAAAAAAATGAGGCGCCCTTTTAGTTTTAGGCATAACTGAGCTCATTTTGGGAAATGATCTGGGGGAAAATAAGGAATTTGCAGATAAAATCTACACGGCGGGCGTATGATATTTACAAAACGCTCCTCGATTTTTTTAATAATAATAGCACAAATAGTAATAGATCATTAAACTGATGAACATGAGATATATAAAGCATTTTTTTATGTTGGTGGTGCTTACCTCTGGTTGTAGCAGAGAGACAGAGGAAGATAAAATGCGTAGAACAACCAATGATATAGTGGCCACTATTGAAAAGGATCAGTTTACTGATTTTAGATTTTTTATTGGGCCAAAACTTTTGTTTATAGGAAAAGATGACGTAAGAGTGTTTGATGACTTTACAAAATTTAAGGGACTACTGGGTGCGTCAGGAGAGAAAAAAGATATTACAATAAATATTACAGATCTCTATAATGATATGGGACAGCGGATTGTAGACATTCCGATAAAAAGTGCCCATACAACATCACCAGATAGCATTTATCATCTTAATCTGCTTTTTGGCCCTCCAAATATCTTTCCGTTAAATAAAATAACCGGTTATAAATTAACAAGAGGAAATGTGATCCCAGAAGGGTTTCATAAAATGGAGAAACCAGTTAGTTCAGGAAAATAACTTTAATGAGTATGACTAGTTCAGCGGATGCGATGATTAACACGATCATTTCTCACGAAAAGTGAATTTTATAGTGAGATAGTAAATAACAGATAAAAGAAAATGTATCAAAAGTAATTTGATGGGTTTAAGAATCATGTAAATGAAATCGCTCTCCATCGGGCACCCGAATGAAATCAGGTGAAAACTACTTTTGATACATCCCCATTATTACCAGCTATCGTCAGAAGGCTTACTCTTCATGTTGAGCAACCGGATAGTGCATATTCAGGCTAAGTTTCAGCAACATCACCAGCCCTTCTTCAGGTACGGCGGGCATAGTAGCCATCTGGAAATAACCATTACGTATCACCATTGTCCGCGTATTTCCTGACAGGGCATATAGGCGGCGGAAAGCAACCAACTCTTTCGCCGTTAAATGGTATTGCTTCAGTGGGGATGCAGGTGCAGGGCCCCCCTGCAGGTTAAGCCCGACAAATGTATAAGTGCTGTCGCCGGCAAATCTTTGTGCCAATGAACAGAAACTGCGATATGCCTGCATGCTGGCAGTGTCATTGGGTGCATAGGTTTGTATAACCCACATCTGGTGGCCGGGGGCTGCAAGGTCCAGTCGTCCGCCATTATCATCCGACAAGGCTAAAGCTGGTATTGGCTGCCCTTGTCGCAGGCTGTTCCAGATGTTTAACAGGGAATCGTATTTGATCCGTTGCTTTGGGGGGACCATCAATGCCAGATCTTCTTTTACATTCCCGATCGTTTCGTTATCAGTATTTTCGGTAATGCTCCTGGCCACTACCTGCTGATAGTAAGCCCATCTTACCCGATCGCTCTGTACATTATAGAGTACGTATTTCAGGCGCATAGTCAGGCCGCTGTCGAAGGCAGTTGCGGTACCGGCAATGCTGCGTAATCTGAAAAATCCATCCAGGTAAGCATTGATGCTGTTATCATTTCCGGGTGTGGTCAGCAGAACATTGTCCGGGTTTAGTTGTGGTAATAGCTTTATGGCCGCTATGCTGGCAGCGCTGCTGTCCTGTGCTGCCTGTGCCATTATTTTTTGGATGGCAGCCAATTGATCGTGTATGCTTTTAGGTGGTGGCGTTTGCTGTGCAGTAGCAGATAGGCTCCAACATCCGAACAACCATAGTATGATGCTATATTTCATGGATCTTTTGTTTATTTGGTTTGTGCCAGTGCTTCATCCAGCAATTGTTCCAGTGATTTTCCCGTACGGTCCCAGACCGTTACTACTTTACCATCGGCGCCTATGAGTACGGCAAAGGGCACGAAGCCGAATCCAAACATTTTGCGGAAACCATCTTCATCAAATCCTTTGGGGTCACGTGCCTGTGGCCATGGCATTTGTTCCTGTCCCAAAGCTTTTTTCCAGGCGGCATCTACGGCATCAACGGAGATGCTGAGAATTTCAATTCCTTTTTCATGATAGGCCTGGTATACTTTTTTGAGATGTGGTATTTCCATGCGGCAGGGATGACACCAGGAGGCCCAGAAGTCGATCATCAGTACTTTCCCGCGAAAGCGGTTATAATTCACGGTATCTGCATTCACACCCAGTGCTTTGAAATCCGGTACCACGCGGCCTGGTTGAGATCTGGACATAATGTCTTCGCGTAGCACCACTTTTTTCCCGTACCAGGATTTTCGGGCATCGGGTCCCATCGCATCCAGGAAGGATTTTACGCGGGAATAGGGATACTTCCCCCAGTAGTTGGCCAAAAAGGCGCTCACTGCTGAGTTGGGGTAGGTGGTCAAAAACTCCGCAGTACGATCAGGGTTCGATGGGTTGGTCATGTCCTGCAGGTAGTACTGATACTCTTTATTCAGCTTCCCACCTTTTAACTGTTTGCCATTTAGCCCGAAGTAGTCTGTCTGCAGCTGATAGGTAGTATTTTCCAGGAATACATTGGTGTTACTTCCATTGTTGATGCAGAGGGTTATTGGTTGTGGATAATCCAGTTTCCCTCTGACTACAAACGCATGTGCCTTGATATCGCCTTCTGCCAGTACGATCTGCTGATCTTCCATGACCAGCAATTTTATCTTGCCATATTTTACATCCTTTACGTACCCCCTGATCTCAAACCCTTGTGCCAGGCCCGGTAACCGCAGCAGGAGCAATAGCAACAGGCAGCAGGCGCTACTCATTATTTTATTCATATTTGTACGCATTTTGTATAGATAAGACAACGGACACCCCGGAAAGGGTGAATGCGGGACGGAAATACTTTTGATATCCTGTGTTTTTGTTGGGGCATGGGTATAGATACCGCCGGTTATTTTCGGATGTAGGGAGAGAAGTGCAAATACAGGGAACTTCATCCCCAAAAAGGGGGAGATCGTTTTAGTAGCTGGGTTAGTAGCTGTAAGGGAGATATACTTTATTCCCGGGCCATGTGGCGGCAATTTATACCTGTATGGCTGGCAAACCTTCGTATGCTGCAGGGGCAATAACGGCGGCGTCATCGGGCTTTACTTTGCGCACAGAATTTACGGGCCAGTAATCCAGCTGGCCGGCAGGTAATTCATATTGCAGTATTTCACGTATGTCCGTATCCGTTAGTCCTGGTTTTATCCATTCCTGTGCGAGTTGATTGGTGAGCATCAACGGCATCCTGCCGGCATTGTCGCCGCCATTATGGATTTGCGCCATCAATGGGTTAGCGTGGCGGGTGAGCAGTGTGAAAGTAGGGATACGCCCTGGTTTATCCACATCCCAGGAGTTGGAGAGCGCCCATAATCCTGCGATGAAAAAAACATCCTGTTCTTTTGATTTGATATAGTAGGCTACTTTATTTTTCCAGCCACTGATCTGCCGGTATTCAAAGAAACCGGTGGCTGGTACCAGGCAGCGCTGATGCCGGATGGCATTCCACATAGTACCATTTTCCAGTACTTTTTCGCTGCGGGCATTCAGGAAAAGCTGTCGTTGTCTTTTTACCTTTTCTATGGTGTCCAGCATTTTAGGTACAGGACCCCAGGTATACTTCTCCAGCTTTAAGCCATTGTTGTTGGTAATCACCGGCCATTGGGGGTATGACATCCCGATCTTATGCCAGGTAGGATCAAAGTGAATATCGAGGTCGCCGCTGGCTTGCAGCTGTGGCAGATATTTAAAGATGCTCTCTATGTTGGCAGTAAAAGCGATATCGTAGCACATAATTATTTAGTCGTATTCTATCTCCGATAAAGGTACTTTTATTTCTTCAGCTCCGTACTTCAGGGTAAAATAGAGCTCCCCATAATGCAGGAATAATTCTGCACTGACTTCTTCTTTACGTTCCGGTCTCCATTTTGTTTTGAGAGAAATATATCTTCTCACCGCCGGATCCATATACAATGGTGGATTCCATACTTCCTGCTGTAACAGTGACGCATATACTTTGTAGCCTGGTGGCTGTGATGCGGCTTTATACAATTTTTCTATTTCTTCCGGATGATGCGCCTGGTAAATATATTTCCGGTGATCAAAACGGATATGCTGAAAATGTATGTTGGCTTCTCCTATGTCTTTATAAGGAGTGATCAGGAATACTTCCCGTATGTGCAGGTCGTTGTGGTCTTTTCCTGCCGCATAACTCTGGCGGACAAATAATGTAAAACCATTTTCGAGCAGCGCTTTTACCAGCGCAGCAGATAATAATGCTAATGGATTATGCATAACTGTTCAATTTCACTATTTACGCATATCTACAATCACGGCGGTCACTACGCCCCATACCTGGAAGTCTGCATCTTCTGCTATGATGATGGGTTTATAAAAGGCATTTTCAGGGTGTAATACCCAGTTACGGCCGGCCTTTACCAGTCGTTTAACAGTATATTCCCCATCGAGGGCCGCTACAATAATGTCGCCGGTAGAAGGGCGGATAGAGCGGTCCACAACGGCCATACAGCCATCAGGGATATTGGCTTCTGTCATGCTATCACCTTTCACTCTGATAATGAAGGAGGTAGCGGGATTGGGCTGCAGGATACGGGAAAGATCAATTTCTTCTTCCTGGTAATCCAGAGCAGGAGTGGGGAACCCTGCGGGGATGCTGGTATTAAAGAATGGCAGGGTTATACTCAACTCTCTCAGTTTCAATGCTTCCATATAACTATCGTTTTAATAAATACTAATATTATTAGCAAAATAAAGCTAAAATTATTAGTTAAAGAAATCAATTAACAGATCGTTTGCAAGGGGCGAAAATGCGCATGGGGACTAAAAGACAGCAGATCAGTGAGATGTATGTTTTCCCTGCTAAAACAGGTGCAGTGAGATTTTTTTTTGAGAGGAAGATAATGGAGTAGATGAAGGAGGAATTATGTATGATGTCTTGCGCAGAATGTCCTTTTTCGTGTGAAATATCAGACATTTTGATTGAGAAGAACACGTAGTACAATTTAAAAGATATTCCCACATGATTGTATCCAATTAGTGTTATACTGGAAAGTAAATAATAGGGCATATGAATTACACTATTTATTGGACTTTACAATAATTCAATAACATGTTAATCCATTTTCATTTCCTTCGAGATGCTTACTCTTACTGAGTTCTATTAGTTGAACTTTAATCGGATTATTTCATGTAAGTTTGAAGTATAACTATTAATCGTGCTAAAGAATTCTTTTGTAACAGATATAAAGAAAATGCTTTCGGCAGCAAGACAGAAAGTAAATAATTCTATTAATGCTGCAATGGTAGATGCCTATTGGCATATAGGGAAGCGTATTTTGAAGAAGAGCAGCAGGGACAGGAAAGAGCAGACTATGGTGTTTTTCTGATAAAAGAACTTTCCAGGCAGTTAATTGAAGAGTTTGGAAAAGGGTTTGATGAAAGAGAATTACGCCGTATGAGGCAGTTTTATCAAACATTTTCAATTCGGGACGCACTGCGCCCCGAATTGAGTTGGACACATTATCGTATTATATTACGGGTTGATAATCCCACTGCCAGACAATACTACATTACAGAAACTGCAGAGCAATCGTGGAGTACCCGCCAGCTTGAGCGGAATATTAATACCCTTTATTATGAACGGCTGCTTTCTACGCAAAGTAAGAGAGAAGCCCTATTGGATCAAGAGAAAATGGAAAAGTCATCCTCTTTTGATGTGATAAAAAATCCTTATGTTTTAGAGTTTCTTGGATTAGAAAATCCAGTCGGGTATTCTGAAAGTGATGTTGAATCAGCAATTATCAGCAATCTACAAGCGTTTCTTTTGGAAATGGGTAAGGGCTTCTCATTTGTTGGAAGGCAATATCGAATTAAAACCGATACCAAGGTTTTTTACATAGATATGGTTTTCTATAATTATATTCTCAAGTGTTTTGTACTAGTCGATCTGAAAATAAATGAGTTGACACATCAGGATATTGGGCAGATGGATATGTATGTACGAATGTTTGAAGATCTTAAGAAAACGGAAGGGGATAATCCAACTATTGGAATTATTTTTTGTGCTGAAAAAGACCATACGCTGGTAAAGTACAGTATGCTAGAGGAAAATAAACAACTTTTTGCTTCAAAATATAGATTGGTGTTACCTACGGAAGAAGAATTGCGTGTAGAGCTGGAGCGCGAAAAGCAGTTTATACGAGAACAAATTGAAAGGAAAGGATAACCTTTAAGGAACAGATATTACTGTAACGGAGAGCCTTTGGATTGATCTGGTATAAGAGGTCAACGATGATTTATATCAGAACTTATATATAAGCACTTATATTTAAATTTCACGTTAATTCCAAAAAAAACCTTTGAGTTTTCATTTTACTTACTATTTTTGCACTCGAATTATGAATACAAGCATACATATCCATCATCACCATCATTTCTTACCAACGCGGTAGGCTGGGATGATAATGTGTATATCACTATATTAAATCATCAACAGGGGCTTACCGGAAAGGTAAGCCCCTTTTTATTTTTACCCAGGATGAAATTGAAAATTGCAATCCAGAAATCCGGCCGCCTGCACGATGATTCCATCAAATTATTGAAGGAATGCGGTATCGACATCAACAACGGTGTTAACAAGCTGAAAACAGAAGCGACCAACTTTCCGCTGGAAGTGTTTTTCCTGCGGGATGATGATATTCCGCAATACATTGAAGATGGTGTGGCAGATATTGGAATTGTAGGAGAAAATGTAGTGCTGGAAAAACAAAAACAGGTGAATATTGTTCAGAAGCTGGGCTTCGGAAAATGTCGCTTGTCGATGGCCGTGGAAAAATCAGTGGAGTACACTTCCGTGAAAGACCTGCACAACAAAAGAATTGCGACCAGCTATCCGGTGATAGTGGAAGAATTCCTGCAGCGTAATGGTATCACTGCGGAAATCCACGAAATCAGCGGATCGGTGGAAATAGCGCCTGGCATTGGCTTAGCCGATGCGATCTGTGACCTGGTAAGCAGCGGCTCTACTTTATTCATGAACGGTTTGAAAGAAGTGGAAACCGTACTGAAATCAGAAGCCGTGCTGGCAGCTTGTCATAACCTGAAACCGGAACAACAGCTGCTGCTGGATAAATTATTGTTCCGTATACAGGCAGTGAAAAAAGCGAAGAATAATAAATATATCCTGCTTAATGCACCCAATGATAAACTGAATGAAATCATTGGACTGCTGCCAGGTATGAAAAGTCCTACAGTACTGCCTTTGGCAGAAGCTGGCTGGAGCTCCGTTCACTCTGTACTGAATGAAAATGATTTCTGGGATATCATCGAAAGCCTGAAGGCGGCCGGTGCACAAGGTATCCTGGTAGTGCCCATTGAAAAAATGGTGATCTAAAAAATTGTGTAAACGATGCAAACAACCAGATTTCCTGATAAAAGTACGTGGAATACCCTGTTGCAGCGGCCTGTAATGGATACATCGGCACTGGAAAAAAAGGTGAACGATATTCTGCAGGAAGTACGCAGCGGTGGCGACCAGGCCATCAAAAAATTTGCAGCTGAATTTGATAAGGTGACGCTGGAAAATATACAGGTACCACCCGCTGCTTTTGCAGCCGCAGCAACTACGCTGGAACCTGCACTGAAAGCAGCGATACAGCAGGCGGCAAAAAATATTACTACTTTTCACCGCGCACAGCAGGAAAAGGTGCAGATGATAGAAACCATGCCCGGCGTACAATGCTGGCGCAAACCGGTAGCTATTCAAAAAGTAGGTTTATATATCCCCGGTGGTTCGGCTCCATTATTTTCTACTATCTTAATGCTGGGTATACCAGCCATGATAGCAGGTTGTAAAGAGATAGTACTTTGTACGCCCTCACTGCATCCCGCCATATTATACACGGCGCAGCTGATAGGCATTGAGAAAGTATTTACCATTGGTGGCGTGCAAGCTATTGGTGCCATGGCCTACGGCACCGAAACGGTTCCACAGGTGTATAAAATATTTGGTCCCGGCAATCAGTACGTCACCTGCGCCAAACAACTGATCAATAAAAGCGGCGTAGCGATCGATATGCCCGCAGGCCCTTCTGAAGTAGCTGTGCTGGCGGATGATAGCTGTATTCCTGATTTTGTGGCCGCTGATCTGCTGTCGCAGGCAGAACATGGTCCCGATAGCCAGGTAGTACTGGTAACCACGAGTGAAAAAGTGATCACCGATGTTACCAATGCCCTGCATGCACAGCTGGAAAAGCTGCCACGCAAAGGAATTGCTACAGCGGCACTGGAAAACAGTAAAATGATCCTGGTTGCAGATATGGATACGGCGATGGAGATGTTGAATGCCTACGCACCGGAACATTTGATTTTAGCCTGTAATGGGGCGGAAAATCTCGCCGACAAGGTAACAGATGCCGGATCTGTTTTTATGGGGAATTATACCCCTGAAAGTGCAGGCGATTATGCATCCGGTACCAATCATACCCTGCCTACAAATGGTTATGCCAGGGCATATAGCGGTGTATCGCTGGACAGCTTCGTGAAAAAGATTACTTTCCAGCAGATTTCTCCCGAAGGGCTGCAGCATATTGGCGCTACTATAGAAGCCATGGCAGCAGCAGAGGGACTGGAAGCACATAAAAATGCCGTCACCGTAAGATTGCAACAGCTGGAAAATTCCGGCTCATAAATAACTAATAATAATTCATTAATATGTTCAATCTCGATACCCTCGTAAGGGAAAACATAAAAAGACTGGTACCGTATTCCACGGCCAGGGACGAGTTCAAAGGAGAGGCGACCATCTTCCTGGATGCAAATGAAAATAACTTCGGATCACCACTGCCGGTAAATTATAACCGCTACCCCGATCCGCTGCAATGGAAGCTCAAATATAAAATGGCCGATGTGAAAGGCGTACCGCCACAAAACATTTTTATCGGCCATGGCAGCGATGAAGCCATCGATGTGCTTTACCGCTGTTTCGTCAACCCGGGTGCGGATAATGTAGTCCTTTGCCCGCCTACCTATGGGATGTATGAAGTGAGTGCACACATCAACGATGCGGTGATCCGCAAAGTGAGTCTCACAGAAGACTTTCAGCTGGATATCCCCGCACTGCAACAGGCGATCGATGGAAATACCAAACTCATTTTCATCTGTTCTCCCAACAACCCTACCGGTAACTCTATCAACCGTTCAGATATTGAATTACTGCTGAATAATTTTGATGGGATTGTGGTGATAGATGAAGCATATATCAACTTCTCCCGTCAGAAAACATTTATCCAGGAGCTCACAGAATACCCTAACCTGGTAGTGCTGCAAACCATGTCCAAAGCATGGGGACTGGCAGGACTCCGAATAGGAATGGCTTTCGCCAGTGAGGATATCATCAATACTTTCAATAAAGTAAAGCCTCCCTATAATATCAGTCAGGCTACCAGCGAACTGGCTTTGCAGGCCCTGGACAACGTTAGCCAGGTGAATGAATGGATCCGCGAAATAGTGATAGAACGTGATCTGCTCTCTGCTGCACTGATACAACTGCCGGAAGTACTGGAGATCTACCCCAGCGATGCCAGCTTTATCCTGGTGAAAACCACAGATGCAAAAGGCATTTACAATCATCTCATTGAAAAAGGTATTGTGGTGCGTGACCGCTCCAAAGTAGAACTTTGCATGGGTTGTTTACGTATCACCATCGGTACACCCGCTGAAAACCTGCACCTGCTGGAGGTATTGAAATCTTTCAACCTGAAAAAAGAAACACCTGTATCTGCATGAAACGAGTTCTCTTTATAGACCGTGATGGTACCCTGATCAAGGAAGTACCGCCAACCTACCAGATTGATAGCCTGGAAAAAGTGGAGTTCTATCCCAAAGTATTTGTGAATATGGCCCGGATAGCTGCTGAGCTGGATTATGAACTGGTAATGGTCACTAACCAGGATGGCCTGGGAACGGCCTCCTTCCCGGAAGATACCTTCTGGCCTGCCCAGCAGATGATCATGAAGGCATTTGAAAATGAAGGGATAAAGTTTGATGAAGTATTCATTGACCGCTCTTTTCCTGCAGACAATGCACCTACCCGCAAGCCCCGCACCGGTATGCTCACCAAATACCTGGATGGCAGTTACGACCTGGCCAACTCCTTTGTTATCGGCGATCGTATCACCGATGTACAGCTGGCCAAGAACCTCGGCGCCAAGGCCATCTGGATTAAGGACGATGCCGGTTTGGGCGCTGCCGAAATCAGCGATGATGTGGCTGCCCTGCAACCCGTGATAGCGCTGGAGTCTACCGACTGGAACCGCATCTATGAATTCCTGAAACTGGGATTAAGAACAGTAACGCATGTACGAAAAACAAACGAAACAGATATCAGCATTGAACTGAACCTGGATGGTACCGGTAAAGCCAATATCCACACCGGCCTGGGCTTTTTTGATCATATGCTTGACCAGATTGCCCGCCATGGCGCTATAGATCTGAATATTACCGCCAAAGGGGATCTGCATATAGACGAACATCATACGATTGAGGATACCGGTATTGCACTGGGAGAAGCCATCGCCAAAGGCCTGGGAGACAAACGCGGTATTGAAAGATACGGTTTCTGCCTGCCCATGGATGATTGCCTGGCCCAGGTAGGTATTGACTTTGGAGGCCGTAACTGGCTGGTATGGGAAGCAATATTTAAAAGGGAGAAAATAGGGGAGATGCCTACCGAAATGTTCTATCACTTCTTCAAATCCTTCTCAGATGGCGCCAAAGCCAACCTGAACATTAAGGCAGAAGGAGAAAATGAACACCATAAGATAGAAGCTATTTTCAAAGCCTTTGCCAAGGCCATCAAAATGGCGGTGAAGCGCAACCCGTATAATATGCAGTTGCCCAGCACCAAAGGAGTGCTGTAGAGCGCCTCCGGCGCTTGTCTTTGGACAGGATTAGGCTGATTTAGATGATTTTATTCCTTTTTTTAAAAGATGCTTACATCCGAAAGCTCCCAGTAAATGGATAAAGGTAATTATCAGGAAAATCATCAAAATCAGTCTAATCCTGTCCGAAGACAAAGGTCAAAGGCCTTCCCCTCCGCGCTCTCAAAAAAATATTTGCATATTCTAAAAAAATATTCCATTTTTGTTCTCGCTATGCAAAATATCATTACAAACAAACATTGGTGGTGGCACGGAATCAATTCCTGATCTGTGTTACAGTGCCATGTTTCGTTTAGAAATATATTTGGAAGGCCCGCTGTTACACAGCGGGCCTTCCGCTTTTTCAGCCCTTCCCATTTTAACATAAAACAAACACTTCACCCAATACATCATGCGTACCATCCAAGTAAAAACGAGATCCAAACAGATGCTGGCAGACATTTTCACGCCAGTGGGAATATATCTGCGGTTGCGCGATAAATTCCCGGGTTCTATCCTCCTTGAAAGCACCGACTACAGGGCCAGTGACAACAGTTATTCATTTATTTGTGTGAAGCCGATTGCAGGTATTGAAGTTACCTCTACCTCACACTTCGAATTCAAGTATCCTAACCTGCCCGTAGAAAAGAAAGAACTGAAGAACAAACAACAGGTACTGGATGAAATGGAGAAGTTTCTCGGTAACTATTCTTTCAGCGGCAAACACCCGGTGCCAATGGCACAGAGCCTCTTCGGCTACACTACCTTCGATGCCGTTCAGTTCTTCGAAACCATTGAATTCAATAAAAAGAAACAACAGGCGGATAATACCATCCCATTGATGCGTTACCGCTACTATCAATATGTAATAGCGATCAATCACTTTAAAGATGAACTCTATCTTTGTGAAAACCAGGTAGAAGGCGTTGACAGCGAGTTTGAACTGCTTGAATCCCTCATCCGGCACAAAGATTCCCCCGGGTATCCGTTTGCCACTACCGGAGAAGAAGAAAGCAATATGACGGACGCGGAATATATGCAGATGGTAGAACAAGGCAAACAACACTGCTTCCGCGGAGATGTTTTCCAGGTAGTACTTTCCAGAGCTTTCCAACAGTCCTTCAAAGGTGACGAATTCAACGTTTACCGCGCTCTCCGCTCCATCAACCCCTCTCCTTATCTTTTCTTCTTCGATTACGGCGATTATAAATTAATGGGTTCCTCACCGGAAGCACAGATCGTGATTACGGATGGTAAAGCTACCATTCACCCCATTGCCGGAACTTTCCGCCGTACCGGAGATGATGCACAGGATAAATTACTGGCGGAGAAACTGTTGCAGGACCCGAAAGAAAATGCGGAACACGTGATGCTGGTGGATCTGGCCCGGAATGATCTTAGCAGAAATGCAACAGAAGTAGAAGTAGCTTCTTACAGACAGGTACATTTCTATTCCCACGTCATTCACCTGGTAAGCGAAGTAACCGGAAAGGTAGATCCGAAGCTGAATCCGTTTACCCTCCTGGCCTCTTCTTTCCCGGCAGGTACGCTGTCAGGAGCACCGAAATACCGCGCCATGGAAATCATTGATCAGTACGAACCCACTGCACGTGGCTTCTACGGCGGTTGTATAGGCGCTGTTGGTTTCAATGGCAACTTTAACCACGCCATCATGATCCGCTCCATACTCAGTAAAATGAATACGCTGTACTATCAGGCCGGTGCCGGCGTAGTAGCTAAATCGGTGGCTTCTTCTGAACTGGAGGAAGTAAACAACAAACTCAATGCGTTAAAACAAGCCATTCTGCTGGCACAAAAAATTTAGTATGAACATCCTCGTCTTTGATAACTACGACTCTTTTACATACAACCTCGTTCACCTCGTGGAAAAAATCATCAACGGTAAAGTAACCGTGGTACGTAATGATGAAATTCCACTGGAAAAAGTAAACGACTACGATAAAATAATTTTATCGCCCGGCCCTGGTATTCCGGAAGAAGCAGGATTATTACTGCCACTCATCAAAGAATATGCACCCACCAAATCCATCTTCGGCGTTTGTTTGGGGCAACAGGCCATCGGTCAGGCTTTTGGCGCTTCGCTCACTAACCTGAAAGAAGTATATCACGGTGTAGCCACCAACATAAATATCATTAGGGAAGATGGCCGCCTGTTCAATGGTTTGCCCAGGCAGATACTGGCTGGTCGCTATCACTCCTGGGTAATTGATGAATCCACCCTGCCCGCTGAATTGACCATCACCGCCAAAGATGAAGATGGTTTTATCATGGCATTGCAGCATAACAAATATGATGTAAGCGGTGTACAATTCCATCCGGAAAGTGTACTCACCCCGGAGGGAGAAAAGATTGTGAGAAACTGGTTAAGCCTGTAATGACAGCCATTCATCCTTACCCATTTCAGTGAAACATCCATCTAACTAACAACTAACAGCTAACTGCTAAAAGCTAACAGCTACCATGAAAAAGATTCTTAATTACCTCTTCGAACATAAAACCTTTAGCCGCGAAGCTGCTAAAGATATCCTTATCAGCATTTCCAAAGGCATGTACAATGAAAGCGAACTGGCTGCTTTCATGACGGTATACCTCATGCGCAGCATCACCATCGATGAGCTGCTGGGCTTCCGTGATGCCTTGCTGGAACTCTGTGTACCCGTAAATCTGAACGGTTATGATGTACTCGACATCGTAGGTACCGGTGGGGATGCAAAAAATACCTTTAATATTTCTACCTTGTCGTGCTTTGTGGTGGCAGGAGCCGGCGCAAAAGTAGCCAAACACGGCAACTATGGCGTATCTTCTGTCAGCGGTGCTTCCAATGTGATGGAGCTGGTAGGCTACAAATTCAAAAGTGATGACGCCAAACTGAGAACAGAACTGGAAGATTCAGGTATTTGTTTCCTCCATGCACCGCTGTTTCACCCAGCCCTGAAGCATGTTGCCGGTATCCGCCGTCAGCTGGGTATCCGTACGTTCTTTAATATGCTGGGTCCATTGGTAAACCCGGCGCTGGCAAAACATCAGCTGATTGGCGTATATAGCCTGGAAATGGCAAGGGTATACAACTACCTGTTCCAGCAAACAGACAAACAGTTTGTGATTGTTCACAGCCTGGATGGCTACGATGAAATATCACTCACCGCAGATACCAAAGTAATCACCAACAAAGGTGAACAGGACTGGACCCCGGAACAGCTGGGTAAACGTAAAGTACACCAGGAAGATATCTACGGAGGTAATACCACTGAAGAAGCCGCAAAGATCTTTATGAAGATCCTGAAAGGAGAAGGTACCTGGGCACAGAATTCCGTTGTATTTGCTAACGCTGCAATGGGACTGTATAGCCTCGGAAAATATAATTCGTATGAAGATTGTTTCGCCGCCGCGGTAGAATCCCTGGAGTCGGGCAATGCACATACGGCATTTAAAAAACTGATTGCATTGCAGTCGTAGGAACGTTTATCATGAAGAATATTTTAGCAGAAATAGTTGCTCATAAACACATTGAAGTAGCTGCCCGCAAGTTGCAGCGCAGCGCATCGGACCTGCAACAGTCTCCCGGATTTGCCCGCGAAGCATTATCACTCTGTCAGTTTCTGCAACAGCCGGAAAAGACAGGTATCATCGCGGAATTCAAACGTCGTTCTCCTTCAAAAGGAGTGATTAACGGAAACGTAACGGTACAGCAGGTAACAACGGCCTATACCCGCTATGGCGCCTCCGGCTTATCTGTACTCACAGATGAGAAATATTTCGGTGGCTCCTCTGATGACCTGCAACAAGCCCGCAGCTTCAACCAGATCCCTATTCTGCGTAAAGATTTTGTGATAGATGAATACCAGATCCTGGAAGCAAAAGCTATTGGTGCAGACGTAATCCTGCTGATCGCAGAATGCCTGGATGCTGCACAGGTTGCATACCTGGCAGCATTTGCGCACAACCTGGGACTGGAAGTATTGCTGGAAGTACATAGCGAAGCGCAACTGGAAAAAGTAACGGCACATACACACCTGGTAGGCGTGAATAACCGCGACCTGATCACTTTTGAGGTAGACTTTAACCGCTCCTGTGAACTGGCGCCAAAAATTCCGGCCGATAAAGTGAAAGTGGCAGAAAGCGGCATCAACGATCCCGCCGCGATCGTCACCCTGAAAGCAGCTGGATTCCAGGGCTTCCTGATTGGAGAACATTTCATGAAGCAGGAAGATCCTGCCCGTGCATTCGAAAATTTTGTACAAACACTCCATGACCTGGAACACAAATAATCATCCTATGCGTATAAAAGTTTGCGGCATTACAAGAATAAATGATTTGCAGGCGCTGGTAGCCAACAGCGTGGATTATGCAGGATTTATTTTTTATGAGAAATCACCCCGTTTTGCCGGCAACAAAATAGACGCAAGATCAGTAAGGGAAACAACCGGTATTCAAAAAGTAGGTGTATTCGTAAACGCTTCACAGGAACAGATACAACGCACCATCGCCGATTACGCCCTGGATATGGTGCAGCTGCACGGCGATGAAACGCCGGAATTTTGCGCTACTATCAGGGAAACCATTCCGGTGATCAAAGCTTTTCGTATAGGTGATAACGTTAACTGGCAAACGGAGCTGGCGCCATTTATTCCTGTAACGGATTATTTTCTTTTTGATACCGCGTCCGTAAAAGGATATGGTGGTACCGGCGAACGCTTTAACTGGGAACTGCTGACTACTTACCCTTTTGACCATCCCTTCTTTTTAAGTGGTGGCATTAGCCCGGATCAGGCAGCAGACATCAGCGAAATGCAATTGCCGGCACTGTTTGCAGTAGATGTGAACAGCAAGTTTGAAGACAGCCCCGGTGTGAAAAACATCGAGCTGGTAGAACATTTTGTAAAACAAATTCATTCATCAATAATAAAATAAACGGTCATGGATATTGCGATTAATACCGGCAACTCCAGGTATCAGGTGGATAAGAATGGCTATTATGGCAGATTTGGTGGGGCATACATTCCTGAAATGTTATATCCCAATGTGGAAGAATTACAAACCAAATATCTCGGCATACTGAGCGATCCCTCCTTTCAACAGGAGTTTGAAGCCCTGCTGACAGATTACGTAGGCAGGCCTTCCCCTTTATATTTCGCTAAACGTTTGTCTGAAAAATATAAAGCAAAAATTTATCTCAAAAGGGAGGACCTGAATCATACAGGTGCACATAAAGTAAACAACACCATCGGCCAGATCCTGCTGGCAAAGCGTTTGGGTAAACACCGTATCATCGCTGAAACCGGCGCCGGACAACATGGCGTAGCTACAGCTACAGTATGTGCACTCATGGGCATGGAATGCGTGGTGTATATGGGCAGCATCGACATTGAAAGACAGGCACCCAACGTAGCCCGCATGAAAATGCTCGGTGCTACCGTGGTACCTGCTACCAGTGGCAGCAAAACCCTGAAAGATGCTACCAACGAAGCTATCCGCGACTGGATCAACAATCCGGTTGACACACATTATATCCTTGGTACCGCTGCCGGTCCGCATCCATATCCCGATATGGTAGCACGTTTGCAGTCGGTGATCAGCGAAGAAATAAAAAAACAACTGCTGGCTAAAACCGGCAGCGAAGATCCCAACTATGTAGTGGCCTGTATAGGTGGCGGCAGCAACGCCGCCGGCGCTTATTTCCATTACCTCGACCGGGAAAATGTGAAACTGGTAGCCGTAGAAGCTGCTGGTAAAGGAGTACATAGCGGCCATTCTGCTGCTACCACTCAACTCGGCACCATCGGTATCATCCATGCCAGCAAAACGCTGCTCATGCAAACCGACGACGGGCAAATCACTGAACCTTACTCTATCTCTGCGGGACTGGATTATCCGGGTATCGGACCTATGCACGCTCACCTCTATGAATCAGGCCGCGCACAGTTCCTGTCTGCTACCGATGACGAAGCCCTCGCTGCTGCCTATGAACTGAGCCTGCTGGAAGGAATTATTCCGGCTATGGAATCAGCACATGCCCTCGCGAAGCTGAAAGACCTGACCCTGAAAGCAGATGATGTGGTGGTAGTATGCCTTTCCGGCCGCGGTGATAAAGACCTGGATACCTATATCCGTCACATGAATAAATAAAATGGATTATGCAAAATCGTATTGATCAACTGTTTGCCAAAAAGCAACACGGCGTTTTAAATATATATTGCACGGCTGGTTTTCCGCAGTTAAATGATACCCTGCCGGTAATGACAGCCCTGCAACAGCATGGAGCGGATCTCATTGAACTGGGTATGCCTTTTTCCGATCCCCTGGCCGATGGCCCGGTAATCCAGGACAGCAGCACCAAAGCCCTGCAGAATGGAATGAGCCTGCACACCCTCTTCGATCAGCTGGCTGGTTTCAGGAAGCGTATACACGTACCCGTTATTCTTATGGGATACTTCAACCCAGTATTAACTTATGGTGTAGAGGCCTTCTGTGCCAAATGCGCGGAAGTAGGCATAGATGGTATCATTGTACCTGACCTGCCCATGGCGGAGTTTGAAAATGAATACAGACCCGTGTTTGAAAAATATAACCTGCACCTTATCTTCCTGGTAACACCGGAAACAAGTGAAGCCCGGATCCGGAAAATAGACAGCCTGAGCAAAGGGTTTCTCTATGCCGTATCTTCTTCTTCCACTACGGGGAAAGACAAGGATATGAATGATCAGCAGGCTTATTTCGAGCGACTGAAAAAATTGCAGCTCACCAACCCGGTATTAATTGGTTTTGGTATAAAAGATAAAGCTACTTTTGATACGGCTTCGGCGCATGCCAATGGCGCTATTATTGGCACTGCCTTTATTAAAGCCATTGAGCACAGCCAGAATATTGACGAAACGGTGAAAACGTTTATTTCGGGAATAATTCAGTAATAACATGAAAACGGTTATCATAAAATACAACGCCGGTAATATTCGCTCAGTGCAGTTTGCACTCGAGCGTTTAGGCGTTAACGGTACTGTTACAGATGATCACGAAGAGATCATGGCAGCCGACAAAGTGATTTTTCCCGGTGTGGGAGAAGCCAGCACGGCTATGCAGTACCTGAAAGAAAGAAAACTGGACAAGGTCATTGCCGGCCTGCAACAACCGGTACTGGGCATTTGCCTCGGTATGCAGCTGTTGTGTAAGCACTCGGAAGAAAACGATACGGACTGCATTGGTGTTTTTGATACACCCGTGAAGCGTTTCCAGTCGCCCGTGGAAAACCTGCTTAAAATACCACAGATAGGCTGGAATAATATTACCGGCCTGCATAGTGTGGTGTTTGAACATGTGCCCGAAAATGCCTACATGTACTTTGTGCACAGCTATTATGCTGCACTCGGCGCAGATACCGTAGCCATCACCAATTATGTAATTAACTACAGCGCTGCCCTGCAGAAAGATAATTTCTATGCGGTACAGTTTCATCCGGAGAAATCTGCTGAAGCAGGTGCGCGTATTATTGAGAACTTTTTGAACCTTTAAGATGAATATCCGCCAGATCAGTGCAGATGATACCTTGCAGCTCCGCAGGGATGTGATGTACCCTAATGAACCATTATCTGCTGTAAAAGTAGACCATGATGCAGATGGGTTACACTTCGGCGTTTTTGATCATGGACAACTGGTAACAGTAGTATCCCTTTTCCTGGGTCGCGACAGTGCCCAGTTTCGTAAACTGGCTACCACACCGGCTGCACAAGGAAAAGGCTATGGCAAAGCGATACTCACGCACCTCGTTGATATCTGCAAAAAAGAACGAATAAAACTGCTTTGGTGTAACGCCCGTGAAACAGCCGTTAGCTTTTATGATAAGCTGGGATACACTAAAAAAGGAGATTATTTTATAAAGAGCGGTATCTCCTTCGTCAGGATGGAACTACCACTGGACCTGAATAATATGACAGCTAAACGTTTCGAAATAATACCCGCCATCGATATCATTGATGGCAAATGTGTAAGGCTCACCCAGGGCGACTATAGCCAGCAGAAAATTTACAACGAACATCCGCTGGAAGTAGCCAGGGAATTTGAAGCCATCGGGGTAAAACGACTACACCTGGTAGACCTTGACGGCGCCAAAAAAGGACAGGTCGTTAACTGGAAAGTGCTGGAGAATATTGTGGGCAAAACCGGCCTGATAACAGATTTTGGCGGCGGTATCAAAACCGGAAAAGATATTGATATCGTGTTCGAATGCGGTGCCGCATTAGCCACCATTGGTAGCGTAGCGGTAAAGCAGCCTGAATTATTTTTCAGCTGGGTAGCACAATATGGTGCCGATAAAATATTTTTGGGTGCCGATGTGAAAGAAGAAAAAATCGCGGTAGGTGGATGGCTGGAAACAACCGATCTCTCTGTATTTGATTTCCTGGAAAGCAATATCGCGAAGGGGGTTACTAATATCTTTTGTACAGATATCGCTAAAGATGGTCTGTTACAGGGTCCGTCTACAGAGCTGTACAAAAAAATTATTGAACGCTTTCCATCAATTAACTTTGTGGCAAGCGGTGGCGTAAGTAATATTGAAGACGTGGCAGCCTTACAGGAAATTGGCTGTAGCGGCGCTATTATCGGTAAAGCTATCTACGAGGGTAACATCTCTATGGAAGCATTAAAAACATTCCTGTAAATTTATTAGCACATGTTGACCAAACGCATCATACCATGCCTGGATATCAAAGACGGACGTACCGTTAAAGGTATCAACTTCGAAAATATCCGCGATGCCGGCGATCCGATTGAGCTGGGTGCTTTATATGCCACACAGGGCGCTGATGAACTGGTATTCCTGGATATCACGGCTACGAATGAACGAAGAAAAACACTGGCCGAACTGGTTACCCGCATTGCACGCCATGTGAATATTCCTTTCACCGTAGGTGGTGGAATTTCTTCTGTAGAAGATGTAAATGTACTATTGCAATCCGGCGCGGATAAAATATCTGTAAATACCTCCGCATTTAAAGACCCGGCACTGGTAGACAGGCTGGCACGCGAATTCGGTAGTCAGTGCATTGTACTGGCCATTGATACCCGTTTCGAAGACGGTGACTGGTACGTATACCTGAATGGTGGCCGCGTAAAAACAGACGTGAAAGCTTTTGACTGGGCCAAAGAAGCGGTAAACCGCGGTGCTGGTGAAATCCTCCTCACTTCTATGAACAACGATGGTACTAAAAAAGGTTTTGCACTCGATATTACCGCGCAACTGTCTCAACATCTCAATGTGCCTGTTATCGCCTCCGGTGGCGCAGGTAACATGGAACATTTTGTAGACGTATTTGAAAACGCACAGGCGGATGCTGCACTCGCTGCCAGCATCTTCCACTATAAAGAAATAGAAATACCTGCGCTCAAAACCTTTCTTTACAGCAAAGGGGTGAACGTAAGATTTTAGTGATACCTGAAATAAGTTAACATGCAGATAGATTTTCAAAAGTCGTCCGATGGCCTGGTTCCGGCTATTATACAGGATGCCGTGACTTGCAAAGTACTGATGCTGGGCTATATGAACCGCGAAGCACTGGAAAAAACCATGGCGGAAAGTAAGGTGACTTTTTTCAGCCGCTCCAAGAACCGTCTGTGGACAAAAGGAGAGGAAAGCGGTAATTTCCTGATCGTAAAAGACCTGAAGGTAGACTGCGACCAGGATACTATTCTCGTTAAAGCCAGCCCTGTAGGTCCGGTATGTCATACCGGCGCTGATACCTGCTGGGACGAGCAAAATATAAGCAATGATTTCCTGGCTACCCTGGAAGGAATTATCTCCGACAGAAAAAACAATCCTACCGATAAATCCTATACTGCCAGTCTTTTTGCACGTGGCATTAATAAGATTGCACAAAAAGTAGGAGAGGAAGCGGTAGAAGTAGTCATCGAAGCCAAAGACAATAATGATGAGTTATTTTTAAATGAATCTGCAGATCTCCTGTTCCATTACCTGATTCTTCTTCAGGCCAAAGGGTTCCAGCTGTCAGATGTTATATCGGTGTTAAAACAACGGCATAATAAATAGTTGGCGCCGCCAACTGTTAAAATTTATATCCATGAAATGGATGATTGTCGGGATTTTATTGCTATTTGTTACGGCATGAATAGTAATTCATAAGCCTGTAGAATAGCATAGATAAAATCACGACAATCATCAACATCCCGGTCATAAAATTTTAACAATGGGCGAAGCCTGCCGCTCTCTCAGTATAAAATCTCTTCGTATATTACACCCCTCTAACTAATTAAAATAATTCGTAATGAAACAGATTTTCCTGTTAGCCGCTGTAGTGCTGTTTTCCACAGGAGTGTATGCCCAACAGGTATCGGGCATTGTGAAGGGAGGCAACGGCAAAACCATATACCTTTTTGATGATCAGGATAATAATCCGGATGATTCAGTGGTGATAAAAAATGAAGAGTTCAGCTTTCGCGTGAAAGGTGGTAAAGAACCATCCGTGTACGCTTTGATTATGAGAGAGGTGAACTACCCGATGCTGTTTGTAACGGGGGGCAGCGAACCGGTTCATTTTACCACTTCCCTGGCTACCTATCCGATTGCAGCTGCTTTGAAAGGCAATGCCAACACGCAGGCAATGCAGCAATACCAGAAAGCGTTTGAACCATTGATTAAAAGAGCAGAGGAGCTCAATACCACCGCTAAAGAAATTAATCCTGAAGATGAACCGGGCAAAAATGCTTTCCGCAAAAAGGCGGATGAATTCAGTAAGGATGTGATAAAAACAGGCAAGGACTTTATCAAAGCGCATCCCACCAGCATTGCCAGTATCTGGTTGCTGATGAATGAATTACGCTCAAGGCTGGAGCCGGAAGAATTCCAGGAACTGTTCAGTTCCCTTGATAAGTCTATACAAAACGGACAATACGGTGAAAGCGTAACCGCCTATATAAAAAGTCTTAAGGCTAACGGCGTAAATGTTGCCGCAGATGACTTCTCCCAGGCAGACACAAAAGGCCAGCCGGTGAAGCTTTCCTCTTTCAGGGGTAAGTATGTGCTGGTAGACTTTTGGGCCAGCTGGTGTGGACCCTGCCGCCAGGAAAATCCCAACGTAGTAAAAGCGTATAACAAATACAAGGATAAAAACTTTACCATCCTGGGTGTTTCCCTGGACGATAACCGCGACCGCTGGTTACGTGCCATCAACCAGGACGGACTCCATTGGACGCAGGTATCTGACCTCCGTGGATGGGGCAACGAAGTAGCCGTACAATACGGTATTCAGTCTATTCCTTCCAATTTCCTGGTAAGCCCTGATGGCAAGATCATTGCCCGTAACCTGCGTGGAGAAGAGCTGGAAGCGAAACTACAGGAATTGCTGAAATAGCCGCTTATCAAAATCAGGTTGACATTGATCAGCCGATTTTACAAATTTGTTATTCGTAAAACAAAAACCAATGAAAAAAACGATTGTAGGTATTGCCCTTTTAGTGCCGGCAGTAATATTTGCCCAGGATAAAAAAGGTTCGTCTGCAGGCAAGCCTTATACTATACAGGGAACTGTTTCTCAGCAACAGAACCCGGCTACTGTTTACCTGAGAATGCGTAAGGGTGGCGAGAATTTCGTAGACAGCGCACAAATCAAAGACGGTAAATTCGCTTTTTTCGGTTCCCTGGAAGAACCAGGTCTGGCCAGCCTGATGCTGGTACAGAAAGGAACTGAAAAGCCGGTATCCATGGGCCGCGATATGCTGGCAGTATTCCTGGATAAAGGTGCGATCACCATCAATACCACTGATTCCATCAGCAAAGCCACTGTAACAGGTTCTAAAGCCAATGATGATTATAAAAAGCTCAATGAACTGCTGAAAGATGTAAACGAGAAAGGTGCTGCACTGCAGAAACAATATCGTGAGCTGGCTAAGAATAAAGACGAAGAGGGTATCAAAAAGCTGGAAGCACAGTATGATGCTCTGGACGCAGAAGAGAAGAAAATAGAAAATGATTTTCTTTCTAAAAATACCAATTCCCCTATCTCCATGTTCTTACTGAACCAGGTAGCAGGATACGATCTGAATCCGGCAGAAATTTCTCCGCTGTTCAGGAAATTAAGTAAAGAAGCAAAGAATTCCCCTTCCGGTAAAGAATTCTCCAAGCGCCTGGAATCTGCCCGTAAAACAGCAGTAGGCCAACCAGCGATCGAATTTGCACAGGCAGATGCAGCAGGCAAAGATATCAGCCTCTCTTCTTTCCGTGGTAAATATGTACTGGTTGATTTCTGGGCAAGCTGGTGCGGTCCCTGCCGCGCTGAAAACCCTAACGTGGTAAAAGCTTACGATCAATTCAAATCCAAAGGCTTCGAAATCCTCGGCGTTTCCCTGGATGATAAGAAAGATAAATGGCTGGCAGCAGTTGAAGCTGATAAGCTCACCTGGACACATGTTTCTGACCTGAAAGGCTGGAAAAATGCCGCAGCTGACCTTTATGGTGTACGCGCTATCCCACAGAACGTGCTGATTGATCCTAAGGGTAAAATAGTAGCTAAAAACCTGCGTGGTGATGAACTCGTTGCCAAACTGGGAGAAATACTGAAATAATTAAAAACGTTCACAGAACGTTGATGAAAGGGGATGTATCATTATTGATACATCCCCTTTTTTATCTTTTTCAAAATAAATTTGCTCGATCTACGATAAGTTCGTAGATTTACGAAAGAATCGTAATTAACTATAAAATGATATCATGGAAAAACTGACCCAGCAAGAAGAAACAGCCATGCTGGCTATCTGGAAAGTAGGGAAAGGTTTTGTGAAAGACTTCCTGGAGGCACATCCGGCGCCGGTACCACCGTATACTACGCTGGCTTCCACCATCAAAAATCTGGAGAAAAAAGGTTTCCTGGAAAGCCGTAAAATGGGTAACGTATATGAGTATACGCCTTCCATTGAAGAAGCCGCCTATAAGCAAAAATTCATGAACGGATTTGTAAAAGATTTTTTCGAAAACTCATATAAAGAACTGGTATCCTTCTTTGCTAAAGAAAAGAAGATCAGTCCGGATGAGTTAAAAGAAATTATCAACATGATAGAAAAAGGCAAATAATAAACTGTTGGCTATGGTACCTGCTATTTTGATATATCTGCTGAAGGCGAACATTGCACTGACAATGTTTTTTCTCGCTTACCGTTTTGGTTTGCGCCGACTCACCTTCTATACGCTGAACAGGTTGTTCCTGTTGACTGGTATAGCATTCTCTTCGCTGTTCCCTTTTATATCCATAGATGCATTTGTGAATAAGCACCAGGTGATTGCAGGTACAGTATTCACCTATGTGCCGGATCTTACTGCATGGCAAACGCCTGCGCCGGTGTTTACGGTATGGACAGCGTTGGTATATATCTTCTGGATAGGGGTATTGGTAATGGCTATACGTTTTTGTATCCAGCTTTTTTCTTTATGGCAAATTCACCGGAAATCACAACGGGGAACCATCGATGATATTTCCGTACAACTGTTACAACAACCGGTGAATCCCTTTTCTTTTTTCCGTCACATCTATATTAATCCCTCCCTGCATCAGCCGGAAGAACTACCGGCTATCCTGCACCACGAAAAGGTGCACGTAAAGCAATGGCATACCGCCGATGCTTTGCTGGGAGAGGTCAACAATATTTTTTACTGGTTCAATCCCGGCGCATGGCTCATGAAAACGGCCATCCGCGAAAACCTGGAGTTCATCACAGACAGGTACCTGCTGCGGCAGGGCGTGGATAAAACCAGCTATCAGTACAATCTTATTAAAGTTAGTGGGATCCCATATGCGACGGCCATCGCAAACAATTTCAATTTCTCACATCTTAAAAAAAGGATCATCATGATGAACAGCAAAAAGTCATCACGCTATCAGATAGTAAGGTACCTGGTACTGGGCTTGCTGGTAGGAGGAACGGTACTGTCACTGAATTACACTAAAGTACCTGCCGCGCTTCACCTGGTTACGGTAACGGACACAGTACCGCCGCCTAAAAAAGCCAAAGTCCTGGCGCCACCAGCGACAGACGTGAAAGGAAAAACACCGAAGGAAACACCTCCCGCAAAAGACAATGAACCGATAGTAGTAACAGGTTATAAAACACCTGCGGCGCCAGCAGTCACTGTTGTAACGACTGGCGGGGTGAAGATGGAGCCTGTTTACCTGGTAAATGGTAAGCAGGTGAGCAAAGCGGAACTGGATGCCATAAAGCCCAGCGATATTGCCACCATCAATGTGGTGAAAGATCCCACACCTGAAATGAAAGAGAATCTCACAAAAGAGTATGGCCAAAAAGCCAGTAACGGAATCGTTTTTGTTCAATTGAAACAATCACCCAACGTAATAGGTGTTGCTGTCAGAGGCGGAAAAACAACTTCTACCATACCAGATGATGTATTGGTAGTAGTAGATGGTGTTCCCCGGTCTAAAGGCAAAGGCGTCAATGATATTCCACCAAATGATATTGAATCTATTACTGTGCTAAAAAATGAGGGCGCTACCGCACTTTACGGCGATGCCGGAAAGAATGGCGTAATCGTGGTAACTACTAAAGAAGGTTCACATGGAAAAGATGCGAATAAAATTGAAATTCGTATTGATACCGATTCAACGAAAGTGAAATAAATATTCTTTATATCGCAAAAAAGCCACGGTCCGCCACCGTGGTTTTTTTATGCCTGTGATGCTCTTTATCCATCTTACCTGCGTATCCCGAATTTCAATTTTCCGATAAAATAAATTTGTTTATCTACGATTATTTCGTAGATTTACGAACAAATCGTAGTATGCTATGGTCCCAGCTATTTTGATATACCTGCTAAAGGCGAATATTGCACTAACGATGTTTTTTCTCGCTTACTATTTCGGTTTGCGCAGGTTAACTTTCTATACACTGAACAGGGTATTCCTCTTGCTGGGCCTTCTGTTTTCTTCCTTGTTTCCCTTTATATCCATAGACTGGTTGGTGAATAAACATGCCGCTATTGCCACCTATGTCCCCAACTTTACAGCGTGGCAGGCCCCTGCACCGACATTTACCATATGGTTTGCATTGGTATATATTTTTTGGTTAGGAGTATCGGTCATGACTATACGTTTTTGCATACAGCTTTTTTCCCTGTGGAAAATTCACCGGAAATCGCAACACGGTAAGATCGATGATATTTCAGTACAACTGTTGCAGCAGCCGGTGAATCCTTTTTCATTCTTCCACCACATCTATATAAATCCCTCCCTGCATCAACCGGAAGAGTTACCGGCCATCCTGTACCACGAAAAAGTACACGTGCAGCAATGGCATACCGCCGATACCCTGCTGGGAGAGCTTAATAATATTTTTTACTGGTTCAATCCCGGCGCATGGCTGATGAAAACGGCCATCCGCGAAAACCTGGAGTTTATAACAGACAGGTACCTGCTACAGCAGGGCATGGATAAAGCCAGCTATCAATACAACCTTATTAAAGTTAGTGGGATCCCTTACGCGACGGCCATCGCAAACAATTTCAATTTCTCACATCTTAAAAAAAGGATCACCATGATGAACAGCAAGAAATCATCCCGCTACCAGGTAGTACGTTACCTGGTGCTGGGCCTGCTGGTAGGAGGAACAGTATTGTCTCTGAATTATACCAGGGCAACAGCTGTTACGCCTCTCAGCATTGTTAAAGATACGGTGCCGCCACCTCCTCCGCCTCCGCCACCACCACCACCTCCACCTCCTGGTGCACCTGTGCCGCCACCGCCGCCTCCGAAACCTGGCAGCAAAAAGGTTATTCCGCCACCACCGCCGCTACCACCTGCTGGTACCACCCATGCCAGCAATCTTCCTGACCATATCACCTTTAACGGCAGATCTATTCCTGATGACGTGCTGGTACTGGTAGACGGTAAAAAATCCTCCAGGGCGGAAATGAATAACATGCCGCCGAAGGATATCGCAGCTATTGATGTTTTAAAGGGAGGGAAAGCGGTGATCTTCAAAGGAGAACCGGTGAATAAGAACGTGATCATGATCACCACCAAAGCTGGTAATACAGCTACCATTGAAGGTACCAGGGAACATACTATGGAATCAGATACCATTATCATCAAATAATTCACGCCATCAAATAAGCAAAAAGCCACGGTCCGCCACCGTGGCATTTTTGTTTATGCACAACTTTATCGGCCGCCTGCTGTTTATATAGGTGATCAATTTACCTGCATATGTTACAAAAAGGCGAAACTGCTCCTGACTTTACATTAAGCTCCACTCCCGAAAAAACGGTTACTTTAAAGGAACTGCGCGGGAAAAATGTGATCCTGGCTTTTTACCCGGCCGACTGGAGCCCGGTATGCAGCGACCAGATGGCGTTGTATAATGAAATGCTCAAGTACTTCGAAAAGTATAATGCTGTGATGCTGGGGATTTCCGTAGATGGTGCCTGGTGCCATCATGCTTTTGCCAAAGCCCGGCAACTGCACTTTGATCTGCTGGCCGATTTTGAACCCAAAGGCGCCGTATCAAGTCTGTATGGTGTATATGAAAATGGGGTGAGTCAGCGGGCGCTTTTTGTAATAGATGCCAACGGCATTATCCAATGGAGCTATTTATCGCCTATTGGCCAGAATCCAGGTGCCGATGGTATCCTGCAAGCATTGGAAAACATTAAAAACTAACGGTAATGCCTACCCTGATTCCTCCGGTGAATGCACTGGACCATATCCTCGGTGTGCAAAATGCCACCATAGAACTGGTAGAATACGGCGATTTTCAGTGCCCTTACTGCCGGGAAGCTTTCTTTGTAGTAAAACAACTGCAGGAGCGCTTTGCCAACCGGCTACGCTTTGTTTTTCGCAATTTTCCGCTCTCGGAATCTCATGAATATGCTATGGATGCTGCATTGGCGGCGGAAGCTGCGGCTAACCAAAGCCGGTTCTGGGAAATGCACGATGCGATCTACAACCGCCAGCCTGAACTAAATGAAGCGTTGTTATTAAGACTGGCGGCCGATCTTGAAATAGATCTGCGGAAATTTGCGGATGATATGGACTCACCCAAATTATTAAGCAGGGTAGAAGCCGACTTCGAAAGTGGTGTTCGCAGCGGCGTAAATGGTACCCCTACTTTTTATCTGAACGGGAAACGTTATAACGGCGACTATAGGGTACTGTCCTCATTTCTGGAGGACTGAACGTGCACAGCGGAAGCCCAGATTAGATAACCCTGATTCAGGCGTGCTTTTCATGCGCGCCGATACCCGGTAACCCCGGCAATATTCGTCACTACACATATAGGAACCACCTCTGATCACTCTCTTGGCCTGACCCGGATCATCCGGGTCAAAGCCTGCTGCAGGGCCGGGAGGGTTGTGCACGCCCTTTTCTCCCTGCACATAATAATTGGCATCGTACCAGTCCTCACACCATTCCCATACGTTACCAGACATGTCGTACAACTGGTAACCATTAGGACTATACGATTTTACCGGTGCTGTACCATAGTAGCCATCGGTTTTAGTATTCTTATAGGGAAAATTGCCATTCCACGTATTGGCTTTGGGTTTGCCGCTGGTCAGCGCTTCATCACCCCAGGGATACAACTTCCCGGAGAGGGCGCCACGGGAAGCATATTCCCACTCTGCTTCAGTAGGGAGCCTTTTCCCGGCCCATTTGGCATAAGCCTGTGCATCCAGCCAGGAAACCTGTGTAACGGGCTGATTGCCCCTGTTATCGATGTTGCTGCCAGGACCTTCCGGATGCTTCCAGCTGGTTCCGGGTACAAATGTCCACCATTGAGAAATATCATTGAATGGAACCGCATGATCCGGTGGTGTAAATACCAGTGCACCCGGTGCCATCATCCCTGCCAATGCACTACTGTCCGGCTCCGGACTGCCTGGCGGCATGCTGGCCATTAACTCTTCTTTACTGATAGGTTTTTCGGCGGTGGTGATATAACCGGTAGCTGCTACAAAGTTGGCAAACTCCTGGTTGGTCACTTCATGTTCATCCATCCAGAAACTGGCCACGTCTACAGCATGCCTGGGATATTCATCCGCCATGCCGGTAGAGTCATCAGCCCCCATGAGGAAGTTGCCGGCAGGTATGAGTACCATCTTATTCAGTGTGTCTTTTTCAGTGCCGGCAGCTCCCTGCTTGCCGGGGCTTCCTGCACAGCTGCTCAGCAGCGCAAGTCCAAGCACCAGGTTTATCTTCAACATGTTATTAACCGTATGTTTAGTCGTTTTTCAAAAATAATATTTAAAAGATGCTTTTCCGAAAATTTTGTCTTTCCCAGGATTATACTGATTTTGATGATGATCAGGTTATTTAAGAAAAATAAAAATCAGTATAATCAGTATAATCCTTGGAAAGACAAATCCGACTTAACAATTATATAATTACTTTTCCCCGAAAACTGTCGTAAACTGCATGCTGTTACGGGGTCGCTAGCCCCTGGTTTTATCGGTATCGCGTATGCAAAAAACTGCTGTACCCTTTACACGCAAGGATTTCGGGGAAGACTTTCTTTGGGGTGTCACAATTTCCGCTTTTCAGAATGAAGGTGCCTTCGATAAAGATGGCAAAGGACCTTCTATTTGGGATACTTTCTCCGGCCGCAAAGGCAAAATCAAAGATAAAAGTCATGCACAGGTAGCCACCGATTTCTATAATCGATATACCCAGGATATACTGCTGGCAAGGCTGCTGGGCTTCTCGGTGTTTCGTTTTTCCATTTCCTGGTCACGTATTATACCTAAAGGCACCGGCGCGGTTAATCCTGCAGGAATCGACTATTACCACCGGGTAATAGATGCCTGCCTGGAACTGGGACTGGAACCCTATATCACCCTGTATCACTGGGATTTACCCCAGGCGCTGGAACATAAAGGGGGCTGGAGCCATCGGGGAGTAGTTTTTGCTTTTGAAGAATTTGTAAGAATATGTGCCCGCGAATATGGCAATAAGGTAAAGAACTGGATTGTATTAAATGAACCATTTGGTTTCACGGCCCTGGGCTATATGCTGGGCGTACATGCACCTGGCAAGTTCGGGCTGTCCTGGTTTTTGCCGGCAGTACATCATGCGGTGCTGGCGCAAGCAGAAGCCGGACGTGTTATCCGTGATGAAGTAGCAGGTGCTAATATCGGCACCGCCTTGTCCTGCTCACAAATCATTCCCTATTCAAATAGTGAGGCCGATCTGCTGGCAGCACGCCGTGCAGATGCCCTGTTTAACCGCTTGTTCCTGGAACCTGCACTGGGCATGGGCTATCCGGTAGAGGATTTTCCATTGCTCAAAAAAATAGGGCGCCGTTATGCCCTGTGGCGCGACTGGGACCGGCTGGCATTTGATTTTGACTTTATTGGTGTACAGAATTATTTCCCACTCGTGGTGAAATACAATTCTTTTATGCCTGTCGTGAAAATTTCTGAGGTAAAAGCTAAGTCCAGGAATGTACCGCTCACCGGGCTAGGCTGGGAAATTAACGGTAACGGACTATACGAAGTATTAAAACAATTTGCGGCTTATAAAGGCATCAAAAAGCTGATTGTGACAGAAGGAGGAGCTGCCTTTCCGGATACTCCCGCAGCAGACGGCCGTGTGGAAGATGTAGCCCGTATTCAGTATTTCCAGGAATACCTAGCAGCGGTACTGAAAGCCCGTCAGGAAGGCATTCCCGTGGATGGCTATTTCGCCTGGACCCTCACCGATAACTTTGAGTGGGCAGAAGGCTATCGCGCACGCTTTGGCCTCGTTCACGTAAATTTTGAAACCCAGCAACGTACCATCAAGGACTCCGGCTACTGGTTCCGTCAACTGCTGAATGCAGAAGGCTAAAGGCAGAAAGCAAAAAGCTATTTCAGCAAATGATCAAAGCGAATATCAAATCTAATCGCGCTCATTTGCTGAAATAGCTTTTTGCTTTCTGCCTTTAGCTTTTCGCTATTGTGATAACCGCTTAAAGAACCAGATATCTCTCAGGCTGAAGTTAAATACTGCATTCACATACGTTTCTTTTACCAGCGCAGTGCCGGTAGTACCGCGCTGTCCTGCTTCCAGGCCTACATAATATCTTAACTGTCCGTTTTTACTGGGAAGTGACACTCCCAGCGTACCGGATATATCTTTTATCTGTGTACTGCTCACCACCAACGGTGATCTGTTATAGCTGAAACCTGCCTGTAATACCGTTCCCTCAAAGGTTTGGTTAAAATACTGGCGTTTCAGCGTATATTCTATACCGGTAGAGAAGCGTTCTCCGTCCTGGTAGCTGTAGGTGGGGCCTTTTTCATTGAGACTGTTCCACAACTGGTGGCGATAATCTGCTACCCAGGTGACAGTACCATTGGTAAGGGCAATACCAGCACCATATTCAGCGGGCAACGTAAAATAGGAAGGGTCCTGTTCTTTGTTGTAAAGAGAGGTACCGTTCTGATCTACAATATTCAGTGTTTCCTGCAGCTTCATCTTCGTTTGGAAGCGGTAGGTGGCGCCCAGTCCCAGTTGCCAGTCCTTGTTTATTTTACCAGTGTATTGCGCACCTGCTGTAAAGTTGGGTTTGAAACCATATTTATCGCGTTGGGTTTGTAAGGAGTCAGAACCTGTATATTTTGAGGTGTTCAGCGGACCAAAAAGAAATGCCGTAGATACACCCACAGAAAAGTTTTTGCTAAGCTGAAAGCCATTGGAAATATAGGCCCTGTTAAAACCGCCGGTACCAGTGGTTGTTTCAGTGACAGGGGCGCCTGTGCCGGTCATAAACTGCTGGTTCAGCAATTTATAATCTACCGTACTGAAAGGTGCAATTCCTGCGCTGATGCCCCAGAACTTAGCTGCTTTGAATCCGAGCGCCGCACGTTTAAAGTTAACATCACCAGCGCTTTGTGAAATACCACTGCCGCTGTAATTCACCTGTTGCGCTTTCAGCGACACATCAAACATGAAGTTTTGATTAGGCAGGACGCTATAGGAAGCCGGGTTGAGCTCATTGAGGTAGCCGGAGTGACGGCGGGCAATGCCGGTACTTCCCAGCCCGAAATTGCGGCTGTAATCCCTTGTCTCCAGGTCACCTATGCCATAGGCAGAGTAAATGGAATTAAGGCCATGTTGTGCTTTCGCTGCTGTACCGCACAACAGGAGTATAATAAAACCGCTATATATTTTGATTCGCATGAGTATCCTTTATTTGTACAACAGATAGTATAACTGTATTTTAGCCCGGTTCTGAATATTTTGCTGGTCACCAATCACCAGCCTGTCCAGCGTTGTTCTGCCATCTGTAGCGCTGGGCGTAAGCAACAGGCCTCGCGAATAAAAATCTGATACCGTTTGTTGTTTAATAACATAGTTGGTAATGTCGAAGGTATAGTTGGTGTTTACATTAAACTGATTATCGATGGTGAGCTGACCATAGGTAAGTGTATCTGTTACATTGTTGTTTTGATCCAGCTCACAAAGCGCTACTCTTGGCGGCAGGCGGTCGTTTACATAGGTGCCCACCACCGGTTTCAGGGTCATATATACTTTCATGATTTTGAAAAACTGACCCAGGTACACCAGGTTTTTGATGTATGGAATGTCAATGCGTGTAGCTATTCCCGTTATAGGCTGACAAAAGCCCTGGTTACCGGTGCTGGCAGTAGGTATTGTTTTCACCGTTCCATCGAATGGTGCCAGTAAGGTACCGGTACGAACAGTTTTTACCTGGTTAAACTGCAGATTAGAGGCCTGCATTTTAAAATCAACATACCTGACAGTAGTAATCTGCTCATTGATATGATAGTACAGTCGCATCACGAGACTGGTATCATTCGCCGTAAACCCGTTTACTGTTTTACTGTTAGGGCCTCCTCTTACATTCAACCCTTTAAAGAAGGCCAGCCATGTGGGACTGGTAGTCACATCACCACTTTTGTCGCGTACCATGGTAAACAGCTGGTTACCCAGTTGATCCGACATATGTGCGGTGATGATTTTATCAATGCCAGGTCGTATTACTCCTTTGAAATTTCCTATAGGCGTACTTTCTGTAGAAAAATTACTGCTGTTGTACAGGTAGTAAAAGTTAGTAGCTGTTTGTATGGTAGAAGTCACCCGGTACACCTGTAATTCCTGTTCCTGGGTAGTGTCGCCGGAAACATAGCCGTTCTGATGCATGATCAGCACCATGGAATCGTACTTCGAGCCGTTAAGCGGAATGTCTACGGAGGTAGGCTGTGCAATCTGGAAAAAGGACTGGACGGTAGAAGTGCCGAATAGCGGATCCACTCTTTTACCAGCCAGCATTACTTCTGAGCCGGAGGTGGGCATAGAATCCTGCCGTATTGTTTTCATCTGTATAGAAAGCGTATCAGAAAGTACATTGTCTGTATTCTGGTTATTATCTACAATATTATTATAGGTAAACCCTGATTTCTGGCAGGATGAAATGGCAGCCACCAATAAAAGTGCCGGAAGATATCTGCGTATACTTCCATTTACACGCCTGAAAAATAAATGATACATGGTATTGTTCATGGTGCGCAATTTTAGACAGGATCAATACTTTCAGTTGCTTTAATATGCCAATGGCCAAAATTTATCGATGAATAACGAAATATATCCTTTATGCTGCCGGTAGGGCAGGAACAAGCATTTCCCGCCAAAGATTCCAACTGGTAGATGAAATAACGGTATCCGTCATCTAAAACAGCGGGAACAGCTATTTCCTGTTTGCCGGAATGCTTCGGCGGATAATTTTGGCTGCAGTAAAAAGAACATGCTAATGCGATATTTAAAAGGTTATAGTTTATTATTGATGGCTTCCCTGGCAGCCTGTTCGAAGAGTTCAAACACCACCACACTGGTAGGAAACTGGATTAAACGTTCCGAATTTGAAGGTGTTGCCAGAAATGCAGCTGCTTCTTTCGTAATTGATAATAAAGCCTATGTAGGAACCGGGTACGATGGACTTAACAGGTTGACAGATTTCTGGATGTACAATGTAGATCAGAATCAGTGGACGCAAATAACTACCCCTTTCACTGGCCCTGGTCGTAGTAACGCGGTAGGCATGGCTATAAGTGGAAAAGGCTATGTGGGTACAGGTACTGATGGATTAACCAAAATGAACGACTTCTACGAATACGACCCTGTTCAAAACAAGTGGACTACCAAGAAACCTTTCCCCGGTACCGGCCGTTATGGTGCAGTGGCTTTCGGATTGAAGGATAAAGGTTACATCGCTACGGGTTATGATGGCAACTGGTTAAAGGATAACTGGGAGTACAGTCCTGCTACTGATACCTGGACACAGGCACAGAGCCTCAACAGTGGCAAAAGACAGGACGCTTCTGCTTTTGTGATCGGCAACAAGGCTTATGTATGTATGGGTACTGCCAATAACAGTGCAGTAACCGACTTCTATTCTTTTGATGGCGATACCAAAAACTGGACGACCCTGAATTCCATTGCCAATGTGAGCGATGATAGCTTTGATGATTCCTACAACTTCGCGGGTAGTGGTGCTGCCTCTTTTGCGATGAAAGGTAAAGGTTATGTTGTTTCCGGTGTGAAAGGCGGTTTATCCGCAGCTACCTGGGAATATACGCCGGAAACTGATCGCTGGGTACAGAAAACAGACTTTGAAGGAGCAGCCCGTCAATATTCTACCGGGTTTGCGGTGAAAGATCGTGGTTTCGTGGTACTCGGTGTAAGCAGTACCCTGCAACTCGATGATATGCGTGAATTTGATCCAACTGCAGAGTATAACAAAAATGACTAAGCGTAATATTATTATCGCTGCCGGTATAGCCGTGTTGGCGTTGGCTTTTTTCGCCTGGAAATCCGGTCAGAATAAGATAGCTCAAAAGAGTGATTCCGATATGCTGGCCGTGGTGGTGGAACCGTTTGAAATAAATGGTGGATGGGGCTATAAAGTAAATGTAGATGGTCATACCTATATTTATCAGGACATGCTTCCAGGTGTAGCCGGACACCGTGTTTTTCGCACCAGGGAAAATGCCCTGCGGGTAGGAAATGTGGTGGCCGACAAGTTAACGCATCATAAAATTCCTGCTATGACACAACAGGAATTGATCAATATGAAAATTACTGAAGCGGAGTAAATTTATTCAGATATTCAACTGCTTTACTATCCGGATATTTAGTTCTGTTACACATGGTACCGGAATGAAGTATTCAGATGGTAAAGCAGTCTTATGTCTGTGATTTTAAGTAGATTTTAATTTCTTTATTAAATTTAACAAACCCTTATACTGGATTAACAAATTTTAACACAAGCCTAACCCTATCTGGTGTAAGTTTATCGCATCAAATTAAGTGATGCTAAATTTTAAACGGATACTCAAAAGTCGTCCCTTCCTCATTTCACTGCACGTCCTCGGATGGGCATGCTTTTTATTTTTCCCGTTTTTCATTTATCGGATTCAGATTTTACATACTGGTTTCTTTATTAAAGAGCTGGTGGATAACCTGTTTCTTATCGGCATTTTTTACCTCAACATTTACGTGCTGATTCCCCGGTTTTTTAACAGGAAGAAGATTGCTGTATACTTTTGCAGCATCATTTTACTGATTGTTTTTATCACTGCACAACAAGCCACACTTAACTTTTACTTTTTTAAAACCTATGCGCATCGTCCAATGATGACTTTACGCATGGATAGAAAATTTAACAATTCAGAAGTAACATCGCCGGGCTTTCCACCGTTTCACCGTCGTCGTATGATGATGGAGGCGGAAGAAGGTGCCAGGGCAGGGGCGATTCCTGTTGTGGCAAATGATGAAACGCATGTAGATACATTTGTCCATGCCACGGCGGCGGGGTATCCAGGCATACCTTTAATGGAACCCGATGCACCGACTATCCTGGAGTACCTCTTTTTTCCTGAAGTACTTCGCAGATCCGGTTTCTTTGCGCTCCTGATGTTGTTCATGAGCGGATTTATAAAGATTGCACTCGAGTGGTTTAAAAGTGAAAAACAGCGGGAAGAGCTGAAAGTAGAGAAATTAAATGCGGAATTAAAATTTTTAAAGTCGCAGATTAATCCTCACTTCCTTTTTAACTGTCTAAATACTATTTACTCCCTGGCTCATAAACAATCGGCACAAACAGAACATGCCATTTTGAAACTGTCAACCATCATGCGGTACATGATTTATGAGTCCAATGAAGCCAGGGTGTTGCTGTCACAGGAGTTAAAATACCTGCACGATTACATAGAAATACAACGATTACGGTTGCCAAAAGATATAGAGATCAACTACCAGCTGAACGGAGAAGCAGATACGTTGCAGATAGAGCCCATGTTGCTGGTCCCTTTTGTGGAAAACGCATTTAAACACGGCATCAGTTATACAGAAGATTCTTTTATAGATATAGATATAGCTACAACTGAAGATATGATCAGATTAACAGTCAAGAACAGTCACTTTAAAGAACGTGTTGCCGAACGGGGAGGAATAGGCCTGGATAATGTATTGAAACGCCTGGAGCTGCTCTATGAAAACGAGCATGAGATTAATATCAGGGAAACGGAGAACCAATTTATTGTTGATCTTAAAATTGTGTTGAAAAAATGATAAAGTGTATAGCAGTGGATGACGAGCCGCTGGCGCTGGAAATCATGGAAGATTATATCCGCAAGGTTCCGTTCCTGACCCTGGCGGGCAAATTCGAAAACGCGGCCACCGCGTTACGATTTATTCAGGATGAACCCGTAGACCTGGTATTCCTGGATATCAAAATGCCCGATATCACCGGCATTCAATTCCTTAAATCACTTAAATACCCTCCCATGGTAGTTTTCACTACTGCCTATGGAGAGTATGCACTGGACGGCTTTAATCTCGATGTGGTAGATTACCTGTTGAAACCCGTACCTTTTGAGCGTTTTCTTAAAGCAGCGGCTAAAGCCAGCGAAACATGGTCTGTCAGCCAACAGAAAAATGTAAGCGCCGGTAATACTGCCCTACCCATGGATGCTACCTGGGTAAATGACTACATCTTCATAAAAACAGAGTACAAGATCATCAAGATCAATCTGGAAGACATTCTTTTCATCGAAGCACTGAAAGACTATACGAAAATCTATACACATAATCTGCCCGTTCTTACACTGCGCAGCCTTAAATCATTCGAAACACGTTTGCCGGCCGACAAATTCATACGGGTCCACCGCTCTTACCTGGTATCTCTCAATAAAATAAACTGCGTGGAGAAAAATACCGTGATGATCGCCAACCAGTCTATCCCCATCTCCGATGGCTACAGAGACAGGTTCTATGATGTGATTAATAGAAATTCTTAATATATTTTCCGGATCCCGGACAGCATAAACCGGTGAGTAGTCCGATAATATTTCATTATCGGACCACTCACCGGTTATTTGGGGGATAGTGTAAATTTTAAGCATAAAGTTTAGTCCATCTATAAAGGAAGAATTCCATAGATCTAAGGCTACCAGTTGCCGGAAAGTATGTATCACGGATATTTTGGGAGGAATTTTATCTTGATTGTTCCTGAATACGCTTTTAAGATATCGTGCATTAAGAACCCCCATCATTATAGTCAACATTACTTCTTCATTATGTAGATACCGTCTAGGCTATACTTAGCACCCGCTAAGCACCTGTAGAAGCAGTGCAGGAGAGGTGGACTTGATGCGGGGATGACTTCCGGATGTATAACTGGGATGAAATTGAATCAGCAGACGGATGGAGGTCAGCACTGGCCATAGCAGGGCTGCTTCAGTGCCAGGCTGTTGCTGTGGAAAGAAATATATTATTGAAAGGAAGTAGGTATAAAAGATTTATTCATCAAAATATCTCCAGGGGCAGGATCGCTTTATTCCAGTTGAATGATAGCTGGATATGCGTGTGTATAGGTAAGGTTAGGAAGCAATCTTGTCCGCTTGGGGTAAGTACGTTTTTTAGCATATTTGGGTACCTGTGGCGCTGCCACCGCAATAATATCAGCGGCCATATATTGTCTGTTGCCCGATGGACCATCCTTATACATCGCTCTTACCTGGAAAACTACTACCAGTGATCCCTGCCCGGGTACATCCAGCGAAACATTTGTTTCCTGCAAAGGGGTATCCGGATCTATCATGAGCGTAACCGTTTCGCTACCGGCTGCCTGGCCTGATTTAAAATCAATGCGTGTAGCGATCACTTTTACTTCCAGCGCAGCAATGCCTTTATACCCGGCGATGGTTTGTGCGGGAATATTTAATATCCCGTTCCTAAAAAGCCGTGGAGCCACTGTAAAGAAACGATCTACTCCGGTATGCTGATTGAAGCGGAAGCCTGTGATGGCGGCGTGATGATCACCGGCAGCAATGAGTATCCTGTTGAGCCGATTGATGTGGCCACCGTCACAATGGATATCCAGGTGGGGGTAGAAAGCATGCCGGATAAAAGCAGCTTTCCTGCTGGCAATGCCAAAACGCCGGGATGCGCGGCGGGTAGCAGTGGTTTGCCGTACGCTTTCAGGCATGCTGCGCAGAAAGTAGTTGCCATTGCGCTTATACCCGATGAGAGGGCCGAGTTTTCCCGTAAAAGGAATGATAGACATTTGTTTTGCCATGGGAGATAATTTTGATTAAGATAGAAGTAACCTAATCCGGGGAACGGGTTTCCAGGATAGATTGAAAATTATCTAACACTAATGCCATAAGTATTGTTTAATATTCAAAGATAGTTCGGGAAGATTTGATAATGACAAACGAGGGTGTATGGGTATTTAGAGAATATTAAAAAAAGATATTCCCCGCGTTTTCAACTAGATCCGTTATTTCCATTCATAAAATTCCAAAATTAAAAATCCCAAAATTTTCGGAACTTCGCTCTCTTTTTAAGACCACCATACCACCATTAATTATTATTCTTTTATCAAAAACCACCAACATTGGAAAGAATATATTTTGACAATGCAGCTACCACCTCGCTGGATCCAGCGGTTTTAGAAGCTATGCTGCCATTTATGACGGAAAAGTTCGGTAATCCTTCCTCTATTTATTCTTACGGTAGAGAAACAAGGCTGGGAATCGAAAATGCACGTAAATCAGTAGCCAAAACATTGAATGCACACCCGGGAGAGATTTTCTTTACCTCCGGCGGTACAGAAAGCAGCAATACAGCCATTAATGCCGCTGTAAAGGACCTGGGCTGTAAACACATCATTTCTTCGCCTATTGAGCACCATGCTACCCTGCACACAGTAGAATACCTGCACCACCACGATGGTGTAGCTCTTTCTTTTGTGAATGTATTACCTACAGGTCATATCGATATGGACCACCTGCGCGAACTGCTGCAGCAATCCACGGAAAGATGCCTGGTAACTCTCATGCACGCCAATAACGAAATTGGTAACCTGCTGGATATACATGCGGTGGGTAATCTTTGCAAGGAATTTGACGCCATTTTCCACTCAGACACCGTGCAAACAGTAGGTCACTATCCATTTGACCTGCGCAATACCCCCGTACACTTTATTACCGGTGCCGGACACAAGTTCCACGGTCCTAAGGGCGTAGGTATCCTTTATATTAATGAAAATGTAAAAATAACCCCGTTCATCCAGGGCGGTAGCCAGGAACGCAATATGCGCGCCGGTACTGAAAACCTTTATGGCATCATCGGGTTTGCCAAAGCATTGGAGATCGCCACCGTACAACATGAAGAACACAGTGCCCATATCAACGGCCTGCGTATGTACATGGCAGAACAACTACAAAAACATATCCCGGAAGTAAGCTTCAATGGCGATTTGTATGGCCGCAGCCTGTATACCGTATTGAACGTGGCTTTCCCTAAGTCAGAAAAGAGTGAAATGATCCTGTTTAACATGGATATCAACGGTATCTGCGCCTCCGGCGGCAGTGCGTGTACATCCGGCGCCAGTGCGGGGTCTCACGTTATTCGCGCCATCAATAGCAATCCTAACCTGATTGCCGTACGCTTCTCTTTCTGTAAAAATAATACCAAAGAAGAAGTAGATAAAGCAGTAGAAAAACTGAAAGAATTGGTATAAACAGCTATTAGCTTTTAGAAAAAATGCAGCGAAGAAAAAAAGTATGATACTTTCATCTTCGCTGCATTTTTTCTAAAAGCTAAAAGCTAATAGCTAACCGCTAAATCAGTGCATAAATTCTTTGATGTCCTGCATGATGCGCTTGGCTATATTATCTGCCGTAGTTTCATTCTGGCTTTCTGCATAAATACGGATGATAGGCTCGGTATTGGATGTACGGAGATGTACCCAGTCTTTGTCGAACTCTATTTTCAGTCCATCTTCAGTATTTAAAGGCTGATTTTTATACTTCACCTTAATTTTTTCGAAGATAGTTTTTACATCTACTCCTTTATCCAGCTCTATTTTATTTTTAGAGATGAAATAATCAGGATAGCTGTTACGCAGCGCTTTGATGCTCTTTTTACTGTGTGCCAGGTGGCTCAGGAAAAGACCAATACCAATCAGCGCATCACGGCCATAGTGCAGGTCAGGAACAATGATACCACCATTGCCTTCTCCGCCGATTACCGCATTTGTATCTTTCATTTTCTTTACCACATTCACTTCACCCACCGCAGAAGGGGTATACTGCCCGCCATGCTTCAGGGTAACATCTTTCAGCGCCTGTGTGGAAGACATATTGGAAACGGTGTTTCCTTTTCTTTTACTTAATACGTAATCTGCTACTGCTACCAGGGTGTATTCTTCACCGAACATGCTGCCATCTTCGCAAACAAAGCAAAGACGATCCACATCCGGATCTACTGCGATGCCCAGGTCAGCATTGGATTTATTCACCTCATTGGACAGCGCTGTCAGGTTTTCCGCCAGCGGCTCAGGATTGTGACTGAATTTACCATTCACTTCCCCGAACAGTACTTCTACTTCTTCCACACCCAATGCTTTTAACAATGGAGGAACAAATAAAGCACCGGTAGAATTTACCGCGTCTACCACTATTTTGAAGTTACGCGCTTTGATGGCAGGCACATCCACCAGTGGATAGTTCACCACCAGGTCTACGTGCTTCTGCAGGTAAGAATCATCTACCGTGTAGGTGCCCAGCTTATTCACATCCGCGAAATTAAAATCCTCACGTTCTGCAATGTCCAGCAGTTGAGTACCGTCATCTCCGGAAATAAATTCGCCTTTACTGTTCAGTAATTTCAGCGCATTCCATTCTTTCGGATTATGGCTGGCAGTAAGGATAATACCGCCTGCAGCATTTTCCATGGTAACTGCCAGCTCAACGGTAGGAGTGGTAGAAAGACCAAGGTCTACTACATCAAAGCCCAGCCCGTTCAGGGTAGATACCACGAGGTTTTTCACCATTTCGCCGGAAATACGACCATCACGGCCTATTACCACCTTACGGTTTTCTGTTTCACGGCTCAGCCAGGTGCCGTATGCCGCTGTGAATTTTACCACATCTAATGGAGAAAGTCCCTCGCCGGGCTTACCGCCTATGGTTCCGCGTATGCCGGATATCGATTTGATCAGTGCCACAAGATTCTGTTTTTAAAGGAAGGCAAATATAAAAAAATCCATTCCAGAAATCCTAATTATGAATAGATGATGTAAGAGCAGAAAGGATAAAGGATAAAGCAAAAAGCTATTGTAGCGAAGTTATAAGCGATTATTAGTTAATGTATCCCCTTAGCTCTCCGCCACAATTGCTTTTTGCTTTATCCTTTCCGCTTTCCGCTTTTTCGATATATTTGCAGCTACGCTTTTAAAAAAACAGCTATACGTTACATGCAATACTCGTGGAAGAATATACCCCGGTATATTCGTTATGTGTTTGTTCAAACGCTTTACCTCTTCCTGCTGATGGTAATGTTCAGGGCTATATTTTACCTGTTCTTCTTCAAAACTACCATTACAGACCACGCAGCCATCGTGAAAGCCTGGAACCTGGGATTACGGTTCGATCTCAGACTCGCCCTCTATTTAATGATTCCTATACTGCTGATAGCACTCATTACACGTAATGCCTTTTTTACGTTGAAGCCTATACGCCGCATCAACTTTATATATTTCTTTCTGATATACCTGCTACTCACCCTCCTTTATATTCTTGACCTGGGACATTATGATTACCTGGGCCAACGCCTGGACCCTTCTGTATTAAGGTTCCTGGCCAAAGGAGAACGCGCAGACAACGCCCGTATGGTGTGGCAGAGTTACCCGGTAGTAAGAGGTGCACTCGGTATTTTTATTTTCATGTTCCTCGTATATCGCCTGCAAAAGGCCACCTGGAAAAGATTTGCCGCACAACCACTCATTTACCTGCGCAACTGGCCCTTTACCGGTTATGTGATTGGAATGGTACTGCTCTTTGCTGCCGGTTGCTATGGTAATATCGCCTATTTCCCACTGCGCTGGAGCCAGGCCATGTTTACCCGCGACAACGGGGTGACCAGCCTGGGACTCAATCCCATCCTGTATTTTGCTTCCAACTTCTCCGTAAAAGGAGATACTTTCAGTCCGGAAGCCACCAGGAAATATTATCCGGCAATCGCCAACTACCTGAAAGTAGATAGCGCCAATGCAGACAGCCTCAACTACGTACGCACCATTGCCGGCGATGCCTCCAGACCTAAACTCAACGTAGTACTGGTGATGCTGGAATCTACCGGCGCCGCCGTGACCAGCATGTACGGCAACCCCATGCAGGCCACGCCCAACATGCAACGACTGGCAGATAGCGGTATTCTCTTTAAAAATTTCTATGTGCCTGCCATCAGTACGGCGAAAACCGTGTTTGGCGTACATACCGGCTTGCCGGATATCACTTCCGTGAAAACAGCCAGCCGCCACCCTAAAATGCTGGACCAGCGTATTGTGATGGACCAGTTCAAAGGCTACGATAAATTGTACCTGCTGGGAGGAAATACCAACTGGGCTAATATCCGCGCAGTATTTACCAATAATGTGGAAGGGGTACGCATTTACGAGGAAGGTATGTATAAGTCGCCCAAAGCAGATGTGTGGGGCGTTTCCGACTATGACCTGATCACAGAAGCCAGCGGCATCTTCAAAGAAGACAATGATAAAAAGCAGCCCTTTGTCGCCTTCCTGCAACTGGCAGATAATCACCCGCCCTATACCACTACCAGTGGCGCGGGTGACTTTAAAAAGCTGACGGAGAAAGACATCGACATGAATAAGTTCAAAAAGTCGGGCTTCGTATCTGTTGATCAGTTTAATGCTTTAAGATATGAAGACTATAATGTGGGGCATCTCATTGATATGGCCCGCAAAGATGGTTACCTGGACAATACCATCTTCGTGTTTTTCGGTGATCATAACTGTGTACTCAATCCATACAGCTTTATGCCGTTACCGGAATATGAACTGTCTACCGGTGGCGTACATGTAACGGCGTTTATGTATAGTCCCAAACACCTGGCGCCGCAACAGATCACCACGCCAGGCAGTTTACTGGATATATACCCTACCATGGCTAAAATGGTAGGTATGCCATATAAAAACTATACATTGGGCGTAGACCTGTTCGACAGCACCCGGGTAGAGAATAAATATGTTTTCATGACGTACCTGCGCAACCAGATGCCTTTTTATGCTGCGCTGGGTGATCGTTACCTGTACGAAATAAACATGGTAAACGATTCCACCGCATTATACGATCTGAAAGGTGATCCGTTGAAAAATGTCCGCGCGCAGCAGCAGGATACAGCGAAAAGCCTCGATAATTTAACACGTGGCTTTTACGAAAGCACCCGATATTTGATGTTTAATAATAAAAAATAGCTTTTAGCTTTTAGCTGCTAGCTTTTAGGAAATGCAGCGAATGATTAAATTAACATAACACCATCTACGCTGCATTTCCTAAAAGCTAGCAGCTAAAAGCTAAAAGCTAACAAATTATGGAAGTAGATAAACTTTGGTTTAAGGATTGGTTTAATTCTCCCTATTATCATTTGCTGTATAACAACCGCGATGATCGGGAGGCAGCTGCCTTCATTGATAAATTGCTGGCGTATCTGCAACCTGCTCCTGGTGCAGAAATGCTGGATGTAGCCTGTGGAAGGGGACGACATGCCAAATACCTGGCTGATAAAGGCTACAATGTAACAGGAATTGATCTTTCTATTGAAAGTATCAATGCAGCTAAAAAACTGGAAAACGACCACCTTAGTTTTTTTCAACACGATATGCGCTTACCTTTTTGGGTAAACTACTTCGATGTGGTGTTTAATTTTTTTACCAGCTTCGGCTACTTCGAATCTCAGCGGGACAACGACAATGCGCTGCGTACACTGAAGAATGCACTGAAGCCCGGTGGCAAGCTGGTACTGGACTATCTGAATAGTAATTATGTAGCGGCCCACCTGGTGAATGACGAAGTGAAAGAGAAGGATAATGTAGTATTTGATATCCGCCGGGAACTGAAAGCACATAAATTTATGAAGCAGATCAGTATCCTGGACAAAGAAAAAATGCGCCGCGCTACTTACACCGAAAGCGTGAATGCCTTTACCAGGCAGGATTTTGAGGCCATGTTTGCAAAGCAGGGACTTGAAATATTAGAAATATTCGGCGACTATCACTTTAACAGTTATGATGAGCAGCGTTCGCCACGACTGGTTATCATTGCTACAAAATCATAGCCATGCTTGAATCGATACTCCGTGAAGACCTCAGATTATTTTTTCATATCAACGGGCAATGGCATAACGCTGCGCTGGATGTTATCCTGCCTTTTGTGCGGGAACCTTTTGTGTGGGCGCCTTTATACCTTTTCCTGGGTTTATTTGTGACCATTAACTATGGTTGGAAAGGACTTTTCTGGATCCTTTTCTTTTTGCTGTGCTTTGGCCTGGCGGATCAAAGTAGCCTGTATCTGAAAGGTGCCATAGGAAGGGTGCGGCCCTGCCGGGACCCTGTGGTATCCCACTACGCACGTGTGTTGGTGGTATATTGCCCTATGAGCGGAAGTTTTACTTCCAACCACGCCGCGAATCATTTTGCGTTGGCTACATTTTGTTTCATAACTTTAAAATCAGCTTTTCGCCGGTTTGCCTGGTTGTTCTTCGCGTGGGCCGCTATTATTGGCTACGCACAGATATACGTAGGAGTGCACTATCCGCTGGATGTAGCCGGTGGTGCTTTACTGGGCATTTTAATCGGACTGCTCAGCGGAAGTTTCTTTCAACGCCGCATAAGACTGGAGTCTGAACTCACATCATGAACTGGAACTATCTGATATTAATACTGGCTGCTACAATTGTTGGTGGGTTGATACCCATGACAATAAAACGTATTCATGCCAATTTTTCTATTTACCTGCTGGCCTTTACCGGCGCCTTTCTTTTTGGGGTTATTATTATGCACCTCCTGCCGGAAGTGTATCATGAGCTGGGGCATCAGGCAGGCCTGTATATTGTAGCAGGATTTTTTCTGCAGGTATTCCTGCAGCAGTTGTCACACGGTATGGAGCACGGGCATACGCATGTGCCGCAGGAGCATCATCATCATATTGCCGTAACACCGCTGTTGCTGGGACTTTCCATACATGCTTTCATGGAAGGGATTCCCCTGGGATTTAAGTATGACGATCATTCCGCACTACCTTCACTGATGGTGGGGGTGGCTGCACATAAAATACCGGAAGCATTAACACTGATCACCGTGATGATGCATGCACATAAGAAACGGGCGGATCTCTGGCGGATCCTGCTGGTATTTGCACTGGTAACACCGTTGGCCGCTATCCTGGCAGGATGGCTGGGCAGTCGTTTCGAAATTGTACAGCATTATCTTTTATACGTGGTAGCGCTGGTAGTAGGTGCATTTCTGCACATTTCCACTACTATTTTTTATGAAAGTGGTACAAAACATCATGAACTCAGCAGGAAAAAGGTCATGGCAATAGCACTAGGACTGCTTTTGGCATTTCTTACCCTGATATTTGAATAATTTTTTATTTTTAGGCTTTATATATGGAAGTCGTCATTATCCTCATCCTTATTTTATTGAATGGCCTGTTCTCGATGTCCGAGATAGCATTGGTCTCGGCCCGGAAGATCCGTTTGGAGAACCAGGCCAATAAAGGGGATGAAAAAGCAAAGGCAGCTTTAAAGCTGGCAAATAATCCGGACACCTTTCTTTCTACCGTGCAAATCGGTATTACCCTGATCGGCATATTAACGGGTATTTATTCAGGCGAAAACATCAAAACTGATGTGATGGCCTGGCTCAATACATACCCCGCCATACAGCCCTACAGCAGTGTGGTAGCTACTACCATCATTGTAGTGACTATTACTTATTTTTCTATGGTACTGGGAGAACTGGTACCTAAACGTATAGGGCTGGCTAAGCCGGAGGCAATTGCCAAAAATATGGCAAAGCCAATGCAGGTCCTTTCCTGGCTTACCTTTCCTTTCATCTGGTTATTGTCTGCCTCCACTACGGTGCTGGTGAAACTATTTAATCTCAAATCCGGTGATTCACATGTAACGGAAGAAGAGATCAAGGCAATTATCAACGAAGGCACCAACTCCGGTGCTATCGAAGAAACAGAACAGGAAATCATTGAACGCGTATTCCACCTGGGCGATCGTAACATCACCTCGCTCATGACTTACCGGAATGACATTACCTGGCTGGATATTAATGAGGCTGCGGGCGACTATCAGCGGAAAATTCATGACAGCCTGCATTCTGTGTATCCTGTTTGCGATGGACAGATAGACAGTATTAAAGGACTGATCACCATAAAAGACCTGTACACGGTAGCCGGAAAATCGGTGCCACTGGCTGATATTATCCGCAAACCCCTGTTTGTACCGGAGAATAATACGGCTTACCAGGTGCTTGAGAAGTTTAAAGAAACGCATTTACACGCAGCCTTTATCGTGGATGAGTATGGTACATTCCTGGGGATGATCACCCTGAATGATATCCTCGAAGCCATTGTAGGAGATATGCCGGAAACTGCCGAAAGTGATGATTACGAGATGGTTCTGCGGGAAGACGGCACCTGGCTGGTAGATGCACAGATCCCGTTTTATGATTTCCTCGAAGAATTTGATAAAGAAGACTGGATGACGGAATTTGAGCAGGATTTTGATACGCTGGCCGGCTTCATCCTGCATCACCTGGAACATATTCCGCAAACCGGTGAAAAGTTCACCTGGCGAGACTTTACATTCGAAATAGTGGACATGGATGCACATCGTATAGACAAAGTATTGGTGACACCGCCAACACAGCATGTGGAAGAATAAGCATTGACCCCAAAGCAAAATAAGTAATAATCGCATGCGTAATTACCCGTAATTCGTTTGGGATCGTTGTTATTTATTTGGATAAATCTAGCTTTATGCTAATTTTGAGCACTTTTTTACATATACAAATAATTTAATTTAAGATAAAATGGTTGCAATAGGAAGTAAGGCGCTGTCCCTGGATGAAGTGTACAGGGTCCTTTTGGGCGGAGAAGAGCTGACATTAGAAGCAGCAGCTCTGCAGCAGGTGGAAGCTAGTTTTTTATTCCTTGAGAAATTTTCGGCAAAGAAACTGATCTACGGCATCAATACCGGTTTTGGTCCTATGGCCCAATACCGCATCAGCGATGAAGATACCTTCCAGTTACAATATAACCTGATCCGCAGTCATAGCTCCGGTGCAGGTAAATGTATGTCACCATTGCATACAAAATCACTGATGATCGCACGTTTGAGCAGCTTTATGCAGGCACATTCAGGCATTCATCCGGAAGTAGTACATCTCTTAAAAGATCTGATCAACAAAAACGTATATCCCTGTGTGTTTGAACACGGTGGTGTGGGCGCCAGCGGCGACCTGGTACAGCTGGCCCACCTGGCCCTTGTATTGATTGGCGAAGGGGAAGTATGGTATGAAGATAAATTTCAGCCTACGGCAGAAGTATTTGCCCGACTGAACCTCAAACCTATAGGTATTCACGTAAGAGAAGGACTGGCCATTATCAATGGTACCTCCGCTATGACAGGCGTAGGATTGGTGAATCTTATTGAAGCCAAAAAACTCCTTGGATGGTCTGTGGTATTATCTGCCATGATCAACGAAATCGTAGAAGCATTTGACGACCACCTGTCTGCAGAACTGAATGCGGTGAAAAAGCATGAAGGACAGCAACAGATTGCTGCTAAAATGAGAGAAATACTGACAGGCAGCAAAATGGTCCGCCATCGCCCTGATCATCTCTATAAAGAACTGGAAGAAGAAATTTTTAAAGATAAGGTACAGGAATATTATTCCCTGCGCTGTGTACCACAAATTCTGGGTCCCGTATATGATACACTGGTACAGTCAGAAAAACTGGTGGTGCAGGAATTGAATTCAGTGAGCGATAACCCTGTAGTGGATCATCACCTGGAAAATGTTTTCCATGGCGGTAACTTCCATGGCGATTATGTCTCTCTGGAAATGGACAAAATAAAAATTGCCATTACCAAATTGTCTATGCTCGCAGAAAGACAATTAAACTATCTTCTGAACGATAAATTGAACCATAAATTCCCGCCGTTCATGAACCTGGGAAAACTTGGCTTCAATTTTGGAATGCAGGGCGTTCAGTTTACGGCTACATCTACCGTGGCGGAAAACCAGACGTTGTCATTCCCGATGTATGTACATAGTATTCCGAATAACAACGATAACCAGGATATTGTGAGTATGGGCTGTAATGCGGCTATCATGACGAGTAAGGTGATAGAAAATACTTTCCAGGTATTGGCCATACAGGTGATGACGATGTTGCAGGCGGTAGACTACCTGAATTGTCAGGATCGTTTGGCTGGTTTTTCTCATAAGGTATACCAGGAAGTAAGAGCAATATTTCCTAAATTTATTGAGGATAGCCCGCGTTACAAGGATCTTCAGAAAATTAAGGAATACCTGATAAAAAATGTGCCCGTAGAGTTTTAGTTCATATTAGATGAGCCATCATTTGTAATCCGAAATTTGTAATTCAATGAAGTGTGCATTAGTAACAGGAGGATCCAGAGGGATAGGAAGGGCAGTTTGTGTAAAAATGGCCGAAGCAGGTTATCATATACTCATCAACTACAAGGGGAATGAAGCAGCAGCACTGGAAACCCTGGAGGCGGTAAAAGCAAAAGGAAGTACAGGTGAACTGCTGCAGTTTAATGTGGGAGATGCCGCAGAAGTGCAGCAGGTGCTGGGTGGATGGGTAGAAAATAATAAAGATCAGCAGATAGAAGTCCTGGTAAATAATGCCGGTATCCGCGAAGATTCCCTGATGTTCTGGATGAATGAAGCGCAGTGGGGAAATGTATTGAATATCAGTTTGAATGGTTTTTTTAATGTGACGAAGCAGGTATTGAACAATATGTTATTAAAACGTTACGGACGTATTATTAACATGGTGTCGTTGTCTGGTATCAAAGGGTTACCCGGCCAGACAAATTATTCCGCCGCGAAAGCAGGGGTTATCGGCGCTACCAAAGCCCTGGCCCAGGAAGTAGCCAAGAGGGGAGTCACCGTAAATGCCATCGCACCCGGATTTATTAAAACAGATATGACAGCAGAACTCAATGAAAAAGAGCTGGCTGCCCAGGTGCCTATGAACCGCTTCGGTACACCGGAAGAAGTAGCGGAAGCAGTAGCTTTCCTCGCTTCCAAAGCAGCGGGTTATATCACAGGTGAAGTATTAAATATTAATGGAGGGTTGCATACCTGAATAGCGTTTAGCTATTAGCTTTTAGCTGTTAGTAAATGCAGCGGAGATTAGCATAACATACGCTTCGCTGCATTTACTAACAGCTAAAAGCTAATGGCTAAATGCTAGATCAAAGCTAACCGCTAAAAGCTACGAGCTTATGAAAAGAGTAGTGATCACTGGAATGGGAATCTACTCTTGCATTGGAAAGGATATGCAGGAAGTAAAAGATTCCTTGTATCAGGGTAAATCCGGTATTGTGCTGGATCCCGAGAGGAAAACTTTTGGTTACCGGTCAGGATTAACCGGCTATATAGAAAGACCCGAGCTCAAAGGGGTACTGGATCGCCGATCAAGGATCATGATGCCGGAACAGGCGGAGTTTGCCTATATGGCGACCAGTGAGGCCCTGGCGCAGTCGGGCATCACTCCTGAATATATTGACTCCACTCCCATAGGACTATTATACGGTAATGACAGCTCTGCAAAACCAGTGGTGGAAGCCAATGACGTAATGCGGGCAAAAAAAGATACCATGCTGGTAGGTTCCGGTTCTGTATTCCAGACCATGAACTCTACGGTGAACATGAACCTGGCCACTATTTTCAAGCTCCGTGGTGTTAACTTTACTGTGAGCGCGGCTTGTGCCAGCGGTTCTCATGCTATTGGCATGGGATATATGTTTATCCGCAACGGGATGCAGGATGCCGTTATCTGCGGCGGTGCACAGGAAGTGAATCTGTATGCCATGGGCAACTTTGACGCTATTGGGGCCTTCTCCATAAGGGAAAATGAACCTGCCCGCGCTTCCAGGCCTTTTGACCGTGATCGCGATGGACTGGTGCCCAGCGGTGGCGCGGCTACTGTGATACTGGAAAGCCTGGAGTCAGCTCAAAACAGAGGGGCTACTATTTTAGGGGAAGTGATGGGATATGGCTTTTCCTCCAATGGATCACATATCTCGAATCCAACCGTAGATGGGCCCGTACGTTCCCTGGAAATTGCCCTGAAAGATGCAGGGCTCCAACCCGGCGATATCGAATACATTAATGCACATGCTACTTCCACACTGGCAGGAGATGCCAGCGAAGCCAAAGCCCTGCATGAAGTATTCGGCGCTTCCAGGCCTTATGTCAGCTCCACCAAATCCATGACCGGCCACGAGTGCTGGATGGCTGGTGCCAGCGAAATTGTATATTCCATGATCATGATGAAGCACGGGTTTATAGCACCCAATATTAACCTGGAAAATCCCGATGAGGATGCCGCCCGGTTAAATATTGTGAGCAGTACAATTAATAAAAATTTTAATATATTTTTGTCGAACTCTTTTGGTTTTGGAGGTACTAACTCCTCTCTTATCGTAAGGGGGTGGAACGGACAATAAATATTCTTAACTTTGACCCTTGGATCAGGATCGTTAGACCAACTAAGCTGCAATAAATAAATTTAAAAACGACCTATATCTGATTTCGCACTTTATGGACATTAGAGAAATAATAACTGTTACGAATAAGTTTCTGGTTGAGGAGTTTGAAGCAAACGCCGAATCAATCACACCTGAAGCAAATATGAAGTCCACACTGGATCTTGACAGTCTGGATTATATTGATATGGTAGTAGTGATAGAAGATAACTTCGGATTTAAAGTAAATCCTGAAGATTTCCAGGCTATCATCACCTTCCAGGATTTCTACGATTACGTAGCCACTCGTGTACAACAAAAAGAACTGGTATAATGCCTTCCTGGCAAGGAAAGTCAAAAGGGAGTAAGTTTGGATATAGTTGTTTTGTTTTCCTGCTTAATAATGGGGGAGTAATGCCGGCTTATCTGCTGCTAAGGTTCGTGGCTTTCTATTTTTTTGCATTTTCCTGGAGCTCCTCAAAACCTCTCTATCATTATTTCCGTACAAAAATAGGATACGGCAAGTGGCGTTCATTGCTTAGTCTGTATCGTAATTATCATGTGTTTGGTCAAACGCTGATCGATAAAGTAGTAGTGATGGCCGATATGGCCAATAAATTCACTTTTGAATTTGAGGGCGAACACCATTTGCGTGAAATGATTGCCGGCGGCAAGGGCGGTATCTTACTGAGCGCCCACCTGGGTAACTGGGAAGTAGCCGGACATTTGTTCAAACGCCTGCAAACCCGTATCAATATTGTCATGTTTGATGGAGAACATCAGCGTATCAAAGATTACCTGTCTGGTATTACCGGCGACCGTAACATGAATATTATTGTGATCAAAGACGACCTGTCACATATCTACGCCATTAATGAAGCCTTGAATAATAAGGAAATGGTATGTATGCACGCCGACCGTTTTCTGCCTGGTAATAAAACGCTGACCACTTCCTTTTTGGGCCAGGATGCCCGATTTCCAATGGGTCCCTTTTTGTTGGCCGCCACCTTCCGGGTGCCGGTTTCAGTAGTATTTGCCTTCAAAGAATCTTCCACACACTATCATTTCTATGCGACTGAACCCAAACTATATCACGGGCGCCGTAACGAGGGAGTGGAAACTTCACTGAATGATTTTGTGCAGCGCGTGGAAGAAAAAGTACACCGTTATCCGGTTCAATGGTTCAATTATTACGATTTTTGGGAATAATGCGTGTTTTTACTGTTCATAATTTCGTATAATTCTAGTTATTTCGTGTTTCATATTTAATAATAACTTGCGCAGATGTTTATTCATACAGATGATATCACCGCCTATATCCCTCAGCGTACGCCAATCGTAATGATTAGCGGTATCCTGGAGGTAAATGGTCCTGTAACCCGAACCGGCCTTCACATTGCAGCAGACAATATTTTTGTGGAGAATGGGGTCCTGACGGCTCCCGGTCTGATGGAAAACATTGCCCAAACAGCAGCTGCCCGCATCGGGTATATTGCCAAACAGGAAAACAGCCCCGTTCCATTAGGGTTTATTGGCGCCGTGAAAGACCTGGAAATACTGGAACTGCCTCCTGCAGGACAAATGATTGAAACCACCACGGAAATCGGTGGAGAAGTATTCAACGCCACCATGGTAACCGGTAAAGTGATGTTTGAAGGCCGTGTAATGGCACAATGCGAAATGAAAATCTTTATCAATCCCATAATTTAGAATAACATGAACTGTAGAAAATTTATCGCACTACCATTGATGGTTTTAAGCATGTTCGCAATGGATGCCCATGCTCAGAAATTGAAAAACTTTTTAGAGAACAAAGACTCTTCCTTCCTCTGGCTCGGAGTGGACTTTACCCAGGCTAAACTGATTGGTGATGCGGCGGCAAAAACAGATGCCATCGTAGATCATGAGTTTACTGCTCTTAACCAGGTAATTGTAAATGAACAGAAAAAATATGATGTGCCAGGCGCATTTCATCGCGAAAAGTACAATACCAGCATTACCCAGGTAAATAAGCATAACGAAGGCATTAATAAAGATGCCCTGTTGTCAGACGAATCCTCCGACTTTGAACGCCTGAAAGCGGAAGACATCACCAAAGTGGTGAAATCTTACGATTTTTCCGGCAGACATGGTATCGGTGTAATGATCGTAATGGAAGGCATGAGCAAAACCAGCAAAAGCGCCTCTATGTGGATCACCGTGATAGATATGGACCGTAAAAATGTACTGATGACAGAACGTTACATCGGTAAAGGCCAGAAATGGAGCTTCGCATGGCGTAACTATTGGCTGGCAACCATCAAAAGCGCACTGGGTGACTTTGATGATGACTACAATAAGCTGAAAACCAAATACGCTGATACCAAAGACGTAGAAGATCCAAAACCAGTAGTGGCACCTGCAGAAAAGAAAGAAGGTAAAACCGGTGTAGCTACAAAAGAAACAAAGAAACCAGCAAAGAAGAAAGGATAAATCATGACACTCACAGCCCGCACGAACATACTAATACGATTTAATGAAGCAGATCCGCTGGGAATAGTATGGCACGGGCATTATGTGCAGTATTTTGAAGACGGCAGAGAAGCTTTTGGCGAAAAATACGGACTTCGTTACCTGGATATTTTTGAAAAAGGATACTCCGTTCCGGTAGTGAACATACAATGCGATTACAAACGCTCTTTGCGCTATGGCGACAGGGTAGTAGTAGAAACAATATATGTGGATGATCTGGCCGCCAAAATAAAATTTGAATATATTCTTACCAATCCGGCAACAGGTGAAATAGTGGCAAAAGGATCTTCTGTTCAGGTATTCCTGGATAAAGAAACATCTTCCCTGCAACTGATAACACCCGCTTTTTTCAGTGAATGGAAAAAAACACACGGGCTGGTATAACTAAGGGTGATATGCAACAGGTGTATGTAGTAGCAGATAATATTGTGGGGCCTTTGGGCGGTACTACCCGGGATAATTTTGACCAGGTTTTACTGGGCAACAGTGGCATAAGTTTGCAGGAAAATGCAGCTTATGCCGCTGCTCCGTTTTATGGCGCTATGATGGCGCCAGGTCAGCTGGATACATACACCGCTGCATACAACCTGCACGGATACACGACATTTGAAAAACTGCTGGTGGCGTCTGTACAAAATGCCCTGGAACAAACAGGGATCACATTAACAGATAAACGTACCGGTTTCCTTATTTCCACTACCAAGGGAAATATAGAACTACTGGAGCAGCAGCCTGAAGGAACTGTCGTACCATTGGCAGATTTGCAATTGTTTTCTTCTGCCAATAAAATAGCGGCACATTTTAAGGCAGCCAACCAGCCAATGGTTATCAGTAGTGCCTGCATATCAGGACTGGTCGCTATTTTAACCGGTAAACGACTCATTGAATCGGGACGTTATGATCACGTAGTGGTTGCCGGAGCTGATGTGCTGACCCGCTTTGTATTGTCTGGATTTCAATCTTTTCAGGCAGTAAGTGCTGTTCCCTGTAAACCCTTCGATGCCAGCCGCACCGGGGTAACATTGGGAGAAGGTGCTGCCACCGTTATCCTCAGCAAGGATAATAACAACGCTGCTTTTTCATTGGGCGCCGGTGCTATCAGCAACGACGCCAATCATATTTCAGGTCCGTCCCGTACCGGTGAAGAGCTGGCTGCAGCGATGCAACTGGCTATACATGGTAGTGGACTCACCGCTGCTGATATCGGATTTGTGTCCGCACATGGCACGGCTACACTGTATAATGATGAAATGGAAGCGAAAGCATTACACCACGCCGGTTTAAGCCAGGTGCCGGTAAACAGTCTAAAAGGGTACTATGGCCACACCCTCGGTGCAGCCGGACTCATAGAGGCGATCATCAGCATGCAGGCCATGAAAGCCGGTGTAATATTGCCAACAAAAGGATATGAAAACTCCGGTGTAAGTATGCCGGTCAACGTTAATAATACCCTGCTGCACAGGCCATCTGCCCACTTCCTGAAAACAGTATCAGGTTTTGGAGGATGTAATGCAGCCATGGTCTTTAATCTTAACAGCTAAACAAGTTATTGTCGTGTTTAATAAAGAAACAAAAACAGCACTGGAAGCGAAAGAAGCTGCATTGCGTCTGGCATTTGCCCCTGTTGCTTTTCAGGCTACCAGGGCATTGCGTGATATGGGCATTTTAACTGCAGTAAGCAACAGCCGTTCTGCAGGCATCACCATTGAAGAAATAATGGAGCAAACAAAAATGTCCCGCTATGCAGTAAGAGTATTGCTGGAAGCAGGTTTAGGTATGGAGCTCGTGATCGTAAATGATAAACGCTATACCCTCACCAAAACAGGCTACTTTATTTTACATGATCAGCTTACCCGTATTAACATGGACTTTTCTCAGGATATCTGCTATAAAGGCATGAATCACCTGCAGGAAAGCCTCACAGAAGGAAAGCCCGCCGGCTTGCGTGAACTGGGCCCCTGGGATACTATCTATCCCGGCCTGTCGCTGCTGCCACCTGAAGTAGGTAAAAGCTGGTTCGACTTCGACCACTACTATTCTGATCTGGCTACCCCTGCCGCCCTGGATATTGTTTTTGAGAAACATCCAAAACGTCTCCTCGATATTGGCGGTAACACCGGTAAGTGGGCGTTGGCTTGCACTGCCAAAGACCCGGATGTGGAAGTAACCATCTTTGATTTACCGGGGCAGGCCGGATTGGCACAACAGAAAATGAAAGATGCCGGCGTAGAAAACCGCGTACATTTTCATATCGCCAATATCCTGCACGAGGAACTCCCTTTCCCTAAAGGCTTTGATGCCATCTGGATGAGCCAGTTCCTGGATTGTTTTTCTGAAGCTGAAATTGTGTCTATCCTGAAACGTTGCCGCGAAGCGCTCAACGAAGACGGTATTGTATATATACTGGAACCATTCTGGAATCGCCAGCAGTTTAAGTCTGCCGCTTTCTGTCTGCAACAGACCTCCCTGTATTTCACAGCGATGGCCAACGGCAACAGCCAGATGTACCACACAGATGATTTCTTTCAATGTATTGAAGATGCCGGCTTAACGATTATCGAAGAGAATGATCAGATGGGTATGAACTATACATTGTTGAAATGTAAGAAGAAATAGAAATTCCAATTGTCACACAATCATCTATAATTCCCAAAATCGATCTCTTATGAAAACTGAGCAAGTTGATGTACTGGTAATAGGAGCGGGTCCGGCAGGAACGGTAGCAGCGTCTATTATTCACCAGGCAGGGTACAAAGTAAAAGTGGTGGAAAAGCAAAAGTTCCCCCGTTTTGTTATTGGCGAAAGCCTTTTGCCCCGCAGTATGGAAGCCCTGGAAGAAGCAGGGTTCATCGATGCCATCAAAGCAAAAGGTTTTCAGCAGAAATACGGTGCCAAGTTCGTGAAAGGCGATGCCACCTGTGATTTTACCTTCCAGGAGCAATACACGCCCGGTTGGACCTGGACCTGGCAGGTAACCCGTGCCGATTTTGATAAAACGCTCGCTGACACTGTAGAAAGTATGGGTGTTCCCGTATCATACGAAACAACGGTGACAGCTATACGTTTTAATGGGTCCGACTCTGTGACGACTGTGGAAGATAAAGATGGTAATCAATCTGAAATTGCTGCCAGGTTTATAGTAGATGGCAGTGGTTACGGCAGGGTAATTCCTAAACTGTTTAACCTGGAGAAGAACTCCAATCTGCAACCACGTAAAGCATTGTTTGCCCATACGGTGGATGTTCGCCGCTCTATGGCGGATGAACCTAACCGTATTACTGCTGTTGTGCATAAAAAAGGTGTCTGGATCTGGATTATTCCTTTTGCTACCGGGGTAACTTCCCTGGGATTTGTGGGAGATCCGGAGTTTTTTGAACAATATCCTGGCACTGACGAAGATAAATATCGCGCTTTACTGGAAGCAGAACCTTATACCAGAGAGCGTTTCCGAGATGTAGAACTGGTATTTGAACCACGGATTTTGCAGTCCTGGTCTGCCACTACCGATAAGTTTTACGGTGATGGATTTGTATTAACCGGAAATGTAACAGAATTTCTGGACCCGATTTTCTCTTCTGGCGTAACTTTGGCCTGCGTATCTGCTCAAACAGCGGCAAAGCTGGTGATCAGAAAACTGAAAGGTGAGGACGTAGACTGGGAAAAAGAGTATATGGAGCCAACCATGCAGGGCGTGAATACCTTCCGTTCTTATGTAATGGCCTGGTATGAAGGTACCCTGGATACCATTTTCTTTAAGAAAGATGCGGATCCGCTGATCAAGGGACAAATTTGTTCCGTACTGGCTGGTTATGTGTGGGATATGAATAATCCATTTGTCAAAAATCATGAGACTGCGCTTAAACGCCTGGCCAGAACAATAGAATTAACGGAAAAGTTAAAAAGCAGTTCAGAAATTGAATAGTGAGTTGGCATATATTACAGGGAGTTGTATCATTCGTCATAACAAGGTGTATCTGAATGGTACATTGTTATGGGAGGCAGCGCAGGAGCTGGAAGTATCTGATTTTCTGCGGGCAGGTTACGACCATTTTTCCGGTCAGTATCCTAAATTTCATAAGATGGATGCCCTCAGCAAGCTTGGCTGGCTGGCGGCGGAAATATTGCTGAAAGATACAGGGGTACATACCTTGCCACCAGAACAGGTAGGTATGGTATTATCAAATCGGAGTAGCAGTCTGGATACAGACCTGCGTTACTATGCCACCGTGAAGGATTTTGCCAGTCCGGCCTTGTTCGTATATACGCTACCCAACATTGTAATGGGGGAGATATCGATCCGGCATGGTTTTAAAGGAGAGAATACTTTTTTTGTGTCAGATACTTTTGACACGGCATTGATGAGCACTTACCCGGCACAGCTGCTGGCAGAAACACCTTTAAAGGCTTGTATCTGTGGTTGGGTAGAGGTAATGGAACAACGGTATGAGGTAGCATTATTCCTCGTGGAAAATAAACGAACAGATAAAGCACAGCCTTTAACAGCAGCAGCTTTGTCAGCGTTTTATCAACAAATAAATAGTTAATAACTTTAATCAAATTACAGTGGAAAAGTTGATGTCGGATCTGAAAGCGCAGATCATTGAACAATTGAATTTGCAGGAAGTAACCCCGGAGAGCATCGGCAGCGATCAGACGCTGTTTTCTAAAGATGGGCTGGGACTTGATTCTATCGATGCGCTGGAACTGATTGTATTGCTGCAACAGCATTATAATATCCGCATTGCCAATCCTGAAGAAGGACCAAAAATATTCCACTCTGTTCGTTCAATGGCAGAGTACATTACAGCAAATCAAACCGTAAAGGCATGAGTGAAAAGGTGTGGATAGCAGGTGGTGGGGTTATCAGCGGGATAGGCCTGAATGTAAAGGCCTGTTTGCAGTCGTTCCGGGATATGCAGCCGGGAATGGCTGCTATGCAGTACCTGCCTTCTGTTCATCGTAATACCTTTCCGGTAGCGGAAGTGAAGGCAGACAATGCCACACTTGCCGATATGGCACGTATGCCGGAACATATCAGCAGAACAGCCCTGCTCAGCATGATTGCTGCCCGTGAGGCGTGGCAATCCAGTGGGCTGGGCGATATATCACAGTATCGCGTGGGTTTTGTTTCCGGCAACACAGTGGGTGGAATGGATAAAACGGAGGACTTTTTCCCGGAATTTCTCGTAAACCCACGTGGCGGCCGCTTACACCAGGTATTGCACCATGAATGTGGTAGCATTACTGAATTGGTAGCAGATATGCTTGGCATCCGTCATCATGTGTCTACCATCAGTACTGCCTGTTCTTCCGGGGCTAATGCCCTGATGTACGGCTCCCGCCTGATCCGCAATAATATGGTGGATGTGGTGATTGCCGGTGGTACAGACGCGCTGACACGTTTTACATTAAATGGTTTTAATACACTCATGATCCTGGATCAGCAGCCATGCCGGCCTTTTGACGACACCCGCACCGGGCTCAATCTGGGGGAAGGCGCAGGCTATGTTATCCTGGTATCAGATAGCCTGGCTGCACAGCTGCAGCCATGGTGCCGTTTCAGTGGTTTTGCCAACGCCAATGATGCGTACCACCAAACAGCTTCTTCTCCCGATGGCACAGGCAACTACCTGGCTATGAAAGGCGCATTGGATAGAAGCGGACTACAACCGCAACAAATAGGATATATTAATTTGCACGGCACCGGTACGCAAAATAATGACGTATCAGAAGGAATTGCCATCAACAGGCTCTTTGCGCCACATTTTCCGGCCATGAGCTCTACCAAATCGTTCACCGGCCATACACTGGGCGCCAGCGGTGGTATAGAAGCCGTTTTCTCTGCTTTGGCAGTAAAGGAAGGCATCCTCTATCCCAACGCTCGCTTTGAACACCAGATGAAGGAAGTACCATTTGCACCCGTAACCGAATATTCAACGGGTCATGACCTGCAACATGTGATGTCTAATTCATTCGGTTTTGGTGGCAACTGTTCAAGTCTGATTTTTTCTAAAGGCTAGTCAAGGTGGTCAGGTAACCTGCGTCGGCCAACACCAGCATTTAGAGCTAAAAGTATAAAGTAAGTGCTTTCAAAACAATGTGAGCTATCCGCTAAACAAACAATGTAAGCTAACTGCTAACAGCTAAAAGCTAACAGCTATATGAATATCTACATAAATGGCACCGGTTGTATATCTCCGCAGGAAACTGCGCAGGGAGGCCCTTTGCTGGCTACTCCCAGAGAATATGAACAGGTACGCCTGTCTACCGTAGATCCGGATTACAAGCAATGGATTGATGTGAAACAGATCCGCCGCATGAGCCGTGTGGTAAAAATGGGCGTAGGCGCGGCTCATCTGAGCCTGGAAGCTGCAGGTATTACCGCACCGGATGCGATCATCACCGGCACCGCCTATGGCTGTCTCGATGATACCGGCCTGTTTTTAACTAAAATGGTGAATCAGCAGGAAGAAATGCTGACGCCCACCGCTTTCATACAAAGTACCCACAACACCGTAGCCGGACAGATTGCCCTGCTACTGGGTTGTAACGGTTATAACAATACCTTCGTACACCGCGGTTTTTCCTTCGAAAATGCCCTGCTGGATGCGATCATGATATTGAAAGAAGGCTCCGCTCAGCATATACTGGCCGGTGGCGTAGATGAAATTACCAACTACAGCCATCAGCTCCTGTCGCGTTTCGGTATCTATAAAAAGACGCCTGTAAAAACGATGGAGCTGCTGAACAGCCCTGATAGCGGCACTATTGCCGGCGAAGGCGCCGCCTTTTTCACACTGGGCATCGCCAAAGAACCCGGCACTGTAGCCGAGCTGTCTGGTGTTAGTACCCTGTACAAACCACTCTGGGAAGGAGAAGTGATAGGTCATATCATGAAATTCCTGGAAGATAATAACAGTACCCCTGCAGACATTGACCTGATCATCACCGGCAGAAATGGTGATATAGACCAGGATGAAATATATGAAGAAGTAGCTGCTGCCTTGTTCCCGGAACATGCAGAAGCCTGCTTTAAACACCTGTGTGGCGAATATCCCACTGCTGCCGGTTTCGGCGTATGGATGGCCAATGCCATCATCGCAGCGCAGGAAGTGCCCGAAGCAGCCGTGTTTTTTGGACGTGCACCCAAACAGATTAAAAAGGTTTTATTATATAATCATCATCAGGGAACACACCATTCCCTGGTATTACTAACCGCATGCTAAACAACAGGGTAGTAAATATCGTAGCCATTATAAGTCTCGGGGTACTGTTGTTCCTGGACAAATACCTGGCGCTCGATATTCCTTTCTGGGCTTACGGTTTACCGGTACTTATCTTTCTGCCACTCACCATTCGCGGCGCTATAAATATAGAAGCCAGTTTTTTTATGAAGGTGGTGTGTAAGGCAGATACGACCGAAAATGTAGTGGCGCTTTCTTTTGATGATGGCCCACATACTGAGTATACGCCGGTAATACTGGATATACTGCAAAGAGAACAGGTGCCCGCCGCATTTTTTTGTATCGGGAAGAATATCTCCGGCAGCGAGCACTTACTGAAACGCATATACGCAGATGGACATGTAATAGGGAACCATACCTATTCACATGACTTTTGGTTCGATATTAAACTCTCCCGCAATATGCTCACGGATATGCAGCAGATGGACGCAGTAACGGTAAACACCACAGGGCTTACGCCACGCCTGTTTCGCCCGCCATATGGTGTCACCAATCCGAACCTGGCAAGGGCGGTGAAAGCAGGTAATTATCTGCCGGTAGGCTGGAACATACGCTCACTGGATACCGTAGCCAAAGATGAAACAGCATTGCTGAACAGGATACTGGAACAGCTGAAACCAGGCGCCGTTATTTTATTACATGATACCTGTAAGATAACCGCCGATATATTACCACAACTGATCCAGGGCATCCGTCAACAAGGATATCAGTTGGAAAGGATCGATAAAATGTTAAAAGTGCGCGCATATGTGTAAATGGATTTTAATTTTGATGTGTGGGATTTTAAGTCTGCAAACGCAGGCGCAAACAGGCTTTAAACCAGTGGCGGATATGACGCCGCTGAAACAGCAGTTTGCCAGAGCTGCACAAAACACACAAAGCATTCAATGCGATTTTGTACAGGAAAAAAATCTGAGCATGCTGTCGGATAAGATCGTATCCAAAGGCAAATTCTGGTTTAAAAAAGATAATAAAGTAAGAATGGAATACCTGCAGCCTTCTTATTACCTGCTGGTCATCAACGGAAAAGATATCCGGATAAAAGATGCTCAGAAGGAAAATAAAGTGTCAGGAAAAAGCAATAAGCTGTTTGAGCAGATCAACAAAATTACGGTAGACTGTGTACGGGGGACCGTACTGGATAATGCCGACTTTACCACCAAAGCCACCGAAAATGCCCAGTATTACAAGCTGGAGCTGGAACCGGTGAACAAGGTAATGAAAGAATATTTTAAGTCGATCGTATTGCTGGTAGATAAACAGGATTATTCTGTATCAAAGATTACGATGGCGGAATTATCCGGCGATGATACTACCATCAGCTTTTTACATAAACAACTGAATACAAACATCCCGGATGCGGTATTTTCTGCTAAGTAGTATATTAGGCATTGCCTTGCTGACGGGAGGTTGCAGATCTGTGTATAAAGGGTTACAACCGGCAACTGGTGACGTGAATTACATCCGTCAGTTCAGTCCGCAGTTTAATGCTACCCTCTATAGTACGCAGGTGGATATTTTAAAGCATCACCTCAGCGGGCTCCTGTTTTTTAAGCAAATGCCAGACAGCAGTATCCGCGTGGTGTTTGCAAATGAAATGGGATTTAAGTTCTTTGATTTTGAATTTGATAAACAGGGCAACTTTACCAAACACTATCTGCTGGCCAAAATGGATAAAAAGGCGGTAGTAAAAACCCTGCGCCAGGATTTTGCACTGGTATTGCTGCACCCGGATTTACACGCAGCACATGTTGCAACGGACAGCCATTACCGTTATGTGGTAGTGCCTACTGAAAAAGGTAACAACTATTACATTACAGATACCGCCTGTACCCAGCTGGTACGTATAGAAAAATCGTCCCGGCGGAAACCGGCGGTAACAGTATGGATGCAGCATTATAACAATGGCGTGCCGGATACTATTAATATCCGTCACGAACATTTCAAATTCAATATCTCTTTACAGAAGGTTGAGAAATAACAAAACAAACCATAATAATCACAGTACATGTTAGCAGGTAATTTTTATACAGTAACAGCACATGCAGAAGAACCGGGACAAGTAACCGTCACGATTGAACTGAATGCGGCGCATCCCATCTTTCAGGGCCATTTTCCGGAGCAGCCGGTAGTGCCGGGTGTATGCATGATGCAAACTATTACAGAAGTACTGGAGGGTGCTGTGAAACAGAAAGTGTCGATGAAGAAAGCCAGCCAGATGAAATTTCTGCAAATGATTGATCCGGTGAAACAACCATTGGTAGATGTTACCGTAAACTACAAAGTGGACGAAGCAGGATGGAAAGTGAATGCTACATTGAAACGGGAAGACAAAACATTTATGAAGTTCCAGGGTATATTTAATTAAGTGACAAACCAACCTACACATAACGCACACTTTGAACGTCACCGCGCAGCGGTGTTGATCCCTACGTATAATAACGCCGGCACACTCGGCGCTGTATTGTCCGACGCACTGGAATATACCAATCATGTCATTGTAGTAAACGACGGTGCCACCGATGAAACGCTGGCAGTACTGGAACAGTTTCCTTCCCTGCAACTGGTATCGTATAGCCCTAACCGTGGTAAAGGTATAGCCCTGCGCCGCGGATTTGCATACGCCATGAAACAAGGATACGATTACGTGATCACCATGGATGCGGATGGACAGCATTTCGCCACCGACCTGCCTGCTATGCTGCAGCAGATAGATGAACACCCCGGTGCTCTGATCATTGGCGCCCGTAACCTGCACCAGGAAAATATGCCTGGAAAAAGTACTTCCGCCAATAAAGTATCTAATTTCTGGTTCAATGTGACCACCGGTTTAAAAGGACCGGATACACAATCCGGCTATCGCCTGTATCCCCTGCACCGCATGGGAAATATGCACTATTTCTGTACAAAATACGAATTCGAAATTGAAGTGCTGGTGCGCAGTGCCTGGAAAGGCATTACTGTGGACTGGACGCCGGTAAAAGTATATTATCCGCCACCGGAAGAACGGGTATCGCATTTCCGTCCCGTTCCCGATGTAACGAGGATTACCATATTGAATATCATATTGGTACTGACGACTTTCCTCTATATCAAGCCACGCGATTTCATCCGCTTCCTGCTGAAGAAGGAGAACTGGAAAAAGATGTGGAGAGAAGAAGTACTGAAAGCGGATGAATCTAATATGCGAAAAGCAATAGCGATTGGGTTTGGTGTATTTATGGGCATCGTGCCTATCTGGGGCTTTCAGCTGCTGGTGGCCATTTTGGTATCTATTAAACTGAAACTGAATAAGGCGCTGGTGCTGCTCTCGGCACATATCAGTACACCTCCATTGACGCCGTTTGTACTCTTCGCGAGCTTCCTGGTTGGCAAGTTCTGGGTGGGACAAACTGCCAGCGACCTGATATTTAAGGATGGTTTTAACTTCGATACAATTAAAGATAACATGCTACAGTACGTGTATGGCAGCATTACGCTGGCAGTACTGGGAGGACTGTTAGTGTGGGCAGTAAGTTTGGGGATGTTGACAATATTTAGAAAAGAGAAAAAAAATGGGTAGCTTTTTTGTAGCGATATATAACTTTTTTGAAAAGCACAAAGGCTGGCTGTGGACTTGTACCATTGCCAGCTTTCTGTTGGTGGGATACTTTGCTGCACAAATAAAACTGGAAGAGGACATCACAAAAATTTTACCACAGGACAAGAAACTGGACAAGCTGCAACAGGTGTTCCAGGACTCGCGTTTTGCGGATAAACTGATTGTTACCATCTCTCAAAAAGACACTACAAAAGAAGCACAACCGGATAGTTTAACAGCATACGCAGCAGAACTGGCTTCCAACGCGGGTGCGCAACTATCTCCTTACATCCGGCAAATACAATCACAGGCAGAAGATTCCATGGTCATGGGATTGATGCAGGTCATCCAACAACACCTACCCATCTTCCTGGAAGAAAAAGACTACGCGAAAGTAGATAGCCTGCTGGAAACAGCACAGCTGCAAAAATCACTGCAATACGATTATAATACGCTGATATCACCAGCAGGACTGGTATTGAAGAAAATGATCCAGGCCGACCCGGTAGGTATTTCCTGGATAGGGGTGAAGAAATTACAGCACCTGCAATATGATGATCAGTTTGAATTATATGATAACTATGTGATCACCAAAGATCACAAGCATGTGCTGATCTTTATTACTCCGGCCAATCCGCCGGGCGCCACGAAAATTAATGCACAATTCCTGAAAGGACTTGATAGAATAAAAGATAGTATTGATCAGCGTTACCCGGGGGTAGCAGCATCGTATTTTGGCGGTACTGCGGTGTCTGTAGGTAATGCTACACAATTAAGACAGGACACTTTCCTCACACAAGGCATTACTGTTGTTTTACTGATAGTGCTGATAGGGCTGTTTTTCCGGAAAAAACGTTCCCCTGTACTCGTGATGCTGCCGGTAGTTTTTGGCGGCCTGTTTTCACTGGCATGGATATACGTTTTGAAAGGCCATATCTCTGTAATGGCCATGGGCGCAGGAGCGGTAGTGTTAGGTATTGCAGTGAATTATTCCCTGCATGTGTTTAATCACTTCCGCCATTCACAGGATATACGTGAAGTGATCAACGATCTGGCTACACCGATGACGTTGGGTAGTTTTACAACAGTGGGAGGTTTCCTATGTCTGCAGTTTGTACATTCTCCTATGCTCCGTGATGTGGGCTTGTTTGCCGCCCTCAGCCTGGTGGGCGCCGCTTTATTTTCCCTGATATTTCTGCCACACTGGATCGTTATCGGACATAAACCGCAAACGACACATACGCACAAAGAGAACTGGCTCGATAAATTATCTGCCTATAAACCTGAAAAAAATAAATACCTGGTAGGCGCTATCTTCCTGCTCACCATTGTGTTTTTTTATACGGCCCGCAACGTATCTTTTGAAAGTGATATGATGCGTATGAACTACATGACGCCACAACTGAAAGCCGCGGAAACACAGCTGAATGCAGTGAACTCCTATATCGCACAATCGGTGTACGTAGTATCTGATGGGCATGACCTGGAAAGTGCGCTTGAAAACGGGGAGCAACTGATGCCGGTGGTAGAACAGCTACAGGCAAAAGGTATTGTGAAAAAGTATGCCGGCGTACAGGCGTTACTGTTATCTAACAAAGAACAGCAAACGCGCATTGATCGCTGGAATAAATATTGGACAGCAGACAAAAAGCAGCAGGTGTTGGCCTATCTGCGAAGCAATGGTAGTACGCTGGGTTTCAGTGCAGCCGCTTTTAATCCCTTTGAGGGCATGCTGAACAAGGAATTTCAGCCTTTATCACCCGATGCGTTAAAAGTATTGCGGAGCGGTAATCTTGGGGATTTCATTATACAAAAAAACAACACTACTTCACTGGTCACCCTGCTGAAAGTAGATCCTGCCCATAAACAGGCGGTATACGATGCTTTGGAGAACTTACCCGGCACTACGGTGCTGGACAAGCAATATGCCGCTAATCGCCTGGTGGAAGTCATCAAGGATGAGTTCAACAGCATCGCCTGGATGACCTCCCTGCTCGTATTTTTTGCGCTGTTGTTGTCTTATGGTCGTATTGAGCTGGCATTGATCACCTTTATTCCAATGGCAGTAAGCTGGATATGGATATTGGGTATCATGGGCCTGTTTGGTATCAAGTTTAATATTGTAAACATCATTCTTTCTACTTTTATTTTTGGTTTGGGAGATGACTACAGCATCTTTATGATGGATGGGCTGTTACAGGAATACAGAACAGGTAAGAAAACCCTGTCTTCTTTCAAGTCATCGATTTTCCTGTCTGCTATTACAACCGTGCTGGGGTTAGGCGTTCTGATCTTCGCGCAGCATCCTTCCCTGAAATCTATTGCACTTATTTCTATTATCGGTATTGGCACGGTGGTGCTGATTTCGCAAGTGATGATCCCCTTCCTCTTTAACTGGCTGATCACTAACCGGGTGCGTAAAGGCTATGCGCCATGGACGTTGAAGGGATGGACGCTCTCCGTGTTTTCTTTTATCTACTTTACTACAGGCTGCCTGCTATTGACGGTGATTGGTACGGTATTGATCCGTCTGAATCCCTTTAATAAAGAGAAAGGCAAAGTATTATATCATCATATTCTTTCTGCTTATACCCATAGTGTATTGTATATTATGGGCAACTTGAAGAAGCGCATTATTAATCCGGGTAACGAGCAACTGGAAAAACCGGCGGTGATTATCAGTAATCACCAGTCTTTCCTGGACATACTCGTTTCTACCATGCTGCATCCAAAAGTAATTCTGCTGACCAATCAATGGGTATGGCGCTCACCGGTTTTTGGCGCGGTAGTGCGGCTGGCGGATTATTACCCCGTTGCAGATGGAGCAGAAGGCGCCATCGAGAAATTACGTGAACGGGTAAATCAGGGATATTCTATTGTGGTGTATCCGGAAGGGACCCGCTCTCCCGACCCTACTATCAAGCGTTTCCACAAGGGCGCGTTTTATATTGCAGAGCAACTGGGACTGGATATATTACCCATGGTTATTCACGGTACCGCCTATACGATGAGTAAGGGCGACTTCCTGCTGAAAGATGGATTGGTAACAGTGAAATACCTGCCACGTATTACTCCGCAGGATACTGCCTGGGGGGAAGGTTACAGCGCACGTACAAAATCCATCAGCCGTTATTTCAAGCAACAGTATGAATTGCTGCGGGAAGAAACAGAGGTACCTAAATATTTCCGGGAGCAGCTGAAGTACAACTTCATTTATAAGGGACCTGTGCTGGAATGGTATATGCGGATAAAAACAAAGCTGGAAAACAACTATGAGTTATTCCATGAGCTATTGCCGAAGCAGGGACGTATACTGGATATTGGCTGTGGATATGGATTTATGGACTATATGCTGGCCTGGGCAGCACCTGGTCGGAACATCACCGGCATTGATTACGATGAAGATAAAATAGCTACAGCTGCATATTGTTATACCAGGCCTGCACAACTGCAGTTCATTCACGGTGATATTGCCGCTACGCCTTTTGATTTTTATGATGCCTTTATTTTAAGTGATGTACTGCATTACCTGTCTTCAGATGAACAGGAAACGTTGTTGCAGCAATGTATTGAAAGACTGACACCAGATGGGGTGATCATTATACGTGATGGTGATTGTGATATGGCGAAAAGGCACGAGGGTACCAGGTTTACAGAGTTTATGTCTACAAAGGTAATTGGGTTTAATAAAACGAAGAGCAAGCGACTGTCGTTTTTCTCGGCGTCACATGTGCGTAGCCTGGTCAACAAATATGGTGCGATAGCGGAAGAAATAGATAACACCCGGTACACCTCCAATGTAATATTTGTGATAAAAAAACTTCCCCAGGAAAACTATGCACAACTATGATGTCATCATTATAGGCAGTGGCCTTGGAGGCCTTGTATGTGGCGCTATCCTCAGCCGGAACGGGTATCGTGTATGCATCTACGAAAAGAACCGGCAAACAGGTGGTTGTCTGCAAACATATTCCCGTGAAAAAGTCATCTTCGATTCCGGTGTGCATTATATCGGCGGACTGGCGCCCGGAGAAAATCTCTATAAAGTATTCAAATATCTTGGTATCTACGATAAGCTCCGGCTGAAACGCATGGATATGGATGGTTTCGACCATATCAGTTTTGCCGGCGATGATAAAGTATACCGGTTAGCCCAGGGAGAAGAAAATTTTATCCGCACCCTGCTGGCAGATTTTCCGGAAGAAGAAGCTGCTTTGCGTGCTTACTGTGATAAGATCAGCGAAGTATGCAGCAAATTTCCGCTGTATAATTTACGTACCGGTGATTATGAAGAAAAACGCAGTGTACTTAATTTGAACACTGCCGATTATTTGCGCAGCATTACCAATAATGAAAAGCTGCAGCAGGTGCTGGCAGGAAACAACCTCTTATACGCAGGAGTGGCAGAGAAAACACCTTTCTACGTACATGCGTTGGTGTTAAACAGTTATATGAAAAGTTCCTGGAAATGTGTGGACGGTGGCTCCCAGATTGGGAAATTGCTCTGCCGGCAGATCCGGGAAAATGGAGGCGATATCATCCGCAATATGGCCGTTACCGCAATACAGGGGGAAGGCGATCATGTAGATCATATTGTGCTGCAGGATGGCTCCAAAGCTCAGGCCACGCATTATATCTCTAACCTGCATCCAGCCCAAACAATGGCCATTACCCACAGTGATACATTGCGGAGTGCCTATCGCAACCGCATACAAAACCTGGAGAATTCTGTGGGCGCTTTTGTACTCAATGTGGTGTTAAAGCCGGGGACTTTTAAATACCTGAACTATAATCATTATTATCATGCTACCGGCAACGCCTGGGCTGGTATCGATTACCAGCCGGAAGCATGGCCGCAAACCTATGCGATGTACGTATCCGCCAGTTCCCGGCATGAAACGTATGCCGATTGTTTATCAGTAATGACCTACATGCGCTATGACGAAATGCAGCCCTGGGAGCACACGTTTAATACGGTATTGCAGGCAGGTAGCAGAGGCGCCGATTACGAGGCCTTTAAGGAACAAAAAGCCAACCAGCTGATAGATTGTGTAGCACAGCAGTTTCCGGGATTCCGCGACTGTGTGCAGTCTTATTATGTGGCCACGCCTTTATCTTATAGGGATTATATCGGTACCAGCGACGGCAGCATGTACGGGATAGCAAAAGATAGTGCAGATCCGCTACGGACCATGGTTTCGGCCCGTACCAAACTATCCAATTTGTATCTTACCGGTCAAAATCTGAACTTGCACGGAATTTTAGGGGTAACTATCAGCAGTGTTATCACCTCAGCAGAATTGCTGGGAATGGATTTCCTGGTGGAAGAAATTAATCAGTCAATACATTCATAACAGTGGAAAAAAAGAAACGAAGCGGCTGGAGAAGACTTGGACGCATACTCTTATACATCATCGGTGTTTTTTTATTACTCTTCATCGGACTGGCTGTTTACCTGGTAGTGGTGAGCAGAGTGAAGCCGCCTGTTGTTGCCGATCAGCGCGCATTACAATTGCAGCGTACACAGATCGACAGTACCTGCTATACTTTAGGTAACAACTGGTTCCGCAAAAGCAGCAGTGGCTTGTATGAAATGTATGTGGAAGGCGCTCCTTTTGAAAGAGGAGTGATCAACGGCAAACTCTCCGGAGAACTGATCCGTCGCCAGGAAGATGTATTTGTGGCGCAGTTCAGTAAAATGGTGCCATCTACTTTCTATCTGCATTTCCTCAAATATTTTATCGGCTGGTTTAACCGCAACCTGCCGGATCATGTACCGGAAGAATTTAAAGAAGAAATTTATGGAGAATCTTTCTCTGCTTCCCCTAACTATGATTATATAGGGACTAACTATGCCCGGTTAATGAACTATCATGCCGCACATGATATAGGACATGCCCTGCAGGGTATGATGCTGGTGGGTTGTACGTCCTTCGGTACCTGGAATGATCAATCCGCCGACAGCAACCTGATCATTGGAAGGAACTTCGATTTTTATATGGGAGATGATTTTGCAGCAGATAAGATGGTGGTATTCTATCGCCCTGAAAAAGGCCATAACTTTATGTTTGTGTCCTGGGGCGGTTTTACAGGAGTAGTATCCGGTATGAATGATAAAGGGTTGACCGTTACCATTAATGCTGCCAAAACTTCAGTACCTACTGCTGCAGCTACGCCCGTATCACTGGTGGCCAGGGAAATTCTGCAGTATGCAAAAAATATCCGGGAGGCATGGGACATTGCGAAGAAACGGAAGATGTTTGTATCAGAATCTTTCCTGATAGGTTCTGCAGAAGATAATAAAGCGGTGATCATCGAAAAAACACCGGAGGGCATGGATATGTACACTTCCGGTAAAAACTTTATTACCTGCACCAATCACTTCCAGGGCGATTCATTGGGTAGTCTTACTTCCAATAAATTACAGATCAGAGAAAGTGCTTCTGAATACCGCTACGAGCGGCTGACAGAACTGATGAAGGAGAAAGGACCTAATACCGTACAAAAAACAGTGAGTATCCTGCGTGACCGCGGTGGCCTGCACAATACAGATATTGGCCTGGGGAATGAAAAGGCCATCAATCAGTTGATAGCGCATCACTCTATTGTATTTGAGCCTAAAAAAGGCATGGTATGGGTATCTACATCACCCTGGCAGGAGGGGCAGTTTGTAGCCTATGATCTCAACAAGATCTTTGCTATGCACGGTCTTACTTCAGATCATGAAGTATACGACAGCGCACAGAATATTGCTGCTGACAGCTTCCTGGTATCAAAAGATTACCTTGCTTTTAATACCTACCGTAAACTGAGAGACCAGATCAGGGAAGGAGCAACAGTAGATATCAAAGCATTGATTGCGGCTAACCCGGCATATTATCATACCTATGTGCTGGCAGGAGATTACGAATATAAGCGCAAAGCATATGCTACGGCAAAGCAATATTATGAAACAGGTTTAACGAAAGTAATTGCTACCAAAGGAGAAGAAGATCATATCCGTAGGCAACTGGCACTTTGTAACAGTAAACTAACAGCTAACCGCTAAAAGCTAACAGCTATATGATCATTGGTATTGGAACAGACATTGTGGAAGTACCGCGCATAGCCGCAAAGCTGGCGAAAGGGGATGGATTCCGGAACCTGGTATTTACTCCTTTTGAAATCAGTTATTGCGAAAAGCAGACGAATCCGGCAGAAAGTTTTGCCGCCCGCTTCGCTGCCAAGGAAGCCATGCTCAAAGCATTTGGTACCGGCTGGGGAAATGGTGGCATCAATTTCGATGAAATTGAGGTCCGCAATGATGAAGCAGGAAAGCCGGAGATTTTTTTAATAGGTAACGGAGCAAACAGATATACTTTGCTGGGCATAAAAAAAATATGGGTTTCTTTATCTCATGAAAAAAGTGCCGCTATTGCAATGGTTATTATAGAAGGATAATTAATAATTGGAATTACGAATTACGAATTTCAAATTAGGATCCACCATTTGAAATTCGTAATTCGTAATTTGTAATTTTCGAAAAATGTACATACCAGATATTGAACTACAGTCGAAAGCAGCCATCAGGGCTTACCAGGAAAAGGAAGTGATGCGCCTGCTGGGCTACCTGCGGGAGTTTTCACCTTTCTATAAATCATGGTTTAAAAAACATGGTATTGCCGCAGACCAGGTTCAGTCGCTGGAAGCATTCTCCCTGATTCCTCCTGTCTCCAAAGAAGATCTACAGGAACATAACTGGGAATTTTTATGTGTAGATAAAAGTAATATCGCTGAATATACCACTACTTCCGGTACCCTGGGGCGGCCAGTTATTGTGGCGTTAACAGAAAAAGACCTGCAACGTTTAAGCTACAACGAATACATTTCTTTTTGTTGTGCCGATGGTACCAGCAGTGATATTTATCAACTGATGCTCACGCTGGACCGGCAGTTTATGGCTGGCATGGCCTATTACAACGGCATCCGTAAACTGGGCGCCGGTGTATTGCGCGTAGGTCCTGGTGTGCCAAGTATGCAGTGGGAAAACATACAACGCATAAAACCTACTACCATCGTAGGGGTACCTTCTTTTATTGTTAAATTGATTGCTTACGCAAAAGAGCATCAGATAGATATTAACCAGACTTCTGTAAAGAAAGCAGTATGTATTGGTGAAAACATCCGTAACACAGATTTTTCCCTGAATGTATTAGGCAAAAAGATTACGGAGCAATGGGATATCAAACTATATTCCACCTATGCGTCTACTGAAATGCAGACGGCCTTTACAGAGTGCGCCGCAGGTCAGGGGGGGCATCATCATCCGGAACTGCTTTACGTAGAGTTACTGGATGAAAATAATCGGCCGGTTGCCCCGGGCGAGGAAGGAGAAGTGACTATTACCACGCTTGGCGTGGAAGGCATGCCCCTGCTGCGTTATAAAACTGGTGATATCTGTCAGTACCATTACGATGTATGCAGCTGCGGCAGACACACGCTAAGGTTATCTCCCGTAATAGGTCGTAAAAAACAGATGATTAAATATAAAGGCACTACCCTGTATCCGCCTGCGCTATTTGATTTGCTGAATGATATGGAAGATGTGAAAGAATTTGTGGTAGAAGTATTCTCCAATGAACTCGGCACTGATGAGATTCTTTTGCACCTCTGGCCCCGGGAAGAATCCGAAGAGATGGACCGCAAGATAAAATCATATTTGCAGGCAAAATTGCGTGTAATACCGCAGGTTAGGTATACCAGTCAGCAGGATATTATGCGGATGCAGTTTCCTGAGAACAGCCGTAAACCGGTGAAATTTGTGGATAATAGAAACTAACCAATAATTACAACGGATATCCGCAAAGAGTGTTTGTTTGGCCATGATTTGTGTTACCTTTCCCCATTAGCCGGCGTATTTTTGTAAATAAAAAGCATTGTGATGGAGGAGATCATAAGAGTAAAATCAATCTCGCAATTACATGAACTGATGGGTGCTGAAAAGCCTGCACATCCGTTAATTTCTATTTTAGATATGGCCGCATTGGACCTGGGGAAGAAATGGGTAGGCATTAAAGTAACTTCTGACTTATATACGATCGGACTCAAGGACAAGGAGTGCGGCATAGAGTATGGTAGGAACAGCTATGACTTTGCTGAAGGTGCCATGTTCTTTACAGCACCCAACCAGGTGGTACGATCTGACGAAGAACAAATAGCCGGTGAAGACTGTGGTTGGATGCTTTTCTTTCATCCTGATTTAATAAGGAATACACCGCTGGGTAAGAATATTGAGCATTACCACTTTTTTTCCTATGATGTGCATGAAGCACTTCATTTATCTGCTGCAGAGCAAAAAACGATCATAGAATGCAGGGACCTTATTCAATCGGAAATCACACAACGGATCGATCATCACAGTCGAAAAGTGATCGTTTCTTCACTGGAACTTATTCTGAATTTTTGCACCCGCTTTTACGAGCGTCAGTTTAATACGCGAAGTACAGCGAGTAATGACATTATGTCTCAGTTCGAATCTTTATTAAAAGATTATTATACTTCAGGGAAATTCGCTGAGAATGGGATTCCATCGATAGAATACTTTGCAGGGCAGGTACACCTTTCACAAAGCTATCTGAGCGATTTACTGAAAAAGGAAACAGGTTACGCAGCAAAGGATCATATCAATAATTTTATTGTCGAAAAAGCTAAGACCCTGCTATTAAGCGAGACTGATTCCATCAGTGAAATTGCGTATCAACTTGGCTTTAATTATCCTCATTATTTCAGCAGGTTGTTCAAGTTAAGAACCGGGTTCTCACCCCAGGAATACCGGCTAAGTTCCAACAAAAATTAAGTAAGCGCCCACTTTTGTAAACTACTTCATCACTTGTGAAGCAGGGGTTTCCGTGCCCACCGCTTCCCACGGGTAACCCGGTTTTGTGTTATTATTTCATGGATTGGTGTTAATTATTGCAGGGTTATACACGCAATTTTACATCAACAAAAAATAATAAGAATGCAGAAGATTGATAAAAGTAAACCGGTACTCGTCACCGGTGCCAATGGCTACCTGGCCAGCTGGCTGGTAAAACGGTTACTGGAGGCTGGTATAACGGTACATGCTGCTGTACGCGATCCTGATAACAATAAAAAAAATGGACATCTGAGGGCGATCGCAGCCGCCACGCAAGGGACGATCCGATTTTTCCAGGCTGATTTGTTGCAAAAAGGATCATATGATATGGCGATGCAGGGCTGCGAGCTTGTTTTTCATACCGCATCTCCTTTTTTCTCAAGTGCAAAAGATCCTCAGAAAGAACTGATCGATCCAGCCGTGAAAGGGACGGAGAATGTGCTGCAAGCTGCGTTGCTTACGTCTTCCGTGAAAAGAGTGGTGCTTACCAGTAGTTGTGCAGCAATTTATACGGATGCCATCGATTCGGTGAATGCATCTAACGGTATCCTTACTGAAAAGGTATGGAACAGCACCGCTTCACTGAACTATCAACCATATAATTATTCAAAAACATTGGCGGAAAAGAAAGCATGGGAAGTTGCCGGCCGGCAGTCCCATTTTGATCTTGTAACCATCAATCCCAGTCTGATACTTGGTCCCCCGCTGAATCCCAATGACACTTCTTCTGAGAGCTTCAAACTTTTAAAGCAACTGGGAGATGGCAGCATGAAACGGGGCATTCCCAGAGTCGGGCTGGGACTCGTTGATGTAAGGGATGTGGCTGAGGCGCATTTTCAAGCAGGCTTTTCGCCTAACGCCAGTGGCCGGTATATTACCTCCGGCCATAATACTGATCTGCTGGAGATCGCACGAATGTTGTTGCCAAAATACGGTACTAAGTTTCCACTTCCTAAAAGTGCTGTTCCGAAATGGTTGTTAATGCTCATCGGACCAATAGCCAATAAAATACTGACAAGGAGGTTTATACAAAACAATGTAGACATTCCCTGGAAAGCGGACAATGCTAAAATCAGGAGAGAATTGGGCGTTACTTTTCGTCCAATGAAAGAAACAATGGAAGATGCCTTCCAGGCGCTGGTGGACAGGGATGTTTTCGTTGCCTGAAGGACTTTAAAAGGGCTGCCCGATAACAGCATCACAAATCAAAAGCATCTTTAAAATTATTGAAGAACGAGGATGTCCGCAAACAGCAATGTAGTGGGATTCCTCGTTTTTAGTTATAAGCACAGATGTGTTTATTTCAGCAATAAAAGTGACGGTTGAAACGGGAACGTTCCCGGCCACTTCGTTTTCATTTATGAATGTAATGCCACCTGTAGCAGTATATTTGAGAAGTTTCCACCGTTAATGAAATGCAGATGATTGGAAAGCGGGACCAGATTTATTTCCTGATTGAAAAAGACAACGAACAACTTATGCTGCATCAATTTAAAGGATTTATCCTGTGCTCATTGTTCATCGTATCCGTAAGCCATGCGCTGGCACAGCATCCTGAGCTGGACAAAGCAGGAAATCTTATTTCTATGGATGACGTGAACATTTTTTCCATGGTACAACCAATTCCGGCTACAAATATTTTTAAAGATAGTTTGTACAATATCTGGTGCGGGTCAGTAGTAAAAGGAAAGAATGGCAAATTCTATATGTTCTACAGCCGGTGGCCGATCGCCGATGGTCATTTTGCGTGGGTAAACCGTTCAGAAATTGCGCTGGCGGTTGCAGACCAACCGGGTGGACCTTACCGGCACGTAAAAGTGATTCTTGCGCCAAGAGGAGGCCAGTACTGGGATGGCACCTGTACACACAATCCCGCTGCCATCGTGTACAAAGGAAAATATTATCTCTTCTACATGGGTACTACCGGTAACAGTACGCTAAAAGCACCTATTTCAATGGGAGACCCAAACTGGTGGGAATACAGGAACAACCAACGTATTGGTGTAGCGATGGCCGATGATCCGGAGGCAGTATGGGAGCGTTTTGATAAACCGGTGCTTGATATTGGTAAAGATAGCACAGCCTATGATGCGTTGATGGTATCGAATCCGGGCATAACGGTAGATGAGCAGGGAAGGGCGATCCTGGTATATAAAGAAGTTGGTAAGAATGGAAAACTGCAGGGTGGGCAGGTTCGTTTTGGTGTGGCTTTCGCCAAATCATTAGCAGGACCCTTTACGAAACATCCCGAACCAATCTTTGAAGCGAAGATACCCGGCCGGGAGGGCATGTATATGATGGCGGAAGATCCTTTTCTTTGGCATTATAAGGGGGTGAATTATGCTATTGTACGCGATGTGATGGGCGTTTTTAGTAAGAAAACGGCTACCTGGGCCTTGTTGCGTTCCACAGATGGGATAGATTGGCAACCTGCGAAATATCCCGCAGTAGCGCCCTGGTATCCACTGTTTGCCGATGGTACGAAGGCGAACGAATCTCCCGAAAGACCCTGTTTGTATCTGGAAAATGGAGTGCCTAAAGTATTGTTTGGCGCGCTGGGTATTACGATAAATAATAAAAGAAGGGCTACTGCTGAGAATATAGCGATGCCTTTGAAATAGATGTATTTCTTACGATCATTATAACGCCACGTAATGATCTGCTATTTGCCTGTCGCCGCTGGTTTGCAATGTCCGGCGGCGTGGGCGATGGCTGATCTCAAAACCCCATCACCGCTACATCCTTCGGATTATCCAGCTTCACACTCTTTCTTTCTCCCTGCACCAGCACATGGATCATATTCGTTTGCGTAGCATGCCTTTCATATAGCAAATCATTCTTCACCTGCACTTTCTTGGGCACAGGTACATTTTCCGCTTCCAGGAAGCTCCACACCGCATCTTCTTCTATTTTATACCCGATAAACCGCAGGGGAATATTTTTACCATCCAGGGTAACGGCCAGGTGCTGCGCTAAATAGGCGGCAATGTAGCCCTCTACCTGCTTGCGGTTGGCGGGATGCGTAATATCAAACGATGTTTTATACTGTGCTTTGAGCGTATTTTCCAGGTCATCTGCGAAAATGCGGCAACTTACCTGCAGTTCCTTTTTATCGGCATTATGGGAAATCTCCGTTACACTGGCATAGAAGGGGTGCAGTGCCGTCAGCCATAAAGTCATCCACCATTTACATAATAATAAACCCACTGGACTAATATTTTTTTTAAAATTAACTTTTACGCTTTATACTTACCAAAATTATAGAAAGCAGTGCACAATGGATGAGTTGTATTTTCAGTTAGGGTGGCAACATATTATAAATTGGGATGCTTATGATCATATTCTCTTTGTAATAGCGTTGAGTGCCATTTACTTACTGCGTGATTGGAGAAAAGTGCTGGTGTTGGTAACCGCTTTTACGGTTGGACATTCTATTACCCTGGCATTGAGTGTATTACATATTATCCGTATACCCGGCCCGCTGGTGGAATTCCTGATACCTGTCACCATTTGTGTGACGGCCATCTCCAATATCCTGCGAAGGGACGAAGAGCCGCAGAAATTACAGCTCAACTATTTTTACGCACTGTTTTTTGGATTAATTCACGGATTGGGGTTTTCCAATTATCTGAAAAGTTTGCTTGGCAGCCAGGCAAATATTGTTCAACCACTCCTGGGATTTAATTTAGGGCTGGAATTCGGGCAGATCCTCATCGTGATGAGTATACTGCTTATATCAACCGGAATCGTGAAAATTGGGCATATTAAACGCCGCGATTGGAATATGTTCCTGTCGTCTGCTACATTTGGAATTGCTTTTTTAATGGTTATACAAGGCGTGAGAGCGCTGTTTTTTTAATACTGTTTATGAGAAAATATCTTTACCTCGCCGGGGTACTGTGTGGCAGCCTATGCACGTTGCAGGCGCAGAACAACCCGGGATCCAACCATGGCAACCGTTTTGAGCAGCTGGGCACTATGCTGCAAACGCCTAACATGTACCGCTCTGCTTCCGGCGCTCCCGGGCCAAAATACTGGCAACAACGCGCCGACTACGAAATAGAGGCCCAACTGGACGATGCAAAGCAAAAGCTGACCGGCGCAGAAACCATCACCTACTTCAACAATTCTCCCGACCCGCTCACCTATCTCTGGTTACAGCTCGATGAGAATGAACACGACCCTAACAGCGATAACCAGCAGTTTAACGAAAGCCGTATGTCAGATAAAATGACCATGGCTACGTTGAACAGCCTGTTGCCCTCCACTAAAGACCTCGGTGTGAAGATCGTGAAGCTCACCGATGCAAATGGTACAGCACTGCCTTATACGGTTAACCAGACCATGATGCGCATTGACCTGCCTAAACCATTGATGCCGGGCGAGAAATACCGCTTCAAAGTATCCTGGTGGTATAACATCTCTGATCGTATGACCGTAGGCGGCCGCGGTGGTTATGAATATTTTCCGGAAGATAAAAATTACCTGTATACCATTGCCCAATGGTATCCACGCTTAGCCGTGTATTCCGATTTTCAGGGCTGGCAAAACAAACAGTTTACAGGAAGAGGAGAGTTTGCACTCACCTTCGGTAATTTTCGTGTACGCATGACAGTGCCCGCCGACCACGTGGTAGGCGCCACCGGCGAATGCCAGAACTACCGGGAAGTGCTGACACCAGCGCAATACCAGCGCTGGCAGCAGGCACAAACCAGTAAAGAGCCAGTGGAAGTTGTTACCCTCGATGAAGCAAAGAAAGCGATGCAGGGCAGCGCAGCGAATACCAAGACATGGGTATACGAAGCGCAGAATGTACGCGACTTTGCACTGGTATCTTCCCGCCGTATTGTTTGGGATGCGCTGGCCACCAATGTAGAAGGCAATAAGGTAATGGCCATGTCGTACTATGGTCCCGAAGCCTACCCGCTTTATCGCCGTTATTCTTCCAAAGTAGTAGCACATACGGTAAAATCCTATTCTAAACATACCATCCCTTACCCTTACCCGGTGGCTATTTCAGTAGAAGCGGCGAACGGGATGGAATACCCGATGATTTGTTTCAACTACGGCCGTGCTGATAAAGACGGTACCTATTCTGAATCCACCAAAAACGGTATGATAGGCGTTATCACCCACGAAGTAGGGCATAACTTCTTCCCCATGATTGTGAACTCTGATGAAAGACAGTGGACCTGGATGGATGAAGGCCTGAATACTTTCTGCCAGTTTATGGCGGAACAGGAGTGGGATAGCAACTTCCCATCCGGCCGCGGACCTGCGCATAAGATTGTGGATTATATGAAGATGCCAAAAGATCAGCTGGAGCCGATTATGACAAACTCCGAGAATATTGTACAGTTTGGACCTAATGCCTACGCTAAACCGGCTACTGCATTGAATATTCTCCGGGAAACAGTCATGGGCCGCGATCTGTTTGATTTCGCTTTCCGTGAATATGCACGCCGCTGGGCTTTCAAACATCCTACACCGGCAGACTTTTTCCGCACGATGGAAGATGCTTCTGCAGTTGATCTGGACTGGTTTTGGCGCGGATGGTTCTTTGGTACCGAGCCGGTAGACATCTCCCTGGACAACGTTAAATGGTACAGGATGGATGGCAAAGATCCTAATGAAACAGCGAAGGCAGCACAGGCAGCCTATGATAAAGGTATGGATCATGTAGCCAGACAGAAAAACAAGGCTGCCGGTGTGAAATATACCGTAGATCAGGATACCAGTCTGCAGGACTTCTACAGCAAATGGAACCGCTTTGAGGTAAGCCCCGAAGATAAAGCTGCCTATAGCCAGTTTTACAACGGATTAAGCCGCGAAGAGAAAGCATTGTATGATAGTAAGAAAAACTTCTACCAGCTCACTTTCTCCAATAAGGGAGGTCTCGTGATGCCATTGATCATTGAGTGGACCTTTACCGATGGCACCAAAGAAACAGACCGGATCTCTGCCTATATTTGGCGTAAAGATGAAAATGAAGTCACCAAAGTATTTGCGAAAGATAAACAGGTAGCAGCTGTAAAAATCGATCCATTGCGTGAAACCGCAGATATCGATGAAAGCAATAACAGCTGGCCCCGGGAAGCCACTCCATCTAAATTTGAGTTGTTTAAGGCAGCCGGAGCGGTACGCGGTGCCTCTACCGGTGACAACCCAATGAAGAAAGCAAATTCGAAATAAACAAGCTATTTTATATTTTGTGGCGGCTATCATCTCGTATGATAGCCGCTTTATTTTTTTAGGATCCTTTTAAAAGCCTAAGTTATGAAACGACTAGCCCGTCTTTTACTTTTGATATGCCTGGTGCAAACAGCCAGGGCCGCGGATGTAGATACTGTTAATATTTATAGCGATAAAATGCACCGTGCCTACAAGTGTGTGGTCATTACCCCATCGTCTTATAAAAACGGTACGCGACGCTATCCGGTGGTATATCTCTTGCATGGTGCCGGCGGCAATTATGCCAACTGGGTAAAGAATGTGCCCATGGTAAAAGAACTGGCCGACGCTTATCAGTGTATGATCGTTTGCCCCGATGGAGCAGTGTCCAGCTGGTATTTCGATAGCCCGGTAGACAGCTCCATGCGCTTTGAAACTTATGTATCCAAAGAAATTCCAGCCTATATAGATCGGCATTACCAGACATTGCCCGAACCCGCCCACCGGGCTATTGCCGGTCTGAGCATGGGTGGACACGGCGCTTTGTTCCTCGCTATCCGCCATTCGGATGTATTCGGTGCAGCAGGTAGTATGAGCGGTGGGGTGGATCTTCGCCCCTTCCCGAAAAACTGGGACCTGGCAAAACGCCTGGGCCCTCCCGGAACAGACGGTGCTAACTGGACCGACTATACGGTCATTAAACAGATAGAACGCCTGAAACCAGGTACCTTATCCCTGATCATCGACTGCGGAGTAAAAGACTTTTTTATTGATGTAAACCGGGATCTGCATAAAAAATTATTGCTGGCAGGTATCGATCACGACTATACGGAGCGCCCAGGGGAGCATAACTGGGCATACTGGGGTAATGCCATCAGATACCAGTTATTGTTCTTTCACCAGTTTTTTCAGTAAATACTTTAAATAGGAAAGCCGGTCTTTAACAAGACCGGCCTTTTATTTTGTCCAATTCTTATGAAAAATTAAATATTTGTTCTCTCTGAAAAAAGTCCGTCAGCAGGAATACCAACGGCTATTATTTGAATGTGACCTATGTTGATTGAATGCTAAGCGAATTATGTTAAGAACCGCGAGGTTTTATATAATGCCGGTCCTCAACAGGACCGGCCTTTTTTATGCACGCGATTCAAAATAAAAAGTTGAATAATATCATGGTTTATCCCACCAGAGACGGGTACCGGCATTGTCAAGCCCACCGAGCAATGTCACTGCTTTATCCACTTCCGCTTTGTTGGAAGTATACTCTGTATTCGGGAATGGTAATCTTCTGATCTGGATGGTGGTGCTCACCAGGCCATTGCTGTAGTTGTTTACCACGGTAAATAATTTAGGATAACCGGTTCTGCGGAATTCAGACCATGCTTCCTGTCCTTCAGGGAATACGGAGATCCATTTCTGCGTGATAATGCGTTCCAGCTTCTTATCGAAGGTGGCTGCGTCATCCCATTTGATAGTAATATCAGTAGTAGCCGGTGCATTGTTAACGGCAAACTGCGGATCTACGTATGCAATAGGCTTGCTGGTATTATCATTCAGGTAGTTGGAAATGCTGGCAGCATCTGCATCCCATTGTGCCAATGAGATACCCACTCCTTTTTCATACAGTTGCTGTGGTGTTCCGCCAGCATTTTTCCAGCCTCTTAAAGCCGCTTCTGCACGGAGGAAAAATACTTCTGCAGATACCATCAGCTGTATAGGTGTGTTGTTACGGAAAGTTTTAGTTTCTCTGACAGCCGGAACGGAGTAACCGGTGTAACCAGGTTTTGCAGTAATGGTGCTACCAATACGGATACCTTTGTACGTGTTAGGATAGCTAACAGAGTGGTCAAAGTACTTTGGAAGACGCGGATCTTTATAACCAACGAGGAACGATTCCATAGATGCACTCATGGAACAATCTGTCCAGGAGGTAACAATGGTAAACAGTGGATGTCTCAGACCAAAGCCGGAAACCTGCACGTTGTCCTTGTTGATTTCCATTACGCCTCCGTTAGCAGGATCGAGGGCTTTTTCGCCTTCCGCCTGTGCGCGTGCAGCATCTACTTTTACAATGCGCATTGCCAAACGTAAACGTAAGGAGTTGGCAAACTTAATCCATTGCTTGTAATCACCGGCATACACCATATCAAACTTACCAAATGGTGTTAAGCCAGGGTGCGCTGCTACGAAAGCTTTCAGTGTAGTATTAGCGGTATCCAGCTCTTTAAAGAAACGATCGTATATAACGGATTGTGCATCATAGGAGGAAGTAGTACCACCACTACCATAGCTGCTGTATGGAATAGGGCCGTAAACATCCGTTACCCGGTGCATGGCTTCTACTTTAAGGATCAGCGCTACTGCCCAGAAATCAGGTGCAATGGTTTGTGCTCCTCTGCGTTTGATTTCATTAATAGGCGCCATCACGTTGTTATAAGCCAGGTTGAAAGTGAAGCTATTCCAGCCATCAATCATCTTATACGACAGGTTACTCTGGTTTCCCTGGAAATCATGTGGAGGTGTCAGATAACCGGAATAAGCATCTGCATTCAGATTTTGTTGGAGCTGATAATCAGCCGTGGTATTGCCGAAGTTGAAATAGATAGAAGACTGAATCTGCGGAAAGAATCCACCGATAAAGTTAAAATCTGCTTTCAGGTCGTCTTCACCTAACCCGGTTTTATCAGTATTATATTCCTCGAATTTTTTTGTACAGGCACTCATGGCCAGTATGCCTGCCGCAAGAGCGATAGCAGTTAACGGTTTGTATAGTTTGAATCTGATCTTTTTCATCTGCTTTGATTTAAAGGTGAACATCATTAAAATCCAACATTCAGGCTAAAGCCATAACTACGGTTAGCAGGCATACTGAAAATGTCTACACCAGAAAGACCGTTGCCGGTAGACATGGTGATTTCAGGATCATATGGCGCCTTTTTGGTAATGTACCAGAGGTTTCTGCCAATCAGGGTCATACGGATGCTTTTTACGAAGCCATGTCCAAGTACACTGGATGGGATAGTGTAAGCAAGTGATGTTTCACGTAATCTTACAACAGTACCATCGTACATGTACTCGCCGGTAACACCATCACGTCCGCCTATTACACCATACCAGGTGGCAGCATCAATTTTGGTCACTTCTTTTTTAGTTTCTGTATTGATACCGTTGATGGTTACACCACCATTTTTACGTGCATCGCCGGTTTCAGCAGATACACCGTATTTATCCAGCAAGGCTTGTGTCAGTGACATTACTTTACCACCAAATTTGCCATCTACCAGGAAGTTCAGGCTGAAGTTTTTGTAAGAAAGATTGTTGCTCCAACCACCCTGCCATTTTGGAGTAGGGTTACCTATCAGCACGTTGTCGGAAGTAACCACTGGTTTGCCATCACTGCCAATCTGTACACGGCCCTGATCATCACGCACCAGTGTTTTACCATAGATGTCGCCATAAGAGCTTCCTTTCGACAGGATTAAAGCATAGTTGTTAGAGTTGGGAGGAGTGAGTACAAACTGATCAATGTTTGGCGCCAGCTCTATCACTTTGTTTTTATTCTGAGAGTAGTTGATAGTGGTATTCCAGTTGAAATCTTTGGATTTAATCACATTGTAACCTAACATCACTTCCACACCTGAGTTCTGGATATCTCCTGCATTGATGAAGCGGAAGCTATAACCGGTTCCTGGTGGTACGGCAATCTGGAAGTATTGATTTTTGGTATTGGTTTTATAGTAAGTGAAATCAAAGCTTAATCTGTTCTGGAGGAAACGCCATTCTGTACCTAACTCAAATGATTTTGTTCTTTCTGGTTTCAGGTCAGTGAAAGGCGCCTGGTTGTTGAATACAAATGTTCCGCCTACAGCACCTAACCTGTTTCTTGGGTTAGTTACATACACCGGAACAGAGTTGCCCACATCAGCAAAAGAAACACGCAACTTACCGTAGCTTACCGGTTCTGGTAAGTTCAGCAGCTGATGTACCATCAATGAAGCACCTACAGATGGATAGAAATAAGATCCATTAGGAGTGAATGCCAGTTTGGAAGACCAGTCGTTACGGCCGGAGAAGTCCAGGAATACGAGGTCTTTAAATGACAGGTTCACGTTACCAAATACTGCCTGTAATTGTTCGTGATTTTCCGGAGCCGTGAGAATTAAACTACCTGGTGTCATGTTCTGTAATGCAAAGAAATTAGCTACATACAGATCACCGTTGAAAGAATCGCCGAGTGTACCTTTGGTACGTATATCACTGATGCTGGTACCTAAGAGTGCATTCAGTTTAAACTGACCGAAAGATTTATTCAGGTTTACGATGAAGTCACCATACATCTGCGTAGTAGTGAGTTCGCTGGTGATGTAACGGCCATTAGGACCTGATAATACACCCTGTGTACCTGCGTAAATTTTTCCATCATAGTTATCAGTGGTGCGGTCTATATTACCACGTGCCTGTACATATAACCAGTCAGCAACATCATATTTGCCGGAAAGGCTGGCCAATGTTCTGTTACGTTTCGCTTCGCTGCCATTCCTGTTAACGATCCAATATGGATTTTGCTGTAAATCCTCATCAAAAGGCCAGTTTTGCAGATCAATCTGACGGTCTTTATCAAATTTGGTATAGTTTGTTTTGTAAGGAGACATATCCACCCCTCTTGGGAACAGGTACAAGCCAGTCAGCGGGTTAAAGTATAAACCGTTTACAGGGCCGTTGTCCAAAGATTGTGTTACGATATTTACATTACCATCCAGCGTTAATTTATCATTCAGGAATTTGCCGGTTTCTCTGAACGTAAAGTTATTACGTTTAAGGTCATTGCCCGGCATTACACCCTGTGCGGTAGTATTGGCGTAGGAAATGAAAGTTTGTGCTTTTTCTGTACCACCGGAGAAATTGATGGAATTGATCCAGGTATTACCTGTACGATAGAAATCACCGATATTATCGTGCGCGTTGCTGATATCTTTACCCCAGCTCTGTGTAGATCCTGGTTCTGTAGGACCATATGAATTCTGCAGTTTCGGAGTATATGCAACTTTATCCAGGGTAATACCGCTGGAGAATTCTACTTTGGAATTACCAGCTTTACCTTTTTTAGTGGTAATGAGGATAACACCATTGGCAGCCTGACTACCATATAAAGCCGATGCGGAAGCACCTTTTAATACAGAGATACTTTCGATATCATCGGGGTTCAGGTTGGAGATACCATCACCACCATCACGACCGGGAGAGTAGGTAATGTTACCATCACCACCCCAGGTACTATTGGGTTGTTGTGTGGTATAGTTGGTCATTGGAATACCATCTATTACATACAACGGTTGGTTGGAACCCTGTGCGGATTTGCTACCACGGAGCGTTACTTTTACGGAACCACCTACACCGGAACTACTCTTGCTGATGTTGATACCAGGAGCCTTACCATTGAGGGAGTTCATTACGTTCGCATCTTTAATTGTACTGATTTCTTCGTTGCCGATGCGCTGTGTGGAGTAGGTGAGTGATTTGGCCGCTTTCTTTACACCGAGTGCGGTTACTACCAGTTCATTTAATCCTTTAACGTTGTCATTAAGTCTTACATTCACTGATGCACTGCTACCTACTGTTACTTCGGTAGGTTCAAATCCGATAGAGGTGAATACCAATACATCACCTGATTTTGCGGCAAGGTGATAGGCACCCTGGTTATTTGTCTGAGTACCTTTGGTGGTTCCTTTTATTTGTACGGAAACACCAGGAAGTAAAGTTCCTTTGGCATCCTTTACGGTGCCGCCGATTTCTTTTTCCTGATAAGCGCTACGGAATGAAGATGTGGGCGACCAGGGATTGCCGGCTGCCTTCACATATGCACTGTCTGCTAATATGGAAGTGAGCGCCAGACCGGTCATAGCACACACTTTCATAAGGCGTAGGTTTTTTTTCATACTTGCCTTTTTTTTGGTTAATAAATGGGATTTGTATTGTTGAATTAAACTGACCATTTTTAATAGCGTGCATTGTTAGAAAATACGGAGCCGTTAGCATGGCGCGCACCATCCTTCGGGTCCTGATATTATACATGTTTTACTGTTGGCTACCTGTCCATAGGGGCGTGCAAGGCCTCATTGCTCATGGCAATGTGTAATCCGGGTTGAGTCGCAGCAGTATATTGTTATGTGTTTTCCTTACATGAAATGTTGTTTTTATAACGTCCTATTTTTACAGGCAGCATAGCTAATGAGCGCTGAAATGTTGCGCTACAGGAAAGGAGTCGTGTGTACGTATAAATAGTACTATCGGGTTTTAAAAAATTCTTAACTTTTTTTTAATTCTTATCGAAGGTCCCACCAGAGCGGAGTTCCGCCATTGTCTAAACCCTTTAATGTGAGTACAGCACGTGCTACTGCCTGAGGATTTGTGTTCAACTCCCGTTGTGGCATGGGTAAGCGGCGGATAAATTTTTCTGAAGAGATAGTGCCATTACTATTATTTATCACTACCGGAAATAATTTAGGATAGCCGGTGCGGCGAAATTCGCTCCAGGCTTCCTGTCCTTCCGGAAACATGGCAATCCATTTCTGGGTGATGATGCGTTCCAGCTTTGTTTGTACATTGTCGCCCTCGTTCCATTTAATGGTGATGGTGCTTAAATGTTTGTCGCCGGCTGGTACATTGTTATCTGCATTTTGTGGATCAATATAGGGTTTGGGTTTGTCCACATTATTATTCATATAGTCGTTAACGTTACTGATATTGTATTGTTTGAAAGAAGCAGTAATACCGGCTGCATAGTTCGCTGCGGCTGTCCCGGCGCCCTTCCAGCCATACAATGCTGCTTCCGCCTTCAGGAAGTATGCTTCGGCCGTTGTCATGAATTGTATTTTACTTTCAAACCTGACAAGCGGAGAAAAACCACTGTATTCTTCTTTTGCAGAAATTTTGATGCCATTACGGATACCATGATATACATTTACACCATCATCGGTAGGCACAAAATAATGGGATAACCGCGGATCTTTGTAACCAGTGAGAATGGATTCCATGGGAGCACTCATTCGCAAATCTGCCCAGGTATAACACATAATATTCAGCGGGTGTGTAACCGGCGAAATATTCACCGAAAAATTATCCTCCGGCGCAGATTGCAGTAAGCCTAAAGGATGACTGAGCGCAGCTTCCCCTTCTTCTTTGGCCTTTTTAGGGTCTACACCTGAAATACGTATAGCCAGCCGCAAACGCAGGGTGTTGGCAAATTTTACCCACTGGGTATAATCACCTTTATATACAAGGTCAAATGCCTGGATACGTTGCGGCGCTCCTCTTTTGATATAGGCAGTGAGGGTATCTATGCCCTGTGCCAGATCTTTGAAAAAAGCATAGTAAGCTTGTTGCTGGGAGTCATATTCTATACCCATTTCGCCGTTGGTTTCACCATAATGGGTATAAATAATTGGTCCGTAAATATCACTGAGGCGATGCATGGCTTCTACTTTGATTATCTGTGCCCAGGCATAAAAATCAGTAAAAGTATCCTTGGATTTCATCTGTGCAAAGTCACAGGTCTTCATCACCCGGTCGTAGGTTACTACCCAGGGGTTGTTGTTCCAGTAATACAGCAACCCATAATTGGTGTTATTAACATTCCCTTCAAATGGAGTAGGGGCCATCATATAACCGGAAAATACGTCTGCATTCAGATTCTGTTGCAGTTGTGCAGTAGGAGGGTCGTTGTAAATGAGCAGGTTTAACTGCGCCTGTGATAAAGGTTCCCCCATCAGCCGGAAGTCGGCTTTTAGTTCATCTTCATCAAAATCGTAGGGATTTTTGTTAATCTCAGCAAACTTTTTCGTACAGGCACTTGCCAGCAAAACAGCCAATAGGGCGAATAATGTGGTGATTTTCCAGTTTTTCATTTGTGAGTATTTTTAAATTCCTAATCTCAGGTTGATACCCATGCTGCGCACAGGCGGTAATCCGAATACATCTACGCCCTGCAAACCATTGCCGGTGCCCATAGATACTTCCGGATCAAATGGTGCGTGTAATTCAAAAAAGAACAGGTTCCGGCCAATGATTCCCATGCGCATATTGCGTATCCATTTCCACTTCAAAGGAATGCGATAGCTCAGGCTCAATTCCCGTAAACGGATATTGGTAGCGCTGTACATATACATTTCTCCAATACCTGCCCTGCTGCCAATGGTGGTGTAATAAGTTTGCGCGTCAATTTTTCCGGTATAAGGACTACCATCTTTATTAACCGCCCTGATGCTTACCCCTCCGTTATCCCGTGCCAGGGCGCTCGTTTCACTTACACCATACCAATCTAATACCGCCTGGGTTACGCTCATTACTTTTCCGCCAAAACGGCCATCTATCAAAAAGCTCAGATTTAAATTCTTATAGTCTATGCTGTTATTCCACCCCAGCGTAAAATCAGGATTGGGATTCCCTACTTTTTTAAACGCATTACGCGTTTGCAACTTGCCTGCAGCGTCCAGCATATAAGCCCCATTTTCATTCTGCACCAACTCTTTGTTAGAGTAAATATCTCCCCACGACCCACCTTCCATGATAAAGGAGCCGAACATATTCACACCAAAATCAGTCAGCACAAACATGCTGCTGGTGTCTGCTCCAATGATCCGTGAATTGGTAAGCGATACGATCTTATTTTTATTGGTCGCAAAATTAATGGTGCTGGTCCAGGAAAGATCTTTATTACGTATAGGCGTCAATGTGAGTGTTGCTTCCAATCCCTGGTTCTGTATATTACCCATGTTCAGATAATAGGTGTTATACTTGATACCCAGTGGAGCCGGCACTTCCATATACTGTTTGTAGTTATTATTTTTGTAGAAAGTAATATCTGCGGTAATCCTGTTTTTGAGCAGATGTGTTTCCAGTCCTATCTCAAAGGCACGGTTATCTTCCGGTTCCAGGGAAAGGCCCGGATAAAGGATGCGCTGATTAAGCATTACCCGGCTAACACCGGCAATAGTTTGTAAAGAAAACTGTGCCGGCCGGGAAGAATAAGCGGCAATGTCGTTGCCCACACGCGCATAGGAAATCCGTGAGCGCAGAAAATCTACAGGGGCCGGCATCTTAAACATATCGCTCCACACAGCAGAGAGACCGGCAGAATAATAAAAATATCCTTTATCCATGGTAGAAGTGAACGCAAAGGTGCTGGACCAGTCGTTTCGTCCGGTGAGATCCAGGAAGAGGAAGTTTTTAAATCCCACCTGCACGTTTGCGAAGAGGGCCTGCAGCTGCTTCTGATCTACACTGTGCTGCGCATCCATAGAATTGCTCGTAATATTGGATACGGAAAACTTATTGGGATAAATCAAACCCGGATCTGCGTTGGGATTAGAGCCATTAAAAGTACGTTCATGTGCTTTGGTGTCTGTAATGCTGGCGCCAATATTCCCTGATAGGTTCAGCCACTTATTTACTTTTCTGCTGGCATTCACCATCAGATCTCCATAGAGCTGTGTATTAAATTCTCTTTCCAGCGTATAGCGGCCATTGGAGCCGGCCAGTACGATCTGTGTGCCGGCATAGGCTTCAAGTTCATACTGATCCAGTGATTTATCAAAGTTGGCGCGTCCTTTCACGGCTAACCAGTCATTGAGCTGCCAGGTAAGCGACAAGGTGGCCAATCCCCGGTAACGGGTATCCAGTCGCAGGTTACGCAGCAATGCCCACATCGGGTTCTGCTGATCATCCTGCCCTATCCATCCTTTATCATTCCGGATGTCCCACCAGTTCTGCATATACAGGCTACGGCCGGCATCGTAATATTCGAAGTTGTTTTTATAATAACTAAAATCCTGTCCCCGTGGAAAAGTATACAGACCGGAAATAGGGCTGTAGTATAATCCGGAGGACAACCGGTTCTCTGTATTTTGTGCAGTAAAAGAAACGTTGGCGTCCATTACCAGTTTTTCATTCAGCAGTTTTAATGTTTCGCGTAGGTTGACAGTATGTCTGTTGAATTTATTGGTAGGCAATATGCCTTTGTTGGTGGTGTTGGCGTAGGAAAAATAACTTTGTGCTGTTTCGGTGCCGCCACTGAAGGCGATAGTATTGGTCCAGGTGGATCCGGTATTATAGAAATTTTTTACGTGGTCAGGAGCCTGTACAGGCGTGCCCCAACTGCCGAGAGAACCGGGTTGCGGCTTCCCTACGCGGTCGATCCCGGGAGGATCTGTTTGTCCGTAACGGTATTGTAAAGAAGGTAGGAGAGAAGGTGTTTCCCTGGTGTAATCAGAGGAAACATCAATTTTGCTTTTGCCGGGTTTCCCTTTCTTGGTAGTAATGAGGATCACGCCATTCGCGGCCTGACTGCCGTACAGTGCAGCTGCGGAAGCACCTTTCAAGATGCTGATGCTTTCAATATCATCGGGATTGATATTGGAAATACCATCTCCGCCATCCCGGCCGCCGGCGCCGGTGATATTGTGTGATTGCCCCCACACATCTGTTGGTTGGGAAGGCGTGTAATTAGCATACGGTACTCCATCTACAATATACAGTGGCTGATTTTCCCGGGTAGATTTGTTGCCACGTAAAACTACCCTTACGGAGCCGCCAACGCCGGAAGCACTGCGGGTAATAGTAACGCCGGCTGTTTTCCCGTTCAGACAGTTAATCACATTGGCGTCTTTCACCAGTTGAAGATCATCTCCATCCAGTTGTTGTGTAGCGTAAGGAAGTTCTTTGGCTTTTTTCTGCAGGCCCAGCGCAGTGACAACCAACTCGTTCAGTGCTTTCACGTTTTCCTGCATACGTACGTTGATGTCATCTTCTGTACCTACCAGTACTTCGCGGTTTAAAAAACCTACGCTACTAAACACAAGCATATCGCCGGTGCTGGCTTTCAGTGTAAAACCAGCATCGGCGTTTGTTTGGGTCCCTTTATTAGTGTGTTTAATCTGTATGGTTACTCCCGGGAGCGGCGTGCCTTTATTGTCGCGTACTATTCCTTTGATGTCCCTTTCGAGTGATACATGATTTAGCAGATCTACAGTGGGTGAGGGTCCGGTGTCACTTGCTGCGCCTACAATGATTTTGTTATTGATTCGGGTAAACTTTAATCCTGACTGAGTTGACATTAACGCGAGCACCTCATCGATGGGTGTTTTGTTGCAGTTTAAGGTGATCTTTTTCTTCAGGTTAAGATCAGTCTTGTCGTAGTGAAAGTTTAGCCCTGTTTTTACCGAAATTTCGGTCATTACATCTTCCAGGTTTTTATTTTTTACCTGGATGGTGACAACAGTCGGTGGCGGGTCGGGTGTTTGCGTGATAGCGCTAGTCGTAGTATTCAAGCTCCCCGCCAACAATAGTGTCAGCATCAACCCCATGGATACAAACCATTTCACGGGGCATGGCCTTACCCTCATATGGACTAGTTTTTGTTTTGCAGATAAATGGTGTCGTTTTTAATGGTATAGGAAAGTGATTTAGCCAGGCTGATGATGTCCATTACTTCTTTCAGGTTCTCATTTTTGAAAGATCCGTTGTAATTCCATTCTTTTTTGTTGCTTTCATTCATAACGGTAACACCATAACGATTTTCTATTCCTGTTACTACCTCATTATACGGAGCATCTTTAAATACCAGGTAGCCTTGTTTCCAACCGGTAATTTCTTCTGGTTTATTGAAAATGGTTTTTATGAGACTGAGTGAAACCCGGTCATAGCTGATTTGTTCGCTGGGAAGCAGGATTAGTGAGTTTGTTTTAGTCGTATTGTTATTTAACTGGTCAACTTTTACTTTACCACTTACCAGGGCTACAATTACTTTGTGCTCGCTGGCATAGGCCCTGATATTGAAAGAAGTACCCAAAGCGGTGGTAGCCAGTTCGCCGGCATTCACCACGAAGCGTCTGCGCGGGTCGGCAGCTACACTAAAAAAGGCTTCCCCTTCTTCCAGAAAAATGGTCCGGCTGCTATCGCTGAAATGTTCGGGATAGCGCACCTTGCTGCCGGCATTGAGTTCCATGGTACTGCCGTCTTCTAGCGTAATACTTTCTTTATGTCCTTTGATGGTAGCGATTTCAACGAATCCATTCCTGATTACACGGTTGGCCTGGTTAACAGCCATTGGTGCGGGTATTGGGCCGGTGGGCGGCTGATGTTCTTTTGATGACTGGTTAAACCAGAAAAGGCCGGCTGCAAGCAATACGGCTGCTGCTGCCGCTGCATACCAATAACGGGTATTCATCCGGCGTACCGGTGTGGCAGGCGTAATGTGCAGGTTCAATTGCCCTTTTATCTGATCAAGTTCCCGGTCAAGCTCATTTTCTTCTATGTAGGTGGACTGATGACGATTGATATTCTCAAACCATTGATCTACAATAGCCGCTTCCTCCGGTGAGCAACTCCCCTGATTATATCGCTCCAGCAATATTTTTATCTGTTCTGTGTCCACCTTGTTGGCGTTTTATGCGTTCTTAAGTCGTAATAACGTGGAAAAGGTACCATTGCACCTCGCTTTTTTTTCCTGGTTAATCGTTTTTGCACTGATACCGGCATTAAGCCGATGCCTATATAATGAAATAAACGAGTAGCAAAATGACGATAAGGTCTGTTCTGGCGTAGTTGGCCCTTAATATCTTTAATGCTTTGGTAATCTGGTTTTTAACGGTTTGTTGAGACAGACCTAAATGCGTGGATATTTGTTCTACGGTCAGATTCTCAAAGCGGCTGAGCATAAAGATCTCTTTCATGCGCTCCGGCAAATGATTGATCGCTTCGAACAGTTCCTGTGTTCTGGCCTTATTATCCACTGTTTCCGTAATTGAATGCGGCTGCGCATCGAAATGCTCGATCAGCTGCTGCAGATATTTGCGGTAGGTGGCGTTTTTACGGTAAATGTCTATGATTTTGTGACGGGCTACCTGGTACAGATAAGCCTTCAATGATTCTTTCAGAATCAAAGATTGGCGCTTTTCCCATAAGGAAATGAAAAGCTCCTGCAGTACATCTTTGCTGATCTCTGCCGCATCCAGTTTGCTGTGTATAAATAAATACAATGGCTTACTATAGCGGTCGTAGATGGCATTGAAGGCAGCGCAATCATCGCTTTTAAGCAGCGATACTAACTGGTTATCGGAAAAACTGCTGTACATCGAATTACAGTAGTAATTAAGCGTTTTGGTTGATAATTACTGGAAATGAATGTAAGAAGAAAATTTTGATATTTTCATATTTGGTTACTTACTTTTTAAAATAACTAAATAACCAAATAATAAAATAATTATATTTTTATCATGCTTCCTTCAGACGCAATTCATTTTTGTATTCTTTCGGCGTTTTACCTACTATTTCCTTGAAGAAACGATTGAAATTGGAGAGATTCTTAAATCCACAGGAGTAAGCGATTTCAGCGATAGACCAGTCTTCTTCCGTCAAACGCTTACAGGCATGACCTATGCGTACTTCATTCAAAAACTGTACAAAGGATTTTTTAGTACGGTTCTTAAAGAAGCGACAAAAAGATTGTGGTGACAGATTGGTAATGCTGGCCACATCCTGCAACGATATTTCCTTTGAGAAGTTATTCATTACGTATTTGAAAACTTCATCAATCTTATGGTTGTCCTTTACATTATAAGCATGTGAATAACCAGTGCTGGCCAGGTAATAACAGTCACGTGTTTCTGATAATGTTTTTAAGATGTGCAACAGGGAAATAATCCTGTCCAGCCCTTCTTTCCTGGGCAGCGCCAGTATTTCCGGCTTCAGCTGCTCATGGGTGGCACCAGTAATTTTCATGCCCCGTTGGGCACGATGGAAAAGCTCACTGAGCGCCTTTGTTTCCGGTAATCCATAAAATTTCTCGCCGAAAATATCTTTAGGGAAATAGATCACTACAGACCTGGCTTTCAGGTTGTCATCTCCCTTGTAATATTCTTCTTCATTATACCACACATGTGGTATATGCGGTCCAAGAAACACCATGTCGCCTTCTTCAAAGCTCTCGATGCTATCCCCCACTATTCTCTTCCCGTGGCTTTCCGTAACATATACCAACTCACATTCCGGATGGAAGTGGAAAGGTGTATTAAAATAAGGATCACTTCTCTCTATAATGGTGATCTGGTTATCGGCAAAAGCCCCAACTTTAATAAGGATGGGTTTCATTCATGTATTAATTTAAGCTACTATATTACTGTGGCAGTCCTATACTTTATTACCATAACCATTATTCCCACCAGGTGGAACCTTATGTGTGCAGGTGAGCAGTATTGAGATCGTCCTATGAATGATGCCAAATTAATAAAAAGTGGTTAAAAAAATATCATTCTCCCGAAAATAACCAATTTATGTGATAGAAAACTGATATGGTCGTTTTGAATAAGTTTTCAGTACTTCCTTGGAATAATTAGCACAACAACGTAATTTCCAAGTTCATTTTGTAAATTACGTCAGGCTAAATCGATGTAGCATTTTTTTCTATGAAAGGGATCTCTATTAAAGATATTGCAAAACAAGCCGGTGTATCTCCTACAACGGTATCTTTTGTACTCAACGGAAAGGCAAAGGAGAAAAGAATCAGTGAACAGGTGAGCAAAAAAATACAGAAAATTGCTACCCGGCTGAAGTACAAGCCTAACCAGCTTGCCCGTGGTCTGCGTACTGGAAAAACAAAAACCATCGGTCTCATTGTGGAAGATATCGCCAACAACTTCTTTGCTTCACTGGCCAAAGTAGTGGAAGACGAGGCCGACAAATACGGTTACAAAGTACTCTACGGCAGCACAGAAGATAATACTGAGAAAGCAAAAGGCTTACTGGAAGTACTCAAATACAGGCAGGTAGATGGTTACATCATTACACCCACCAAAAACCTGGACAAGGAAATTGAACTGCTGCAAACAGCTGCCAAGCCAATCGTACTCATGGACCGTTATTTCCCGCATGTAAGCAGCCATTATGTAGTACTCGACAACTTCAAAGGTGCTTACGATGCGACTGCTCACCTGGTGAAACAAGGCTATAAAAAAATTGCCATCGTTACCATCGCCTCTGAGCAAACACAAATGAAAGACCGCCTGGATGGATTTACAGCCGCACTCAAAGACAATAAAATTCCTTTTAATAAATCATTGGTGAAACGCCTGCCATTTGACCTGGACAGGGAAAGCTTTAACAATGAAATAAAAAAATTCCTGACTTCGGTAAAAGATATCGACGCCGTTTTCTTTGCTACCAACTACCTGGGTATTTCCGGTATCGAAAGTATCCGCTCCCTGGGATGGAAGATTGGTAAGGAAATAGGCCTGATAGGATTTGATGACCATGATCTTTTCCGTCTCCACAGCCCGTCTATCACCTGCGTATCACAACCCATAGGCGCCATCGGCAAACATATTGTGGAAGTACTGATGAATGAATTAAATCATCCTTCTGCCTCCCCGCAACAAATTGTATTGGCACCGGAACTGATCGTCAGAGAATCTTCTTCACTCACGTAGTCATCTCTTTTTATATTTTATTCTCAACGCCGGCATCACGCCGGCGTTTTTTTATGTCTGACCGGCAACACTTTTTTACTTCACGGTGTTAATAATGTTATTACCAAAACAATCTAACTACCAAATGACCATGTAGAATTATCAATCCATCTTTCTATTTCCTGTTTTCCCTCGCTATGGCATTAATTCCTATTCTTCATTTTATTCATTTAAGCATGATCCGGAAATCTATTAATCTTGTTTTACTGGCCGTGTTATTCCTATTGGCCGCCCCTGCTGCATGGGCGCAACAGGCTATTACCGGTAAAGTAACTGACACAGGTGGCCAGCCACTGACTGGTGTAAATATCCTGGTGAAAGGAACTTCGAAGGGTACCGTTACCTCGGGCGATGGTAACTTCTCCATCACAGTGGCACCGGGAAGTACACTGGTCTTTCGTTACCTGGGCTATCTTACGCAGGAAGTACCCGCGAATAACAGTCCACTCAATGTTGTCCTGAAAACGGATGAAAAAAATCTCAGCGAAGTAGTAGTAACCGCACTCGGTATCCGCAAGGAAAAGAAAGCCCTGGGATACGCGGTATCTGAAATAAAAGGAGATGAGCTCACACAAGCCCGGTCTACCAATATCGCTAACACCCTCTCCGGTAAAGTGGCCGGCTTGAATGTTACCTCCACAGCCACCGGCCCTGCAGGATCCAGCCGTATTATCCTGAGAGGAAATACCTCCATTGATAAAAACAGGAATAATCAACCACTCATTGTAGTAGATGGGATTCCTATCAATAATGATAACCTGGGACAAGCTAATGAGTACGGCGGCACCGATGCCGGCGATGGTATTTCCAGCATCAACCCGGATGATATTGCCACCATGTCTGTACTGAAAGGCGGTACTGCCGCCGCTTTGTACGGTTCACGTGCATCCAATGGCGTGATACTCATTACCACTAAAAGTGGTGCCAAACGAAAAGGCGTAGGCGTGGAATTCAGCAGTAACATTACCATCGACAAACCTATTGTGAATAACCTCGACTGGCAATACGACTATGGAATGGGTACCAATGGACTGAAACCACAAACACAGGCTGAAGCTACTTCTACCGGCCTGATGAGCTGGGGCGCCAAACTCGATGGATCTCCCGTGATCCAGTTCGATGGCAAAACGCATCCTTACAGTGCGGTAAAAGATAATTTCAAAAAATTCTATAAAAGCGGATATACTTTTACCAATTCCATCGGCATGAGTGGTGGTACCGATAAAATTAATTATCGCTTTGGTGCCACGGATATGAAGAATGAAGCCATTCTGCCTAACTCCGGCATCAGAAGAGATAACCTCTCCCTGAATGTATCAGCGCTGCTGGGAAAGAAGCTAACGCTGAATGTATATTCCAAGTATATCCGGGAACGCACTTATAACCGCCCCCGTGTGTCGGATTCCCCGGGTAACGCCAACTTCTCTTTGTATATGCTGCCCACCAGTCTGGCTGTACAAACACTCAAGGATAGTAAACTGGGACCAGATGGTTTCGAGCGTTACTGGAATGCAAATCAGTACATCACCAATCCCTGGTTTTCTGTATATGATTTTGAACAGAATGATAAAAAAGACAGGTTCATTAATTCCGCAGAGCTGCGCTACGACATCCTCCCATGGCTGTATGCCAAAGGACGCATAGGAGCAGATATGTACAACAGAAGCAACTTTGCCATTACGCCTACCGGTACTGCCTATAATGTGGGCGGCCAGATCAACGATCAGACAAGGCAAACCTTTTATGAACTGAATGCCGATGTTATGCTGGGGGTAGATAAACAATTTAATGACGACTGGCGCCTCACCGCCTTTGTGGGAGCCAATGTGATGCACAATAAAAATGATAAACTGTACCTCACCGGTAATACTTTTAATATTCCTTTCTTCTACGACCAAACTAATCTGCAAACAAAAACAGTCACCAACGATATCTTCGAAAAGAAGATCAACTCCGTATATGCATCAGCGGAAGTGGCCTTCAAAAGCTATCTATACCTGACTTTAACAGGTCGTAACGATTGGTTTTCCACATTGCCGCTCAACAGCAACAGCATTTTCTATCCTTCCGCAGGATTAAGCTTTGTGTTGTCTGATGCAGTAACAATGCCCAAATGGATTAACTACGCTAAAATCAGGACTTCCTGGGCACAGGTGGGTGGAGATACGGATCCTTACCGTTTAAGATTGTCTTACAACGTGCAAAACCCACTATCACTGGGTACTACCAGCTACCCTGTAGCCGATGTGAAAAAAGCACAGGATGGTACTTATGCAGTAGCTAATCCCATCCTGAAACCATATGTTAACACCAGTTTTGAAGCTGGTTTTGAAACGCGGATGTTCGACAACAGACTGAATATAGACTTCTCTTACTATACCCGTACTACCAAAGATGATATCGTGCAAACTACCATCTCCAATGCTTCCGGTTTTAATACCGCATTCATCAATGTTGGTAAAGTGAGTAATAAAGGAGTAGAAGTAATGATAACTGCTACGGCTATACGCACTAAAAATTTTACCTGGGATATCACCCCTAACTTCGCTTACAACAAAAGTGAGGTCATACAACTCGCAGCCGGACTAAAAGCATTGAAAGTATCGGATGTACGTACTTTTAACGCTACTATACAACAGGTGCCCGGACAGCCTTTTGGTGTAATAGAAGGATATAAGTTCAGGAGAGATGCCCAGGGCAATATTCTCTTCAACAGTGCCGGTAAGCCGCTACAGGGTGACTACACCATTTTTGGAACCGGTGTGGCGCCTTATACGCTGGGCTTTAACAACAACTTCACCTACAGGGATTTCTCACTCGGTGTACTAGTGGATGCCCGCTGGGGAAATAAAATATATTCCGGTACCAACGACTACGCTACCTATTTTGGTTTGCAGAAAAATACACTGGAAGGACGTAGTGGCGGGGTAACCGTGAAAGCGCAGGATGCTGCCGATCCTACCAAATATGTGGATAAAGTTATTCCTGCACAGGACTATTATCAAAATATCGCATTCAATATTGCTGAGCCATTTATTTACGATGGCAGTTTTATAAAGCTCCGTCAGATCATCCTGACTTACAGTTTGCCTGCACGTATCATGAGTAAATCACCATTTACCGGTGCTTCACTTTCCTTTGTAGCCCGTAACCTGTGGATCATTTACAAAGATATCCCTAACGTAGATCCAGAATCTACTTACAGCAACGGTGCTGGTCAGGGTGCTGAGTTAATGGGCTATCCGCAGACCAGGAGCTTTGGATTAAATCTGAATGTGAAATTTTAAATCAACTGATTATGGCTAAGTCAATATATAAACTACTGATACTGCTCATAGCAGGAACGCTGGCATGGAGCGGATGTACCAAAAATTTTGAGCAGATAAATACAGATCCTACTGCAGCGCCTATTATAGCGCCCAGCATTTTACTCACCAGGGGATTATTATTTACTTCCGGTGGGGAATATGAAGCATGGCGCGCCAATCTTATTTATTGTGGCCCTATGGTGCAACATACTTCTTCCCTGAGTTTAACTTATGTGGGAGATAAATACCTGTACAACGATGACTACTCCGGTGCGGCTTTTAATTCGTTTTATCCGAATGCCACCAAGATTCTGGCAACACTGATGAATCAAACGGCCAATGATGCTGCACAGAAAAACTACAATGCCATTGCGAAAATTGCACGGGTGATTGTGTTACAAAGACTCACGGATCTTTACGGAGATGTGCCTTACTCTCAGGCAGATAAAGCTTATCCAGACCTGATATTTTTGCCACAGTACGATCGCCAGGACGCTATTTATACCGGTTTGGCAACGGAGCTGGAGCAGGCGGCTGCAGCAATAGATGTGAACAGTAACGTAGCTGGTGATATCTCCGGTTATGGGGGAACCGCATCACAATGGAAAAAGCTGGCTTATTCTGTTATGCTGCGTATCGGCATGCGGTTGTCCAGGAAAACAGATCCCACCGCAGCCAAACAATGGGTGCAGAAAGCCATTGCTGGTGGCGTATTCACGGCCAACGAAGATGCGTTTTATATTCAGCATGCACCAGGTGATTATGATAATCCCAACAGTCATGTAATAGGTACTTATCCCAATAGCAGGGCAGAAACAGGTAAAGCGAACCAGGGGATTAAACTGTCCAGGTTCTTCGTGAATATGCTCAAAACAAAAGCAGATCCCCGGTTGAGAATTATCTCCGAATTGCCGAAAGCAGATTCTACACCGGGTGGTGATGATACCCCGGCCAATCAGAAAGGGTTGCCCAACGGTTATGATAATTCCTCTGATCCGGTGTATGGTATTGGTTCTACGGGAGATGCCAACATTGCGCACTATTCGCAGCCTAAGCAAATTATTGCGCAGCCCAATTCTCCCAATATCTTCATCACCTTTTCAGAAGTGCAGTTGATGAAGGCGGAAGCAGCAGCGAGGGGCTGGATTGCTGGGGATCCGGTATCCTTTTTTATCAGCGGTGTGAAATCCGGCATCTGGCAATGGGGGTTATATTCCAGCAGTATAGTTTATAATGACGCTACAGCAACGGCTTATGCTACTGCACAATCTTTAGCCGTGGCATCCGGTAGTTTGGCGGCTAAACTGGAAGCGATCAACACCCAGTATTACATCACCACCTTCCTGAATGAGTATGAAGCGTATGCCAACTGGCGCCGCAGCGGCTATCCGGTACTCACACCTGTGAATTATAAAAACAATGAAACCAACGGGCAAATTCCGCGGAGATTACGTTACCCACGTAGTGATTATGATGTGAACAGAACGAATATAGAAGCGGCAAATGCGGTTCAGGGACCAGATGTTTTTATGACGCCGGTATGGTGGGATAAGCCATAAAAATGTTGTTGAACACATTTAAAATCAAACTCCTTTTTAGTTAGTAATAATAAAAAGGTGGCTGTTTCATTTGAGAGATAGCCACCTTTTTTATACTGGAATTAGGCGCAAACCCGTTGCCGTTAAGAGATGTACGGGGATATTCTTGTTCTTCTCACGTTATTTGTCAGGGGAGAGCGACATTGTTTATATGGAATCGTTCCGATAAATGTATTCGTTACGTCTATTTTAAGGCATTTTTAATAATGTGCCTCACGACAGATTATGATGCTATTTTAATAGCTAAGAATAGTATTTTCTCTTTCTTAACGAGCTGTTAACTGAAAATAAAAAAATTGTTAAATCTTTTTTGCACTTCTCATAATTATCCCTAAGTTTGAAACCATTATTCTGACGGGTATGATAAACTTGGTGTGAAAAAGAAAAGTGAAAGAGATACACCAGTTTTTTTTTAAGGTAGCATGCTAAAACGTTTTACCACTGATATGATGTCAAAATAACAATTAATGCCAATGGAGTAATTCCATTTTTTATTTAAGGACGGAAATCACGTATTTATCAAAGGGATAGCTGTGCAATGCAGGTAACCATGATAGCGGAACCTCCGTGTTTTTTGCTTATGTGTCTGATTCACTTGTTATAATTCACTAAACCAAAAGGAAGCTATGCGAAGATCACTTCTTCTCACCACGTTGCTTTTCTTATGCTGCTGTATCACTGCGTGGGCGCAGGATAAGAAAACTTTTACGGGAGCCGTAAAAGATGCACAAGGAACGCCTTTGCCAGGCGTAACTGTAAAAGAGAAAAACGCCTCCAACGGTGCTACCACAGGCGCCGATGGAACATTCAAAATCCAGGTAGCCCCTGATGCTACACTCACTTTTTCCTATATCGGATTTATCAGCCAGGAAGTAGCCATTAATGGACAGGCTACATTAAACATCGTATTAAAAGAAGACAACAAGAATCTGAATGAGGTGGTAGTTACCGCACTCGGCATTAAACGCGAAGCGCGTAAACTTGGTTATGCGGTGACTGAGTTAAAAGGTGCTGATGTGGCTAAAACCAATTCCATCAACCCTGTAGCTGCACTGCAGGGCAAAGTAGCTGGTGTGGATATCTCCTCTGCTGCAGGTGGCCCACAGGCAGCTCCGCGAATTGTACTGCGTGGCGCTAAATCCCTAACAGGTAAGGATCAGCCGATTTTCATTATTGATGGAGTAATTTTTGAAAATGATGTATCAGCTAATGATGTAAACTTTGGTAACGTACTGAAGAACTTCAATCCGGACGATTATGAATCCGTATCTGTGTTAAAAGGTGCTGCTGCTACCGCTTTGTATGGTTCCCGTGCTATCAATGGCGCCATTCTGATCACCACTAAAAAGGGGATCCAGAGAAAAGGTATTGGTGTTAACGTGAGCCAGACCGCGCAGATGGAAAAAGTATACCGCTCGCCTATTGCTATGCAAAACAGCTATGGTCAGGGGCTTGATGGTACCTATGATAATACTGCCGGTGGCTTTAGCTTTGGTCCTAAAATGGACGGACGTGAAGTAACACTACTGGATGGCTCTAAAGCGAAGTTTGTGGCACGTCCGGATAATGTGACAGATCTCTACCAAACAGGTAAGTACTTCAACACCAACGTATCTATGGAAGGTGGTAGCGATAAAGGAACTTTCCGTATGTCTTACTCTCACCTGGATAATAACAGCGTATCTCCCAACAATAGTTTTGGCAGAAATAGTTTCGCTTTCCGCGGATCTTCTGTAATCTCCAAAGTACTGAGTGCAGACGTTGGTATGACTTACTCTACCAGTAAAACATTGAATCCTGATCGTCAGGGTGGAGACTATACCGGTTACAACATTGGTCGTAAATGGGTGTATGTTTTCCCTCGTAACTATGATCCAAGCTATTGGGGACAGGAGAAAAATTATCTTGGTCCTAACGGAGGTCGTGCAGATCTGGGTACACATCCCGGGGCTGATTATTTCTTCCAGAATGCCAATAACAGCTGGACCAGAAAAGAAACATTGCTGATGGGTAACTTCGCCCTGACTGCTACTACTACTGACTGGCTGAAATTTATTGTGAAAGGTAATTTCAGTAACGAACAAAGCGCTGACGAACGCAAAGAAGCGGGTACAAGTGCCAATTTCTCTGGTAGTGACGGTTATTATTCACAGGCAGGTGTAAATAAATCACAATACACTTTTACAGGCCTGGCAATGATTACGCCAAAGCTGGGTAAGAAGTTTGATGGTAATTTAACCCTGGGTGCGGAAGCCTGGAACAGCGGTATTGGTAAGCAGTACAACAACTACACGGATGGTGGCTTACGTATGCCATTCCTGTACGATATCAGTAATAGTATCAATGCTGCAAGGGTGAGTAATGATCCGTTGTTGCGTAAACGTATTAACTCCCTGTTCTTTGCAGCCAGCATCAGCTACAACAATGAACTTTTCCTGGATGTTACCGGACGTAATGACTGGTCTTCTGCATTGACTTATCAAAAGAAAAGCAATGGTACGACCTCTAATTCTTATTTCTACCCATCTGTGAGTGGCGCCTGGGAATTTACCCAAACGTTGAAAGATGTGATGCCTGCGTGGATCAGTTATGGTAAGCTTCGTGCGTCATTTGCCAGTGTAGGTGGAGATACGGATCCGTACTCCATTAATACCGGCTATTATACTTCAGATTATTTCAGAGGTGCTTCAACCGGAAACAATCTGCCGCTGATCAATATCTACAAGGGCGATGTTTTACCTAACATGTTCCTTAAACCATCTCTCGCTAACACGATAGAATTAGGTACCAATATACGTTTTGCCAATAACCGTATTGGACTGGATTTTGCATGGTATCGTACCAATGTTACCAATCAGATCATCAACCTGGGTACAACAGCTGAAACCGGTGTTACTTCCCGTTTGATTAATGCAGGTAGTATGGTGAACAGAGGTATAGAAGTGGCTATCAACGCTACGGCAATTCAGCATAAAAACTTCTCATGGGAAGTAAACTTAAATGGTAGCCGTAATAAAAATAAAATCGTTTCACTTGCACCAGGTATAAGCCAATTCCAGTTGAACGAAGATCAGGGCGTAAGAGCGATGGCGATCGTTGGTGGTTCTTATGGCGACCTGGTAACTGACTACGGTTTTACGCGTGATGCAAACGGTAAAGCGCTGATAGCACTGAATGGTTCTGACCAGCCTTACAAATTTGTTCGCGGAAACGCAGTGGTAGGTAACATTATGCCGGACTTTAACCTCGGGCTGTCTAACACTTTTACCTATAAAAACTGGACACTGGGTGTACTGGTGCAGGCTCGTATCGGTGGTGACTTCTTCTCTGCTTCTCATCAATATGGCACGGGTCGTGGTACTACTGCCAATACGGAATTTGGCCGCGATGCCGCGCATGGCGGTATTACCTATACAGATGCCTCTGGTGTTAAACGTGATGATGGTATGATTCCGGATGGTGTATTCCAGAAAGGAACTTCCATTACTAAAGACGGCCAGAGCATTCAATTGGATGGAATGACTTATCAGGATGCATATGCCAAAGGTTATGTTACTCCGATTACGCCATATCAATATTATAGCATGCAGGGCGACTGGGGTATCGGTATCCGTGAGACTTCTGTATTCGATGCTTCCTATGTAGCATTGCGTGAAGTGTCCATCGGTTACTCTCTGCCAACTCAGATGATACAACGCTGGAAATTGAACAGTCTCCGTGTATCACTGGTAGGCCGTAACCTGGGTTACCTGTTCAATAACCTGCCTGATCACATCAATCCTGAAGCAGTACGTAATAACGCTACCTCTGCATTCTCTGAATATGGTGCGGTTCCTTTCATCCGTAATATGGGAGCAACTATACAAGTAGGATTCTAATCATGCTGTTTAACAACAAAAAATATTAAAATGAAAGCTGTTAATAAATGGGGGATAGGAGCGGTGCTTGCTGGTATGATGCTGGGCTCCTGTACTAAAGGTTTCGAAGATCTTAATAAAAGTCCTAATATCAGTGATAACACATCACCGGAACTGCTGATTACACAATCTGTAAAAAGCATTGTGGATCGTGATTTCGACTGGTTCTACGACTCCTATCAATATCAGATGCAATGGATGCAGTTTGTAACAGCTGCGCCTACCTCTTCTGTTGGGGGATTGTTTAATCCAACCAATACCAACAATTTCTATTTTGCATTATATAACAATATTGGCCGTAACCTGGTGGATATCGAAGATATGGTGGGCAAAATGCCGGAAGATCAGAAAGCAAAGTATGCTGAACTGGTGGCCATTGCCAAAATCATAAAAGTGTATTCCGCCTGGCGCGTATCAGATGCCAATGGTAGTATTCCTTATACACAGGCATGGGGCGCACGTTACAACGGTACCTTTACACCAGTATACGATACACAGGAAGCACTGTTTGCCACCTGGGATGGGGAGTTGAAAGCAGCCCTGGCTACACTGTTGCAGAAATCACCGAATCAGGTGAGTTACGGTGCAGGTGATATTTTTTATAATGGTAATGCAGCCAATTGGGCCAAAGCGGGTAACGTTTTACGCCTGAAGCTGGCGATGCGTCAGATAAAAAGAGCGCCTACCAAAGTCGGTTCTATTGCTAAAGAAGTGCTGGCAAGTGCTGCTGGCCTGTTCACCGGTTTGGATGATGAATGGAAATTTGTTTCCGCAGAATCCAACTTTGCGCGCGGCGGTAACTGGTCTATGGCTAACAGTCCGATTGTAGCGGCAAAGAATATGGTAGACTACATGAATGCCAACAAAGATCCACGTCTTGGGCTGTTCTTTGAAAAGAATAGTTATACCAAAGCAGCTTTTGACAGTTTGAAAGCTGGTGGAGCTTTACCTGCTGGTGCTACCTATGATGGCGTACGTTATGTAGGATTACCTGCAAGCCCTGACAAGCGTACTAATGCAGCGTATGCCCCGCTGTTTGCCAAAAAAACATATAAACTTAATTTTGGTGGCACTATCGTTGAAAAAAACTACGATACAGTATCTAACATACAGAGACGTTTGTTCGACCTGAATCAGGAAGGCAACGGAGCCGGTAAATACACACAACCAATTCTGACTTATGCAGAAATGTGCTTTATGTTATCCGAACTTTCGGTACGTGGCATGATTGGCGAGGACGCGAAAACCTGGTACGAAAAAGGTATCGCTGCTTCTGTGGGTGCATATGATAAAATGGGGTCACTGGCAGCGATCCAGGATTATGTGTCATTGGACCCTGCTGCGGTACAAACATATATCAATATGCCCGCTGTTGCTTTCACCGGATCTACAGAAGTGTTACTGGAAAAAATCAATATTCAGAACTTCCTGAACCACTACAAATCTCCATGGGAAGCATGGGGGGCCTGGAAAAGAGCGGATGTTCCTAAAGTTGGGGGTATTCTTCCTTTTGAGCCTTTCATTTCTTTGGGACAGAATGTGGAGGTACCGCGTCGTTGGGCACTGCCACAACCAGGCACGATTGATAATATGACCAACTGGAGAAATGCGGTTTCTGATATGCAGAAAACCGGTGAGTATGGTAATGATGTAAATGCATATACCGGCCGTGTTTGGTGGGATAAGAAATAGTAGAATCATACTTGTTACAATAAAAAAACGTCCCGGATTTTCCGGGACGTTTTTTTATGATCCTACAGAAGATATTATCCGATCATATTCTTAATCTCACTCAGCTTCAGCAAGGCCTCCACCGGTGTTAACCGGTTAATGTCCACTGTTTCCAGCTTTTCACGGATTTCCTTGAAAGTATCACTGTGCGCATCAAATATATTCAACTGTAATTTTTGCGAAGGCGTATTGAGTTGTTTTACATTTTTCTGTAAAGGTGCGTCAATATGTTTTTCTTCCAGGTTCGCCAATACTTCATTGGCACGGTTGATCAACTCGGGCGGCATGCCTGCCATGCGGGCCACGTGAATACCAAAGCTGTGGCGGCTTCCGCCAGGCGCCAGTTTACGCAGGAAAATAATTTTATTGCCGGATTCCATATTGGTGATATGAAAGTTCTTCACCCGGCCGTGTTTATTTTCCAGTTCATTCAACTCATGATAGTGAGTGGCAAACAATGTTTTAGGACGATGCTCTGTCATATCGTGGAGGTATTCCACAATGCTCCAGGCAATGGAAATACCATCGTAGGTGCTGGTACCACGACCTATTTCATCGAGTATCACCAGGCTGCGCGCGGTGATGCTGTTGATGATGCTGGCGGTTTCGTTCATTTCCACCATGAAGGTAGATTCTCCTCCAGTCAGGTTATCAGACGCCCCTACGCGGGTAAATATTTTATCCGTCAGGCCAATGTCTGCGCTGGTAGCTGGTACGAAACTGCCCATATGTGCCATCAGGGTGATCAGGGCGGTTTGCCGCAACAGGGCGGATTTACCGCTCATGTTGGGACCTGTAAGGATAATGATCTGCTGGTTTTCTTTATCTAACTGCAGATCATTGGATACATATGTTTCACCGGCAGGCAGTCCTCTTTCTATTACCGGGTGCCGTCCTTCTTTAATCAGCAGGTCAAAACCATCGGTGATATTGGGACGGCGGTATTTATATTGTACTGCATTTTGCGCGAAGCATAAGAGGCAGTCGATGCGGGCAAATACCTGCGCATCTTCCTGTACGGGTTGAATAAATGCCTGCAGGGCCAGGACGAGTTCTTCAAACAGCCTGCTTTCGAGCACCTGTATTTTATCTTCTGCCCCTACAATCTTTTCTTCGTATTCTTTCAGTTCAGGGGTAATATATCGTTCGGCGTTGGCGAGCGTTTGTTTACGCATCCAACGATCCGGTACTTTGTTTTTATGCGTGTTGGTCACTTCCAGGTAGTAGCCGAAAACGTTGTTAAAGGCTATTTTCAGAGAAGGGATGCCGGTGGCTTCCGATTCTTTTTGTTGTATCTGAAGGAGGTAGTCTTTGCCTTTGTTGGCGATGTTGCGTAGTTCGTCCAGTTCAGCATTCACGCCTTCTTTGATACAGCCGCCTTTGTTCACCAGTACCGGCGGGTTCTCCATGATTTCATTGAGAATACGGTCCAGCAGGGGAGTGCAGGGATCCAGTTTTTCGTTCAGGCGTTTCAGGTAATCACTGCTGCTATCAGCCAGGAGTGCCTGTACAGCCTGTACCTGTTGCAGGGAGCGGGCCAGCTGCATCACTTCGCGTGGATTTATTTTCCGCAGGGGTATTTTGGATACCAGTCTCTCCAGGTCGCCGGTTTGTTTCAGGTGATGTACCAGTGATTTGGAAAGATCTGTTTCTTTGATGAAATATTCCACAGTATCCAGCCTTTCGTTGATTCCTTTGATATCGCGGAGCGGGAATACCATCCAGCGTTTGAGTAACCGGGCGCCCATGGGCGTTACGGTGTTATCCAGTACTTTGAGCAGGGTATGGCCGTTTTCCACACTGCTGTTCAGCAGTTCCAGGTTACGTACCGTGAAACGATCCATCCAGAGGAAGTCTTCCTGGCTGATACGCTGCATGCGGGTAATATGCTGGAGGTGTGGGTGTTCGGTATCTTTCAGATAGTGGAGGGTGGCGCCGGCAGCGATGATAGCGGCTGGCAGTCCTTCTACACCATAACCTTTCAGGGAATGTGTTTCAAAATGTTTGAGCAGTATTTCTTCTGCATAGGTGGTGGTAAATATCCACTCATCCATGGTGTAGGTATAGAAGCGGGTGCCGAAGGTAGCTTTAAAATGTTTCTGCTGCTGTTTGGCGAATAGTACTTCTGCGGGGCGGAAGCTCTGCAGGAGTTTATCCACATATTCTATGCTGCCTTCTGCGATAAAAAATTCGCCGGTAGAAATGTCCAGGAAAGACACGCCGGTGGTATCTGCTCCAAAATGTACCGCCGCAAGGAAGTTGTTGCTGGAATTTTCCAGGAGCTTATCATTGATGGCTACGCCGGGAGTCACCATTTCGGTAACGCCACGTTTTACGATGCCTTTTACTGTTTTGGGATCTTCCAGCTGATCGCATACGGCTACCCGGTAGCCGGCTTTTACCAGTTTATGCAGATAAGTATCTAACGAATGGTGTGGAAATCCTGCCAGGTCTACATAAGAAGCGGAGCCATTGGCTCTCTTGGTTAATACGATGCCCAGTACCCGGGCGGCTATAACTGCATCCTCATTAAACGTTTCATAAAAATCGCCAACACGGAACAACAGTACGGCATCAGGGTATTTATCCTTGATGGCTTTATGTTGTTGCATGAGCGGTGTTTCTTCCGTTTTACTTTTTGCCATGGCGCAAATATATAAAACTCATCCCATCCTATTATCTTTGCAGGTGATGAGAAAATTAAGCATGGATGAACTGGGCCGTAAAACCGTGGCTGAGTTCAAGGCGGCCGATAAAACGCCTATCGTACTGGTACTCGATAATATACGCAGCATGCACAATGTGGGCTCCGTATTCCGTACTGCAGATGCTTTTTTGGTGCAAGGCATCATTCTTTGCGGATATACCCCGGTACCTCCGCACCGGGATATCAACAAAACAGCGCTGGGTGCCACTGAAACGGTGGAATGGCAGTATTTTGATACCACAGTGAATGCAGTAGAAGAGCTGAAAGCAGCCGGTTACAAAGTGATGGCCATAGAACAGGCGGTGAACAGTCATATGCTGGATAGTTTTCAGCCTCCGGCAGATCAGCCACTGGCGTTGGTTTTTGGCAACGAAGTGAGCGGGGTCGATGGCGAAGTGATGAAAATAGTGGATGGCTGTATCGAAATTCCTCAGTTGGGTATGAAACATTCTTTGAATATTTCGGTGACGACGGGTATTGTGGTTTGGGATATCTTTGTAAAGCTGTTAGCTATTAGCCGTTAGCTTTTAGCTATCAGAAAGCAGTAATTATTATTAATCAGTGGCTATTGGCAGTTTTAAACAGTAAAGGCTAATAGCTAGTATATTTCAGTGACGACGGGCATTGTGGTTTGGGATATCTTTGTAAAGCTGTTAGCTATTAGCCGTTAGCTTTTAGTTATCAGAAAGGAGTAATTATTATTAATAAGTGGCTATTGGCAGTTTTAAACACTAAAAGCTAATAGCTAAAACCTAATAGCTAGTATGATTTCTACGGTTAACAAATACTTGTCGCTGGTAAAGTTCAGTCATACCATCTTTGCCATGCCATTTGCCCTCACCGGCTTTTTTATGGCTACTGCCAAAGGGGGGGGCAGCTTTAGCTGGGCTACATTTGGCCTGGTGATATTATGTATGGTGTTTGCGCGCAGCGCCGCCATGGCATTCAACCGCTGGCTGGATGTGGATATTGATAAGCTCAACCCACGTACGGCGAAAAGAGAGATACCAGCAGGTATCATTTCTCCCAAAAATGCCCTGTTCTTTATTATTGCCAATGTTGTTTTATTTATTATAACTACCTGGTTTATTAACCGTGTCTGCTTTTTCTTATCACCGGTAGCTTTACTGGTGGTACTGGGATATAGCTATACCAAGCGTTTTACGGCCCTGTGTCACCTGGTATTGGGTGTTGGGTTATCGTTGGCGCCGATAGGTGCCTACCTGGCCGTAACGGGCGAATTTGCCCTGTTACCGGTACTGGTATCTTTCCTGGTACTGTGCTGGGTGTCTGGTTTTGATATTATTTATTCCCTGCAGGATGAAGACTTTGATAAGTCACAGCAATTGAACTCCATTCCAGCCTGGCTGGGACTTCCCGGAGCGCTGCGTTTTTCGGAATTATTACATGTGGTGGCGGCAGCGTTGGTCGTGACTATCGGGTTAACCGGTCATTTTCACTGGCTGTTCTGGATAGGTGCCGCCGTATTTGTAGTGATGCTGGTATCGCAACATCTGCTCGTGAAACCGGATGATCTCAGTAAAGTCAATATTATGTTTATGACGACCAATGGTATTGCCAGCGTGGTATTTGCCGTATTTGCCATCGCGGATATGCTCATCTTTATATAAAACCGGCGGATCTCTAATATCTCCGCCGCATTACTAAAAGCTAAAAGCTAACATCTAAAAGCTGATTCATGGCCCGTTTAATGGCAATAGATTACGGAAAAAAAAGAACCGGACTGGCCGTAACAGATCCCTTGCAGTTGATTGCCAGTGGGCTTACCACCGTTGCTACGCATGAGCTGATCCCTTTTCTCAAAAAATACTTCGCCGCTGAACCCGTGGAAACGATTGTTATCGGCGAACCCAAAAACCTGGATGGCAATGCTACCCATGCTACGCCACTGGTAATAGAGTGTATCCGGATCCTTAAAAAGAACTTTCCTGATATTCCGATAGTGAAAGTAGATGAGCGGTTTACGTCAAAAATGGCTTTCCAGACAATGATTGATAGCGGTCTGAAGAAAAAAGACCGCCAGAACAAAGCCCTGGTAGACGAAATCAGTGCTACTATTATATTGCAGGAGTATCTTCGGAATAAAATATAATTAAAAATAAATATAACAACCATCATCAGGCAATCCCGGCACCAGACAGAATTCTAAAATGTCTATCTTTGCGGATTAAACCAAGTATTTGAACATGATTTTGCCAATAGTAGCTTACGGGCACCCGGTTTTGAGGAAAGTAGCGGAAGATATCACACCAGAGTATCCTAACCTGAAAGAATTAATTGCCAATATGTGGGATACCATGTATGGTTCAAATGGCGTGGGCATTGCAGCTCCGCAGGTAAATAAAGCGATTCGCCTGTTTGTAATTGATAGCGAACAGATTATTCATAACCTGGAAGAAGACGAGAAAAACGACTATCCCGGCGATACCGGCGTGAAAGGCGTTTTTATCAATGCACATATCGTGGAAACAGGAGGAAAAGACTGGGCGTATAACGAAGGCTGCCTGAGCATTCCTAAAGTACGGGAAGATGTAAACCGCGCAGAAACCGTTACCTTGAGCTATGTAGACGAAAATTTCACACCACATGAAAGAACATTCACAGGTGTTACCGCCCGGGTAATCCTGCACGAATACGACCATATAGACGGGGTTTTATTTATCGATCACCTGAAGCCATTAAAGCGCAGGATGCTGAAGAGTAAACTGGATGACATCACCAAAGGCAAAATCCGGGTAGATTACAAAATGAGCTTCCCTAAATAGGAAATAATTTTGTAATGTAAAGAAAACCTGTTATTTTGGTATCGTAAAGTATAACATCCATATCCTCAAACTTGGGAGCGACCTTAACATACACTGAAGTTGAATTGATTCAGGGCCTTTTGGCCAGGGATGAGAAAATATTTACTTATTTGTATGACCATTACTCACCGGCATTATATGGTGTAGCCCTCAAAGTAGTAGGAGAAGAAGCCGCAGCAGGAGATGTTTTACAGGAAGTTTTTGTAAAAATCTGGCGCAATATTGATCGTTACGATGCCTCAAAAGGACGTTTATTCACCTGGATGTTGAATATTACGCGCAACACAGCAATCGACAGTCTTCGCTCAAAAAATCACAAACTGGAACAACGGGTACAGGATGTAAACAGTGTATCGCTGATGTATGAACCGCAACTGGCGGTGCATCTGTCAGTAGACCATCTCGGCCTCACCAAAGTGATTGAACGTCTGCAAAAAGATCAACGCATTATTATAGACATGGCTTATTTCAAGGGACATACCCAGGAAGAAATAGCCAGGTCCCTTGAAATACCATTGGGTACCGTGAAAACGCGTATGCGCAATGCTATTATACAATTGAGAACACTCTTAAAACAATTGTAACTTTACAAAATAGTGGATGTACAACGCTACATATCATCCGGAATTCTTGAAAGCTACGTATTCGGTATGTTACCGGAAACGGAGCAGAATGAGGTGGAAACGGTCGTACTACAATACCCTGATATAAAAGCTGCAGTGGATTCGCTGCAACTGGACAAAGAAAGGTTTGTACAACTATACGCTGTTCCTCCACCCGCTGGAATTAAGGAGCGCCTGACAGAAATTATTCGTCAGGAAAATACGCAGGAAGGTAACGACCGGCTGCCTGAAGAACTACGTGCATCCCTTTCAGCCACTACTCCCGCAAAAAAGAACGGCAAACAGGTAATAGCGAAGGAAACACCAGTGAAAAAGCTGCCGGCCGCAAAACAGTCATCTGACCGCATCTGGAAATATGCCACAGCTGCCATTGTAATTCTGTTACTTGGCAGCGTAATCATGAATTTCTTTTTCTTTCAGAAATCCACCGACTATAAAAGCCGCTATAAATCATTAATAGCCACCAAAGAAAAACTGGAGGCAGATAAAGAACACCAGGCACTTACGAGTTTAAAAGAAACAAATCCTCTTCCAAAAGATCCGGATCCACTTACTAACCCAGATTTTAAATGGACCAGGATGCAAGGTGGTGGAGAATTTGCCGGTAAATCCATTTCCGTTGGCTGGAATGCACGTACACAAGCCGTTTACCTGCAGGCACAACTCATGCCCCTGCCTCCCTCAGGTAAGCAGTTTCAGTTATGGGCCATCGTGAATAAAAAACTGGTAGATGTAGGCGTTTTTGATACAGGCGCCAACGTATCCCAGCAATTACAACAAATGAAAGCCATTGCTGTAGCACAGGGTTTTGCAGTTACATTGGAAAGAAAAGGCGGCAGTCCGGAGCCATCCATGGACCAGGTATGCATGTCTGCCAAAATAGCCAAATAGAAAACGAGCGATTATTTAAGAATCTGTTTACCACTAGAAATCATTATATTGCTTAGATAATAAGCCCCGTTAATTAAGATACAAGTACAATAACTATTGAAAGATATCCTTGAAAGCTGAAGTCATGAAGATGAAGTTCCGTTATGTCATGTGCAGCACTCAGTTTCAATATTAAAACACCCATAAAATTATATCCAATCTGTTTTGGAATACGCTCCTACATATACAGAAGCTGAACTGGTACAGGGCTTAAGAGCCCGTGACCAGAAGGTTTTTAGTTATTTATATGATCATTATTCGCCGGCGTTATATGGTGTGATCGTAAAAGTGCTGAACGATAACAGTTCCGCAGGGGATGTGTTACAGGAGGTATTTCTCAAAATCTGGCGTCATCTCGACCGCTATGATGAGGAAAAAGGACGTCTCTTTACCTGGATGCTGAATATTGCACGTAATACTGCCATAGATATTCTCCGCTCCAAATCTCATAAGCTGGAACAAAAAATCCAAAATATAACGGATGCCGTACATTCAGTCAACGGACCATTATCCGTTCATCCATCTACCGACTACATAGGTTTTTCCCGGATCCTGGAAAAGCTAACCAAAGAGCAGCGTACCCTTATAGATTTAGCATATTATAAAGGCTGTACTCAGGAGGAAATCTCCCGGGTATTGGAGATCCCTTTGGGTACAGTGAAAACAAGAATGCGCAATGCAATCATTCAGTTAAGAAATATTTTAAACAAGTAAATTTTTATAGCAATAGTGGACTCACAACACTTCATATCGTCCGGAATTATTGAGCTCTATATGGCAGGCATAGCTACCGAAGAAGAGGTACGCGAGCTGGAAGCCGCTATGGCACAATATCCGGCTGTGGCAGCACAGGTAGAAGCCTACCGCCGCAGTATGGAAGCGTATATCGAGATGCAGGGGATAGATCCGGAACCGGATATCAAAGCAAGTTTATTCTCTAAAATCAATAATGAACCCAATTTGCAGGAGGGTGAGCCTGTACCCGATCAAGAACTGCAACAACCAAAAGTAGTGTCCATGCAAGAAACTAAAAGCCTATCCTGGAAATGGATTGCCACCGCTGCCGCCGTGCTGCTGGTCGGCAGCCTAGTCCTAAACTATGTGTTCTTTAACCGGTACAAAGAATTCAGAGAGTACAAAGACAAATATCAGTCTTTACTCGTATCTCAGAACTCTATTTTGTCAAAGAGCAATCTTTACAAAACCCGCTTAGAACAAATGCAGGAATCTATGGAAATTATCCAGGATCCTAAAGTATTGAAAGTGCCGATGCCAGGTACCAAAGCGTTCCCTGAAGCATTAGCCACCGTATTCTGGAACCCGTCAAGCCAGCAGGTGTATCTGAAAGTTAATAAACTGCCAGAACCAACCGCTGACAAACAGTATCAACTCTGGGCTATCGTAGATGGTAAACCAGTTGATATGGGCGTGTTCGAAATGGGTGATACGGCCAGCCTCCTCCAGAAAATGAAAGTAACCGGCAAAGCACAAATGTTTGCCATTACCCTGGAGAAAAAAGGTGGTGCGCTGTCGCCAACTATGGAACAAATGTATGTGGCCGGGAAAATCCCTGGTTGATTGAAGCGCTGAAAGCGTAAAGCATAAAGCAAAAAGCTATTGTAGCGAAGATTTAAGCGATATTATAGAAATATAACCGCTTTTATCCTCGCTACAATAGCTTTTTGCTTTATGCTTTACGCTTTCAGCTTTTTTATTAAATTGCAGCTATGTCACATTTATGGAAAAGTATAGGCGGAACCGTGGTGCTCTGTCTGTTAACCTGCTTACAACTTACAGCTCAGGACACTGCCCGGTATAAAGGGATGACTGTTAACCTGGATGAAGTGATTGTTGCTGCAAAACGTATAGGCTTTGACGTTAACAGTTTTATTAAAAGGGTGGAAGATGACACCACCTTTTATCGTGCATTCAAAAATTTACATATTGTAGGTTTCGATGCCGTAAACGATATACAGATCCTGGATAAAAAGGCAGCCATACAGGCATCCCTGTATAATGAAACTCACCAGGAAGTAAAAGGAAAATGCATGACCATGAAGGTGGCCAATGAAAAAATAACCGGCGACTTCTACACCCGTAAAGGCAATTACAATTACTACACCGCAGAATTATATGCCAATCTGTTTTTTACCAAAGGCACTATTTGTGTAGATGATGCCGGCGAAACACCGGAACGCTCCAACGGTAGCCTGGCCAGGCATAAAGCCCAGTTGAAACAACTGATCTTTAATCCCGGAAAACCTATCCGCGGTGTACCTATCGTAGGACAAAAAGTAGCCATCTTCAGTAATGAAGTGATGCGCTTTTATGACTTCTCTATCTCCGCAGAAAATTATGTAGATGGTACACCTTGTTATGTGTTTACCGCCAAAGCCAAGCCCGGTTTGAGTCGTATTGATAGAGCAGATGTGGTAATTGATGAACTGATTACCTGGTTTAACAAAGATAATTTTGAAATTGTAGGCCGTAAATATGCCCTTTCCTATAAAACAATGCTGTTTGACTTTAATGTGAAGATGAATGTGCAGATGACCAAATTTAACGGACTACTCATACCTTCACTGGTTACCTATAACGGTACCTGGAATGTGCCTTTCAAGAAAAGAGAAACCGCCATTTTTGTAGCGAAATTTGTAAATTTTACAGCCGCACAGTAATTAATTAATTAATTAATTAATTAATCAGCGTAATTGTTCCGGACTTATGCACCGGTATTCTGGTGTCTACTTCTTTATAATCTACTACCCACACATAGGTAGCTACATCCGCCATTTTACCATTTACACGCCCTGTCCAGCCCACCTGCGGATCGGTGGTGTAAAACACCCGTTCTCCCCAGCGATTGTAAATACTGATCGTATAATCGTATATGGGACACCGGTAGACCGGCCGGAAATAATCATTCCTGCCATCACCGTTAGGCGTGAAGGCAGTTGGGAAAAATAACTGACAGGCACAGTCGTGGTAACGGACTACAATGGAATCGGCAGTTTTACCGCAACTATTATAAGCTACAATGGCGTACAAACCAGGCTGTGTAACAGTATACATAGGCGTGCTGGTGCTGTCCTGCCATTTGTAAATACCACCACCGGCGCCAGTAGCGCGTAACTGGTATACTTCATTTCTGCAGAGCAGGGTATCCGGACCGAGGTTCACCCGCAGGGTATCTTCATATGATACGGAGATACTATCGAAAGATTCGCACCTGCCTATTTTGGCATGCACATAATAGTAGCCCGGTTGGGTAACATAATAGGTGGCCTGATCAGATCCATCCTGCCAGAGATAGGTGCCATTGCCGAAATCCGCTGTCAGCACAAGGAAATTGCCTTTGCAGATGGTGGTGTCATTACCCAGGTTCAGTTTCTTCAGTCGGTTATAATTAATGAAAATAGTATCGACAACGCTACAGATATGATTGATTTCCACCAGTGCCCAAAGATTGGTAGTGTTATTAATCGTTACTGCCGGTGTGGTGGCACCGGTACTCCATTCCCATTTGGTGGCCTCCGGAATGTTGGGTGCTATCCTGATAGATTCACCCGGACAAAGCAGGGTATCCGCTCCTAATGAAAAAGGATAGGGTGTCCCGGTAAAGGTAATGGTGATATCGTCCGAAATAGGGGCGCAACCTTTTGGAAACACATCTACATGATAGGTGCCTGATGTTGTTACCTCCTGCGTAGGCTCTGTATTACCAGTGTTCCATTTATATGTACAGTTCTGCGCTGTAGCATCCAGCGCAATATGTTCTCCGGTACATAAAATAAGATCCTTACCCAGATCTATTTTTGGAATAGGAGTATAGAAAACATTCACAGAATCAGGATTAGGACACCCATTGATAGATACTTTATAGGTTTTAGAGGTATCCACAAGGATGCTGCTACCGGTAGAACTGTCCTGCCAGAGATATTTAGCGCCGGGTATTACCGGGGCATTCAGCGTCATGGTAGCGCCCTCGCACAACGTGACATCCTGCGGACCGAGATCAAAAAAAACTGGTGTTACAATCGTGATTTGCTGGATGGTAGTATCGGGTATCCCTCTGCGCCAGGCCACCAGCGTATCTGTATAAGTACCAATATTATGGTAGATATGGAACGCGCGTATGGTTTTGGAAGAATCTTTATCAGCGGATAATGGATCTCCGAAAAACCATTTTACAGAATCAATGCCTGCAGGGGTGGTAATCTGGAAGAAGGAAGTATCATTCACACAGGTAGATGATACCGTAAACGGTGTTTTGCCTTGTGCGGCGGTGCTGTTGGTAAACAGGCAGCATACCAGTAAAACCGGTAAAAGATATAGGATGCGAAAGGATCTTGGTAATTGGCTTCTCATGCAATGACATGGTAATTGCTGCTAAGATAGCTTAAAGTATGTAGAATATTTATAATAATAACAATGAATTATCTGATTTCTTTATTAAGTAAAGTGCTAAGTGTATGAAACTAAAAGGCGTCAGATGGTTTATCAACCACTCTGACGCCTTTTAAATAACAATTATATCATTACACCTCATCGTCTTTCAGCGGTCTCGCTGAAATATATCTTTTCCACTTTTCCAATACGGAGGTAAAATCGGAAGGTAAAGCACTTTCAAAATACATCTGTTCGCGGGTGCGGGGATGTATGAAGCCCAGCTGTTGTGCATGCAGGGCGTGACGAGGCATAATTTCAAAACAGTTTTCTACAAACTGTTTGTATTTGGTGTATACCGTTCCTTTTACAATTCGGTTACCACCATAGGTTTCATCGTTAAAGAGTGAGTGACCTATATGTTGCATATGTACACGGATCTGGTGGGTACGGCCGGTTTCCAGTCTGCATTCCACCATTGTTACATAATTAAAGCGTTCCAGTACGCGGTAGTGGGTGATAGCTTCTTTACCATATTCCCCATCAGGGTATGCATCCATGATTTTACGTAACCGTTGGTGGCGGCCTACGTGGGCTACTACGGTTCCTTCATCTTCTTCAAAATCACCCCAAACCAGCGCAATATACCGGCGATGTACAGTGTGATCAAAAAATTGTTTCGCCAGGTCGTTCATCGCCTTGGGAGACTTGGCGATGACCAGCAAGCCGCTGGTATTTTTATCGATACGGTGTACCAGTCCAAACCGGGGTATTTCCGGTTCTGTGACCTGGGTTTTATCACCCAGGTACCAGGATAATCCATTTACCAGCGTACCATCGCGGTTACCGCAGCCTGGATGTACTACCAGGCCGGCAGGTTTGTCGATGATCATGATATCCTCATCTTCAAATACAATATTCAGTGGTAACTCCTGTGGGATAATGTCCGTATTCTCCGGGTTCCGGTTAGAAAACACAACAATCTTGTCCAATGGCTTGATCTTGTAATTGGCTTTAACGGGTTTATCGTTTACAATTACCATTTCACCATCGAGGGCCTGTTGTATCTTATTGCGGGTGGCGCCTTCTATGCGGGCCGTGAGGAATTTATCAATACGCAGTGGCTCCTGACCTTTGTCCACCACCATATTGATTTTCTCATATAGTTCCTCGCTGCCATCACCATTATCCAGCTCATCTTCCAGTTCCAGCAATTCTTCAGCCATTAATATAATTTTTTGCAAAGGTAAAGTTTAGTTGCCAGTTTAGCAGCCATCTGCGCAAATGTTCCGTATCACGGCGATTTGGCGTACCTTTGCGCAGCTGAAAAGACCAATAATGACCATGGAAAAAGTAAAGCAACAGATTGTAGTAAAAGACCTTGGCGTAATAGCATACCAGGCAGCCTGGGATTACCAGGAACAGTTGTTGAAAGAAAATGTGCAGTTGAAGTCCCACGCGGCCAATCAGTCACCCAAGCCTACTACTAATTACCTGTTGTTTTGTGAGCATCCTCCGGTATATACCATTGGCAAAAGCGGGCATATGGAAAACCTGCTGATCTCAGAAAAGGAGCTGCAGGAGCAGGGAATAGGCTTTGTTCCTACCAACCGTGGCGGAGATATTACCTTTCATGGCCCTGGTCAGGTAGTCGGCTATCCGATTATGGACCTGGAGAATTTTTTTACCGACATCGGCAAATACCTGCGCTTTCTGGAAGAAGTAATCATTCGCACCCTGGCGGATTACGGCGTAATTGGTGACCGCTCCAAAGGAGAAACCGGTGTATGGCTCGATCCCCACGATCAAGAAAAGGCCCGTAAAATATGCGCCATGGGCGTGCGTTGCAGCCGTTGGGTAACCATGCACGGCTTCGCTTTGAATGTAAATACCCTCATGGATTATTTTAATAATATCATCGCCTGCGGGATAGCAGATAAGAAAGTGGCTTCACTCGACAAAGAGCTGGGCCGGGAGGTAAGTATGGAAGAAGTGAAAGCAAGACTGAGCAAGCACTTCGGAGAAGTGTTCGAGGCAGAGATGGTGTAGCATAACAATATAAAAATGAAGGCCCGTATGGTATTCCATACGGGCCTTCATTTTTATGCCAGTGCGGCACATTAATTACATTTTATAGTTCAGCGGAATGAACAGGTTCCACTTCTCTTTCAGTTTACCTTCTTCAAATATTTCAAAGTTAAACCAGCCTGCATGCAGGAAAATGGCTTTCTCCAGGATAAGGAAAGGGGCTTTGATACGATCTATGTCAAAAAGAAAGGCACCGTTGGATTCGTAAAACTTAACGGAGTATTTCTTTTGCAGGGCATCCGGCAGTTTGATGTTGATGTTGCCATCGGCAGTCGTATAAATATAGTTAGATGGGTGCCACAGCACTCTTTCCGGTTCTTTGTTTTCCTGCTCTTTACCTCTCAGACCTTTGGCGGCATCTTTAATATCAGCATACTGCAGTTTCTGATCAGCACGGATGGTGCTGTCGGACAGTGCCAGCACGGTTTTGCTGTACATGAACCGGCCATTGGTGAATAAAATGAACAAACGATAATAGTTGCTGCCAGGTAATGGTTTGTTGTCCAGGTAAGCATTCCTTGTTTGAGTAGGATAGCTGGCGTAGCCAATGGTATTGAAGTTCAGTACACTGTCGAGCGACCGCTGTATACCAATTTCTTTTACCTGTGTGAAGCCGGAGATCCAGTCCAGCTGTATTTTGCCGGTTTTAATGGAGGCCGCGAAGTTAGGGAGTACCGGTGGAACATACTCCTGTTCCTGGGCCTGTCCTGTAAATGCGGTCAATAAAAACATTCCAATAACAAAAGTTATACGCACTAATTGCTTCATACTGATTATTCCGTGAGGCGCTTTAAGTTGGCAAAAATACACTACCGTTCAAATATAATGAACAGTTTTTAAAAGGATAGAACGCCGGGTGATAGGGAAAGATTGCCCTGCAGTCCGCCGGTATGTATTAATAATACTTTGCTGTTGTCCGGAAAGTAGCCCTGCTGGGCCAAATCACGGAAAGCCATGACAAGTTTGCCGGTATAAATTATATCAGTAGGAATGCCCGTGTCTGCATAAAAAGTATTGATAAAATCTATAAGTACCGGTGTTTTTTTCGCATATCCACCACCGTGATAGTCATGTAGTAGCTCCCAATGCGTAGTATTAGCAGGGTGTAGCAGGTCGCTGACTTCCTTGTCCAGGTATTGTGCGCCTTTTAATACCGGGATACCAATTACCTGCTGATGTGGTAATGCACTGTTGATAAGGCCCGCAAGGGTAGTGCCGGTGCCCACTGCACAGAGGATATGTGTGAAATCAGTAGTAGGGAAGATGGAAAGAATTTCTTCGCAGCCTTTGGCGCCCAGGGCGTTATGGCCGCCTTCGGGAACTATATGATAGTCCAGATAAAGGGTTTCCCATACCTCTTTTGCTTTGCCATTGCGATAATCTTCCCGGCTAACGAAAATCAATCCCATGCCATTATCGTCTGCCGTTTGAAGCGTATGGTTCAGTTGGGGATAGTGTTCTTCTCCCCGAATGATCCCCACACAGGGAAGTCCTGCTTCTTTACAGGCCAATGCAGTGGCGGCAATATGATTGGAGTAAGCACCGCCGTAAGTGAGCAAGCCGTTGCAGCCTTCGGCGATAGCGGCTTTTATATTTTCTTTCAGCTTAAACCACTTATTCCCTGATACTGCCGGATGAATCTTATCCAAACGCAGCATGGCTGCCTGGATACGATCCGGCAGCCATGTGGTATGAATTGCTTCTAAAGTAATATTATCGTAAGTGAGCATTGTCAATTGTCTGAGTTGCGAAGGTCAGACAAACTTCACTTAATCATTCGTTAAAAATCCGCCCTGTCCTCTGTACAGCTTCACGGCCTTATCCAGCTTCAGTTTCAGCACGGTGATGTATTTATCCTGTCCATGTTCCGGTACATCTATAAATACGAGTCCGGGTACCGGGCTCCAGGAAATTTTACCAACTACTTTGTGGGTCAGCTGTTGTCCGCTGCCCAACATGGTAATGCTTTCAATTTTATTAGTGAGTCCTTTCACCATTACCTGGCCACTGGTTTTAGCGGGCAGGAACAGGTAGAGGGTGCTGGAATCTTTAGAGAGGGTAGTTGGACCATAGAAGTGACCCTGCGGAATACCAGCGTTGGTATTGAACACTGCTTCTCCGTTGCGTTGGTTCCAGGCGCCCAGTTCTTTTAACATTGTTACTTCTTCCGCAGGGATAGTACCATCGGCCTTGGGACCTATGTCCAGCAGGAGGTTACCACCATTGCTGACAGCATCCACGAAGATGGTAATGATTTCGAAAGGTGTTTTCCAGTTGTTGTCCTGCGGCTGCCATCCCCAGTTGTTGTTGATGGTCATACAAAGTTCCCACCAGTGGTATTTTGGACGGGACACCGGAAAATTCTGTTCTGGTGTTTCATAATCTCCATAACCTTGTAAACGCCCGTTGATAATGGTTTTGGGGTTATGGGTGGTGAGCATGTTACGCATTTTAGGAGCTTCCCATTCTTCGGGGGAGTGTTCCCAGTCGCCGTCAAACCACCACAGGTCCGGGTTGAACTTGGTCATCACTTCGGCCATTTGTCCTTCGTAGTACTTCAGGAAGCGCTGCCATCTTTCAGGTTGGGCCTTGATATCGTAGCGATTACTGTCTTTCAGGAACTGTGGATAATCGTTATGACTCCAGTCGATCAGGGAAAAATAGGCACCACATTTGATACTATCGCGCCGCAATGCAGCGTAGAAGGGCGTGAGCACGTCTCTTTTAGCGGGGGTACTGTTAGCAACATCCAGTTTGCTGTATTTGCTGTCCCACAAAGCCACGCCATCGTGGTGTTTGGTGGTCATTACCGCATAACGGGCGCCGGATGCTTTGATCAGATCGGCCCAGGCTTGTGGATCGTAATTACTTGCAGTAAAGCCTTTCAGCTGCTGCATGTAGTCAGGATAAGATATTTTTTTGTTGTGGAATGACCAGGATTCATCAATTCCGTTGACGGAATAAATGCCCCAGTGGATGAATATGCCCAGTTTGGCGTCGGCAAACCATTGCATTTTTTCTTTAATCTCTTCTGGATTTGTTTTCTGTTGCGCATTTGCAGTAGGTAGAAGCTGCATGGCAAAGGCTCCCAGCACTAGTAATCTCTTCATTGTTCCGTTTAATTAATCTTTAAAAAAGGTGTTCCTCACAAAAAGAAAGTGTGAAAATAGTTTTAATGATTAAATTTAACGCCGATATTTTTAGGTAAATAATTGACAATTATAAAACTAATATCAAAAAAATGCAACCGACTTTATTGATTTTGGCGGCCGGTATGGCCAGTCGATATGGCAGTTTAAAGCAAATCCAGGAATTTGGCCCCAGCGGAGAAACTATCATAGACTACTCTATTTACGACGCTATCAGCGCCGGTTTTGGAAAAATAGTGTTCATCATCCGCGAAAATTTTGCAGCTGATTTCAAAGAAATCTTTGAACCTAAGCTCAAAGGCCGCGTGGCTGTTGATTATGTATACCAGGAGATGGATGCATTTGTAGGTGACCATGCGGTTCCTGCCGACAGGACCAAGCCATGGGGCACCGCTCATGCTGTCCTTTGCGCGAAAAACGCTATTAATGAACCATTTGCAGTAATTAATGCAGATGATTTCTATGGTACCGATGCTTTCGTTAAAATGGCTGCTTTCCTGAATAATGAATGCAAGCCGGACGTATACAGCGTGGTAGGCTATGAACTGGGCAAAACGATCAGTGAGCACGGTTCTGTTTCCCGCGGCGTATGCGAAGTGAGTGGTGGCAATCTTGCTGCTATCAACGAAAGAACAAAAATATACCCGGAAAACGGTCAGATCGTTTATGAAGAAGCAGACGGCAGCAAACATCCGCTGGCTGCAGATACCCCGGTATCCATGAACTTCTGGGGATTTCATCCGAGTGTATTTGAACTGAGCCAGGGCCTTTTCAACGAATTCCTGGATAAAAACCTCAGCAACCCTAAATCGGAATTCTTTATTACGATCGTTGCTGACGAATTTACCCGCCGGAATATAGGCCAGGTAAAAGTAATACCTACCAGCGCTAAATGGTTTGGGGTTACTTACAAAGAAGATGCACCAGGAGTGCAGGCCAGCTTATCAGCGCTGGTTGAGAATGGAGAATATCCAGACAATTTATGGAAATAAAACCCAACACAAAGATCCTTCAGGCTTTCGGACTTGAGCCTGAAGGATTAAATGTCCGAAAATTTGGATCAGGACACATCAACAACACTTTTTTGCTAGAAAAAAAGCAGGACGGCAGTAGATACGTTTTACAAAAAATCAATGTAAACGTATTTAAGGAACCAGATGTTATCGCCGCCAACCAAAGAATGGCAGCAGATTACCTGGCAGTTCATCATCCCGGCTATCTGTTTATTACGCCGATCCCCACGGTTAATGGGGAAGAGCTCTTTGTAATTGACAACGAATACTGGAGAATGATCCCTTTTATTGCGGATTCCGTAACGGTAGATCAGGCCGACAACCCAAAGCAGGCGTTTGAAGCAGCCAAACAGTTTGGCCGCCTCGCCAGTTACCTTTCGGGAATTGACCTGAAGCCGTTTAAAGCTTCTATTCCAAACTTTCACAACCTTACCCTACGGTACAGCGCCTTCCAGGATGCCATCCGTACTGCTAAGGAAGACAGGAAAGCTGAAGCAGAAGAGATGATTGAAGAATTCCTCCGCTATTCTGACATCGCTGTAACGTATGAACAACTGAAAACGAATCCCGAATTCAGGGACCATCTGATGCACCACGATACCAAAATCAATAACGTATTGCTCAACAAGGATACTTATGAAGGTATATGTGTTTGCGACCTGGATACCCTGATGCCCGGAAAAATCATCTCAGATCTTGGAGACATGGTACGCACTTATGTTTGCCCGGTTTCTGAAGAAGAAAGAGATTTCAGCCAGATCGTTATCCGCGAAGAATACTACGAAGCCCTGATGCAGGGGTACCTCGCAGAGATAGGCGGTACTTTAACAAAAGTAGAAAAAGAACAACTGTTCTTTGCCGGGAAGTTCATGATCTACATGCAGGGTATCAGGTTCCTCACCGATTACTTAAACGGTGACGTATACTACCCAATCAAGTACCCGACACACAATTACGACCGCGCCAAAAACCAATTGGTACTATTACAGCGGCTCATGGAAAAAGAAACGGTGCTGCAGGGAATCATTGACAAATGCCTGCACGTCAGCGTAACAAGTGAACAGTAAATGAAATCATTTTTAGAACGTGAACAGTAAGTGAAATGAAATCATTTTATCCCGGTGCTTCCTGCACCGGGATTTTTTTGCCCCCCAATTTACCCCTGCCTTCTGAAAGCAGTGCCCAAAATCCCTCTTATCCGCGTCTTTTGTACACAAAATCAGTAGATTAATTTATAACGATATATTGATTTGTTTAGAAAACACACAACTATTGACCTCTTTTTTTAAATATTTTCAAAAACGCTTAATGTGATTAATTTTTCACGAAATATTGGGGAGGTTATTGTTTTTTATTTTTTTCACGAATACTTTTGTAGAAACACTAAAGAAAATAAGACCTCCCATGTGGGTAAATAAAGACAACATAAAACTTAATCACATCGTACCTCAGCTCAACTGGGCTATCACGAAGGTCGTGATTATCGTCGTTGTCATTATTAGCCACCAGTATGGAGGATAGGTAAACGTGCATATAATCACAAAATATAACGCCTTCCTCCGCAAAGAGGAAGGCTTTTTTTTGGACTGTATATTCCCTTGTATAATTTCAATTTTATGTATAGCTATTACAACGACAACACCTTTCTTTACATCAACGGTGAGTACACCAAGGCAAACGCAGCTACAACAGACCTGTATGGCCAGTCACTCCACTACGGTTATGCAGTATTTGAAGGCATCCGCGCCTACAAAACCGCTAGCGGTGAAGTGAAAATCTTTAAAGCGAAAGAACACTTCGATCGCCTGAAGCGCTCCTGTGAGCTCATCCACATCCCATACAAATTTGATAACGAAGAGCTGATCGCCGCTTGTTACAAAATACTGGAGATGAACAACATGGAAGAAGCTTACATCAGACCCCTGGTTTTCTGTCCGCCTAACATGACCCTGAAAGCCGCTGCAGAATCACAAATCCTGATCTGCGCATGGGAATGGGGAGCTTACCTGGGAGAAAAACTGTTGCGCGTAATGACTTCCTCTTACGAACGACCAAATCCCAAAGCCTTCAAAATTGAATCCAAGTCAGCCGGCCTCTACGTAAACTCCATACTGGCCTCGCAGGAAGCAAAAGAAAAAGGCTACGATGAAGCACTCCTCCTCGACATGAATGGCTACGTTGCAGAAGGCCCCGGCGCTAATATCTTCTTCGAAAAAGACGGCAAAATATATACTCCTCCTGCCGGTAACATCCTCCCAGGCATCACCCGCGCCACTGTTATCGAACTTTGCCAGGAACTGAATATCCCACTGGAAGAAAAATTATTTACCATTCCTGAACTCAAAGAAGCCGAAGCTGCTTTCTTCTGCGGTACCGCTGCAGAACTCATTGGCCTCGACTCCCTGGATGGTCAGTCTTTCAGCAAACCATGGGCACAGTCACTGGGTAAAGTCCTCCAACAGGCCTACAAAGCCAGAGTATTGGGAAAAGTATTTCAACGCGAAGCGCAGTTGGCGTAAAGCGTAAAGCAGAAAGCAAAAAGCTATGGAAGCGGATGCCTTTAGCAACTGTTCTAACAAATAATGGCAAAAGGCCTTCAGACTACACAATAGCTTTCTGCTTTCTGCCTTCAGCTTTCACCTCTTGAAGGTTGTAAATCGAAAAACTTACAATCCTTTACTGTAAAGGATATGAAGACTCAAAAGACAGATTTGAAGACCGGTATATTGGAAATTGTTGGTTTGAATATGAAGACGCTACCAGGTAATTTGTGGAGAAGTTTTAAAATAGGGTTACTATAAACAGCAGTCACCCCGGTAATAACTAAAAGCAATGGAATTAAATAAGTATAGCAAAACGATCACACAAGACCCTACACAACCAGCTGCCCAAGCTCAGTTGTACGGAATTGGTTTAACAGAGGAAGACCTGAAAAAAGCACAGGTGGGCATCGTTAGCATGGGCTATGATGGTAACACCTGCAATATGCACCTGAATGACCTGGCTCAGGACGTGAAAAAAGGCGTCTGGGCAAATGATCTGGTAGGGCTCATCTTTCATACCATCGGGGTCAGTGACGGTATGAGCAATGGTACGCCAGGTATGCGTTATTCCCTCGTTAGCCGTGATCTGATTGCAGATTCCATTGAAACTGTTGCAGGCGCGCAGTATTATGACGCCCTGATCACCGTTCCAGGCTGCGATAAAAATATGCCCGGTTCCCTGATGGCTATGGGTCGCCTCAATCGCCCCTCTATCATGGTGTACGGCGGAACCATCGCTCCCGGAAAATACAAAGGCCAGGATCTCAACATCATCTCAGCATTTGAAGCTTTAGGTCAGAAAATGGCCGGCAAGCTGGATGAAGGCGATTTCAAAGGCATCGTACAAAATTCCTGCCCCGGTGCAGGTGCCTGTGGTGGTATGTATACCGCTAATACCATGTCTTCCGCTATCGAAGCACTCGGTATGAGCCTGCCCTACAGCTCATCCAACCCCGCGTTGAGCAAGGATAAAAAGGAAGAATGCCTCGCTGCAGGTCAATACATCCGCCTGCTCCTCGAAAGAGATATTAAGCCCAGAGACATCATGACGAAAGAAGCATTCGAAAATGCACTCACCATTATCATGGCTTTAGGTGGCAGCACCAACGCTGTACTGCATTTCATTGCTATCGCAAAATCAGTAGGCGTTTCCGTTAGACTGGAAGATTTTCAACGCATCAGCGACAAAACACCGCTGATCGCCGACCTTAAACCAAGTGGTAAATACCTGATGGAAGACCTGCACAACATTGGCGGCGTTCCACTGGTAATGAAATACCTCCTGAAGAAAGGATATATACACGGCCACTGTATGACTGTAACAGGTAAAACAATCGCCGAAAACCTGGAAAACGTGGCAGATATAGATTTCAGCACACAGGACATTATCGTTCCGCTGGAAAAACCACTGAAACCAACTGCACACATACAAATCCTCTACGGTAACCTCGCTACAGAAGGTTCCGTTGCTAAAATCACCGGCAAAGAAGGGGAGCGCTTCAGAGGCCCTGCCCGCGTATTTGACGGCGAATTTGAACTGATTGCCGGTATTACCTCCGGTAAAGTGAAAGAAGGAGATGTGGTGGTGATCCGTCAGGTAGGCCCTAAAGGTGCACCCGGTATGCCGGAAATGCTGAAACCTACCAGCGCCATCATGGGCGTGGGATTAGGCAAAAGCGTGGCACTGATCACCGATGGCCGCTTCTCCGGTGGCACCCACGGATTTGTGGTTGGACATATTACCCCTGAAGCTTTTGAAGGTGGTAACATCGCCCTCGTAAAAGACAACGACATCATCGAAATAGATGCAACAAAGAATTTTATCAATGTGGAAGTAAGTGAGGAAGAACTGGCAACCCGCAGAGCACAGTGGATACAACCCGCATTGAAAGCATCCAATGGAATCTTATTTAAGTACGCAAAACTTGTTAAAAATGCAACAGAAGGATGTGTTACCGATGAAGCCTGAGATAGCAGATAAGCAAATAACTGTTAAACCTGTGATTACAGGTTCCGAAGCTGTGATCCGCGCCCTCGTAGAAGAAGGTGTAGACACGATTTTCGGTTATCCCGGCGGGGCGATCATGCCTATTTATGATGCCCTCTACGATTTTCAGGATCAGGTTCGTCATATACTCGTCCGTCATGAACAGGGTGCTACACACGCCGCTCAGGGATATGCACGCAGTTCCGGCAAGGTAGGGGTGGCATTTGCTACTTCAGGTCCTGGCGCAACCAACCTGGTAACAGGTTTGGCAGATGCATACATGGACAGTACCCCAATGGTATGCATAACCGGCCAGGTGGCCGCTGCTCTGTTAGGTACCGATGCTTTCCAGGAAACAGATGTGATTGGTATCACCATGCCTATTACTAAGTGGAATATTCAGGTAACCCGCGCAGAAGATATTCCAGGCGCCATGGCCAAAGCATTTTATATTGCCCGTAGCGGCCGTCCAGGCCCGGTACTGGTAGATATCACCAAAAATGCCCAATTCGGCGAGTTCGAATACGAATACAAAAAATGCGATTATATCCGCAGCTACCGCCCCGTTCCTGAATTAAATCTGGAAGCAGTAGCCGCTGCAGCAGCACTGATCAACAGCGCGAAAAAACCATTCATTCTTTGCGGTCACGGTGTATTATTATCCGGCGCCGAAAAGGAACTGATTGCACTGGCGGAGAAAGCACAGATTCCTATGGGGATTACACTGCTGGGCCTTTCCGCCGTACCGGTAGATCACCCGTTGTATGTAGGTTTACTGGGTATGCACGGTAACTATGGTCCTAATATGCTCACTGGTGAAGCCGATGTGATCATTGCAGTTGGGATGCGCTTCGATGACCGCGTAACCGGTGATGTGGAAAGCTACGTACCAAACGCCAAAGTGATTCACATCGAAATCGATGCCGCCGAGATACATAAAATCATTAAAGCAGACGTACCCGTACACGCAGATGCTAAAGAAGCCCTGACAGCATTGATACAACAGGTAAACCCTGCTGAACATGCCGCCTGGCTGGAAGAATTCCGCGCTGCTGATAAAAAGGAATACGAAAAAGTACAGCATGCAGAACTGTATCCGCAGGAAGGTGAACTGAAAATGGCAGAAGTAATCCGCCTTATCTCAGAAAAAACCAAAGGCGAAGCAGTGCTGGTAACAGATGTAGGCCAGCACCAGATGGTGGCTTCCCGCTATTACCGCTTCAAAAATCCTAATACCAATATCACTTCCGGTGGTATGGGTACCATGGGCTTTTCGCTGCCGGCTGCTATGGGCGCCAAAACAGGCACCCCCGAAAAAGAAGTAGTAGCGATCATCGGTGATGGTTGCTTCCAGATGACCCTGCAGGAACTGGCCACTATCCACCAGTCACAGATCGGTGTGAAAATAGTGATCCTGAATAACAATTTCCTTGGCATGGTAAGACAATGGCAGCAACTTTTCTTCGACAAACGCTATTCCTCTACTGAAATGGTCAATCCCGACTTTGTACAGGTTGCCAAAGGATTTTATATCCCCGGCAAAAAAGTAACTGCAAGGGAAGATATATCCGCCTGCATTGACGAAATGCTGGCTCACCAGGGCGCTTATCTGCTGGAAGTAGTGGTGGAAAAAGAAGACAACGTATTCCCCATGGTGCCTGCCGGCGCTCCTGTCAACACTATCCGGCTCGAGTAGCATTGCAGGAAGGATTCATATTGATCATTTGTAATTCACAACAGGTATATGCAAAAAGAATATACAGTAACGGTATATACGGAAGATCGTATAGGTATAACCAACCGTATCACCATTATATTTACCCGCAGGGGCATCAATATCACCAGCTTAACAACAGCTGAAACAGAGATTCCCGGCGTATATAAGTTCATCATAACGGTGATGTCTACACGTGAAAAGCTGGATAAAGTGGTAGGCCAGATAGAAAGACTCATCGAAATACACCGCGCCTTTGTACACGAGGAAGAAGAAGTCGTTTACCAAGAACTGGCGCTGTACAAGATTTCTACCAAGTCATTACACACCGGTGATGTAGAAAGACTGATCCGCGAAAATAATGCGCGTATTCTGACGATCACCGCTGATTATTTTGTCATTGAAAAAACAGGCCACCAGCAGGAACTCACAGATTTCATTAAGAAACTGGAACCATACGGCCTGATCGAGTATTCAAAGAGCGGCAGGGTAGCCATCGTAAAATGGAGCCGCCGTTTCCACGAACACCTGAAAGAACTGCAGGAACAGGATGCTGAAAATAGCCTTTAGCTCTTTAGCATTTAGCCGTTAGCTTTTAACAAGCATGCTAAAAGCTAACTGCAAAAAGCTAAAAGCTTTCAAATTATAAATCATTATTCATTCAAATCAATCCTCAGCTAATAGCTAACTGCTAATAGCTAACAGCTAAAAAAAACTACACATGGCAACCATCAATTTTGGAGGGGTACTCGAACAAGTAGTAACCAGAGAAGAATTCCCTATGGAAAAAGCAAGGGAAGTGCTGAAGAACGAAGTGATTGCAGTAATTGGTTACGGCGTACAAGGTCCCGGCCAGGCACTGAACCTGAAAGACAATGGCTTTAACGTTATTGTAGGTCAACGTAAAAATTCTAAAACCTGGGATAAAGCAGTAGCTGATGGCTGGGTTCCTGGCGAAACTTTATTCGATATCGAAGAAGCTGCTCAGAAAGGTACTATTCTTCAGTTCCTGTTGTCTGATGCCGGACAAATCACCCTATGGCCTACTTTAAAGCAACACCTGACTCCTGGTAAAGCATTATACTTCTCCCATGGATTTGGTATCACGTATAAAGAACAAACCGGTATTATTCCTCCGGCTGATGTAGACGTTATCCTGGTAGCACCTAAAGGCTCCGGTACTTCTCTCCGTCGCCTGTTCCTGGCTGGTCAGGGTCTGAATTCCAGCTACGCTATCTTCCAGGATGCTACCGGCCGCGCTAAAGAACGCGTTGTAGCACTGGGTATCGGCGTTGGTTCCGGTTACCTGTTCGAAACAGATTTCAAAAAAGAAGTATTCTCTGATCTGACCGGCGAACGTGGTTCACTGATGGGCTGTATCCAGGGTATCTTCGCTGCTCAGTACGAAACATTGCGTAAGAATGGTCACTCGCCTTCTGAAGCTTTCAACGAAACAGTAGAAGAACTGACACAATCCCTGATGCCACTGGTAGCAGAAAACGGTATGGACTGGATGTATGCTAACTGCTCTACTACTGCTCAGCGCGGTGCGCTCGATTGGTGGAAGAAGTTTAAAACTGCTACCCAGCCAGTGTTCGATGAACTGTACGCCAGTGTTGCTGCAGGTAAAGAAGCTGCCCGTTCTATCGCATCCAACAGTACACCTGATTATCGCGAAAAACTGAACGAAGAACTGAAAGAACTGCGCGAAAGCGAAATGTGGCAGGCAGGTGCGGCTGTACGTAAGCTGCGTCCTAACAACGCGTAATAGCAACTATTATAAATTACAATGGCAAAGCATTTTCGAATTATTGAAATTATTGGTGCTGGTATTTAGTACAGAAGAAAAATATTCTTGCTGTTTACTAAGTACGGTTCCATGATTTCGATAGCCCCGGAAATGCTTTGCCATTTGTATTAATTACATTTTATGTCTGAAGTAATGAGTAGTGTCAATTCCCTGAATATCCTCGATGCTGCGGTGAAGCTGAAGCCAGTGATCACACGCACCCCGCTGATGTATAGTGCCAATCTTTCCCGGCGCTATAACTGTGATGTATATCTGAAAAGAGAGGACATGCAGATTGTACGCTCTTATAAATTGAGAGGCGCCTATAACCTGATCAGCAGCCTGCACGGGGATATCCTGGCCAAAGGTGTTACCTGCGCCAGCGCCGGAAACCATGCCCAGGGCTTCGCTTACGCCTGTAAAGCCATGAACATTAAAGGCGTGGTATTCATGCCTGTCATTACACCGAAACAAAAAGTTAACCAGGTAAATATGTTTGGCGGCGATAATATAGAAATCCGCCTAGTAGGTGATACTTTTGATGACTGCTCTGCGGAAGCCCAGGCTTTCACAAAAGCAAATGGTATGACCTTCATCCCACCATTCGATAATCCAAAAATTATAGAAGGACAAGGCACCGTTGCTGTGGAAATACTGGAAGACCAGTCAGCAATTGACTATCTCTTTGTACCCGTTGGTGGTGGCGGTTTGGCTGCCGGCTTAGGTACTTACTTTAAAACCTATAGCCCCAAAACCCACATCATTGGCGTAGAACCGGAAGGCGCTCCCTCCATGCTTCGCGCGTTGGAAAACGGCGCACCCGTTACCCTCGATGAAATTGAACGCTTTGTAGACGGTGCTGCTGTAAAAAGAGTAGGCACCCTCAACTATGAAATCTGCAAAGATGTACTGGAAAGAATGCACCTGGTTCCGGAAGGTAAAGTATGTTCTACTATCCTCCGGTTATATAATGAAGATGCAATAGTGGTCGAACCTGCTGGCGCTTTGTCCATCGCAGCACTGGACGATTTTGCAGAAGATATAAAAGGCAAAAAAGTAGTATGCGTGATCAGCGGCAGCAACAACGATATTGACCGCATGCAGGAAATAAAAGAACGCTCCCTCCTCTACGAAGGATTAAAGCACTATTTTATTGTACGCTTTGCACAGCGCCCCGGCGCACTGAAAGAATTTTTGAATCATATCCTCGGCCCCACCGATGATATCACCCGCTTTGAATACATACAAAAACATAATAAAGAAATCGGTCCCGCCCTGGTGGGTATAGAACTCAAGTACCGCGAAGATTATGACAAGCTCATGGCCAATTTCAAAAAGTATAATTTTCAGGTCACTGAGCTAAATAAGGACGATAGCTTATTTGGGTATCTGGTATAGTAATATGGCTCCTGTAAATTGGGGGCTATATTATTTTAGCTGTGGTTACAGGTATATCCAGCAGTTCACAGTCTTCAATTTTGAGATCCCATATCAGCCCCCGGCAGTACCCCTTTACTAACAAGGAGCTTCCCTTCATAATATATACTTCTTTATTATTCGACAGGAAGCATTTAATGGCATGAAACCTGTCATTGCTCCTCAGGAGCATATATGCGGTTCCCATCGGATCCCACCCTGTACCAATATAAGTTCCTGTGATGTAAACCGTTTTATTGGTATACTTTTCATTGGCTTCGGGATCGTTAGAAAGATAGAGCTTTTGTAATGTCATGACACCAATCGGATATTGCAGGCATTTGCCGATACTCGTATCTTCAGGAGAAACATCCAGCACGATGTTGGTGGAGTCATTAAGGGAGACGGTGTCTGGTTGATGAAAAAAATACCAGGCCATTACTCCTGCTACGAGGAGCAGCAACAGACCAACGGCAACAGTTATCAGACGACTGGACCTGTGATAGTTATTGGAGGTTATCTTCGTCATCATTTGAGGTTTTTAGGGATATAGTGGTTATAAAGATATCAACAAAATTAGATGACAGCCTTTGCTTAACGAATGTATAACAAAAAACACCCGTTACGGTTCAATCGTAACGGGTGTTTTACTACTAGTATACCCTACAAAACCGGGCCGGATTATTTTAAACTCGCAATATCAATCACAAACCGGTACTTCACATCTCCTTTCAACATGCGCTCGTAAGCCGTATTGATTTCATTGATATTGATCACTTCCACATCACTGGTAATATTATGCTCTGCACAATAGTCCAGCATCTCCTGTGTTTCGCGGATACCACCAATCAATGAACCCGCAATACTACGGCGACCCATGATGAGGTTGAAAGCCGGTACTATAGATGGTTCTGGAGGAACACCCAGGCAGATCATCACCCCGTCCAGGTTCAACAAATTCAGATAGGTAGTATAATCATGTGGTGCAGAAATAGTGTTGATAATAAAATCAAATTTGTTCCGCAATTGTTTCACCTGCTCTTTATCGGTCATCAGTGCAAAATGATGAGCGCCGAGTCTTTTAGCATCAGCTTCTTTAGAAGGAGAAGTACTTAACATCGTCACCTCTGCACCCATAGATGCTGCCAGTTTCACCGCCATATGTCCCAAACCGCCCAAACCTACCACTGCTACTTTATGGCCTTTGCCAACTTTCCAGTGACGCAGGGGAGAATAAGTAGTGATGCCGGCACATAATAATGGCGCTACACCTTCCAGGGGTAATTTATCAGAAATTTTCAGGGTATATTTCTCATCTGTTACAATATGCGTAGAGTAGCCGCCGTAAGTATGTGTTTTACGATCCATCTCATACCCGTTGTAAGTACTGGCGCCGCCAGTTACACAGTATTGCTCTTCACCTGCTTTGCAGGGATCACATTCGCGGCAGGAGTCTACAAAGCAACCAATACCTGCCAGATCTCCTACTTTGAAACGGGTAACATGATCACCTACTTTGGTAATGCGGCCTACTATTTCATGGCCGGGCACCATTGGGTAAATGGAATTGCCCCACTCATTTCTCACCTGGTGTATATCGGAATGGCATACACCGCAATATAAAATTTCAATCTGTACATCATGCGGACCGGGTTCTCTGCGCTCAAAGTTCCATGGACCCAGCGGTGAAGCAGCATCCTGCACAGCATAAGCTTTTGTTGCAATCATGGTGTAAATTTTAGGCCCCGAAGCTACGTAATTTGTACAATTCGGAATAAGTTCACCTCAGCACTCCCGCCTTTTTACCGTTTTTTCAATAACTTATACTGTAAATCCCCTCATCGCATCTTTTACTTTTGATATAAAATAATAAAATCATGGAGCTCAATTTAAAAGGAAAGGTCGCCATTGTTACAGGTGGCAGTAAAGGTATAGGCAAAGGCATTGCTACGGCTTTACTGAAGGAAGGCGCTATCGTTGTGATCACCGCCCGCAATGCAGATGAACTGGAAGACACTGCCGCCATGTTCCGCTTACAGGGTAATGAGGTCCTGGCAGTAGTAGCGGATATGGCAAAAGAAGCCGACCTTCAACACCTTGTCACCACTACCATACAGCAATACGGACATATAGATATACTCGTAAATAATGCAGGTGGTATAGATACTTTTGGTCCGTTGGAAACCATTACAATGGATCAGTGGCGACGTATTTTTGAAGTGAATTTCTTTGGCCAGGTAGCGCTCACCAACCTGGTGATCCCTCACCTGAAAAAACAAGGTGGTGGACGCATCATCAATATCTCCTCCGAAAATGCAGAGCAGCCGGATCCTAACATGGGCCACTACAATGCTACCAAAGCGGCACTGAATAATTATTCCAAAACCCTGTCGCAGAATTATGGTAAGGATAACATACTGGTGAATACCGTTTCTCCGGCATTTATTAAAACACCTTTGGTAGATGATATGCTGGAAGGCATCTCCAAAGAAAAAGGTATTTCCATCGTGGATGCAGCTAAACAATTCCTGAAAGAAAACCGCCCTTACCAGGTGCTGGGACGGGTAGGATTGCCGGAAGAAACCGGTGGTATCGTGGCTTTTCTGGCGTCAGATCATGCCGCCTTTATCACAGGTGCCGTATTCCGGGTGGATGGTGGATCCGTAGGAACAGTATAAATTACAGCTATGCTCAGCTATTGGGAAAAACAAAGTCTTTTGCAATACGACTATATCATCATCGGGAGTGGTATGGTAGGGTTGTCTGCTGCTATCAGTCTGAAGGAAAAGGCGCCGCAAAGCCGCGTAATGGTGCTGGAAAGGGAAGTGCTGCCTACCGGTGCCAGCACTAAAAATGCAGGTTTTGCCTGTATTGGAAGTCTGACCGAAATCCTGGCAGATCTGCAAACCATGCCGGTGGAAGCGGTACTGAACCTGGTAAACCTTCGGCTGTCTGGTCTGCGTTTGCTTCGGAAGCGTTTAGGAGATGACCGTATAGGATATCGTGAAAATGGCAGCTTTGAACTCATCGGCTCCCGGGAGGAATGGGCGCTGCAACAACTCCCCGAAGTCAATAAAATGCTGGGTACCCTGTTCGGTGAACAGCCTGCCTTTACACGAACAGATGAGAAGCTGGCAGCGTTTGGCTTTGAGCGGCAATACATCAAAGCGCTTATCCGTAATAACTTCGAAGGGGAACTACATACCGGCAAAATGATGCGTGCCCTGATAGACACGGCTATCGCCTGTGGCGTGGAAATTAAAACAGGATGCACCGTGAGCAGCATCGAAGATTTTCATACAGGGGTGAACGTTATTGTGCCCAATCATACTTTGAAAGAAGACATTATATTCACTGCCCATAAGGTACTGATCTGTACCAACGCTTTTACCAGGCAGCTGCTGCCGGAGGAAGAGGTGGTGCCAGGCAGGGGACAGGTACTGATCACAGCGCCCGTGAAGGATTTGCCGTTTAAAGGCATCTTTCACCTGGAAGAAGGATATTACTATTTCCGGGAGCTGGATGGCCGGATACTGCTGGGCGGTGGGCGTCAGCTGGACTTTACCGGTGAAACCACCACCGAATTTCAATTCAATGATCGTATACAGCAGGAGCTGGAAGTGTTATTGCATACTATCATCCTACCCGGCCGCGAGGTAGCGATCGCCGACCGGTGGACAGGTATCATGGCTTTCGGCAAAACCAAACAACCTTTGGTGAAAACACATACAAAGAATGTCATTATGGGAGTGCGCATGGGAGGAATGGGCGTAGCCATCGGATCTATGATCGGAGAGCAGATTGCATTGATGGCGCTGAACAGTTAGATACGGATACCACTACCGATCTGAAACACCGATAACTAAAAGCTGTATCCTATCCCAAACACCAGACTATAATCCGACTTCGAAAACATTTTCGCCGGCGGTTGATTATCATAGCTATTATAAAATATCAGGTTCACGCTGAAAGTGTCTATAATATCGTAAGCCGCGCGGATTAACCCTTCTCCCCGAATTCTTCCTCCTTCATTTAATCCAACAAAAACACCCTGCACCAACTGCAACCGGAAATTATTATCCTTCAGGAGATAGAGGTTATATTGTAAGATGAGAGGGGCTTCCAGCATGCCGTTGCGGAAAGCTCCCTGGAAAGCACTCTCCTGGGTGGTCACTACACCAGCTACCAGTTGTGCATCCATATGTTGCCGGACCAGGAACTGATGGCCTATGCCGGCGCCTTCTATAAATCGTTTGGACGTTCCCAGTTCCAGGTTACGCTGATAACTGAATATCCCGGCTACCTGCCAGGAAGCTGTAAAGTAATAGCCCGGTGTAAGCCATACATACTCCCGGATCCTTTTGGTGCCATCGGAAGTAAACCCCGTAATACCACTCATATTCAGATCCCCGGCAAACCGGCCATCGAAGTAACGGATATCATTATACGTATTTAATACTCCCAGGGAGGCAGATTTTGTGAAGACATACCCCAATGCAAGGGTACCGGACAGGTTATGAAAGAACCCTGTATCATAAGAGGCAATAACAGATAGTTCTTTCAGTGGCAACAATAGCGTATCGGTGCCCGTAAGGATCCTGACCATACCGCTATCTGCTTTGGCCAGTGTGCCATAATACACCACACTTCGGATGGTCGTGATCCGGTAGGAATAGGAGCTGGCAGCCAGCGTGCTTATTTTATAGGTACTGATTTCCTGATCGTCCAGTTCATCGGAAGAAAAAGAAATCATCCCCCTTTCCATATGATCCAACTCACCGGATAGCTTTAACCCGGTTTTGAAATACAGGGTGTCGGTAGACTGAGCCTGCAGGGCTCCACTGCATAACATCCATCCGAAGGTGAGCAGTAAGAGGGGTTTATGTAAAAGGGGAAAAGCTTCTGCCATAATAACCTCCAAACACGGTCACCAACCAAAATGTTTGTGTATTCCCAACGGAACCCCCAAATGACAGGGTAACAGCAAATGGCAAGCTAACACCTAATAACTAAAAGCTAACAGCTAAAAAAATGGCAGGGTAACAGCAAATGGCAAGCTAACGGCTAATAGCTAAAAGCTAACAGCTAAAAAAAACTTGCTTCCCGAATATCTCTTTTCTATATTTAAATTTTATTTCCACGCTATCAGGCATTCAGTCGACCATTCCCACCCCATAAAGGAAAGGAAATCAAGCTGAAAGAATATTATTATAGTGTTCACAGGTACCTTTTGTGTAAGTAAAGGGTATTAATTGTTTCTTTTTTTATAAACAAGCTATGACAAGTGATTTAAATTAATAGTTTTATCACCCGGAGAACCGCGGCAGCTGTCGCGGTTTTACTTTTCGCGTTAAAAAAAAACTTTGTAAGCGTATTTTTTACATTTATTATGTATATTGATTCGCTAAATTTTTTATAACCACGTTTGAACGTTATGCAAACAAAATCCTTACACATCTTTGATTACCTGGTATTCCTGGTATATTTTGTAATAGTGGCAGGCTATGGCTACTATATTTATCGCCGGAAGAAGAAGGCGACCACGGATTCGAAAGACTTTTTCCTCGCGGAAGGATCTCTTACCTGGTGGGCAATTGGTGCCTCCCTGATAGCTTCCAATATTTCTGCGGAACAATTTATCGGGATGTCCGGAAATGGTTTCAGTATAGGATTAGCCATTTCTACTTATGAATGGATGGCTGCTGCCACGTTGATCGTAGTAGCGGTATTTTTCCTGCCCATTTATCTGAAGAACAAGATCTATACGATGCCCCAGTTCCTGGAGCGGAGGTATAATCAAACCGTAAGTACCATTATGGCCGTGTTCTGGCTGTTGTTGTATGTGGTGGTAAACCTTACGTCTATCCTGTATCTTGGCGCCTTAGCAGTATCTACTATTTCCGGTATTAACTTTTATGTCTGTATGGTGGCACTGGCCTTTTTTGCCATCCTCATTACACTGGGAGGCATGAAGGTGATTGGTTATACGGATGTAATACAGGTGTTCTTCCTGATCCTGGGAGGTCTGGCTACTACTTATCTTGCCTTACAGCTGGTATCCGAGCATTTTGGTACTACAGGTGTACTGAAAGGCTTCTCCCTGATGACCCAACATGCCAGTGAACATTTCCACATGATCCTGCATAAGGAAAACCCCAAGTACCTGGATCTGCCCGGATTGAGTGTATTGATTGGTGGTATGTGGATTGTGAACCTGAATTACTGGGGCTGCAACCAGTATATCACGCAACGTGCACTGGGCGCGGATCTGAAAACCGCACGCAGTGGTTTACTGTTTGCGGGTTTCCTGAAATTGCTGATGCCTGTGATCGTGGTATTGCCTGGTATTGCGGCTTATGTGCTGTACTCTCAGAACCATGGCGATTTTGCGCAGTCCATGATGAAAGGTGGCTCGCTGAATGCAGATAATGCTTACCCGGTATTGCTGAACCTCCTGCCTGTTGGACTGAAAGGTCTGGCATTTGCTGCGCTTACAGCGGCGGTAGTAGCTTCTCTGGCTGGTAAAGCCAATAGTATTTCTACCATTTTTTCTTTGGATATTTATAAGAAGATATATAACAAGGATGCCGATGAGAAGAAGATTGTAAGCGTAGGCCGTTTGGTGGTGGTAGTGACTATGATTATTGCGATCGTGATTTCCAACTTCCTTGGTATTGATAAAAAAGGAGGCTTCCAGTTTATCCAGGAATACACCGGTTTTGTGTCCCCGGGGGTATTTGCTATGTTCGCTCTCGGATTTTTCTGGAAACGTACTACTTCCAGCGCAGCGATGTTTGCGATGATTGGTGGTTTACTGCTCTCTTTCTTCCTGAAGTTTATGCCGGCATGGGTGAACCTGGAGCCTTTGCACCAGATTGGTTTCTCCGCATTAAATCCGGACAGCGGCTTATGGGAAATGGCTTTCATTGACCGTATGGGTCTTGTGTTTGTGGTATGTGTAATTGGTATGGTGATCATTACCCTGAGCGATAAAGCCAGCGCTAATAATCCAAAAGGTCTGGCGATCGACAGCAGCATGTTCAAACCCAATATGGGCTTCACTGTTGGCGCATTGCTCATCATAGGTATACTGATCGCATTGTATACTGTGTTCTGGTAATAGAAACATTTTGTTATTTTGTTGCCGGTCATTTCCCGGTTCTGAGCAGTTAATCGGAACCGGGAAATATACTGGTCTTATATTGATGATCGCTAATTTTTCACGTTATGTACTTTATTGGATACGATATTGGGTCCTCATCTATCAAGGCAGCCTTGCTCAATGCCGATACCGGCGTTTGCGTAGCTACTGCTACCTGCCCTGAAAAAGAGATGGCCATTGATGTGCCTCACCCAAGCTGGGCCGAGCAAAACCCGGATAGCTGGTGGCAGGAAATCATTAACGCCACAAGGATTTTGCTAAATCGATTTACTGTAGCTCCGGAACAGATCAAAGGAATAGGCATTGCCTATCAGATGCATGGGTTGGTATGTGTGGATAAAAACCAACAGGTATTAAGACCTGCCATTATCTGGTGCGACAGTCGCGCCGTAGACATCGGCAATGCTGCCTTTAAAGCACTGGGAGAGCAATATTGTTTGTCACACCTGTTGAACTCACCTGGCAACTTCACCGCCTCCAAACTGCGTTGGATCCGGGAAAATGAACCGCATATCTATGAGCGTATTCATAAAGTAATGCTGCCCGGCGATTTCATTGCCATGAAATTAACCGGTGATGCCTGCACCACTATTTCCGGTCTTTCTGAAGGCACCTTCTGGGACTTCGCGGAAAACAGTGTATCCAAAGCATTGCTGAAACATTATAATATTGACGAAAACCTGTTGTCCGCCGTTGTACCCACCTTTGGAGTGCAGGGACAACTAACCGCTGCTGCCGCGGCCACGCTGAAACTGGCGCCAGGCACACCAGTCACCTATCGTGCTGGTGATCAGCCTAACAATGCTTTCTCTCTCAATGTACTGCAACCCGGCGAAGCTGCTACCACCGCAGGTACTTCAGGCGTGGTATATGCTGTGCATGACAAAAATAGTTTCGACCGTCAGAGCCGTGTTAATGCATTTGTACATGTTAATAACGATGACGCACATACGAGAAATGGTGTGCTCATGTGTTTGAACGGTACCGGTATTGCCAATAGCTGGCTGAAAAACATGGTAGGGGATGTCACCTATCCAGAAATGAATGCCCTGGCTGCGCAGGCGCCTATTGGGGCTGACGGTCTGCAGGTATTTCCTTTCGGTAATGGCGCCGAACGAATCCTGGAAAACAGGAGTATAGGCGCTTCCGTTAGTCACCTGAATTTCAACCGCCACCAACGCTCGCATATGATGCGTGCAGTACAGGAAGGTATTGTATTCGGACTCAACTACGGCATGGATATCATGGCGGAAATGGACCTGAACATTCACCGGGTAAGGGCAGGACATGCCAACATGTTCCTCAGCCCCCTGTTCCGGGAAGCATTTGCCAATACTGCCAATGTTGTCATAGAATTATATAATACAGACGGCGCCCAGGGTGCTGCCCGCGGAGCCGCGGTAGGAGCAGGTTATGTAAGTACTGCAGATGCTTTCCGCGGCATGGAATGCCTGTCTGTAATAGAACCGGATGCTGCCCTGCAGTCACAATACCGTGATGTATACGGCAACTGGCTAAACGGACTGCGTACTTTGATGCATTAACGGAAACATATAAGTCAAGCATTTTAAAAAACCACACTAGTTATGAGTATTACATTAGGAAACAACGAGTATTTTAAAGGGATTGGTAAAATACAGTTTGAAGGAGTACAGTCAGATAATCCACTTGCCTACAAATGGTATGATGAAAACCGCATCATTGCCGGCAAATCCATGAAGGAACTGTTCCGCTTCGCAGTATCTTACTGGCATACCTTCTGCGGTACCGGTGGAGACCCTTTCGGTCCGGGTACTAAAAATTTCCCCTGGCTGGCATCAGCTGATGCAAATCAGAGCGCGAAAGACAAGATGGACGCAGCTTTTGAGTTCATCACCAAAATGGGTCTTCCTTACTATTGCTTCCACGATGTGGATCTGGTAGATGAAGGTGCTAACATAGCAGAATACGAAAGTCGCATGCAGCAGATCGTTGCTTACGCAAAACAAAAACAACAGGCCAGCGGTGTAAAACTGCTGTGGGGAACCGCAAATGTATTCAGCAATCCACGCTACATGAATGGTGCTGCTACCAACCCCGACTTTGCTGTACTGGCATACGCAGGTACACAGGTGAAAAACTCCCTCGATGCTACTATCGCATTGGGTGGTGAAAACTATGTATTCTGGGGCGGTCGCGAAGGCTATATGACCCTGCTGAATACAGATATGAAACGGGAACAGGAACACCTGGGCCGTTTCCTTGGTATGGCCCGCGATTACGCGCGTGCACAGGGTTTCAAAGGTACTTTCTTCATCGAACCTAAACCTTGCGAACCTACCAAACACCAGTACGATTACGATGCAGCTACAGTAATCGGTTTCCTCCGTCAATATGGCCTGGATAAAGATTTCAAATTAAATCTCGAAGTAAACCACGCAACACTGGCAGGACATACCTTCCAGCACGAATTACAGGTAGCCGTAGATGCAGGCATGCTGGGCAGCATTGACGCAAACCGCGGTGATGCACAGAATGGCTGGGATACAGACCAGTTCCCAACCAACCTTAATGACCTCATCGAAAGCATGCTGGTTATCCTGGAAGCAGGTGGATTTGCAGGTGGTGGCGTTAACTTTGATGCTAAAACACGTCGTAATTCTACCGACCTGGAAGATATCTTCCACGCACATATTGGCGGTATCGATACTTTCGCAAGAGCAGCAATCGTTGCGGAAAAAGTGTTGACAGCCACCCCCTATAAAAAATTCCGTCACGATCGCTACGATTCTTTCAACAGCGGTAAAGGCCAGGAATTTGAAGCTGGTAAACTGACCCTGGAAGACCTCCGCAACTTTGCAGCTGCAAACGGAGCGCCTAAACAAACCAGCGGTAAACAGGAATGGCTGGAAAATCTGATCAACGCCAGCATCTGATGATGTGGTAAATAATATAGCAGCAAGCATCTGTCCTACAAGGCAGATGCTTACTTGTTTATAAACCAGCTGCCTGTTCGTTTAATCCCTTCATCTCAGTAAAATTTTTATTATTTTGTCTGGAATTCAAAATATTGAACAATGAAATTTGGCATCCATTCTTTTAAAGAAGCAGGATTTGATATCATCGCACTACAGGATCTGACAACAGGAACACAGGTGGAAATCATCCCTGCTTATGGTGCACTGCTGCACGCATTTAAGGTAACGCGTCAACAGGAAACCCTCAACCTGATCGACAGTTATAAAGATCTGTCTGACCTGGAAGCAAATCTTCGCATCAGCTTCAAAAGCGTAAAACTGAGTCCTTATGCCTGCCGCATCAAGGATGCACGATATACCTGGGAAGGAACTTCCTATAGCATTCAGAAAACGCTTGCTCCCGGCAACGCTATCCACGGCTTATTATACGATGCGCCTTTTACTATTACGACACAACACGCAGATGATCAACAGGCAACGGTTACCCTGATCCATCATTTCAAGCAAACAGATGATGCCGGATATCCTTTTGCTTACGATTGCATCGCTACGTTTACACTGCGCGCCAATAATGACCTGCAGATGAATACCACTATCATCAATCAAAGCAGCAGCACTATTCCTGTAATGGATGGCTGGCATCCCTACTTCAGCACGGGTACTCATGTAGATGAACTGGAACTTACTTTTGCTTCCAAACAAATAGTGGAGTTCAACGAAAAACTATTGCCTACCGGTAATCTCCTGCCATATACAGAATTTACAGCAGGTAAGTCGCTGAAAGGGGTAGAACTCGATAATTCTTTTATACTGGACCAAAGCAAGGCACAACCGCTGGCGACAATCCACGATCCGAAGAAAAATATCAACATCGCATTCTATCCGGGTAACAACTACCCGATACTGCAAATATACATTCCACCTCACCGTACCAGCATCGCAGTGGAGAACCTCAGCGGCGCGCCGGATGCCTTTAACAACGGGCTTGGACTGGTTCAGCTGGCTGCGGGTGAAAGTCGTGTTTTTGATACCCGTATCCAGGTATCCTTGTAACCTTGTTGGGCAGATGGCATAGTTGTTGGCTTCCTCTCCTTTGTAAGTAACCAGATTATATCACCATATAAATTGAAAAATTATGGACAAGTTACAGATCAAAGGAAAGTGGAATGAACTCAAAGGTACCCTCAAACAGAAGTATGCAGATTTAACCGATGACGACCTGTTGTATGAAGAAGGTCAGGAAGATAAGTTGATCGGAAAACTCCAGCAGAAATTGGGTAAAAGCCGTGAAGAAGTGATCAGTTTACTGAAATCAGCCTGATTGGTATATATCCTGAAATGCAATTACAACAATCCTTCTGCCATCGGCAGAAGGATTTTGTTTTTTAACACCGGGGCATTTCCTTTAATTTGTAACTTCAAATAAGGATATGAACAATGTCCATATTGATCTGTTTGTAAGGAGAGGACGGGATTCAACAGTTAAATTTATTATACTCTATATGAAGGTTTTATTACGCATCATAGCATTGGGCTGTATTTTCAGTATGGCATTTGCTTCCCTGGTGAACGCACAGGTGACAGTTACAGGGATGATTTCGGACAGCAATAAACTGGTGCTACCCTATGCCACTGTCAGCAACCTTAACTCCGGCAAACGTTCGCTCTCCGACCAGGGCGGATACTACAAAATAACCGGTAACCGCAACGATCGCATCGTTATCACATTTGTAGGCTATGTACCGGATACGGTGATCGTGAACCAAACAATGGGTACCCAGACAACTAATGTCATCCTGGTATCTGCCGGTAAATTTCTGAAAGGGGTAGAAGTTACTTCTCAGTATTCACCCTACCAGATAGATTCTATAGAAAGACGCAACCAGTACGGTTATATTCTCGATAAGCCCAACCAGCAGCTGGCGGGTGGCAGCACACCACAAGGTGCAGGTATCGTCATCAGTCCCATCACCCGCTTCTCTAAAAAAGAAAAACAAAAACGGCAGTTTAAGACGAATTATGAGAAGATGGAAAAAGAAAAGTACATCGACTCCCGCTTTACACCAATCCTGGTAAATAAAGTAACCGGTCTTACCGGCGACTCCCTTCAGTTATTTATGCGGGATAATTACCCTGATTATAATACCATGCGTACTATCGGAAACAATGATCTGCTTTACTGGATCACAGATAAGTATAAAGCATGGATGGCGAAACAGCATTAGGCTTTTCGCCATTGGCTTTTAGCAAAAATGCAGCGAGGAACATATAATGTTCTCCGCTGCATTTTTGCTAAAAGCCAATGGCTAATGGCTAAAAGCTGTTTCAATTATAGACCTTCACCATATATACAAAATCTTCGAGTTTCTTAATCTGATCTACCCTGTTCATACCATCCAGGTGGCTTTTATGGCTCCAATCTTTCCTGGACTGCTTGTCTTTCGGCATTTCATCCAGCAGGTGTTTGAGATGAGCAGACTTTACCGCAAAGGCAATACCATCGGAGGTAGTTTGTTTGCCGGTAACGATACCTACTACATCGCCTTTGCTGTCGAGCAGGGGAGCGCCGCTGTTACCGGGATTCACCGGAATAGATACCTGGTAAGCGGTAGTGTCGCCGTTAAATCCTGTTTTGGCGCTGATATAACCTTTGCCATAAACAATTTCATCGCGGGGGAAGCCCATCGTAAATACTTCTTCACCCAGTCTGACATTCTGTGGTTTCAAAGCATAAGGTAGTGGTTGACTTTTAAAAGTGGAGTCAGCTATCTTTAATATGGCCAGGTCACTGGAAATATCTTCAAATATGCTCACTGCTTTAAAAGCTTCTCCTTTATTATTTTGAACATATACAGAGTCGGCGCCGGCTACTACATGATAGTTGGTGACAATATAACCATTGCCGGATACTGCGAAACCAGTACCACCATAGGTGCCAGGGTTTAACGGAGCTTTACTTTTACTGTTCATATCATTAATGAGTGCATTCTGAGAGCGTTGAATATTATTCAGCACTCGTCTTACATCTTCATATTGAGCAGTAGATTTATTCCTGGCTACATTCTGTATAACTGCGATGGTAGACAGAGAGGTGACCAGAGCAATACAGGCGGCAGCTGCCAGGTTGGTGATGGTTCTGCGGCGGATGGATAATCTTTTTGCAGCCTGGTTTCCTTCCTGCGCTTGTTTGCGGAGAGTAGGCATATCCAGTTGCTGATGTATCTTTTCCAGTTTGGCCTGTAGGTTTTGTCTTTGCCCGTAATTGCCCAGGTGCTGCAGAAACAACTGGTGTTCTTCTACTTGCCGGTTAATCAACGGGTTAGTACGGCGTAATTCATCGAAAGCAGTTTTTTCCTGTTCGCTCATTTCCCCTTCCAGGTAACGCTCAATTTCACGTAATAAGATCATATCTTCTTTCATGGCTGCTTTCTTCTTATAATGGTGTATTGTACTGATCAAAAAATAACTTCTTCAAACGCATCAGGCACTTGTATTTCTGGTTCTTGGCGTTTTCAGCGTTGGTGTATCCAAACTTCTCCGCTATTTCCTGCATCGATTTCCTGTGCAGATAATAATCTTCGAGGATGGTTTGGCAGGGCTGACCAATACTGCTCATCGCCCCTTCCATGATCCTGAATTCCTGATCCCTGGCATAATGTTCCTCCAGTTCCTCTGTGGCAGGAATAACTTCTTCCAGCTCAGGGGTTAAGGCGTATAGTCCGTAAGTGCGTTGAACTTTTTTAAGCCACAGGTGGCGGCAAACCGAATAAAGGAAGGTTTTGAGCCTGCTGCTGAGCGTAAAATCATTGTTTTGCACCTTTTCATATAAGACTATAATAGCCTCCTGGAACACATCTTTGGCATCATCTTCTGAACCGTTGTGCTGAAGGATCATCCTCAAAACCACCGGAAAATTCTCTGAATAGATGATTTCCAATGATTTATCTTCACCTTTTGCCAGTCCCAGCAATAATTCCCTATCTCTTGTTATGTCTTGATTTTGCTTCACTCTTAATACAGTTATTAGGCATTTGGTAACCCAAAGTACCGAAAAAAAATATTTTTAAAAGTTTGGGTTACCTTTTGGGTGATCCCGGTATAAAGGTTAAATCATTCAAAAAACAACTTAAATAATTGTATCATGAAGAACGTAATTAAAATCGGTTTCCTGGCTCTGTCTTTCGGTATTTTCGCAGTTGCTTGCGGCGGTGGTGCTGCAAAAACTGAAGGTGATTCTACAGCTACTGCTGCTAGCAATGTTATCGATTCAGCTGCAAAAACTGCAACTTCTGCTGTTGATTCAGTAGCTACTGCTGCTAAAGCAACCGTTGATTCTGCTGCTAAAACTATCGATTCAGCTGCTGCAAAACACTAATTTAACTTTAGGTTTTATAAATAACCGTCCCGGCTTGGCCAGGACGGTTTTTTTATGCCCGGTAGATTTATAGATCACGTTTTCTTGAAAGTTATTCAATAAATGCCCTTCATTATTAAAAAAAGTATATTTTTTGATATTACCCCTTGGATAATTAAAATCGTGCCGTATTTTTGTCCTACACTCAAAAGGTTTACAATAATTACATGAAACAACAAACGACTTTTGGATTTTTTGGCTTTTATTATTTCTGGTACCAGAAATAGGAAGGTCGTTTGTGTAAAATAAAAGATACTACAAAAGGGCCTTCCGGTAAATCGGAAGGCCTTTTTTAATAACATTAATAAACAGTAGGTATATGTTACAGCCAGCTTTAGGCAATTCTTTTTTTTATTACTTCTCTTACTTCTTTTATGCGAAGAAGCAGGGGACTCGTTTGCAATAATATACTTACAACATAAAGTACTACGCAAAAGGGTCCCAACAAGGGGCCCTTTCTGTTTTTAATAGCTAGTTGCTGTAGCAACTATAAATAAATAAAATCAATCACATACACATGAAAATTGCCATACAGGGGTTTGAAGGATGTTTTCACCAGGTAGCTGCCCAGGGATATTTCGGAAAAAATGTCGAAATAGAATGCTGTGCCTCCTTTTCGGAGCTGGTTAAGAAAGCAAAACAGCAACCCGATGTGGATGCAGGTATCATGGCCATCGAAAACTCTATTGCTGGCAGCATTTTACCCAACTATAGCCTCATCAAAAATTCAGGCCTGCATATTACCGGTGAAATCTACCTGCAGATTAATCAACACCTGATGGTATTACCGGGTCAAACAATGGAAGATCTCCGGGAAGTACATTCTCACCCGATGGCATTATTACAGTGTATGGATTTCCTGGAAAAATACCCGCACATCAAACTGGTAGAAACAGAAGATACCGCCCTCAGCGCCAAACATGTAAGACAGAAAAAACTGAAAAGTACCGGCGCCATTGCAGGTAAACTGGCAGCAGAAATCTTCGAACTGGATATCATCGCTCCTAATATTCATACAAATAAAAATAACTATACCCGTTTCCTGGCTGTATCCCGCACACCAATGGCTACACCGGAAGATGCCAACAAAGCTTCGGTATATTTTCAGACCAGTCACGACAGAGGAAGTCTGGCCAAAGTACTGACCCAGATCGCAGTAGCAGGTATTAATCTCTCTAAACTGCAATCCTTTCCTATCCCGGCAAAAGAATGGAACTATTACTTCCACGCCGATATGGAATTCGATAACGCTGCTCACTTTGAAAAAGCACTGTCTAAAATAGAGCCGCTCACCGAACACCTCACAGTACTGGGTATTTATAAAAAAGGGAAAACACATTAATCAGTTTTATGCAGATACAGGTTGCTAAAAGATTACAAGGCACAGAAGAATACTACTTCTCCAAAAAACTCAGGGAAATAGAGGAAATGAACCAAACAGGTACAAAGGTGATCAACCTGGGCATCGGTAGCCCGGATTTACCCCCTCATCCTTCTGTGGTGGCTGCATTGAACGAAAATGCTGCTTTGCCAAATACCCATAACTACCAGGGCTATAAAGGTATTCCTGCCCTGCGTAAGGCAATGGCAGAATGGTATCAGCGCTATTATAACGTAACCCTGAACCCGGATACAGAAGTGCTGCCACTGATAGGCTCCAAGGAAGGGATTATGCATATCTGCATGACCTATCTGCAGGAAGGAGATGAAGCGTTGATTCCTAACCCGGGTTATCCAACCTACCGGTCTGCGGTAAACCTGAGTGGTGCTACCATAGTGGATTATGACCTGACAGCAGAAAACAGTTGGTTGCCGGATCTGGATGCCCTGGCAAAAAAAGACCTGAGCCGCGTAAAACTGATGTGGGTAAACTATCCGCATATGCCTACCGGTGCCAAAGTAAACAAGGAGTTCGCTGCTAAGCTGATCACTTTTGCAAAGCAACATAACATCCTCATCTGCCACGATAATCCATATAGTTTCATTTTAAATGAGCAACCGGAAAGTCTGCTGCAGTTTGAAGGCGCAAAAGATGTGGTACTGGAACTGAACTCTCTCAGCAAATCTTCCAACATGGCTGGCTGGCGTATAGGCATGCTCGTTGGTAAGGCAGAATGGATTGCAGAAGTACTACGCTTTAAAAGCAATATGGATTCCGGCATGTTCCAGCCTATGCAAATGGCCGCAGTAAAGGCTTTGCAGCTGGGGAAGGACTGGTACGATGATCTGAATAAAATATACCGTGCACGCCGCGAAAAAGTATTTCAATTACTCGATCTGCTGCATTGCACCTATGATAAAAACCAGGTAGGAATGTTCGTATGGGCAAAAATACCTGCGACTAACGAAAATGGCTATACGCTGACTGATGAAATACTGCAAAAAGCCCGTGTATTCATTACGCCCGGAGGAATATTCGGTAGTAACGGTAACGGCTATATCAGGGTGAGTCTTTGCCAGGATGAAAAAGTTTTCCAGGAAGCGATAGAACGCATCAAAACAAACGTAAAATGATTGTAACAATAATAGGTACCGGATTAATAGGTGGCTCACTCGCCATCACGCTGAAAGAAAAAGGCGTGGCGGAGCGGATCATCGGGGTAGATCAGAACCAGGAACACCTGCAGCGTGCCCTGGATCTGAACATCATCGACGAGGGGGCTACGCTGGAAGAAGCAATGCTTCGCTCCGACCTGGTAGTACTGGCCATTCCTGTGGATGCAGTATTGCAGGCGTTGCCCGGTATTATGGACAAAGCACGCCCCGGCCAGGTAATTATGGATGTAGGTTCTACGAAAGAAAAAATACTGCAACTCGTTGCCGGTCATCCCCACAGAGGTCGCTTCGTAGCTGCCCATCCGATGGCCGGCACCGAGTATTCCGGCCCCGATGCTGCCGTACGCAATCTTTTCGTACACAAAACCATGGTATTATGTGATGTAAAAAACAGCGATGAAGATGCCCTGGAAGTAGTGGAAAATATGGTAGACCAACTGCAGATGCGCACGGTATATATGAATGCGGAAGAGCATGATCTGCACACAGCCTATGTATCACATATTTCTCATATCACCTCTTTTGCACTGGCACTCACTGTGCTGAAAAAAGAGAAGGAATCAGGTCGCATTTTCGAACTGGCCAGCGGTGGTTTTGAATCTACCGTGCGCCTTGCGAAAAGCTCTCCTGATATGTGGGTACCCATCTTCAAGCATAACCGCAACAATGTGCTGGACGTACTGGAAGAACATATCAACCAGCTACAGCAAATGAAAACATTGCTCGAAACAGAAGACTACGATACCTTTTATAAACTGATTCAAAAATCCAATAAAATCAGGAAGATCCTGAAATAATTTAATTCTGATAATCTACTTAACTTCAATACTATGGTACAGACAATGGAACAGATATTATCTAAAACCAAATTCTCCGATCCGTCTTCCGATAAAAAGCCGTTGATCATTTCCGGACCCTGCAGTGCAGAAACCGAAGAGCAGGTATTAGCCACCGCACTGGCCCTGCAAAAAACAGGTAAAGTAGACGTGTTACGCGCTGGTATCTGGAAACCACGTACCCGTCCCGGTTCCTTCGAAGGTATCGGTACCAAAGGTCTCGCATGGTTGCAGAAAGCCCGCGAAATCACCGGTTTACCACTGGCAGTGGAAGTAGCTACTGCTAAACAGGTAGAAGATGCGCTGCATTTTGGTGTAGATATTCTGTGGGTAGGTGCACGTACTACAGTAAACCCTTTCTCCGTACAGGAAGTAGCTGATGCGCTGAGAGGTGTGGATACTACCGTGTTAATTAAGAATCCTATCAATCCTGATCTGGAACTGTGGATCGGTGCCGTAGAAAGAATTCAGAAAGCAGGTATCAACAAAGTTGGTTTAATCCACCGTGGTTTCTCCAGCTATGGCAATACCCAATACCGTAATGCGCCGATGTGGCACCTGGCTATTGAGCTGAAACGCCGTATGCCTGAACTGCCAATGATCTGCGATCCCTCTCACATCTCCGGCCGCCGCGATATCTTACAGGAAGTTTCTCAGGAAGCAATTGACCTGGATTACGATGGTCTGATGCTGGAAACACACGTAGATCCGGACAACGCATGGAGCGATGCAAAACAACAGATCACACCGGAAAAACTGGCTGACCTGCTGGATGGTATCGTTTGGAGAAGAGAACATACCGATAAAAAAGACTTCAACTCTGCCCTGGAAAAACTGCGTGCGCAAATCAACCAGGTAGATGATGAAATTATGCTGTTGCTCGGCAACCGTATGAAAATTGCAGAAAAGATCGGTACCTATAAGAAAGAAAATAATATCACCATCCTGCAAACAAACCGCTGGAATGAAATCCTGGATCGCAACATCGCGAAAGGTGAGAAACTGGGTCTGACGAAAGAATTCATCCTGAAATATTTCGATGCAGTTCACCTGGAATCTATCAACCGCCAGAACAAAGTGATGAACGAAGAGAAATAGTGAAACAGCTGTTAGCCATTAGCTTTTAGCTTTTAGTAAATGCAGCGAAGATTAACATATTATATGTCTCCGCTGCATTTACTAAAAGCTAAAAGCTAATGGCTAACAGCTATCAAAGTCCCGATCTTCTTTTTCTAAAAGCTAAAAGCTAATAGCTAAATGCTAGTAAAACAGACCCACCAGTTTGAACAACAGGAAACTACCTATTTTTTAGGAGAAAGCCTGCTGCAGCTGGGCAATCATGTAGACCGTAACAGGGCAGTACTGGTAATAGATGAAAATGTGGAACGACATCACGGTCATCATCTGCACGACTGGAAAAAAATTGTGGTGCCGGCAGGAGAGGAGGTGAAAAACATGGCCACCGTTGAAACAATCATTGATGGTTTGACGGCACATGAGGCCGATCGTAAAACCACCCTGGTAGGTATTGGCGGAGGTATGATCACAGATGTCGCCGGTTTTGCTGCCAGCATTTATATGCGCGGTATTCCCTTTGGATTTGTACCCACAACTTTGCTGGCCCAGGTAGATGCTTCTATTGGTGGCAAAAATGGGGTGAGTCATGGTAAACATAAAAACCTGCTGGGCATTATCCGCCAGCCGCAGTTTATTTTGTTCGACTATTCCTTACCACTCACCATGCCGGCAGAAGAATGGCATAACGGCTTTGCAGAGATCATCAAATACGCCTGCATCATGGATGCAGAACTGTTTGATTTCCTGGAAAAGAACCGGGAAAAAGCGTTGTCACGCGATGTGGCAATACTGGAATACCTGGTGGAAAAATCTGTTGCAGCAAAAACAAAAGTAGTACTGGAAGATGAGCTGGAAACCGGTCCACGCCGCTGGCTTAACTTCGGTCATACTCTCGGACATGCAGTGGAAAAGCTGGAACATATTGCACACGGTAAAGCAGTGGCAATAGGGATGGTAGCAGCTGCCCGTTTTTCAGAGAAGCTGATGAACTATCCCACGGAACAAACTATCCGTCTTATAAAACTGATCAGCGACTACCAGTTGCCGGTGGCTTTTACTTCTGATAAGGAAGCTGTGTTTGACATCTTTAAACTGGATAAAAAACGGGAGAAAGACGTCATACATTTTGTATTACTGGAGCAAACAGGCAAGGCTACCACCATGCCCATACCCATTGCAGAACTGAAGTTGTTACTGCAGGAGTTGTAAAATTTTTTCTAATCATTTTAAAGGCGGACGAAATATACATATGCAAGTTACTGTATCACCAGCCAGCATTACCGGCACTGTTACGGCCAATCCTTCTAAAAGCGCTATGCAACGTGCTGTGGCAGCAGCTTTGCTGGCAAAAGGAACTACCATTATCCGTAATCCGGGTCTCAGTAATGACTGCCTGGCAGCACTGGAAGTAGCCGAAAATCTGGGCGCTAAAATCAAACGGGAACACGATTATTTTGAAATCACCAGCAATGGTGTGGCGCCGTTTTATGATGAAATCAACTGCGGTGAATCCGGTTTAGGTATTCGTATGTTTACCCCCATCGCGGCGTTGTCATCCCTGCCTATTACGATCGAAGGACATGGTAGCTTAACTACCCGCCCTATGGATTTCTTCGAACAGGTATTGCCGCAGCTGGATGTGAAATGTACTACACAAGGTGGTAAACTGCCCCTGCACATAGAAGGTCCTTTACAACCTAAAAATATTACCATCGATGGTTCGCTCAGCTCACAGTTCCTCACCGGCCTGCTCATGGCTTATGGTGCTGCTGCGGAAGATGTGACCATCACAGTAACAGATCTGAAGAGTAAACCATACATTGCGTTAACCCTGCAACTGATGGCACACTTTGGTGTACAGGTGGAAGAAAAGAATTTTGAAACATTCCATTTTGGGAAGAAGCAGGCATATAAGGCCTGCGATTATACAGTGGAAGGTGACTGGAGCGGCGCCGCATTCCTGCTGGTAGCAGCAGCGGTAGCCGGTAAAGCAGAAGTGCAGCATTTGAATGTTGCTTCCGCTCAGTCAGATAAAGCGATACTGGAAGCATTGGAAAAAGCAGGTGCACAGATGATGTCCGGCGTTTTCACTGTGAACATAGAAAAAGGTGGACTGAACGCATTTGAAATAGATGCAACAGATTGTCCGGACCTGTTTCCGCCACTGGTAGCACTGGCTGCTAACTGTAACGGTACTACGAAAATTAAAGGCGTAAGCCGCCTTGCACATAAAGAAAGCGATCGCGGTTTAACACTGCAGGCTGAATTTGGCAAGATGGGTATTAAAATAGATCTGCAGGGCGATATCATGTTGGTACACGGTGGTACTGGTATCAAAGGAGCATCGGTACATTCACATAACGACCACCGCATTGCGATGGCCTGCGCAGTAGCAGCACTCACCGCAGATGGTCCGGTAGTGATCGACAATGCAGAGGCGATCAATAAATCCTATCCGGAGTTTTATGATCACCTGGCGCTGTTAGGTGGCAAGGTAGCGGTAACCGTATAGCTTTTAGCCGTTAGCGTTTAGCATCTCTCTAAAAGCTAACAGCAAAAGGTGTTTTTTCACTTTAAATTATCAGCGTGTGAACAGTTTTGGCAGATTATTCAGGGTAAATGTTTTTGGAGAATCACATGGCGCCAGTGTTGGCGTAAATATAGATGGCATACCCGCTGGTTTGCCACTAAAGCAGGAAGATTTCCTGGCGGACCTGGAACGCCGCAAAGGTGGCTCCAGAGGTACTACCCCCCGCAAGGAGGAAGACCTGCCCTTCATCAAATCCGGTGTATTCAACGATCATACCACCGGCGCACCCGTGACTATTCTCTTTGAAAATAATAATACCCGCAGCGCAGATTACGACAAACTGCGGGAGTTTCCACGTCCGGGGCATGCCGACTTTGTGGCAACCGAAAAATTCGGCGGCTTCGAAGACTTCCGCGGCGGCGGACATTTCAGCGGCAGGCTCACCCTCAACCTGGTAGCCGCCGGTGTAATTGCAAAGAAAATTTTAGGTAACGATATACAGGTAAATGCTACCATCACAGAAGTAGGTGGTTATGCTAACCCGGAAGAAGGTCTGGAAGCAGCCATTGCTGCGAAAGACTCTGTAGGCGGTATTGTGGAATGTGTGGTGAATGGCTTGCCTATCGGGCTGGGAGAACCTTTCTTTGACTCCCTGGAATCAGCACTGGCACATGCCGTATTTGCTATTCCTGCTATCAAAGGTATTGAGTTTGGCGCCGGCTTTGCTGCCGCAAAAATGAAAGGACTGGAACACAACGATGCCATTATTGATAAAACGGGTAAAACCGCTACTAATCATGCAGGCGGTATTGTTGGCGGTATCAGCAATGGTAATCCGCTCGTATTTCGTATAGCCGTTAAGCCTACGTCCAGCACCCCTAAAGAACAACAAACACTGAACATAAAAAGCGGTGAAGTGGAAACATTCAGCGTAAAAGGTCGCCATGACCTGTGCATCGCACTCCGTGTACCGGTGGTACTGGAAGCCGTAACCGCGATGGTGTTGGCAGATTTTATGCTGCTGGAACAGCGCAGACCGCGCGTATGGAAAGGATAATGATGATATAAGCTATAAAAAGGAATGGCCGGAAATATTTCCGGCCATTCCTTTTTATAGCTTATAAAGTTTACTGTTCTATTGCCAGTAATTCTACATCAAACACCAGTGTGCTTCCTGGGCCGATTTTCGGACCAGCACCACGATCGCCGTACGCCAGCTCAGAGGGGATGAAAAGACGCCATTTAGAGCCTACAGGCATTAATTGCAGCGCTTCTGTCCAGCCTTTGATTACGCCACCTACCGGGAAGGAGATAGGTTGACCTCTGTCTACAGAGCTATCGAACACGGTGCCATCAATTAAAGTCCCGTGGTAATGTGTTTTTACTTTGTCGTTAATAGTTGGTTTAGGACCATCACCTGCTTTCAGGATCTGATACTGTAAGCCATCAGGCAGTGTTACTACGCCTGGTCTTACTTTGTTCTCCGCCAGGAATTTAAGTCCCGCTTCGCGGTTTTTTGCAGATTTGTCAGATTTTAACTGCTGCAGATAATTACTTATGCTCATATCACATTGTTCTTTTGATAGTAATAATGTTTGATTCTTCAGTGCATCCTGTATGCCTTTGGCTAACATGGCGGTATTGACATTATCCAGTCCTTGTGCTTTCAGATTTTCAGCGATGCTGGCCCCTATACCATAGCTCACCGAATCCAGACGTGTTTTCAATACCGGTGCTTTAACGGCGCCTTTCACGGCAGTTTTGGCGACAGGCTTCTTAGGTGTAGGTTTGGTTTGGCTGAAACCTTGTACAGACAAGCATCCCAGCGCACCGATGAACAGGTATTTTTTGTACATAAAAGAATTGTTGTCAGAAATATTATTTAAAATAAGGGTTTTATTGATGCCTGCAAGTTAATCAATAAAATATTTCACCGGGCAAGGCTTTTGCAGCATTGAACATTCAGGTGGAATCCTTGTTTTCCTCCCATAGTTCGATTATCCGTCTTTTATGAAAAAATATACCCTGTTGTTTTTACTTTTATTTTTCGGGAGATGGCTATCCGCGCAGGATACCACTGATTTGTGGAGGAAAGCCAGGATGAATCCTAACCTGGGCAGCCATAAGTATATTGAGCTGAAAGTCCATGGGGGCACGCATCTGTATTCAGGCGATGAGCTGAAAAACGCGCTGAATGACGGTTACAAGTCGCTTGAGCTGAGAATGGGCTGGCAATCTACCGGCGAAAAAGCGTGGCAGCGTGTATTTAATTATCCAAGTTATGGAATCGGTTTCTACACTGGCGACATCGGTACCCCCACAATTTTGGGTAACCCCAGTGGAGTATATTCTTTTTTTTATGCCCCTTTTCACCGCCGTAAGAAAAACTATTTTGAAGCCGGTATCTCACTGGGGATCACCTACGATTTAAACCCCTACGATTCCGGCGCCAACCCGCTGAACGACGCCATAGGCTCCAAACTTGATGTGTATTTTAATGTGGGTATCACCGGGGTATTGAAAGTATCAGATTCATTTGATTTCCTGTATGGCGCCGACCTGACACATTTTTCCAATGGCCGTACCCATACACCTAACCTGGGACTGAACATGGTGGGACTTAACGTAGGATTGCGCTACCACTATAATACGATTCGCAGCATTGTAAAAAAACAAATCGACCCCACTTACACCGCGCCCCGGCGCCCCACCTTCATCGATGCGCCAATACCCCGGCAGCTACACTACAATGAAATCAGCGGATATGCTGGCTTTGGAATAGTACAGGCATCCAGTGACGAACACCTGGACGCTTTTTATGGTACCGCCTCTCTGATACTGGAGTATAATCGCCGGATCTCCCATAAAAGCAGCTTTGGTGGCGGACTCGATGGCTTTTATGATGGCTCTCTGGGCTGGACTTACCATCAGCTTTACACCAACGTAAAACCCAGCGATAAAATGCTGATGGGTATCCATGCCGGCTATGTGCTGCACCTCAGAGATTTTGAAGTGAGGGCACAGGTAGGCACCTATGCATGGAAAAGGGATGGCGAAAAAGGAGATTACTTTATGCGCCTGGCGCTGCGCTATAATATCGGTAAATACGGATTTGTGCAGCTGGGCCTTAAAACCCAGGACGGTGTAGCATCTGACTGGATTGAATGGGGCGGGGGAGGAAAAAAGAGATTTTAGCTTTTAGCCGTTAGCTTTTAGCAAATGCAGCGAAGACCAACATATAACGATCTTCGCTGCATTTGCTAAAAGCTAAAAGCTAACGGCTAACAGCTATTTCACTATCGGCAGTATCACACTAGACGGATGCTGTGCATCGTGGTAAATGCGGATGGTTGCCTTTTTAAAATCTTTATCAGTGGCTTTGTAAATATCCATGAACTGTTGCGGGTTGCGATCCACCAGTGGGAACCAGCTGCTTTGTACCTGGATCATCATGCGGTGTCCTTTCTGGAAAGTATGGGCTACATCCGGTAGAGTGAACTTTACAGAAGCTGGTTGGTTAGGTACAAATGCCTCCGGATTTTCCAGGCTGTTACGGAATTTACCTCTCATGATTTCTGCACGCACCAGCATCTGGTAGCCTCCCATAGGGTAGGTCGCAGAAGGTACGCGGCGATGCTCGCTGCTGGCATCTTCTTCATATTTAAAATCATTGGGAAACACATCAATCACTTTTACAATGAAGTCAGCATCTGTGGTGCTGGTGCTCGCAATGAGATCTGCTACCACCGGACCTGCCAGGGTGATATCATTGTTCAGTACATCACTCTCAAATACAGCTACGTCCGGTCTGCGGGCGGCAAAGCGCTGATCATCCGTCATGTAGTTAATGGTGCGGTTAAAATGCACATCTTCTGTATATGGAACAGGTTTAGCCGGATCACTTACGTATTCGCTGAAACTATTGCTGACAGATGGTTTGGTGAAAGCGAGCTTGCCATCTTCCTGCAGGTAAACAGGTTGTTCTTCCACATTGGCCGGAGGCCATTTGGGAAGCTGTCTCCATTTGTTTTCGCCGGTAAAAAAGATGGTAGCTTCTGCAATACCAGCTGCTTGTCCTTTGCCTTTCAGGTAATAGTTGAAGAAAGGAATTTCGATGTTGTTGGCGTAGTACTCGGAAGTATTGCTGCCAAAGCGGACATTACCCAGGTGGGTACCATCAGTAGAACCCCACTGACCGTGATACCACGGCCCCATAACGAGGCGGTTGTTGGTGCCGGGACTTTTCTCTTCAATTGCTTTATAGGTATTCCAGGCGCCGAAGCAGTCTTCTGCATCAAATAAACCACCTACTATCAGCATAGCAGGCTTTACGTTTTGCAGGAAGTTGCGCACGTTACGCGCTTTCCACCACGCATCGTAGGTAGGGTGATCATACATCTCCTGCCAGAAGGCTACACTGTCGCCGATGATTTTGGCGAAGTTAGGCAGCGCACCGGTTTCCAGGTAATATTTGTAGTTGTCATGCGTATAGTAGTTGATGCCTTTAGGTCCTACCGTTGTTGGTTTTGGATGCGGCTGATCAAAAACGGTGTAGAAGGAAAAGGCGTCAGAAATAAAGAACGCACCGTTGTGATGAAAGTCATCTCCTATAAACCAATCTGTAACAGGCGCCTGCGGGCTTACTGCTTTCAGTGCAGGGTGACCACTCAGCGCAGCCATGGTAGAGTAGAAGCCGGGATAGGAAGTGCCAAGTACGCCTACATTACCGTTGTTACCGGTAATATTTTTTACCAGCCAGTCAATGGTATCATAGGTATCGCTGGCTTCATCAATTTCTTTCTTTCCTTTTTTAGCAGGATTAAAAGGACGCACATTCACAAACTGTCCTTCGCTCATCCAGGTGCCTCTGACATCCTGTGTTACTATAATATACCCCTCTTTCAGGTAGGTGTTAAAGTGGTTTTTGTAATAAGGGCGAAAGTCGTTTTCGCCATAAGGAGCGCAGGAATACGGTGTGCGCGTCATTAAGATGGGATGTTTCTCCGATTGATCTTTTGGTAAGTAAACGGAGGTAAACAGTTTAACCCCATCCCGCATAGGGATGTATAATTCTTTTTTGGTGTAGTGCTCGTACATCCAGAGTGAGTCCTGGTTAACGGCTTTACACGCAGTGGGTAACAGGAACAGCGTGGCGCAGGCCAGCAGCAGCCATTTTCTCATAAACAGTTTATTTAAGATTTAGATCGTGGCTAAAGTAACAAAAAAATGTGGATAGCCCGGCAGGTATATGGGGAACGGTTATTGACCCAGTTTTTCCCTTTCTTTTTTAGGAAGACTGGCCACTACCAGGTTGTAAGAATTTTTAATCCATTGCAACAGGAGTTTATTGGCAATGCCGGAATGTACGTCCACGGTATTCCAGTGCTTTTTATTCATATGATAGCCTGGTATTACGCCTTCATAGCGCTCGCGCAGCTCTATGGCTTCTTCAGGATCACATTTCAGGTTAATGGAGTGGAAGTCGGATAGTCCACTGAGGGCAAATACTTTGCCGCTTACTTTATACACAAGGGTTTCATCTCCAAAAGGAAATTCTTCGGTAACACCGGGAAGAGAAAGGCAATATTCCTGAAATTGAGCGAGGGTCATGAGTGTAACGGTTTACTGATTTTTGTAGTCAGATGTTGACCACAAAAATCAGTAAATTTTTTGTAATTATGGTAGCGACATATAGCTACGGCATTTTATCATAAGTAAATTTCGTGCTTTTGGGAGCACCTGTGGGCCCGGGTGTTGGAACACTATCTTCCCTGGTGCCCCCAACGATAGTTAATAATGCAGCGACGTTAAATAGCAGAGATGTTTCATATAGTATTTTGAGCATCGTTATTGCTTCGCCTTACGGAAAGAATAATTGTATTGGAGTGATGAATAACTACTTCGGTAATTTAACAAGACCATAAGTAATTTTAAAAACCCCGCTGTTACCTTGGAAAGTGTTTTCCTGTACAATGTCTGTTCCGGTCACAGTGGTGGAGGTAACGGTTTGATTTTCGCCATTTCTGCCAACAGCTGTTACTTTAGTGACGTTGTTCTGACTGAGCAACGATGCGTGCATATCAGACAGGTCCAGTGCCAGTATCGGATTTTTGGAAACATAACCATATAGTGGATTGACGAGCTTCCCGTATTCCATTACGTACCTGAAATCATCGGATGAAGTATTGCCGCTATAGTAATAAACATCGTTGAAAGTAGTGATGTTATTGCCGGTGTATCCCCATTCCGTGTAATTCACGGTTTTGCCAGTGCCGGAACTAAGGGTATCTTTTGTATTAAATAACGCCAGCCTGTTATTTGCATCCAGCTTAAGCGTGGTGGTATCCCAGCTAACGGCTGCTCCGGTGAGTTCGGCATAGAAGACACTGTAAATAATCACTTTTTCCGGTTTCCATCCGATAGAATCTGTAGATCTCAGGTACATATTGGTCTGACGGTAATTCTGGTAATTGACGGAACGAAGCAGGCGGCCGTCGGCACCGTAAGTGTAGAGGCTTTTTTGTCTGTAGGCTTTATCATCTTCATCATAGATCCAGTTTTCAACAATCTGGTTGTTCGCGTAAATGAAGCTGTCTACAGGCGTGCCGGTGAAATAAATGGTTTTTACCTGGTAGGTATCTGCTGTTTTTTCAGGAGCAGGAGCCTCATCTTTTTTGCTACAGGAGGCGAGGGCCAGGAATGTGGCTGCTGCTATACATTTCATAGCAGCTTTGTTTTTTAACATAAACATGCGATATAGGATTTTAGAAAAGACAGTTGTGATATTTAGCTTATCATGTATGAACCAGTACCTCCTATTATAAGAAAATCAGCCGGTAGCGGCTGATTAATATTCTATCGTGAAGCCGGCTACGTTGGTATTATAACGTGACCGGCTATACGATAATAACAGAGAAAATTATTTCTTATTGATACTAATGATCACACGGGAATAACGGGCATATGTAATTTCTACTTCCTGTCCGGCACGATATCCTTCCAGTGCACCACGCATCCAGTAAAACAGGCGTTTTTTCCTGTTTTCCAACAGGATCATAATATTGGTCTGCGAGTCATTGTTTTCCAGGTAAACAGCTTCCATTGGCGCATTCAGCGTACCTTTCTGTAATGCAGAAAGGTCCTTCTTAATGGCCCAGTAACGAATATCTGTTACTTTAATCAGTGCAAATATCAGTGCTATCACAAAGCATAACAGCCATACCCAGAACCAAAGGTTTTTGAACGACAGGAGCGAATCATCTGCATCACCCAGGTTGTTGTGGGTATACAAATAAATTTGTGGGATAACAGCTGCGATCAATAATAACCCAAAACCTATAAGGATAAATTTGATCAACTGTTGTTTGTTTCTCTTCAGCGCATCCTGTAATAAAAAGTGTTCCTCAGTTGTAATAAAGGTGTAGTCAGACATAGTTGTTAGATGGTTTTTCAGTAGGCTAATATATAGATAAACAATTAATTAATGAATATTATATATATAAATTTTTATTTAGTGGTTATCATTTTGCCTGTTTGTAGCGGTTTAGCGATAATATGTGTTAAAATATTATTACATATTTATAAGATGAACATATGAGGGGCAACATACTTCAACGGGTTTATTAACGTATTTATAATTATGCATACCGCTTTGAGTGAAAATAGTTTTCTAATTTGCGGCCCATTATAACCCATCATCTGTTATTCTTCCCCATTTTATTAGCTGTTAATCATAAAACAATAATTGTGAAAAGGATTTTTTTATTCGCCGTAGCCCTGCTATTGATCAGCATCAATAACTATGCACAGGATACGGCCCAACTAACGGTAGAAGGGCGGAAAAACAGCGCTACGCAGCAAACCAGGCCTTATGTGATCATGATTTCCATTGATGGATTCCGGTATGATTATGCAGAGAAATACAACGCAACTCAGCTCCTGCAATTATCAGGCGCAGGGGTAAGGGCTACTGCCATGCAACCCTCCTTTCCATCACTCACCTTCCCCAACCATTACTCGCTGGCCACCGGGTTATATCCCGCACATCATGGCCTGGTAGATAATTTCTTTTATGATCGTAAGCGGGATGCCGTATACAAGGTGGGTAACCGCGATGCCGTGGAAGACGGTACCTGGTACAATGGTGTGCCATTATGGGTACTGGCAGAAAAGCAACAAATGATCAGCGCCAGTTATTTCTGGGTAGGCTCTGAAAGCGCCATACAAAATGTAAGACCTACTTATTACTTCAGATACCAGGAAAAGACAGGCATCGATCAGCGTATTCAGCAGGTGGTTGACTGGCTGCAGCTGCCGGAAGATCAACGCCCGCACCTGATCACCTTTTACTTCCCGGAAGTGGATCATATGGGACACCGTTATGGCCCGGATGCCGACAGCGTTCGCAGCGCCGTGCAATTGGTAGATGCTGCCATCGGTAAAATGGTGGCCGCTGTCAACAAACTCCAGTTGCCTGTAAATTATATCGTGGTGTCTGATCACGGTATGATGGCGGTAGATACCGTGAATACCATACAACTGCCTGCAGTACCGGAACTGCAGCCCATGAAAATAATGCCCGGCAATGAAAAGGTGATGCTGTATGGTAAAAATGAACAGGAGATAAAAACCGCCTATGACTATCTGAAAACCCATGAAAATCATTATACAGCTTACCTGAAAAATGAAACACCGGAAAGATGGCACTACGGACAGGAAGATGTGTATAACCGTATTGGTGATATTATCCTGCTGGCAGAAGCCAACTACGCATTCGGTACATCCGGCAAAAAAATGCATCCCGGACATCACGGCTACGATAATAATCTCACCAATATGAATGCGGTATTCATGGCCTGGGGACCTGCGTTTAAATCCAATACCCGCATCGCTACTTTCGAAAACGTACATGTGTATCCGTTAGTAGCAAAAATATTGGGACTGGATATTACACAACCAATTGATGGCAGGATGGAAGTACTGGAACCCATCCTGAAATAATAACCGCTTTACATAAAAAAGAACGGGGATAGAAATGAATCTATCCCCGTTCTTTTTTATGTAAGACAAACAGCTTATACAGCTGCTTCCTCATATGCACTTGCAGGTTCGCAGGTACAAATCAGGTTCCTGTCGCCGAACGTATTATTGATACGGCTTACAGAAGGCCAGAATTTATTTGCTTTCACATAATCCAGCGGGAATGCTGCCTGCTGGCGGCTGTATGGACGGGTCCATTCGTCAGCAGTGATTACCTGTTGTGTATGTGGCGCATTTTTTAATACGTTGTTTTGTTTGTCGGAAGTGCCCTGTTCTACTGCAGCAATTTCAGCACGGATAGACAACATGGCATCGCAGAAGCGATCCAGTTCTCCTTTATCCTCACTTTCAGTAGGCTCAATCATGATGGTGCCCGGAACCGGGAAACTCATGGTAGGTGCGTGGAAGCCGTAGTCCATCAAACGTTTGGCCACATCTTCCGCTTCGATGCCGGCAGATGCTTTAAACGGACGAAGATCTACGATGAACTCATGCGCACAGGTGCCATTAACGCCGGTATACAAAATCTCATATGCTTTTTCCAGTCTTGCCTTCATATAGTTGGCATTCAGAATAGCATATTCAGAAGCTAATTTCACACCTTTGAATCCAAGCATACGGATATACGCGTAGGAAATCAGCAGGATACTCGCAGAGCCAAACGGAGCTGCAGATACTGCATTGGAAGGTTTGCCATCATTCAGCGTAACGTGACCAGGCAGGAATGGTGTCAGGTGTTTTGCCACGCAGATAGGGCCCATGCCCGGACCGCCGCCACCATGAGGGATAGCAAAGGTTTTATGCAGGTTCAGGTGACACACATCCGCACCAATCAGACCAGGAGCAGTTAAGCCTACCTGTGCATTCATGTTGGCACCGTCCATATATACCTGTCCGCCATGTTCGTGAATAGTAGCACAAATTTCTTTCACACTTTCTTCATACACACCGTAGGTAGATGGATAAGTGATCATGATACCGGCCAGGTCATTGCTATAGGTAGCTGCCTTTGCCTTCAGATCTTCTACATCGATATAACCATTTTCCAGTGCTTTTACGATCACTACCTTGTAGCCAGCCATTACTGCAGATGCCGGATTGGTACCGTGTGCGCTGATAGGAATCAGCATGATATTACGGTGGCCCTGACCTCTGCTCTTCTGGTATTCACGGATAACGAGTAAGCCGGCATATTCACCCTGCGCACCACTGTTGGGCTGCAGACTGCATGCGTCAAAACCGGTAATCTTGCTCAGGTATTCACCCAGTTCAGTCGCCATCTGTAAATAGCCACCTACCTGGTTAGTTGGTGCAAAAGGATGCATTTTGCTCCAGTGTGCCCAGCTCAATGGAATCATCTCAGTAGCTGCGTTCAGTTTCATGGTGCAGGAACCCAGAGAGATCATGGAAGTATTCAGGGACAGATCCTTGTTTTCCAGCATCTTCAGGTAACGCATCATTAATGATTCGCTGTGATGATTGTTAAACACCGGATGTAACAGGTAAGGAGAAGTACGCTGTAAGTCAGCAGCAATACCGGTAGTGCCGTTAGAAATTGCGGTAGCATCTGTTTTACCAGCGCCAAATACCTGCAGGATATCATTCACATCTTCAATAGTCACCGTTTCATCCAGAGATATACCTACATTACCATTAGCGAAATAACGGAAGTTGATACCCGCTGCTTCAGCAGCTGATTTTATATCAGCGCTTTCTATCACGATAGTATCAAAGAAGTTATCAGCAACCAGTTTCAGCCCTTTCGCTTTCAGCTTGCCAGCCAGTGTATTGGTCAGCAGGGAAATGCGGGTAGCAATATTTTTCAATCCTTCCGGACCATGATATACCGCATACATAGCTGCCATGTTAGCCAGCAATGCCTGTGCAGTACAGATGTTGGAAGTTGCTTTTTCACGTTTGATATGTTGTTCACGTGTCTGCAGTGCCATACGCAATGCACGACCACCGTTTGCATCAATGCTCACGCCGATGATACGACCGGGGATAGAACGTTTGAAATCATCCTTCACTGCAAAAAATGCTGCGTGCGGACCACCAAAGCCCAACGGAACACCGAAGCGCTGTGCAGAACCAAAGGCCGCATCAGCACCCATTTCGCCCGGAGAGGTCAGCAGGGTCAATGCCAGCAGGTCTGTTGCCACACCTACAAATGCACCTACCGCATGCACGCTGTCTATGAATGCACGGTAATCAGCAGTAGCTCCTACGTTATCAGGATACTGGATCAGCGCACCAAAATAAGATTCATCGAAAGCAGCTGTTTTGTAGTCGCCTACTACCACTTCAATCAGCAGCGGTGTTGCGCGGGTATAAATTACATCCAGCGTTTGCGGATATACGTTATTGTCTACAAAAAACTTAGGCCTGGTTACATGATCATGATCCTTGTTCAACGCATTGAAGAACATGGTCATCGCTTCTGCTGCCGCTGTAGCTTCATCCAGCAGGGACGCATTGGCAATTGGCAGCCCTGTCAGATCACATACCATCGTCTGGTAGTTCAGCAGGCTTTCCAGTCTGCCCTGAGAAATCTCAGCCTGATACGGGGTGTACTGTGTATACCATCCTGGATTTTCAAATACATTACGCAGAATAACGCTCGGCGTAATAGTATCGAAGTAACCCTGTCCGATATAGTTACGGTATACCTTGTTTTTCAGTGAAACTTCCTTCAGGTGACGGAGATAATCACTTTCACTCATCGCTGCAGGAATAGCCAGTGGCTGTTGCATACGGATGGCGCCCGGAACTGTTTTGCTGATCAGCTGGTCCAGGTTGGAGGCCCCGATGGTTTCGAGCATCTGGTTGGTCTCCCCTTCATTCGGCCCTATGTGACGGTGCACGAATTCATTTTGTTGAATATCAAAAAGATTCATGATGTAAGCAGGTAATTTGAAATAGAATGCGCAAAGCTATGCAGATTTTAAGCAACGGCCAAACAATCAACACTGGCGGGGGAAAACAGTGATAAATGACAGATAGTTAAACTACGTTTATGTCATGATTTTGTCCATCTACTAATTACCTATCTTTGCATCAAATGAGCAAAATATTAGAAGACTGGGAACAGAAAGCCCAGGATAAGCAAAAGGCTAACAAACAGTTCCTCGCGAAACTGCAAACCCGTCGCGGTAAAGGAGTGGAGAAGCTGTTGCCCGATCTCCACGAGGAAGCATTCAGTAAAATTGACTGCCTCCAATGTGGTAATTGCTGTAAAACCATCAGCCCCCGCTTCAAAGGCCCTGATATCAGGCGCATTTCAAAGCACCTGGGCATGAAGGAAGGCGACTTTATAGAAACTTACCTCCGACTGGATAAGGATGAGGACTATGTGGTGAAATTTACCCCCTGCCCATTCCTTGGAGCAGACAACTACTGCGGCATCTATGATGTACGCCCGGGCGACTGCGCCAACTATCCCTACACAGATAGCTACGACTTCTTCAAACGCCCGAAAATTACATATGAAAACAGCACCACCTGTCCCGCTGTTTATTATGTACTGGAAAAATTGAAAGAGACCATGAAATTATAGAAAGCTGGTAGCCATTTTAGCTTTTAGCCATTAGCTGTTAGCTGTTAGTAAATGCAGCGAAGATCATATTGTGTTGGTCTTCGCTGCATTTACTAACAGCTAACAGCTAATGGCTAAAAGCTACGGTTTCAGCTCCAGCTTACGCATAGCCGGAGAAATAACATAAGTTGTAATGACTACCCCCAGTGTTACACAACCTCCAAATACTACTGAAGGCACCAATCCAATCGCCCTGGCCATAAAGCCACTCTCAAAAGCCCCCAGCTCATTGGAGGAGCCTACAAACATAGAACTAACGGAAGCTACCCGCCCACGCATATCATCAGGGGTTTTTAACTGCAGAATCGTTTGGCGGATAATAACACTGATACCATCCAGAGCGCCACTGATCAGCAAGGCAAATATCGACAGGTAAAAACTGGTGGAAAGACCAAAAAGTATAATCGTTAAACCAAAGCCGAAAACCGCTGCCAGTAACTTAATACCGGGTTTAATTACCAATGGCTTATGTGCCAGTATAAACATCGTTACCAGAGCCCCCACTGCAGGTGCAGAGCGTAACAAACCATAACCAAGAGAACCCACATGCAGTACATCCGTAGCAAATGCCGGCAACATCGCTATAGCGCCGCCAAATAATACGGCAAACATGTCCAGTGCCATCGCATTCAATACCACCTTGGTTTTCCATACAAAACGCATCCCTTCGGTCAGCCCGGTCACAAAGCTCTCTCCCTTCGACTTATAGTAAATAGGCTTAGGCTTTATTTTAATTAAACTGTATAACGGCGCAAGGAATATAAACACTACCAGTAGCATCGACCAGTGTACCCCGAACCAGTGAATAAATAGTCCACCCAGCGCAGGCCCCAGTACACCACCTATCTGCCACGCGGAGCTGCTCCACGTAGAGGCGTTGGCGTATAATTCCCGCGGTACGAGCAACGACATTAAAGTAAAGTTGGAAGGACTGGTAAAGGCGCGTACAACACCACCCATGAACACCAGCAGATAGATCAGATTGAGCACCCAGTGTGTGGAGATACCCACTACTGCACGATCCCAGGTAAGCAGGAACAATCCTGAGCTGATAAAAATATAGGCAATCACACATTTAAGCAACATGCCCCTTTTCTCCCGCTTGTCTACCATATGCCCTGCGAAAGGCGACAGCAACACTGCCGGTATCACTTCAGACAAACCAATCAATCCAAGTGAGAAAGGGTCTTTGGAGATTTCATATACTTTCCATTCGATGATGGCAAACTGCATCGCCAGTGCAAATACAAGCGCAAAGCGGATAACTAGGTAGTAATTGAATTCCGTAAAGCGTAGCGAAGCGTATGGGTCGTTCTTTTTTGGTGCCGTTGTGTCCAACCTGATGTGTTTTTTGCGAAGATACAAAATAGCGTTTAGCCATTGGCATTAAGCTTTTAGCTTTTAGCAAATGCAGCGAAGATCATATTGTGGTGGTCTTCGCTGCATTTGCTAAAAGCTAAAAGCTAACTGCTAAAAGCTAAATGTTTTATATTTAGTCTGCATAAATACCGCAGCAGTATGAAACTATATTCCATGATTTTCCGGGCTTTATTACCGGTAGTGTTCCTGCAGGTCTCCTGTGCGGGCAGCGACGCCAAAAAAGAGATGGCGCCACCGGTCCGTAAAGCGAAGCTGCAGCTGGTGACAGACAGGTTTATATCTCCCGTAAACATGGCAGTACCCGGTGATGGTTCCGGCAGGTTATTTTTTTGTCAGAAAGAAGGGAAAGTATGGATTGTACAGCAAAACAAGCTGCTGCCTACTCCTTTCCTGGATGTTAGCAGTGATATGATCTCTGTGAACCCCGGCTATGATGAAAGAGGGTTGCTTGGAATGGCTTTCCATCCCGATTTCAGAAGAAACCATAAGTTTTATGTGTACTACAGTGCCCCCACAACAAAGAATGGATTCAATCATACCAGCCGGCTGGTAGAATTTACGGTGGCTGCCGGCAACCCCAATATTGCTGATCGGGCCACCCGCAGGGTATTGCTGGAAGTAGATGAGCCGGAATCCAATCACAATGGTGGTCAGCTGCAGTTCGGCCCGGACGGTTACCTGTATATAGGTTTGGGTGATGGCGGTGGTGGTGGAGATAAACATGGTACTATGGGTAATGGACAGGATCTTACCACCTTACTGGGTAAAATATTAAGGATAAATGTCGATGGCACACCCTATAAAGTGCCTGCAGATAATCCTTTTGTCAACCAGCCCGGCGCCAGACCTGAAATATGGGCATATGGTCTCCGCAACCCGTGGCGCTTTTCCTTCGACAGGAAGAGCAAAATGCTGTTTACCGGAGATGTTGGACAAGATAAGTATGAAGAGGTGGACATCATCATAAAAGGAGGCAACTATGGCTGGCGCATCATGGAAGGCTTTCACGACTACAAAGTGCCTGCCGGCACCGATAAGTCACAGTTGATAACCCCTATCCACGAATACAACCACGATCTGGGGATAAGTATCACCGGCGGTTACGTTTACCGGGGCAGCGCAATCCCTTCACTGCAGGGACTATACGTTTTTGGGGACTACAACGGAAAAGCCTTTGTACTGGAGTCAAAAGGGAACAAATGGGAACGCGACACCCTGCAATTATCTGGCCTGCCTGCCGATAACATGCAGATACTCAGCTGGGGAGAGGATGAACAGGGCGAGCTGTATGTACTCACCAGCACCTCTGGCAGGGATGGTTTCAAAGGAGCGGTCTACAAACTGGTGAAAGATTAGCCCTATTCAACATTCGGCATACTTTAACCGTTATCTAACCGGATGCCTTACAAACGTGCAGCGTGGCGGTTATGTGGCTGTTTTCAGCCGCATATCTCTCCCAGCACCCGTTTGGCCCAATTTTTTGTTAAAAGGAAATAAATTGCACGACCGACGGGTGATTTTATTTTATATTTGATTTGACAACGTTTACGTTCAATTGAGATACATATGAGACTGAAAGTGATTATACCGGTTGTGCTACTTAGCATCTCCGCAGGCGTGTTAGCTTTTAATAAGCTCGGACATAACGAAGATCCTCCTGGACGTTATGAGGTGATCATGAACCTGGTAGGGCAGATGCTGAAAGAAGGGCATTATCAACCCAAACCCATAGATGATAAATTCTCCACCGAAGTTTTTGATAAATACCTGCGTAGCCTGGATACGGAAAAGAAATTTTTCCTGAAAACAGATGTGGACAAATTATTACCGTTATCCACCCATATTGATGATGAGCTGAAAGGTGCACCGATCGACTGTTTCCGCAGCATCAACACCCTCATCAAACAACGTGTGGCGGAAGCAGCAGCTATTTATCCGGAAATACTTTCCAAACCATTCGACTTTACAGTGGATGAGAAAGTAACATTGGATCCTGATAAAGTAGACTACCCTGCAGACGAAAATGCACGTAAGGAAGCCTGGCGCAAAGTGTTAAAATACCGCACGCTGGAAAAGCTGACTGACCTGCAGGAAATGCGCGAAAAAGATAAAGGGAAAGACAGCGTAAAAGTTAAAACCGACACCGAACTGGAAGCAGAAGCCCGCGTGAAAGTAAAACAACTGTACGACCGTTATTTTGAGCGTTTGAAAAACAGACAAAATGATAATGATCGCTTCAATCTTTATGTAAACGCGATCACTACTACCATGGATCCGCATACCGACTACTTCCCGCCTGATGAAAAACGCGCGTTCGAAGAACAGATGGCCGGTAAATTCTTTGGTATTGGTGCTCAGCTGAAAGAAGAAGGCGATAAGATCAGAGTCATCAGCATCGTAACAGGTAGCCCAAGCTGGAAACAAGGCCAGTTAAAAGCCAACGATGTGATCCAGAAAGTAGCACAGGGAACCAGCGAATCAGTAGACATTACCGGCTACCCGGTAGAAGACGCCGTGAAACTGATCCGTGGTAAAAAAGGCACCCCGGTTAGATTAACCGTAAGAAGTGTGGACGGTACTACAAAAGAAATTACCATCATCCGTGATGAAATTGTAACAGAGGAAACTTTCGCGAAATCTGCCATCATCAACGGACAACATAAAATAGGATATATCTACCTCCCTGAGTTTTATGCTGACTTCAACGATCGTAACGGCGCCCGCAGTGCGGAAGACGTGGCGAAAGAAGTAGCCAAACTGAAAGCAGAGAAAGTAGAAGGTATTATCCTGGATCTCCGCTTCAATGGTGGTGGTTCCCTGCAGGACGTAGTACAAATGGCTGGCCTGTTTATTCCGGAAGGTCCGGTAGTACAGGTTCGCTCCAGAGGTGGTGACGCCGTAGTATTACGCGATCGTGATAAAAATGTACAATATGAGGGCCCGCTGGCGATCATGGTAAATGAATACAGCGCTTCGGCTTCTGAAATCATGGCCGCTGCCATGCAGGATTATAAACGCGCCGTGATCATCGGTAGCACACAAACCTTTGGTAAAGGTACCGTACAACGCCTCTTTAACCTGGATGATTTCTATCCTGTAAAAGATGGTGGCAGCCTCGGTGCGCTGAAACTGACCCAGCAGAAATTCTATCGTGCAAATGGTGGTTCTACCCAGCTGAAAGGGGTTGCTTCCGATATCGTATTACCAGATCCATACTATGAAGTAGCAGAACGTAAAGATTCAGATGCATTGGCATATGATGAAATACCCCGCGCTGCTTTCACTGCCTGGTATAACCCGGTAAATACAGAATCACTGAAAAAGAACAGTGAAAAGAGAATGGCTTCCAGCCCGGCGTTCAAACTGCTCAACGAAAACCTGAGCACCCTGAAAAAACTGGAAAAACAGGAAACTTATTCACTGAACTTACTGACATATAAAACAGAGCAAAAGTCTAACACCGCTGCCCTGAAAAAATATGATGCCGTAAATGATAAAGTGAAAGAATTAAGTATCATCAATATCAAATCTGATATCGAAAAATTTGGTGGAGATTCTTCCAAAATTGCCCGTAACAAGGATTGGATCAAGATCAGAACCAAAGATATTTACCTGGATGAAGCAGTGAATGTAATGAATGACCTCATTGTACAGTCATTGCCTAAAATGCAGCGTAAGAATCAGTAAGCGCGTAGAAGATCGCCCTCGGCGATTGTCTTAGGACAGGATTAAAATGATTTAATTGAGTTTTGTTATAAAGATTTGGGGAGATAGAAACGGAATAATCCGTTTCTATCTCCCCAAATTGTTTGAGGGAATATCTTTTTTCAATATGCTCTAAATGCCCATACACTCGCATTTGTCATTCTCAAATCCCTACTACACTATCTTTGAATATTATACAATACGCCATACACTCCCTTTAGCTAATCTTCCATCTGCCCTGAAAACACGTTCCCCGAATTATGTTATATTTATAGTAATCAAAATAATCTCCCATGGCAAAACAAATGTCTATCCTTCCCTTTACGGGAAAACTCGGCCCTCTCATTGGGTATAAGCGCAATGGGCAATACTTCCTGCGCTCCATGCCAGAAAGCGTGCAGCAAACGGCTGCTACCCGCCGCGCATCCAGGCGCTTTGGCTTCGCCAGCAGGAAAGGCGCTTTTATCCGTCATGCTTTCTACCCCCACCTGGATATCCACTGTGACGGCGGCCACATCAATCGGCTCAACAAGCTTCTCATTGCTGCCGGTGATCATCATGCGGCCCTGACAGGCTTCCGCTTCAATCAGCATACAGGAGTAGATCGCTTTTTTGCGGTGGCTCCCCGGCTTCTCCCTAACGGGATATTAAATATTCCCGCACAAACCATCGATGGGTATAAAAGCATTGCTGCCCTGGAAGTAAAAGTGATCGCAACGCGTATTGATTTTATATCGCGTCAGGTGGTGGGTAGCGAAACGGTTACGCTCATGATAGCCCCCGATACCACTTTTCAGGAAACAAATGTTTCGCTCGATGTAACCGGACAGGGTTCACTGGTAGTGGTTTTCCAGGTAAGAGCCCTATACAAGGACGGCCCATCGAACGGCAGACAATACATGGCCGCCGATATTATTGCGGTGGCAGCGACACAGGTACCCAAATATGCTAAAAAGCGCACTTATCCAAAGCGGACAAGATTGCTTCCTAACCTTACCTATACACACGCATATCCAGCTGTCATTCAACTCGAATAAAGCTATTTTGCCTCCGGAGATATTTTGATGAATAATCCCTTTATGCCTGCTTCCTTTAAATAATACACTTCTTTCCGCAACTACAGCCTGGTACTGAAGCGGCCCTGCTATGGCCACTTCTGACCTCTATCCTTCTTCTGATTCAATTTCATCGCGGTTATACATCCGAACGTCATCCCCGCATCAAGTCCACCTCTACTGCGCTGCTACTATAGGTGCTAAGCGGGTGCTAAGCATAGCATCGACGGAGCCAACATAATCACAATACCACAAAAGATTAGGGGAGATAAAAGCATCATCCGCTTTTATCTCCCCTAATCTTTATAACAAAACTCAATTAAATCAGTATAATCAACTTAATCCTGTCCAAAGACAATCGCCGAAGGCGATCCCCTCCGTTATTTCTCTTTCTCCACTATTTCCAGCGCTTTCTTCACCATTGGATCTTCTGCGTTGATTGTTTCATAAAACCCTTCTGTTCTGTACAGCTGACGGGCCAGCATCGCTTTAAGACGGGTACGGATCTCCATTTCATCACGGGAGCTTATATGATCCAGTCCGGGAACACTGTCCTTTTTAGCATATACCTTGAAATCGCTGATCACTTCATTGCCAAGCTGGAAGTTTTTGGCAAAGGCAGCGGCATCTTTATACGGTGTAAATACATCTTTGTGAGCAGTATAATACTGGTAAGCAAAGTTGCTGAACGTATTGCGGGTATAAATAGCAGTGAGGGTAGGTGAGAAGCGGGAAGTATCGAACGGAATAAAAATATCCGGTGTAATACCACCGCCACCGTATACGCGGCGGCCTGCGGCCGTTTTATAAGGAACGGTATCTGTAATTTTGATACTGTCTTTGTTCACCAGTTCTCCATGATGGTAGCGTTCTGCAATATCATCATCATAGTCGTCATGTCCTTTGCCATATGGTTTCTGAATACTTCTGCCGGAAGGAATATAATAACGGGCAACGGTGAGACGCAGTGCACCGCCGTTGTCAAGATCATATTGTTCCTGTACCAGTCCTTTACCAAATGTACGGCGGCCTATAATGGTGCCACGATCCCAGTCCTGTACAGCGCCGGCGAGAATTTCACTGGCGGAGGCAGAACCTTCATCGGTGAGTACTGCGAGTGCACCCCTTTCAAACATGCCGGGGCGCTTGGTTTTGTAGTCGGTCCGTGGGAAGTCTTTACCCTTGGTGTATACAATCAGTTTCTGATCTTCCAGCAGTTCATCCGCAATGCGGGTGGCTGCGTCGAGGTAGCCGCCGGGGTTTTGTCTCAGGTCAATGATCAGTTTTTTCATGCCTTGTTTATTCAGTGCTACGATGGCTTTCATAAACTCATCATAGGTGGTGGCAGAAAACTTACTGATTTTGATATATCCTACTTCCGGTGCTGCCATGTAGCTGGCATCCACGCTATATAAAGGAATAACGCCTCTTTTAATAGGGACCTTTATTTGTTTTTGCTGTCTTAATATCAGGGTATTTACCACAGAACCGGCAGGGCCGCGCAGTAATTTGCGGATTTTGTCCGGGGTAACGCTGTTACCAGCTACCAGGCTGTCGTTGACCTTCAGTATTTTATCGCCGGTTTGTACACCAGCGTTTTCAGACGGGCCGCCACTCAGTACACTCACTACGTTTACGGTATCCGCGGTGATATTGAATTCTACGCCGATGCCTTCAAAATTGCCTTCCATATCTTCATTCACCCTTTGCAGTTCTGCCGGGGGAATATAAATGGAGTGGGGATCCAGATGAGCCAGTACGCCTTCTATGGCTTCCTGTTGTAAATCATCTGTATTGAGAGAATCTACATATTTCGCTTTGATCAGGTCCATTACTTCCTGTAAGGGCCCTCTATTGGGTTTATTGAAAAACACAGTGGCTCCTCCGTTGTTCGATCCAGGCATTTTATGACCGAGGAACATTCCCAGGGCTAATACAACTGCAAAGAGAAGAGGTAAAAAAACATTCAACTTCCTGTTAGACATAATCAGATTATTATCCCGCTATTTATATGACCAATCTTTATCCATGTAGTATTAGCACCTGGCGGAAAGCAATCTGCCGCATACATGTATCATCATCATTTAAAGTTAAGGGGAGCTATTTGTTTATATGAAACCCTTTTGTTTAAATTGTGACAAAAATAGCATAAATCAGGTGCAAACTTTTAGGATTCTTTAATTTCATAAATTACCGGATATGGGTGCTGGAATAAAGTTGATAGCAGACAGCGGATCTACAAAGACCGAATGGGGCGTGCTGGGCGCAGATCAGCCACTTATTTTGAAAACGCAGGGTGTAAGTCCCTACTTTCAATCTGCAGAACAGATAAAAGCGATCCTGGACACAGAGCTGGCACCACAGTTGCCCGCTGGCAGTCATGTTACCGCCGTGTACTTTTATGGAACAGGCCTGTCACAGCCTAAAAATCTGCAACTGGTATCTGATGCTATAAAGGCAGTATGGCCGGATGCCGAGTCAGATGTGCAGCACGACCTGATGGGAGCGGCCCGCTCACTTTGCGGCCACCAGGAAGGAGTAGCGAGCATTTTGGGCACCGGTTCCAATTCCTGCTATTATAATGGAAAGGAGATTGTGAAGAATAATCCGGGCCTGGGTTATATTTTGGGAGATGAGGGCAGCGGCGCTTATCTGGGCCGTAAGGTGCTGCAGTATTACCTTTATAATAGTTTTGATGACGATCTGCTCGCCCGTTTTGATTATAAGTACCATACCACTAAAGACGAAATACTGGAAAACGTATACCGGAAACCGTTAGCCAACCGCTATCTGGCGGGGTTTGCAGAGTTCCTGTCGGAAAACCGTGAACATTTCATGATCCAGAATATCCTGGAAGACGGCCTGAACGACTTCTTCTTTAACCACATCTATAAATACCGCGAAAGCTGGACAACCGCCCTGCACTTCACCGGTGGCATTGCCTGGCATTTCCGCGATATCCTCACTGAGCTGTGCGAACTCTATGAACTGCCCATGGGCAAAGTGCTGCGGACCCCTATGGACGGCTTGCTGGAATTTCATCGTTAATCATTTTCAACAGATAAATATGTCATTTATAAAAGTAACGGAACAGGTATCTCACTATAATCATCTGGAAAAGATGAGTGTAACGGAGTTGCTCGTTGATATGAACAAGGAAGATCAAACGGTGCCGTTGGCCGTTGCAAAAGCGATTCCACAGATAGAAAAACTGGTTGCCGCCGTGGCAGATAAAATGCTGGCAGGTGGACGGCTGTTTTATATAGGAGCAGGTACCAGTGGCCGTTTGGGGGTGGTAGATGCCTCTGAGTGCCCGCCTACCTTTGGTGTGCCACAGGGATTGGTAGTAGGATTGATTGCCGGTGGTGACACGGCTATACGTAAAGCGGTGGAGTTTGCGGAAGACGACCGTAGACAGGGATGGATAGATTTACAGGCACATGATATAACAGATAAAGATGTGGTAGTAGGTATCGCTGCCAGCGGTACCACGCCTTATGTAATAGGGGCACTGGATGAGTGTCGCCGTCATGGTATTGTTACCGGCAGCATTAGCTGTAATCCCGATACACCGGTATCTGCTGCCGCCGATTTCCCGGTGGAGGTAGTGGTAGGCCCGGAGTTTGTTACCGGCAGCACCCGGCTGAAAAGTGGCACTGCGCAGAAGCTGGTGCTGAACATGCTCTCCACCGCGGTAATGATACAGTTGGGCAGGGTGGAAGACAATAAAATGGTGAATATGCAACTCAGCAACGAAAAGCTGGTGGACCGCGGCGTGAAAATGCTGATGGAACAGTTGTCACTTACCGACTATCAACAGGCCCAGGAACTATTGCTGAAAGCGGGCAGCGTAAAAAAAGCAGTAGACGATTTTGTGAAAAAATGATTTAACCAGACCTTTGCATCATCGATAAACCAGGTATGCATAACATAGAGCCATATTACAACTGGCGGCACTTATACACCGCAGAAGAAGATGAGTATTCTCCTTTTTATGGAAGGGAATATAGTGAATTCGAATATTCCAATTCGGTATATAACTATTATATACATCCACAATGGGATGAATTTGGTTCACGCAACTTATACATGAAAATCCTGTTTACGGACTACCAATTCAATTTTGCCATTATAGAATTACTGGGGGAATGGAATGATGCCATAGACAATGATATCATGACGATGAAACGAAATATTATTGATACACTCATCGCCCAGGGCATCACTAAATTTATTCTCATCACCGAAAATGTCATGAATTTCCATTCTTCAGACGATTGCTATTATGAAGAGTGGTGGGAAGATATCCGCGATGATGGCGGCTGGATCGTTAGTCTTAATATGCCGGTACAAACACGCGAAGAGTTTGAAAGATCCCGTTTACACTATTATGTTCATCTGTTAGATGATGATAAATGGCGAACATATCAGCCTTTGCATCTGTTTAACATGGTGGATAACATCATGCTGAAGCGTTTGGAATAATATTAATTTTCATTACAAAATGAAAGATATCATGCGTGAATGCCTGATAACCATGCCTTAATATATTTAACCGGCAGTTTATGCATTGTGAAACCTGATAAATATCATTTTTTTTTATTTTTCCTGCGTTAAATTTGCCCGACATTTCAATCATCTTTTTATACTAGGAAGCTTAGATTTTTACTTATGAAGTGGTCACAGTTCTTTAATACCTCTATCGGTAAGAAGTTATTGGTAGGTGCTACCGGCTTGTTTCTTTGCAGTTTTGTTATCGTACATCTGGCAGGTAATTTCCAGCTGTTGTACAACGATGAAGGCAAAGCCTTTAACGCATACGCTGCGTTCATGGGACACAACAGCCTGATTCAGTTTATAGCCTGGGGGCTGAAAATTGTGATCGTATTGCACGCATTCATTGCGCTGCAGCTCACATTCAGCAACAGAGCAGCCCGTCCGGTGAAATACGCCGTTAATCCGGGTAACCAGACATCTTCCTGGTTCAGCCGTCAGATGGCTATCATGGGAAGCATTCTCCTTATCTTCATCGTCATCCACCTGGTTAACTTCTGGGGACAATTTCACTACGGCCAATTACCCACCCGTACCTATGAAGGAAGCGTTGAACCGCTGAAAGACCTGTATGCCTTATCTTATGAGACTTTCAAAAATGGCTGGTTGGTTGCATTGTATGTGATAGGTATGATCGGTTTATCCTTCCACCTGATCCATGGCTTTAAAAGCGCCTGTCAGACCTTTGGTTTAAATCATAAAAAATACAACGGTTTAATCAGCTTTATTGGTGTTTGGCTGTTTGGAATAGCGATCCCTATTGGTTTTGCTATCATACCCGTTTATATTTATTTCAAATAATTCTGTAAAGTAAGGATATATGTTTGACGCAAAAATTCCTGCCGGACCATTAAATTCCAAATGGGAAGACTACAAAGGACATTGTAAATTGGTGAACCCTGCCAATAAGCGCAATCTGGAAGTGATCATCATTGGTACCGGTTTGGCCGGCGCTTCCGCAGCGGCTTCATTAGGTGAGTTGGGATATAAAGTAAAAGCATTCTGCTTTCAGGATAGTCCGCGCCGCGCACACAGTATTGCTGCCCAGGGTGGTATCAATGCGGCAAAAAATTATCAGAATGATGGTGACTCTGTTTTCCGTTTATTCTACGACACAGTAAAAGGTGGTGACTACCGCGCCCGCGAAGCCAACGTACATCGTCTGGCTGAAGTGAGCGGTAATATTATAGATCAATGCGTGGCACAGGGTGTTCCCTTTGCACGTGAATACGGTGGCCTGTTAAGTAACCGCTCTTTCGGTGGTACACAGGTACAACGTACTTTTTATGCCGCAGGTCAAACCGGCCAGCAGCTGCTGCTCGGTGCATACTCTGCACTGGAGCGCCAGGTAGCATTGGGCAACGTGAAGATGTACAATCGCCACGAAATGCTGGACATCGTGAAAATTGATGGTAAAGCACGTGGTATCATTGCACGTGATCTGGTTACCGGTGAACTGGAGCGCCATTTCGGTCATGCGGTACTGATCTGCAGCGGTGGTTATGGTAACGTATTCTACCTGTCTACCAACGCCATGGGCTCTAACGTAACAGCAGCATGGAAAGCCACCAAAAGCGGTGCTTACTTCGCTAACCCGTGCTTCACACAGATCCACCCTACCTGTATCCCGGTTTCCGGCGATCACCAGTCTAAACTGACCCTCATGTCAGAATCACTGCGTAATGATGGTCGTATCTGGGTTCCTAAAAAACAAAACGATACCCGTAAAGCCAGCGATATTCCTGAAGAAGAAAGGGATTATTACCTGGAAAGAAGATATCCTGCCTTCGGTAACCTCGTTCCCCGTGACGTGGCTTCCCGTGCAGCTAAAGAAAGATGTGATGCCGGCTATGGTGTAGGTACTTCCAAACAGGCGGTATACCTCGACTTCGCCGCAGCTATCGAACGTTATGGCAGCATCGAAGTAGGTAAACGCCAGATGGGCAACGTATCCAAAGAAGAAATCATTAAACTGGGTAAAGAAGTAGTAGCCGAGAAATATGGTAACCTGTTTGACATGTATGCCAAAATCACCGGTGAAAATCCTTACGAATTACCAATGCGTATTTATCCTGCAGTGCACTACACCATGGGTGGACTCTGGGTGGATTATGAACTGGGTACTACCGTTCCTGGTTTATATTCCCTGGGAGAAGCTAACTTCTCTGATCACGGTGCTAACCGCCTCGGCGCATCTGCACTGATGCAGGGGCTGGCAGATGGTTACTTCGTGATTCCTTACACTGTCGGTAACTACCTGGCAGATGAAATCCGTACCAAGGCGATCCCTACAGATCACCCTGCATTTGTGGAAGCAGAAAATAAAGTAAAAGCAACGATCAATAAATTCATGACGATCAAGGGCACCAAATCCGTTGATTTCTTCCACAAAAGACTCGGTAAGATCATGTGGGATAAATGCGGTATGGCGCGTAATGAAAAAGGTCTGAGAGAGGCGATCGAAGAAATCAAAGCGCTGCGTGCAGAATTCTGGAGTAACGTACGTGTTCCCGGTGAAGCAAATGAATTTAACCCTGAGCTGGAGAAAGCCGGTCGTGTGGCCGACTTCCTGGAACTGGGCGAATTGATGTGTCTCGATGCACTGGACCGCCGCGAATCCTGTGGTGGCCACTTCCGCGAAGAATCACAAACCGATGAAGGGGAAGCACAACGTGACGACGTGAATTTCAGCTATGTATCTGCATGGGAATACAAAGGCGAAGGCCAGTACGAACTGCACAAGGAACCGCTGGAATTCGTAGAATGTAAACCTACACAACGTAGCTACAAATAATGGTTATTGGCCGGCTGCTTAACAGCTGACCAGGATTATAAATCAAATAATTGTCCAAGGTATATGGAACATTATAACATGAACCTCACATTAAAAGTGTGGAGGCAGAAAAACAAAAATGCTCAGGGTAACTTTGAAACATTACAGGCTAAAAACATTTCTTCTGAAATGTCTTTCCTGGAAATGTTTGATGTGGTGAATGAAGAGCTGATCAACGAAGGCAAAGAACCAGTAGCATTTGATCACGATTGCCGTGAAGGTATTTGTGGCGCATGCTCCATGCATATCAATGGCCGTGCTCACGGCCCATGGGATGGAACCACTACCTGCCAGTTGCACATGCGCGCTTTCAAAGATGGTGATACTATCACAGTAGAACCATGGAGAGCGGGTGCATTCCCGGTAGTAAAAGATCTGACAGTTGACAGATCTGCGTTTGACCGTATCATTGAAGCGGGTGGTTATATCTCTGTGAATACAGGTAACGCACAGGATGCAAACTGTTTACCGGTAGATAAAACCAAAGCAGATCTCGCATTTGCTGCGGCAGCCTGTATCGGTTGTGGCGCCTGCGTAGCGGCTTGTAAAAACTCTTCAGCGATGCTGTTTGTATCTGCTAAAGTATCCCAGCTGGCATTGCTGCCACAGGGCCATCCTGAAAAACAATCCCGTGCCCTCAACATGGTGGCACAAATGGATAAGGAAGGTTTTGGTAGCTGTACCAACACCGGCGCCTGCGAAGCAGAATGTCCGAAAGAAATTTCTCTCACCAATATCGCTCGTCTTAACAGAGAGTTTATCGGTGCAGGTTTTTCTTCTGAGAAATAACAACACTATATTTTATTTAAAAGCGAAGATGAAGGTGGAGTTATCCACTTTTGTCTTCGCTTTTTTTTATTTCCCTGCACCAGGAAAAATCCGGGAAATCATCTAATTCAGTATAATCCCGGACAAGACATATATCTACACTCCGCTCATCCCAGGAAATTTATCTTTCTAAATTTTTTTACTATCATGTGTTTTTTCCACGCAACCTGTTTTAAATAACACTATATGTCAGAACAATCACGCAGAAGGTTTATCAAACACATCGGCAGCACGGCAGCGCTGCTGGGAATTGGCCAGCTGGCGGCCATGGCAAAAGAATCCGAACATGTGCAGCTGTTACAACCCGAAAAAAGAATTTCTCCCAACGATAAAATACGCATTGCCTGCGTAGGCATGGGAATCATGGGATTTGGAGATGTGGAAACCGCAGTGAAAGTACCCGGTGTAGAATTCGTGGGTGCCGCCGACCTGTATGATGGCCACCTTACCCGCGTAAAAGATGTATTTGGTCCACAAGTATATACCACCCGCGATTACCGCGAACTACTGAAAAGAAAAGATATAGATGCTATTATTGTAGCTACGCCGGATCACTGGCATGATACTATTGCCATTGCAGCCATGGAGGCTGGTAAGGCCGTATACTGCGAAAAACCAATGGTTCAGCAGATAGAAGAAGGACATAAAGTAATTGCTGCACAAAAACGTACGAAAGCTGTTTTCCAGGTGGGCAGTCAGCGCGTGAGCAGTATTGCATTAGCGGAGGCCCGTAAACGTTACCAGGCCGGCGAAATAGGCCAGCTCAACGTGGTAGAAGCCAGGATGGATCGCCATAGCGCATTGGGAGCCTGGCAGTATTCCATTCCGCCGGATGCTTCTCCTGCTACCATCGACTTTGATACCTTCCTGAAAGACACAGCCAAATTACCTTTTGATCCGGTACGCTTCTTCCGCTGGCGCAACTACCAGGCCTATGGCACCGGTATCCCCGGCGATCTCTTCGTACACCTCATCTCCGGTCTGCACTTCATCACCGGATCCCTCGGTCCTACTACCATCTACGCCAGCGGCAACCTGGTACAGTGGAAAGATGGCCGCGATGTACCAGATACCGTCGTCGCTATTTTCGACTACCCCGAAACAAAAGAACATCCTTCCTTTCAGATGACACTGCGCGTTAATTTTGCAGATGGCAGCGGTGGAGGGGAATATACCCGCCTCATTGGTACGGAAGGTGTGCTGGAACTCGGCTGGAACGATTTTAAAATAAAGAAACATAAACTGCCTGAAGCTCCCGGCTATGGCGGTTGGGATACTTACAATACTTTTACGAAAGCCCAGCAGGCTGCCTACGTAAAGGAATATAACGCCAAATACCCCGCAGATAAAAGAAACGCAATAGAAACATCCAGTGCTTACGCAGCCCCTAAAGGCTATGACGACAGACTGGAACACTTCACCAACTTCTTTGAATCTATGCGCACCGGCAAAGCAGTAGTGGAAGACGCCGTATTTGGCCTTCGGGCCGCAGGACCCGCATTGCTCACCAATGAGAGTTACTTTAGTAAGAAACTGGTAAATTGGGATCCGGTGAACATGAAGAAAATTACGAGTTAAGAATTACGAATTACGGGATGATCTCCTGCATTATCCCGTAATTCGTAATTCTTAATTCGTAATTTTCTTAAATTTATCCATACTATTTAAAACTATCTCCTATGTTTAAGAACTTCCAGGGTAATATTTTGTTGCTTTTGGGAACGGTCCTTTTGTCTTGTAATGAAAAGAAGAATACTATGAATGATCAGGCTGATATTAAACCTCCTGTGGCAGAAAAGATAGCTAAAGAATTCAGTATCCACGGTGATAAGCGCATCGACAATTATTACTGGATGAATGACCGCGAAAACCCTAAAGTGCTGGCATGGCTCAACGCGGAAAATGCTTACCTGGACACTATCCTGTCGCCGGAGAAAAAATTGCGGGAAAAGCTTTTTGAGGAGATGAAGTCACGCATCAAAGAAACAGACATGAGCGTGCCCTATCTGAAAAACGGCTACTATTATTATACCCGTTTTGAAGCAGGCAAAGAATACCCGGTATACTGCCGTAAAAAAGGCAGCCTGGAAGCTGCTGAACAGGTAATACTCAATGTAAATGACCTGGCTGCAGGACATCCATATTGCCATGTAGGCGGTATGAGTGTGAGCCCGGATGCCACCTTGCTGGCCTACGGAATAGATACGGTAAGCCGCAGACGTTATGCCATTCATATTAAGAACCTGGAAACAAACGAGGTACTCACCGATGTAATCCCGGAAACAACAGCAGCCAGTACCTGGGCCAGTGATAATAAAACCCTGTTTTATACCCGCAAAGATACTGTTACGCTTCGTGGCGACCGGATCATGCGGCATACGCTGGGAACGGCGGCAGACAAAGAAGTGTATCACGAAGCAGATGAAACCTTTGATGTCAGCGTGTCGAAAACCAAATCAGGAAAGTATATCGTTATCAACAGCGAAAGTACATTGTCGTCTGAAAGCCGCATCCTCGATGCTGCCAAACCAAATGATGCATTCCGTGTATTTCAGCCCCGCGAAAAAGAAATGCTCTATAGCATCGATCATCGCGATGATAAATTTTACATCGTTACCAACTGGGATGCACTCAATTTTCGTTTGATGGAATCCCCGCTGGATAAGACTTCCCGGCAGAACTGGAAAGAGCTGATCCCCAATCGTCCGGATGTATTACTGGAGGGCCTTCAACTATTTAAGGACTTCACCGTATTGGAAGAAAGAAAAGGGGGCTTAACGCTGATCCGGGTGATCAATGATAAAACGCATACTGATAAATACCTGCCTTTTTCAGAAGCAGCCTATACTGCTTCTGTAGGTAATAATCCGGAAATGGATAGTAAAGAGTTGCGGTATAACTATACTTCCATGATTACGCCCAATTCTGTATATGACTATAACCTCGAAACAGGTAAAAGTGAATTGAAGCGGCAACAGGAAGTGTTGGGTGGTTATGATCCCAAAGACTATGCTACTGAAAGACTCTTTGCTACTGCAACAGATGGCACCAGGATTCCGGTGTCTATTGTGTACAGGAAAACATTTGAGAAAAACGGGAAATGTCCTCTGCTGTTATATGGCTACGGTTCTTATGGCCATAGCATGGATGCAACTTTCGACTCCGGCCTGTTAAGCTTGCTGGACCGTGGTTTCGCCTTTGCGATCGCGCATATTCGTGGTGGCCAGGAAATGGGCCGGCAGTGGTATGAAGATGGTAAGATGTTTAAGAAGAAAAACACTTTCACCGACTTCATCGCCTGCGCGCATTACCTGATAGAACAGCGTTATACTGATAGCGCGCACTTGTATGCTATGGGAGGCAGTGCCGGTGGCCTGCTGATGGGTGCAGTAGTGAATATGGAGCCACAGCTATTTCACGGTATCGTGGCGCAGGTGCCTTTTGTAGATGTGGTTACTACCATGCTGGATGAAACCATTCCATTAACGACCGGTGAATTCGATGAATGGGGCAATCCAAAAAATAAGGATTCATACGACTATATGAAGTCGTATTCTCCTTACGATAATGTAACGGCTAAAGCCTATCCGAATATGCTGGTAACTACCGGCTTGCACGACTCACAAGTGCAGTACTGGGAACCGGCAAAATGGGTGGCTAAATTAAGAGAGCTGAAAACAGATCACAACTTATTGTTATTGCATACCAATATGGAAGCCGGTCATGGTGGCGCTTCCGGAAGGTTCAAAGCATTGCATGAAGTGGCATTGGATTATGCCTTTCTGCTAAAGCTGGAAGGAAAATAAGCACGAGTATATAAAAAGGAAAGGCCGGAAGTAATTCCGGCCTTTCCTTTTTATAGCTATGTTAATATTACTTTGTCAACATCTTTTTTGAGGTGACTGTTTTTCCGAAAAATATCTCCGCCATCCTGTCAAAAATAGCCGGATCATCTGTGGTATAAAATTGCTGTTGTTGCTGTTTACTCAGTCTGCTCTCCATTTCTGGATGGCGTTTCAGATAATCTTTCAGGCTATGTGCTACAATTTTGCCCTGAGATAGTAATGTAATACCACCTGGTAAAAACTGTTTGATTTTTTTCATCAGCAGGGGATAATGGGTACAACCCAATACCAGCGTATCTATATCTGCAGATTCCGACAATATTTTCTCCAGGTATTCTTTCACAAAATAATCCGCGCCGTCACTTTCGTGCTCATTGTTTTCGATCAGGGGCACCCACATCGGGCAGGCCAGCTGATAGGTTTTTACGTGCGGAAAAAATTTATGAATTTCCAGTGGATAAGATTCAGATGATACCGTACCATTGGTAGCAAGAATCCCTACTTCCCCGGTTTGTGTGATAGTACCTACCATTTCAGAGGTAGGACGTATAACACCCAGCACCCTGTTATCCGGTGCTATATGGGGAAGATCTTTTTGCTGAATAGTGCGGAGTGCTTTTGCCGAGGCGGTATTGCAGGCAATAATCACCAGCGGGCAGCCCAGGTCAAATAATTTTTGTACACATTCCAGCGTATAGGCGTGAATGGTATCAAAGCCGCGATTCCCATAAGGTGCGCGGGCATTGTCTCCCAGGTAGATATAGTCGTATGCCGGGAGTTCTCTTACGATTTCTTTCAGTACCGTTAATCCGCCGTAGCCGGAGTCAAACACGCCAATAGGACCCATGATTATTCACCGTCTTTTTGCATCAGGCCAGAGCCTGTTAAGTCATAAATTTTTTGAATTTCATGCAGTACGCCTTCAAAGTCTATTTCCAGGTCTTTCAGCATACCATTTTTCAGATCGTATACCCAGCCGTGAACCGTTGGATAACCTTTCTCTACATAAGATTTTTGTACGGCGGCAGTTTTGATGACGTTAATACATTGTTCCTGGGTATTGAGTTCAACCAGGCGATTATAGCGTGTATGCTCATCCGTTATGGCATTTAATTCATCCATATGAAGACGGTAAACATCGCGGATGTTGCGCAGCCAGGGATTCAGAATACCGAGGTCTTTGGCCTGCATCGCGGATTTCACGCCACCGCAGTTGTAATGTCCGCAAACAATGATGTGTTTTACTTCCAGGTGTACCACTGCGTAGTTGATCACGCCCATTACATTGAGATCGGTGTTGGGTACAAGATTAGCAATATTACGGTGAACAAATACTTCTCCTGCTTCCAGTCCCATGATTTCATTGGTGGGAACACGACTGTCGCTGCAACCAATATACAGATAGGCTGGTTTCTGAGAATCCGCCATCTTGTCGAAAAACGCCGCATCTGTGGCTAATTTGGAAGCTACCCAAACCTTGTTGTTCTCAAATATCTGGTTATATGCTGTCATCCTGTATTAATTTTTATGCGCTAAAGATACGCATAGAAAGTATATACTCCTGAACGGTGGACATTATGAAATTATGGAGATGGTGTTCCGCAACCGTTCCCTTTGGGCAAGATCTGTGGCAGGTATCTTCTCCTGTTGTTGATTAGGAGGCAGTATTATCTGCTTAAGGAGTTGTGAATATATAAAAAGCTATTTTGATGTCGGTTGTGTATGTTGTTTTGTTATCATGTGAAGATCGTTGTCTGCTTGGAAAGCCCGCATAAAATCTGTACCTTTGCAGCTTCAAAATTTACATAGCCAGCATGATCAGTGTTAAAAACGTAACGCTCTCTTTTGGTAAGAGAGTATTGTTTGACGAAGTAAACCTCAATTTCACAAAAGGGAACTGTTATGGTGTGATTGGGGCCAATGGAGCAGGGAAGTCTACTTTTCTGAAGATATTGTCCGGTGAAATAGAACCGAATAAAGGTACTGTGGAAATCACTCCGGGTGAGCGCATGAGCGTTCTCTCGCAGAATCACTTTGGATTTGATGAGGTTACAGTACTGAATGCCGTATTAATGGGTAATAGCAAGCTTTGGAAAATAGCGCAGGAAAGAGATGCTATTTATGCCAAAGAAGATTTTACCGAAGAAGATGGTATGCGTGCCGGTGAACTGGAAGCAGAATATGGTGAAATGGGTGGTTATACCGCAGAAAGTGATGCAGGCGTGTTGTTGAGCGATCTGGGTGTAAAAGAAGAAGTACACGGTTCACTGATGAAAGATATTGCCGGTAGTCTGAAGGTGCGTGTTTTGCTGGCACAGGCCCTGTTCGGTAATCCGGACATACTGTTGCTGGATGAGCCTACGAATGACCTGGATGTGGAAACAATTGGCTGGCTGGAAAACTTCCTGGCTGACTATCAGAATATCGTGATCGTTGTATCGCATGATCGTCACTTCCTCGATGCTGTATGTACGCATGTGGCGGATGTGGATCGTGCCAAGATCCAGATCTTCAGTGGTAACTATACCTTCTGGTACGAATCATCCCAGTTGATGGCCCGTCAGATTTCTGATAAGAACAAGAAAATGGAAGATAAGCGTAAAGACCTCATGGACTTTATCGCCCGATTCAGTGCCAATGCCTCCAAAAGTAAACAGGCTACTTCCCGTAAGAAAGCTTTGGAAAAACTGGTGGTGGAAGATATTCAGCCTTCTAACCGTAAGTATCCGGGTATCATCTTCAAGCAACAGCGTGAAGTAGGTAACCAGATCCTGAATGTAGAAAAGCTGGAAAAACTGGTAGATGGTCGCAAACTCTTTACAGATGTAACCTTCTCTGTTAACAAGGGAGATAAGATTGCTTTCCTGTCTAAAGATCACCTGGCTCTCACTACTTTCTTCCAGGTAATCAACAACGAAGCGCAGGCGGATAGCGGTAAATTTGAGTGGGGTACTACTGTTACCAGTGCTTACCTGCCTAATGATAACGCTGAGTTCTTTACCAATAAAGACCTGAACCTGATGGATTGGTTACGTCAGTATGTACCACCACACGTTACAGATGTGGATGAGCCATTCCTGCGTGGTTTCCTGGGTAAAATGTTGTTTGGTGGAGATGAAATCATGAAGAAAACTTCCGTATTGAGCGGTGGTGAAAAAGTACGTTGCATGACCAGCCGCATGATGCTGCAGGATCCAAACGTATTGGTACTCGATGAGCCTACCAACCACCTGGATCTGGAATCTATCCAGTCTTTCAACGAAAGCATGATCAACTATAAAGGCGTGGTTTTATTCACCACACATGACCATACCTTTATGCAATCAGTAGCTACCCGTATCATAGAGCTGACACCTAAAGGTATCATCGATCGACTGATGACCTTTGATGAGTATCTGGCAGATGAACGTGTGAAAACATTGCGTGAAGAAATGTACGGTAACGCAGTACTGGCATAAAAGAAATTACGAATTTCAAATTACGAATTACGGCTTTGTAAGAAGATGATAAACGCGAAGAGCATTCGCTGTTACCTTCTCACAAAGCCGTAATTCGTAATTTGAAATTCGTAATTTCTTTATAGATATTCCTCTATTACCTTGAGTTTATTTTTATCAAGTGGCTTGGTGATGTAAGCCATCAATTCCGGTGTATGCTGTACTTTTTGCATATCCCTTACATCCACAGAGGAAGAGCACATGATAATCGGAATTGTATTTTTGAGAGATGTTTTTAACCCTCTGTATGCTTCAATAAAATCCCATCCGTTCATCCGCTGCATATTCATATCCAGAATAATAAGAGAGGGCAATGTAGGCTGAGGATCACTTGAAAGCTGTTCCAGCGCTTCTTCTGCGCAAAGGAAAGAGGTAACTACCAGGTGATTGCTTTGCTGCCCCAACATCTTTTTGATAATGAAATGAAAAATTTCATCATCATCTACAACGTACACTATTTTACTCATGTCTTCCATGCTTCGGTTTTAATTGGGCTTCTTATCTTATCCGTTAAATAACAAAAGGGCACACCCCAACGACGATAGTTTAAGGGAAGAATCGCATTGCATTGATACCGTTTTACCGCAAAATAAGACCAGTGACTCCAGGTATAACAAGCTACTGAAATCAGTCATCCATTACTGTAAACGCGGGTTTAATCGGGCATTATAATTTGCCTGTCACATTCTTCTTCTCAAGCATTGGTCTGGGAACACAGTGGCCTCCGGCTATCTTTAATTGTGGTAGCAAAGAACGTTAATTTAATTTTATTTTTATATATATCTTTTTGTCAATAACTAATCATTAACAAATTAGATAAGTGAAAAAAACATCAAGAAAGAGCGTAAAGCTGAAGGCATAAAGCAAAAAGCTATTAAAGCGAATGACCAGAGCGGACTGTTAATCCTTCCTCTGGTCATTCGCTTTAATAGCTTTTTGCTTTATGCTTTTCGCTTTATGCTCTAAAACAGACCACCTTTTTTCAAGGTCACTTTTCCCTGGCCAATTTTAAAGCCATTGTGATAGATCTCTACTGCATAATCGCCTGGTTTGAAATCAGAATTCTGTTTCCAGTCCATGCTGATAGTTTGTTTCTGACCAGTTACATAAGCCACTGTTTTCTTGGCAGTATATAACTTTTCAGTACCGTCTTCCAGTGTAAAACGGCCGGAACCCAGTGCTTCTACAGCTAATGGCGCACCATCAGGAGCAGTGATTGCTACAAAAATTTCTTTGTCGCCGGTTGGAGCAATACGGTTATCATCCAGGTCAAAGGTTACACGCATCATATCTGCACGTTTCGCTTTGCTGGTTTCTACTTCTTTGCCATTGTGCTTAACACGGATAGGCAGCAGCTTAATATTAGAAGCATGCAATACAGAACCCAGGTCTACTTTTTTATTCAGACTGTCCTTAACAGTAGACACAGAGTCACGTTCTTTACGTGCTACATCCCTTTCTCCTGCCAGTACAATTTTTTCACCTTCCAGGCGCTCAATTGTTTGCTGGTAGCCTTCGATATTGGTTTTCAGTTGCTCAATCAAACGACGGGCTTCTGCCAGCTGTGCCTGTGTAGCATTTTTGTTGGTCAGGATACTGGAGATCCTGGCTTTCATATCCTGTATTTCCTTATCTTTTGTTTTAACAAGACTATCCATCCGGGTGTTCTGTGAAATCAGATCATCCAAACGGGCATTGGCTGCATTATATTCCTGTTGTAAGGCATCACGTGAAGAAGAGATAGAATCTATCTGTGTGTTTTTTTGTACGATCTGATCGCTGGTTTTGTTCTTATCGTATAACATATATATCCACGTGCCGGCTAATGCTGCGATTAAAATACCGTAAATTAGACCATTGCGGCTACGTGGTTTTTCTGGTCCGGGTGAGCCCGGCGCAGGGGTGTTAAATGTGTTCTCCGTCATAGTTGTGAGTTTTATGTTTATTGTTATATGGTTAAAAATTGTTATTCAAAAGTACTTATAATATTCTTATTTTATAACAGATATAAAACAGTTTTCCAATCGTGCTTCCAAATATTGCGTTAGATCAATTATTACTGTTGGACATAGAAACAACCCCGGCTGCTCCTACCTTGGAGCAATTATCTGATGATATGCAACAACTCTGGCGGGACAAAATTGCAAAAACTGCGCCAGTTTCCGGAAATGAGGATTCGGCATACGCTGACAGGGCTGGCATCTACGCTGAATTCGGCAAAATCGTGTGCATTTCCGCCGGCTTCTTCAGCCTGGAGAATAACCGATATACTTTACGGCTGAAATCGTTTTATAATGATGATGAATCAGTTGTGCTATCTGGTTTTTTAGAATTAATTAATAAATTCTATGCGAAACACCCCCGGTTTCAGTTCGCCGGACATAATATTAAAGAATTTGATATTCCTTTTATTTGCAGGAGGTCTGTTATCCATCAATTATCTTTGCCGCAGCCTTTACAGCTGCATGGTTTCAAACCCTGGGAAATTCCCATGCTGGACACCCTGCATCTGTGGCGTTTCGGGGACTTTAAACATTATATCTCCCTGAAACTGCTGACGGCCGTTATGGGTATTGACACGCCTAAAGACGATATAGACGGCAGCATGGTCGCTAAAGTATACTGGGAACAGAAAGACCTGGAACGCATTGCCGCCTATTGCCAGAAAGATGTGCTGGCGGTGGCGCAACTGCTGCTGAAGTTTAAACGTGTACCGGTACTCAAAGAAGAAGATATAATTATCGTAAAATAAAAGCACCGGCTAAAAGCTACCAGCTAATAGCTAACTGCCAAAAGCTAAAGCAATGGATTACCAGGATATCATCAGGGATTGGAAACAACAGAAATTTAAGTCGCTATACTGGCTGGAAGGAGAGGAAGACTTTTTTATTGACCAGGTGACCAGTTACGCGGAACATGAACTGCTGCCGGAATCCGAAAGAGGATTCAACCTCACCGTGTTATACGGAAAAGACACCGACTGGAGCACCGTAATTAACGCCTGCCGCCGTTACCCGATGTTTGCAGAAAGACAGGTGGTACTGCTCAAAGAAGCACAGGCCATGCGAGACCTGCTCAAACTGGAAACCTATATCGATAACCCATTGACTTCTACCGTTTTTGTAGTAGCACACAAACAGGGCAAAATCGATGGCCGGAGTAAAATGGCCAAACTCATTAAAGACAAAGGGGTACTCCTGTCTACCAAAAAATTATATGACAACCAGCTGCCTGCCTGGGTAGAATCCTATGTGAGCAACCGGGGACTGGCGATCTCCCAAAAAGCTGCCATCCTGCTGGTAGATCATATCGGTAATGACCTGTCCCGTATTGCCAATGAAATAGATAAGCTGCTGGTCAACCTGCCCGCTCAGAAAAAGATCGATGAAGGTGATATTGAAAAGTATGTAGGGATCAGTAAAGAATATAACGTATTTGAATTACAGAATGCACTCGGGCAGAAGAATACCGCCAGGGTATTTAAGATCATCAGCTACTTTGCGGCCAACCCTAAAGCCGCGCCCATGCAAATGACCTTGCCCGCTCTCTATAATTTCTTCGCCAAAGTAAACCTCATTTTCAGCGTGAAAGGAGCTGAGAAGGATGTTGCCGCTGCATTGGGCGTACACCCCTTTTTCGTGAAGGACTATATGAGTGCAGCCAGACAATATGGCCCTGAAGGCACCGAGAAGGCAATCCTGCTGTTACATCAATACAATCTGCGGAGTATAGGCATTAACGATAGTGGAGCAGAAGATGGAGAATTGATGAAAGAACTGATGTACAAGGTGATGCATTAATACATTATTATTGCATTATAATTATTCCCTATGCAACGCCTCTATGCTGTACTGAAATGTATTTTAGCCTTTTTCTGCCTGCTGTTCAGTGTTATAATAGTCTTTACTATTGGTAAGACAGCATTTTTCACGGACTACTTTGAAAAAATGGATAGCCTGGCCAAAAAGATAGGCGGAGCATTCGTTTTATTAACTTTTCTGTGGCTTGCCTTTATCCTGTGCCGGTTTGGCTACCGCCTGTTTATGCGGGTGAAAGCCTCCGGGAATCTGCAACGTAAAACAAGTGTGTCGCTATGGGAAGGAATAATACGGACGATCGTATGTTCCTCTTTAGGTGCCGTACTGATGCTGAGTTTTCTCTTTAGACTGGGAACAGATCCTGCTGTATTTTATCGTACAGGGGAACATATGCTTACGTCTTCTGCCGTGGTCGACTTTTGGATAGCTATGACACTTAGCAGCATAAGTGGCTTTCTCCTGCTGAGAGCAGGTTACAGGATGTTGAACCAGGTGAAGAAAATAGTGGATGCAGAGGGAACAAAGATTTAGACTTCTTTCGCCAATATCTCTTTCGCCTGTGCGGAATCCTTATCCATCTGCACTATCAATGCATCTACATTATCAAACTTGAGATTGGAACGGATATACTCCACAAAGTATACGGTCAGCTCCTGCCCGTAAAGATCTTCATTAAAATCAAAGAGATGTACTTCGAGGCGGAGGTCTGTGCCATTGAAAGTAGGGCGGAAGCCTATGCTCATCACTGCCGGCAGCAACTCCTTATGGCCACTGAGTCCAACCCGAACCGCATAAATGCCTTCTGCCGGAATCAGTTTTCTTTCATCGCTTAAATGCAGATTAGCGGTGGGATAGCCCAGCTGACGGCCCATTTTGTCGCCATGCACTACGGTGCCGGTTAAAAAATAAGTATAGCCGAGTAGTTCGTTGGCCAGGCTGCAGCCGCCTTCCTGCAGGCTTTTACGGATTTTGGTAGAACTTACTGTGAGGTCATGTACTACCTGCTGCGGAATTTCTATGAGCTTAAACCCGTATTGCTGTTGCTCTGCTTCCAGCAGTTCCAGTCCGCCTTCCCGGTTATGACCAAAACGGTGATCATAGCCAATGATAATGGTGTGCGGCTTGAAACGTGCTACCAGGAAGTCTTCCAGGTAACCGCGGGCAGGCATTTCAGAAAATGCTTTGGTAAAAGGCACCACTACGAGGTGGTCTATACCGGCAAGTTCCAGTAAAGCTATCTTTTCGGGTAAAGTGGTGAGTAGCCTGATGTTATTGGGGCTGGGTAACAATACCTCCCGGGGATGCGGGTCAAAGGTAACGATCACGGTTTCCCCGCCACAATCAATGGCAGCCTGCTCCAGTTGCTGGATAATGAAGCTATGTCCTGCATGTACTCCATCGAAAGTGCCTATTGTGATAACAGCATTTCGGAATTCCGGTAAGTGGTCTAAGTCCCTGTGAACCTTCATATAATTCAATACTATCAAAAACGCCGTGCAAATCTAACACATTCGGCGGGCATTCTGCATGGAATCTGTTACTTTTGCAGCCTGAAGAGCATCTTTAGTTACTTTATTTTTTATTTACATATTTATTTATTTCCCGGTGGATAATAATATTTACGCCAAGCGCGGTGTTTCAGCAGGCAAGGAAGATGTGCATAATGCCATTAAAAACATTGATAAGGGTCTTTTCCCTAAAGCATTCTGCAAAATAGTACCCGATATTTTAGGGGGCGATGATGCATATTGTAATATTATGCACGCAGATGGTGCCGGCACCAAATCATCCCTGGCTTACATTTATTGGAAAGAAACCGGTGATCTGGGCGTATGGAGAGGCATCGCCCAGGATGCTATCATCATGAACATGGACGACCTGCTTTGTGTAGGCGCTACCGATAATATCCTGTTGTCTTCCACTATTGGCCGTAACAAACAGTTGCTGCCAGGTGAAGTAATAGCTGCCATCATTAATGGCACCGAAGAAATTCTTGCAGAACTGCGTAACCATGGTATCAGCATCTATTCCACCGGTGGTGAAACCGCCGATGTAGGGGACCTGGTACGTACCATCATCGTGGATTCTACGGTCACCTGCCGCATGAAACGTGAAGACGTTATTTCCAATGATCGTATTCAGGCGGGAGATGTAGTGGTTGGTCTGGCTTCTTACGGACAGGCTACCTATGAATCCGAATACAACGGTGGGATGGGCAGTAATGGTCTGACAAGCGCCCGTCATGATGTATTCAACAAAGCCATCGCGGAAAAATATCCGGAGAGCTTTGATCCCAAGATTCCTTTTGAACTGGTATTCAGCGGTAAGAAATCACTGACAGATAAAATAGATATTGAAGGTTTTGGTGCAGTAGATGCAGGTAAACTGGTATTATCTCCCACCCGTACCTATGCACCCGTGATCAAAAAAGTGCTGGAGCAATTCCGCCCGCAAATACACGGTATGGTGCATTGCAGCGGTGGCGCACAAACCAAAGTGCTGCATTTTATTGAGAAACTGCATGTGATCAAAGATAACCTGTTCCCGGTACCTCCTTTGTTCAGCCTGATCCAGGAACAATCAGGTACGCCGTGGAAAGAAATGTACCAGGTGTTTAACATGGGACACAGAATGGAATTGTATGTGCCGGCAGAAATTGCAGCAGATATCATCGCCATTTCCAAAAGCTTTAACATCGATGCACAGATCATAGGCAGGGTAGAAGCGGCAGAAGAGAAGAAAGTAACTGTCGTAGCGCCGGCTGGTACGTTTGTGTATTAATCAGAAAATTATAAAAGGAAGCAGTTCTCTTTAACGGGGACTGCTTTTTTATTTGGGTTTGTGTGGAGGGTATACAAAGCGGATAGGTAAATGAAGTAATACCTCTGAATACTTACCTACCATGTTAACGGGCTTCCATTTCGGCATCTTACTTACTACTCTTACAGCTTCTGCTTCCATGCCATATCCTTTGTAAGGCCCAATTGTACGGACGTTCCGGATAAGCCCTGTTTGGTCAACTATGAATTGCACAAAGATGGTTCCTCCCACCTGGGCTTTTAATGCGGCAGCTGGGTATTTTAAATTTTTTTTCAGGTAGGTAGCGAGTGCCTCCTCTCCACCAGGGAAAGTGGGGGCAGGTTCTTCCAGGAAACAAGGGATTATATCTTCTCTGTCGGAAACTACAGGCTTATCTGCTGCCGGTGTTTTCGCGGTATCTGCCGGAAAAGCAGTCATAACAGCCAGTAAACAGGAAAGGAGGAGCATAGTGGAACTTTTTATATAGACGTCCTCTCCGCTATAATCCATAAAAAAGTCCCGGTAAAAACCGGGACCCTCCATGATTGTTGATTGTTTTATAAGTGTTATTGCTGTAAACTAAATCGTATCGGCAAATTGAACTGCACATTTACTTCCCGGCCATTCTGTTTGCCGGCCTTCCATTTAGGCATATCTTTCGTTACTCTGATGGCTTCTTCTTCCAGGCCACCGCCCTTGAGGGCACCAACTGTTTTAACATCAGCGATGGTGCCGTCATTTCTTACCTGGAACTGTACAAACACAGTACCTTGAGTATTGTTTTTTTGCGCCTCTGCCGGATAGTGAATGGTTTTAGAAAGGTATTTGGCAAGGGCTTCTTCTCCGCCCGGGAAAACAGGGGGCTGTTCTACAAAGGTGAAGACTGCCTCACTGCGAGCCGGGGCAACTACTGCATCACCTTCGTCAAGGACAAAGCGAATCGGCAGATTAAATTGTACCGCTACATTTTTCTTGTTTTGCTGGCCTGGTATCCATTTAGGCATACCCTTTACTACCCGGATGGCTTCTTCTTCAAGACCACCGCCGCGTTCGGCGCCTATAATTTTAGGTTCTTTAATGGCACCGTCTTTATCTACTATAAATTGAACGAACACAGTGCCTTTAATACCATTTTCCTGGGCAACTCTCGGGTAGCGGATGTTACGTGACAGGTATCTGGACAGGGAATCTTCACCACCTTTAAACATAGGAGGTTGTTCTACAAAGGTGAATATCACATTGGCGTCTGGTTTAATCATTTTTGGCTTTCTGGTGGTATCACCTGGTGTGGCTGTGACGGCGGCTTCCGGATGAGGAGTAAAGGTGGCGTTGGCAGTGGTGGTAAGCACCCGAATGGCGGATGGGTGCTTATCAGCCACAAACGCCAGTGAACAAAAAATGAATGCGGCCAGCGGTAGTACGAGTATACGTCTGAGATAACTGAACCTGGGCGTGTGGAATTGTGTCAGCATAAGGATTCTTCGTTTTATTGGCGGATGGAAAAAATCGTTGGTAAAGCTGAATTGTTTGCTTTGAAAGGCCATCTGAAGAATGGTTTGGGCATAACCCGCTACTTCTTCTCCTGCGGCTTTTTTGTCGGCGAGGAATTCATGTACGAGCGCCAGTTCGCGTTTGATCAGATGAAAGAAGGGATTGATCCAGCAAACAGCGGTAACGACTTCCATAAATAGTTTATCCGTGCTGTGTTTTTCCTGGAGGTGTACGAGTTCATGTTTCAGGATCTGTTGTCCTTCCTGGCTGTTCAGCGAAGTATTGGGATCCCAGAAGATATATGTAAAGAAGGAAAAGGGCGCTTTGATGTCATCGTTTTTTACAAAACGGTAGGGTGGTACCTGTTGTACCTGGCTGCTGCGAATTAGTTTTTTAATCTTAAAGAGGCTCACCAGTATACGGGTCATCAATAGTGCGATGATCAGCATATATGCCAGGTTAATCAGCGTTCCGGAGCTGATCACAGGACTGGCTACCACCGGCATTACTGATTCCCGCAGGGTAATAATGCGGTTAGTGTAGGAGAGTACCGCAGAAGGTTCTGGCGTTTGCCCTGGCAAAGGTATTTTTAACAGGGGCGTGAGTAGGGACACGATGGTAATCAGTACCAGGTAATAGCGGTTCCATTGATGGAAGCGGTTATTGCGCAATGCTATATAATAATATGCATATAGTACAGCAGAGCATACGATTACTTTGGCCAGGTAGGTGAGCAGCACTGTCATTGTTTTGGTTTTTGCGCGTCTTTAATCTTTTGTACCAGTTTTTCTAACTCAGAGATGCTTAATTCCTTTTCTTTCACAAAAAAAGATACCATGTTACTAAAAGAACCATCGAAATATCCTTTTACGATATTGTTGACGGTTTTATGGCTATAGGCATCTTTGGTAACCAGGGCAAAATATTGGTGTGATTTGCCGTAGGCTTTATAATCCACAAAGCCTTTTTCTATCAGAATTTTGATGAGGGTAGATACCGTATTGTAATGTGGTTTTGGTTCCGGCATCACTTCTATCATATCTTTCACAAATGCAGGACCTGTTTCCCATAATGCCTGCATGATCTGCTCTTCGGCTTTGGTAAGCTGTTTCATATGTTTGTTTTAATCGCTGATTCTAAGGTATAACTAATTGTTTAGTTTTACGACTATTTTTTTAGTTTTGATAAGATGAACACCGGAGAGGATATTTGATATATTATCACAACGAGTTATTTTTTAATTAGTTATTTTTGTTCGTAACTGATCGTAAAAAAATAGAAAGGACATGACGCCTGAACAACCTATCATACAATTAACTAATGCCAGCATATACCAGGGGCAATCCTTGATTTTATCTGATGTGAATATCACGGTGAATAAGGGAGAATTCGTTTATCTCATTGGGAAAACCGGTACTGGTAAATCCAGTCTCTTAAAGACGTTGTATGGTGATTTGCCTTTAAACGATGGTACAGGTCAGGTAGTTGGTTTTGACCTGAAGAAGATGGATTGGAAAAAAGTGCCGTATCTTCGCCGGAATCTGGGTGTGGTGTTCCAGGATTTTCAGTTATTAACAGACCGCAATGTGCATGATAATCTGAAATTTGCGTTACGGGCTACCGGCTGGCAGGATCCAAAGGAGATGGAGAACAAGATTTCGGACGTATTGGACAAAGTGGGATTAGGGACCAAAGGGTTTAAGATGCCTTATGAGCTTTCAGGTGGAGAGCAGCAGCGTGTGGATATTGCCCGTGCCATGTTGAACTCGCCTAAGCTGATCCTGGCAGATGAGCCTACGGGTAACCTGGATCCGGAAACCTCCGATGGTATTATGCAGTTATTATTCCGTATTTGCCGGGAGGGAACTGCCATCGTAATGGCCACACATGATTATATTGTATTACAAAAATTCCCGTCAAGAGTACTACGTACGGAAAACGGGTATGTAACGGATAATGCCGCAGTGAATTTTTCTTCTTAGGAGTTGTTGAAGAAGAAATATTTACAAATGGTCATTATCACTCATTTATTATTAATTTCCTGTTAATTGGTAATTCCTATTTTTTAAATTACCTTTGCACCGGAAAAATAGCGACAAAAAACATTATTATTACTTATTATTTTTAAAGATGTCTTACTTAACTGTTGAAAAGAAAGCCAATATTTTTAAGGAATTTGGTGGAAGCGAAAAAAATACAGGCTCTTCGGAAGCACAAATTGCACTGCTGACTGAGCGTATCAACAGCATTTCCGGTCACCTGAAACAAAACAAAAAAGATTTTTCTACCCACCGTGGTTTGATGAAGATGGTTGGCCAGAGAAAGCGTTTGCTTTCCTATTTATCTAAAACCAACCTCACAGGCTACCGTGCCCTCATCGAGAAGTTAGGTATCAGAAAATAACCATGACTTATTTATAGCGCTATTCCCAACTTTTTAGGTTGGGAATAGTTTTTTTGTATGTATACCTTTTGTTATCCTTTAGCGATCAAAAAAGGATAACTTTATATTTAATCCTCACTTTATTATGAATCTGACACCTATTTCAGTGAAGTTCGATATAGGAGACGGTCGTATGGTGACCATCGAAACTGGCAAGTTGGCCCGTCAGGCTGACGGTGCTGTTACGGTGCGTTTAGGGAATGCCATTTTGCTGGCCACTGTGGTAGCAAATAAGGAGCCCAAACCAGGCCAGTCGTTCTTCCCCCTTACAGTTGATTACCAGGAAAAATTTGCTTCTGCCGGTCGTATACCCGGTTCCTTTTTCAAACGTGAAGGCCGGTTGTCTGATTCAGAGGTACTCATTTCCCGTCTGATTGACCGCGCTCTGCGTCCCCTGTTCCCCGATAACTACTTATGCGAAGTACAGGTATTAGTTTCCCTGATTTCTTCCGATCCTGAAGTAATGCCTGATGCACTGGCTTGTTTGGCTGCATCTGCTGCACTGGCCGTTTCTGACGTGCCTATCCAGGAAATTATTTCTGAAGCCCGTGTTGCCCGTATCGATGGCAAATACGTTATCAACCCTAACCGTACTGAGCTGGCTAAAGCTGATATGGACTTCATCATTGGTGCTACTGACAAGAACATCATGATGGTGGAAGGTGAAAGTAAAGAGTGCCAGGAAGAAGACCTGATCCTCGCTATTGAGGCAGCACACGCTGCTATCAAGGTGCAGGTGAAGGCGCAGGAACAACTGCGTGATCTGAAAGGTGTAACCGGTAAACGTGAATACACCCAGCCTCATCAGAATGAAGAACTGAAAGCGAAAATAGCAGCTTTTGCTACTCAAAAAATATACACAGTGGCTAAGTCAGCTTCTGCCAAGCACGATCGCAGCGATGCGTTTGCAGCTATCGGCGTAGAACTGAAAGAGCACCTGGGCGAATTGCCTGAAGAAGATCAACCGCTGGTAAAAGAATACCTGCATGATCTGGAAAAAGAAGTGATCCGCAACATGATCCTGGACGAATCTGTTCGTTTAGATGGTCGTGCGCTGGATCAGGTTCGTCCGCTGGCAATGGAAACAGACATTCTGCCTTCCCCGCATGGTTCTGCCCTGTTTACACGTGGCGAAACACAGTCCCTGACTACTGTTACCCTCGGTACACCGGAAGATGAACTGCTGGTAGAAAGTGCAGCTGTTTCCAACTACTCCAAATTCATTCTGCATTACAATTTCCCTCCATTCTCTACAGGTGAAGTGAAAATGATGCGCGGCCCTGGTCGTCGTGAAGTTGGACATGGTAACCTGGCGATGCGCTCCCTGAAGCAAATGATGCCAGGCAGCGATTACGCTTACACTGTGAGAGTAGTTTCTGATATCCTCGAATCTAATGGTTCTTCCTCCATGGCTACTGTTTGTGCTGGTTCACTGGCACTGATGGACGCAGGTGTGCCTTTGCCTAAACACGTATCTGGTGTGGCAATGGGTCTTATCTCCCGCGCTTCCGATGGTAAATGGGCGGTATTAACCGATATCCTTGGTGATGAAGATCACCTGGGTGATATGGACTTCAAAGTAACCGGTACCCGTGATGGTATTGTGGGTATACAGATGGACATTAAAGTAGATGGTTTAAGCATGGACGTTATGCGCTCCGCTCTGGCTCAGGCTAAGAAAGGTCGCTTACACATCGTGGAAGCCATGTACGAAGCATTCCCTGCTGCACGTCCTGAACCTAAACCACATGCACCACGCATGGAGAAGATTATCATCGACCGTGAATTTATCGGCGCTGTAATCGGACCCGGTGGTAAAATTATACAGGAGATTCAACGCGAAACCGGTACTACTATCAACATCGAAGAAGTTGGTGAAACCGGTGAAGTTAGCATCTTCTCTGCTCAGAAAGAAAGCCTGGATAAAGCAGTTGCATGGGTAAAAGGAATCATTGCTATACCTGAAGTAGGTGAAGTATATGAATCTGTTGTTAAATCCATCATGCCTTACGGTGCTTTTGTTGAGTTCATGCCTGGTAAACAAGGCTTACTCCACATCTCTGAAGTTTCCTGGAAACGCCTGGAAACAATGGAAGGTGTGCTGACAGAAGGCGAAAAAGTGAAAGTGAAGCTGACTGGTACTGATCCTAAAACCGGTAAGTTTAAGCTGAGCCGCAAAGTGCTCATGCCTAAACCAGAAGGTTATGTAGAAAGACCAGAACGCGAAGAGCGCGGCGAACGTGATTTCCGTGACGACAGACGTGGTGGTGGCGACAGACGCGGTCCCCGTGACGACAGACGTGGCGGTGATGACAGACGCGGTGGCGGCGGCGACAGACGTGATTTCAACCGCGATGGCAACCGTGGCGGCGGAGATTACAACTCCCGTCCGGAAAAACCACAGGAGCCTACCTTTGATGCCGAATAGGCGCTGTTATAGCTAGCAGATAACTGGAATTAAATACGAAGAAAAGCAGTCTCTACGGAGGCTGCTTTTTTAGCTTCAGGTAGTACCTGCTGGTATTAAAAAAGCAGGGAAAATGAAATCATCATTTCATCTTCCCTGCTTTTTTTAATACGGTAGTAAAAAATGGGTGAAATTTCCGTTTTTGCGCCATTTTTTACTTTTAGCCGGATTCCAGCTAAGGAATGGCTCAAAAATTCCTTTTTTCGGCATATACTTCCCTTTTCATCCAATTTATCCCGGTAATTGCCTGAAACTTCCGTTTTTGAGTATTTTTTCAGATTGATTGTTAGCTAAGTTTGCGCTTTATCGCTTTGTTAGCTGCTCTACCCGGAAGGTACTTTCACGGAAAATCTCCCGGCCGCTGTTTAAACGGAACACCCGGTAGTTGTTACCATCAATAGGCTCCGCAATCATTTTATAGGCGGGTTGCAATGCTTTCGTACTTCTGTCGATCACCCTTACGGTTCCTGCAGCCAGCAGATCCGGTAGTATTTCTTCTACGTATGGTAACATGATACCACCGTCTTCGGCCCATAACATGTTCATTCTGCCCGTACTATAGCTGAAGTCCTTATTGGTGGTATCTTCCAGGTAGCAATAAGCTTTACGGAAGTGATTACCCATATCGATGGCATTCAGGCGGGTAAACTGCACACTGTTGAACACTTTGTTGCTGTATTTGGCGTTACGGAGCGTAGTGTCCATACTTACCATATAATCGCGGAGATTGCTCCGTTCGAAGATCAGTGTTACATTCTCGGTTTGATACACAATAGAGTCGATGATCGGTTCTACAGGTTGTCTTACTTTGATAACCTGGGCCATTCCGGATATGGACAACGCCACGCCGGCCAGCAGGAGGAATAGTGCTTTCATAGGATATTTAATATTATTTATTAATCAAATATAATACTATTCACATTAATACGTATAAAGACAGTCCCTTTGTCGGGCGGAGACAGGCAAGCCGCCTATAAATTATCGTTATATCAACCGATTAGCTACCTGTTAACCGCTGAAAGCTAGCAGCTAATGGCTATCTTTGCCCTCTATGTCTTACATTGCTATTACGATGCGTGCAGGTGCAGAGCAGTCTGACCTGTTGATTGCGCAATTATCTGTGTTGAATTATGAGGGATTTGAAGAGCAAACGGATGCCCTCATCGCTTATATTCCGGAAACTGATTTTGATGAAGCAGCGTTGCAGGACATCCTGCAGCCTCAGGGTGTTACCTATACAAAAGAAACTATTTTACCTGCTAACTGGAATGCGTTATGGGAGAGTAATTTTGAGCCTGTGCAGGTAGATGATTTTTGCGGAATCCGGGCGGATTTTCATCCTCCTTTTGACCCGAAACCGGCCTACGAAATTGTGATTACACCTAAAATGGCCTTTGGTACGGGGCATCATGCCACTACTTCTTCCATGATAAAGCTGATGGAGGACATCGGTTTTGTGGGTAAAAAAGTATTTGATTTTGGCACGGGTACCGGTATACTGGCTATTCTGGCTGAAATGATGGGAGCGGCCACAGCAGATGCTATTGACTATGATGAATGGGCCGTAAACAATACGCTGGAGAATATTACCGCTAACCAGATGAGTAAAGTAAAAGTATGGCAAGCGGATCGGCTTGATGCCATTACCGAAAAATATGATATATTGCTGGCGAATATCAACTGTAACATCTTATTACAATTTATGGGGGATATGCACGGCCTGATTCAACCTGGTGGCAAATTACTGTTAAGTGGCATCTTACCTACCGATGAAGAAAATATTGTAGCCGCTGCTGTTTCACAGGGATTTGTAAAGGAAAAGCGGATCGAGAAAGATAATTGGCTCGCCCTGCAATTTGAAGTACCTGTACCATAATAGAGTAAAAGTTACATATAAAAAGTGTTGATAATCCAACTTTTGTGTTATAATCTTTTCTAATATTCTCTCTATTTTAACACAGAATTTGTTATCTTAGCATTCCTAACTTGTAGTGATGGTAGAAATTTTATTGCTTATTGGTGCTTATCTGATCGGATCTGTTCCCACAGCTGTCTGGGTAAGTAAAGGCGTTTTTGGTATGGATATCAGGGAGTATGGTAGCGGCAATGCCGGTGCTACCAATACTTTTAGGGTACTGGGTCCTAAGGCCGGTACTTTTGTAATGGTAGTTGACATGCTGAAAGGCGTGTTAGCAGTACGTTTAGCTTATCTGGCCCCTTATTATCAGGACCATGCTAATCTCACGCAGCTGGTGAATCTTCAGATCGGACTTGGTCTGGCTGCTGTAGTAGGTCATATTTTCCCAATCTGGGCAAATTTTAAGGGAGGCAAAGGTATTGCCACCCTGTTTGGCCTGGTACTGGCTATTCAGCCACTGGTTGCTTTATGCTGCGTAGGTGTTTTCTTAATGATCCTGTTTTTGACAAGATATGTATCTCTCAGTTCTATTATTGCCAGTATCGCATTTCCGATACTGATCCTTTATATTTTTAATGAGCCTGAGATATTTTATCGCATCTTCGCAATAGCTGTGGCGCTGATGGTAGTATTAACCCATCAGAAAAACATTACACGATTGTTGAAAGGAGTTGAGAGTAAAGTACCGTTATTTAAGAACAAAAAGGACAAAAACTAGTTATAGTTATATAGTAAAAGCATGAAGCAGGAAGCGATGGCCAATAAAATGTGCATGCTTTTTGCTTTGTGCTTTTTGCGTTTAACGCAATTTAAATTAATGCTCCCATGAAAAAGTATGTCTTGTTCTTTACTGCTAGCCTTGCATTAGCCGCGTGTTCGCGCGTTCCTATTACCGGCCGCAGTCAGCTGAACCTCCTTCCTGAAAGTACTATGCAGTCGATGGCGCTGCAGGAGTACCAGAGTTTTTTATCGTCCAACAAGGTGGTGGCTCAAACAACCAGTAAAGATGCTGAAATGGTAAAAAGAGTGGGGCAGCGTATTGCTGCCGCTGTTACCAGGTACATGACCCAAAACAATATGGGCAACGAAGTAGCCAGTTATAAATGGGAGTTTAACCTCGTAGATAATAAAGAAGTGAATGCCTGGTGTATGCCAGGTGGTAAAGTAGTAGTATATACCGGACTGCTACCCGTTACACAAAATGAAACGGCACTGGCCTGCGTAATGGGACATGAAATAGCACATGCTATTGCCCGTCACGGTAACGAGCGTATGAGCCAGGGACTGGTAGTGCAGGGTATTCAGGTTGCAGGTGCTGTGGCGCTGAATAAAAATCCCACTGCCGTAAACCTCTTTAACCAGGCTTTTGGTGTAGGTGGTAATATGGGCATGCTGGCGTTTTCACGTGCCAATGAACTGGAAGCCGATCACCTGGGTGTTATATTTATGGCGATGGCCGGATACAACCCACAGGAATCCATTCCTTTCTGGACACGCATGGCAAATATGAGCAAGGGACAGAAGCCACCTGAGTTTCTGAGTACGCATCCCAGCGATGCTACCCGCGTACAGAAATTGCAGCAGCTGATGCCGGAAGCAATGAAGTATTATACACCGGGAAAAGCGTAAGGCATAAAGGATAAAGCAAAAAGCTATTGAGGCGAATAATTAGAGCGGAACATATTCGCTTTAATTATTCGCCTCAATAGCTTTTTGCTTTATCCTTTATGCTTTCTCCGTAATAATATCTATTACTTTTTTATTCTTCTGTACTTTCATTTTCTCTGGTACGTGCGCCAGGATTTCTTTCTTGAAAGCCTCTATCAGCGCTTGTTTTATAAAGTGGCGGTGGGTAACGAGACTGATTTCCCGTACTGGTTCCGGCGCCTTAAAGTAGCGTACCATATTCAGTTGCCGGGTAGTAAGATCCTGTAAGGACAGCTCTGGCAAAATGGTATATCCTTCGTTCAGGTCCACCATTCTTTTCAGTGTTTCCACACTACCCGTATTGTATTCCAGGTTTTTGTTATCGCCCATGGTGAATTTATCTTTACAGATATTCAGCACCTGGTTGCGCATACAATGCCCTTCATTCAGCAGCCATACATCTTTGATGTCCAGCTCTTCTGCTTTCACTATTTTCTTCTCGTATAAAGCATTGCTTTTGGCAGTGTATACCACAAAGGACTCGTAGAACAGGGGATGTTCTTCCAGGTGAGGGTTGTGCAGGGGAGTGGCCAGTAAACCGCAATCCAGCAGTTCCTGTTTCAGCTGTTGCATAATCTGTTCCGTCGGGTATTCCCATATTTCCAGTTTTACCTTCGGATATTTTTTCATGAACCCGGTGAGAATGCGGGGCAGCAGATAGGGAGCCAGTGTAGGGATAATACCTACTTTCAGGTTGCCCTGTACTTCTTTTTTCTGGTCTGCAATGATTTCCCGGATGCGGGCATTTTCCTTGATAATAATCCTTGCCTGCGCTACCACAGAAATACCTATTTCAGTAGGGACTACCGGTAATTTGCTACGATCAAACAATTTAATGCCTAATTCATCCTCCAGTTTTTGTATCTGCATGCTTAGCGTTGGCTGGGTCACAAAGCATTTCTCTGCTGCCATGATAAAACTTCTGTAAGTATCTACCGCAACAATATACTCCAATTGAACTGTCGTCATTTTCCTCTAAATTGATCCCACGAAGGTATCAATAAAATCTATAGGAAGGGGAAAAGAATTACGGATTTGAGAGAAGACATCCTATGGGGCATCTTCTTACAAATCCGTAACATATTACCGGTATTATCCCGGATGCTAGAATATTCTGTATCTGTATTTGATCTTTTCTGTATTGCTATACAGTTCACGGATATTGATAGAGGCTTGGATTTCGCCCACCGCTTCTGTTTTCAGGTTTCTGAATTCAGCCTGTTTGGTGTCAATAATGCTCTTATCTGCCAGTCCGTTATCCTGGGCAATCTTCAGGGAGTTATTTACTTTGGTGTAGTAAGAATCCAGCAAAGTGAAATATTCATTATAAAGATTTTCGAATCTTTTGGTTTGCAGTACCAGGTCTTCCAGTTGGTTGTTGACTTCTTTCAGGGAAGAATTTTCACGCAGCAGGGATTCATAATCTATCCGCTTGCCTTTGGAATATTTTTCTTCCAGTTTATTGAAATAATCCACCACTTTTTCTTTTCTGAAATCAATGAAATATTCGTTCATTGTCTGGCTCAGGCTCTGATTGCCTTTTTGAGGGGCGGGGAACTTCATGGAAGTAGCCGTGAAGGACAGGTGATCAAATAAGTTGTCCTGCAGGAGACTTAACTGATCTTTATTAAAGTTGAGGCCATATTCGAATTTCTGGTTGGCATCATTTAATGCGGTGTAATACACTACATATTTGTTCAGCTCTTTTTCGAAATCCTGTAATGACTTCTGATTAATCTGTTTGTTGTTTACGCTCACACTGTGCAGGAAGTTCATCACCGAGTTGGCGATGGCCAACGGAGGTGTGAGGGAAGTAAAGCTTTGGAAAATAGGGCTGTTGATAATTGACTTGGTAGACTCTACGATTTTAGAATTCTTCTCGCTTTTATCCCCTTTATTTTTAAGAATAATTTTTTCTACCAGCTCAACAATGCGATCGCTCAGTGAAAACCCGAGTGCTTTACTTTCGGGGTTATTCAATGAAGTGATGAATACATCCAGGTTGTTGGTAGTGGTGCGGGACTTGAGATCAATTATTTTTTTGTTAAGCAGGTAATAAGTTTCGCTGGCATTGATAATATTATTTTTGATCAGGTCATATTTGGTCATATTATCGAAGTCCTTTCCCTGCAACAATGCCTGTATGGCATTGGAATTTTGCTTGTCATTATCCGTGATCCGCTGTACTTCTTCCAATAACTTACGGATAGTGGTATCCTGGGTTTTGATAACAGGAGCAACGGTTCCTTTCAGCTCCGGATCCTGTGCATACACCGTTTGAAAAGTAAAAAGTAAAACAAGAGGTGCTGGTATAAATTTAATCCATCCTGTAGTGAAGAATCTTTGGGCCAGGTGTACTAACGGTAATGACTCATCGGGCTTGGCAGTCAAGCGTTTATCATGCTTCATTTCCGTTGGTAGGTGTTTTAACATGTTGTTTTTGCTTTTTGTTAACAAAAATTTAAGAAAATATGATGCCAAAAACATCATCAGGCAAAGATAAATAATTAATAACAGTTAAAATTAAATCATGATAGGTGGTGAAATAATGCTTTTCCATATATATTTTGAATTATCGGCAGGTGACTTACCTTTGCGTCCAAATTTGATCCACTTTCATGCTTAATAACAAAAAGATTGTGGTTGTATTACCGGCCTACAACGCAGCGCTTACGCTGGAAAAAACATTCCGGGAAATCCCTTTTGAAATTGTTGATGATGTAGTACTGGTAGATGATGCCAGTAAAGATGAAACCCTGGAAGTAGGGCGACAGCTGGGTATTAAACACCTGATCCGTCATGATAACAACAAGGGTTATGGCGGTAACCAGAAATCCTGCTATAATAAAGCCCTTGAATTAGGTGCTGATATAGTAGTGATGCTGCATCCCGACTATCAATACACGCCCAAGCTCATTATGGCGATGTGTAGTATTATTGCCAATGACGTGTATCCGGTAGTATTTGGCTCCAGGATCCTTGGCAAAGGCGCCCTGAAGGGTGGGATGCCTATGTATAAGTATATATTTAATCGTTTCTTAACGTTGACACAAAACATCCTGATTGGTCAGAAGCTGAGTGAATATCATACCGGCTACCGGACATTTTCTGCGGAGGTACTGCGTAATATCAACTATATGGCTGATAATGACGATTTTGTGTTTGACAATGAAATGATTTCGCAGATATTTATGAAAGGATACGATATTGCAGAAGTAACCTGTCCTACCAAATATTTTGACGAAGCCTCCAGTATTAATTTCAAGCGCAGTGCTATTTACGGCCTGGGTGTATTGAGAGTATCCCTGCAGCATCGTTTGCATATGTGGGGCATGATGAAAGGAAAGATTTATTAAAATTAATATAGCCAGTGGGTTTAGCGCAACAGTATAATTTAGCCGGGAAATATCTCAAATATTATTTCACTTCAGGCAATCGCCACGATGTACATTCACCTTTTGTATATGCATTGATAGAAGATGTATTGCTGGATAAAAAGCAGCATGCCGCTTTTGGAGAAATAGAACAGTTGCGCAAACAACTACTGCAAAGTAATGAAACGCTACAGGTCACTGACCTGGGAGCGGGCTCACTGATATCAGCCGGTAATGAACGTCGGGTGCGGGACATTACCCGTTATGCGGCAAAACAGCCTAAATTCGGCCAGTTATTCTACCGGCTGATACAATACCTCCAGCCGGGGCGTATCCTGGAATTGGGGACTTCTATGGGCCTTTCTACGGCATATATGGCAAAAGCGGCTCCGCATGCCAAAATATTTACCATTGAGGGGTGCCCTAACATAGCGGCCCGTGCAGCCAAGAATTTTGAAGCCCTGCATATTAAGAACATTGAGCAGGTAACCGGTAATTTTGATACCGTTTTACCCGATGTATTAAAGCAGATGCAGCTGCCTGACTGGGTGTACATAGACGGTAATCACCGTAAAGAGCCTACACTGGCTTATTTTGAGCAGTGCCTTCAGTTTGCAGACGAGTATTCCGTTTTTATTTTTGATGATATCCACTGGACACCTGATATGGAAGCCGCCTGGCACACTATACAGGAGCATCCGCAAGTCACGATGACTATCGACCTGTTTTTCATAGGGTTGGTGTTTTTCCGGAAAGATTTTAAGATCAAACAGCACTTCACGCTGAAATACTGATTTTCCGGTAGTATATTGGGTATAAAATTCCCGATATGCGTTATATGAAAATCTTTCTCCTGGGCTGCCTGCTGATGACCGGTATGGTAGCGGCTGCACAGGACCTTTCGCAGTATACTTATCAATCGTTTAGCCGTAAAGGCGATACCCTCCGTTATCGTTTACTGTTGCCAGCCAACTACGATGCTCATAAAAAATACCCTCTGATTATTTTTTTACATGGAGCAGGGGAAAGAGGTGCTGATAATAATGCCCAGCTGCTGCATGGCGGTGATATGTTCCTGCGCGATAGTATCCGCACCAACTACCCCGCCTTTGTACTCTTTCCGCAATGTCCGCCCAATCAAACCTGGGCACCCATGAAATTTGACCGCGACAGCACCGGGAAAATCATCCGAGGTGATTTTCCGCTGAATGAGGGACCCACGCCACCTACAGCCTTACTTAATCCCTTACTGGACAGCCTGCTGGCCAGCGGGAAAATTGATACGAAACGCGTTTACATAGGCGGTCTCTCCCTGGGTGGTATGGGTACTTTTTATATGATCAGCACAAGGCCTAAATTATTTGCGGCTGCCTTTCCTATTTGTGGAGCAGGCAATGTAGCTGAAGCGGGCCGGTTTGCTAAAAAAGTACCGGTTTGGATCTTCCACGGTGGTGATGATAAAGTAGTGCCTGTAGAAGCTTCCAGAGCATATGATGCCAAACTGAAAGCACTGGGTGCGGAAGAAAAATATACAGAATATCCCGGGGTAGGACATAACAGCTGGGACAATGTATTTGTAGAACCAGGATTAATGACCTGGTTGTTTGAACATAAAAAGAAATAGCAATAGAGAATAGCGCTGCGAGTTGTTGTCTTACCCAGGATTATACTGATTTTGATGATTTTTCTTTTGATTTTAAGAAATCAAACAAAATCTGGCAAATCATCAAAATCAGTATAATCCTGGGTAAGACAAAATCCGCTGCATTACCCACCCCCAAGTGCACGGTATAATGATACCATCCCCTGGTATACATTCCGGCGGGTAGTCACCAACGCCAGTTCGGCTTCCAGTACACTTTTTTGAGCTGTAATGACTTCCAGGTAATTGGCATAACCGGTAGTAAATAATACATTGGCAGTAGATACTGCTTCCTGCAATACCAATACCTCTTTGTTTTTCAGCGTAAATGCCTGCTGCTGGTTTTCTACTTTGTTCAGTGCAGAAGCTACTTCCTGATAGCCATTTACAATGGCCTGCTGATAATCATAGAAAGCAGTAAACGCAGTGGCCGTGCTGATGTTGTATTGTGCCTTTATCTGTTTTTTATTGAAGACGGGGGCCATTAAGTTGCCTGCAGCGCCCCATGCGATGGAAGCAGGTGACTGGAACAACATTCCCGCTTTAAATGCATTGAAACCTACATAAGGCGTAATAGTTAATGAAGGCAGGAACGCAGCCCGCGCTGCTTTTACATCTGCTTTTGCGGCCAATAATTCCAGTTCTGCACGTTGTACATCCGGGCGTTGCAGCAGCAAACCGGCGGGGATACCATTTTTTACAGCACCGGGTAGGGCCTGCGCATCCTTTACAGTTGTGCGTACAATCGTTTGTGGTAGTCTGCCCAGGAGTGCATTGAGCTGGTTTTCGAGTGAAGCAATTTCCTGTTTTACGCCAAATTCCAATGCCTGTGTGCTCAGCAGCTGTGCGGTAAACTGTTGTACCGCCAGCTCTGTGGCGCGACCGCCGGCTTTTTGAATATGCACAGTGGCCACGGCAGTTTCCTGTAATTTGATGTTGCGTTGTATAATCGCCAGTTCATTATCCATGGCGGTGAGTTCGTAATATAAGCCGGTAACACCTGCGACTATCTGCGTCATTAGCAGCCGGCGTCCCTGCTTACTGCCAAGAAAGCGGGCATAGGCGGCCTGCCGCTGATTTTTTAATTTACCCCAGAGATCTATTTCCCAGCTGCTTCTCAGGCCGGCAAAATACTCCGGTGTAGGACCGGGGATGCGCTGATCTTTGCTGATATTGGGCGACAGGTTGGTGTCGTAGTTACCCACACCGTTCAGCGTATAGTCTGCATATTTATCCACCCCGACAGATAAAGCCACATTCAGCGTTGGCAGCCACGCATTTTTGGCCATCATCAGGTTGGCCTGTGCTGTGGTTACCCGTTGTGCAGCGGATAACAAATCGAAATTATTATGCAGGGCAGTATCAATGAGTGTACGCAAATACGGATCATTGAACACCTGGGTAAAGTTGCTTAATGACAGCGTATCACTGTTATTACCGGAGCTAACTGGTACGTTTATACGTTCGGGAAGTGATAATTCCTTTTGTGTGCTGCAGGCCATTGCAGTAGCGGCCAGGCAGGCGTATAATGTATATTGATAAATATGTTTATTCATTGGTGTAAGCTTTTAGTTCTACAGATTTTTTGGGGATCATGGAGGCAAACAGCACATATAATCCAGGTATGATCAATACCCCGAAAATGGTTCCGATCAGCATACCGCCCGCAGCGGCAGTACCAATGGAACGGTTACCCATAGCACCGGCTCCGGAGGCAATGCATAACGGAATCAGCCCGGCAATGAATGCGAAGGAGGTCATGAGAATAGGGCGCAACCTGGATACTGCGCCTTCTTTGGCAGCTGCGAGCACTGTAGCTCCATGTTTATTTTTCAGGATCGCAAATTCTACAATGAGGATCGCGTTTTTACCCAGCAATCCTATCAGCATCACCAGGGCTACCTGTGCATAGATATTATTTTCCAGTCCCAGTAACTTCAGGGACAGGAAGGCGCCGAAAATGCCTGCCGGTAGTGACAACAACACCGGTAGTGGAAGCAGGAAGCTTTCATATTGGGCTGCCAGCAACAGGTACACAAACACGAGTACAATCATGAAAATGTAGATAGCCTGGTTACCGGAAAGAATCTGTTCTCTCGTCATACCGCTCCACTCATAGCTATAACCCCTGGGTAATTCTTTGGCAGCTACTTCCTGTACTGCTGCAATTGCCTGACTACTGCTGAAGCCTGGCTTGGCATCTCCATTGATCATGGCAGCGGTATACATATTATAGCGGGTTAGTTGTTCGGGTCCGTATACGCGTTCCAGTTTCACGAAGTCGGAGTAGGATACCATTTCGCCCCGGTCGTTTTTAACGTACAGGCGTAACAGATCATCTGGCTTGGTGCGATAGTGGGGATCTGCCTGTACCATCACTTTATACATTTGCCCGAAGCGGATAAAATTGGAGGCGTAAAAGCTACCCATCAATGTTTGCAGATTGCTCATCGCATTTTCTATGCTCACACCTTTTTTGGCCGCCATGGCCTGATCCACATGAATGAGGTATTGTGGAAATTCTGCGTCAAAGCTGGTGAAGGCACTTCCTATCTCCGGTCTTTTTTTCAGTGCATCAATGAACTGATTGGTGATTTGAGCCGTTTGCCGTAAGTCACCACTGCCACTTTTATCCAGTAAACGCAATTCAAAGCCGCTGGAGTTACCAAATCCGGGAACAGTAGGAGGCGGGAAGAATTCAATGCTGGCATCTGCAATGCCGGCAGTTAGTTTTTGCAGTTGTTCAATGATATCCTGCACGGATGCTTTTCTCAGATCCCAGGGTTTGAGGTTTACCATGCCCATACCGTAGGAGGCACCGGCTACTTCATTCACGAGGCTGTATCCTGCCAGGGTAGATACGGATTCTACTTCGCCCAGCTGTGCAGCAATGGCTTGTACCTGGTCGAGTACTTCTTCCGTACGCTCCACAGTAGCACCCGGTGGTGTGGTAACATTCACGTAGATCATGCCCTGATCTTCTGTAGGAATAAAGCCGGAAGGTAGTATGGCACTAATGCCCCAGGTAGCGGCAAAAAAGAATACCAGTGCAGCCAGTGTGATAAGTCTTCTGCCGGCGATAAAGCTGATCAGCTTTGAATATTTGTTTTCTGTAGCATTGTAACCTTTGTTGAAGCCATTAAAGAAACGTTGTAGCAAATTATTTTTACGGGGCTTGCCATGTGTATCCTTCAGCATAATAGCACAGAGTGCAGGCGTTAACGTTACAGCGTTGATACCGGAAATCACAATGGAAATAGCCAGTGTCAGCGAAAACTGCCGGTAGAATACGCCCACCGGGCCGGATAAAAATGCCACTGGAATAAATACGGCCGACATCACCAGCGTAATGGCCACGAGTGCGCCGCTGATCTCTTTCATGGCAGCCAGCGTGGCTTCCATAGGAGGGAGATGTTCCTCACTCATTTTTACGTGAACGGCTTCTACTACTACAATGGCATTATCTACCACAATACCAATGGCCAGTACCAGGGCGAAAAGGGTCAGCAGGTTAATGGAAAAGCCCATCATCTGCATAAATGCCAGTGTACCTATCAGCGCCACTGGCACCGCCAGTGCGGGAATGAGTGTGGAACGGAAATCCTGCAGGAAAATAAATACCACGATGAATACCAGCAGGAATGCTTCAAACAGGGTGCGTACTACTTCATGAATAGACGCATCGAGGAAGCGGGATACATCATAGTTGAAATTGAAGGTCATGCCGGGAGGGAAGGAGGTATTTTTCATTTCTTCCATCTTCGACTTCACATTGTTAATAACTTCGCGGGCATTGGAGCCAGGACGCTGTTTGAGCATGATAGACGCAGAGGGCTTGCCATCTGTTTTTGATACCATGCTATATGTGAGGGAGCCGAATTCCACATCGGCTACATCTTTCAGATGGAGAACGGAACCATCCTGACCTGCACGCAACACGATCTGCTGGTATTGTTCCGGTTCGAAAAACTTGCCGGTGTAGCGCAATACATATTGCAGCATCAGTGGATTTTTATCGGAGCTTTCGCCTGTTTTACCGGGAGCAGCTTCAATATTCTGTTTGCGGATAGCCTGGATCACCTCTTCTGCGGATACATTGTAAGCCAGCATGCGATCGGGTTTTAGCCAAATACGCATGGCGTATTCTTTGGCGCCCATGATTTCTGCACGGCCTACCCCATCAATACGCTTCAGTTCCTGGAGTACGTTGATGTCTGCAAAGTTGTAGATGAATTGTTCGTTCAGGGTGGTGTCTTCACTCATCACGTTGAGGTAAAGCAACATACTGTTCACCTCTTTTTCTGTGGTTACCCCGGCTTTGATCACTTCTTCCGGCAGTTCATCAATGATGGTGGCTACGCGGTTTTGGACGTTTACCGCCGCCTGATCGGGATCTGTGCCTACCTGGAAAAATACCTGGATAACTGTGATGCCATCGTTGCTGGATACAGACGACATATATGTCATGCCCGGTACACCGTTGATGGCTCTTTCTAATGGTGTGGATACGGCTTTGGCAGATACTTCTGCATTGGCACCGGTATATTTAGCCGTTACTGTTACAGAAGGCGGCACGATATCCGGAAACTGTGTAACGGGTAGTGTAAACAGGGCCAGCAAGCCTACCAGGGTGATAATAAGCGATATGACCAGTGATAGCACTGGCCGTTTTATAAAAGTTTCAAACATTGGTTCCTTTATTTCAGCTGAAAAGCCGGGTGATTATAAACTCAGTAAACTATCCATGGGCAGGCTGCGTGGTGAAATTTCGATTCCATCGCGGATGTTGCGTACGCCTTCACATACAATTCGTTCGCCGGGTTGCAATCCGGATTTAACGATGTAGAAATGTGCGAAACGTGCCGCCGGAATAAAGTTTTTCATCTTTACTTTATTCGCTGCATCTACTACAAATACGTAGTTTTTGTCCTGCATTTCGAATACTGCTTTTTGCGGAATAATCACTGCGCTGTCCATTTCAGTGGTCAGTCTTACTTTGCCGCTGGCGCCATGTTTGAGTAGTTTGGAAGGGTTGGGGAAACGTGCACGGAAGGCGATGGAGCCTGTATTTTCTTCGAATTCGCCTTCTATGGTTTCTATTTGTCCGGTATGATGGTAGTCGGTACCATCCGCCAGTACCAGGGCTACCTGCCGGTAACTGTTGTCGCCTTTGGCGATGGCCTTATTGTATTGGAGGTATTCTGTTTCTGATACGTTGAAGTAAGCGTATATTTCACGTGTATCCGATACCGTAGTCAACAGGGATCCTTCGCTGATCAGGCTGCCTTTCTTTAAGGGGATACGGTCTATGATGCCATCAAATGGTGCACGGATGCTGGTGTAGGATAAATGCATTTCCGCGTTGGCAGCAGCAGAACGTGCTTCTTCAATTTTGGCTTGTGCTGCCGCCAGCTTTGCATTGGCTACTTCCAGTTCAGAAGGGGCCACTACTTTTTTATCCACCAGCATCGTAACACGATCCAGTTCCAGGGCAGCGGCCTTGCTTTCCGCTACCATGCTGCTGAGAATGGCTTTGGCTTTGGCCAGTTCTGCGCGGTATTCTGCATCACTGATACCAAAAAGTAACTGTCCTTTTTTTACTTCCTGGCCCTCATCGATATATATTTTATCAAGAAATCCGTTTACCCGTGCACGTATTTCCACATTTTGTACGGCTTGTATGTCTGTTACATAAGAGCGGTGCAGGATGGTATCTTTTGTAACCAGTACCGTTACTGGCAATGTTTTTAATTCGGCATTATCAGTGCTTTCTCCTTTGGTGGCACATCCGGCCATGAAAAGAACGATCAGCGATGTAAAGATCCCTGTATATTGACGCATAGCAATAAGATATTGATCCCGGTTTGTCCGGAATAAGTGAATACAACATAGTAAGATGCTATTCCGCTATGGTAGCAGAAAAGGTAGGCATCTCCCTGAAAAAAAATACAAACGAAAATGTTGCTGTACTCAGAAGGGGGTAAACCGGAAGAGGAAAGAATAGTACGCCGGCCGGAAGGATTTCTGCCGTTCGTATTCTCCGGTTTTGTTAACAGGAATATAAATACTACGTGCAGTATTATCTGCATCGAGGTATACAATACGTGTAGCGGTACTTACCTGTGGTGCAGTAGCGGAAAGATACCAGCGGGTTTTGCGGCGATGTTTGGTGATATGCCATACATCCGTTCCTTCATCATCTGCTTCCAGGTGCACCGGAATGTTATGAACGAGATTTTGCAGTCTGTTTGCCTGCGCCTGTTGTATATTGATATCATGCAGCGAAAAATGGCGATGTGCTGCAAACGTGGGCAGGGTAACGGTTACCAGCTGTAAGCACAGCAGGAAACAGACCATTGTCCAGCGTTTTAATATGTGTATACGTTCGTTCATTAAACCGCAAAATTAATCGTTTTAGAATTATTTATAGGTTAGTTTATTGTAAAGGAAATATTTTTGGATGGCCGGTAAAAAATAAAAGGCCGTCTCTTTTAAAGAGACAGCCTTTTCCACTCAGCACAGGATTGAATTGTTAACTATTTGATTGCCTGCATGGCAGATTTAGCGGCAGCTATTGTTTTGTCCAGGTCTTCGGTAGTGAGTGCATTACTCATAAACCAGCTTTCGAAGGCGGAAGGTGGCAGATATACACCACGTTCCAGCATGGCATGGAAGAAACGTTTAAATAATTCATTGTTGGCAGCAGAGGCAGCGGAGAAATCCACGATAGGATATTCTGTGAAATGTGCACTCAGCATAGATCCCATCTGGTTGATGCTGTGTACAACACCTGCGGCGCCAAATGCTTCTTTTAATCCGTTTACGAGGTAACTGGCTTTTTCTTCCAGTTGCTGGTAAATAACAGGATTGTCGTTGAGTGTTTGAAGCAGGGTATATCCGGCAATCATGGCGATAGGGTTACCGCTTAATGTGCCTGCCTGGTATACCTTTCCGGCCGGGGCCAGATTTTCCATGATTTCTTTCGGACCAGCTACAGCACCTACCGGCATACCGGCGCCGATGATTTTTCCGAAGGTCACCAGGTCGGCTTTGATACCCAGTAGTTCCTGTGCACCACCACGTGCCAGCCTGAAGCCGGTCATCACTTCATCAAAGATGAGGAGTATATTATTTTCATCGCAGATTTTGCGCAACCCGTCCAGGAATCCCGGTTGTGGCAGAATACAGCCCATGTTACCTGCTACCGGTTCTATAATAATAGCACAGATATCGGCACCATGTTCCGCTACGAGTTGTTCTACCGCAGGTAAATTATTATAGGGAGCAGTAAGTGTATCCTGTGCAACGGAGGCTGTTACACCAGGAACAGATTGTATTCCGAGGGTAGCTACACCGCTGCCGGCGCTTACCAGGAATGCATCGGCGTGACCATGGTAACAACCTTCAAATTTGATAAACTTGTTACGGCCGGTATAGCCTCTGGCCAGTCTCAACGCTGTCATACAGGCTTCGGTGCCGGAGTTCACCATGCGTACCATATCAATATTTGGCACCATGGAAACGATCAGTTCTGCGATCTTTATTTCCAGTTCAGTGGGCGCACCAAAAGAGGTGGAGTAAGTGGCATATTCCTGTATGGCTTTTATCACCGGTTCATAGGCATGACCGAGGATCATCGGGCCCCAGGAATTGATATAATCAATATACTGATTGCCATCTACATCGTACATGTAGGCGCCTTTTGCGCGTTCCATAAATACGGGTGTGCCGCCTACACTTTTAAATGCTCGTACGGGAGAGTTAACACCGCCGGGAATTACCTGCTTTGCTTTCCCGAATAACATTTCACTTTTGCTGTACATCTGTTGGTGGTTTATTATTTTACGCAATATAGGGAATTATGCATTCAGCAGTTTTACGGCATCTTTTGCAAAGTAGGTAGCAATCAGATCCGCACCCGCACGTTTCATGCTGGTCATGCTTTCCAGGATCGCTTTATTTTCATCCAGCCATCCTCTTTCTGCTGCTGCTTTAATCATCGCATATTCACCGCTTACATGATATGCACTAACGGGAACGGTAGTACGATCTTTAATGATGCGCATGATATCAAGATAAGCCATCGCTGGTTTTACCATTACAATGTCGGCGCCTTCTTCAATATCCATCAGTGTTTCCTTGATGGCTTCGCGGGAATTGGCGTAGTCCATCTGGTATGTTTTTTTATCGCCGAAGCCGGGAGCAGAATCCAGTGCATCCCGGAAAGGACCGTAAAAGCAGGACGCATATTTGGCACTGTAAGCCATGATACCTGTTTTGTCGAAACCATTTTCTTCCAGGATATTACGGATAGCGAGAATGCGGCCGTCCATCATATCGCTGGGGGCTACAAAATCGGCACCTGCCTGTGCATGGCTCAGACTCATGCGGGCGAGGACTTCCACAGTAGGATCGTTCACAATTTCAGTACCATCTACGATACCATCATGACCGTAAGAAGAGTAAGGGTCCAGGGCCACATCTGTCATCACAATCATGTCGGGGATGGCATTTTTGATGCCACGGATAGCACGTTGCATTAATCCGTCCGGATTAACGGCTTCAGTTCCTTTGTTATCTTTTACACTATCCAGTGCTTTTACAAACAGCAACACACTTTTAATACCCAGGCTCCAGAGTTCTTTGGCTTCCTTAATGGTAAGGTCCAGTGAATACCTGAAATAACCTGGCATAGAGCTGATCTCTTCCTTCACATTTTCTCCTTCGGTAACAAATAGCGGTGCGATGAAATCGCTGGGCCTTACAATTGTTTCCGCTACCATTGCACGGATGGCGGGAGATACTCTTAAAATTCTGTTTCTTCTGATCATCTTTATAAAAATTTTATTGTTTTTATATAGTGGGCTTTATCCAGTCACGTGGTTTTAAAAACTCCTGCAGTTGCGCTTCAGGACTTCCCGGTGTGGTATGAAAGTCATACTCCCAGCGGGCTACCGGCGGAAGGCTCATCAAAATTGACTCAGTGCGGCCATTGGTTTTTAAGCCAAAAAGTGTCCCTCTGTCGTGAATGAGATTGAATTCTACATAACGGCCACGTCTATATGCCTGCCAGCTTCTGTGTGCTTCTGTGTAGGGCAGGTTTTTAGTTTTTTCCACAATAGGGATGTAGGCTTCCAGGAAAGCGTTGCCATTGGCTTTGGAGAAGGCCAGCCTTTGGGCAGCCGTGGTGTTTTCATCGGGGCGCAGGTAGTCGAAAAATATACCACCTATGCCACGTGCTTCATTATTACGATGTTTATTGATAAAATATTCATCGCAGTGTTTTTTATATTTTGGATACAGGTCTGCGCCAAAAGGATCACAGGCATTTTTGAAGGTCTGGTGAAAATGAATACCATCTTCTTCGGCCAGGTAGTAGGGCGTAAGATCAGCGCCACCACCAAACCAGCTGTCTTTCAACGTTCCGTCCTGTTCATATAGCTCAAAGTAGCGGAAATTGGCATGTACTGTAGGCACAAAAGGATTCAGCGGATGAATCACCAGGGAGATACCGCAGGCCATAAACTGGCTGTTGGTAACACCAAACTGTTGTGCCATGGCTTCGGGTAATTCACCGTGTACGATAGAGGTGCTTACGCCACCTTTTTCAAATACGTTGCCGTTAGCGATTACACGTGATTTGCCGCCACCACCACCGGGGCGTTCCCACTGGTCTTCGCGGAAGGTAGCTTTACCATCTGCTTTTTCCAGTGCGGCACAGATATCGTCCTGCAAGCCGTGTATGAATGCGATGAAGTCGTTTTTAATGCTCATGGTAAATTATCCGTGTGCTTTAACTGTTTCCACAAATGCTCTGGCATGATCTACCGGTACATTTGGTAAAATGCCGTGACCGAGGTTAGCAATGTAACGTTGTCTGCCAAATCCTTTCAGCATTTCTTTCACGGCCTTTTCAATTTCCGGAATTGGTGCCAGTAATTTAGCCGGATCAAAATTGCCTTGCAGGGTGATGTTGCTGCCAGCAAACTGACGCGCCAGTTCAGGCTTAATGCACCAGTCTATGCCCAGGCCATGAGCGCCGGTAGCGGCCATATCTTCCAGGGCAAACCAGGCACCTTTGGCAAATACGATGGTAGGACAAACATCCTTCATCGCTGCCACTATCTGGCGGATATATTGTAAAGAGAATATTTCAAAATCCTGCGGACTGAGCAAGCCACCCCATGAGTCAAATACCTGTACAGTATCTGCGCCGGCCGCTACCTGTGCTTTCAGGTAAGCGATGGTAGTGTCGGTGATCATCTGCAACAGCTGATGTGCTACTGCAGGCTGCTGGTAGCAGAATGCTTTTGCTTCATCAAAAGTTTTGGAGCCTTTGCCCTGTACCATGTAGCAGAGTAAAGTCCAGGGGGCGCCACCAAAGCCAATCAAGGGCACACGACCGTCAAGTGTTTTTTTGGTGAGAGCCAGTGCTTCAAATACGTAGTGTAATCTTTCCTGTACATCGGGAACGCATAAACGCTGAAGATCCTGTGCGGTTTTAATAGGGGCAGGCAGTAAGGGGCCTATTTTTTCTACCAGCTGTACTTCCATGCCCATGGCTTGCGGAACTACAAGGATATCAGAAAAAATAATTGCAGCATCTACACCTACCTGGTCTACCGGCATGACTGTTATTTCTGTTGCCAGTTCCGGATTTTCGCAGCGTTCGAAAAAGGTATATTTATCACGCAGTTTAATATAATCCGGGAGATAGCGACCAGCCTGGCGCATCATCCATACGGGCGTGCGGGAAACAGTTTCACCTTTAAGGGCCTTCAGCAATAAATCGTTCTTCAATGCGCTCATTCGTAGCAGTTAATGTTGTTAAAATAAAATATAGCTGTTTGCACCATGGCATCTTCGCTGATGTCGGTGCTCATTATAATTTTGTTGTCTGTGTATTCCCTCAGTTCGGTGGCGGTTGTTCTGCCGATAGCGAAACAAACGGTTTTGCTATCCAGTCTGTTGGCGGACAGGTAACTTTTTACAGCGCTGGGGCTGAAAAAAAACAGGCCATCATAATCTGTTGCCGTGACGGCTGGGGCAGGAATATTTTCGTAGATAACATATTCGTTAACCTGGATTCCAGCCTGTTTTAATCCGGCAGGTAATTCATCCCGCCGCTGATTGCCGCAATAGAAATTTACTTCCATGATGTTTCCCCGTGCAATGATAGCGGTGGCGAGTTCACTTCCGTAGGATGACGACGCCAATATGTTGCAATCGGGAAATACCTCCATGGCTTTTTGCAGTGTTTTGCCGGAGATACAGCAGATATTGGCATTCCTGGTATTGAAAAAAGTATGGAGACCATTATTCCTGAAGCCGTTTATGCTGAAATAGTGTTGTTCCAATACTTTTACGGCATTGGCACTTGTAAAAACAGAGACATGAGGCGGCTGGAAAATATCAGATATACTGCTATTGTTCCAGCTTGGAGTACTTCCTTTCAATGCAGGAAGTGTGATTGGTTTTATCTGGATAAAATCTTTTACTTCTATGAAAATACCATTGTCACCAGCTACAGCGATAGAGCTGTCTGTTAAATGCCTGGTGCTTAATATGCGGTATTTATCATTTTGCATTTCTGATCTGTGCTACAATTTCAGCGCCACCCTGCGCCATAATCTCTTCCGCTGCTTCCTGGCCCAGGTGTTGTGCCTGTGTCAGTGGTACTTCGCGGGAGGTGCTGAAAAAGCCGGTCCCGTCGAGGCTGCAAAGTTCGCCGTTAAAATGTACGGTATTGTTTTGTATATAAGCGTATGCGCTGATAGGGGTGGTGCAACCGCCCATCAGGGTACGTAAAAATTCGCGTTCTATATGTGTGGCCAGGGCTGTTTCTTCGTGATTGAAAGCAGCGCAAGCTTCCAGGCAGAAGATATCATCTTCTCTGCATACGGCTACTACCGCGCCTTGTGCGGGAGCTGGCAGCATCCAATCGAGATCAATGGAAGTAGCAGGGCGTACATTAATTCTTTCCAGGCCTGCTACTGCGAAGATGGCGCCATCCCAGTTTTCGTTGGCCAGTTTCTGTAAGCGGGTGTTGACGTTGCCGCGCAGATTGTGCAGCTGATGTTGCGGATATTTGCGGAGCCACTGTGCTTTGCGGCGTACACTGCTGGTGGCAATGTTGGCAACATAGTCAGGTTGTTCCAGGAAATTCGTATTTGTTTTATATACCAGCAAATCCTTTACGGGGCCGCGTTTGAGTATGGCGGCATGTACGATTTGTTTAGGTAGCTGTGTGGGAACGTCTTTGAAGGAATGAACGGCTATGTCTATACGATTGTTGAGCAGTGCCAGGTCCAGGCTTTTTGTGAAGATGCCTTGTACGCCTATTTCGTAAAGGGGTGTGACCAGGTCAATATCGCCTTCGCTTTTGATGGGTACCAGTTCGGTGCGGTAGCCTTGTGCGGTGAGCAGATCATTTACCTGGTTTGCCTGCCACAAGGCCAGCTGACTTTCTCTTGTACCTATCCTGATAACTTTATCCATTTTTTTATTCCTGGTTAACTCCGGTCTCAAAAATATCGTTGATCATAGCAATGTACTGGTCACTCTTATCGGTTTCCTTACGTACTTTACCTGCCATGAGATTAATCATTTTCTGTATGATGCGGGAGGACACCAGTTCTATATCTTCTATTTTGTAGTGGCCTCCGTTTTTTTGCTGCATTATTTCGCGGGTATGTATTTCATGCAGCTTATCTTTCACTGCTTTCAATACCACTGCGTGCTTGCGCATTTTATACCAGTAGAGGAATTCCTCCATGTGTTCATCGATGATGGCGATGGCTTTTGGTACTTCACCGAGTCTGTTCTGCAGTGTTTCGTCCTGTACCTTGGAAAGTTCATCCACATTCACGAGGGTGATGTGGGAAAGCTCTCCTACAGCAGATTCTACGTTAAATGGAATAGAAAGATCCACAATCAGTTTGGGGGATGACGTTTGCAGATGATGCGCCAATACGGTGGGCTGTGGCGCATTAGAGGCTACCAGTATTACATCTGCCTGTTGCATTTCGCTGACCATATTTTCGTAGGGCGCGTATTTCAATCCGTGCTGACCTGCAAAATCTGCGGCTACCTGCATGGTGCGGTTAATGAGGGTCACTTCTTTTACACCAAGGTATTCGATCATGTTTTTGCAGGTGTTACGGCCTATTTTGCCAACACCCAGCAACACAATCTTTTTATCTTTTACATCAGGACAAATACGTTCCAGCATCCTTACGGTGGCAAAAGCCACAGATACGGTGCCTTTGCTGAGGCCTGTTTCTGTTTTAATGAGTTTGGAAACCTGCAATACGCTGTTCACTAGTCTTTCCAGGAAACTGCCCAGGCATTGGTGCGCCTTTGCAAACTTCGTGGCGTTGCGTATCTGACCTATGATTTCATAATCGCCAAGGATCTGGGAGTCCAGACCTGTACCTACCTGGTACAAATGCCTGATGGCATCTTCTCCTGACTTGATATAGGCTAATTCTTCCAGTTGGCTTTTGTCGCCGTTTGATTCCCTGCATAGCAAGTCTATCAGCTGCCCGGGATTGGCTGCAAATCCGTATATCTCCGTTCTGTTACAAGTGGATAGTACAAATAGATCGTCTAGTTGTACTGCCCTGGCATGCTCCAGGAGTTGTTGATACTGAGCCGGATTGATGGCGTATAATCCCCTGATAGCAGCGTCTGTTTTCTTATAGTTGATCCCAACAATATGAAAATTTGCTATTTCTTTTGAATGACTGACCTGCATGTTCTTGTATAAGCTTCCGGTTGCAAAAGTACTTTCATACGTCCCAAACAAACGGGTTTAGGCTGTCATTAGTGTGTCATTTCTACTACTGGTAATCAGCACCAGCAAAAAATGATTTTTATCAGCTTTTTTTCTTTACAATAGGATGACACGATGGCGCTAAAAGCTGAAAGCATAAAGCAGAAAGCACCTATAGCGAAGATAAGCTGGATTTTTCGATATCCGCTACAGTCTTATGTGGGCAGCTTTTTGCTTTCCGCTTTTTGCTTTCTGCTTTTTCCTTAGCTTTGCTGCAATTTATAAGAAATGGTATCGAAATCTGATGTTGGAATAGTATTGATGAACCTTGGATCGCCTGACTCTACAGCCGTGCCGGATGTAAAGCGTTATCTGAATGAGTTCCTGATGGACAAGCGTGTGATAGATTATCCATGGTTGTTTCGTAAGATATTAATCGAGGGTATCATCGTTCCAAAGCGCGCAGAGCAATCTGCCAAAGCTTATGCATCTATCTGGTGGGAAGAAGGATCCCCGCTGGTGGCACTTACAAGGCAATTACAGATGGCTGTGCAGAACGATATGGAAATTCCGGTGGAAATAGCTATGCGTTATGGTAACCCCAGTCCGGAAGTGGCTTACAACAACCTGTTGAAGCAAAATCCTGATCTGAAAGAAGTCGTACTGTTTCCGTTGTATCCGCATTATGCGATGTCTTCTTATGAAACAGCCGTAGAATATGCGCAGGAGATCTACCGGAAAAAGAAGTATAAATTCAAATTGTCCATCGTTCCGCCGTTTTATGATGAACCGGATTATATCAATGCATTAACGGAAAGTATGCGTCCATACCTGCAACAGGAATATGATTACGTACTTTTCAGTTATCATGGTTTACCGGAAAGGCATATGCGTAAAGCAGATCCTACCGGCGCCCATTGTATGAAAGTGAATGATTGTTGTCATGTTAAATCAGCTTCCCATCCTTTCTGTTATCGTCACCAGATTACCGTTACCACGGAACTGGTAGCGGAGCAACTGGGATTACCCCGTGAAAAATGGGGGATCTCTTTCCAGTCTCGACTGGGACGTGAAGAATGGTTGAAGCCTTATACGGCTGGTTTGCTGGAAACGTTGCCTGCAGAGGGAAAGAAAAAGCTGTTGATTGTATGTCCGGCTTTTGTGTCTGATTGCCTGGAAACGTTGGAAGAGATAGCGGTAGAAGGAAAGCATTCTTTCCTGAATAGTGGTGGTGAAACATTTACCATGATCCCCTGCCTGAATATCCATCCGATGTGGGTAAAAGCAGTGGTGAAATATTGTACGGAGATTATAGCACAAGAACAAGTAGTCTAATCTTTCCATATGTCTGAACAACCCGTATTGATTATCGGCGCCGGCATTGCCGGGCTGAGTATTGCGTATGAACTACAAAAGCAACAGGTGCCCTACCTGGTGCTGGAAGCATCCAGTCATACGGGTGGTGTAATGCAATCCTTCCGGGAGAATGGTTTTGAGTTGGACGCAGGCGCCAATACCATTGCCGCCTCGCCGGAAATATTAACGTTCTTCCGGGAACTGGGTCTGGAAGCAGATATACTGGAGGCTACTGCCGCCAGTAAACATCGTTTCCTTGTCAGAAACAATCAATTGCATGGCGTTTCTCCACATCCTTTTAAAATCATGGCTTCGGCTTATCTGAGTCGTAGCAGTAAGTGGCGTTTGTTTACCGAAAGTTTCCGGAAATCTTCACCTGTATCAACAGAGGAAACGGTGACCGACTTTGTTACCAGGAGATTTAATAAAGAGATAGCCGATTATGTATTTGACCCGGTATTATCGGGCATCTATGCCGGTAATCCTGACCGGATGAGTATAGCGGAAGTATTGCCTGCATTGCCGCGATGGGAGCAGGAATACGGAAGTGTTACCAAAGGATTGATGAAGAATAAAGCGGCCATGGGCGGCAGAAAAATCATCAGTTTCAAAGGAGGCAACCAGGCACTTACCAATCGTTTGCAGCAATTGCTCACAACGCCGGTACGCTTTAACTGCAAAGTGACTGGTATCATTGAAGCGGGCGGCGGGTATATGGTCAGTGCGGTGGAAAACGGTGTCTCTGCCAGTTTTGCGGCTACCAGAGTAGTGGTGACCAGCCCTGCTTACTGTACCGCAGAAACGATTGCTTCCCTGGATGCCGCTACTGCGGCATTGCTGCGAGGTATCCCTTATCCGCGTATGGGTGTATTGCACCTGGGTTTTGATGCGACAGCGCTGCCACAACCGCTGGATGGTTTTGGATTCCTGGTACCACATGCAGAAAATATGCATTTCCTGGGAGCTATCTGCAATTCCGCGATTTTTCCTGAGAAAGCCCCGGCAGGAAAAATACTGTTTACGGTGTTTATGGGCGGGGCCAGACAGGAGCAGCTGTTTGATCAGCTGGATGCTGGAACATGGCAACAACGTGTAGTAGAGGAGATTACTTCTTTGCTGCATTTATCTGCACCACCAGTGATGCAGCGGTTCAGTACCTGGGAAAAAGCCATTCCGCAACTGAATGTAGGGCATGTTAAGTTGCGTAGTGCGGTAGCAGATTTTGAAAAAAAATATCCTGGTATATATATCCGCGGTAATTACCTGCAAGGCGTGGCTATCCCGGCTTTACTGCAATATGCCGCTACTTTCGCCGCTTCGCTGAAGAAAAATTAATCAGAAAAATAGTTCGTTGTTGCCGTTTTTTCTTTAAATTCCATTATAAATTTCCACCAGATGATTGCAGGAATTTTAAAGGAAAAAAACGGCGAAACCAGGGTGTCTCTTGTCCCTGAGGTAGTAAAACAACTGCAACAAATGTCGGTGACCGTGTGGGTGGAGCAGGGAGCCGGCGACAATGCCTTCTATAACGATGACGCCTATATGCAGGCAGGAGCATTGATTAAAACCGCCGCAGATATTCTTTCCGGAGCAGACATTATTTTTACGCTGCAGCCCCCATCCCGGGAGCTGGCAGATCAGATACCCGCCGGTAAAATCATTGCAGGCATCTTACAACCACTCTATCGTGTAAACGAGGTAGAGTACTGGGCTTCCAGAAATATTACCGCTTTCAGTTTAGATACTATTCCCCGCACCACCCGTGCGCAGGTGATGGACGTACTCAGCTCTCAGGCTAATATTGCCGGTTATAAGGCAGTATTGCTCGCTGCGTATAGCTATTCACGTTATTTTCCGATGCTGATGACGGCAGCAGGTAGTATTGCTCCTGCCAAAGTACTGATACTGGGTGCAGGTGTGGCCGGATTGCAGGCCATTGCCACTGCCCGCCGCCTCGGGGCAGTAGTGGAAGTGTTTGATACCAGGCCGGCAGTGAAAGAAGAAGTGATGAGTCTGGGTGCAAAATTCATCGAAGTGGAAGGAGCAGCAGATGCTTCCTCAGCAGGTGGTTATGCGGTAGAACAAAGCGAAACTTATAAACAACAGCAACAGCAACGTATTGCAGAAAGCATTGCCAAAGCAGATATCGTGATTACTACTGCGCAGATTCCGGGCAAGGCAGCGCCTATACTCATCAGCAATGAAATGCTGGACCGTATGCGTGCCGGCGCTGTAATTGTAGATCTGGCAGCAGCTACAGGTGGCAATACCACTGTTACTAAAAACAATGAAACCGTGCATTATAATGGGGTTACCATCATAGGGAACTCTAATCTGCCAGCGACCATGCCTGCTGATGCCAGCAAGTTATATGCAAAAAATGTATTCAATTTCCTGAAATTGATTCTCACCAAAGAAGGAGCCCTGCACCTGGATTTCGGGGACGATATTGTAAAGGGAGCCTGTATCACACATAACGGAGAAATTGTGAATGAGCGTGTGAAAAGCATGATGCAACCTGCTTAGTAGTTAGGAATGTAAAAACACCCATTAAACATGGAATATATTTTCACTTTTCTTCACCAGCATATTGACCTGATTTACATCGTTATCCTGTCCATTTTCTTGGGGGTGGAAGTGATTTCAAGAGTGCCGTCTGTACTACATACCCCCCTGATGAGTGGAGCCAATGCTATCCACGGCGTAGTGATAATAGGCGCTATCATTGTGATGGGGAAGGCAGAGTCAGATAACTACCTGGCGCTGATCATCGGCTTTCTGGCAGTGATACTGGGCACGGTCAATGTAGTGGGCGGCTTTGTGGTGACAGACCGTATGCTGGAAATGTTCAAAGGAAAAAAGAAATAGAAAACCGAACCAGCTGTTAGCCATAGCTTCTAGTAAATGCAGCGAAGGTGATGTTATGTTATTCTTCGCTGCATTTACTAGAAGCTAAAAGCTAATGGCTAACAGCTAAAGCACTACTTATATGGGATCCAGCATTTTATCAATTATCTACCTGATCGGCTCTGTTACTTTTATCCTTGGACTAAAGATGTTAAGTAAACCGGATACTGCCCGCAAAGGCAATCTGATAGCGGCTGCCGGTATGTCGCTTGCTATTGCAGGCACTATCTTTCTCTATAAAGTAAATGAGGTTCCCCTGCACAATTATGGCTGGATATTTACGGGGCTGCTGATAGGTGGTGTCATTGGTGTATTGTCTGCCAAAAAAGTGAAGATGACAGCGATGCCGGAAATGGTGAGTATGTTTAACGGGATGGGGGGCGCTTGTGCGGCGTTGATTTCCATTGTAGAGTTTAACCATCTTCATGCACTGACAAAGAATTTATATGCACCTGTTACAGATGATCATTTGATGCTGCAGTTACTGGAGTCATCTGCTTCAAAAGGAACAGTGGTGATCATTTTACTGAGTCTGGTGATTGGTGCGGTGTCCTGTGCCGGCAGTATTGTTGCCTGGGGAAAGCTGACCGGGAAAATAAAAGATTTCTCCTTCCAGGGGCAGCACCTGCTGAACCTGGGCGTGCTGGCATTAATAGTGGGATTGTCGGTGTGGTTGCTGCTGGTGTTCGCTGTTTCAGCGGGTACCGGTCTCCTTATTTTCTATCTTATTTTCCTGCTGGCATTGTTCTACGGAGTACTTTTTGTGCTCCCGATCGGCGGAGCAGATATGCCGGTAGTCATCTCCCTGTTAAACTCCTTTACGGGGGTAGCCGCCGCCTGTGGTGGATTTTTATATGCCAATCCGGTGATGCTCACAGGTGGAATACTGGTAGGTTCTGCTGGTACTATTCTCACCATCCTGATGTGTAAGGCCATGAACCGCTCGCTTAAAAATGTGCTGATAGGTTCCTTTGGTGGCGGTGCTGTGGCATCGGCTGCTGGCGGCAAAGACCAGGGAAGTTATAAGGAAATCAGTTTAAGTGATGCTGCTGTAGTACTGGCATACGCCAATAAAGTAATCATTGTGCCGGGATATGGATTAGCCGTAGCGCAGGCCCAGCATGCCTGTCATGAGTTAGAGAAGATGCTGGAAGAAAAAGGGGTAGTGGTAAAATATGCCATCCATCCTGTAGCAGGCCGTATGCCGGGGCATATGAATGTGTTGCTGGCGGAGGCGGATGTACCTTATGAAAAATTGCTGGAGATGGAAGATGCCAACGCTGAATTTCCTACTACCGATGCGGTATTGATCTTAGGCGCCAATGATGTGGTTAACCCTGCTGCCAAAAACGATCCTGCCAGTCCCATTTACGGTATGCCTATACTGGAAGTGGAAAATGCCAAAGTGGTGATTGTGAACAAGCGCAGTATGAAGCCGGGATATGCCGGTATAGAAAACGATCTTTTCTTCCAACCTAAAACCTCTATGCTGTTTGGCGATGCGAAGAAAGTGCTGCAGGAGTTGCTGACGGCGATTAAGGAGGTATAATAACGAGTTTGGTTTACGGGAGAATAAAATCTGCATTTTCATTATTTTTGCGGAAAAAATTCCTTTGTCCAGTCATTTACCAGCGGCACTGCTTGATTCGTTAGCAGGACTTCCGGGTTATAACCGGGAAACATTTGAACGAGTACATGCTGCCGCAGAAAAAATTACCTCCCTGCGGTTGAATCCTACTAAAATTAAATCGCCGGAGAAAGCGCAGCAGGTGCTTCAATCCTTATCTGCTGCTGGTGTGAGCAAAGTACCCTGGAATAGTGAGGGATACTATTTACCGGCAAGACCTTCCTTTACTTTTGATCCTTTTTTTCATGCAGGTGCTTATTACGTGCAGGAAGCATCGTCGATGTTCCTGGAACAAGCCGTGCGTGCCACGGTAGATTTATCTGCTCCGCTGAAAGTCCTGGATCTGTGTGCGGCGCCGGGTGGCAAATCTACGTTGCTGCAGTCGCTGATTAGCCCTGACAGCTTATTGGTGGCCAATGAAGTGATAAAAGTGCGCGCTGCATTATTGGCAGATAATCTTACTAAATGGGGGGCACCCAATGTAGTGGTGAGTAACAATGATCCCCGGGATTTTTCCAGGCTACCTGGTTATTTTGACCTGGTGGTGGTGGATGCGCCGTGTTCCGGTTCGGGTTTGTTTCGCCGGGATCCGGAATTGGTGTCGGAGTGGTCACCGGAAAATGTAACCCTCTGTAGCCAGCGGCAACAGCGGATTCTGGCAGATGTATTACCTGCGGTGAAAGAAGATGGTATTGTTATTTATTCTACCTGTTCTTTTTCGGCCGAAGAAGATGAAGTGATCCTGGACTGGCTGGCAGACCATTTTGAGCTGGAGAATATTACGATACCGCTGGAAGAGCAATGGGAGATTATACCAACGGTAACGCATAAACGTAATTGTACCGGATATCGTTTTTATCCGGACCGGCTGAAAGGAGAAGGCTTTTTTATTGCCTGCTTCCGTAAGCGCAGCGGCGGTGCTGTCCGCAGACCAAAAGAGCAGAAACGGGTGGCGCTTACAGCGCGGCAACGGGATGTGATCACTCCCTGGTTAAATATTCCGCCATCTTACCAATACTTCCTGCATCAGGACGAAGTATTGATATTACCACCTTTATTGGCGGCGGAAATGCCATTGTTGCAGCAACAATTGTATATTCGCAAAGCAGGCGTAAAAGCAGGGCAGCCAGGACAGAAAGAATTGATTCCTGATCATCAGCTGGCAGCGAGTATGCTGGTATCTGACGATTTGCCGGCAGTTTCGCTGAATTTACAGCAGGCATTACAATATCTTCGCAAGGAAGATCCGGGTGTAACCACCGGGGTGCGTGGCTGGTCGCTGGTAAGGTATGAGGGAATGAATCTGGGCTGGGCTAAATTTTTACCCAACCGCATGAACAATTATTACCCCAAGGAATTGCGTATCCTGAAAGAAATTACCGGGGTGTAAAGAATAGGGGAGTGCGATCTGTGCCAACTTTGAAATGCGCTGCCAACGGCTATTTGCTGAGTATGTAGTGTCGTAGCTGTTTATGCCGGTTACCACAACAAAAGGAGGAATTTTTCGTTTGTTTTATTAAATAAAATTGTCAATTTTAACGCATATATTCGTTGCCCGAAATAGCAAATAAAAAATCCAGATTTTTTGGTGCTGCAATGGTATAATTAGGTTGTCGTTGGGTATCTTATACGAGAGCAAAAATATCCGGAGCAGCAGGCAGATTATCAATCATAAACAGAGTTAGTATGGTAAAATCGATTCTATCAATCGTCTTGTTTGGTTTTAGTGCAGGAGCGGTGCAGGCGCAGGACACGCTGCAGGTACAAGGTACCTCACCCGCCCTTTACATATCCCATGTTGTTAAGAAAGGAGAAAATTTTTATAGCCTCAGCCGTGCATACGGTTTGCCGCCAAAGGAAATAGCCGCTGCGAATAAAGTGACTATGGAACAGGGATTGCAACTGGGACATAACCTGCATATTCCGCTCACCGCCGCCAACTTCTCACAGAAGGCAGATGCAGCAGGTAAACCTGTATATCACAAAGTAACCGACAAAGAAACTTTATACCGGGTAAGTGTGAATTACAACAAAGTTCCTCTGGACAACATTCGTCAATGGAATAGTTTTTCAGGTGATGGATTGAAAAAAGATAGTTACGTGATCATTGGCTTTATGAAAGCTGGTGGCGCCGCTGGGGAAGTTGCTTCTAAAGTGGAGAAAGTGAAAGCGAAAGAGAAAGAAAAAGCTGCACCGGTACCAGAACCAGTGGAAACAGCTGTAGTAGCTCCACCAACACCTGCTCCAGCTCCGGTGAAAGAAACTGTTAAGAAAGAAACAGCACCCGCTCCTGAAGTAGCAGAAACACCTGCACCTGCTCCGGTTAAACCGGCAGCGGCCAACAGCAGCGCTGATTTTGAACAACTGTATGAGCAACAAACCAACAATGGTAAAAAAGCCGGCTCTGAAAAAGGCCCTGGTACCTGGTTTAAGAGCAATGCCGTTGGGAAATATTATGCTTTGCATAATACGGCTCCCCGTGGTACCATCATCAAAGTAACCAATCCGCTGAATGGTAAAGCGGTATATGCAAAAGTACTGGATGTAATTCCGCAGATGAAATCCAATGCAGGCCTGATTATCAAGTTGAGCGACAGTGCTATGCAGGCCCTGGGAAGTAATGAATCCCGCTTTTATTGCGAGCTGAATTACGAAAACTAAGTAACTATTTACATAAAAAAGGAGCGGAGATGCTGTATTGTACACATCTCCGCTCCTTTTTTATGGTGTCTGGCCAAGGCTAGGAACTAAACCTGTATCCCCGCAGGAACGCCTCAATATCCATTTTTTTCTTGCCTTCCAGCTGTATTTCGTCCAGGTACAAATAGCCATCGGGCGCAGCAATTTTCACATAGGTTTTCTGATCTGTATCAAAGTCTCCGGGTGCTTTTGAAGGTATTGTATGTTCTTTGTGTGCTTTGTATATTTTCAGATTTTTCCCCTGGAATGTAGTCCAGGCAGCAGGATAAGGACTCAACCCTCTTACATGATTGTAGATGTTGTCGAGTGGTTGCTGCCAGTTGATCTGGCAGGTTTCTTTAAATATCTTGGGTGCATGTTTTATTTCTGCAGCCGGAATATTGGCCTGAGGTGTTCCGGTGGCGTTGCCGGCAGCAATGGCCTGCACCGTTTTAAGCAGGAGGGTGGCACCTGTATGCATCAGTGCATCATGTAGTTCTCCGGCAGTTTCATCTTCCCGGATGGCTACTTTATCACTGAACAGGATATCACCGGTATCTATTTCATGTTGTAATTTAAACGTAGTAACACCGGATTCTTTTTCTCCGTTAATGATGGCCCAGTTGATAGGCGCAGCCCCCCGGTAGTTAGGTAACAGGGAGGCATGTACGTTGATAGTACCTTCCGGTGGCATATTCCAGACCATTTCCGGCAGCATCCGAAAAGCTACCACTACCTGCAGATCTGCTTTTAAAGCGGTTAATGCTGCAATGAAATCAGGGTTTTTCAGTTTTTCCGGTTGTAATACATGTAATCCCTTGCTGACAGCATATTGTTTCACTGCACTTTCCTGTAGCTGCAAGCCGCGGCCAGCCGGCTTATCCGGTGCCGTAATCACACCAACGATGTTGAAGCCATTTTGCACCAAAATATCCAGAGACGCCACTGCAAAATCAGGCGTACCCATAAAAATAATACGGAGATCTTTACTCATAGGATGCAAAAATAACGAGGATTGTTTAGCTTTTAGCCATTAGCTTTTAGCTTTTAGCAAAATGCAGCGGAGATTAACATACAACATGTTCTCCGCTGCATTTTGCTAAAAGCTAAAAGCTAATGGCTAAAAGCTAATACAGTAAATACTTCGCACGGATTACTTTAAATTTTGCCAGTCCTGGTTCCCAGCTTTTGCGGATATCTGCCTCAGAAACGCCTTTCACGATTTGTTGCTGCAGCGTTGTATTGCCTGCTACTTTGCTGAAGAATGGGATAAAGAATTTGTCTTTATCAGGGAATATCCGGTAGGCATCTAACAGCCATTTCAATTCAATTTTACGGCCTTTATGGGGTACGGTTTCCGGCACATTGCTCAGGTCATAGCCGTAGCACAGCTGGTCTTTCAACACCGGACTGGGATTGGAAGCACTGGCACGTGGGGTAAAAGAAAAGCCCTGTTTGGGAAACAGTGGCGATCCATATACCTGGAAAGGCTTGTCGGTACCACGTCCCAGACTGAGTACTGTTCCTTCAAAAAAGCAGGTAGAAGAATACAGATTGATGGCGGCCATATTGGGCAAATTAGGTGAAGGTTTGATGGGCACGCGATAGAAAGTCTGATGGCTATAGTTTTCGCAGGGGATCACTTTAATATCACATTGTACACCTTTGCTGAGCCAGCGTTCTCCATTCAGCATGCGGGCATATTCACCAACGGTCATTCCATGTACGATCGGAATGGGCTGCATACCTATAAAGGAACGGTAAGCGGTATCGAGGATGGGGCCGTCAACATAGTCTCCATTGGGATTGGGACGGTCCAGGATGATGAGCATCTTTTTATTTTCAGCAGCAGATTCCATGAGTTCCTGCAGGGAGGAGATGTAGGTGAAGAAGCGGGTACCTACGTCCTGTATATCAAAGATAAGGACGTCTATATCTTTCAGGTCCGCTGCAGTGGCTTTGCGGTGCTGTCCGTATAGCGACACAATGGGAATACCGGTAGCTGAGTCAATACTGTTGGCCACTTTCTCACCATGACCGGCATTGCCTCTGAAGCCATGTTCCGGGCTGAAAATCTTTTGGATTTTTATGTGGAGCTTCAGTAGAGAGTCCACCAGATGCGTTTTTTCAATGGTCGCGGTTTGGTTCACCATCATGGCTACCCGCTTATTTTTCAATAGCGGCAAATACCGGGAAGTCTGCGTGGCGCCTGGCAATACAAGGTCCGCATATTGAGCGGAGGTTTCAAAAAAGCACCCCGCCAGGAGGATGCAAATAAGTAGTATACGGTTCATACCGTTAAGATACGGCAAAGCTTTATTGGCTGCATCAAAAAGCGCGGATTATAGCAGCTTTTTGTATCTTGCGCGTAATTATTAACACTAAACAATTAATTTTTATGCAAGCTGTTAAAAACGGGGATACAGTGAAGGTGCATTACCATGGCCGTTTAACGAACGGAACTACCTTTGATTCTTCTGAAGGTAGACCGCCGCTCGAATTCAAGGTAGGTGCCGGTATGGTTATCAAAGGATTTGAGAATGGTGTGCTGGACATGAAAGTGGGCGACAAGAAAACCATTCATATCCCTGTTGATCAGGCATATGGTCCCAAAAGCGAAGAAATGATCATGGATTTTCCAAAAGAAAATATCCCGGCTGATCTGAATCCTGAAGTAGGCATGGAATTGCAGATGAGCAATCCCCAGGGCCAGGTATTCCAGGTGAAAGTAGCTGCTATCGGTGAAGAGTTCATTACCCTGGATGCTAACCACGCACTGGCTGGTGAAGACCTGGTTTTTGACCTGGAACTGGTAGAAATCGTATAATATTTAGGGATTTTTGATATCCGGATGTAGTGATCAACCGCATCCGGATATTCGGAAATCCCTAAATAATTGTTATCCCGATGAGTTGTTTGTTATTATTTATTTCTCCCCATGCACCATTAATGGCCTTCTCCCAATGGTGTTTCCGGCGCCTCAAAGGCTGATTTCATATCACGTAAACAATCTGCACAAAGACAACCACTAAACTTTTGCCGGATGAAGTATCGCTCTTCTTCCGACAAGGTTACATCCTGACATTGGCAGCGTAGAATAGTACCTACACGGCATTCGAAGCTGCGCTGACATCGCGGACAGGTTACTGTTTCATGATATGCCATGCATAAAAGTAGCTATTTTTTTGCATGAAAGCAGTTAGCTTTTAGCTTTTAGCAAATGCAGCGAAGATTAACATATCATGATCTTCGCTGCATTTGCTAAAAGCTAAAAGCTAACTGCTAACTGCTGTATCCTGGCATTCTTCGCAGCAGTCACCATATTGCGAAGCGCAGCTTCCGTTTCCGCCCATTTACGGGTTTTTAGTCCGCAGTCGGGATTTACCCAGATATTGCGGGCAGGCAACAGCTGTGCCGCTTTATGCAGCAATGCTTCCATTTCGGCTACTGTGGGCACTCTGGGAGAGTGAATATCATATACGCCGGGGCCAGTTTCATTGGGATACCGGAAATGTGCAAATGCTTCCAGCAGTTCCATTTGTGAGCGGGATGTTTCTATGGTTATCACATCCGCATCCATGGCGGCGATATGCTCAATAATATCGTTGAATTCCGCATAGCACATATGTGTATGGATCTGGGTGGCATCATCTACTGTACATACGGCAAGACGGAAGGCTTTTACCGCCTCTTCCAGGTATTCTGCATGCTGGGATTTGCGGAGTGGCAAGCCTTCGCGCAGGGCTGGTTCATCTACCTGTATCACTGTGATACCTGCATCTTCCAGGTCTTTTACCTCATCGCGGATCGCCAGTGCCAGCTGGAAAGCAGTTTGCATGCGGGGTTGATCGTTGCGCACAAATGACCATTGTAAGATAGTAATAGGGCCGGTAAGCATGCCTTTCACCGGTTTGCTGGTGAGTGATTGTGCATAGCGGCTCCAGGCTACGGTCATGGGTTCCGGACGTTGTACATCTCCGAAAATCACCGGTGGTTTTACACAACGGGTACCATAACTCTGCACCCAGCCGTTTTGTGTAAACACAAATCCATCGAGTTGTTCGCCAAAATATTCCACCATGTCATTTCGCTCAAACTCGCCATGTACCAATACATCGAGACCAAGATTCTCCTGGCGGTAAATGGTTTCGGTAATGGCATTGCGGATATCTGCATTGTATGTTTCCTGCGTAATAATTCCTTTTTTGAGGTCCGCACGCAGCTGTCTTATTTCCGTGGTTTGCGGGAAGGAGCCAATGGTGGTGGTAGGAAACAACGGTAGCTGTAAAACACTGTGCTGTAATACCTGCCGGTGCGGGAAAATGCTGTGGCGCTGGGTGTCAGCAGTAGTAATCTCTTTTATCCTGGCTTTTACTTCCGGAAGATGTATGCTACTGGCTGTTTTGCGGCTATTCATCACTTTTTCGTTTTCAGCCAGCAAGCTGTCATCACCGGCGGCGATTTGCTGCAGCGCTATTACTTCGGCTACTTTCTGTTTTGCAAAAGCCATCCATTGTTTTACTTCCGGGTCCAGTGCTGTTTCATCTTCCAGGTTATAGGGAACATGGAGCAGGGAACAGGAAGTGCCGAGCAGGAGCCGGTCTTCGCCAATTTGGGCGATTGCTTTTTTAATGAGACCCAGGGAAATGGCATAATCATTTTTCCAGATATTACGGCCGTCTACCACACCGAGGGATAGCAGTTTATCTTCCGGTAAAGCAGATAATACAGCATCCAGTTGTTCCGGAGCCCGTACCAGGTCGATATGCAGCGCCTGTACCGGCAGTTGCAGGGCCAGTGCAGTATTGTCTTCCAGGCTGCCGAAGTAGGTGGTCAGTAATATTTTTACCGCAGGCAACGCCTGTCTGATCGACGAATAGGCCGTATGATAAAGCTCTCTGACAGCGGGTTCGAGGTCTGTTACCAGTGATGGTTCATCGAGCTGAATCCATTCTGCGCCTGCCTCCTGTAAAGCAGCAAGTAGTTGAATGTATGCCGGCAGTAGCTTCTCCAGCAGCTGCGTATAGCCGACACCGGCGTCTTTTATTTTACCGCTTAAAATAAAGGTAACAGGCCCGATCAGTACTGGTTTGGTAGTAATACCCAGACTGAGCGCTTCTTTGAATTCCTGTACGCATTTGGGATGATGCAGTGCATATTGTTGACTGGCTTCAAATTCCGGTACCATGTAATGATAATTGGTATCAAACCATTTGGTCATTTCCAGGGCGGTGATATCAAAATTATTTTTCTGGTAGCCCCTTGCCATGGCGAAGTACAGCTCAGGGCAGGTAGGGTTGGCAAATGTTTGTTGGAGGCCCCGGAAGCGGGAGGGTATTACGCCCAGTGTTACACACATATCCAGTACCTGGTCGTAATAAGAGAAGTCGTTGGAGGGTATCAGGTCTATACCGGCATCCTGCAGCAATGTCCAGTTTTCTTTTCGTAGCTGCCTTGCCGTTAGCTCAAGTCTTTCCAGTGAAATTTTTCCGGCCCAGTAGTTTTCGCAGGCTTTTTTCAGTTCCCGCTGGCTGCCTATTCTAGGGTAGCCTGGAATGTTGGTAAGCATATATAGGATGTATTTTATTCTTCACAAACCTATTATTATTGATCATTTGTTCGATCATTTGTATGAAATTCAGTTTTTTGTCTTAAAAAGGTAGATAAAAAAAGAATAATTTACTTTTTGAGATATTGTGAGAGGTGGTAAAACAGAATAATCTACGGCAGGGGTGTATAGGTGATTTTCCTTAGGTTTGCAATATGTTTACAAATTACTCATATACGGTTGACAAACGCTTTATGCGTTATGTGCAAATAGATACGCAATCAGATCCGATGAGCAGCAGTTTTCCGACAACGGAAAAGCAGAAGGATCTGTCCCGCCTGCTGGTAGCGGAATTGCAGGAAATGGGCATTACGGATGCAGAGCTGGACGAACATGGCTATGTTTATGCAACGATCCCTGCAAATACGGACAAAAAAGTACCGGTGATTTGTTTCTGTTCTCACGTAGATACTTCTTCAGACAGTAGTGGTACAGGCGTAAAGCCCATTGTACACCAGCAATATGATGGTGGTGACATTGCTTTGCCGGACGATGAAACAGTGGTGATCAGTGCAAAGGAGCATCCTTACCTGGCCGGCAAAAAAGGTGATGACATCATTACTGCCAGCGGTACCACTTTGCTGGGAGCAGATGATAAAGCTGGTGTGGCAGAAATCATGGATGCGGCCAATTACCTGATGACGCATCCGGAAGTGAAGCACGGTGCTATCCGCATCCTGTTTACCCCGGATGAAGAAGTGGGTCGTGGCGTGGAAAAAGTGAATATGCAAAAGCTGGCAGCAGATTTTGGTTATACTATGGACGGTGGAGAACTGGGTTCCCTGGAAGATGAGAACTTTTCTGCCGATGGCGCCAGGATTACGGTGTATGGCGTGAGCGCGCATCCCGGTGCGGCGAAGGATAAGCTGATCAGTGCTATCAAAATAGCCGGTGAAATCGTAGATGCGTTACCGAAAGACAGCCTCTCTCCCGAAACGACAGATGACCGCGAAGGTTTTATTCACCCGGTGCGTATTCAGGGTACGGTAGAGAAAACGGAAATAGATTTTATTATCCGTGATTTTGAGACTGCTCACCTGGAAGCACATGAAACTTACCTGCGCCGTATTATGGACAAAGTATTGGATAAGCACCATGGTGCCAAGGCTACTTTAAAAGTAACGGAGCAATACCGTAATATGAAGGAAGTGCTGGTAAAACACCCGGAAGTAACTGCCCATGCTGCAGAGGCCATACGCCGTGCAGGTGTACAACCGCTGAGAATGAGCATCCGTGGTGGTACAGATGGTTCCCGTCTTTCTTTTATGGGATTACCCTGCCCGAATATTTTTACAGGGGAGATGGCCTTACATAGCAAGCATGAATATGTAAGCATACAGGATATGCGGAAAGCGGTGCAGACAATTGTATATCTGGCACAGGTTTGGGAAGAGAAGGCGTAAATTATGCGGAAAACTTTCGCAAATATTTTCTTACTTTAACCGTTTATAGTAGTGTTCTACTTATGCACCCGTTAAAATATAGTTCATGTTGTTAGGTTTTATTACATTATTACAGGATTCTTTATTACGTCCCAAAGCAGATACTGTGGCGCAGGGCATATCCGCTACCGCTGAGGCCACACCACAGATCCACCTGATAGACATGCTGATGAAAGGCGGTGTCCTGATGATTCCATTAGGTATCCTGTCGCTGATCGCAGTATATGTATTTGTGGAAAGGGCCATCACTATTGCAAAAGCCGGGACGCTGCCAGATAACTTTATGCCCATGATCCGTGATCAGATTACCACTGGTAATATGCAGTCTGCACGTTCATTGGCCAAAAATACTGCTGGACCCATTGCACGCATGATTGAAAAAGGGATTCAGCGCATAGGTAAGCCTATCGACAATATTGAGAAATCCATGGAAAATGTGGGTAAGCTGGAAATCTACCGGATGGAAAAGAACCTGGTAATCCTGTCTATTATTGCGGGAATTGCACCAATGTTCGGGTTTCTTGGTACGATTGCGGGTATGATCCAAACCTTTTTCAACATCTCTATTACGTCAGATATTACACTTGGCACCATTGCCGGTGGTATCTATGTAAAGATGATCACCTCTGCATCCGGGTTAATTATCGGTATCGTGGCCTTCATTGGCTATAGCTACCTGAATGCACAGATTGATAAGGTAGTAAATAAGATGGAAGGCGCTTCAGCTGAATTCATCGATATTTTGCAGGAACCAACCCGCTAAAACAAAAGATCATGAATTTACGCAGGCGAAATAAGAGACAGGTGGAAATGCACAACTCTGCACTGAATGACATCCTGTTCATTCTGCTGTTGTTCTTCCTTATTGTTTCCACACTGGCGAATCCGAATGTTATTAAGCTGTTGTTGCCCAAAGCCAAGAGCAACACCAAATCCAAGCAAACGGTAGTAGTAAGTATTAATGAGAAACGCGAGTTTTTTGTAGGTACCAACAAAGTCCCGTTTGATAACCTGAAACAAGCCCTGGCTCCATCTATCGGCAATGAGAAGATAGAGCCCACGATTGTAATCAATGCAGAGAAATCAGTTCCTGTAGAAGATGTCGTGAATGTGATGGAAGTGGCCAGGGAAATGGGGGCCAAGGTAGTATTGGCAACAGCACATAAATAGTGATTTAGCGGTTAGCTTTTAGCCATTGGCTTTTAGCAAAAATGCAGCGGAGATGAACATATACTATGTTCTCCGCTGCATTTTTGCTAAAAGCCAATGGCTAAAAGCTAACCGCTCCCTTCACCATTCTGTCTTTCCCGAACATATCCTGTTTCAGGTCTACGTCTTTGAATCCCAGTTCTTCCATAAGGGTCACCACTTCTTTACCCAATGCTTCATTGATTTCAAAGTAAAGCGCTCCGCCAGGGAGTAGTTTACTTTTTGCCATCACAGAAATATGGCGGTAAAACAACAGCGCATCGTTGTCGGGAACAAAAAGGGCCAGGGAGGGTTCAAAGCCCCAAACCAGCTCCTGCATTGTTTTTTGTTCGCTTTGTGTAATATAGGGTGGATTGCTGACGATCATATCAAATTCCGGCAATGTGGCCAGCTGCGTAGGATCCAGGGCATCCAGCAGCATAAAGTTGACATCCAGTTTTTGACGGGAAGCGTTGCTGCGGGCTATTTCCAGGGCGCCTTCACTTACATCTATTGCAGACACCTGTGCGTCAGGCAATGATTTTTTCAGGGCCAGGGGAATACATCCGCTGCCCGTGCCCACATCCAGCAGGTGCAGGCGATGGCGGTGTGCCGCATCCTGTACCATCCATTCTACCAGCTCTTCAGTTTCCGGGCGGGGAATGAGCACATTTTTATTTACCAGGAGTTCCATGCCATAAAACCAGCTGCTACCAGTAATATATTGCACCGGCTCGTGGCGCTGCAGTGCTTCAATAGCCGCTTTTAGTCGTTGATTCTGATCGGGGGAGAGGATTTTTGTTTTGTGAACAATGCGATCCAGTTTACTCATGCCCGTTAGGTATTCCATGATAATATGCGCTATATTGGCGGCTTCCCGCTCCTCATATAGTTCACTGATGGCACCAGTAATATAGGTAAAGGCCGTTTGTATAGTCAATATAAATAGTTTAAGGAATATAACCGGAAAAATGCAAACCTGGGGGAGCGGCATTTTCCACTGGCTAAAAACGATACATTTGCAAAAATATTACATCGCTGGCGATTATGAATAGCACGTTCAATGAATTTTTTATGCAGCGCTGCCTGGAGCTGGCCGCTATGGGAGCGGGCCAGGTGGCACCTAATCCAATGGTAGGAGCTGTACTGGTCCACCAGGGGCGCATCATAGGAGAGGGCTATCACCGGCAGTACGGGCAGGCCCATGCTGAGGTGAATTGTGTTAACAGCGTTGCCGCAGAAGATCAGTCACTGATCCCGCTGGCAACCATGTATGTAAGCCTGGAGCCTTGTGCTCATCACGGCAAAACACCGCCCTGTGCCGATCTGATCGTATCCCGGGGAATTAAGGAAGTGGTGATTGGCTGCATAGATACGTTTTCTGCCGTAGCAGGTAAAGGCATTGAGAAGCTGGAAAAAGCAGGGATAACAGTGCATACAGGCCTGCTCGAGGCAGAATGCCGGTATATCAACCGCCGTTTTTTTACTTTTCATGAAAAGAAACGCCCCTATATTGTACTGAAATGGGCGCAGGGCAGCAACGGCATTATGGCCGCTGCCGATGGAGCACCTGTAAAAATATCCAATCCTTATAGTGACCGGCTGGTGCATAAATGGCGCAGTGAGGAGATGGGTATCCTGGTAGGTACCCGAACCGCTATCCTGGATAATCCCAGGCTGAATAACCGGCTATGGACCGGTAAAGATCCGGTTCGTCTCATCATCGACCGGGAAGGGAAAGTTCCGCGCTCCCACCACGTATGGGATGGTAGCATTCCTACCATATTTATTACAGGTAGCCGTGCAGATACCCACGGGTTGACGGAAATCATGGAGCTGGATTTTACCGATATGCTGCCTGCGTTGCTGAAACAGCTGCACCAGCGGCATATTCAAAGCGTTTTGGTGGAAGGTGGTCCTCATCTGTTGCAACAGTTTATCGCAGCCGGGTTATGGGATGAGGCCCGCATTATAACTGGTACGGTTACACTGGCAGATGGATTGGCAGCACCAGTGCTCACCCGGGCAATAAGTGTAGATACGATGCAGGTGAACGGCGATCGTATTGATTTTTATAATCCTGCGTAGTTTTCATGTGCGCATTTTAAATGATATTGATGGAGGTTTATTTTACAATTGATAAAACAGCTGTAGCAGAGTTCAAGGACAGGGGCAGCAAATTTCTGGCATATGCTTTTCCTGTCAAAACCCCGGAAGAGGTAAAAGAAGCCCTCGGAGAAGTGAAAAAGGAACACCCCAAAGCTACACACCACTGTTATGCTTATCGCCTGGGTACGGCTGGTCTCCAGTTTCGAGCCAGTGATGACGGTGAGCCATCCGGGTCTGCCGGAAAGCCCATCCTGGGACAAATAGACAGTAAACAGATCACGGATGTACTCATTGTAGTAGTACGTTATTTCGGTGGCAGCCTCCTGGGTGTACCCGGACTTATCAACGCATATAAAATGAGCGCTGCAATGGTATTGCAGCTGATCCCGGTTATCCAGAAAAATATAGAAGCAAAATATCATCTCAGCTTTGATTACACTATCATGAATGATGTAATGATGGTGGTAAAACAAAACAACTGCACGGTGTTATCCCAGGATTTGCAGTTATTTTGTGAGATGGAAATAGGGGTACCTAAATCCGGCGAAGAGCTGTGCCTCCTGCGATTGAAAGATATTTACGGACTGGATATAAAAAAGCATAAAGCATAAAGCAAAAAGCTATCTGAGCGAATAATTAACTGCAAAATCGCTCTGATCATTCGCTCAGATAGCTTTTTGCCTTCCGCTTTATGCCTTCTGCTTAAAAGATAGGAATCCATACTTATCAGGATCATCCTACGAATATTTCTCTATCCTTATCTCCTGTGAAATATTTTTCCACGTTTACATAAAATTGCCCTCGTTTTATGTATTTTTTCTTAAATTTATTTTTGTTAACTAGCGTTTTTATTAGCCCGTTTTTAGTTTTTTTATAACAGTATCCATCAGTTTTATTCAGGATACATACAGGACCATATTAATATTAAAAGCCCCCTTGTTTATGTTACATACCATAACAACCGTATCTATTGCTGACAAACAATTTAAACAATTCCATTCCCTGCGCCTGGAGCAACAATTACAGGGGCATCATCATTTTGAGTTGAAGATTGGGTATGATTGGCTGCAGGAATTGGGCCCAGGCATTGTATCTGCCACCAAGGCTTTCCTGGGAAAAGAAGTGAGTATCACGATCCAGTCTTATGAAGCATTACAGCACTATGATCCGCTTATCTTTAATGGCATTGTGATGTCTGTCAGCTCCGGTAAGGAAAGCGATGGCACACATGGTTTTTGTGTGATCCGCGGATATAGTCCTACGATATTACTGAATAATGACCCACATGTGCAGGCATTCGAAAATCAGGACCTGTCAGCGATTGTGAACACCACCCTGAAAGCCTGCGGACCTTACATTTCGCGTCCATTGGTAGACCCGGCTACCAGTACTTCCCTGAAATATATTGTACAGTATAAAGAAACATCTTTCGACTTTCTGCACCGGATGTCTGAGCGGTTTGGTGAATGGTTTTTTTATAACGGTCAACAGGTTGTTTTTGGAAAATATCAACCAAGGGAAATATCATTGGTGCACCTGGTAGACTTAATGAGCTTTGACCTGGAAATGAAGGTGCAGCCTAATAATCAACAGCTGAACGGATACGACTACCGCAGTAATAAGGTAGTGGATAATTCCACATCCGCGCAGCCGGCAGGGAAAGTAAATGATTATACACAGCATGTGCAAGGGTTAAGTGAGAAGTTATACAGTAATCCTTCTCTGTACAAAATGACACATGCTTTTACCAGCAATGCAAAAGCAGAACTGGATACGCTGGTGACCCGGCAGAAAAAAGGCCGTATGGCAGCGATGGTGCAGCTGAAAGGTAGTAGCAGACATACTTCCCTGCGGGTAGGAGATCATATTGCCATCCAGGAAAATGTATATGCAAAAGATGATCATGGCAAATTCATGATCTGGGGATTAACACATCATGTTACCGGCAACGGTGATTACTATAATGAGTTTGAAGGTATTCCGGCTGATTCCGCCGCACCACCGGTAAACCTGGAAAATATGCCTTTCTCCGAGGCCCAGAGCGCTACTGTGGTAGATAACCATGATCCCAAAGACCTGGGCCGTGTAAGGGCCCGCTTTAAATGGCAACAGCAGGGAATGACGCCCTGGATGCGGGTGGTATCTCCTCATGGTGGTGGCAGCAAGGGCATGTATATGGTGCCTGAAAAAGGAGAGGAAGTAGTGGTAGACTTCGAAGGAGGTAACCCGGAACTGCCTTTTGTATTGGGTACTACTTATAACGGAGAAGGCAAGTCCGGCTTCGGTACTGCAGCCAATGACATGAAGGCCATCCGTACCCGCAGTGGTATTTCCATCTTGCTGAATGATGCTGATGGCAGTGTTACCATCACCGATCCTGGCGGTAACCGCATTTTTATGGATGGCAAGGAAAGTATTGCCATTTCTTCCAAAACAAAAATGGATATTTCTTCCAAAGAAATTCAAATCAGCGCAGAAAAATTCACCATTGCAGCATCAGACTCAGGTACTTTGACCGCAACGAAAGGCATTTATATGGAAGGGAAGGAATCAGTTGTTGTAAAAGGAAAAGATACCCTGGTTAAGGGAGATGCCTCCATTACCATGCTGACAAAGGAATTCTTTGCAAAGGGTAGCAGTACTGCAAATATTGCAGGCGATTCTGTTACCGTAAACGCCAAGAAAGATGTGTCAGTGAGCTGTACTGCCGACTTAGTAGTATCCGGCGGACTGGTGAAAATAAATTCCTGATTTCTTAATGCTAACTTATGACGACCTCACCATCCATTGGGCAGGAATTTTATAAAGTAAGGGACGCCTGGGCCGTTGCTGATCAGCAAAAACACTGGAAACTGGCCATCTGGCTGGTACAATATGCCGATGTAGATATTATTGATAAATTCCTGGAAATTGAACGTACTGCTGTAGGTGTTTTTAAAGAGATTTTTTTTCGTTTTGATGCGCCCTGGAACGGGGATCATGAAACGTGGGAGAAAGCGTTGTGGGAAGAGTATGTAAGCTGGTTTGAGCCGATACCCGATGCGAAGTATGATGTTTATGGCGCATTAAAAAAAGACAGGCTGCTGAAACAGGACTATCAGCCAGACCTGACGCTTGCACCATGTGTGCAGAGTATATGGAAAGAATTACTTCGTTTTAAATCCTATATCACTGGTCTGGAAAATATTGGCTGCTGTATTTATTTTCCGATGCTGAGACCGGATAGTCCGGATGCGGGAGACTGGTATGCCGATGTGCTGAAGAAGGGTTTGCCGGATGGCATTCGTCTCGTTACCATTGACATTGTAACAAACCCCAGGATTACTCTGGCCCAAAAAATATTAGCTGAACAGGTAACGTTGTTGCAGCCACAGCTGGATATGGTGGCTGCGGTAAAAAACGATATGGATAAAGGTGGCGGCAATTCTGATACTGTCAGCATCGATGCACGTTTCCGTAAACAGATCCGTAAAGTAATGGACTGCACCACACAACAGGATGCAGGCGTTCTTGATAGTGAAATAACGGTGCTGCTTTCTTTGTGCAAAAAGATGGGTGGTGTCACACATGCCGTAGCCGGCTTGATGATAGCGGCCCAGGCTTATTTTATGATCCGGGAACCCAATAAGAGCGCCGTTTACGCTGATAAAGCCATCATACAATCCAGGCAGCTCATGGATGCCAATGATCCGGCGGGGTATCCCACCTGGAAATCATGCGTCATGATAAAAGCAGCCATATTGGTAGGTAAAAAGAAACGTAAACAGGCCATCGTATTATACGAGGAGCTGGCACATGAAGCCGCGGAAAAGGGAGATGCTTTCATGATCATGGAAGGCTATCGGCTTAGCGGTCACCTATATTATGAACTGAGTCAACTGAATATTGCGTTTGAGAATCTTTTGCTTTCCCTTACAGGTGGTAGTTACCTGGAACAGGAAGTAAGGCGTCAGTCTACTTTTCTGCATGCCGCGAGCATGGCGGTTCACCTCTGTGAAAAAATCAGAGGACCGGAAGATCTGAAAATATTACAGGACCAGTTACAGGAATTACTAGGTGACGACTGGGCCACCCTGCTTCAGTCTGAAGGCATGGATAAGGCCACTGTAAGACGTAAGTCCTCTCTTTTTGAATTTAACTAAATAGCCCACTCCCGACAGGGATCAAAGTAATTATAACCATGGCTGCAGAAAATAAAGGCTTCGGTGCATTGTTTGCAGAAAAGAAAAACTCGCTGGACCATATACAAAAAGGAATGGCGAGCATTTTACCTTCCTTCCCGGGCATGCCTGCCGCGAAGTATTTCGACCTGGGCATAGGTATTGATTTTCATGATTCCGTATTTCCTCCTTCTCCCTTGTTGCCGGTACCTCACATAGGAATGGTATTCGATATTATGGGCGCTATTATGGCGGCCATAGCCAGTGTGGTGCCACCACCACCCGAACCACCGGAACCGGAGGAAGGGAAAGAACCGGCGCCACAGCCGTTTTCCCTGGCGGCTACCGCGCAAATGCTGGTACATGCTTTAAGTCCTTCTGTAAAGGTGCATAACCAATGGATCGCCAACGCCGGTACTACCATTTTTCATTTGCCTGCATTCATTGCGCATCTGCCTTTTCCTATCATAAAGCCTAAAGCGGCATCGGAAATGTGGATGGGTAGTTCTACTGTACTGGCAGATGGTGGTCCTTTTTCCACGCAGTTTCATCCGGCGCTTTCCTGTAACCTGGTGGGACTACCATCACCACCCCGTATTAATAAAAAGAGCTCCGCCTTTGCATTGATGGCGCCCACTTCTGTGTTGCTGATTATGACTTCCGCCGGCAAACCTGTGCTGGTAGGCGGCCCCCCAACGATAGACCTGTTTCAGCTGATGTTTAAACTTGGCTTGAAAGGCTTGTCAAAAGCAGCAGGCAAGATATTGCAAAAAGTGATTGATAAGATAGAAAGCCGCTTTCCACGGCTGGCAGCCATTCTGCAGGACTTCAAATGCAAACATTTTGGAGAGCCGGTAGATGCAGCCAGCGGAAGAGTATTTTCTTCCAACATAGATTTTGAATTGCCCGGACCCATTCCACTGGTATGGGAACGTACCTATTATAGTGATGCAGCAGTAAAAGGCTCATTGGGTTATAACTGGCATCACAACTATAACATGCATGTGTATGACCTTCAAAACGGCTATTTCAGCATACGACTGCGGGATGGCCGTGAAACCGTGATGCCGGTATTGGCAGCGGGAGGTAGTTATTATAACAGAGGGGAAAAGTTATGGTGGCATCGTGACAACAGTGGCTATTACCTGGAGGACATTGCAAAGCAAACTTACAGATTTGCATCCAAACCTGCACCGGACGGAAGTTACCAGCTTTCTGAAGTAAGGAGCGTAGCCGGATTTTGTATCCTGTTCCGTTATAACGGTAACGGCTATCTGCAACAGATCATTGACAGCAGTAACCGGGTGTTGCAGGTAACTACAGATGAGCAGGGGCGAATTGAAAGAATTCATACCAGCAATGGCGCAGAGATCATCAACCTCGTACGCTATACGTATGATGAAGATGGTAATTTAAGCAGTACTACCAATGCGCTGGATGTAAGTAAATACTTTTTTTACAAGGGACACTTATTAGTACAATTAACCAATCAGAGCGGCCTGAATTTTTATTGGGAATATGATGGCACAGGCGAAGATGCCCGCTGCATACATACCTGGGGAGATGGTGGTGTGTTGGAGTATCATACATCTTATGAAGTAGGTAAAACCACTGCTACCAATAGCCTCGGGCATAGTACGGAATATTATTTTGATGAACAGCATCTTATCTATAAAATCATTGATGGCAACGGTGGCGTCACCATGCAGCAGTATAACAGCTACCAGGAACTGGAAGTAATAGTGGATCCGGTGGGGAATACTACGAAGAATAGCTATGATGAATTTGGCTATCTCATGGAGCAGGTGAACGGTAACGGAGAGGCGACTTTATTTTCGTATGATGAAAAACAGCGCCTGATTGCAGTCAAAAGTCCAGGTGGCCGCCGGTTGAAATGGAGCTACAACGAACAGGGATTACTGGAGAAGAAAACCTTTGTGAATGGCAATTCATTGCGATATGAATACAGTGGGGCCGAAATAGTGAGGGTGGTACACAACAGCGGCCGCGCGTTTGAACTGGCATATGATGCACAACATAATCTTTCAATACTTACTATACCGGAAGGTCTGAAACTGCATTGGATCTACGATGAGCTGGGACGACTGGTAAGAGAAATCAACGCTACCGGTTACTGGTATACTTATCAATATGATGCTGCGGGAAACGCGCTACGGATGGAGGAAGCTGATGGTACTATTAATAACTTCACCTATGATGCGGCGGATAATCTGATCAGCGCTAAGGATGGACAACGGGAAGTGAACTTTACATATGGTCCGTTAGGTACATTAACAGGGAGAAGTCAGCATGGAGTGAATGTTCGATTTACTTATGACCAGGAATTACAGTTACGGAGTATTGCCAATGAAGGAGGAGAGATATACCGGCTGGAGCCGGATGCAATTGGAAATATTATTCATGAATCAGGATTTGATGGTGTCCAGCGCCGTTATGAGCGGGATGGTGCAGGAAGGGTGAAAAAAGTATGGCGTCCCGGAAATCGTTGGACGGTATATGATTATGACGGTGTAGGTAAAGTCGTGCGGGAAGAACATCATGATGGCAGCACAGCGGCATACGGCTATAGTAAAGACGGTCAGCTGACGGGCGCATTCAATGAAGATGGTGTCGTGACAATACAGCGGGATGAATGTGGTCGGATCATCAAAGAGGTGCAGGGAGCATACGAGGTGACACGGGAGTATAATGATTTTGGTGATAATAGTTTTATTGGTAGCAGTCTTGGTGCTGCCATTACGCTGCAATATGATGCGGTTGGTTTCGTAGAAAAAATGCAGGCTTCCAATGGTATATCAGCAAACTGGGAAGCAGCATGGGAGCGTAACTATAAAGGGCTGGAGCTGCAAAGAATACTCCCGGGTGGTGTGAATGTTCAAACTCTGCGGGACAAAACAGGCCGGGTTATAAATCAGTCTATTGGTGTACATAAAGTAGAACAGCACCGTACACGTTATGAATGGGGGCGCCTATCGCAATTGCGCCGTATTATTCATGAATTGTCTGATACGCAGACGCAATTTGCCTATGACGAGTTTGACAACCTGATAAGTGCCACTTATGCTCAATCTGGTGGCTCGGCCATCACCACCATTTACCGGATACCGGATAAATTGGGTAATCTGTTTCGTACTACGGGACGGAAAGATCGTATATATGGTAAAGGTGGCCGCTTGCTGGAGTGTCCGGATTACTATTATCATTATGATGGAGAAGGAAATCTGGTGTTTAAGGAATTTAAGCTCAATAACCAGGCTACTGCAGAAGATAAGCAGGACTACCTTCAGAGGTATAGAATAGCACCAAAAGGAAGTCGCAGAGGTTGGTGTTATGAGTGGAAGGGAAATGGCTTACTTCATAAAGTTGTAACACCAGGTGGTGGTGAAATTGTATACAGTTATGATCCTTTAGGACGTCGCATTGCCCTGGTGAATAAACGCAAGCAGCTGGTAACACGCTGGTTGTGGAAGGGGGATACCCCCTTGCACGAATGGCGGTATATGGGGGACTTTCCTCCGCATCTTCGTGCAGCCGCGGATGGTGATTTACAACCGCAGTCTGAACCTGTGGAAAACCTGGTTACCTGGGTATTTGAAGGCGATTCGCTGATTCCTTGTGCCAAACTTGTACCGGAAAATTCTTACAGTATTATTTCAGATCACCTGGGTACCCCCACACACGCTTATGACACATCTGGAAATAAAGTATGGGAGCGGGAGTTGGACTGTTATGGTAAAGTGAGACGGCTATATGGAGATAAAACATTTTGTAATTATCTTTATTTAGGTCAATATGAGGACGACGAAACAGGATTGGCGTATAACCGGTTCCGTTACTATTCACCCGATGGAGGCATGTACCTGAGTCAGGATCCGATCAGACTGTCTGGGGGAATGAGATTATATGGATATGTGAAAGATCCGAATGGATGGGTGGACGTTTTTGGACTGGCAGGAGATGGAGGATATTTATTCAGGGGGGATGATGGATATACTGGTGGTAACGTTGGTACGCCGCTGGGACAGGAAGCTGATATTGAAACACCCTGGGAGCACGTAAGAAGAGAAAGCAGAGGAGAAACAAGTAAATACACGTCTTTTACGGAGAAACAAGGCATTGCGAAGGATTTTGGAAAAGTAAGAAAAGTATCAAAAGCGGATTTAGAAGCAATGGAAGCAGAAGGCACCATAAAAATACATACGCCTGAATCTGTTGCTGAAATGATGAAAAATAGCGGAAACAAAAAATTAGCGCGGGACGCCAATAACGTAAAACAGATCATGGAAAAGAATAAGGAAATTTTGATCGAAGGAGAAATTGATGGAAGCAAAATTAAAAGCAGTCACTAATACTATATATTATGAAACTGGCAGAAGCAATGAATACCTACAATGTAGCGTTGTTTATGATTACTCAGAAAGGGTATAAAGTAACGGCTACGTTGAGCGATGATAAAGAAGACGTGATTGGTTGGAGAGCGAAAAAGGATGAGCATGAAATTTCTGCTTTTACCCCGCTTTCTCTATTGTCGCTGGTGGCTATAGCGGAAGAATACGGCGAAGGATGGAGGGCAGTTGATCACGGAAATTTATATGATAAAATACTGGACGAAATTGATTAAACGTCTGAAGTAATATTGATCATGTGATGTTATCAGGAAGCTTCTTTGCATTAAATGGAATAACGAATTAACCGGTTATTACAAGGGCATCTGTAGTATAACGAAGACGAATAAACTATTAGCGGGTAGTATATGTAGCTAAATCAGCTGCATATACTACCCGTTGTTTATTATCTGCTAAATCTTTCACTTACCACGAGGTCTTTGCTACCCGCAGTATATTTATAAAATCCTTCTCCGCTTTTCACGCCTAAATAGCCTGCAGTTACCATGTTCACAAGCAGCGGGCAGGGGGCGTATTTAGGATTACCGAAGCCATCATGGAGCACCTGCAGGATGGAAAGACAAACATCCAGTCCTATGAAATCGGCCAGTTGCAATGGTCCCATTGGGTGAGCCATCCCTAGTTTCATGACGGTATCAATTTCTGCTACTTCAGCTACGCCTTCAAACAGGGAGCAGATCGCTTCGTTGATCATGGGCATCAGAATGCGGTTAGCAATAAAGCCTGGATAATCATTTACCACGCAGGGAACTTTATCCAGTTTTTCAGAGAGTGCCACAATGGTATTGGTCACGTCTTTATCAGTAGCATAGCCATTGATGATTTCTACCAGTTTCATGACTGGCACAGGATTCATAAAGTGCATGCCTATTACTTTAGCAGGGCGTTTGGTGGCTGCTGCAATTTTTGTAATAGAAATAGAGGACGTGTTGGTGGCCAGGATCGCGTCGGCAGGAGCATGTTGATCCAGTTCCTGGAATATTTTCAGCTTCAGCGAAATATTTTCGGTAGCAGCTTCCACTACCAGGGAAACGTCTTTTACGCCGGTAGCGAGATCTGTTTGCAGGGAGATGTTGGCAATCGTTTGAGTTTTAACGGCTTCTGTAATAGTTCCCTTGGTCACCTGCCTGTCGAGGTTCCGGGTAATGGTTTGTAGTGCCTTATCAAGTGCCGGGGCAGAAACATCTATTAAAGTAACGGCATAGCCGTGTTGAGCAAAGACATGCGCAATACCATTTCCCATGGTACCAGCGCCGATTACCGCAATTTTTTGCATGGTGTAGTGATTTGTCAGAATTGAATAAGCCACTAATTTAAAGAATTACCCGTTACAAACTAGTTGCTGTAACTATCGTCTTTCCTTTTAAAGTCACCGCGCTTCCAGGCCTGAATAAACTGGGCCCATGCCAGCGGGTTAAAGATATTCTGTGGTGGTGGCTGACCTGCGTAGTAGAGGCTCTGTGCCTGTTTGTTGAGGTATTGGTTTACGCCTTCACGTCCATCGACAGGGGTGTAGCGGGCCATGGCACGGAGCCTGGCGTTATTGGTATTTTTTCTGGCCACCTCATAGGCATCATCGGGGATGTCCATATTAGCGAAGGCACGTTCAAATTCTTCTTTTGAGAGATAGGGCTTGATGATGGTGACCGGCAGATAGGTGGTATCTTCTACCATCAGCTGTATCAGGGAGAAACTGTTTCCTTTGATATCTGGCGGTACCCGGTAGTTTTTATGTTTAAAGCCTACTGCACTGAATGACAGGGTATCACCTTTAAACACTACGATGGAGAATATACCGGATCTGTTGGAGATGGTACCTCTGCCCTGACCTCTTACCAGTACGCTTACTGCAGGGATGGCCCGGAGGCTGTCTGCCGTCATGGTAATACCTGAAATCTGAATGACGCTGTCTCTGAATTCCGCAATCTGTGCTTTCAATAGGAAAGGAGACAAAAGGAAAACAATTATGAGTGACAGTATGTAGGATCTTTTCTGATGCATGCCGGCCCTAAGATATAAAAATTTAATTACGTGTTTCTATGCAGTTGATCAGCTGCCCAGAGAAATTGTAAATTAAATCCCAATTGGGTTAACTTTGCTGTCTGGATTCAAAATTAACAACAATTTATGATCACGAAAGAGCAGGTTTTAAAGGCCCTGAGCAACGTAGAGGAGCCAGATCTGGGGAAAGATCTCGTTACGCTGAACATGGTAAAAGATATAGAGATTGACGGCAACAAAGTAAAATTTACAGTCATACTTACCACGCCGGCATGTCCGTTAAAGGACCTGATCCGGAATGCCTGTGTGAATGCTATTCACATGATAGTGAGCAGGGATGCGGAAGTGGAAGTAGTGATGACCGCCAATGTGAGTACCAAAAGAACAAGTGGACAAGGTGTACTGTCTAATGTGAAGAATATTATAGTGGTGGCTTCCGGTAAAGGAGGTGTAGGTAAATCCACTGTGGCGGCGAATCTGGCCCTGGCATTGGGTAGAGATGGTGCCAAAGTAGGGTTGATGGACGCTGATATTTATGGTCCTTCCGTTCCTATCATGTTCGGTGTACGTGGAGAAAGGCCACTGATGGTGAATGTAGACGGTAAAGGCATGATTCAGCCGATTGAGAAATTCGGTATCAAGGTAATGTCTATTGGTTTGCTGATCGATGAAAGACAAGCAGTTGTGTGGCGTGGGCCTATGGCTAGCAGTGCATTAAAACAGTTTATTACCGATGTATACTGGGATGAACTGGATTACCTGGTAATCGATATGCCTCCCGGTACCGGTGATATTCACCTGACCCTGGTACAAACCGTACCTGTTACCGGTGCGGTGATTGTTACCACTCCACAGGATGTAGCGCTGGCAGATGCTAAAAAAGGAATTTCCATGTTCCAGGGATCACAGATTAATGTGCCAATCATTGGTTTAGTGGAAAATATGGCCTATTTCACACCAGCAGAGTTGCCGGATAACAAATATTATATTTTTGGTAAAGAAGGTGGTAAACGTCTGGCAGAAGAACTGGAAATACCTTTCCTCGGGCAAATACCACTGGTACAAAGCATCCGCGAAGGTGGTGATGCCGGCGTACCTGCTATGGCCGGGGATGAGAAAATTATCCGTAAAGCATTCCTGGATGTTGCAGGCGCCGCCGCCCGTAGTATAGCCATGCGTAATGCCAACATAGCACCTACCAAGATCGTTGATATTATCGTTTAGAAAATTACGAATTATGAATTACGAATTACGGCGTTTCACAACCAAACGTAATTCGTAATTTGTAATTCGTAATTTGTAATTCTTTCTTCAGATGTATACTCCAAAACTCACCAGGGAAACCAACTGGGATACTATTGCCGCTTTTATCAAAGAGAATGGTTTTGGTTTGCTGATTAATGTGGATGATGCCGGTGTACCACACGCCACTCATATTCCCATGACCCTGGTAGAAAAAACACCCGGAAATTTCGTGCTACATGGACATATTGCCAGGATTAATCCGCAATGGGAGTATTTCAGCAAGGGCGATACATTGGCTGTTTTTTCAGGACATCATGCCTATATTTCTTCTTCCTGGTATGAAAAAGAGAAAATCCCCACCTGGAATTATATGGCCGTGCATATTCACGGGCAGATCAGGATACAGGATGAGGCAGAAGTAATTGCTGCACTGGGTTCCCTGATGGACCACTACGAAGCCGCATCTGCCTGCCCGGTGCATATTACAGATATTGATGATAAAACACTCGGGAATAATGTAAAGGCGATTGTTGGATTTGAACTTACTGTGAGAGACGTGAATGCCAACTATAAGCTCAGCCAGAATAAAAAAGATACGGATTATTTCAGCGTAATTGCCCATTTACGGGCGTTGGGGGATGAAAATTCCCTGCGTGTGGCTGCTGAAATGGAAGCCCGCCGGGCAGCAGAAAAATAGAAGAATTATTTTATTTTTTGTTGATGCGCGTATTCGCAAAAAGGAATATCTTTAATTTATCTTCCTCATAAAAATTATGTTGGTAAACCACAACTACCACAGTGAATATTTAGAGTTGTTTTCAATTACAGGTAATCATAATATGTTTAAAGAAGCGTCAATACTTAAGTTTTACTTAACTTTGCGCCCCAAATTAACCGACTATGAATCGACAGGAATTGGTGAATCTGATTAAGGAAAAGCAGTCATACCTCTGTGTAGGGCTGGATACAGACATACAAAAGATTCCAAAACACCTGCTTTCTCATGCAGATCCGGTGTTTGCCTTTAACAAGGCGATTATTGATGCTACCAAAGATCTTTGTGTAGCTTACAAGATTAATACGGCCTTTTACGAAAGTATGGGAATCCGTGGCTGGGAAAGTTTACAACGTACTGTAGAGTATATCCCTGACGGTATATTTACGATTGCTGATGCCAAACGTGGTGATATAGGCAATACATCTACCCAGTATGCCAAAACATTCTTCGAAACCTATAAGTTCGACTCCGTTACGGTGGCGCCTTATATGGGAAAAGACAGTGTGGAACCTTTCCTGCAGTTTTCTGAAAAATGGGCTATCCTGCTTGGACTTACTTCCAATGAAGGCAGCCAGGATTTTCAGATGCAACAGATAGGCGATGAATTTCTGTTTGAAAAAGTACTGAAAGCCGGTGTGGAATGGGGTACGCCCGACAACCTGATGTTTGTTGTAGGCGCTACACAATCTACCCAACTGGGATATATCCGTAAGCTGGTTCCAGATCATTTCTTCCTGGTACCAGGTGTAGGTGCACAGGGAGGCAGTCTGGAAGAAATTTCCACACAGGCCATGAATAAGGATTGCGGGTTACTGGTAAACGCCAGCCGTGCTATTATTTATGCCGGTAATGGAGAAGATTTCGCAACAGATGCCAGAAATGTAGCCATCAAATATCAGCAGGAAATGGCAGGATACCTGAATAAGATTGCTGCGACAGTATAATGAATTACGAATTTCAAATTACGAATTACGGATTTGTGAGTAGATATAAGTGAAGATGGTTTCACATCTTTCAGCTACTCACAAATCCGTAATTCGTAATTTGAAATTCGTAATTCATTACTTAAACACCGTGTTCTTTACTGTCCACCACGGCTTTACATCAAATACCAGTCTGCCTGCCACCACTGCAGGATCCCTGTTAACCAGAGATACTACTTCGAGACTGTCTTTACAATTCATAATTAAAATACCGCGCAGATCTTCATCGTTTCCAAAAGGGCCTGCCACAATAATTTTGCCGGCATCGGCCAGTTGGTGGATGTTAGCGAGATGATCACATTGGATTTTTGCTGCAACCGCGGTATCCTGGTTGCGTCTGGAACCTTTCCGTAAAAAGACCATCCAGTACCTTTTTAACTCAGGGTTAGCGCCTGATTTGACTTTTGGGGGTAGCACCTTAAGTGCAACAGATTGTAATGGTGTGGGGTGAAATGATAACATCACAACGACTAAGAATCCCAATAGCAAAAGCGCAGGTATAACTTTGCTTGCCATAGCTCTCTAATTTGATTGAAAGGTACTAACTTGTCTCGAATTAACACGTTTATAACAGCGAAGATTTTGCAGGAGACTGCATTATTTATGCAGCCGCTATAGCCCCTGACAGCATTTTTTCATTACACCTGCCTGCTTCCCGCAACTCCGTAATTCGTAATTTCTTATATTGGGTATTAAACCTGTAGTTAATGCAACAAGATCTGTTTCAGTCACCCGATTACTTTGCCATAGATGCTTTGCTGAAAGAAGAACACCTGTTGACCCGTGATGCGGTCAGACAATGGGTGAAGAAAGAAATATCGCCTATCATTGAAGACTATTGCCAGCGGGCCACTTTTCCCACGCAAATTATAGATGGACTCGGAGAACTGGGCTGTTTTGGTCCTACCATTCCGACAGAATACGGGGGAGGAGGAATGGATCACATCTCCTATGGGCTCATGATGCAGGAGCTGGAGCGTGGTGACAGTGGTATCCGTTCTACCGCTTCGGTGCAGGGATCGCTGGTGATGTATCCTATTTTTACTTTTGGCAGTGAAGCACAGAAACGAAAATATCTTCCTAAACTGGCTACCGGAGCATTCATGGGCTGCTTTGGGCTCACCGAACCTGACCACGGATCCAATCCGGCCGGTATGATCACCAATTTCACGAGTGATGGCGATCATGTGATACTGAATGGTGCCAAAATGTGGATATCCAATGCTCCCTTTGCAGACATCGCAGTAGTATGGGCAAAAGATGAAGCCGGTATTATCCGCGGCATTATTGTGGAAAGAGGCATGGAAGGATTTACCACACCTGAAACCAAAGGGAAGTGGAGCTTACGTGCCAGTGCCACCGGTGAGCTGGTTTTTGATAATGTAAGAGTACCTAAAGAAAATATATTGCCAGATGCCAAAGGATTAAAAGGGCCATTATCCTGCCTTTCTTCCGCCCGTTATGGTATCGCGTGGGGAGCAATAGGCGCGGCAATGGATTGTTACGATACGGCCCTCCGTTATGCGAAAGAACGCATCCAGTTCGGTCGCCCCATTGGCGGTTTCCAGCTGACGCAGAAAAAGCTGGCAGAAATGATCACCGAAATCACCAAAGCACAATTACTCAACTGGCGCCTGGGGGTATTGAAAAATGAAGGCAAAGCTACCCCTGCACAAATTTCCATGGCCAAACGCAATTCCTGCGAGGTAGCCGCTAATATTGCCCGCAACGCCCGCACCATTTTAGGTGGTATGGGTATTACCGGTGAATTTTCTGTGATGCGGCATATGATGAACCTGGAAAGCGTGATGACCTACGAAGGCACACATGAAATACATTTACTGATAACCGGTATGGATGTAACCGGATTTGATGCATTTAAATAGCTTTTAGCTATTAGCAGTTAGCTTTTAGAAATGCAGCGAATAGAAATGCAGCGAAGATAGCGAATAGAAATGCAGCGAAGATTACTTTGCAGCCTGATTTGTTTAGTAGTGCCAACAGTTGAATTAAAAATGAACAAATTATTATTTGCAGGTATCCTGCTATGGGCCACCGCGGCTAAAGCGCAGCAGGAGCCTGTCTTGAAACTGGTGGCATGTGAAGGCAAAGCACAAGGCACCTATTATATTGTGAAATATTTGTCTGCAGATACGACTTCTCTGCAACCGCGCATAGATTCCATCTTCCGCGTGATTGATCAATCACTTTCGTTGTATAAGCCCGGTTCTGTCATTAATCGTTTCAATGAAACCGGCCGTGTACAAATGGATGAACATATGCAGGCGGTTATAAAAAAAGCCCTGTTTACCAATAAAGCCACGGCAGGTCTGTTTGATATCACCGTTAAACCCCTGGTGTATCTGTGGGGATTCGGGGTGAGCAAACCATCCTTTAAAGGTGTGCCACCGCCGGATAGTATCAAGGCGGCGATGTCGTATATAGGTTCGCGTTATCTCCGGGTAAAAGGGAATGAGCTGTATACTACAAAAAAAGGGGTGCAAATTGATTGTAATGGCATTGCACAGGGATATACCGTAGATGTGCTGGGTAATTTTCTGGCTGCGCAGGGCATAAATAATTACCTGGTAGATGTGGGCGGGGAGCTGTGCGCCAAAGGCCACAATCATCAGCATAAAGTCTGGAGTGTGGGAATAGAAAGACCATCGCCGGGTGATACCACTTATGAGCCCGTGCAGGGGCTGGTACGGCTTCCCGATAAAGGCATTGCTACCAGTGGTAATTACCGCCGCTTTTTTGATCAGGGACGTACCCGTTTTGCACATACTATTCATCCGTTAACAGGGGTGGCATTGCACAATAATATTATCAGTGTAACGGTGATTGCAAAAGATTGTTTTACAGCAGATGCATTTGATAATCCGCTCATCTTGATGGGTGTAGAAAAGGGACTGGCTTACATTGCAGCACATGCAGAGTACGGACTGGAAGCTATTTACATCTATAAAGATAAAGAGGGTACTATTAAAGAGGCGTTTAGCAAAGGCTTTCAACAATATATGGAATTCTGAAAAAAAATATCCCATCCGCTGGTTTAACGGATGGGATCCACTCTCACTTTTCTTTCTTAGAATATGGACAAAAGTGAGTCTTAGTTCAAATGGAACTTCAACCCAATATTTCCCTGGAGGGTATTGTAGCTGGTAATGTCGCCGTATTTATACGGTGCATAATTGTAGCGTACATTAGCATTAAACATTACTGGTGAAGCCTTGCCAAAAGGAACGTTGATGCCTATTTCGGGGCTTACGAGAAACTGCCAGCTGTTATTTTTTTCAACAAATTCACCCCAATATTTTTCATAATTCATATTTGCTGTACCTACACCTACTGTTGCGTATGGAATGACTGCTGATCCTGGTTTGGTAAATGCATAACTCACGGTGGCCTGAATAGGGATCACCTGGAGTGTACGTGTTTGTACGGCGGATACGTCACCTTGTTTATCGGGATAAACAGCACGAGGGAGCTTCTGATAAAAGTCCTGGAATCCGGAACGGAGCCCCACTGACCATTGATCATTCAGCATATATTGTAATCCTGCACTCCAGCCACGGAAGCTGGTTTTGTCGGTATAATCTTTCAGTGAGCCAAATGGCTGTGCGATGGAATAGTTGATATCCACTGATAATGGTGGACGAACCTGTGCAGATACTGTCTGCGCTGCAAAACATCCTGCAAAAATCAATATCCAGTTTATAATCTTTTTCATCTTCCTGTCAATTTAAAAGTTCAAGTCAACATTATTTTTTACTCAGGTAGGTGGATTGGGCAAAAGATGCCTGTACCATAGGGTCTATATTGCCGGTAGTCCATACACCTGATCCACGCCACAGTGCATTCCATACAGCTGTCAGCTTGTTTCCTTTCGGGTTTTTCAGGTCGAAAAGATCGATCGCCACTTGTTTTTCATTTACCTGGTATACAGTGTAGTAAGAAGGCCAATACCAGCCACCACCGGGATATCCCCAGTAACCCGGATCCCAGTAGCCACCACCGCCCCACCATCCCGGATTCCAGGAGATGTTGGTGTAGGAATTATCTATACGGGTAAGATTCACTGCCAGATCGGGTTTGGCGGCTTTGTTCACCAGCGTATATCCTCGTTGTTGCATCGCAGCAGTAACAGAGGCAATCAGTTTTTTATCATAGTCCGTTAATGCTTTTTTAGCGGTATCCGCGCTACGCGTTAATACAGCTACCGAATCTACTATGCTGAATGTTGAATAGGATGTAAAATTTGCGGTGCTATCGTGATTCGTAATGTAGATCCTTGACTCTTCATTAGTCATATCTTTCAAAGGATCCTTACGACAGCTGCTGAATGAAACCATCGCTACCAATGCGGCAGCGGCACTGAATAAAAACAAAGTTTTTTTCATGTCCTAGCGTATTAATTTAAAAAATAATTTCCTTACAGGCTAACAATGATGAACCAAAACAGGTTGGTATTCCTGACAATCATGTTTTCCGTGTTTCCTCTCTCTTGAACGGATTAGATAGTTGATTGTTACAGAAAGTTTAGCTGTGGAGTGTTAAGGAAATCCTAAAGTGAAAGAAGGGTTAACAGGTTCAATTACTAACGAAGTGGATTAAATAATAATAGATCTATTTTCTAATTCAATTTTTAACTGATGTGGATGTTCGAATAAAATACTATCGATACCAAATGCTCTTGCAGCAATCACATTTCTTTCATTATCATCAATGAATAAAGCGTTGGCAGCAGCTACCTGGTACCTGTTCAATAACAGCTGATAGAAGGCAGCGGCGGGCTTACGCATTTTTTCACGACCAGATACCACCACGCCATCAAACCAGTGAAGGGAAGGATACATGGCCTGCGCTATAGGAAATGTTTCATCAGACCAATTGGTGAGTGCATATAATTTATATCGTCCACTTTCCTTCAATTGCTGTAATATATTTTTGGTGCCTTCAATTTCTCCGGCCAGCATTTCGGACCATCTGCCGTAGTAGGCGCGGATGTTTTCTTCGTGGTGTGGGAAGCTGGCTACGAGCAAGTCGGTACCTGCTGCGAGTGTTCTGCCTTCATCCTGTGCTTCATTCCAGTCGGATGTGCAAACATCGCGCAGAAATGTTTCCATTTCTTCTTCAGAAGAAAAAAGTTTACGATACAGATGCCTGGGATTCCAATCAATTAATACTGCTCCGAGGTCAAAAATAATGGTATTGATAGATGACTGCATAGGTATATATAAATAAAAAAAATAAAAATTAATCCAGTATTTCATCTGCTGCATCCTCCAGCAGTTGCAGGTCTACAGAGTCGCTGCCGGCAATGCCTTCAATCGAACCTCTGATATGTGCTGCATTCAGTAATACTTTTTCCAGTTGTTTTTCGCGTGATTTCCAGAGTTTTTCCATGGCATCTCTTTCCCGTTGTATCGATAATTTCATGGACATGAATCCTTCGCGGATAGCTTTCCATTGTTCTGCAAACTCTCCACCGGTAAGGTATTCGTAGAGCATATGCATTTTATCGCCTTTGTTTTCCTGGGTGCGGAGCTTACTGGAAATTTTTATGATACCATCGCGCAATACATAGGCGAGTGCTTTTACTTCTGCGAAAGTACAGATCCAGATACCATCTTTTTCACCGAAGCGTTCCATGTCTTTAGGCATGGTCTGGGTAACGAGAATGGCTACATCAACGCCCTGGCTGCGCATATCTGCTTTGAGTTTTTCTACCCAGTCTTTAATAAATTCTTTGGTGCGTTTGCTTTCGTAAATGATCCGGCCGCATTCCTGTCCGAACTGATTGCGGATCAATTGTACGCAATCGGCACCACGTACGCCTTTTCCTACCGGTGTGACTTCATCAAATGGAAAATTGGCGCGCAGCATTTCTTCCAGCACGAGTTCCTGCGCTTCTCCCTGCAACTGCGTAGAACCCTGTTCAACCCTGCGTTTCATCTCTTCTGCGAGTCGGCGTTGGTCTTCCAGCTGCTTTTCCAGTTCTTTTAAACGCATCTGGTGTTCTGTATCCCGGAGACTGTTTCGTTCAGATTCTTCTTTACGTATTTTATCTGCCAGCTCGGAACGGGCTTCCAGTAATTTCTTTTGCAGGTTAATTTCCAGTTCCTGTTCTTTGGTATTCAGTTCCTGTTCTTTGCGCAGAAATTCCAGTTCCTGTTTACGGGCTTCCCTGAGTTTTTCTTCCTGTTCCTGGTTAGCTTCTCTTAACACCGCCATTTGGTTGTTGAGGTCGGCAGTAATGGATTTACGCAGTTCTCCTTCCATCGTTTCCTGGAGTTGTTTTTTCTCCACCAGGACACGTTTATTCACTTCTTCTTCCTGCTGTTGTTTCAGGGTTTCTATCTGACGGCGTTCCAGTGCCATCTTGTTTTTTTCTGAGAGGAGTGTATCTTTCTCGTCCTGGAGAGACTTGAGGCGGCGGCGCCATTCATCTTCCATTTTACTCCTCATTTCTTTTTCTATATCCGCTGCAAAGGCATCCTCCATGACAAACTGGTGCTTGCAACTGGGACAGGTGATTGATGTTCCCATAGTATTCAGTAAAAAAATTAAGTAAAGATAGGGGATTGGTTGCCTTAATAAAAAAAGGAAGGAGTTTCCACATCCTTCCTTAGTTATCAACGTTAGTAGAAACAAACAACAGGTAAAGGGTTTTCGGGGAGAGTAATACGGTTGGGGTGTGCATGTAAATTGGAAATTTATTATTAGGTGAGTGTTAAGGAGGGGTTAGGTAATTGTTAAGGATGGGTTGAAATGAAAAAAGACCTGCTGATTCAGCAAGTCTTTTTTTGTGTGCGAAGGAGGAGATTCGAACTCCCAAGCCCTTTCAGGCACTACCACCTCAAAGTAGCGCGTCTACCAATTTCGCCACCTTCGCATCTGGTAGAATGGGGTGCAAAAATAATGGCTTTTTTAAAATAAGCAAATTTATTTATTCATATTTTGCTGAAACGGGTCATTATTTTCGCAGTACGATCCTGAAAGTGGTCCCTTTGTTGATTTCAGACGACCTTACATAGAGCCTGCCGCGGTGGTATTCTTCTATGATCCGTTTGGCCAGGGAAAGCCCAAGGCCCCATCCCCGCTTTTTGGTGCTGAAACCGGGTTTGAACACTTTTTCGAAGCTCATTTTCGGAATCCCTTTTCCGGAATCCGACACGTCTACTGTGATAAAAGTAGGGTGATTTTCTATGGTAATATCGATCTTCCCTTTGCCTTCCATGGCGTCCAAAGCATTTTTTAATAAGTTTTCCACAACCCAGTCAAAAAGCGGGGGAGAGATCATAGCGGGCAGCTCTTCTTCTGCACTATGCACGGCTAATTGCACTTTTTGTGGTGCTCTTTTACGGATATAGCTGGTCATATTCCGGATCTGCTCCACGATGTCTTTTTCTTCCAGTTTGGGGATGCTCCCTATTTTCGAAAAGCGGTCCGTGATAAGTTTCAGGCGGTCTACGTCTTTCGATAGCTCCGTTACCAGGGTGGAATTGGCTTCATTTTCCCGGAGGATTTCCAGCCAGGCTTCCATGGAGGATAGTGGCGTACCGAGTTGATGGGCCGTTTCTTTGGCCAGTCCTACCCATACCTGGTTTTGGGTGGCGCGGTTGGTACTGGATAAGGCAAAAAGTACGATGGCGATAAAAAGGGTGACTACTATGAGTTGTATGTAGGGGTAGTAGCGGATTTGCCGGAGAATAAGCGAGTCGCCGTAATAGATGTAATTATATTTTTTTTGCCTGGCATCTACCTCCATGATAAAGGGGGGATGTTGCTTTTTGAAGGCCAGCAGTTCATCGGGGAGGTACCTGGGATCCTGCATAATGCGCATGGAGTCGAGGTTTCGGCTATCCATTATTTTCCCATCTTCATTGGTCTGTATCAGGGGGATGGTGGTGTTGTTGGTCACAATGCTGATGGCCAGATTGAGGTTGGCATCAGTATCCGTCCGCAGCAATTCGCGGTTGGCTTCCACCCAGATAGCTACTTTTTTCCTTTCTTCTTCCTGGATATTCTTTGATAAATTACTTACAAACCATATAGTGGTCCCAATGATGAGCACTGCTATGGAGGCCAGTACAAACTTCCATCCGATATACTGTTTAAACATACTTCTAATTTAAGCCATATTTGGCTTGTCTGATTCTGTAATGATTAGCGAATATTAAAATCCTTTGTTGCATATTTGCATCTCAAAAATAATTGTTCACGCTAAACGTAATATCAGTTGCCCGTATTGCCATCAGTAGCAGTTGTTATTTTAAATTGGAACGGAAAATCTTTTCTGGAGAAGTTCCTGCCGTCTGTTTGCCGTTCTACTTACGGCAACCTACAGCTGGTGATGGCAGATAATGCCTCATCGGACGACAGTGTGGCTTTTGTGGAGCAACATTACCCGCAGATCCGGATTATCCGTAATGCCAGTAATGACGGTTTTGCCGGCGGTTATAATGACGCCTTGCAGCAGGTAGAAGCAGATATTTATGTGTTGCTGAACCAGGACGTGGAAGTGGAAGCTGGCTGGATAGAGCCGGTGGTGGCATTAATGCAGGAAGATCCCCGTATTGCTGCCTGTCAGCCTAAAATGAGGGCTTATCTGCAGCCGGACGAGTTTGAGTATGCCGGTGCAGCCGGAGGCTGGATGGATATCCTGGGTTATACTTTCTGCCGGGGACGTATCCTGTATACTACAGAAAAGGACCTTGGACAGTATAACGATGTGCAGGATGTTTTCTGGGCTACGGGAGCGGCGTTGTTTATACGTTCGGCCTGTTTTCACCAGGTAAATGGTTTTGATCGCGACTTTTTTGCACATATGGAAGAAGTGGACCTTTGCTGGCGTTTACAGCGGGCTGGGTACCGTATTTGTTATTGCCCTGACTCCACAGTGTTTCATGTGGGAGGGGGAAGTTTGCCCCAGGGAAATCCCCGTAAGTTGTATCTGAACTTCCGGAATAACCTGATGATGTTGTGGAAAAACCTGCATAGTGAAGATCGGTGGATAGTACTGGTACAACGGTTTTTCCTGGATATCCTGGCGGGTGTTAAAAGCCTGGTGGCTGGTAAGCCCAAAGATATGGCTGCTATTTACCGTGCTTATAAGGATTACTACCGCTGGCGCCGCAAATATGTGAGAAACGATGATTTACCGGAAATGAAGCTGATGAAAATGAAGGGCGTGTTTCATGGTATCATGATCTGGAGGTATTATTTTTTAAAACATAAGAAATTCTCCGAGCTGATTTAGCAGGCAAAAGTTTTCGTTAGCGGGCAAATAACTTCGAAAATTTCAAAATATTATGTAGGTTTGCATCGGAAATAAACTGATTATGGAACAGAATACAGTAGAAAATAAATACGATATTACCTTAGATAAGGTTTCCCGCTCCCGCTGGTTATTTTACGTGCAGTTGTTTTGCCTGGTGGCCTTTATCCTGGGGCTTAGCTACGGTCTTTATGCACATAGATATGCCGGAAAACCTGAAGTAAAAGTACAGGGAAGCTCGCTGTATAATCCAAAATATAAGTAAGCAACGGCTTTAACATAATTATCCAGGCCTCCTCCGGTTTTTCCGGGGGAGGTTTTTTTTATGCCTCATCTTTCCCTTTTGCGTAAATGAAATTCCGGATCCGAGTAGTGAAAATGGCTTTTTACAAGGATTTTTGTATCTCGGGAATAATAGCTACCCACGGTATTGATCTATGTTTAAACGGACGGATAAATTAAAAAAGAAGCAACATAAGTCGCTTTTCAGGATAGTAGTGGAAAAATTGCACCTCTGGTTAGGCCTGGGAGCAGGGATGATAGTGCTGATTGTAAGTATTACAGGATGTTTGTTTGTTTTTCAGAAAGAAGTGAATGATATCTATTACCGTAAACAACTGATTGTTACCCCCGAAGCACATGGCGTACGCCCGTTAAGCGAGCTGAAGAAAGCAGCAGAGGCCGCGTTGGGCCCCGATAAGCCGATTAGCAATATTACTACCTATACTGCCCCTGACCAGGCATGGGAATTTATGACCTACAAAGGGAATGATACCGCGCTGACCTATTTCGGTTCAATGGAATACTATGAATCCGCGATGGTGAACCCTTATACAGGACAGGTTACGGGCATCATTGATTATAAGCACAATTTCTTTTCTGTTGTAAAAGCTATTCACTGGAGTTTACTGTTAAGTAATGCAATCGGGCAGCCGATTGTAGGTTGGAGCGTTTTCATTTTTGTGATCCTGTTAATCACCGGATTGATTATGTGGTGGCCTAAAAAGTGGACTAAAGGCAATCGTGATAAGAGTTTTAAAATTAAGTGGAAAGCTGGTTTTAAAAGGGTGAACTACGACCTGCACAATGTGCTGGGCTTTTATGCCCTTATCCTTGCACTGGTGCTGGCACTGACGGGCATGGTGTGGGCATTTACCTGGTTTGAGACCACCGTGTACGTGGTGGCTTCCCGAAGCATTACGCCTCCTGACAGATCATTGCACGAGTCTGTAAAGGGAACTGCATCATTGACTGGTGACCCGTTGGATCTCGCTTTTGAGAAAGCGTTGCCTATCCTGAAAGGTAATGACCGCGTTTTCATTTATCCTGCCAGTGGTGAAAAAGGTGTGAACGTAATTGGTGGCTATAAAGGAAAGGAAATCTACTATGGATCCGATCAGCTTCAGTTTGATCAATACAGCGCAAAGCTGCTGGGCAGGCGTAATGATGCACACAAAAATGCGGGTGAACGGTTAATAGAAATGAACTATGATATTCATGTAGGTGCTATTGGTGGGATAGCCGGAAAGATTATTGCATTTATTGTCAGCTTAATATGCGCTTCCTTGCCTGTAACGGGTTTCCTGGTATGGTGGGGTAAGCGTAAAAAGTCTAAGAAGAAGCCTTTAGTCATTCGTGGTGTAGCGGTAACGGACACAATGTAAATAAAAAGTATTACTAAATTTTCTCTTGGAATGCTTTACAGGTCTGTGTTTCAGCAAGTTGATGCATATATCCGTGCAAATTTTTTTTAGAAAAGTTCGAAAAAAAATTTTGTGTTTTCAGTCCGTTTCCTATCTTTGCAATCCCAACAAAAACGCCACAGGGCAAAGCAAACGAAAGAATGCACATTGAAGGGAGAAGTTCTTAAAATAACGAAGTTTTTAATACCTGCGAAAGTAGCTCATTTGGTAGAGCACGACCTTGCCAAGGTCGGGGTGGCCGGTTCGAGCCCGGTCTTTCGCTCCAAATACTTGTTGGGGATAACAAGTAACGCATGAAGCTCATTGCTAATGCGAAGCCAATCCCGAAGTTCTTAATACATCTGCGAAAGTAGCTCATTTGGTAGAGCACGACCTTGCCAAGGTCGGGGTGGCCGGTTCGAGCCCGGTCTTTCGCTCTTTAAGCCTGACTGATTATTTCAGTCAGGCTTTTTTTATGCCCCCTGCGAATGCTGCAGATCTAACCCTGGCAGCTGCCCGAAAGCCTGCATCACGGATATCGATGCTATGCCAGACACCCGCTAAATACATATAGCAGTACCGCAGTAAAGGTGGACTTGATGCGTGGATGACTTGCGGATGTATAGCCTAACACCCGCTAAATACCTATAGTAACATTGCAGCAGAGGTGGACTTGATGTGGGGATAACTTGCTGATGTATAACCTGATACACGCTAAGTACCTATAGTAGCATTGCAGTAAAGGTGGACTTGATGCGTGGATGACTTGCGGATATATAACCAGGCAAAGGCTAAGTACCTATAGTAACATTGCAGCAGAGGTGGACTTGATGCGGCGATAACTTGCTGATGTATAACCTGATACACGCTAAGTACCTATAGTAGCATTGGAGTAAAGGTGGACTTGATGCGGGGATGACTTGTGGATGTATCACCCCGATAAAATTGCATCAGCAGATAGATGGAGGTCAGAATTGGCCATAGCAACGCTGCTATGGCCAGGCTGTAACCGCTTTAATAATCTCCGCTGGCGCCGCCACCACCACCGGTGCCCCCACCAAAATCCATATCGGGAGTATGTGCGCCAGGTACATAAGTTTGGGCAATAATCAGTGATTCCAGTTTTAGTTTATCGGCCAGGGAAGGCTCATCTGCTTCTACATAAGTGAAGCCGTGACGAGGTACCTGCAGGTAGCGTATCAGTGCCCACGCACCGAAAGTTAATACCAGGCCACCAACCACCATCGCGGTTTCCAGCGGCATTACACTGTGGTAATACCGGACGGTAAATACAATGGCTGCTAACAGGAGCATACCGGTGCGTAACAGGATCGCGTCTTTTTTACGGATGCCGAGATAGAGGTATATGAAAGGTATAATGGTTGTGTATATCCAGAAGAATAAAGCGCCGGGTATAGACTGTCCGTCCTGTAGTTGAAGGTCAAACATGGCGTTGCTGACTTCTCTTACTACAAAGTAATTGCCGGCCAGGTAAAGCGTGAGTAAAGAGAGTACCGATATTACCGTTAAACAATGTTTGTAGTGCCGGAAAGCCACCTGTTTCATCCATCTTCTTACTATAAAATAAACGGCCAGCGAAAGCGCCATTACCACAAAAGGAGTGACGGTTTTAGCAACAGGGCCCAGTTTGATCAGCTGACTGAAAACAAGCCCCAGAAATGCCAGGAAGGCGGCTCCTGCCATCACCATATCTGCGAAGCGCAACGTGGCCAATAGCGTTACTATAAAAGTAACCAGGCACCAGCTAGTCATGGAAACATGGTCAAAATCATAAGCAACAAGACTACTGATAAACAGTAATACGGCCCCCCATAACAACGCATCATCTACACCAGCACGGAACAATTTTTTTTCACGTATGAATAATTCCAGCGCCACATAACAGGCTATTCCGGCGAAAATGCAAAGACCTGCAAATCCTTTCTCACTGCGTAATGCATCGAGTGTCATTAAAGTCAGCAGCCCGAGTGAAAAGCAAACGATAATAACGGTGAGTATAAACAGCCCGATCTTGATGACGGGGTTAGGCGTATAAAAATTTACGGGATGTGCTGCTTCAATGGCTTTATATGTAGCCACGTCAATACAATCCTTTCTCAGCGCTATTTCCGCTTCTTCTTTTATTTCCAGGTTATCGAGTGTATTAGAATTATACGCGAGCATTTTTAATTTTTTTGTTGAGGTTAATCAATAACAGGATAACGCCGATAGCAGAGCTGATCACATAGAAAAATCCCAGGTACAGCGCCCCGATATCCGCCATCTTGAACAGCACCCGGAAGAATACAATCGTGAACCCCAGATAAAGATATAGGACAGTGATCAGCACAAAGTAAAAAGAGCGTTCCCGGAATGCCTGCAGGTAGATGTAAGTGCCTATGCCCGCCATAAAGAGGAGCCATAGGAAGTGAGCGTCATCAAACATGCATATCCCTGCTATGCACGAAATGAAGATAATATGCGCGCCGAAGTTTTGATAGGTAAAGGCGAAATGTTTCTTTAGATTTTTTTGGGTAGATAGCATGGCCAGTAACAACAGGATCACACCTAATAATGTGCCGGTGTAAATGAGTTGCCGGCTGCTGAAATCATTGGCAGATAGTAACTGAAATGGTGTGACAGCAATACCCATCCAGGCAGCCAGATTGGTGATAGCCATGGACAGCACACCGAGGTGATCAAAGTAATAAGCGCTGATGGCTAGTACTGCCAAAGGAATAAAAGTAGCGAGTCCGTAAGCGGTACCGAAAGCGGTATATTGAAACTGCAGGTATCCGATAAAAGTAACGAACGTGAGACAACCTAACAGTAACGCATAATCGAAAAAGGTATTCGGTGATTTCACCTGCTCCCATGAAAAGGGCAGTTTTTGCCGGATACAATAACTGAAACAACCGGCGCAGATTACCCCGATGATCAGCAGTATGACCTGGTGGCCAATGGTGTCAATATTTTTATAGATCAGTATACCTAAACCGCCGCTCAGTAGTAATACGCCGAGATACAGGAGGGTTTTAATTTCCCAGTGCAGGGAAAATAAACGATTCTCTTCAGTTGTTTTTACGGATGCCAGGGAGTTGTCATTTATCAACCCCTCCTTATGGAGTTTTTCAAATACTTTTACGTTCATAGACGGAATTAAAGAACTGGAAATTAACAATCATTATAGCATGCAATATACAATATCAACGCGCAATAGTATATATTGGATGTTTACCGACATGGTTGTTTATTAAAATAAGAAGTATGAAGTTATACCAACCGGAGCTATTATCGCAGTTAACGAGTGAGCTGGGCGAAGGCCCCTGCTGGTGGCCGGAAAGAAAGAGCTGGTGCTGGGTAGATATACTCGGACATATTATTTACATAAGAGATGAAAACGGGCATCAGCAAGCTTTTGATGTGGGCACCTATGTTACTACGCTGGTACCGGTGGCTGGGCAGAATGCCTTAGTAGCGGGACTGAAAGACGGTATTGCCTTTTTTTCTCCGGAGCAGGGATTGGGTAAACTGCTGACAATACTGGATGAAAGGGACAACATGCGATGTAACGATGGTAAGTGCGATCCGGCCGGAAGACTATGGATAGGTACCATGCAGATGCCGGCCGAAGAAGGCACAGGGACATTGTATTGTATCACGGGCAAAGCCGCGCCGGTAGTGAAGTTGGAAGGTGTTACTATTTCGAACGGCCTGGTGTGGAAAGGAGATAAGATGTACTATAACGATACAGATACAGGTACAGTGCAGGAATTTAGTTATGACGAAGCCACTGGTGCTATAGCCTTTACGCGCGTAGCGATTCGTATTCCTGTAGCGCTGGGACATCCGGATGGTATGGCGATGGATAACAATGGCATGTTATGGATTGCTCAGTGGGGAGGTTCGGGTGTGTATTGTTGGAATCCTGAAACGGGGGAGTTGCTGGGTAAGGTAGAAGTGCCTGCGCCGCATGTTTCTTCCTGTGCCTTTGGAGGTGCCGATATGGATGAAATGCTGATTACGACCGCCCGGGAGCATATGACAGAAGATCAAATAAAGGAATATCCCCTTAGTGGTAGTGTGTTTCACGTAAGACTTCCCGTTAAAGGCTTACCTGCCAATTACTTTAAGTATTAATTATTTTTACATATTAATGTTTCACGGTTTTCTACTAAAATATTAGTATATTTGCAGACGGAATGAGCTTTTTCAGGGTATTTTAATACCAATCGTGCTATCTTATATCAACTTCCCTTTTGCATAAGATACTTTCCCTTTAGTACGCTACCGCTAGAAACATCGTGTAAAAAATAATTATGATCATGAAGGATTTTAAAATTATTGACAACAAGGAAGCCAGGCAGTTTGAAGCGCATATCGCTGGACAAATGGCTAAAGTAATTTACGAAAGAAATGGAAGCCGTATTTTCCTGACTGGTGCAGAAGTGCCTCCGGTGTTGGAAAAGCAGGGTGTATTACCAATGATGCTGGGAAAAGTAATGGAGGAGATTTCTGCACAGAATATCCGTATGGTACCTTCCAGCAAAAAAGTGGCAGAATTTGTACGTAGCAATCCGCAGTGGAAAACATTGCTGGCGCACGGTTTACACATATAGTTCTTTACAAGTTACATTTGACATTTAGTTATTTAATTATTTGCCGGTAATAAACATTGCAGAATATAAGAATGGCGGAAGACGACAAGCATTTATACCAGTCAAATAACTAAATAACTAAATACCCAAATGCCCTCTTACTTGATGCCCATCTTCACTTTCACAGCTGGCATCAAATCATCGGTTTCTGCGGATACCAATACCGCATCTCTGGAGTTATCAATCACCAGCGTATAGCCTTTTTCGTTAGCCACCGCCTTCAAAATCTTTTTAGCTTTATCTAATATAGGTGTAAGTAATTCCTGTTCCCTGGTAGACATGGTTTGCTCTGACATTTGTTTATACTGCTGTAAGTTAGCCTGCATACTTTTAATCTCAGATACCTTTACTTCCTGCATGGCAGGCGTTAGTTTGTTTTGAATACTGTCGAACTCCGTTACCTTTTTGGTATACTCCGCCAGCAGTTGCTGTCCATCCTGATTTAATTTTTCCTGCAATACATTTAATGTATCAGTTGCCTGTTTGCTCTCAGGCATTAAACCAATCATTTGTTGAAAATTAATATAGCCCGTTTTAGATTGGGCAAAAAGAACAGTGCTTCCTAAGAGCAGCAGACAAAGTGTACAGATAAATTTCATCGGGATAATTTTCACAATATTAGTGGTCCAGTTGTGAAATATTCTTTAAGATGAATATAATGTATTGTTAAAGTGACTGGAAAAGTTAACCTATTTCCATGGACCTGTATCCCTCTTTCTCTGGCCTTTGACGGAAGTGTTACCGCCTGTATGCGCTACTTTTAGTTTCCTTTTTACCTTTTGGGAGATGGATACCTGATGGTGAGCACCTCATATAAATACTTTTATAATATTTCATATTTAACAGATAACCAATTAGATATGAAATAGCACGCTGACTTCCTCCTAAAAAGGATGTTTCCACAAGGAAATTTTACCTCACGGCGTAGGGGTATGATCTCCTCAGCGTGTCGTATAATAAATCAGTTCAATTGGCAGAAGGAATTATATTTGACGTTAGATATCAAACCCTAAGCATGGAATTTAGAAGTCCGGGTACTGCAGTGCCGGAGATAGAAAACTCATTAACATTTGAACAGGTTTTTAAAACACATTTTAAAGGCTTGCATTCCTATGCCTGTACCTTGTTAAAAGACGAAATAATGGGGGAGGAAATGGTGCAGAACGTCTTTTGCAAACTGTGGGAGAAATCCGGCGATATAAAAATAAAGCAATCCATTTCAGGATACCTTTACCGGGCAGTATACCACGAATGCATTAACTATCTGCGACATGAAAAAGTAAAAGCTACCCACCAGGCACATACCAAATACCAGATGAACAACGATCAGAGCACCGGAAACGCTTCCGGTAAAGTAATGTTACGGGAGCTGGAAGAGAAGCTGGAACTGGCTTTACAGGAATTGCCAGAGAAATGCCGGACTGTTTTTCAGTTGAGCCGGTTTGAAGAATTAAAATACCAGGAAATAGCAGATCGCCTGGATATCTCTATAAAAACTGTGGAAAACCAGATGGGCAAAGCTTTGCGCTTATTACGACTCAACCTGGTAGATTTTCTACCCTTGTTATTAATTTTGCTCCACCTGTAAAAGTGCATAAGTGAAAAGACAATCCGATCATATAAACGATGACCTCCTGGTAAAATATCTGCTGGATATTGCCACTCCTATGGAGAAAGCAGCAGTGGCCGAATGGCTGACGGAAAAAGAGGAGCACCAACGTTATTTTGAACATTTCCGCCTCATATGGACAGAAAGCAAAAAACTCGCTGCTGTTAGTACTGTTAATGAAAATGATGCCTGGAGCCGCTTCCAGCAACGGGTAGGCACCAACGAAAATACTGCACGTATTGTACAACTGGATACCGGCATAAACTGGAAACCTTTACTTCGTATCGCTGCCGTACTTATTGTACTCCTGGGTGCCGCAGGATTCTGGTACCTGTCCAAAACAATTGGGCAGCCCATGATCGTGAGCTCCGGTCAACAAATAAAAAGCGAAACCTTGCCCGATGGTTCACAGGTAACACTTAACAAACAATCTACCATTGAGTATGCCGCTTCCTTTAAAAAAGAGCGGAGTGTAAAACTGGAAGGAGAAGCATTTTTTAATGTGGCACAGGATCCCGGAAAACCTTTCATATTAAAGGTAAACGATGTAACCGTAAGAGTATTGGGTACTTCTTTCAACGTAAAAAGTGTAAATGGTAAAACAGAAGTGATTGTAGAAACAGGTGCAGTGGAAGTAAGCAAAAACAGTAACAGCGTGCAGCTGAAACAACATGAGAAAGCAGTTGTTACCAGCGACCAGTCAGCCCCCAGCAAACAAAGCAATAACGATGAGCTGTATAACTATTACCGCACACAAACCTTTGTATGTAATAATACACCGCTGTGGAAACTGGTAGAGATCCTGAATGAAGCATATGGTGTGAACATTGTTATTGCGGATAATAATAAACGTGATTTGCAGATAAATTCTACCTTTACCAACAGTTCGCTGGATAGTACTTTGCAAGTAATCGGGCTTACTTATGAGATTGAAGTGGAGAAAAAAGGATCACAAATCATATTGAAATAATAGCCTTCGTACTGTATGTTACTATCTAAGCAATTGCTGACTTTATTTTTAGGATGTATTTTCTCCATGTCGGTTGCCGCACAAAATCTGTTGAATAAAACAGTGAGCATAGAGGCAAGGCAGCGGCCACTTTCAGAGGTACTTACTTTGATCAGCAAACAAGGCGGTTTTTATTTCTCCTATTTAACTACGATGCTTCCGCAGGATAGTCTGGTAAGCATCTCGGAAAAGAATAAAAGTGTAAAACATATACTGGATATGTTGCTCTCCGATTACCAGTACAAAGAATCGGGGAATTATATTATTCTGCTAAAAAAATCTTCAGGGCAATCGCAGGTATATTATCTGATCAGCGGGGTCGTCACGGATAAAAAAACAGGACAGCGGCTACCCAATGCCAGTGTCTATGAACGACAGCAACTCATTTCTACATTAACAAACAACGACGGTTACTTCAGGCTGCGGTTAAAGGATAAATATCCTACCGCAGCCATCAGCGTTAGTAAAGACCTGTATGCAGATACTTCTCTGTTCCTCACTACGGGCTATGATCAGGAAGTAGCGGTGAGTATTTCACCTACTACTTATCAACTGAAGACGGTAGATATTACGGGGCATTCACGGGTAGAAAAAACATGGTTTGCCAAAGTATTTTTATCCTCCCGTCAGAAATTAACCAGCTTGAATATTGGGGCCTTCCTGGCGGATAAGCCTTACCAGGTATCACTTACGCCTGGATTAGGTACACATGGCCGTATGAGTGGACAGGTAGTGAATAAATTTTCGGTAAACGTGTTGGGTGGTTATACTGCCGGCGTGGATGGTGTGGAAATAGGTACTGCATTCAACATTGTGAAAAATGATATGAAGGATGTACAGATAGCGGGTTTGGTGAATGTGGTAGGTGGAAAAACCAGGGGCGTACAATTAGCGGGTTTCCATAACAATGTGCTGGATTCCATGATTGGTTTGCAGGCATCCGGTTTCAGTAATATCACAGAAAGCAGTCTGCGGGGCGTGCAGATCACCGGCGCTGTAGGCCAGGTATATGGTAATATGAATGGTGCGCAAATACAGGGGCTGGTAGGTATCACACGTGGTAATACCATTGGCTGGCAGGTGTCTGGTGCATTAAATTATACGAAAGGTAATCTTGAAGGACTGCAACTGAGTGGTATTGCCAATTACAGCGAGAAAGATGCGAATGGGGTGCAACTGGCAGGCGCGGGCAATATTAGCCGGGGTATCATGAAAGGCGTACAGATATCCGGCATTTTTAATTATGCGCGGCAAATGGATGGGGTGCAGATAGGCCTGGTGAATATTGCAGATAGCGTGAATGGTTATAGCATCGGCATCATTAACATTGTACGCCGGGGATATAAAAAAGTGGTATTGTTTTCCACAGATGTGTTGCCTTACAATATCGCCTGGAAGGCTGGCCGCAGTGAGTTATACAGTATTTTGCTGGGAGGTTTTGGTACCGGTGAAAACAATAATGGGTGGTCTATCGGATATGGTATTGGAAAAAATATTCCTTTAAATAAAGTACTCTCTCTTGCTGCGGAAGTCACAGCGCAAAACACCTGGCAGGGTAGCTGGAATCATAATACACAGATATACCGGATGCAACCTTCACTGAATGTAAAGCTCAGCAAACGTATCTCTTTATTTGCAGGACCTGCACTGTCTATTGCTGTAGCCGATGACGAGAATAAAATAGATCCCACACGTCACTACATTAATTTCGGTGAACACTATCCTTCTTTTAATATGGGCAGTTCAGCGAAGGGCTGGCTGGGCTGGCAGGCAGGGATCAGTCTTTTTTAATTTTTCATTTATTGCATAGGGGTAGATGTTCCTCAACGTGTCGTTATACTATACGAAATAATTACACAACATGAGAACATTTAACTTTAGCAACCGGATCGTAATAATTGTAGTTTCAATTTTATCCCTCGCCAGCAGTGCGTTTGCGCAGACACCACTTACAAGTCCCGCACATATAGGATTCGTTTATCCGTTGAGCAGTAATGGTAAAAATGCTGCGGCTTATACGAACCATTTTTCATTACATATTATTGCAGGTTTATCCAAAGCAGAAACTGGTGCGGCGATTGCCGGTATCTCCAATATCATCAAAGATAGCGCTACCGGCGTGCAGATAGCAGGCTTCTCTAATCATATTGGTCGCACTTCCCGTAGTGTACAGGTAGCAGGATTTATGAACCAGGTAAAGAATGATGCCAATGGAGCGCAGTTAGCCGCGTTCATGAATCTGGATGGTAGCCTGAAAGGCTTTCAGGCAGCCGGTTTTGCGAATATTGTATCCAAAGATGTGGACGGTACGCAGGTGGGTGGTTTCATGAATATGGCCCGCAATAATTCACAGGCACAGATCTCCGGATTCACGAATATTACCAACAAAGGAAATGTACAGGTAACTGGTTTTATGAATAAAGCAGATGATGTGGATGTACAGGTAGCCGGGTTCTTAAATATAGCGAAGAAAGTAAAAGGTGTGCAGATAGGTTTCATCAATATTGCAGATAGCAGCGAGTGTCCTATCGGAGCTATTAACATTATAAAAGGCGGAGAAAAGCAGGTGAGTGTAAGCATAGATGAAACGACGACTATCATGGCGGCTTTTAAGTCTGGTGGCCGGATACTGTATGGTATTCTGGGCGTGGGATATAACGCGAAAAACAGTACTTCTTTATACGCCCTGCAGGCAGGTATCGGTGCACATCTGCCTTTACTCTCTCATTTCAGAATTAATACGGAAGCTACCGCTACGTTCATGACAGCTTTTAAAGGAGGTGAGTTTCATCGTCAAACATTAGGGATTTATCCAGCGTATCGTTTTGGCAGCAGAGTGGAAGTATTTGCGGGGCCTACGTTTAACTATGTTGAAAGCAAACATGACCTGGGAGTAGACCTGGTGAATCATTATATCTGGTCTGAAGATGTTAGGAATAACCGTTTTAACGGAGCTTACATCGGCGCAGCAGGTGGTGTACAGGTAAGGTTATAAGCGGATATTGTCTTATTCAGGATTATACTGATTCAGATGATTTTCCAGATTTTTCTTTCGGGTTTTATAAGATTAAAAAGAGATTGGCGAAGACCAATGTGGATATCCACATGAGTCTTCGCTAATCTCTTTTAATCCTTTGTAACAAAATCTGGAAAATCATCTAAATCAGTATAATCCTGCCCAAAGACAAAAAAATGGATCAGACTATTTAGAGATTTTATACTTCAGGATATTTCCCTCCAACATCGCCGGCGTAATTACATCTCCCTTACTATCTAGTATAAAGTCGGCCGGGCCGGCAATCAATACCTGGTTTAATGTACTTACTTTTCCACTTGCCAGATCCAGCTCCAACAGCACTCCTTTCTTTTCAAATGCTATCCAATCGGATATGATCAGTTTCGTGTTATGCTGCGTGAGTGCAATGCCATCATAGTAACCGAGGCGGTCTGTTAATGGTACAAACTCTTTCTTTGCTGCTGCCATATCAATATAACCGATTTGTCCGTCCGGTTTTCCCGCGTCACCAAATCCACACACGTATAGCCGTTTACGTTTGCTATCATATACAAGTCCGTTAGTGCCTCTTACCGGCGTTGTATAGAGCAGTTCTTCCGCACGGGGATGATTGCCCAGGTGTACGAGGAAAAGCTTGTTTACATCTGTTGCAGATGCGATCAGGGTTGAATCATTGATAGCTACCATGTCATTTAAAAAGTTGGTAGCCGGCGCCACATCTATATTAAAACGTAGGGCACCATCTTTGAGGTCATAGCCTTTTATTTTGTCTACATCTGCCACAAAGAGTTGGTGGTGCAACAGGAAGGCTCCTTTGGGGGCATCCAGTCCTTTGGCAAAGATGCTGCTGTGACCTTGCTGATCCATTTTAAAGATAATGCCGTTTCCATCTTTTTTAGTAGGATCGCCACCTTCGCCAACATCTGCGATATAAAAGCTTTTTCCATCCGTAGCCACGCTTTCAGGAGCATGCATAAATGCGGTACTGTTGAGTTGTTGTGCAAAGGTATGGCCTCCTGTGAGTAAGGCGGTAGCTATCAGCCCTGCCTTGGTGATACTTTTCATAGTTTGAATTTATTTCAGCAAAGGTATAGGTGCCAGGCGGCAGGCGGGTAACAGGAATCGTTCAAAAAATAGCACTTTTGGTTCGTTGGGCATTTTTAGGAGTGGTCCCGTATTGTAGTCTGTATTGTTTGATAAAGTAAGACACATTTTCAAAGCCGCACTCGTCCGCGATTTCATTGACATTTTTTCGGGTCTGCAACAACAGTTGCTGAGCATGTTTCAATCGTTCCTCATTTATCCACTTTTTGGGTGGTGCATTATACAACCTGGAGAACTCGCGTTTAAAACCAGAGAGACTTAATCCGCACATTTTTGCATATTCTTCCAGGGTAAACGGTTGCAACAGGTTGTGGCGAATGGTGAGGATAATGCTTTCTGCACTGCTGTCGAACATATGAAACAGGAAGGATAATACGCTCTGCTGATGCGGACCTGATAGCAGTAATAATAATACTTCACGGATCTTTAGTTCCAGCAGTTTATCGGTATTGTTATTGGGGTGCTGAAGGTAATCCAGGATACTATTACGCACCTGCAGGACTTCCGGGGAGCAGTGGATGACCATAGGGGCGGAGGGGATACGGTGACGTACCTGGTCGGCAGCGTTGAAGCCCGCATCTTCACTGATAAAGGAACGCAGCAGTGTGTCATCCGTACAGAGCATGAGCGACTGGTAGTCGCTGCCATCTGTGGTGAAATCGGTCATGAAATAGGCGCCCCGTTTCAGAAGAATAAGGTCGCCCGCATGGGCCACGATATCTTCCTCGCCGAGATGAATATGTTTCACCCCTTTGAGCAAAAACACCAGGGTGTTTTCTGTGAGGAAGCCTTCTTCTTTGTCGTGTTTGTCCATAAGCCTGAACCAGGCCACCACGGACCTGCCGGCGTGGTGTAACCTTACTGTCGGAATGCCTTCAAATGCCTTCGGATAACGTTGTAACATACCGTGAAATTACGGATTACGGATCAGTTTTCTTTTATGGCATTGTATTTGGTTATTTCTGAGAAAAGAGTCTCATATGAAAACATGGTTTTACCTTCCGCTGCTACTGTTGGTGTTCGTTTTTTCGGGGTGCACCAAAACAACAAATGAGGTAGTGATTCCGAATAAAACAATATTACAGCCAGTAAATCCCAATGACTGGGGATTTGATGCTGTTAACCAGCTTTACTTTTATTCAGTTCCGGTTCCGGAGCTCAATAATGTAAATCAGTCAGATGGTGTCATCGTATCTATAGGCAGATATGAAGTGAATAGCAGTGCCGACCCGCAATCATTTGAGTTGTTACCGCAGGTATATGGTGGGCAGTCTTATTTCGTGATTCATAATGGAAATGCCGTAGAAGTAGATATTAAGGGAGTTAACGGTGCTGCCAGTCAGAAACCAACTACCAAGGTGTGGATTAAAATTGTACTGGTACCTTCAGAAATACAGCCATAGGCTTTACCATTTCTCAACATATATATACAGGGCTTCCGTGAAAACGGGGGCCTTTTTTATTTGACCATAACAATAACATAACTACCATTCCTCACAGTTAGTTGTGAGTAGCTTGTAGATTTTTATTATTTTCCGCCTTTCACGTGAATCCCATTTACCAGTGTAGATGAAAAAATTAATCATTAATGGATAACAGAAGAGATTTTATTAAAAAGGCAGCGTTGCTATCCGGGGCTGCCGGAGTATTTAGTGCCCTGCCAGCTTCCATTCAGCGGGCTATGGCCATAGATCCCAAGCCTGGTACTACTTTCCTGGATGCGGAGCACATTGTGATCCTGATGCAGGAAAACCGTTCTTTTGACCACTGTTATGGCTCTTTGCGGGGTGTGCGTGGTTACAATGATCCACGTGCCATTCAACTGCCCAACAAAAACCTGGTTTGGCTGCAAAGCAACGCCAAAGGCGAAACGTATGCACCTTTCCGTTTGAACCTGAAAGATACCAAAGCCACCTGGATGAGCAGTTTGCCACATTCGTGGGGCAACCAGGTAGATGCCCGTAACAATGGTAAATATGATAAATGGCTGCTCGTGAAACAATCCGGTAACAAGGATTGGTCGCCAATGCCACTCACGCTGGGGTATTACAACCGGGAAGATATTCCTTTCTATTATTCACTGGCAGATGCTTTCACCGTATGCGATCAGAATTTCTGTTCTTCCCTGACCGGCACCACGCCTAACCGGCTTTATCTGTGGACGGGCACCCTTCGGGACGAACAAAAAGCTTCCGCCAAAGCCAACGTATGGAATGAAGATGTGGACTACGGACGGGAAGCCCATTGGACCAGTTTCCCTGAGCGACTGGAAGATAACGGCGTTTCCTGGAAAATATACCAGAATGAAATCAGTGCAGCCGGATTAGAGGGCGAGAAAGATGGTATGCTGGCCAACTTCACCGATAACCCGATAGAATGGTTTGCGGCCTTTAACGTACGTTTTGCTGCTGGGCATATTGGTTACCTGCAAAGAAGAATCAAAGAACTCCCAGCAGAAATAACTGACCTGGAAGCAGTGTTGGCTGCCACTTCCACCGCCAACGAAAAAACAAAGGTGCAAAAGAAGCTGGAGCAGCGGAAAGCAGAGCTGGAGAAAACCAAAAGTGATGCAGAAAAGTTCACGGCCGCTAATTTTGCGAAACTGCCTCAGCGTGCACAAAACCTCCATAAAAAAGCATTTACCACCAATATAAGCGATCCTGATTATCATGAACTGGAAACGCTGACCTATAAGGACGGGGATACCGAAAGAACAGTGCAGGTGCCTAAAGGCGATATCCTGCATCAGTTCAGAACAGATGTAAATGAGGGCAAACTGCCTACCGTATCCTGGCTGGTGGCACCGGGTGAGTTTTCAGATCACCCGGGTTCCCCCTGGTATGGCGCCTGGTATGTATCTGAAGTACTGGACATATTAACCCGTAAGGAAGAGGTATGGAAGAACACCATTTTCATTCTTTGCTATGATGAAAATGATGGTTACTTTGACCACGTACCTCCTTTCACGGCGCCACATAAACCAGGCACAGGAAAGGTTTCCGAAGGAATTGATACCGGTCTTGAATACGTAACGAAGGAAGAAGAGCAGGCGAAACCATACCTGGGTGCGGATGAAATCCGTGAAAGTCCGATAGGATTGGGATACCGGGTCCCCTTGGTGATAGCGTCTCCATGGAGCAGAGGTGGGTATGTGAACTCACAGGTATGTGATCATACTTCTATTATACGGCTGATGGAAAATTTCCTGCAGCATAAAACGGGTAAGGCTATTAAGGAAACGAATATCTCTGAGTGGCGTCGTACAGTATGCAGTGATTTAACCTCTGTATTCCGGCCGTTTAACGGGGAAAAAGTGACGGTACCTTTCCCGGAAAGGAACGAGTTTATAGAAATGGTGTACAACGCAAAATTCAAGAAGCTGCCGGATGGATTTAAACTGCTGGCAGCAGATGAAATTGCGAAGATCAATACAGATCCTGCCGGATCAGAATGGATGGCTCATCAGGAAAAAGGAGTGCGTATTTCGAATGCACTGCCCTATGAGCTGTATGTAGGAGGTAAGCTGAGTGCAGATAAAAAATCCTTTGAGATCAGTTTTGAAGCAGGTAACAAAGTATTTGGCAAACAGGCGGCAGGCGCGCCTTTTAACGTGTATGCTCCCGGTAAATATCTGCAGGAAGATACACAGATAATGGAACCGGTAAGAACCTGGTCCTACGCGGTGAAGCCGGCAGATAAGCTGAAAGATACGTGGCCTTTGGCTTCCTTTGAAGACGCGCATTATCACTTAAGGGTGTATGGTCCTAACGGATTTTACCGTGAATTTGCCGGAGATGCCAATGATCCTCAGATAGAGGTACAGTGCAGCTATCAGCGTAGTTTGACCAATAGCAGGAAGCTCACCGGCAACGTGGAACTGAAGCTGATCAATCACGGTAGCGGGGCGGCCAATATCGCCATCAACGATTTGGGTTATCATAAAGGGGAGTTGAAAAAAACAGTGGCTGCCCGTACAACCGCAACACTGATGATAGACTTATCTAAAAGTCATGGCTGGTACGACTTTTCAGTGAAAGTGGCTGGCAGCGCGTCTTTTGAGCAGCGGTATGCCGGCAGAGTAGAAACAGGCAAAGAAAGTTTCAGTGACCCGGTAATGGGCAGGGTATAATACCAGAAGAATTGAAAATATAAAGCCGCTCTCCGTTAGGGGGAGCGGCTTTTTTATGAATAGATGTTTGAACTAAATTATCGTTTTTTTGTTATTTGTTTTTTTGTATATTGACTATTGTGTTAATGATCCCATTTTACCTCGTATTACCTCAACCAATTAATCATATTTAAATCATCCAAAATCGGTCCTTTATGAAACGTATTCACTGTCACCTGCCTTACCTTTTCTTATTAGCCGCTATTCTGGCTTTTGCTGCATGTTCTAAAGATGGCTCCGCCGGTCCTGCTGGTCCTGCCGGCCCTGCCGGTCCCGCTGGTCCTGGTGGCCCTGCCGGAGGGAAAGGCGATGCCGGCACTGCCAATGTTATTTATTCCGAGTGGCTGGATGTTGCTTTTGATACGCTGAAAGATAACTCCGGTGCGGTTGTTGGATTCGGAGGAGATATTGACGCCCCAAAGGTGACAGCGGATATTATATCAAAGGGACTCGTGTATGTGTATGTAAATCTTAGTACACTGGCAGATCCCACCGTAGTGTCTATCCCTTATGTGGACGGGCAGGTATACCTTAATTATGCGCTGCTGACCGGAGATATTTCTATCAATTCAAATCTTAAATTATCTACCGGGCTTAACGCTGCCAACGCCAAGGTTTTTCAATACCGTTATGTTCTGATTCCGGGCGGAGTGGCTGCGCGTAGCAGCAGTGCGGTAGACTGGAAGAACTATAAATCTGTACAGAAATACCTGGGTCTGAAAGATTAATACCATAATATCACAACGATGGAAAAAGTCCTTCTGCCGGTGGCAGGGGGACTTTTTGTTGCAGTATGTGCACAGTTTGTTCCCGGGCAGCCACGTACCACGGGCGTTACAACTGCCATCAGAGGGACTCTGGTAACCGGCTTTTCTTTTGATATACATATCATATGAAAAGGCTACTACTGATTGCATTGTTTGCATACATTATCTTGAATGGCTGCGGCTCCCCCTCCGCTCCAGTCAACTCCAACAACAAAAGTGATATAAGTCCCCGTAATACCGGGATTACGCGGGAGAATGCGTACAACGACCTGTTCCTTGATAGTGCCGTGGTAGAAAAATTTATTACATCGCAAAAGCTGGATGATACCATTGCTACGCGGCTGCGCAGTTTTTATAATGCCCGCAATTTTGAATTTGCCTGGCTCGACAGCCGGGGACCGGTAGAACAGGCGGCAGCTTTCCGTAGCTTATATAATTATAGTAAAGACAGTACCAGCAACAAAACCCTGGACAGACGCCTGGATGCCTTAATGGACGAGGACAGCCTGGAAATCAGCGCTACCGATCCCCAGATGGTCAATACTGAATTGCAGCTTACCTGGCGACTGATTAATTACTTCCAGGAAAAGAGCGCCAGTATTGCGCAACTGGAGCATATGGTGCCGATACAACGTTATCCTGTAATGGTACTGGCTGATTCCATGCTGCAAACCAACGATAAGATGTTTCCGGCCGTAGCGGTTATGAAAGGGCCGCTCAAAGCCTATAGGGAGTATGTCAGCAAAGGTGGCTGGCAGCCTGTGCCCGCCGTGAAAAAGGGGTTAAAGATAGGTCAGTCTTCTCCCGAAATAATACCCATCAAAAAACGGCTTTTCATAACCGGTGAGCTTAAAAATAACGATAGCAGCGAGGTATTCACAACCGAACTGGAAGCTGCAGTAAACAGCTTTCGCAGCAGTAATGGCTATACGCAAAATGGGGTGTTAAATGATACCGTGACGAATGCACTGAACATACCGGCAGAAGAGCGTTTGCAGCAGTTGCTGGTGAATATAGAACGCATGAAATGGATGCCGGAAACGCCTGCCGGAAAATTAATATTGGTAAATATACCGGCTTTTGTGCTGCATGTAACTGATGGGTCCAGGCGCTTGTTTGATATGGATATTGTGGTCGGAAAAGAAGGGCATAGCACTACTATGTTTTCGGGCGTGCTGAACCAGGTAGTATTTAGTCCTTACTGGAATATTCCCCGCAGCATAGTGAGAAAGGAAATACTGCCAGCTATCGGGCGAAATAAAAGATACCTGGCTTCCAAACATATGGAGGTGACCGGAACAGCCAACGGGCTGCCGGTAATACGGCAATTACCCGGTGCACATAATGCGCTTGGAAAGGTAAAATTCCTGTTCCCCAACAGTTATAACATCTACTTCCACGATACGCCGGAAAAGGGCCTTTTTAATCGCGATAACCGTGCTTACAGCCACGGCTGTATAAGATTGAAAGATCCGGTGAAAATGGCGCAGTTTGTACTGGAGAACTCACCTCAATGGACCAACGAAAAAATTGATAGCGCTATGAATAGTGGCAAGGAGAAGTTTGTGGCGGTAAAAGATCCGGTGCCCGTGATCATTACTTATTTTACCGCCTGGAGTGATAATGGGATGTTACATTTTGCATCCGATGTATATGGACACGATATTATTTTCAGAAAGAAATTGTTTCAATAAATCAGGACGCGGTACTATCTCTGCCCAGGATTTTTGTATGAGCGGAATAGTATTTATCCGGACTGTATAAAAACAGGCAGGTACCGTTTCTGATACGTTCAATTACTTTACGGTGAATGTTTTCCGGAATAGCAGGACATCCCAAGCTGCGGCCTATGTATCCCTGGATTTTACCCAGGCTTTCATTTACATAGTTCGCACTGTGCATAACAATGCCTCTGCTGAGCGCGTTGTCGTTGATGCCGGCTTCTTCTCCTTCCAAACGGAGAGAGTAACCATGTTCGCCGGTATAAGTATCGCCGGTGATATAAAAGCCCAGACTGCTTTTGAAGCTGTTCATCTGGTTAGAGAAAGTACTGGCAATGTCTTTACCGGAATTTCTGCCATGAGATACCAGGGTGTTGAAAAGTAATAGCTTGTTTTTGAGATCTATTACGAATAAACGCTTTTTGGTACTGGGCAGGGAAAAGTCTATAATGGAAATTACGTCCGGATTTTTTATCCGTCCGGTTTCTTCCAGGTGTTGATACCCTCTTAATGCATTTTCAAAAGCCTCCCTTGACAGACCAGCTGAGTCCAGTCTCATGTTATCATATAGACTTTCCTGTTTGGAAGAATCTGTTTTTATAACAGCAACAGCCGGTTCATGAGCTGCCGTGGCATTTTCTGCTGTAGTAAGAGTAGTAATGAGAAATGCAAAAAGGCCAATAGTAAGAATAAAAATTAACGGTTTAACTAATCGCTTCAATTTCATGTTCACGCCGTAGTATTTTAGTTGGTTATAAAAATGGCATAGGCAGCGAAGATAACGATTTTTGCAGTGGGAAAGGATGCTGAATGCCCGTCAGAGGCCGCTGTGGAGGTATTTTTAACAGGTTGTTCACATACATGGAAAATGTATATAAGTGGCAAACATCTGTTAATGAATGGACAATTTCGGCATAACACGCTACGCTGGGGGATTTATCTTTGAAGTATTGTTTCGTAAGAAGAGAAAACTGCCATAAAAAAGGGGTCGGTTTCCGTTACCGGCCCTTTATTATTTGCCCCATTATCTTTAATTTTTCATAAAATTTAAGTCATGCCTGAACTACCCGACCTGCAGGCTTTTCGCCATAACCTGGAAAAAGCGTTGCTGCATAAAAAATTAAAGTCACTGACGGTTAAGAATGCAAAGAAACTGCACACCACACCAGAAGCACTGCAATCGGCCCTGGAAGGTCAAACGTTGGAGCATATACTCAGGGTGGGAAAGGAATTACATTTTGTATTTAAGAATGGTCATGTATTAGGTATGCATTTAATGCTCCATGGTAAATTATATCTCTTCCAGAAAAAAAATGAAGAGAAATACACCATTGTAGAATTGTTATTTGGAGATGGTACAGGCCTGGCCCTGACGGATTTCCAGGGCGCCGCCAACATTTTCCTTGATCCGGAAGAGAAGACCGCGCCGGATGCATTATCCAAAGAGTTTAACGAAAGCTACCTGGAAGAACAGTTAGGGAAGAAAAAAATCACGATAAAGAAGTACCTGCTTGATCAGCACAATGTATTGGGTATAGGTAATGCTTATGCAGATGATATTTTGTGGGACGCAAAGATTTCTCCTTTTTCTGTTTGTAATAAAATTCCTGCAGCACAGATAAAAGTATTGCTGAAGTCTATCAAGAAAATTCTACAGGAGGCGGAAAAGAAAATATTGAAGAGTAAGCCTGATATCATTAACGGAGAAGTGAGGGATTTTATGCTGGTGCATAATTCCAAACTAACTGAGAGCCCCGGTGGTGCAGAGATTAAGAAGGATACCGGTGGTGGCAGGAAAACGTATTATACGGATGAACAGGTGTTGTTCGAATAAACGCTGAAAGTACACATAGGAAACCCGGCATCGTTCTGGACGATGCCGGGTTTTTCTTAAAAGACAGGCGATGTGATATTATGTTGTCAGCACTACTTCAGTAGTGGTTTTTTCTTTAGGTTCGTATATACCAGCTGCGATTTTTTCCACAAATGCTTTCGGGAAAAATTTAGGCAGCCAGGCATTCAGCTTGTTGGTGAAGCCGGGGATGATTTCTGCTTTTCCTTTAAAAAGCCCATCTACCGCAATTTTCGCCACGCTTTCAGGTGTCATGTTAAACCGGTTGGCCACGTTGCGGGTATAGTCGCCCATACGGGCTCTGTTCACAAAGTCGGTGTCAGTACTGCCAGGGCTCAGGGCGCTGACAGAGATAGGGGAATGCCTTAGTTCATGCCTTAATCCGCGTGTAAACGAGAGCGCAAAAGCTTTCGTAGCTGCATAGATATTCAGGTAAGGAACCGTTTGATAAGCAGTGGTACTGGCAAGATTCAGCAGGTATGCTTTCGGAAATTTCCGCAGTACCGGTATATAGGCGTACGATAAGCCCACCTGCGCTTTGATGTTTACATCAATAATATTGAATTGTTCTGCCAGGGACAGTTCTTCAAATGCACCATTGATGCCATAACCGGCGTTGTTCACTACTACAGAAAGTACATCATGATAAGTACTGGTCCAGGCGGTCACCTTCAGTAAGGCATCAGGTTGTGATAAATCCTGATGTAACGTATGTGCGTGTACGTGATACTGAGCAGATAATTCTTCTGCTGTGGTAGCCAGTGTTTCAGCGTCTATATCTACCAGGAGCAAATGATAATTTCTTTCTGCGAGTTGTGCAGCGATGGCTTTTCCTATTCCTTTGGCTGCGCCGGTTATTAATGCGTATGACATACTTGTTATTTTTAGAGAGATGGTGAGTTTACTTCAGCGAGACTTTCAGTTCTGGCTTTTACGTTCACCCACTGCGGTCTGCCACCGTAGAGATGTTGTTTGATATGTGCCAGCTTATGATAAAAAGGAGTAGGGCTATTGGCCGTTTTAGGCTGATAGGCGCCAGTAATGATTGGGATATACATCACTCTTCTGCGGCTCTTTTCGCCGGTGTAGGGTGATTGTTGTACACGGTGCCAGAGGCGGCCATCATGTACGGTCAGATCTCCTGCTTCAATATCAAAGCCTACTTCTTTTTCATCAGGATTGTTATCTATGAAATATTTTTTTCTGAATAATAGTTTTAGTAATCCCTGCTCATGTGTGCCGGGGAGCACGCGCAGGCCGCCGTTGTGGAGCGGGCAATCATCGAGGTGAATGCCCACATTCAGCATGGGGAGAATGCGTGATCCTAGGAAGAGGTCCCGTGGACTGTCTGTATGCCAGCCGAGTTGCTTAAACTGGCTCTCTGCCGCGTTTACATAATGGTTGATGACCAAACCATCTTTTTCATTTTCACCGATCCTGCCAGCATAGGAGCCTAGTAAGGAGGTGAGTGATTGCAGCCTTTTGTCTTTTAGTAATTCGCGCAATGTGTTGCTGTAGTGCGATGCAAAGGCAATACGTTGTATAAGGGGGCTGCCATCCACATCAGTACCGAATTTCAGCGGTATACCGTTGACTTTCTGGATGTTGTTGCGGATCAGTAATTCCTGTACCTGCTGCACTTCCGTATGGATATGCGTTAAAGCAGATTTGTCCAGGAAGTTTTTAAACTGGATGATGCCATATTTTTGGAAGTATGCGAGATGCGCATCTGTTACCCCCTCGTCGAGGCGGAATAAAGGTTGGTTGTTCGTTTTCATGACGAAGTACTTTTAGCTGACAGTGATAAAACAGTTGTTGAAATAGAAAATGCTATAGCGGCAATTGGTGGGGTGACCGCAGGCAGGAGTGGGGAATTAACAACAACAATAGGAAGCTGCTACATTTTGATGTTTGGCTGTTGCACCTATTTGGTGCGGATGTCGATATTGATGATCTGTATTCATGGTGAATATGATTTTTTATTAGTCTACCATTCTTGTAGACAAATATAGGAATATCATTTTATTTACAAAAAATATTTTTTTGTGTGCGGTGTTACACGGATGTTAATGGTTTGATAACCTGCTGACAAACAGGTGGGTAAGTCTCCCTGAGAGGAAGGAATGGATACGGGATTCCCGGTAATTTATATTTTGGTCAGTAGTTGTTCATAATCGCCGTTGGTGTCAATATCTACAGCGCCTTGAGGAAAGTCGATGGAAGCCACTTGTTCGGGATGTTGCAGTAATATTTTTTTTGCACCTTCCTGTCCGTTCAATGCGAGCAGTTGAGAGAAGAGTGATTTGTCGAACAGGGCAGGGGTGCCAATGGTATTACCGTAGGAGCAGGCTATTATAGCTTTGCCGGAAGTAGTTTTCAGTGCATACATTTCTTCCAGGAGTGGTGTGGTAATGAATGGCTGATCGCAGAGCAGTAATAAAGCGCTGTTCACACCTGGTGAAAGGTGGAGCAGATGCTGTAAGCCTGTTTTGATGGAGCCGCCCATACCGGTGGGCCAGCCGGGGTTTACCACTGTGTTTACTTTTTCATCGATCAGTTGTTGTTTGATCTGTGTGGCGAAAGCGCCGAGTACTACTACCACGGGCATATTGCCTGATTGTGTGGCGGTGTGTACTACATTTTGTAACAGGCTTTTATTCTGAAAGGGCAATTGTTGTTTGGGAGTACCCAGTCTTTTTGAGGCGCCTGCGGCCAGGATGATGATACCGGTTGTTTCCATTATAGTTGTTGTTGAAGGATGATTTGTTGTTCACGTGGGTGGATGGTGGTTGTTTTTTCCCGCAGAGAGGTGGCGGCAGCTGCGGACAATACGGATTTTATTTCGCTGATAACGGATAATGCTATTTCTTCGGCTGTTTCTGCGCCGAGATCAAGTCCTGCAGGTCCGTGTATGCGTGCGCGTTGTTGCCTGGAAATAGGAATACCATTTTCAGACAGTTCTTCCAGCATACGCTGTAATTTCTTTGCGGGGCCTAATACACCTATGTATGGTAATGGCAATGGCAGCAGTTGTGCCAGCAGTGCCAGGTCATAATTGTAGTTATGCGTCATGAGTACCACGGCAGTATGCTGGTCGGTAGCTACCTGTGCAAGTGCCTGCGCAGGTTTGGCTGTGAGTAGTTGTGTCGCCTCCGGGAAACGGGTGGTAGTGGCGTATCCCGGGCGTCCGTCTACAACAATGGTATGCCATCCCAGCAGGCAGGCCATTTTCACGAGTGGGATTACATCATTACCGGCGCCGGCGATCAGTAATTGAGGTGCCGGTGGCAGGTAGGCGGTATGTGCCGTATAGTCGTTGCCGGTAGAGAGGTATGTTTTTGTGAAAGTGGTTTGTGTCTGGAGTGCCAGGTGTGCATCAGCGGTGATGGCATTTTGTAGGTGACAGTCCGGGATGTGGTGCTGCATTTGTCCGTTGGCCGTGAGTACCAGGCAGGTGCCGGGTTGTGGCGCTTTGCGGTTATGCAGGGTAAAAATGGTGACGAGTACTGCGGGGGTACGGTGATTGGTTACTTCCTGCAGCAGCGCTACCGGGTTATGTGGATCGTTGGTATTGACAGGTTCCAGGAGTATATGTATGATGCCATTGCATCCCAGTCCTACGCCCAGCTTGGCGTCGTCTTCATCATTGGTGTCGTAGGTCACCAGCATGGGTTGTTGCTGTAGCATGACCAGTTGTGCCTTACGCAGGGCATCTCCTTCCAGGCATCCACCGCTGATGGCGCCGGTGAGGAGACCATTTTCAGTTACCAGCATACGTGCACCGGGTTGCCGGTAGGCAGAGCCTTCCACATGCACGACGGTGGCCAGTGCTGTTCTGAGTCCCTGCCTGCAGGCAGTATGGTACGCTTTCACGATATCTTCCAGTTCTTTCATGTAGTCATTTTAATGCACTAAACAGATGCGGCGGTATTCAATACCTTATCAGGTGTAATGGGTAAATCTCGTACGCGTTTACCGGTGGCATTGAATACGGCATTGGAAACGGCGGCAGCAAAGCCTATCAGCGCTATTTCTCCCATGCCTTTGGAGCCCATGGGATTAATGTAAGGATCTTTTTTATTGATGAAATATACATCTGTGGGTGGCGTGTCTGCATTGACGGCTACGTGGTAATCTGCAAAGTTATTATTTACAAATCTTCCGAAGCGGTGATCCAGTATAGCCTCTTCCGTTAGTGCCATTCCTATGCCGCCAACAACGCCGCCAATCATCTGGCTGCGCGCGGTTTTGGCATTAACGATGGTGCCAGCGTCGGCCACGCTCACAATATGCTGGATCCGTACTACGCCGGTATCCGGATGCACATGCACTTTAGCGAAGTGTACAGAAAAAGAATACATGGAGTATTTTTTTCTTTCCGGGCCACCCTGTGAGGTCGTCATTACTTTTACTTCCGGCAGCTGTTGCTGCTGTAAGAGCGCTTCGTAACTAATTTTTGTTTCCTGGTTGGCGGTCATCAGTTGTCCATCTTCATAAATAACAGTTTCCGGTGTAGCTGTTTTAAAAGCGGGGATATTACTGATGGCGATGGTAGCCAGTTGCTGCTGTAATGCTTTACAGGCATCCGATACCGCGCTGCCTACAGTGGATACGGTAGAAGAACCTCCTTGTTCAGGTGCAAAAGGATAGATTGATTCTCCCAGCATGAACTTTATTTTTTCCGGTGCAATGCCGGTAACATCTGCGGCAATTTGTACCATAGCAGTGGCGGTGCCGGGGCCAATGTCGCTGGCGGCGCTTTGCAGTATCAGGGAGCCATCTGCTTTCAGTGTAGCCGACACCGTAGCCTTGCCACGGTAAGCACCGAAAGTACCACTACTCATGCCATAGCCTACCAGCATCCCATTTTCTTCCATGCTGCGGGGCTGTGGGTTCCTGGCGGACCATCCTATTTTTTCTGCACCCAGTGCATATGCTTCTTTCAAATATTTACTGGAAAACGGAAGATTTCTTTCCGGATCGGTATCTGCGTGGTTGAGGATTCTCAGTTGCAGCGGATCCATTTTCAGCTTATATGCCAGTTCATCGATGCCCGATTCAAGGGCAAAGGCGCCCGTAGCTTCACCGGGGCCACGCATCCATACGGGTGTACTCATATTGAGTGGCACCAGCTGGTATTTCGTATTCACGTTCGGACAGGCGTACATGAATTTGCTCATAGCTACAATGCCCTCTGTAAAGTCTTCGTAGGGAGAGGTGATGGCTACTGCTTCGTGGGTGATGCCGGTCAGTTTACCTTCCGCAGTAGCACCCAGGCTTAATTTCTGGGTAGCATTAGGGCGGTAGCCTACCAGCGTAAACATCTGGTCGCGGGTGATTACCAGTTTTACTGGTTTGCGTATTTTTTTAGCGGCGAGTATAGTAGCTACTTCCAGTGGCCATATGCGCAGGGCCATTCCAAAACCGCCGCCTACAAATTGCGAATGTACGGTGATGTTTTGTTCCGGTATCTGGAACAGGTCTTTGATGGTTTCCTGTACGCTTTTTACGCCCTGTGTTTTGGCGTAGAGTGTCAGCGTGTCCGGTGTTGTCCAGTGAGCGATGATGCCTGCCAGCTCCATTGGATTGTGTACTTCCAGTGGAATGGTATATTCAGCGCTGTGTGTGACTGCAGCTTTTTCCCAGGCATTGGCTTCTCCGCGGAGATAGTCTTTCATACGACTATTCTGAAAGGCTTTGCCGATGCTGGCGGTCATGTCGGTATAATGTGTTTCCTGGTTGTATTGTACGTCTACCAGTGTGGCCGCATATACCGCACGTTCCAGGGTATTGGCTACTACGATGGCTACGGGTTGTCCATTGGAGTAGATACGGTCATCTTTGAATATCTGCAATCCATTTTTTTCGCCGGGTTTGGATTGCTGATAGCCTGCTACTCTGGGGGCATTGAGGTGAGATACAACATCTGCCACACCGGGAGCGCGCAGGGCTTTGGTGGTGTTAATACTTCTGATGGTGCCGTGGCTGATAGGGCTGCATACCAGTGCGGCGTACAGCAAATCATCGACGTGATAGTCTGCGAAATATTTTGCACCGCCGGTTACTTTCAGGCGGCCATCTACACGGTCCATGGACTGTCCTGTTTGTTGTTTTTTCATACGGTGGCGGCTTTTTGTAATGCGGTTTGAATACTGTTGAGTGCCAGGGCTGGTTTAAACATATTATGTTTATACGCTTTGGCGGATTGCATAGCGATGTTGGCGGCTATACGAAAGTTTTCTGTGGTAGGTGCTTTGCCGGTGAGTGCTTTTTCTGCATCGGGTAAGCGCCAGGGTTTATGTGCCACACCACCCATCGCGAGACGGGCGCCCTGAATAACACCATCACGGATATCCAGTGCAGCAGCTACTGATACCAGCGCAAATGCGTAGGAAGCGCGGTCGCGTACTTTCAGGTAGTATATATTTTTAGTGAATGTATTGGCAGGGATTTCTATGGCAGTAATCAGTTCTCCTTTACCGAGATTATTATCCAGCTGCGGCGTATTGCCGGGCAGCCGGTGGAAGTCGGTGAACGGAATGCGGCGGTTGCCTTTAGGGCCGGTTACCAGCACCGTTGCATCCAATGCAGCCAGGGCCACACACATATCGCTGGGGTGTACGGCAATGCAGCTGTCGCTTGCGCCGAAGATGGCGTGCATGCGGTTGATGCCGCCGATAGCGCCGCAGCCGCTGTTGGGGTTACGTTTGTTGCAGGGCATGGTGGTATCGTAGAAATAAGAACAGCGTGTACGCTGCATGATATTGCCACCCACGGTAGCCATATTGCGGAGCTGTTGTGAGGCGCCTGCCAGCAGGGCCTGGGACAGCAACGGATGATGTGTTTTTATGAGTTCATGCGCGGCCAGATCACTGTTGAGCACCAGGGAGCCTATATGCAGGGTACCCTCATTTAATTGAATATCTTTTAGTGGCAGGCGGTTAATGTCTACCAGTTTTTCTGGTATAACTACACCGCTTTTCATCAGGTCCAGCAGGTTGGTACCACCGGCAATGAAGCGGGCGTTGTCTTTGGCAACGGCGTCAATAGCGGCTTTCAGGTTGGTGGGCCTTACATAGGAGAATTGGTTCATACTGTTTTCCCTCCTTTTTTTACATCGGTGATGGCATTTACAATATTGTCGTATGCGCCACAGCGGCAGATATTGCCACTCATGAATTCACGTATTTCTTCCGGAGAGCCAGCATGTCCTTCACGTATACAGGCTACTGCGGACATGATCTGACCGGGTGTACAATAACCACACTGGAAGCCATCGTGTTTAATAAAAGCTTCCTGTACGGGATGCAGCTGATCGCCATTGGCCAGTCCTTCGATAGTAGTGATTTGTTTGCCTTCCTGCATCACTGCGAGGGTGAGACAGGAATTAATGCGGTGGCCGTTTACATGTACCGTACAGGCGCCACATTGTCCGTGATCGCAGCCTTTTTTGGTACCGGTCATGGCCAATTGTTCCCGCAGGAGATCCAGCAAGGTGGTGCGTGGCTCCACAGACAGCTGCATTTTTTTTCCATTTATTTCCATACTCACTGGCATCTTTTCAAAGATACCTGCAATGGCTTCATCGTGTTGAGCGGCTTTCATCACCAATGGCGGAGTGAGTGCCAGTGCCATCATTGCGGAGGACTGCTTCAGAAAGTCACGGCGTGCTTCCTGTTTATCCTTTCTGTGAGAGGAGGGTTGTTGGTCGTTTTCAGCAGACATTTTGCATCAGTATTTTTCACTAATAAGATAGGGAAAAATATTGGTATTCTGATACGGGGAGGATTGTTTTAATTAATCCTGTTTTATCCCGGATGAACACCATTACGGGCAGCAGTGGTTGCTTATTTTTGTAAACAGCAACTAACTATTTATGCGGACTATCTTATTACTGGCGATGCTCTGGATGAGCAGTCCGGCATGTGCCCAAAAAAAAGAAGTTACCATGACCGAAAATAATATTTTAAAGGCAGCGGCAGACAATGATACTGCTGCTATTCAACGGGCATTATCCAACCCTGCATTACTGGAAACGAAAGATGCAGAAGGACGTACACCATTGATGGTGGCAACTTACCATCATCATGCGGCGGCAGCACAGGTATTGATTACAGCGGGGGCAAATGTAAATGCGCAGGATAAAATGCTGAATTCTCCTTTCCTGTATGCCGGTGCAGAAGGGTATGCGGATATTTTGAAAATGTGTATGTCTGCCGGGGCGGATTACAAAGTGTATAATCGTTATGGTGGCTCTGCATTGATACCCGCATGTGAGCGTGGTCATATTGACGTGATTGCGCTTTTACTGGCAGATAAAACTTTTCCGGTGAATCATATTAACCGTCTGGGTTGGACTGCATTGCTGGAAGCGGTGATATTAGGTTCCGGAGGAGCTACACATCAGCAGGTAGTGAAGATGTTGATAGCGGCCGGCGCGGATGTGAACATCGGAGATAAGGAAGGTGTTACCGCATTGCAGCACGCAAAGAGCAGGGGATATAAAGCCATCGTGGATATGTTGGTGGAGGCCGGTGCGAAGTAATGTGCGATTTATTTATACCCGGTATTTTTTGCCGGCATGCTGTATTTCAAAATCTTTTATCTGTTGTTGTAAAGCACGTTTTTGTGTAAGATATGTTTTGAGGTCCATTCCAGTTGCTTTTGCTTTTTCCAGTTGAGTGAGGGCACGATGAATCTCCTGGTAAGCTGTTCTCAGCTGATAGGTTTCAGATGCCCGGAATGCCAGCACATCCGGTGCTTCGCGGAGAACTTCCAATGGGTATCCTTCCTGTGACCAGGTAGAAAAGCTGTTACCTATAACTTCCATGCTGCCGGTATCCAGTGCACCATAGCCGGTGAGGTATACTTTTTCATCGCTGTCGTTACAATGCAGGAGGATGGCTTGTCCGCCACTGTCATCGCCAATACTGATATATGCAGGGAGGTAATGTTGTACCTGGTAGGTAGTGTTACGTTCTAATAGGCTGTCGGTGCCATAAAGGGTGAGGAGGTCATTTATGAAGTGATCTCCTGGCAGCTGTTCCTGTAACAGGAAACTGCTATAAGCACCCGGCAATATTACGCCGAGTGCTTCTTCTATATCTCTGATATTATTGTTCATTACCTTTCAGATGAGCGAGCCATTGTTGTGCAAATTCGTTGCCTGGATCCAGCTGAAGCAGTCTTTCGAAGGAGGCGATGGACGCAGGGACTTGTTCCATATGATAAAAGAGTACCGCACGGTTCAAATGTACATAAGGATTTTCGGGGGCAATAGCGAGCGCCTGATCATAGGTGGCGAGGGCCAGGTCGTATTGTTCCAGCAACATCAGGATAGAGCCTTTATTCATCAGCAGCCCCGGTTCGCCGGGCGACAGTTCCAATCCTTTGTCAGCGTATTGCAGTCCCAGTTGGAGACGGTTGAAAATGTGCTGTCGGGTAGCTTCATCGGCGCCCTGTTCCTCTATCTGACTGATGGCTTCATTGGCTTCCTGCAGAATTTGTACCACCTGTTGTTCATACCAGGCAGCGCTTTTTTCTACATTTTCTGTAAATGGAATGGCTTCCAGATCGATGGCTTCTTCCGGTTCAGCGGTTGCTTTCATTTTGTCGGCTGCCGGCGCATACCACCACTGGCAGAATTTACCCAATTCACCACCTACGGGCAGTTCATCGGCAGGAGGCAGCCCTTCTTCTTTAATGGCATCATTGGCGATGATTAAATCCTGGATAGCTTCCAATGCTTTGTAGTGAATAGTTTCGCCTTCCTGTTCCGCCTGCATCACCATGTATGGAATGAGCTGATACCAGAGGGCGAGCAGGTCTTTGTCTTTTTGCTCGCCGGCAATTTCCGCAATTTCATGCGCCATTGAAAAGGTATCTATGGCAACAGGAGCTTCCGCATCCCCGCCGGTAATGGTGCCATTGGCTACCATGTTGGCCCAGAGTGCAGATCCTGCATCACAGTATAAAATATATGTTTTGGAGGGGAAGTCATAATTGGCGTAGCCGGTAACCGGGTTGCTTTCTTCGTCCCATACTTCTGTTGGCTGTTGGTAGATAAAGCTGAATTTCTGACTGGCAGCCAATGCATCAAACCATGCCTGATGCGATGTATACGCCGGATGGGCGCTAACAGGAAAGGTGTATACGAAATGATGTTTGATTAACAGATCCATTACCCTGAAATGGGTAAAGCCAGTGTCAAACTGGTTTTGTAATTTATATAGATTGTAAAAGAGGCTCCTGCGATCCAGTCCTTCTTCCTGACTTTTGTCCAGACAATAAACGGATAGCTCCACCAATGATTCTACTTCATGCATCGCCATATGTAACTCGCTTTTCTGCGAAATTACGCGAATTTTGTCTTCTCCAGGATTATACTGATTTAGATGATTTTCAGGATCCTGTTTTACAGGATTAAAAAAGGTTGGCGTGGATATAGGGGATCCGCTTACATCTACACCGATTTTTATAATCAAAAAGTAAAAAACCTGAAAATCATCTAAATCAGTATAATCCTGGAGAAGACAAAATTCGCGTTATTTCAGCAGTACATTTTTCACATACTTATAACTGGTCGTTACACTCTGGAATGGATCGATGGTAATTTTGTCCTGTTCTACAAACAGGTGTTTCACGCCGGCAAGTTTTGCCTGGGCAAATATTTTACGGAAGTCGATGCTGCCTGTACCTACTTCTGCAAAGGTGACACCGGAGAGGAGGTCCATGGAAGTTTTGTTTTCTGTGCCGGCGGCAGTAAGACTGGCAGTATTGTTTTTATCCATGTCTTTCACATGCCAGGCCACAAATCTGCCGGGTGCTTCTTTAAAAAGTGTGATAGGATCGCGACCTGATTTCACGGCCCAGAAGAGGTCGAGTTCAAAGGAAACGAGGGCCGGATCTGTTTCTTTTAACATAATATCGTAGCCGGTACTGTCTGTATCTGCCAGTTTTTTAAACTCCCAGTAGTGGTTATGATAGCCGATATGCAGGTTTGATTTTTTACATATTTCGCCGGCTTTATTCAGTTGTGCTGCCATGAATTTGTAATCATCTGCCACCAGTTTTTTATCCCAGAGGGAGAGGGGCAATACCGGTACGATGAAGTATTGCTGACCGAGTGCTGCTGCCAGTTCTATTTGTGGCTGCAGTGCGTCCGCGTTGCCATTGCCGCGGGTCAGGTAATCGTTTAGCTGATAGTGTCCGCTGGGGGTATTGAGGTGGTATTGTTTTAGGAGTGCACTGAGTGCTTTTGGTTTTAATCCCCAGAATTCGCCTTTGTCGCCCGCGCCCTGGTAGCCATAAAAAGTTTCAACTTCATTGTAGCCGATACCGGCTACTTTGGCCAGCGTGCCTTTGACGTCTTTGGCCAGCTCCTCACGGAGGGTATATAATTGTAATCCTATTTTTTTGGGAAGCGCTTTATTGCCTGTCATGGCAAAGATGCTGCCGGGTAACATCATGCCAGCAGCCATGAGTCCTGTTTGCTGAATGAATGAACGTCTTGAAGTATGCATGCGGGTATTGTTTTTAACGTGGATAAATGTGTAACTACTGAAGCAGTTATGCACAGCAATTTAATAAAACGATTTTAACTTGTTGAAATTTTTTAAAAAGAGAATGCCGGGCAGCTACTTTTTTGCAAAAAACGACTGGCATAATATCATCTTTCTAACGTAACCGCGTATACGTGTATACCACTTATTTTATGTGTATGCTTTATCTGTGGCGGTTTTTGTAGCATGCGTACTGCATCATAACAGCAGCCTTTTTCGTTTATATAAATTTTGAAAAGATGTGGGTTTAATTAATTAAATTGTTAGTAGTTACTTATCCAAAACCGCGTCCAAAATGAGTTTTTTTTTCAGCAATGTAAGTCAGGCAGAAGAAGGCGTCAGGAAGAAATCTAAAGTAAGGGAATGGATAGAGGCGGCTCTTTTTGCGGTGGTTGCTGCTACTCTCATCCGCACTTTCATTTTTGAAGCTTTTGTTATCCCTAGTGCTTCGATGGAGAAAACCCTGCTGGTGAATGACTTTATTTTTGTCAGCAAAATCAGTTATGGGCCCAGAATCCCTAATACGCCGCTGGCATGGCCATTTACGCATCATACGCTTCCATTTACGAAAAATATACAACCTTTTACCACAGCTATAGAATGGCCATACAAAAGACTGCCGGGTTTCAGCAGTGTAAAGCGGAATGATGTCATTGTATTCAATTACCCCTGCGGTGATAGTGTGCTGAAGAACCTGGCAGGGGAAGACGAGGACTACTATTCCATGTACCGGTCACTCGGCGATGAGTATATCCGCAAAAATTATCCGCCGATAGTTACCCGGCCTGTGGATAAACGGGAGAACTGGATTAAACGATGTGTGGCTGTCAGTGGCGATACCTTGCAGATTATTGATGGCATCGTATATATCAATGGTCAGCCGGGTAAAGTACCCCTTCATTTTGAGGCACGGTATTTTGTAACAATGCCGGATCATAAGCCTATAGACAGTCAATTGCTGGATCAACTGGAATCAGATCATATTTCCAGACCTACGATAGATTCTACCATGTTTATTTATAATCTTAGTAGTGCTAATGTAGATACACTCCGTGCCAGAGGGGCTATTGTGAAACGTAAAACGTATGATGCATTCGGTGATTCCAGGGTATTTCCTTTTGATGTAAAACATTATGAATGGAATGAAGATTGTTTTGGCCCGCTATACATTCCCCAAAAAGGTGCAACAGTAAAGCTGGATACCCTTACCCTACCTTTTTATCAGCGTATTATTGATACCTATGAGCATAATACCCTGAGAAGAGATGGGGACAAAATTTATATCAATGGGCAGGAAACCACTACCTATACTTTTAAGATGAATTATTACTGGATGATGGGAGATAACCGGAATGAATCTACTGATTCCCGCTTCTGGGGCTTTGTTCCGGAAGATCATATAGTAGGGAAAGCATGGATTATCTGGTTAAGCTATCATAAGAACCGTATCAGGTGGGGGCGGTTGTTTTCTTCGATACAATAAACGGAGTTTGTCTTTGTCCAGGATTATACTGATTTTGATGATTTTCCGGATTTTTGTTTTTATGATTTTAGAAGATTAAAAAAGATATCGGGAGATAGTAGCTAATATATCCGTTGCTATCTCCCCAAATTTTTTAAAATCACAAAGTAAAAATCCAGAAAATCATCAAAATCAGTATAATCCTGAACAAAGACAAACTCCGCGGCATTTATTATTTAGTGCTTGCTGTCTTTTCTCTTACTTCCTGCAGTAGCTGATCCAGTGCTGCTCTGTCCAGCAGTTTACCTTTTACTACCAGTGCATTAATTTTCTGCGTGTTGTGGATGTCCGCTACCGGGTTGGCATCGAGCAACAGGATATCTGCTTTTTTACCAGCGGCAATAGCGCCATAATTGGTTTTGTGCAGGTAAGCCGGTGAGTTGATGACAGATGCCTGTAATGCCTGCAATGGTGTAAGACCAAATTTTACCATCAGCGCTAATTCCTGGTGTAAGCCGATGCCCGGGAAGTCAAATGAATTGAGGTATCCGGCATCTGTTCCTGCCAAGATTTTTACACCTGCTTTTTGGAGCAGGGGAAGAATAGAAGATGATGTTTCGTAGATCATCTTGCGGCGTACAATAGCGGCGCTATCGTCTGATGCGGCTCTTTTTACACGCCATTGGTAGGTACGTTGTAATCCCTTACCGATATATTGCAGATATGGATCGTGTGCGTGGTTGTCCTGATCAAAATAGGCCATTACATGTCCCAGGGTGAGTGTAGGTGTCAGGTACATTCCTTTTTCCGCCATGTAGCGATACGTTTTCATCGCGGCAGCGGTGTCGAAATTCTGAAGAATGTACTTATTGATATCTGCGCCTTTTATTTCGCCGCTTGCAATACCGCGGGATAAAGCTGCATCATCTTTTACACCTGATTTCCATGCATAAGTGAGGTGTTCTACTGAGCTGAGACCGGCGTCAGCTACCTGTTTCATAGTGAGTACATACGGAACGTGGCCGGAGATCGCCATGCCTCTTTTCCTGGCTTCACGTAATGCTTCCAGGTAGATCTCAGGCTTAATTGTGTTCTCTGTAATTTTTACGAAATCTACTTTCAGTTTTTGGAGGGAATCGAGGGCCTGTTGTAGCTCTGTGGAAGTGCCTATTTCCAGGTCGCCCAGCCATATGGACTTATAGCCTTCCAGTTTTGGGCCGGAAGTAAAGATGGTGGGGCCTTGTAGCTGTCCTTTGTTTATTTCATCGCGCCATTGTAATACATCCGGGCTGATGTCTGCAGCACAGTCGCGGATGGTAGTAATGCCGTTGGCGAGATACAAAGGCAGGAAGTTTTTATTTTCTTCACTCAGGGTATCGCCGCCGCCGAAGTGCATGTGCATATCCCATAATCCGGGCATGGCGTATTTACCGCTGCCATCCACTGTTTGGGTGGCCTTGTATTGTTTTGCCAGTTGGTTATCCATCACCTGTATGATACTGTCGTTGCGCACTGCGATGGTCTGGTTGGCAGTGATCCTGCCGGTTTTTATATCAATGATGCGAACGGACTTAATCAGCAGGTCCGCTTTTTTTTGCTGGCTGAATGCAGTGATACCGCAAAGAATTGCCAGAGAAGAGAGCCAGATTTTTTTCATCTCCTAAAGGTACCCCGGGCCCCTGGCGGAAAATGGTACTGATTATAAGAAAGCGGGTACTTTTTATAACTGACGGCGAAAATCCAGTGGTGTGCGGGTGGTATATTTTTTAAAGAAGCGGGAGAAGTAAGAAGTGTCATTAAAGCCCAGGGCGTAGGCAGCTCCCTTTACATCCATATCGGTAAGTGTGAGCATCCGTTTGGCTTCCAGCAGCAGGCGTTCACGGATATATTCCCCGGCGGTTTTGCCGGATTCTTTTTTGCATACCTGGTTCAGATAGCTGGCAGTGACGTGCAGCTGGGCGGCGTAGTAGCTTACTTCATGATATTGTGCATAATGTTTTTCCAGCAGGAGGAGAAAGCGGTTGATGAGATGATTGGAGGCTGCCGCTACTTCTTCCGGGTGCGTAGCAGCATACCAGCGTTGCAGCAACAGTAACACAATCTGCAGCCGGTGCTGTATGATATTGGCTGCGGGTTCTTTTTCCATGAGCTGTAATTCATGGATCAGCTGTTCGTATTGTCCTGCATCCAGTTTGAGTGCCGGCACGGCAGCAGGGGTAAAGAATGACCACAGCGGCCCTTTTTGTAACATGAATGCGGCAGAAAACATCACCTGGTAACCGGCCGTGTTTTTGGACATATGCCATTGGTGTGCCTGGCCGGGGGCGAGAAAGAAAACAGTCCGGTTGCTGACCTTATAATCTTCAAAATCAATCGTATGTGTGCCGCTGCCCTGGCTGATCATCATCAACATAAAAAAATCATGTTTATGTGCCTCGGGTATGACAGGCATATTTAAAGGCGCATGATGTACGATTTTGAAATCTTCCTTTTTGTAAGGAAGATTAAAGATTTTTTCAATACCGAAGGTAGGCAGCGACATGTGGCGAAATTACGAATTAAGGGATATGAATTCGTAATTTTGCGCCATGCCGGTGTTACACAACTCAGATTATCAAGCGCCTTTTTTATTACAGAATCGTCATATGCTGACGATTTATCCTTCTTTGTTTCGCAGTATTAAACCCGCTGACTATCGCCGGGAGCGGATTGTTACACCTGATAATGACTTCCTGGATCTGGATTTCAGTGAGCGGGGGAATAAAAGCATTGTAGTGATTTTGCATGGTCTTGAGGGGAACTCCACCCGCAAGTATGTGTTTGGGATGGTACATATTTTCAATGGCGCCGGATTTGATACTGTGTCTATGAATTTCCGGGGATGTAGCGGCGAGCCTAACAGGAATCTTCGTTTTTATCATAGTGGCGAAACGGATGATCTGCGTGCCGTAATCACCTACCTGGTATCGCTGAAAAAATATACGGCCATACACCTGGTAGGTTTTTCGCTGGGAGGGAATGTTACGTTGAAGTACCTGGGAGAGCAGGGGGCGGACGCGGTGGGGGTGATTAAGTCGGCAGTAGCTATATCGGTACCCTGTGATCTGAAGAGTGGGTCTGCTGAGCTGGAGAAAAGGCATAACATTATATATATGCAACGGTTTATCCGGGATCTGGGTCATAAGTTGCGGTTAAAAGAGCAGCAATTCCCGGGCAGCATCAGCCTGGACCACTATGGGGAGGTGAAGTCCTTCCGGCAGTTCGATGATCGTTATACGGCGCCTATGCATGGCTTTAAAGATGCGTTGACTTATTGGGAGCAATGCAGTTCCCGTTTCTACCTGCATAATATTCGTATACCCGTCCTGGTCATTAATGCGCAGGATGATCCGTTTCTGGGCAAAGAATGCTATCCATATGAGATAGCTGCTGATAGTCAGTATGTTTACCTGGAAACACCGCATCAGGGAGGGCATGTGGGTTTTGTAAGATTTGGGAAGGACTTCTACTGGTCTGAAAAAAGGGCATTGGCGTTTCTGCAGGAAGTGTAGCAGGGACCTTTAATCTCACGCTATAGTGTTATTGGTATTATTCATGCTTTTTTATAATTTACATCCGAACGGTGTGCATCATTTAAAAATTGTTATACTCAATGGAGCGAATGCCATCAGAAGAGGAAGTGTTGTTGAGGATGATAGGAGGCGATGAATTGGCTTTTTCCAGTATTTACCGGCACTACCATTCTTCACTCTATATCTACCTGTTACGCTTTTGCAAAGTGCCTTCCCTGGCGGAGGACCTTGTTCATGATGTATTTCTGAAGGTTTGGGAAATCAGGGCACGTATTAACCCACAGCTCTCTTTCAGTGGTTATCTTTACCGGATTGCCCGTAATCACGTTTTCAAAACTATTGCCAAATTGTCGACTGATGAACAGATGCGGGAGCAATTGTTCCAGCAGCTGGTGCATCAGGATGCGGGATTAACAGACCTGGCTGTGAGAGCGCGGGAGTATGATCGTCTTTTTCAGGAAGCATTGAGTCAGATGACCAGTCAGCGTTTGAATGTATTCCGTCTTTGCCGGCAGGAAGGTAAAACATATGATGAAGCCGCCGCCATATTGGGTATCTCCCGTGATACTGTCAAAAAACATATGGTACTCAGTATGCGGTTTATACAGGATTATATTTTCCGTCATGGGGATATCCTGGTAGCGGTATTGCTGATCACTACCGTTGTATAAAAAAATATTTTTCCGCAGGGGTACCCTCTTTCTTTATTTCCGGATATTATATACAGGACTTGTGTTTAAATAGTCCTGCACCATTATAATGAATCAGCCGGAAGACTACCAGGAAGCATTACTGAAAAAATATCTTGACGGGCAATGCAGCCCGGAGGAGATGGCCACTTTGTATAGCTGGCTGCTTTCTTCCGATACGCATAAGCCGTTGCTGGCGGTAATGCAACAGGATTTCGAACGTATCATGAAAGCGCAGCCTGCTGTGCCGGAAGAATTAAGTAACCGTATAGAAGCCCGGTTACTGGAATCTATCGGCCGGGAAAAGGTGGTGAAGATGAGGGTTGCTCAGTGGTGGAAATGGGGTGTTGCTGCTGCCGTTGCGGTATTGCTCATAACAGGAGTTACCGTGTTTTATAATTTACCCAGGCCTGTAAAGGCGCCGGTATTGGCCTTAAAAGCAGCCGATGTACAACCGGGTACCAACAAAGCGGTGCTTACCCTGGCAGATGGATCAGTAGTAACATTAGACAGTGCAGGTAACCAGGTAATACAACAGGGAGGAACGAAGGTGGAACAAAAGAATGGAGAGCTGCAATATGCAACTGCCGGCAATAATACTTCCATAGGCTATAATATGCTGAAAGTACCGCGTGGAGGCCAGTTTACCATTGTGTTGCCGGACGGTACACAGGTATGGCTGAATTCAGCTTCCAGCTTGCGCTATCCCACTGCGTTTACCGGTAATAACCGTACAGTGGAAATGCAGGGGCAGGGTTATTTTGAAGTAAAGAAAAATGCCAAACAGCCCTTTATCGTAAAAGTGAATAGCGTGGAAGTGCAGGTATTAGGTACTGGCTTCGATATTATGGCTTATGATGATGAAGAGGAGCTGAGAACAACGTTGGTGAGTGGAGCGGTAAAAGTGAAACAGGGGGTGGTGGAAAAATACCTGAAGCCCGGACAGCAAGCGGCTATTGACAACAGTACTGGCGTAATGTCTGTACGTAATGCAGATGTACAGGAAGTGGTGGCATGGAAAACTGGATTTTTTGAATTCGATAATGCCAATATAAATGTCATTTTACGACAGTTAGCCCGTTGGTATGATATAGAAGTAGATACTAAAATAGTAGATAAACGATTGTTTGGAGGTAGGATCAACAGAAATCTGCCATTGACAGAAATGCTGTCACTGCTGGAGAGCAGTGGCGCCAGGTTTAATCTGGAAGGAAGAAAATTAACCGTTATAAGATAATTGCTTGAAAAATTGCTGCTTCCACGTTGCGGCAACCACGTATAAAAAGTAGAAACTGATAAATTTTTAAACAAGATGGCAACAACCGAGACAAGCTAGTCAGGGAACGTATGCCCAAAAAAAACCGGAAGTGCTCGCAACACTGCCGGTATGAGTCTGGGCATCCCTTGAAAATCAATCCCTTAATCGAAGAACTATTTTACAAGAATTCCCAAACACTACAAAAGTATGCAATTAAACTTATGTGGTATAATTTCCTGTACCCGGAAATTACTATCAACCAAAATGTTCTGCGTTATGAAAATGACCGCCTTTTTGCTACTCACAGCTTGCCTGCATATCAGCGCAAAAGGATTGTCGCAGCAGATCACCCTCTCGGAAAAGAATGCACCACTAAAGAAAGTGCTGAAAGAAGTAGCCCGACAGGCGGGTGTTTCCGTGGTGTATGATGAGGCTTTACTGTCTTCTTTCGCTAATGTCAATGTAGACGTTACCAATGTATCCGTAAAGGAAGCATTGGACATCTGTTTGAGGAATAAGCCACTGGCTTATGTGGTGGAAGGAAACCGTATTACCCTGGTGAATGTATTCCCGGAGAAGGGTTCTGCAGATTCCAGTATCACGGTTACCGGAAGAATTGTGAACGAAGCAGGTGAACCCATTCCGGGAGCAACCATACGGATACAAAATTCCGGTAGTGGCACCGCGGCTGATGGGGAAGGGAAATTTAGTCTGAGAGTACCTAACAGCAGGGTGTTCCTGCTGATATCCTTTATCGGCTACGACAGTAAAACGGTGGCTGTTGCCACCGGCCCAATGAGGATACAATTAAAACCGGCTAACACGGCGCTTACAGAAACCGTAGTAGTAGGTTATGGTATCCAGAAAAAGAGTGTGGTGACCGGTGCTATTTCCAGTGTGCGCGCTGCAGACATCGAGTCACAACCAGTTACCCGTATTGAGCAGGTATTACAGGGCCGTACATCCGGTTTAACGGTAGCTGCCAGCTCCGGACAACCAGGATCTGCTTCTTCCGTACGTGTGAGGGGGATTACCTCTTTCAATAATAACAATCCATTGTGGGTAATAGATGGAGTAGTGGTAGATAATGGTGGTATCAGTTACCTGAACCAATATGATATAGAATCTGTAGAAGTATTGAAAGATGCCGCTTCCCAGGCTATTTATGGCGCACGTGCTGCTGCCGGCGTCATCCTGGTGACTACCAAAAAAGGGAAGGCAGGTAAAATATCTGTTAGCTATAACGGTTATTTAGGTACCTCTGCTCCTGCGCGCAAACTGAAACTGCTGGATGCTACCCAATATGCTACTTTAAGAAATGAAACAGCAGCCAATGATGGTAAACCTTTACCATTTGCGAATCCTTCTTCTTATGGAAAGGGCACCGACTGGCAAGCGGAAATATTCAACAACAATGCGATCCGTCAGAATCACGAATTGAGCATCAGTGGAGGCAGTGATAAATCCACCTTCTATACCTCCTTTGGATACCTGAAACAGAATGGTGTGATTGCATCAGAGATCTCCAAATATGAACGCGTTAACTTCCGTTTGAATTCCATACATAAAATTACACCATGGCTTACCTGGGGTGAAAACGTAGGTTATTCTTACGAAAAAAATATAGGCATTGGTAACACCAATAATGAGTTTGGCGGTCCGCTGAGTTCTGCTATCAACCTGGATCCAATCACCAAGGCGGTAATTACTGATCCTGCGGAATCATCCACTGGTGAATACCTGCAGAAAGGCGCCCGCAAAAATGCGGCAGGCCAGTTTTATGGTATTTCCAGCTCTGTAACACAGGAGATTGCAAATCCACTGGCATATATCAGCACCCACCTGGGCAATTATAACTGGTCACACAATGTGGTAGGTAATACTTTCCTGGAAATGGAACCAGTTAAAGGATTGAAATTCCGTTCCACACTTGGGGCCAAAATTTCTTTCTGGGGTGATGAAACATTTACACCGATTTACTATTACAACAGCGTCTCCAAAGGTACACGTACTTCCTTTAACCGTGGTCAGCACCAAAGCTATGCATGGAACCTGGAAAATACGGTATCCTATACACGTAGTTTCAATAAGCATAATATTACTTTACTGGCTGGTCAGGGCGCTTATATGGATAATCGTTTGAAAGAAACCAACGTATTATTCTATGATATTCCTGCTGAAACTTTTGAGCAGGCATCGCTTAATTTCAAATCAGCTGCTGCCAATCGTATCTCTGATGGTAAGGAAAATGTGGATCACAAAGTATCTTCCCTTTTCGGACGTATCAACTATAACTATGGAGAAAAATACCTGGTAGAAGGTATTCTGCGCAGGGATGGTTCTACGCGTTTCGGCCCGAATCATAAATATGGTATTTTCCCTTCCTATTCGTTGGGATGGGTAGCTTCCAAAGAAGGCTTCTGGCCTGAAAATAATGTAGTAGAATTCCTGAAATTCCGCGGGGGCCATGGTACCGTAGGTAGTGATGATATTGATGATGGGGCTTATGAATCCACTATCGGTAGCGGCAGAAACTATAACTTCGGATTAAACAATTTCAATGTAGGGTACAGTCCTAATGCACCCGCTAACCCTAACTTGAAATGGGAATCTACCACGCAAACAAATGTTGGTTTTGAAGCAACGTTGTTACGCAATTTTACCATCGCCTTCGATTGGTACAGCAAGAAAACAAAAGACATCCTGATGAAGCCCCGTCTTCCTTTATTCACAGGTGCTATTGCCAACTCCGCTGCCAATGTGGGAAGTATGACTAATAACGGTGTTGAGCTGGAACTGGGTTATCACGCCAAAATTGGTGAGGTAGAGTTTTCTGCCAATGGTAATGCGTCTTACATGAAAAATAAGGTGACTTTCCTGGGTGATGGTGTAGAAAAGTTGGATGGAAAAGATGTGAATTTCCAGAACATGCCTGGCATTGTAAGAACGCAGGTAGGACATGCCTTTAACTCATTCTATGGTTTTGAATCACTCGGTATTTTCCAGGATCAGAAATCAATAGATGAATACACTAACAAGGCTGGACAGAAAATACAGCCCAATGCGAAGCCCGGAGATTTTCAGTGGGCTGACCGTGATGGAGATGGATTGATCAGTGATAATGACCGCACTTTCATTGGTAATCCAACGCCTAGCTGGACGTATGGTTTAACTATCAGTGCTGCCTACAAGGGCTTTGATATAGTAGCGTTCGGTCAGGGCGCTTCCGGTAATAAAATCTTCCAGGGATTACGCCGTCTGGACATTCCAAATGCCAACTGGTCCACCAAAGCGCTGGAGCGCTGGACACCAGAGAATCACTCTACTACTTATCCGAGGCTGACACAAACAGATGCTAACAACAACTACAACAGGTTATCCTCTTTCTACCTGGAAGATGGTGGTTACTTTAGACTTAAAACGATACAGATAGGATATTCTCTGCCATCCACCGTAGTTAAAAGAATGGGTTTACAGAGAATACGTGTATATGTAATGAGTGAAAACCTGTTGACGATCACTAAATATACCGGTTACGATCCTGAAATTGGTGGTACTGATGCGTTGAGTGTTGACCGCGGTGTATATCCGCAGGCACGTTCCTTTATGGGTGGTTTGAATGTTACTTTCTGATAACTTTAAAGCTGATTAAAAATGAAAAGAAGAAACTTAAAATATATAATAGCTATTACAGCAGGTTTGCAGCTGATGGGTGGCTGTAGTGATAAATTTGTAACCGTTGCTCCCAAAGGTAATTTCCTGGAGAGCAGCTACTATCAGAACCAGCAGGAAGCCTTTAACGGATTGGTAGCCATCTATGATATGGTAGGATACCAGGCCGGCAACTATACCAATAAAACAGGCGCCATGGATGCCGCTTCTGATGATCACTGGACAGGTGGTGGTGGTCCGGCCGATATCAATGTATTCCAGGTAATGACCCGCTTAAGCATGCTGACACCTCTTACGGGACCACAGGAAGAGCTGTGGAAAAAAGGCTTTTCCGGCGTTAACCGCGCCAATGTGTTATTGGCCAAGTTGCCTAATGTGCCGATGGACGATAACCTGAAAAAGAGATATGCAGCGGAAGCGAAAGTATTGCGGGCACATTTCTATTTCGACCTGGTTCGTTTATTCAAGAGCGTACCCCTGATGACAAAACCGCTTACACCGGAAGAAGTAAAAACCGTTACCCAGGCAACTCCGGAAGAGGTGTATAAACAAATTGAACAGGATCTGAAAGATGGTATTGCTGAAACCAACCTGCCGGATGTTCCTCCACGTGTTTCAGAAGGTGGCCGCATGGGTAAAGGCATTGCACATGCTTTGCTGGGTAAGGTGTATTTGTATGAAAAGAAATGGACAGAAGCAGCCGCTGAGTTTAAGGAAGTGAATGGAGAAACGCCCGGACAACCCAGCGGTAAATATGGCTATAACCTGGTAGCGAATTTTGCGGACCTCTGGAAGTCGGACGATGCCTTCAAATTTAACACAGAATCTATCTTTGAAGTATCCTATACTTCTACTTCCGGTGGTAACTGGACAGATGGTGTAGCGAAGACCGATGGTAATATGCTGAATATTCTTTGTGGTCCACGTAGTCTTACACCTACGCCTGCCACCAATGAAGTATCCCAGTATGTAGCTGGTTGGGGCTTTTTGATCGTCTCCAAAGAATTGGAGGCAGTGATGAAAGGTGATCCGCGGTATGCCGCTACCATCTTAAATATGAAAGAGCTGGTGGATGCAAAAAAAGCCACCTATTCTCCCAGTTTTGATGACACCGGTTTCTTCCTGAATAAATTTGTTGGCCGTACTGCCAATATTTCAAAAGGTGGTGGTAACATGGAATTGAACTTCCCTCAAAATCTGTATGAGATCCGTCTGGCGGATACCTACCTGATGGAAGCGGAAGCCCGCGTGAAAGCAGGAGAAGGCGACGGTGCCGGTACACGCGCCTACCAGTTGCTGAATGCCGTGCGTGCCCGTGTAGGTCTGACGGCTATAGATGCCACTTATGATAATATCTTTAAAGAAAGACGCCTGGAACTGGCAGGAGAAGGACACCGTTTCTTTGACCTCGTGAGAAGCGGTCAGGCAGCAGCGGTGCTGAATGCTATTCCTAACAGAACCTTTAAAGCAGGGAAAAATGAAATCTTGCCTATTCCATACCTGGAACTGGAAAATACAAAACTGAAGCAAACTCCTGAGTGGGGCGGACAATAACCCCGCTGGTATTCCCGGATTCTGAGAATTCCCATCGTAGTTATTTTATTTCTTGCCAGACAAAATAACTACGATGGGAATTTCCGGAATTCGGGATTACTTTTGTCCATTAACAATTCCTTTTTGCTATGAAGAGAACCAGTCAGCTTTTGTGTTGCCTCGCCCTGGTGGCAGGTATTTCTACCACTGTTAAAAGTCAGCAGAAAAAATCAAATGAGATCAGTTATTGGTTAACTTCTCCCGAAAAGTCAATTGCCCTGCAGCAACAAACCAATACGCTGCCCTTTACCGCTACAGATAAAGGTATTGCTACCATTGTAGTTGAAGAAGCAAAAAAGTTCCAGCAGATAGATGGTTTTGGTTTTACCCTCACCGGCGGCAGTGCCACCCTGATTAACCAATTGCCGGCAGCACAGCAGAAAGCATTATTGCAGGAACTCTTCCTGACAAAAGGTAATGGCATTGGTATCAGCTACCTCCGCCTCAGCATTGGCGCCTCCGACCTGAGTGCTTCCGTATTTACTTATGATGATATGCCTGACGGAGAAACAGATCCGGAACTACAGCATTTCAATCTTAATGAAGAAAAAAAAGACCTGATCCCGGTGTTACAAAAAATTGTGGCATTGAATCCGGCTATTAAAATATTAGGTTCTCCCTGGACGCCTCCGGCCTGGATGAAAACCAATAACTCCTTTATCGGCGGTAGTTTGAAGCCGGAATATTATGCTGCCTATGCCAGGTATTTTGTGAAGTATGTAAAGGAGATGAAAGCAGCCGGTATCACCATTGATGCCATCACCATTCAGAATGAACCGCTACATCCAAAAAACAATCCCAGCATGCTGATGCTGGCGCCAGAGCAGGCCGTATTTATTAAAGACCATCTGGGACCAGCTTTTAAAAAAGCCGGCATAAAAACAAAGATCATCCTGTATGATCATAACTGCGATAAACCGGAGTACCCCATTAGTATTTTAAAAGATCCTGCTGCTTATCCTTTTATAGATGGCTCAGCCTTTCATTTGTATGGCGGCACCATTGACGCACTGAGCACGGTGCATGAGCAATTTCCTGCCAGGAATTTGTACTTCACAGAACAATGGTCGGATGGCAAAGGCAGTTATGCCAATGAAGTGAAAAGTAATACAAGCAAACTGATTATCGGTGCTACCCGCAACTGGAGCCGCAATGTACTGCAGTGGAACCTCGCAGCGGATGCACAGTGGAATCCACATACCGATAAAGGTGGCTGTTCCCAGTGCCTGGGAGGTATCACCATTGATGGCAATGCGGTGTCACGTAATTCCTCCTACTATGTAATAGGCCATGCCTCTAAGTTTGTGCCTGCAGGTGCGGTAAGAATTGCTTCCAACATTCCTGGTAAACTGGATAATGTGGCGTTTAAAACACCTTCAGGTAAGAAAGTACTGATTGTTGTCAACAACGAAACGTCGCCACAGACTTTCCAGATTAAAGTAAATAATAAACTGGCCACCGCTTCTCTGAACAGTGGAGAAGTAGCGACTTATGTTTGGTAAAAGACAGTAAAATAATTTATGAAGAAGATATTTTTAACAGGCGCCTGTCTGCTTGCCATAGCCGGCAGCGGATACAGTCAGCAGAAAAAAGTAACGGTGATTACCACCGCGGAAAATACTGACCTGCGACTAACACAAACGGCTACACTTGAATTTACCAGCATGCCGCAACCGTTGGAAACAGAGCCCTGTGTGTTTGTAGATACTAAAAAAAGTTTTCAGGCTTTTATTGGTATTGGCGGCGCCCTTACGGATGCTTCGGCAGAAACATATGCCAAGCTGCCTAAGGCAAAACAGCAGGAGCTGCTGAAAGCATATTATGATATTAATAACGGTATAGGATATACGTTTTCAAGAACAAATATACAAAGCTGTGATTTTTCCAGTGGTACTTATAGTTATACTGCAGAAAATGATTCGGCATTGAAAACCTTCAATGTAGACCACGACAAGCAATACCGCATTCCTTTCATCAAGGCGGCCATCGCCGCAGCCGGCGGGAAGCTCCCGTTGTTTGTAAGTCCCTGGAGTCCTCCTGCATGGATGAAAGACAATAATAATGTATTGCAGGGAGGCCATTTGTTAAAATCATTTTACCAGGCATGGGCCAATCACTATGTGAAGTTTATCCAAGCATACGAAGCACTGGGTGTTCCGGTATGGGGGCTTTCTGTACAGAATGAACCAATGGCTAAACAGAAATGGGAGTCCTGTATTTATACCGCGGAAGAAGAGCGTGATTTCATCAAAGGTTACCTGGGACCCACCTTGCAAAAGGCGGGTATGGGCAACAAAAAGCTCATTGCCTGGGATCATAATCGCGACCTGATGTATCAGCGTGCCAGTACGCTGTTGCATGATCCCGCAGCGGCTAAATATATCTGGGGCATCGGTTACCATTGGTATGAAACCTGGACGGGCAGCGAGATGCAGTTCCAGAATGAGCGCCTGGTACACGAAGCTTTTCCTGACAAACCATTGGTATTTACAGAGGGCTGTATAGAGAAATTTGACATGGCCAAAGTGCATGATTGGTTTATAGGAGAGAAATATGGCACTTCGCTGATCGGAGATTTTAACGCGGGGACGGTAGCCTGGACAGACTGGAACATCCTCCTGGATGAACATGGGGGGCCTAATCATGTAGGTAATTTCTGCTTTGCACCCGTGCATGCCGACACTCAAAAAGGAGAATTGATTTATACCAATGCATATTATTACCTCGGGCATTTTTCTAAATTCATTCGTCCGGGTGCTAAGCGGGTGGCGAGTTCTTCCAGCCGTTCCATGCTGCAAACCACCGCTTTTGTGAATACAGATGGCAAACTGGCGGTAGTGGTGATGAATACTACCGATAAAGAAATTCCTTTCCATTTGTGGATAGCAGGGAAGGCGGCAGCTACCAGGAGCTTACCGCATTCCATCAGCACATTGATCGTACAATAAACCATATTTTTGGCGGAAGACGGCGGCACCCTGGTTGAGGGTGTCGCCTTTTTTTATGCGGTAATGATTTTTTCACATATCATGGCACTGGCTTAACATGCAGGTGCAACATTCCTAAAGGTTGTATATATTGCCTTACACGCTCGTTATGATTAACACCTGGCAGGAGAATATGGCATTGAACAATGATAGTAATGCTTCCTGGGCATTATGCCTGCATTTGATGTCTGGCTTGTCTAAATTCGTCCACTCCTTTTTAAAAGTTTCCTGCCCTGGATAAAAATAAAAGTCTCATACAAACGGTTTCATGGAAATAAACGATTTCATTTATGGGTATTGAAAGGAGAAAGTTTTTAAGAAATATTGGATTAACTATGGCAGGTGCACTGGCCGTGCGTTTGCCGGTAGTAGGCAACGCCATATCGGTTAATCCTCATTACCTGCTCACTACCCGTCAGCCAGATGCAGCGTGGATCGCTTCGTTGTATGAACGCGGCACCGTTACCACTTATCTCAAAAGTAAAAACGAACTGCAGTATATTGGGATGCCCGTAGGTGGTATTATGTGCGGTACTCTGTATCTGGGTGGTGACGGGCGTTTGTGGCTATGGGATATTTTCAATAAAAACCAGGAGGGCATAGAACCCAAGGTGGTAGATTATAGCGCGAATGTATTGGATGGTGGCAAAAAAGTCCGTTCCCGTGATGGCGCCTGTTATATTGCGCCTTCAAAAAATATTCGTCCGCTGGATCAGGGATTTGCATTGCAACTGACGGACGATCATAAAACAATTATCCGGAAGTTTGATGAGGAGAGCTGGCCGGAGATCAGCTTTGAAGCTACCTACCCGATGGCCACTATCCGGTATACAGATCCTGCGCTTCCTGTGGAAATAGTGTTAGAAGCCTTTTCTCCTTTTATTCCGCTGAATGAAGATGATTCCGGTTTACCGGTCACCATCTTATCTTACAAAATTATCAACAAGGGTACTACGCCGGTAACTGCTACCATACTTGGCTGGCTGGAGAACAAAGCGGCCATTTACAGCGCTGGTGACGCACATGAGCGGATAAATACTGTCGTAAATCAACCAGGCTGGCAGGGGGTGCATGCCACGGTACGGGTGAAAGCCGGGAGCAATGAGGAGTTCAGTAAAAAGTATGATTATGGTAATCTTTGCCTGGCCGCTTTTGGTACCCAGGTAATGGTGAATCCAATGATGCCTGTGGGAGAATTATCGGCGGCTGATTTTAAGCTCATGACCGCCAAACAGGCGATTAAACCAGTATCAGACAAACTAACCGGCAGTGTTGCTATTCAGAATAAAATACTACCTGGTAAGACTATACGAAATGATTTTGCCATTAGCTGGTATACACCTAACCTGTATTTTAATGGTATACAGGGAGAAGGCCGTTATTATACGAACCAGTTTACCGATGCCGTAGCGGTGATGAACTATGTGCAGAAAAATTATACCCGCTTAAGCCATGAAAGCCGCTTGTGGAAAGATACCTGGTATGATGCCACCTTGCCGTGGTGGTTTATGGAACGTACTTTTCTGAACATCTCTACACTGGCCACTACTACGGCGCATCGTTTCCGCTCCGGCCGTTTTTATGCCTGGGAAGGAGTAGGGGCCTGTGAAGGTACCTGCACGCATGTATGGCAGTATGCGCAGGCAGTAGGCCGTATTTTCCCGGCACTGGAAAGAGATACCAGGCAACGCGTAGACCTGGGTATCGGGCAAATGTCGGATGGAGGCATTCTTTTCAGAGGAGAAGCAGAGAAACGCCCGGCTATAGATGGACAGGCAGGTACGGTATTGCGGATTTACCGGGAGCATCAGATGAATAAAGACAATAGCTTCCTGCAACATAACTGGACCAATATTAAAAAGGCGACGTTGTTCATTATTCACCAGGACCGCAATGGTGATGGTATGGAGGATACGCCGATGGAGAATACACTGGATGCTGTTTGGGATGGAGAAATTGCCTGGATAGTAGGATTGTGCATTGCTGCTGTGAAAGCTGCTTCACTGATGGCTACCGAAGTAAATGATACCGCCTTTGCAACTATCTGTAACGACTATACGGAAAAAGGCCGGCGGAATATGGAAACACAGTTGTTCAACGGCGAGTACTTTATCCATCAACCAGATAAGGTGAAAGGACGTTCTGTGATCGGATCTTACAATACCTGTCACATAGACCAGGTATACGGCCAGAGCTGGGCATTCCAGGTAGGTATGGACCGGGTGATAGATAAAGAAAAAACATTGTCGGCTTTAAAGGCTTTGTATAAGTATAATTACAAGCAGGATGTAGGTCCTTATATTGCAGCACATCCGGGCGGGAGGCCTTATGCACTGGCGGGAGAAAGTGGTATGATCCTGAATACCAATCCCCGTAATGAACAATATCCTTTCGGCGTGAAAGATGCGTGGCAGCTGGGATATTTTAATGAATGTATGACAGGCTTCGAGCACCAGGTAGCTTCGCATATGATGGCAGAAGGTATGACCGATGAAGCACTCACGCTGACACGTGCGGTGCATGATCGTTATCATGCGTTTAAGCGGAATCCATTTAATGAAATAGAATGCAGTGATCACTATGCCCGTGCCATGGCCAGCTACGGTACTTTTATTACGGCTACTGGTTTTCAATACCATGGCCCGAAAGGGTATATTGCTTTTGCCCCTGCATTAAATAAAGAGGATTTTAAAGCACCATTTGTTACTGCCGAAGGTTGGGGTACCTATACGCAAAAGGGTGGGCATCATATGATACAGTTGAAGTACGGTAGTCTGTCCCTGCAAACGTTGCGCTTTGCACATAATGGTGTAAAGCAGGTGACTATTGCCGGTCAGAAAGCCCCGGTGGCCTTCACGGAAGCCAACGGATTTGTTACCCTGCAACTTCCTGCACCGCTGCGCATAAAAGCAGGACAATCTCTTAAAATTACAATTGTATAATAGATGAAATCATATTTTCAGATAGCCGTTGCCGTAATATGCCTGTTTTCCTGTAAGCCGGAAAATAAACCGGTAGCTGCCAGTGTATCACAGGCCTGGCAATCGCAGCTGGATAGCCTGCTGCCCCTGCTGGGACACCGCAACTGGGTTATTATTGCCGACAAGGCATTTCCGCTGCAATCCTCTCCCGGTATGGTATACATCAATACTGATGCTACGGTGCCGGAAGTGGCCAGCTATACCATCCAACAACTGAATAAAGGAACGCATGTAAGCCCGATACTTTATCTGGATAAGGAGTTATCATTTGTGCCGGGTACCGAAGGTTACCGGGATACACTGCAAGGAATTTTTAAAGGACAGTCGGTGCAAACCCTGTTGCACGATTCTGTTTTTGCAAAGATGGATAAAACAGCCGGCTTGTTTAAAGTGGTGGTGTTAAAAACCAATACAACGGTTGCCTACTCCTCTGTGTTTATTAACCTCGACTGTAAATACTGGAGCGCCGCAAAAGAGCAACAGCTCCGGGAGGTGATGAAAGGAAAGTAAAATTATCCTAACTTCCGCTTATAATTTAAAACAAATGGCGGAGTTAAAATTGTTCATGTTGCTGCTGGGATGTACGCCGGAAGGCCGACATACAGAGCAACATGATGTATTCTTTGGAATTGGCAATCAACTGAGAGATCTTATTCCTGATATGCTGGCCTTCTGGCCGGAAGCAAAAGGTAAACTGCATATTGACGGCTGGAGAGAAGTGAATGTGGTGGATGGACATCAGATCCGAGTGGTAGAAAAGCCCGCTGAGGTTAATCAGGACATGCAATTGTTTTTCCTGAACCTGGGTGGTTACAAACCAAATGAAATGGAAGAGTTTCATTATAAAATCCTCAGCGTACAAAAAGACATTGGCGCTGCTATCAGGGCTTCCAAAGAAACTACCTTTTTTAAGCATACTACTTTTGGAACAGCTACTTCCCATGTAGATGATAAATATGGGGTAGATGTGGATGATATGCACGTAGTCAAAGATATTTTTCCGGCACATCTGAAAGAAAAGTATACGCTGGAGATAAGCCCTGCAACAGCTGTTGCAGCGGATGAACTTCACCTGGGATATTTTCAGTTGAGTAAAATATGAATGAATCATTACGTATAGCCTGGGAGCAATATCAGCATCTCTATGAAGAGATCAGCGTGCCTGCCCGCACCATTCTGCTGGAAGAAGGGAAGGTGGCGCGCTATGCTTATTATATTGTAGAAGGTGGTGTACGTGTTTGGTTCAATAATAAAGGCAGGGATACTTCTTTCCAGTTCTTTTTTGAAGGGGAAGGAGTATCCTCCATTGAAAGCTTTCGTTCCGGTCAGCCCAGTATGTTTACAATAGAAACACTGTCCCCGTCAAAGTTGCTTAAAATAGCAAAGGACGATTTTGCTACTATTGTAAACAGTATCCCCGGATTTAAAGCGGAGCTGGAGGAAGTTATTTTCCAGCGCCTGTTGCATTATAGCAAATTGTTTGTTTCCCAGATCAGGGACACGCCTCAGGAAAGATATGAGGCCCTTCTTAAAGAACAGCCCCGTATTATACAGCGGGTGCCATTGCAGTATATCGCTTCCTTCCTGGGCATCACGCCCGTTTCTCTCAGCCGTATCCGGAATAAGCTTCAGAAATAATTTCTTAACAATTGTAAAGTGATCCTGTTTTTTGGGGGCTGACCTTTGGCTTATCAAAAACAGATATCACTATGAACGGAGCAATAGTAGCCAAAGCAGGACAGGTTCCTCAATATAGATTCTTCCCCGATCCGGTACCGGGTAATCATGAACAGATAGTAAAGGTGAAAGCGGCAGCTATACACCCCATTGTAAAAGCGATTGTGGCGGGACAGCATTATTCAGCCGGAGGCGATCAGCCTTTTGTGGCAGGTGTAGATGGCACCGGGGTGTTGGAAGATGGTACCCGTGTGTATTTCGGCGGTTTACGCAAGCCCTATGGCACCATGGCAGAATATGGTGTAGCAGATAAAAACTGGTGTGTGCCTTTACCGGATGGCATCAGTGATAGCATGGCCGCGGCCATTTTTAATCCGGCAATGTCTTCCTGGCTGGCATTAAGTCATCGTGGGCAATTGCAACCTGGTGAAACAGTGCTTATCCTGGGTGCTACCGGCGCAGCAGGTAAGCTGGCCGTACAAATCGCCAAAGAGCTGGGTGCTGGTAAGGTCATTGCAGCAGGCCGTAATAAGGCAGTTTTAGCGCAGTTGCCGGCGTTAGGAGCAGATGAGTGTATTGCATTGGATCAATCGCCGGAAGACCTTATAAAAGCCTTTGCCGCCCAGTCATATGATGTGGTGATTGATTATCTCTGGGGTGCGCCTGTGAGCGCACTAATCACTGCTATCACTGGTAAGGAGTTGATGAAAGAAGCGCCACGTACCCGCCTGGTACAGGTGGGCGCTATGGCTGGCAGTCATATTTCTCTTCCGGCAGAAGCATTGCGGAGTTCCAGGCTGGAAATACTGGGTAGTGGCGGTGGTAGCGTGGCTCCGGAGGCTATCTTTAAAGCGTTCCCGGAAGTGATAAAACGTGCAGCCGCCGGTAAGCTGGTAATTGATCTGGTGGAAATGCCCCTGTGCGAAGTTGCGGCAGCGTGGAAACTGGAAACCACCAATGGCAGCAGGATAGTGTTGCTGCCGGGGGAAAACCGGTAAACATCTTACCATGACCGCCTGTCATTAAGCATTTGAAGGGTTGGTAGCGTTTTTATACTTTCGGACAAAACCAACCAATCATTAAACGAATGAAAAGAATCCTCCTCATCTGCCTGGGAACAGTGGCTGTTTCCGGCGCATTTGCACAAAAAAAGGCGACCATCACTGGTAAGGTGCCTGCTGCCTTTGATAATGAATACATCTTTCTTTTTAAAGCCGCCGGCAACGGGTATAAGCCATTAGATTCCGCCCTGGTGGAAAAGGGCGCCTTTAAGCTGACTTACGAAGTAGCAGATACTGCCGAAGCAATGCTGAGCATCCGCCTGAAAGATGATAAAGCAAAGAGTGGTAACCGCGCATTGTTTATCACGCCAACAGACAACATGAAGTTCACGCTGAAAAATGCAGGGTCACAGAATCTGCTGGATGGTGCTGAAATTAAAGGCTCTGCTTTTACCAAACAACAGGATGAGCTGAACGCTACCGTTGCCAGCCAGACCAAAAGCATGGACTCCCTGCGTACTGTTGCACAGCATATGATGATGACGGAACCAAGAGATACCACTGGTTACTACAACATGAGCATGGCTTTCAGAAAGCTGATGGAAGAACAGGAATCACTGCAGGGAAAATTCATGCTGGCACATCCCGATTATTATGTGAGTCTTGTAACCCTGCGTAAAAAAATGGGCGGACGTGTAATGGATGTAGAAGGTACCCAAAAGGTATTTGATAAATTTCCGCTGGCACTGCGCCAATCCACTTTAGGATTGAAAGCAGAAGCACTGCTGAAAGCATCGGCTACGCTGGCAGTAAACCAGGTAGCTCCTGATTTTTCTGCAGCCACACCGGATGGTAAAACCATGAAGCTTTCTGACCTGCGTGGTAAATATGTATTGCTCGATTTCTGGGCGAGCTGGTGTGGTCCCTGCCGCGCTGAAAATCCAAACGTGGTAAAAGCGTATAATCGCTTTAAGGATAAAAACTTTGACATCCTGGGAGTATCGCTCGATAGAACCGGTGATCAGGCGAAATGGACGGCTGCTATTGAAAAGGATGGTCTTGCCTGGCATCACGTAAGCGATCTGAAATGGTGGGACAGTGCAGTGGCTAAACTTTATATGATCAATTCTATTCCACAGAATTTCCTGCTCGATCCACAAGGCCGCATTGTTGCGATGAACCTGCGTGGAGAAGCATTGGAAGAAGCGCTGGAAAAAGTAATACATTAAGTAATAATCGTATCATATTTATCCATTTCCGGCATGGTATATGCATTATGTCAAATCGAAATTTTTATTCGGTGAAATGGATGACAATGGACCACCCGTTCCGGTTTCCCGGGACGGGTTTTTTTATATGATTTATTTTGTTACTTTTAATACGTGTTATATTGACATTTAATTGAGTCCACGTATGAAGTACATCCACCGGTTACTATTAATGGCGTCTGTGATACTGGGCGCCTGTCACTCCAACCAGCCAACAGCGACCACCGTACCACTAACGGAAGCGCAGCTACGCTTACCTGAAAATGCCGTCAGTGGCCTTAAAACCAGGGATGGGTTGGAAACGACCCTGTTCGCCAGCGAGCCGACCATCATGAATCCTACAAATATGGACATTGATGAAAARGGAAGGGTGTGGATAACAGAGGCCTATAACTACCGCAATGAACTAAACCCGGGACATCCTTACAAAAAGGAAGGTGACCGCATCATGATACTGGAAGACCTGGATGGAGACGGCAAAGCCGATACCGCCAAAGTTTTTTACCAGGATACCAGCATTAATGCTGCACTGGGAATCTGTGTACTTGGTAATCGGGTGATTGTATCCTGCAGCCCCAATGTTTTCATTTTCACTGATACAGATGGTGATGATAAAGCCGATAAGAAAGAACTGCTGTTTCGCGGTATTGGCGGAATACAGCACGACCATGCCATCCATGCGTTTACGTTTGGACCGGACGGAAAGCTGTATTTCAATTTTGGAAATGCCGGTGATAGCATACTTGATAAGAATGGGAGGGTGATAAAAGATGTGGACGGAAACATGATTGCCAACAAAGGCAAACCCTACCGGCAGGGTATGATCTTTCGCTGCAACATGGATGGCAGCGAACTGGAAGTGATGGCGCATAACTTCCGCAACAACTATGAAGTAGCGGTAGATGCTTTTGGTAATATGTGGCAGAGTGATAATGATGATGATGGTAACCGGGGCGTTCGTATTAATTATATTCTCGAACATGGCAACTATGGATATACGGATGAGATGACCGGCGCAGGCTGGTCATCCCGCCGTATGAATATGGAAGATTCTATTCCTTACCGGCACTGGCATCTCAACGATCCGGGCGTGGTACCTAATTTATTGCAAACGGGTTCCGGATCACCTACCGGTATGGTGGTGTATGAAGGAGAACTGCTGCCGGCGCTGTTCCGTAACCAGATGATCCATGGCGAACCGGGGCATAATGTTGTGAGATCTTATCCTGTTAAAAAGAACGGTGCCGGCTATACGGCTACCATTGAGAATATACTGGAAAGTGGTGCGGATCAATGGTTTCGTCCTTCCGATGTTTGCGTAGCACCGGATGGTTCTCTCTTTGTGGCTGACTGGTACGATCCGGGAGTAGGTGGTCACCAGGTGGCCGACCTGGACCGTGGTCGTGTATTTCGTATAGCCCCGGCCGGTAGCCCGTATAAAATAAAGCCACCGGTGATCAATAGTGCCGCCAGCGCTGTTGAAGCATTGAAGAATCCTAACGGCAGCACCCGATACCTGGCCTGGACAAAACTTCGCAGTATGGGCGCTGCTGCAGAAAAAGAATTGCAGTCGCTGTACAGTAGCAACAATCCCCGCTACCGGGCACGTGCGCTTTGGTTACTAAGCAGGCTGCCTAACGGTGCCGGATATATTAAAACGGCATTGCAGGATAAAGACGAAGATATCCGTATCGCGGCGATACGGGCCGCTAAGGAGAGTGGCGTTAGCTATGGCAATATGTTGGTAACAGATACCTCTGCAGCTGTGCGCCGGCAGGCATTGCTGGCCATGTACCATAGCCATGAAGCAGATATGCCGGGTAACTGGGCCTTGATGGCTGCACAGTATAACGGAAAAGACCGCTGGTACCTCGAAGCCCTGGGCATTGGTGCAGATGGCAACTGGGAAGCCTGTTTCAACGCATGGAGGAAGCTGCCAGTTAATACCAGGTATCCGTCTGCCGACCATGATATCATATGGCGGGCAAGAACACCCGCCGCATTACCTTTGTTAGCCGCACTGATCCAGGAACCGGGTAACGATACCCGGCAGAATAAGCGTTATTTCCGTGCCTTCGATTTTTATCCCTCAGCAGAAAGCACCCCGGTGTTATTAAGTCTGCTTAAAGACGATCCGAAACAGTACTGGATAAATGCACTTGCGCTGCTGCAACTGAATGCGGCGGCGCTTCCAAAAACGCCGGCGATGACAGCTTTGCTGCATAACAGTCTGGCTGTATTCAAAGGCGAGATGGAATACGTGGACCTGGTGCTTAAGTATCACCTCCGTGATCAGAATGAAACATTACTGCAAATGGTGCTCGATTCGCATAGGGACGATCTGCAGGGCTATAGCATGAAAACACTGCTGCAATGCGGTGGTCAGCCACTGGTGATCAAAACCCTTCAGCAGTCCGATTCCGCCACAGCATTTGCATTGGTAGCTGCGTTGGGAAAGGCGCAGGACCGAAGTAACCGGGAACTGCTATCGGCGCTGATGCGAAACAACGTATACACTTTGCCGTTAAGACAACTGGCTACACGCAACCTGGGCCGCGGTTGGGACGGATATGCCGATTTGTGGAACATGGTGGCCAATAAATCTTTGCCTGCCGACCTGGATACCGTAGCCAGGGCAGTACTCACACACGCATGGCGACAGGATATCAAAGCCAAGGCTGTAGCTTATTATGAGCCTGCAGCCACGCACCACGACCTGCCCACCGTAGATAAATTGGTCACCAGGAAGGGGGATATCTCCGGAGGAAAAAAAGTATTTGCCAGTTATTGCGCTACCTGCCACATAGCAGGCAATACCGGCGTAAACTTTGGCCCGGCACTTTCTGAAATAGGCAGCAAGCTCACAAAAAGTGCTATCTACGACGCCATTATCCAGCCGGATGCAGGTATTAGCTTTGGGTTTGAAGGATATTTTTTTAAGTTGAAAGATGGATCACAGGTATTGGGTTATGTAGCCAGCGAAACAAAGGAAGAAGTAGATGTACGAACAGCTGGAGGACAGGGAGTGAAACTAAAGAAGAATGACATCATCTCCAGGAAGGCGTATGAACATTCCCTGATGCCTACGGGCCTGGCTACGGCCATGTCGCAGCAGGAGCTGGTAGACCTGGTGGAATACCTCGCCGCGCTGAAAAAGTAGTCCATTACTTTTTTCGTAAGTTTGTGTTGTCATTTTAAATGCGGCGTCATGGCATTGTCAGCAACACATCCGTTAATTTCTGAAGGCTTTTTTATCGCAGCGATCACTGCCAGCGGCAGGGCGGATATTGCCAAAGACAATGAAATGCTCTGGATCTGTGAGGGAAGTGGATCAGTGGAGATTGCCGGTACCACTTTCCCGGTAACACCCGGTAGTTTATTGCTGATAGGGAAAGGGCAATCCTGGCGTACCGCTAAACAGCCTGCGTTGAAAGCTATTCACCTGGTGTTCGGGGATTGCTTCTGGGACAAAACACCGGTGAGCGCACGCAATTGTAAAGCTACGCTGTATGGAAACATTGAAGCCTATCAACACTTTACGCCGGCCGGCGAAGAAGGTGAAAATATTTACCGCCTGCTCAGGGATATGCTGCTGGAATATCAAACGCCGGACTATTCCAATAAAGCAGATGTGCTGGCAGCTTACCTGAAAATACTGATCATTAAAATTGCCAATATTGACGCCGCATTATCTGCCGATACCAACAATCATCATTACAAAATATACCAGCAGTTTATAGCATTGTTACAGGATGATGCCCATCATACCCATCATGTAAATATATTTGCACAGCAACTGCATATTTCCCCCCGTAAGCTGATGGATATATGCCAGTTATATAGCAATAAGACGCCCAAGATGCTGATCAGCGAACAGCTAACAGCTACGGCTAAACGTTTACTGCAGTTTTCCACAACCCCGGTAAAAGAAATTGCTTTTCAGCTTAATTTTTCCACACCATACCAGTTTAGTAACTTCTTCAAAAAACAAACTACGATGGCTCCCCTGGAGTTCAGAAGCCGGTTTGTACAAATTGGTATGTGATTCACCGCTTTTGGTATTCCCTGCGGTTAGCCATGCGCCTACATTTGCAGAATAAAAGCAAATGATATGTGTAAAACAACTTTAACAACAATAGCTGGTGTGAAAATTCCCGACAGTAAGCTGGCTGTACAGGCAACAGAATTATTATGCGAGCATGGCAATGAATTCCTGTACAATCACTCGCTTCGTGTTTTTATTTTTTCCGTATTGAACGGGCAGCGTGCCGGACTAAAATTTGATCCGGAGCTACTGTATATCAGTGCTGCTTTTCATGATCTGGGACTCACACCACATTACAGCAGCCCGGATAAAAGATTTGAAGTAGATGGTGCCAATGCGGCCCGTGCTTTTCTGCAGAGCAACGATGTCCCGCCTGCTGCAGTGCAACTGGTGTGGGATACCATTGCATTGCATACGACTATTGGTATTGCGGAATACAAAGAGCCGGAAGTAGCATTGATGTATAGTGGTGTTGGTTTGGATGTAATGGGAGAAGGATATGAACACTTGTCTGATGAGCATAGAAACGCTATCCTGGCGGCTTTCCCGCGTACTGATTTTAAGAAGAAAATCATCCCGGCTTTTTTCAGTGGTTTCGAACACAAAACAGATACTACTTTTGGCAATATCAAAGCAGATGTTTGCGCGTATATGATCCCTGGATTTAAGAGTAAAAATTTCTGCGACTGCATATTGCATTCGCGTTGGAGTGAATAGTTATCACACCGCGTCAGCACTACTGACGCGGTATTTAACGTTCCAGTATGGCTACTACGCCCATACCACCAGCAGTACAGATAGATACGAGTGCACGTCCGCTGCCGCGTTCCTGCAGTATTTTAGCCGTTTGTGCCAGTATCCGGGTACCGGTGGCAGCAAAGGGATGCCCTATGGCAACGCTACCTCCTTTGGTATTGAGCTTGCTGCGATCTATGCTGCCCAGGGGTGTATCCCAACCCAGCTTTTTGCAGTAGGCCGCATCTTCCCAGGCTTTGAGCGTGGAGAGTACCTGTCCGCAGAAGGCTTCATGGATTTCATATACATCAAAATCCTGCAGCTTTAAGTGATTGCGTTTCAGCATCCGGGCTACGGCGTAAGTGGGCGCCATCAGCAGTCCTTCCCCATTTACATAATCTACCGCAGCGGTTTCGGCATCTACCAGGTGCGCCAGTACCGGCCAGTTTTGTTGCTGTGCATGTTCCTCTGAGGCCAGCAGTAAAGCAGAGGCGCCGTCGGTATAGAGTGTGCTGTTACCCGCTGTGAGTGTGCCGTTGCCGCTGAAGTCAAATGCAGGTTTCAGGGCGGCCAGCTTTTCCGGAGTCGTATCTGCGCGTATAATTGTATCTTTTTTTACGCCTTTGTACTCAATGACGAGGTCATTGAAAAAGCCATCTGCATAAGCTTTGGCGGCATTCATATGACTCCGGTAGGCGAGTGCATCCTGCGCGTCCCGGGTAATGCCCCATTCCTTTACCATTTTTTCGGTGTGTTGTCCCATAGACATACCTGTTCTGGGTTCTACGATAGATGGATATACCGGAGTCAGGTCTTTAAACCGGATAGAAGCAAGTACTTTCAGGCGCTCGCCCAGTGTTTTGGCGCTGCGCAGGGCTACAAGCTTCCAGGCTAGTTGCTGTTGAAATTGCAGCGGGATATCGCTGTTGGTATCGCTGCCTCCACTGATGCCGGTGTCTATTTGTCCGCAGGCAATGCGGAGACCCAGTTGTATGGTTGCATCCAGACTGGTGCCGCAGGCCCTTTGTAAATTATAAGCGGGGGTATGAGGATCCAGTTTAGTGCCTAATACGCATTCTCTCGCAAAGTTCCATTCGGTAGATCTGTTCAGCAAAGCGCCGAGGGCTACTTCCCCCAGTCGTTTTCCTGATAGCTGAAAGCGGTCTACCAGTGCGTTTAAACAGGTAGTCAGCATTTCCTGGTTGCTGATATGATTGTATTCTTTGAAGGACTTAACGAAAGGGATGCGTAGTCCGCCGATGATAGCGACCTTTTTCATAGTGAAGCGCTTTAGCTAAAGTTAATGAATCTGTAGTAAGCCAACAATCACCCCCGATATTTGTTGATGGGATGGAAATTAATCCGATGAAGCTCTTTCCTGCCTCTGATCAAAAAACGCTGCCCGCATCGATTACCAGGGTGGGGATTATAGTGAGTAAATATGATTAACAGGATTCGGTACCGGTTTACCTTCAAAAGCAGCGATTACATTTTGCGCAGCTATCCGCGACATGGCGTTCCTTGTTTCAAGTGTAGCGGAACCTATATGCGGCAACACCGCTACGGTTGGCATGTTCAGCAAAGGATTATCTGCTTTCATGGGTTCAGGATTGGTGACGTCCAGTCCTGCGCCCCATATCTGTCCTTGCTGCAATGCCGCCAGCAGGTCAGTTTCATTATGAATGCCACCCCGTGCTGCGTTGATAAAAATAGCGCTGGGTTTCATTTTACTGAAGGCGTCCTTATTGAATTTTTCCTTTGTTTCCTCCGTGAGTGACGTATGTACACTGATGACATCACTTTGTTGCAGCAGTTCATCGAATGAAACAAAAGTGGCATCCAGTGCTTTTTCTGCTGCCTCATTGCGGTGACGGTTGCAGTAAATTATTTTCATGTCAAATGCAGCACGGCAGCGTTTAGCCATGACCGTTCCAATGTTACCCAGTCCCCATATTCCCAGTGTCTTCCCTTCTATGTCAATACCCAGGTTAGCCGTAGGGCTGGAGAATCCCCATTCTCCTTTTATAATTCTCTTATGTTGATAGAAGGCTTTACGTGCTACCGACAGCATTAATAAAAAGGCGGTATCGGCAGTGGCATTGCTCAACACACCGGGGGTGTTGGTAACCTGTAATCCCAGTTCAGTAGCGGCTTTTACGTCTACGTTATCATAACCCACGGATAACAGGCTAATAACTTTTAAATGCCGGCATTGTTCCATAAAAGGACGGTCTATTTTTCTGCCACCGGCAAAAAACAACGCATCATTTTCATTACATTTCACGATCATTTCTTCCAGGGTAAGTTCTCTCTGGTCCGTCCACTGTGTAACGGTGATGCCTGCACGCTGCATGAGTAGCAGTCCTTCTTCCGGAATTACCCTTGTTGTAAATACCTTCATATAATATTTTCTTTTTTGAGATGTCTGATTAATTATTGCCGGCGCCCGCTGTGGCCAGCACTTTAATAGGTTGTTTCGGGAAATGTATGTTTCGTTTCCATAATTTCCATATTTCAAACCATAGTACGGAAGCGGCTCCAATACCAGCACATACCAGTAATTGAAGTGGTTGTAATGCCGTTATGCTGAAGAATTTTGCTACCGGCGAAATATATAGCATGGCTGCCAGCAGTAAAAGTGTAATAGCAATAACGCCTACCATTAATTTATTATGATTACGCATGCTGTGTATAAAGGAATAATAGAACGAACGGTTAACCAAGGTAAGAAAAATATTGGCGAGTACCAGCGTAGTGAACACCATACTACGGGTGGCTGTTTCGCTATACCCCTGTGAAATACTCCACTGATAAGCGCCCAGCACTCCTGCTGCAATCAGCAGGCCCTGTAGGATGCTGATATTCATTTCACGGAAAGTGAGAAAGGTTTGTGTAATAGGACGGGGTGGTTGCAACATGGCATTTTCTTCCATGGGTTCATTTTCGTATACAATAGAACAGGTAGGTCCCATAATAACTTCCAGGAAAATAACATGTACCGGCGTGAATATATTTGGATATATCCAGCCCAGGAATAATGGGACCGACACGGTGAGTATAATCGGAATATGAATGGAGATGATGTATTGTACCGCCTTTTTAATATTAGTGTATATTCTCCGGCCAATACCAATGGCATCTACCATGCCGCTGAGATCATCATTAACGAGGATCAGTGCTGCGGCTTGTTTGGCAATCTCTGTACCTTTTTTGCCCATGGCAATACCAATATGTGCTGCTTTCAGTGCAGGGCCATCGTTTACACCATCACCTGTCATGGCAACTACCTCATTATCTGCTTTGAGTGCATTGATAGCGGCCAGTTTGGCTTCAGGAAACATGCGGGTGAAAATGTTGACAGACTGCAAAGTTTGCTGCATCTGTGTATTATCCATCTGCATCAGCGTATCGCCATTGATGGCTTTATCGGCATGCGCCAGGCCAGCCTGTTTTGCGATGGCGCAGGTAGTCACGGCGTTATCGCCGGTGATGATTTTGACCGCAATGCCCGCCTGGTAAAATTTGCTGAATACCTCTCCGATATTGGCTTTGGGAGGATCGTAAAAAGCCAGCAAGCCTACAAATGTGAACGGTAATTCCTGTTGTGTAAGCGGATAATTGTTGCCGGAAAAATCGGCGGTAGCCACACCTAGTACGCGGTAGCCTTTTTGCGCCAGCGCATCTACCTGTTCGCTGACTTGTTTTTTTGTTATTTCCGGGAGATGTGAAACTGCTATGATAGCTTCCGGGGCTCCTTTTGCGGCAACGATACGCTGACCGGCTTCATTCTCATAAATATGCGTCATCATAGGCGGTTTGCCTTCTAACGGATATTCATGTATTATTTTGTAGTGTGTTCGCTCGTCTGCTGTTGTCATCTTTTCGTATAGTCCATGCAGTGTTTTCTCCATTGGATCAAAAGGCACTGGTTCACTGGCCCACATGGCCATGGTGACTACATCTGCCGGCAGGTTCTCTGCTTCATACAACCTATGATCTGCCCCACGATAGATGGCAGGCAGACTCATTTTATTTTCAGTGATAGTGCCTGTTTTATCTGTACAAATGATAGTGGCACTCCCTAATGCCTCTACGGTACGGATCTTTTTTACAATTATGCCAATTTGCATGAGTCGCCTGGAACCCAATGCCATAAAGGTGGTAAAGGCCACCGGTATTTCTTCCGGTAAAATAGACATGGCCAGTGTTAATCCCTTCAGAAGACTGTCGGTTAAGCTGCCGCTGCGAATATAGTTAAATAGCCATACTGCCAGGAAAACGCCCACACCGGTGATGGCCATCCATTTCACAAATTGCTGGATCTGTAACTGCAGGAGTGTAGGTTCTTCTTTGATATGGAGGATCGCTTCTCCCAGCTGACCGATTTTGGTTTGGGAGCCAACCTGCTTTACTTCACAGATGGCGAGACCGGAAACAACAACAGTGCCGCTGTATACACGATTATCCTCTGCGTCTGACTGTTTGAAAACTGCATATGCCTCACCTGTCAGCGCCGATTCATTAACGGAAAAGTCGTTGCTGTGTACAATTACACCATCGGCATTGATGGTATTGCCTTCGGATACCAGCATCATGTCGCCGGTCACTATTTCACTGGTAGGAATACTTTTTAATATGCTGTTACGGATTACCTTACTCAGAGGTTCATTCATTTTTTCCAATGCGCCCAGTGCTTTGCGGCTGCGACTATCCTGGTAGAAAGAGATGCCGGATACGAGTGCTATGGCGGCCAGCATGAAATAGGCTTCCCCAAGTTCGCCCATAATAAAATAAATAACAGTGACGGCTATGAGCAGCATGAGCATAGGTTCTGCCAGGATTTCCTTTAACAGGAGCAGGAGCGGATTGTTGTCAGGAAGAAGAGGAGTATTGCTGCCGTACTTTTGTCTGGAGGCTGCTACCTCCATGTCGTCCAAACCTTTAATGTGCTCCGGTAGATTAGTCTGTCCTGCCATGTGAGTAGTTTTGGTGAATAGTGCCTCACTAAATTTACGAATTATGTAATTGATCATTACATTTACCTTCTTTATAATACTAACAGTGAAATAAATGAAAAGAAAAAAATTGCTGGCAGGGCTATTCCTATGCCTGTCTTCGACTGTGTTTGCACAGGACTTTCCTGCTGTGCAGCAGCTGGCACAACGCCGGGTTCCGTGGCTGGCAAAATCGCTGGTGTTAAAAAGTATAGCGGCAGAGAATAACAAGGATATATTTGAAATTACTACCCCGGGCAAAGAAGTGCGCATTGCAGCCTCCAGTGCGAGTGCCGCCGCTGCCGGACTGAACTGGTACCTGAAGTATTACTGCCACCGCTCTATGTCGCATATGGGAGATAATCTTGCTCCTGTATCTCCGCTGCCTGCTGTAAAAACACCCGTGCATATCAATACTGCCTATGATTACCGCTATGCCCTGAACTATTGCACGATCAGCTATACGATGAGTTATTACAGCTGGAAGGACTGGGAGCATGAGCTGGACTGGATGGCACTCAATGGGGTGAACGTGATGCTGGCTACTATGGGTACCGAAGCGGTATGGCAGCATACCCTGGAGCGCCTGGGCTACAGCACCGAAGAAGCCCGCCGTTTCTTAGCAGGACCGGGCTTTACCGCCTGGTGGCTCATGGGCAACCTCGAGGGATGGGGTGGTCCGGTTACACAGCAGATGATAGACCAGCAGACCACGCTGGAAAAACAAATACTGGCACGCATGAAAGGATTGGGCATTGCCCCGGTGCTTCAGGGCTTTTACGGAATGGTGCCGGTGAATCTGAAAGAGAAAATGCCTGTTAAAGTGGTTGAGCAGGGTAAGTGGGCTGGTGGCTTCCAGCGGCCGGATTTCCTTATCCCGGGCGACAGTAACTTCACGAACATTGCGGGCATCTACTATGAAGAGCTCAAAAAATTATATGGTAGTGACATCCGCTTTTTTGCGGGAGATCCTTTTCACGAAGGAGGTATTAGCAAAGGGGTAGATGTAACTGCAGCTGCCGGCATTATTCAGCAAACCATGCAACAGCATTTTCCGGGCAGTACCTGGGTGTTGCAGGGCTGGCAGGCCAACCCTTCCGGCGCCTTATTAGCTGGTCTTGATAAGTCTAAAGTACTGGTGCAGGAGCTTTTTGGTGAAAATACGGCGAACTGGGAAACACGTAAAGGATATGAAGGCACCCCATTTATCTGGTGCAGTGTGAATAACTTCGGAGAAAAGGCGGGACTATATGGTAAGCTGCAGCGCTTTGCGGATGAAACATGGCGTGCTGCACATAGTCCCTATGGCCCCTTGTTTAAAGGCGTAGGCATTATGCCGGAAGGGATCCACAATAACCCGGTTATCTACGACCTGATACTGGAACTCGCCTGGCATCCGGAAAAAGTGGAAGTAACAGACTGGATAAAATCATATGTACGTTACCGTTATGGTACCGATAATCCACAGATCCAGGCGGCCTGGCAGGGATTGGTGGCTACTGCTTACAGCAGCTTTCCACAATACCAGGAAGGACCCAACGAATCTGTTTTCTGTGCACGTCCTACCTTGAAAGATGTACCCGTATCGTCCTGGGGTACGCGTAAACGTAATTATGATACTAAAGCTTTTGCAGCCGCAGTGGCCACTTTTATGAAGGCTGCTCCCGCCATGAAGAATAACACGACCTACGAAATTGATGCGATCGATTTTCAACGGCAGGTGAATGCAAATCGTGGTGAAGAGATTTATGCTAACATGGTGGCAGCTTTCGTGCAAAAAGATCTCGCTGCTTTTAAGCAAACTTCCGGCAGCTTTTTGTCGCTCATGCAGCAACAGGATTTATTGCTCAGCGGCAACAAACATTTCCGTCTGGATACCTGGGTGAATGCTGCACAAAACCTGGGACAAACACCAGCGGAGAAATCACTGCTGATAAAGAACGCTAAAACCCAGATCACTTATTGGGGACCGGATAACCCGGCCACAGAATTGCATGAATATGCCAATAAGGAATGGGGTGGCTTAATGCGCAGCTTTTACCTGCCACGCTGGAAGATGTATATTGTTGCCCTTACAAATCAGTTGCAGGGCAAAGATACCCCGGTGCCTGACTTCTTCCCGTGGGAGCAAAAATGGACAGCGCAATAAATGGTGCCGGCGCCCTTGTTCGTTTATGAACAATAGCTATACTGAAAATGGACAGGGCGCCGCCTGTTTAGATATGTAAATAATTGATTATCAAAGGTGCCGGAACCCGGCACTTTTTTTATTTATGGTAGGCAAATCCTTATGCAATGTTTAGGAGCTATTGTAAAATCGCGTTCAGAAGTCTGATAAAGAATAGATTTACCTCATTCGTTAACATCGGTGGTTTGGCAATCAGCCTGACCAGCTTCCTGATCATTTTACTTTACCTGAATTATGAACTGAGTTACGATCAGTGGGATCCATCACTGCAACAGGTATACAGGGTATCCCAACAGTCGCCCGGCAACTTCGCAAACAATCCGGCGCCGGCGCCACTGGCTCCTTTATTGCAGCAGCATATGCCGGAAATAACGGCGTATACACGTATTCAACCTTCTGGTGGTTATGAGCTGCTGATTAGTTATGGAACTAAAAAATTATATCAGAAAGATGTGGTGATGGCCGATAGCGGATTTCTGCAGGTATTTCCCTATCAGTTGCTGGCAGGCAATGCTGCTACTGCCTTCCGGGAACCGGCATCCGCCCTCATCTCTACAGAGGTAAGTCATAAGTTGTTTGGTGATGCAGATCCGATCGGCAAGGTGATACAAATCTTCAATAAGATGCCTTTTACAGTTACAGGTGTAATAGCCACGCCAGGAGGCCCTTCCCATCTGCATGCGGCCATGATTCTCCGCAACGCAATGACGGCAGGAGTGGAAAACTCCTGGAGTAACATTTCCTATATTTCGTATGTGCGTTTGAGTAAGCCCATGGCTACCGCGGCACTGGAAGATAAAGTGAATCGTACTTTTTATGATTACCATGAAAAAAACGGCAATCTGAGTTATGCCGCCTTTTTGCAAGCCGGACATACTCCTACACTGCTGACAGATGCGGTGAAGGATATTCATAATTTTCCGCGTTTTGGCAAAAGCCCTTTTAAAACTACCATGATCCTTTTTCTGCTGGCAGGTTTGCTGCTGCTGAGCGGAGCGTTGAATTCCAGCAACCTGTCGCTCGTGAAAACATTGCAGCGCTCACGGGAAGTGGGCGTACGAAAAGTATTGGGTTCCAGCCGAAAACAGATGCTGGGGCAATTCCTGCTGGAGGTATCTATGCAATGTGGTATCAGCGTGTTGTTGGCCATTGGTTTATGTCTTGTCATGTTGCCTGTATTTAACCAAATGTTCGACCTGTCGTTATCCTACTTCCGGCAAATACAATCCTACACGATGTTATGGCAATGCCTTGCTGCTTTGGTGGCGATTGTGCTGATATCCGGTTTATATCCAGCGGTTGTATTTGCCCGGCAGGGTGCGGTGAATGTGCTCAAGGGCAATTTTAGTATGGGGGCCGGCAGCAAGCGGTTTAGTCATTCATTGATTGTTGTACAGTTTGCCGTATCGGTGTTTTTCATCATCGCCGTGCTGGTAATGGCACATCAGATGGATTTTATGAAACACCGGGATATTGGTTTCAATCCGGAGCAGGTGGTGCAGATAGAAGCGAATCAACAAACCCGTGAAAATGATTTCGGACAAACCCGCACGAAGCTGTTACGGATTCCGGGAGTGGAAACCGTTTCCAAAACAACCGCTCTTCCCGGCAATCAAAATGTAGACACCTCTTCTACAGAGTTCCGGTATGGCGGTGAGCATAAATCGCTGACTTCTGTGCGCGTGAGCAGTGACTTTTTTCTTACCCTGGGCATACAGGTGTTAATGGGAAGGACATTTAGTGACGATCATCCGGAAGACCAGGACAATACCGCCATTATCAATGAGTCGGCCGCCAGAACGCTGGGCGTGAAGTTGCCCGTGGGGTCCCGGATCAGCTTTGCTGCCTGCGACAGTGTGCCTTATGAAATAGTAGGTGTAGTAAAGGATTTCCAGGTGCAGGGATTCGACAGTTATATCCGTCCTACCTTGTATAGCATCTCCAATGCGCATTGTACGTATCAGTCGGGAGGCGCATTACTGGTGAAAGTAAACACCGCTAACCTGGATAAGACCCTGGGCGCTATCAATAAACTATGGGAAACAGTAGAACCGGGGTTCCCTTTGCGCTACTCTTTCCTGGATGATAATTTCCAGCAGTTATATAGTAGCTATAACAGGGTGCGGTATATTATTTACGTGTTTACAGTGATTTCTATTTTTATTTCTGTGATGGGCTTATTGGCGTTAACGGTGTATATCACAGAGCAGCGCACCAGGGAAATTGGTATCCGCAGAGTATTGGGGGCGAGCGTGGGGAGTATTGTGACTTTGCTGTCAAAGGATTTCCTCATACTGGTGATCCTGTCTGCGGTCATTGCCACGCCGGTGGCCTGGTATTTACTGGAGCGCTGGTTGCAGGATTTCGCTTACCATGTACAAATCAGCTGGATATTGTTTGCAGTGGCAGCTGCCGGAGCGCTGTTGATCGCCTTTGTTACCGTGGGTTTACAGGCGCTGAAGGCGGCCAGTGCTAATCCGGCTCACAGTTTAAGAGCAGATTGATTTTCCGGGAATGCCAAACAGAAAATGTGCAGGATGTGTTAATTATAGTTAAACAACAGGTGTCGGCTTGTCAGCGGCACAGAGATTGTGAGATTATTTTTTATCACATCATCTGTCACAAATCTAACTGTCAGCATTTCATATGGAGGAATCAGCGAGGGGGAACCGTTTTATTGCCTATATCACCGCAAATAAGTGGATGGCCTTCGCTATCGCTTTCATCCTCTTATTAAGATTTTCTTTTATTGGCGTAATGGGCGCTATGCCCCAGGATGCCTATTACTATTTTTACGGGCAGCATTTCGCACTTTCCTATTTTGATCATCCTCCGGCTATCGCCTGGATTTTAAGGGCATTTACAGACTTGTTTGGCCGGCATGTGTTTGTGATCAAGCTGGCCGACACCCTGGTAACCATTGGTACGTTGCTGGCCTTTTACCGGCTATCGCGCTGTTTCCTGTCCTTGCCAAGGGCCTGGAATGGCTTGTTGCTGCTATCTGCCACATTGATGGTGACCATCTTATCACTGGTATCAACGCCGGATGTACCGTTGCTGTTTTTCTGGTCTCTTTCCCTGATCGCTATTTACCGGGCGGTATTTGAAGAACGCAAAGGCTATTGGATATGGGCCGGTATTGCAATGGGACTGGCCTTTGATAGTAAGTATACCGCTATCTTTCTGCCTGCCGGTGCAGTATTGTACTTATTGTTGTCTCAGCAGCATCGCCGGTACTTATGGTCTCCCTGGTTTTTTACCAGCATCCTGTTTTTCTGCATTACTATTTTGCCGGTAGTCATCTGGAATGTGGATAACAACTTTGCCTCTTTCCGCTTCCAGTCGTCCGAAAGGGTAGGAGGAGTAGAGTTCCATCCGCTGGACTTTTTCGGTGTACTCGGGCACCAGGCGGCTATCCTGTTACCGGTATTACTTGTTGTCCTGTTTTACTATTGCTATAAATTGGTGCGTAAATATAAGTGGCATATTACCCGTATTCCGGCGCCGCAACTCTTTCTCTTATGTTTCTTTTTGCCCGTTTTTGCCATTTTCCTGTTAATATCTCCTATATACTGGGTAAAGATCAACTGGATGATGCCAGCTTATATCACGGGTATTATCTGGATCAGCACCTGGATTACCTTTAAATATGTACGTTGGCAATGGATCTGCTCATTGGTTGTTCACCTGGCACTGGCGGTGGAAATCATTTTTTATCCGGTCCCCATTCACTCTGATGATACTATGATAGGTTGGGGAGGACTGGGCGCTGGCGTAAAAAGTCTGGCTGCGGAGTATCCGGATGATTTCATTTTTTCTGCCGATGACTACAAAACCAGTGCAATGCTGAATTTATACCTGGGACACATGGTGTATTCCAGGAATATTATTGGAGAAAATGCCCTGCAGTTTGATTTTATAGGAACAGATATGAATGCCCTCAAAGGAAGAAATGCCCTTTTTATTAACTCACTCACTGACCTGAACGATGCTGTAGATGAGCTCGCATTTATAAAGAAATTATCTCCCTTCTTCAGCTCCGTTAAGCAGCTGCCTCCCATTGTGGTAACGCAACATGGCCGTGTAGTAAGGAAGTTCCTGGTATTCCGGTGTATGGATTATCATCCGCCGTTATCGAAAGACTGATCATGGTCATCTCAAAAAATGATCACCATCACCGGCTATGGTAATGCCCGTCATTGTCCAGTAATGTAAACAGCAATAGTTTTACAGCAGCAATTGGACATCCACCTGGATTCCTTAGCGTAAACAAATAATGAATGACGGAGATGTGTTGTTGAAAGGTATCACCGTTTCACTGGCGGTGATACTCTTTATCTGCACTAAAAAAAATGCAAATCATGTTCAGCGGATTAACGCCTACTTCCCGGCAACGCAAATTTTGCGAAGGTTTTCTATTTTTCCCTATCAAGCACTTACGCAAGTATGGGAATTTTATTTTCAGACAGTACGACCGGCATTCGGGTGTAAAAACGTTGCTGGACATGAAATTAAGGGCATTGGACTTTAATACGGGGCATGCGGAAGATATCGATGACTATATTACGCATCGTGCTATACCGCAGGCAGCACAGGTACTGGCCAGAATGGAGGATTTTTATACGAAGATGCAGGAGGCGGCCGCTATTACTCCGGGAACGTTACAGGATTTTAACGACCTGTTTATCCATTATTACCGCGAAGTAACGGTATATCACAGTGTGGTATTGCGTAACCTGAAAGAAGAGCTGAAACCGGTGCTGAAGCCTAAGAAAGGAGATGTGTTTACAGAGATGGGCTATGATCATATCAGCAAAGTATATAAGCTGGTAAAGGAGTTTGTTTTGCAGAGCAAAACAATTGTGCACTTGCTGGAAGATGTGGTGGAGAAAGAATATAGTTTTCCACAAGGCCCGCAGGGGCAACTGATTGCGTTGCAGGCAGATATCAGGCAGATGTATTTTATTCAGAAAAACCTTTGTCAGCTGCTGAAAAGATGGGAGACCGACAAGAATTTGCACGGACTTCAAACCTATTACAACTAGCATTTAAACCATGTCGCACGAACTGCAGCATGATCCACCCTGTCTTGAGTACCAGGAGGTTTGCAAGACATGGATCAGGATCCTGAAGACCTTAAGAGAAGATAATGCTTCGCTGATAAACCGGTTAGCCGCAGCGTTAAAGGAAACTGCGCGCCGTTCATTTGTAGAGGAAGCAGAGGAGTTTCAGTTGGCGATGCTGGCCCGCGAAGAATCGATGGTGCTGTTGCGGCATGAAATAGGAGAACAACTGGCGTGGCTGGAAAAGCAGCCAGCCAACGTAGCTGCACCGCATTCCTTTTCAGTATTGAAAAATGATGTGCAGGGAATGATGCAGGAACATGAAAAAGTGAAAGTGGCTTTCCTGATATTTATAGCCGCAGAAAAAGTATAAAGTCAATTAATCATTTCCATCAGTTTTTTGATAGACAATGCCGCTATCTGTCCTTCTTTCAAAGTAATCAATCTTTCGTCCCTGAAATCGCCCAATGTGCGTATGAGGGATTCTTTGGCTACTCCGGCCACTGCAGCCAGGTTTTCACGGCTGATATCTATCGTAAAACTTTTACTCCCCGCTGTATTGTATTTCCTGTCCAGCATAATTAATGCTTCTGCTACTTTTTTACGCAGAGAATTATAAGCAAGACCTATCAGTTGTTGTTCCTTTTCTGCCATTTCCCTGGACAATAGGCGGATGAATTTTCCCAGCACTTCCGGATTGCTGCTGATCAGCTGTTGGAAATCCTGATGGGGGATAACAGCCAGCAGGGTATCTTCCATGGCTTCTGCGTTTTCCTGGTAGTTGCCCCCTTCCAGTAACGTATTGTAACCAAGGAAATCTCCTTCGTTGTATAAGCCTATAATGAGCTCTTTGCCGTCATCGTTGCGTTTGTATGTTTTCACTTTGCCATGCAGCAGGTAGTATAAATATTCCGGACGGTTGCCGGCGGCATAAATGCTTTGTTTCTTTTTATAATGATTGGTATTACGGTCTTCTTTCAACAGTGACAGATGATCCGCGCCGTTGCTGGCAGACAGCAATATATTGAGCCCCTGCAGCCCGGTGGCAGAGTTATGTTTTATTTCTGCACATCTTTTCAGCCGGCTTTCAATGGCACTTAACAGTTCTGTGCCTTCAAACGGTTTGGTGATATAATCATCTGCGCCCATTTCCATTCCTTTTCGTATATCTGTTCTTTCTGCTTTGGCAGTCAGGAAGATAAAGGGAGTGGTTTGCAATGCTTTGTTTTTATGGAGCATATGTAATACGCCATATCCGTCCAGTACCGGCATCATAATATCACATACAATCAGGTCGGGGAGGTGTTCGAGGGCCATGGATACGCCTTCTTTTCCATTGGCCGCAGTGAGTACCTTGTAATTAGCCAATTCCAGAATTTCCGCCACATTTTCACAGATAGCAGGATTATCTTCTATCAGCAGTATTTTTTCCATGTTCATTGGTTTTGGGGAAAAGGAAGGGAGACGAGAAACTCTGTACCTTTTTCAGGTGCGCTGTTGCAAGACACGGTACCGTTCATGAGTTCTGCGTATTTGGCTACGATATGTAAGCCGAGTCCTGTACCCTGGATGTTGGCCACATGCTGGCTGCGGAAGAATCGCTCAAACAGGTGCTGGCGGTCTTCAGTGGAAATGCCTATGCCCTTATCTTTTACAGACAGCTGGAACATGGCATCGCTGCATTGGGTACGGATTGAAATGATCGCTCCTTCCGGGGAAAACTTGATGGCATTGGATACGAGATTCATAACAATATGTTTAAGTAGCGTAGGATCCAGGAAGGCTTGTGGTGCGCCGTGGTGGGCATAGTAAATATTCTGCTGGGGCTTTTTGAGGCCATCCATTTCACCGAGAATGTTACCGATATGTTTGGCGGTGTCAAAGGTGCTGTGCCTGACCTGTATTTTTCCTTCTTCTATTTTACCTACCGACAGGAAGTCGTTGAGGATATCTGTCAGCATATTTACGGAAGAAATGATCCGTTGAATATGCTTGCTGCGCTTCGTTACATCATCCGCGCCTTCGTATTTGGATACGAGGTATATGGAAGAAAGGATGGCACTGAGTGGTGTCCGGAATTCATGGGAGGCGAGCGACACAAACCTTGATTTCAGTTCGTTGAGTTCTCTTTCCTTTTCCAGTGAAATACGGAGTTCTGATTCTGCCTCTTTTATGCGGGAAAGATCAATGGCGATGCCTATATAGCCGGTAATATCGTTGGCATCACGGATGGCAGATACTGTGAGTGAAACGGGCAGGGAGCTGCCGTCTTTCCGGATGTAGAGCCATTCATATTCGTTGAGTAAATTTAACCTGGCCTTGATGGTGAGTGTTTCCATACCGGGTTCTACCGGTTGCTGCAGTTGCCTGGAAAATTCTTCTGCCCGGAGGGCAACTTCATCCTGGTCATGTAGCATGAGCGGGGTGCATACATCTATGACTTCGCTGGCTTTATAACCGAGTATTCTTTCTGCGGCAGGATTGAACCATTTAATAAAGCCGTCTGTGTTAATGACGATGATCATGGCGCCGGCGTTGGTCCACAGGCTGTTAAGGAAGCTGTTCATCCTTTGCAGGGTGCCATCTTTGATGGCGGCTTCTTTTTTCTGCTGGTCGAGTTGTTGCCGGGTTTGTTCGGATATTTTCCGGTCGGAGATATCCATGATGTAAATGATAGTTAGTATTCCTTCCGGTGTGGTATGTTCGCCGTGGCTGGTTTCTACCGGGAATTTGCTGCCATCTTTTCGCAGTGCGATATGTTCTTTTTCATCACAGGGCATCAGGAGGTTCACCTGTTGTCCGGTAATTTCTTCTTTCGTGTAGCCGAACTGGTTAAGAAGGAAGGGGTTAGCCATCAGTATGGTGCTGTTGCTATCGGCTACCAGGATGCCAATGGTGGCATGATTAAAGAGAACTTCGAAACCTATGTAATTATTCTGAGTCGTGTTAATCATACCCGTATTGACCCTTTACTTCGGTGCAATATAAATTTAATGATTCCCGGTGGAATAAATTACGGGTGATTGAAAATAGAATGTTATTATTTTATAGAATTAATAATATATCCGTATTTAATATGTATAGCGGCGCCTGTCACTTCTGATTAATAGGTGTTTCTATGATGAGGAACTCAGATTTTTCTGCACACTGCAATGATACTTCACCTGTTTCCCATAACCCGATGGCATCGCGTTCCTGCAGTACCTGGTCCTGTACTCTGAGTCCGCCGGCAATGGAGAAAATGAACAGGCATTTATTCAGCGGGTTGAAGGTATAAGTAAGCTGGTGAGGTTGCTCATAATAGCCGAGAGATAATTTCGCATTCTGATTGATCCAGCAATGCTGCATACCTTCTTCACCGGATACGATGGTGACCAGCTTGTTCTTCCTGTTTTCTTTAGGGAAGCTGCGTTGCTGATAGCGGGGCGCAATATTTTGTTGTTTGGGTGCGATCCAGATCTGTAAAAAGTTAACTTCTTCCGTACCAATATTATATTCTTCATGTCGTAGTCCGCTGCCGGCACTCATGATCTGTACTGCAGGTCCTTCTATTTCAGTAATGTATCCCATGGTATCTTTATGGTTCATTTTTCCTTTCAGCAGCACCGAAATGATTTCCATGTTTACATGTGGATGTATACCGAAGCCTTTACCTGCCTGTACAAAGTCATCGTTAAAAGCGATCAGCGATCCGAATGCGCTGCGCATAGGATGGTAGTAATCGCTGAAGCTGAAGAAGAAGTTGCTTTTCAGCCAGCCGATGTCTTTAATACCTCTTTCGCTTGCGGGGAAGTGTTGCAGTTTCATATAATAAGGAACAGTAGGAAGTTTAAAATTGTTTGAAATCAGGGTGAACTAAGTTAATATCAAATTTCCGCATCTCGTAAATATGTTTCCCGAACTCGTAAAGATTAATTTTCATAAGCCCTTACTTTTGCCCGACAATTCAGATAAGCTTTAAGATGTATAAATATTTATTCCTGTTTGCCTGCATCATGCGGGTAGGGACGCTTTTTGCCCAAACAGATACCAGCACCGGCAACAAAATATTGCCTGAAGTGGTGGTGACTGCCACGCGCAATGAGCAGTTATTAAGTAAGGTGCCTGTGCCGGTTACGGTGATTACAAAACAGCAGCTGCAATCCATGGGTGCAGTGCTGTTGCAGCAGGTACTGGCAGAGCAAACAGGACTGTTCATTACATCTAATCATGGTACCGGTGTGCAGATGCAGGGACTGGAAGCAGAATATACCCTGGTACTGCTGGATGGCGAACCAATGATAGGCAGAACAGCCGGTACTTTCGACTTGTCGAGGATAGTAGTAAGTAATATAGAAAGAATAGAAATTATTAAGGGGCCGGTTTCCTCATTATATGGAAGTGATGCGCTGGCAGGTGTCATTAATATTATCACCAGCAACAATAAACAACAGGGGATAACCAGCATTGGTGGCAGGTATGGCTCCAATAATACTTATACCCTGGATGGCAATACGCGCATCCCTTATAGGAATGGGTCATTTTCTGCCAACATCAGCACTTACAACAGTGATGGATACACGCTGGGAGATAATGCTACAGCACCTACTGTGTCGCCATTTAAAACCTATACGGCGCAATCACGCTGGCAGCAGGACTGGTCGCCTAAATGGCATACCATCCTTTCAGGCAGGTATTATGAGCAGCGGTACAACAGTTATTTTGCTGACACCAAAGGCCGGGTAGATGATATTGGAAAGGAGAAAGATATGAATGCTTCCTGGCAGGTGAGTCATACGCCGGGAAAAAACTTCAGGCAGGTGTTGCGGTTATATTATTCCCGGTATTCCACGGAGGAGGATATGCATTACCAGCAGGATAAATCCGTGTATGATGCTTCGTTTTTTAAGCAGCAATATATCAAGCCTGAGTACCAGACCGACTGGCAGCTGAATGCGCAGCATCAGCTGACGGGGGGCGTAGGATATGTGCACGAATCACTGGAGGCTACCCGCTACGATGATAAGATGGCGTTTAATACAGGCTATGTGTTTCTGCAAGAAAACTGGAAGCCTACTGAGGCCTGGAATATATTGATAGGCGGTCGGTTTGATACACATAACCAGTACCCATCACAATTTAGTCCCAAGATATCTGTAGCATATAATATAACCCCCAAATGGCGTATACTCGGTGCCGTTGGCCGCGGCTACCGTGCGCCTGATTTCAGGCAGTTATACCTGCACTTTAACAATGCCGCAGTAGGATATACCGTTGCAGGAACAAAGCTGGCAGCGGATATTTTGAAAGAAATGGAGCAGAAGGGGCAAATTAAGCAGGTAAAAATAGATCCGGCGCAGATGAAAGACCTGGATGCAGAAAGCTCCTGGTCGTATAACCTGGGTATACAGGGGACCACATTTTCCAATACCGGTGTTAAAGTGAACTTCTTTTATAACGATGTGAAGAACCTGATCGATACCCGCGTTATTGCCGTGAAAACCAATGATGCAGCAGTATATAGCTATGTGAATCTAAAAAGTATTACTACCTCCGGCGTAGAAGTGGAGCTGTCGCAACCTATTGGCAAATATTGGCAGCTGTCCGGCGGATACCAGTACCTGCGCTCAAGAGATAATGATCTGTTTAAGGAAGTTAAGAACGGAGAAGTATATACGAAAGATGCCGTTACCGGAGAAACCCGTGAACTCCGTAAGAGCGAATATTTTGGATTATTTAACCGCTCGCACCATTCAGGCAATCTGAAAATCGCGTATATCCATCCCCGTTTGGGTATCGATGCTAATGCCCGGCTGTTATACCGCAGTAAATATGGGTTTACAGATGAAAATGGCAATAACACACCCGATCTGAAAAGTGAATTTGTACCAGGGTATGCCACGGTGAACCTGGCTGCGGCCAAAACCTTGTTCAGCAGGCAGCTGCGCGTACAGGCCACCCTGGAAAATCTTTTCAATTATACTGATCCACAGCATATTTCCACCATGCCTGGCAGGGTTTACTCCCTGGGGCTTACCTGGAATTTTTATCATACTGTAAATAAACAATAAGCACCTATATGAAAATACAATTTCTTACAGCAGGTATACTGCTGATGTCTGTCTTCGCAATGTCTTCCTGTAGTAAAGATGATGATGAACCAACACGCCCCACACCTGTTGTTACGTTGCAATCCAAAGTAGTCGCCAATGTGGACGCAGATGCCGGCAAAAAAGACCTGTTTACCTTTTATAGCCTGGCAGATGGTAAGGTTGTTCCCAACAGCGACTCTGCCTCTACCAAATGGGATATCGCCTTTAAAGCAACTACCATTATCGTTAATGGTGGCAGCAGCGGCCCGGGTAAAGGAGAAGCACAGGTGATTACCGGAGTATATAATAACCTGGTAGCGGCACCGGAAACAGGCTACAAATCAGACGCTGCAGCCACCAAAGCTATCGCCGGCTGGTATTCCTATAATATGACTACACATATTATTACGCCGGTTGCCGGCGCTATTATTGTGCTCAAAACTGCCAGTGGTAAATATGCCAAGCTTGAAGTAAGCAGTTACTATAAAGATGCACCTGCTACACCGGATCTTAACTCGCCAGGCCGTTTCTATTCATTCAGGTATGTATACCAGGCAGACGGTTCCCGCAATTTCAAATAATAATAACCATCGTATATTCTCATGAAGCAGATTACCAGATTAACCATTGCAGCCATCTGTATGACATTGAGCGCTACCGCTCAGCAGAAGGGCAACGATAAAGTGACACAGGATAAAGCCGCTATTAAAAGCATGTGTGGTTGCCAGGAAGTTACTTTTGAATACACTGAAACTTTCCCTGCGGACAGCAGCTATAAACCAAAAGGGTATCATAAAATAATAGACGCCATAGAATACGTGACAGTAGCCGCGGAAGACCGCAACCGCATTGTCCTGCAGCATCTGTTGATAGCAGACAGCAATGTGATCAAGCATTGGACGGAAGACTGGCAATATGAAAATCAGCAACTGCTGGCTTACAACCAGGACAACGAATGGAAAAAAGTAACGCTGCCGGCTGCACAGGTAAAAGGACAGTGGACCCAGAAAGTATATGGTGTAGACGATGAGCCGCGCTATGAAGGATCTGCTACCTGGGTACATACCGATGGCCGGCACTACTGGGAATCTTCCAGTGATGCACCTTTGCCGCGCAGGGAATATACCACCCGCAAGGACTATAACGTATTACACCGTACGAATCACCATGAAATTACCGCCACGGGTTCCATTCATGAACAGGATAACCAGAAAGTGATCAGGGCCAATGGTACAGACAAAGTGATTGTAGGAGAAAAAGGATTGAATACCTATAACCGGACAGACGAAGGGAAATGCCGGCAGGCAAAAGAATGGTGGGAGCAGAACAAGGCTTTCTGGGCGGTTGTTCGTAAAGGTTGGGATAAAGTGTATGGTGCTAACAGTGTCATTAACCTGCAGAAGAAAGTGAATAATGAGCCGCTGTATAAAGTGATGATGGTGCTGGAAGAAAAGGCATTCCGTAAGGAACTGACGGGAGAGGCACTGGAGAAAGAGATAGCAGTGACTTTGCAGCAGTTTGCAACAAAAACGGAGTTGAGTTTACAACGATAAACGAGTGGATAAGAAAAAGCACCGCAGCCATTCCTGGCTGCGGCTTTTTTATGCCTTTATTTCGTGAAGCTGTTATATCTTCCGATCATCGTATCGAGTGAGTTATTCAGGCTTTCCAGCTGGCTTTCTGTCATCGTGCCTTTTTCTTTGGCATCGCGCATCATCCTTTTGGCCATCAGCAGGAATTCATGGTAGCTGTCGCAGAACGATTTATAGGAGGAGCCTTTACTTTCTTTTTCCGCGTTCGCCAGGTTAAGGGCCGCATGCGCCGCCTGATCTTTTTCCAGGCCATCATATGCTGTTTGCGCAGCTGCACTTATTTTGTTGTAATCCTCCCCGCCTTCTTCCAGCAGGTTGATATAATTACGAACGGCCTGCATATCTGCTTTCATGGCGATGATATAATCTTTCAGCGGGCTATCTTTCAGGATAATCACCTCACTGGCATCTGCTACCTCATTTACTCTTTTCATCAGTACTACTTTCTGATCAAAGAATACCTGTGCATCGTTGCGGATAGAATCTGCCAGGGCAAGTCCTTTGGCGCCTTTGTCATCTTTAAAGTCCTGTGCTTTCAGGTAATCATCCAGTTTGGCATAGGTCGCTTTTATTTTGTCGAAGGAGCTGATGAAACCGGCTACTTTTTCTTTAAAGAAAGCCTGATCTGCTTTGTTCAGCGCATCTACGGGTTTGTCTACCGTGATTTTGCTGTGGTTAAAAGCAGGTATCATGATAGGTTTAATGATGCTGCCCAGGAAAACCGGATTGCTTTTTTCTTTTAGTATTTCTTCCACACGGTCTGCATTTTTCACAAGGCGGACTACGTAGTCAGAGTTTTTGTTAGAGAGGTCAACGATCAGGTTAGTGTATTCAATGACCTGGTTTGCAGCGGCAGCTGGTTTTTCATCATAGGCTGTGTTGCTACCTGATTTCCCGGTGTTATCACATGACATAGCAGTGGCTATCAGCATGAAGCCAAGAGGAATGTACAGAATGGATTTTTTCATGATACTAAGGTGTTTAAATTCGGATTAGGCAATTGCACAATTGGGTGCAGGGGTAATTTCCGGGGCAAAGATATTTTTTCAGGTAAACAAAACAAAAGAAATGTAAGTGCACAAACTACTTAAATGAGTTATATGCCGTCACTGTAATAACAGGTAATTTTAATGCGGCAAATCAACTGCATGTTTTCAGAACCGGGTATTATTTACGGAATGCTGTGCTGCTGGCTGTTTTTATCCTTTTCTGTTAGGGTAGAAGCGCAGCATATACCATTCAGCAACCCTTCCCTCGAAGGTCGTCCTGGTAAGGGAATATTGCCTGTTTCCTGGCATGTTGTTTTTGGTACGCCGGATACGCAGCCCGGTGTTTTTGAGATAAAACTGGTGCCGGCAGCAGGCAATAGCTATGTGGGAATGCATAGCGGTAAGGGATTCCTGGAAGGTATCGGGCAGGAATTGCCGCAGCCGTTGCAGGCAAATGTGGATTATGTGCTGAGTCTTGATCTGGCCTACACCCCTTATTATCTTTATCCGGCCTGCTATGGTAACCTGGCGATTTATGGTGGTAATACTCCGGGGGATACGGCAGCGCTATTGTGGTCATCGGGCAATTTTACGCATGAAACCTGGCAACGCTACGATGCCGTGTTCCATGCAGCTGCATCCTATCGTTATATTTCTCTGGTGGCGTATCCTACTGCTCCATGTAACAAAAGTCAGTATGGAATTGCTTTGCTGCTGGATAATTTATCCGCAATAGATCGTTTGGTGTTACCTGTGCTGCAGGCTGCTGTGAAACCTTGTAGCTGCGGAGCCGTTAATGATGGAAGTATTACGCTGCATGTAAGCGGTGGGGTGCCTCCTTTTCAGTATAGGTTGGATAATGGGAGATGGCAACCGGATAGTGTATTTCCCGGATTGGCAGCCGGGCCACATACTGCTGAAATACAGGATAGTCATCATTTTACAGCAGCAGTTGCAGCAGTGATAGCATCGCCCTGGAAAAACTGCCTGGTGGTCATGCCTACAGCATTTACACCTAATCACGATGGACAGAATGATGTTTTCCGGCCCAAAGTATATGATGCGATACATGACTACCGGTTACGGGTATATGATAGATGGGGAAAACTGATATTTATGAGCCAGTCTCCTGAAGTGGGATGGGACGGTAGTTTTAAAGGAATACCGGCGGATGTGCAGGCTTACGTATACGTATGTACGTATACGGATAGTTCGCAACAGCCGTACCTGTTAAAAGGAAGTGTCATGTTGTTGCGTTGATGTTCACAATGGAAAAGTGACTGTAAAAACGGAACCATTTAACCCGCTGCTGACAGTGATCTCGCCATTGTTAGCTGTTACAAATGATTTTACGATGGCCAGTCCGAGTCCTGTGCCTTCTCTGCCACCTACATTTCCAGCGCGGAAAAAAGGGGTGAACAAAAATCGTATATCCTTTTCCGGTATACCAATGCCACTGTCTTTTACTTTAATGCGTAATTGATCTTTTCTATAATGAAGGCTGAGTAATGGACCGGCGCCGGCAGAGTATTTGAAGGCGTTGCTGATAAGGTTGGTGAGGATACCGGCGAGATGGCTCCTGTCTATATGAAGAGGCCGCGGACTGCCGGAAACTTTTATCCGTAACTGACGCTTATCACTGCGTTTGTGAAAGTATTGCTGCTTTATCACTTTAGCGAAGCTGCATACATCTGTTTCTTCTGGTATAGTGACCGGATTGCCTGCCACCATACTACCAGTGGTGAGTATGTCATCCACCATGTTGCGGAGTACAATGATTTCTTCTTTGATACGGGAAATATTCCGTTCGTAAAAAGGCAACATTAATTCATCCAGTTGCATTTTTGTTTCGAGTAATTCAATAGAAGATGAAATGGCGATGATCGGTGTTTTAAATTCATGTGTTGCCATAGAAATATATTCCGATCGCATTTCAAGTAAAGATTTTTCTCTGACTGCATGCCTGTTAGCGTCGTTTAGCATACGTTGGTTTTTGGTTGAACAGAAAATAAGGTTTCGTATTTCGATGGTATCGGCGGGCGGGATAAATATGGTTATATATGCAATATACGAAAGTTTTTAAAAAATACATTGTATTATTAGTAATGTATTCATAAATACACATGTAATCCTTTGTAGTAGGTAGTTTTATTGAATTTTACCTGTTTATTTATAAAAATATTATTCTGAATAAAGTGACATTATTTTGGGATAAATATAAATATATTAATAATTGTAAAGTGTTTTATGGTTTATGATGTTAAGGTTTATTATGTATAAGTACTTTATAAATAGGTAATTATATTTTTGTGCTATCTGCCTATTCTTTTTCCTGTTATATTTACTATAAGATTATTTTATTGTACCATATCAACCAGAAACCTAACCCCCCTTTAGCGTATGATTAATATAGGAATCATTGAAGACAATCATTTTTTATTAAACAACTATCGTGAATTTCTGGAAGATTTCCAGGAGTGCAAAGTTGTATTCGCCTGCAAGTCTATAGAGGAATTTATTTCCCTGCCGGTAATTTATCCGGATGTAAAAGTAATTCTGTTGGATATTACTTTACCTGGTATGTCGGGCATTGATGGTATATCAGAGGTAAAGCGACTTTATCCGGAAACGAAAGTAATTGTGTTATCCGGACATGATAGCAAACAGTATATTATTGAAGCCATTAAAAAAGGTGCCAGCGGTTATATTATCAAGACAAGCCGGTTAAGTGATATTTACCAGTCTATCATGGATACAGTACAAAATGGCGCTACGCTATCACCCAAAGCAGCCCATCTGCTGATTACTCATCTGAATAAAGATCCGCTGGAAAGCATTAAGGATAAGCTTACCCGCAGAGAGTATGAATTGGTGGAGTTACTAAAAGAAGGCTACTCATATAAGGAAATGGCGCAGCAGTTGTTTGTTACCGTGTTCACCGTGAACCAACACCTGAAAAAAGTGTATCAGAAGCTGAATGTATCCACCAAATCGGAATTGATTTCAAAAATCTGGTCAAATAATTTATTCTCGCTCCTCCTTTTTAGCACAATCAATAATTTTTCYTCAGATTTTAATTTATCAGATATGTTCACTGGTTTTACTGACTGCTTACTTTAATAAGTAGTAAGATGCCGTGTAATAAGGCAATTTGTACTGTAGTAAGTAATTGAATCCAAGTGCGAACCAGCGTAATATTGTAGGGAGATGTAAAGAGTGTGTAAGTGATGAAGTAAAATGCCATATATGATATTGAAAACCTGCTTAACCTGGATGGGATTGGGATTGCTTTGCTTAAATTGTTTGTTTACTTCCTGTGTGTCAACAAAAAATGCTGTTTATTTCAGTGATGTAAAAGACACCATATTATCACCAGTTGATGGCAATTTTGAGCCCCGGATACAAAAGAATGATATACTGCAGATCAATGTAAGCAGTCTTAATCCGGAGGATGTAATCATCTATAATGTGTCCAACATGACCTCTGCTGCTGGTGCAGGAGGAGCCAACGCCGGTGCAGGTGCAATGTTGGGTGGCTTCCTGGTAGACGAACAGGGATACATTCAGTATCCGGTATTGGGGCCCATAAAAGTAGCCGGTCTTTCCAAAAAGGCGCTCACCGTAAATCTCCACGATCAATTGATAGAACGTAAACTGCTGGTAGATCCGGTCGTCAATATACGGTTCCTTAATTACCGGGTAACCATTCTTGGAGAGGTCAGTAAACCAACGGTTGTAAATGTTACCAACGAAAAAATATCAGTACTGGAAGCGTTGGGAATGGCAGGTGATATAACGGTGTTTGGTAAACGAAATAACATATTGCTAATCCGGGAGGTAGATGGGGAACGGATTATACGGCGCCTGGATCTGAATGATAAACGTATCCTGAATTCTCCTTACTACTTTCTGCAATCAAATGATATACTTTATGTGGAACCCAGTAAATCAAAAATAGCAACTGCAGACAGGTCCCGGCAAATACTGCCCATTGTTCTCAGTAGTTTGTCATTGCTCGTTATTATCCTGGACCGTTTAGTTATTAATAAGTAGTGTATGCAAAAAGTAAACGGACATAAAACGCAACAAAGTGAAACGCCATTGAGCATACTCACGCTCATTCGTTCCCGCTATCTGCCCTACTGGCCGCTATTTGCAGCCGCTGTTGTTGCTGCACTGGCAGGCGCTTTCCTTTATCTCCGCTATGCTACACCGTTATATAAAATTTCTGGTGTGCTCTTGGTACAGGAATCATCTAACGGTCTTGGCGCCAGCGATATGCTACAGTCACTCGATTTGCTGGGTGGTGCTAAAACCGTCATGGAAAATGAAATTGAAATACTGAAATCACGCACACTAACGAAGGCGGTTATACGAAACCTTAACCTTTATGGTGAAGTGATTGAGAAAGGGAAAATAAGAGATGTAGTATTATATAAAGACAGCCCGCTTAAATTCGTTTTCCTGGAACCCGATGCCATACAAATGGCCGCAACAGGCATGTGGCCATTTACTTACCATGCAACAGAAAAAAGTGTCGTTATAGATGGTAAGCGTTATCCGGTGGGAGATACCGTGCAAACAAGATGGGGCAAATTGGTTATACAGTCGCAGGGCCGGCATAGGGATACCGCTGCCAGTTACACCCTGCACCTGATGACAGAAAAGCAATGGATGCAGCTCCTGCTGGGTACCATGAAAATTATGCCTGCCGCCAAAGCGGGTAGCGTAGTGGATCTGGAATATACAGATGCTGCTCCGGAACGGGGAGAAGCGATTGTAAATGAATTGATCAGTGTATATAACAAGGCAGCAGTAGAAGATAAAAACAGGACCTCTGCCAACACCATGAGCTTTGTGGAAGAGCGCCTGCGCATTGTGAGTACGGAACTGGGACAGGCAGAAACACAGGTGGAACATTTTAAAACCAGGGAAGGTATTGTGGATATCAGCGAGCAGAGTAAACTGTTCCTCGCCAGTGTACAGGAAAATGATCGTAAAATCAGCGAAGCTAATATGCAATTATCTGTGCTGGATGCGATTGAAAAATATGTGAACAGTCAAAACCCTGGAGGTAATATAGTGCCCGGTACTATTGGTCTCTCTGACCCGGTATTACTGGAGCTGGTAACGAAGTTATCAGAAACAGAATTGCAGCTGGACCGGCTGCGTAAAACAACCGGTGAAAACAGCCCGTTGCTGGCCAGTTTGAATCGTCAGTGCGATCGGTTAAAGCCCGCTATTATGGAAAATATTGGTAGTCTGCGTGCTAACCTGCAGGCAGGTATGGTGAGACTACAGGCAGAGAATAGCCGTAACATGGGTATTATCCGCAGCGTACCCGGTAAGGAAAAAGCCTTGCTGGAAGTAAGTCGGCAACAGGTGATTAAGAATAACATCTATACTTTTCTGTTGGAGAAGCGGGAAGAAACAGCCCTGGCTTATGCCGCGGCGGTATCAGACAGCCGGGTAGTGGATGCTGCCGAATCAGCGGCCTATCCTTTCAGTCCCCAGAAACCGATGGTATTGGCCATTTCCGTACTGGGTGCGATGGCGCTGGTAGCAGGATTTGTTTCAGTGAAAGATATGATGAACCGCGAGGTAATGTTCCGGGCGGATATTGAGAAAGTAACTACGGCACCCATTGCTGCTGAAATTATGCACCACGATGGAAAGGATCCGGTAGTGATGAGCAATAACAGCAGAACCGCAGTGGCCGAACAGTTCAGAGCCTTAAGAACTTCTTTGTCCTATATTGGTTTGAATGGAGATCGTAAAACTTTGTTGGTTACTTCCTCTATTTCCGGTGAAGGAAAAAGTTTTGTATCCCTGAACCTGGCCATGAGCCTTTCTCTTGCTAAAAAGAAAGTAGCACTACTGGAGTTTGATTTGAGGAAACCGATGATCAGTAAAATGCTGGGCGTACGCGTGGATCCGGGTATTAGTAACTACCTGGTAGGGAAAGCATCTTTGCAGGAAATCCTACAAAAGGTTGCAGACAATGAGTTTTTGTACCTCCTGTCTGCTGGTATTATGCCACCTAATCCCAGCGAACTTATTCTGAATGGTCAGCTGGAACACCTGCTCCAGCAACTGAAAGAACGTTTTGATTATATCATCATTGACTCTGCTCCCGTGGGTTTGGTGACGGACGCGAGATTAATTGCGCCTTTCTGTGATGCCACCCTGTATGTGGTGCGGCATCAGCGAACCCCCAAGCACTACCTGAAACTGGTAGAAGAGTTGTATCAGAACAGGGAACTGGGGAAACTGAATATTGTATTTAACGGAATAAAACGACAAGGTGTAGCGGGATACGGGTATGGATCCGGATACGGTGATATTAACGGATACGGCTACACGGAAGTAGTAAAGAAACCAGGCTTGTTCAGGCGCACTATAAAGTAACGGCGACTGTAAATTATATATCGATACCACCATATCTTATCAATATAGCGGGCGTAGCTATGCCCGGTCCTGCCCTTATAAATTCTACAAAACTATCCGATAACCTAAAAACCGGCTCCTATGTTTAATGAACAACCATCGGCCTGGTATGCGGTGTATACCCGGGCCAAATGCGAAAAAAAAGTAGCGGACCTGTTCACGCGTAAAAAAGTGGAACACTACCATCCTGTTAAAGAGTTGGTACGTGCACGTAAAATCGTGCAGGAAGCATTGTTCCCCTCTTATGTATTTGTACATATTCCTGAAAGCAGAAGTTGGGTGGTCCGTGAAACCGATAACGTGGTCAACTTTGTATACTGGCTGGGCCAACCGGCGGTAATACCTGACCATGAAATTGCATTGATCCGGCACTTTCTGAGGGATTACGAAGACGTATCAGTGGCACAGGTACCAATACTTGGAGAAGGAGAACAACGTGCTTCTACCGGAGGCAAAATTATAGCGATCAGCAGAAATAGGGTGAAAGTAGAATTGAGCAGTTTAGGGTGCATACTGGAGGCCACCGTCCCTTCCAGGGAGATCACCGTCATTGCTGGCAGTAAAATCGTGAACGGACATCATTACTGATAAAACAATCAACCTTATTTATGATGCAGCATATTATTCTTTGCGGCGGCTCCGGCACGCGGTTATGGCCTTTGTCTAACCAGCAAACGCCCAAACAGTTATTAACCCTGTTCGATGGCTACAGTCTCCTGCAACTGGCCTTCCGGCGTAATCGTTTTGCCTGCAGCAAAGTAGTGGCTATTGTAAATGAGCAGCAGGCAGCCATTGTTACCGAACAGCTGGAACAGGCAGGAGCAGCAGCACCGGTATGCATTGCGGAACCAGTGGGACGTAATACGGCAGCAGCCATTGCACTGGCTGCATTTACAGCCGATCCTGAAACCATCCTGCTGATCACTCCTGCTGATCACCTCATCGGTACGCCGGACCGATACGCCATGGCTATTGAAACAGCAGGCATCCTCGCTGCCGGCAATCATATTGTTACTATCGGGCTGGTACCTACTTATCCTGAAACAGGATTTGGCTATATCAGTTACTCCGGTCATGATGTACTGCACTTTGTGGAAAAGCCGGATCGCCCTGTGGCAGAAGCCATGCTGGCTGCCGGCGGCTTCCTGTGGAATAGCGGCATCTTTTGCTGCAAGGCCCGCATTATGCTGCAGGAATTACAACAACATGCCCCGGCTATTTATGAAGCCGCCGCCATTGCTGCAGCAGAATGGAAAAGCACTGGTGTATTATCAAAAGCAACGATGGAAGCCATTCCATCAGACAGTATTGACTATGCCGTACTGGAGAAAAGCAACATCGTAAAAGTAGTGCCTACTAAAATGGACTGGAGCGATGTGGGTAGCTATGAAGCCCTGGCAGATGCGCTTTCTCATCATTATCAATACCGTAATCACCAGGCAGTATTTATTGAAAGTGACCCCAAGAAAAATATGGTCATCGGAAAAGATAAACTGGTGGCACTGGTGGGAGTAGAGAATATGGTGGTGGTAAACACTGCCAGCGCACTGCTGATCATGCAACGGGGCCGGGGACAGGATATTAAGCAATTGCATACCTGGGTGAAAGAAAACCGTCCGGAATTACTATAAACACCAACACAAATAATGAATAAATATGGAAGCAAATGATCCGATATATATAGCCGGGCACCGCGGAATGGTGGGCGGCGCCATCAAAAGGAGACTGGAAACACTGGGCTATCATAACATCATTACCCGTAATTCCGGAAGCCTCGATTTACGCAAACAGGCAGAAGTGGATGATTTTTTTGCGGCAGAAAAGCCGGCATATGTATTCCTCGCAGCGGCCAAAGTAGGCGGCATTCATGCGAATAATACTTACCGGGCCGAATTCCTGTACGATAACCTGATGATAGCCTCCAATGTGATACATGCTGCCTGGAAGTACGGAGTGACTAAACTACAGTTCCTGGGTAGTTCGTGTATCTATCCCCGTATGGCACCGCAACCTATCAAAGAAAGTTTTTTACTGACAGGTTTGCTGGAACAAACCAATGAACCTTATGCTATCGCTAAAATTGCGGGCATCAAATTATGTGAGGCCTACCGCGATCAGTATGGCTGCAACTTCATCAGTGTGATGCCTACAAATCTCTTTGGCATTGGGGATAACTATCATCCCGAAAATGCACACGTGTTGCCCGCGCTGATCCGCCGGTTTCATGAAGCTAAAGTAAATAACAAACCATCAGTAACAGTGTGGGGAACGGGTACGCCTAAACGGGAATTTCTTTTCGCTGATGATCTGGCCGATGCCTGCGTATACCTCATGCAGCACTACAATGAAAAGGAGCCGGTGAATATCGGCAAAGGAGAAGACCTGACAATAAAGCAACTGGCAGAATATATTAAAGAAGTGGTATGCTATGAAGGAGAGCTCCTTTTTGATGCTTCCAAACCGGATGGTACGCCCCGTAAACTGATGGATGTATCCCGGCTGCATCGGTTGGGATGGAAACATAGTATCAGTCTGAAAGAAGGTCTGGTGATGGCTTACAGAGATTTCCTGCAGCAGGATCAGTTCAAATTACAATCTTAAATACTATAGGTATGAAAGTCGTGATCGTAGGTACAGGATATGTTGGTTTGGTAACCGGCGCCTGTCTGGCAGAAGTAGGAACAGAAGTGATTTGTGCAGATGTGGATGCTGCTAAAATTGCCCGTTTGCAAAACGGTGTGCTGCCTATTTATGAGCCTGGGTTACAGGAGATCGTGATGCGCAATCAGCAAAGCGGACGGTTGTCTTTTACCACCGAGCTGGCTACTGCATTGCCGGGGGCAGCAGTGGTGTTTATTGCGGTAGGCACGCCGCCGGGAGAAGATGGCAGCGCTGATCTGCAGTATGTACTGCAGGTGGCCCATCAGATAGGGGCATTGATGCAGGATTACCTGGTGGTAGTCACAAAAAGTACAGTGCCGGTAGGTACTGCAGCCAGGGTGAATCGTGCGGTAAAGGAAAGCCTTTCTGCCCGGCAGCTGATCCTGGATTATGATGTAGCATCTAACCCGGAATTTTTGAAAGAAGGAGCAGCTGTAAATGATTTCCTGAAACCAGATCGTATAGTCATTGGCGTTAATACTGCCCAGGCCCGTCAAACGTTGGAGCAATTGTACCGCCCTTTCCTGTTGAATGGTCATCCTATTTTATTTATGGACATCGCCTCTGCGGAGATGACCAAGTACGCTGCGAATGCGATGCTGGCCACGCGAATTTCCTATATGAATGACATCGCCAATTTATGCGGACTGGTAGGTGCTGATATCAACCAGGTACGCAAGGGTATTGGCAGCGATCCACGCATTGGCAAACACTTTCTTTATCCTGGCATGGGATACGGTGGTTCCTGTTTTCCGAAAGACGTAAAAGCCCTGATGCAAACGGGTCGCGAATATGGCTATCAGCTGCGTATCCTGGATGCGGTGGAAGCAGTGAATGAAGACCAAAAGAAAGTCATCTTCCATAAAGTGCTGCGTCACTTTGACGGTGACCTCAAAGATAAAAAGTTCGCCGTATGGGGTTTGTCGTTCAAGCCTAACACGGATGATATGCGGGAGGCGCCTTCCCTGGTGCTGATCCGCCACCTGCTGGACGCGGGGGCCGTTGTGAGTGTGTATGATCCGGTAGCAATGGAAGAAGCCCTGCCTTACCTGGGTAGCAGCGTCACTTTTGCGGATGACATGTATGCCGCTGCGGAAGATGCGGCAGCTATCCTGCTGGTTACAGAATGGAATGCTTTCCGGATGCCCGATTGGAAACGGCTGCATAGCCTGATGGCAACACCATTGCTTTTTGACGGCAGAAATATTTATGACGATGTACAATTAGTCAAACAAGGATTCACCTACTACGGTATCGGCAATGCCGCTGCTTCGGCAGTCAATGCCCTGATGCAATAACAATTTATTTCTTTTACCACTAAAATATCGATCGTATGAAAGTAGCCCTGATAACAGGTATTACCGGCCAGGATGGCGCTTATCTGGCAGAATTACTGCTGGAAAAGGGATATATGGTACATGGAGTTAAACGTCGTGCCTCTCTAATCAATACAGAACGGATTGACCACCTGTATCAGGACATGCACAGTGAAAATGTGCGCTTCCGGTTGCACTATGGCGATATGACTGACAGTACTAACCTGATACGCATTATACAGGAAACGCAGCCGGATGAAATCTACAACCTGGCGGCCATGAGCCATGTACGTGTGAGCTTTGATACACCTGAGTATACCGCCAATGCAGATGGTATCGGCACATTGCGGTTGCTGGAAGCCCTGCGCATCCTGAAGCTGGAAAAGAAAACCCGCATCTATCAGGCCAGCACCTCTGAATTATATGGATTGGTGCAGGAAGTACCGCAGCGGGAAACAACACCTTTCTATCCCCGCAGTCCTTATGCGGTAGCCAAATTATATGCTTACTGGATTACCGTCAACTACAGGGAAGCCTATGGCATGTTTGCCTGCAATGGTATCCTGTTTAACCACGAAAGCCCGTTACGCGGAGAAACCTTTGTAACCCGTAAAATCACCAGGGGCGCCGCTGCTATCGCTTTGGGGCTGCAGGAAAAATTATACCTCGGTAACCTGGATGCACAGCGCGACTGGGGACATGCCAAAGATTATGTGGAAGCAATGTGGCGTATCCTGCAACAGGAGCAGCCGGATGACTATGTGATCGCTACCGGTATCACCACTACGGTACGTGAGTTTGTACGCATGGCGTTTGCGGAACTGGGTATCACGGTTACTTTCCAGGGAAACGGGGTAGAAGAGATTGGCGTAATCACTGCCTGCACCAATGAAGTGTATGCGTTACCGATAGGGAAAGAAGTAGTGGCAATAGATCCGAGATATTTCCGTCCTACGGAAGTAGAGTTGCTCATAGGAGATCCTACCAAATCAAAGACGGTATTGGGATGGGAGCCTGCTTATGATTTACCGGCACTGGTAAAGGAAATGATGGCCAGTGATGTAGAATTATTTGCGAAAAAAGAAGTAACACAACTGGAACACTTAATCGGATAATTTACTAAAGATGCAGGTAGCAAACAGGGTGATATTGAATACGGGCGCGCTCTACGGGCGGATGCTTATCACCGTTTTTATTTCGTTATATGCCACCCGGCTCGTATTGAACCTGCTGGGAGCGGCGGACTATGGCTTGTTTAACCTGATCAGCGGCGTGATTGCGATGTTATCATTTCTGAACATTGCGATGACTATCAGCACACAACGGTATATGTCTTTTCACCTGGGCACCAAAGACCAGCACAAGCTAAAACTGGTATTCAATTCCAGTGTGTTGCTGCATTTTATACTGGGGCTTGCGTTGGTATTGTTGTTTGAAGTAGCTGGCAGCTACCTGTTTGATCATGTGCTGAATTTTCCTGCATCGCGCACTACTGCTGCTAAACTCATTTTTCAGTTCATGGTAGTCAGTGCTTTCTTTACCATTATTTCTGTGCCCTATGATGCTACATTGATTGCGCAGGAAAACATGGTGATGGTCGCCATTCTCGGAATTGTGGAAGCGCTGGGTAAACTACTGATTGCCGTGATGCTGCAATACACTGCATACGACAAGCTGATTGTATACGGAGGATTGACGGCGTTGCTAACCGTACTACTCCTGCTTTTTAAGCAGGTATACTGCGCCATGAAGTATGAAGAAAGCCGGATCAGGATCCGCAGTTATTTCGACCGGCATTTATTGAAAGAGATGTTTGCCTATGCCGGCTGGAATATGTTTGGTGCGGGCAGCGTAGTTGCACGTAACCAGGGACTTGCTTTATTACTCAACGTTTTTTTTGGAACCATCGTGAATGCCGCCTATGGCATAGCCAACCAGGTGAACGCACAACTGAGTTATTTTTCTGTGACCATGTTGAGGGCATTGAATCCGCAGATCATTAAAAGCGAAGGTAGTGGAGACCGGACGCGAATGTTGCGACTGGCCATGATTGCCAGTAAATTTTCCTTTTACCTGCTGAGCTTTTTTGCTATTCCCATGATGATAGAAATGCCTTTTGTGCTGCAATGCTGGCTCAAACAAGTACCGGCCTACACTGTCATGATGTGTCGCTTAATTATTATCGCCACACTCATCAACCAATTATCTGCCGGCATACAGGTGGCGGTGCAATCTGTCGGGAAAATTAAAAGGTACCAGGTAGTAGTAAGTACCATGGTGTTGCTCAATTTACCTATTGCCTGGTTATTGCTGAAAGCAGGTTATCCGGTGGGGGCTGTGTTAGTCAGCGCTATCGGCATAGAGGTGGTGAGTGGCATTTATCGCATGATCGCTGCTAAAAATATTACGGGTTTGTCACCGGCCGTATTTACCAGACAGGTGATCGTAAAGGCAGTCATACCTGTGTTTTTATCGGTGGTACTGGCTGGTGTGCCACAATTGCTGATGCCGGAGGGGTTTATACGATTGGGCGTCACCACGCTGACCGGTATGCTGTCTATGGGATTATGGATACGACTGATAGGATTAACACCCGATGAAACAGCTAAGATGGAACAACTGTTCAACCGGATTTTTTCAAAACTACAGGCGAGACTGGTAGTACTAAAAGCGAACTAACGTATATGTATATACTCTTCTTCACAGATATATCGCCTTTTCCGCAGAACGGAGGGGAAAGAATCAGAAGTTATTACCTGATCAAGGCCTTGTCACAACTAGGCTATGAGGTAATTGCCGTAGTGCGGAATGTGGAAAAAGTGGACCTGGAGCATTATCATCTCCCCAATGTTACTTTTTACACCTATGAAACAAAACCTTTTGATCTGCTGACACGGATTACCGGTAAGCAATACTTCCAGCGTTCGGGCGATGTATTGGGGATGTTTGAGGAAATATGCCGGGAGTATCCTGTGGCTGCTGCTATACTTGATTACGGCTTTGTTGGTCATTACATCTCTTTTTTCAATAGCAGGAACATACCGGTGATACTGGGCACGCACAATGCTCAACCCATGATTACCTGGCAACTACCTTCTAAAAACCTGTTGGATAAGTTGAGGAAACTGCAATTGTTCGGCATGGAAAAATTACATGAGCGACTGTATTTTAAAAAGGCGGCGGCGGTGTTGGTAGTGAGTGACGATGATCATGTTTATCATACCCGGTTCCTGGCCAAACAAAAGGTATTTACCGTACCTAATTTCCTGGACCAGAAAGATTATCACCTGTTTGGCAAAAAGCAGCAGCGGGTGCTGGTGATGACGGCTAACTTCGGCGTATATATGAATTTTGCGGGGCTGAAATGGTTCATTGAAAATGTATGGGATCAGGAACTGGCGGGGAAATATGACCTATGGCTGGTGGGCAGAGGATCGAAGGAAGCGTTGAAACGTATTACCGGCAAAGAAGAATATCAGAACATAGTCGCCTTTGGAAAGGTAGATGATGTAAAGTGGTATATATCGGTGGCCAGCGCGGTGATTATTCCGTTGGTGCATGGCAGTGGTACCCGTTTGAAATGCCTGGAGGCCATGGCCCTGAGAACTCCTATTATCAGCACTGCTAAAGGAGTGGAAGGGGTGAAGAGTAAACATTTTATTGTGGCTGATGAACCCGCAGCGTTTAAGCAATCACTGCTCAACTTTGATAATGAAACGGACAAAGGAGAAAAGCTGCGGGAAGACTTCCTGCAGGAATACAGCCTGGAGGTAAATCAGCAAAGACTACAACAGATTGTTAACTACGCCGTGCGCGGTAAAACACCTGCCTATGTTCAACCGGCTTAAAATTGCCATGTACACCTTGTTGAGCGGTGTTAACGTAGCACTGGTAGGGCAATTGAAGCTCAATGAAATCATGGTGCTATTATCCGCACCTTTTGTATTTGATACCCGTGATTTCAAAGCTTATCCATTATTCCGGAAAATTATTGTTGCCCTGGTAGCACTCTTTGTGTTCCAGGCGATCACAGATTTGTTTGTTGTAAAAAGCTCCTCCGAAAACTTTATGCGGGGCTGGGCGGCGATTATCATGTCTATTTTGTCTTTCCTTTTTTTATTTAAAACATTGAAAGATGATGAAGCCATTTTTTTCTTTCTCTGCATGACCCTGATCAAAAATATTATCTGGACAGATGAAAATGCGGACACGGATATGTCGTATTTCAAATTTAAGATGGTACCTATCCTCTCTTACGGTGTGTATATCCTGTCTTTTTTATTGTATCGCAACGGGCAGTGGAAAGCCGTACTGGCGTTACTGTTATGTTACAGCTTACTGTGCTTTGCGCGTGACTCCCGTTCCACCGGGATGGTATTTTTCCTCGGGGCTATTATTATTTACTGCTTCAACAGTGGCATGTACCTCACCCGTGACCGGCTGCTGGTATTCGGTTTGGCCGGCGCTATCTTATTTCAGTTTGCATATGTGAGTTACGTGAATGGGGTAATGAATCATGAGATCGGCGGAGAGCATGCTTCAGAGCAAATAGACCGGCTGGACAATCCCTATAATCCATTGGAGTTACTGATGACCGGTAGAGGCGAAACATTTGCTGCGCTGGCAGCGATCGGTGATGCGCCTTTGTTTGGCCATGGTTCCTGGGCAAAAGATGATAATCTGAAATATTACCGCATCCTGTTGTTGTACCAGAATGAAGAGATGAATGAACAACTGGCTACCTCAACGGATCACCTGATTCCCAGTCATTCCATATTGCTGGGGGCCTGGGTAAACGCTGGCGTAGGAGGGTTTGTGGCCGTATTGCTGGTATTTATTCTCCTGCTGAGAATGGGTTTTTATCTCATCCGGCATGCTGCAGACACTGCGTTGTATCCGGTGTTGGTGTTGATGACCATTGGGGTGATCTGGACTTTCCTTTTTTCACCTATACAGCAGTTGCGGTTTAATATTCCGGCGATTGGTGCTATCCTGTTGCGCGCGTACTATGAATTTGCAGAGGAGGAAAATGAAGTAGGGGATACGGAACATATAAATGGCTCCATTGCTTTCATTTCTCCCGAAGGGAAAATATAAATGGTAAAATAAGAACAGCTATGAAAATATGCTTCATCACACTCGGCGATATTAAGTTCATTGCCACCATGAAAAGAGCCATCGGTATGGCTGATCCGCTGCTGTCAATGGGTTGGGAAGTGGCGATCATTGCGCAGGACAGTGAAGAGAACCGAAAGCGCATTGCCATGGAATGCAGTGACGCTGTAAAAGTATACTACTATCCGGAAGGTACAGCAGGGGAAGAAGTACGTGCTAAAACAGCATTGGTGAATGAGATTGCACCTGATTATATTTTGTTTTGTTCTTTCAGCTTCCGTAATCGCATCTTAAAAAATAAGTTAAAGCTAAAATCCACGATACTCATCGAACACTCAGAATTGCCATCCGGTATTCCCGATAATAAGGGCCTGCGTAAGTATGCTATGCTGGCCCTGGAATACTGGTCTGTGTTATATGCCGATGGATTGTTGTGTGCCAGCAAATACCTCTGCAAGACATATACTAAAAGGGCTGCACAATTATTCCGCAGGCAATTACCAGTGCTTTACTCCCCATACGCATTTAATAATGAGGTGGTGGAATCGCCCCGGATCCGCTTCGAAGAATTGGCGGATACCTACAGTGGTAAAACCATGCTTATTTATATGGGCACTATGACACGCAATTATGGTTTGTTTACCATGCTGCAGGCCATGGAAATGATCAGTAAAGAACGTAAGGATGTTCACCTGCTGTTGCTGGGACAAGGGCGGCACCTGGCAGAAGCAAAGGCATTTGTGAAAGAGAAGCAGCTGGACATGCAGGTGCAGTTCCTGGGGTATACAGCGGAAGAAGAGCTGAGTTCCTACTTCGCCGCCGCAGATGCTTTTATTTCTCCGTTGAATGATACGGTGCAGGACTGGGCCCGTTGTCCGAGTAAGATCTACATGTACATTCCTTTTAATAAACCGGTATTTACCTGCAGAATAGGGGAGCCATTGGAAATATTTGGAGAGCAGGGATATTATTTTAACAACAATGCGCCGGCCTCACTCGCAACGCTGATCAGCCAGCTGGCTGCTGGTAAACTGGCGCCTGTAAAGGTGAATAAGGCCGCACATAGCTGGGAGAAACGCGCTGTTGATTTTACGGAATGGATCAACAGCCATTATGCTGCCAAGGTATTACGTATTGCTAACCTGTAAATGATTGCACTGTGAACTATGTTTATTATAAAGATCCGAAAGGTAATTTCGGCGACGACCTGAACGGTTGGCTATGGCCGAAGTTATTTGGTGCAGGCAATATAACAGACCCGGAAGTATTTCTGGGCATAGGTTCCATACTGTACGACAGTTCGCCGTTGTTCCGTGACCTGACGGATAAACGAAAGATTGTGTTTGGTACAGGTGTGAGACCTGCTTATAAAACGTTTCATCTCGATAATACCTGGGATATCCGCTTCCTGCGGGGGCCTTTATCTGCCTATGCTTTCAATAACCAGTTTCCTTATGTAGCGGATGCTGCATATGCCATCCGTCAACTGCCGGAGTTTGAAAAGTTTCTGCACGTAGAGAAAAAGTATAAGGTGAGCGTGATCCCCTACTTTAAGTCAGTGCCTTATTTCGATTGGGAGAGTTTGTGTTACCGGTTGGGGTTCAATTATATTTCACCAAGGTCTGAAAATGGTGTGGAGCATACATTACAGGAGATCGCGTCCTCGCAGTTTGTGATTGCAGAGGCAATGCACGGCGCTATTCTGGCCGATGCACTGCGGGTGCCCTGGCATCGGTTTGTGTTGTCTACGCCACATACAGAAGGTAGCGGTGTGTCAGAATTTAAGTGGATGGACTGGCAGGCGGCCATTCAGCTGTATAATATCAATGCTACTGTGGTGAAGTTGTACCGCAAATCATTTTTGCATCAGAAAATAAAATCATTCTCGGGAAACCGCATCAGCGCCGAGTTCCTGGCGCCGGATATCGTGAAGGCTGATCTGTTGAAAACACTACATGGTATATCAGAATTTTATTTATCTGAAGAAGATGTGATACGGCGTATTGATAATAAGATTCATGATCATGCTTTTTTATTACGCAAAGAGAAAAGCCTGGACACCTCATCGTTCATTACAACACATTAACTATGCAACAGGAATTTATATTATCAGCAGGAGAAGGGGATTACTTTTTTGGTTTTCATGATCTGGTGGCATGGAACTTTGCCGGCGATAAACTCCTGGCCCTGCAATCACCGGATATTACAGTGCCGCCGGATCCCCGCGTAGCCTGTGGAATCGGCTATTTTGATGCTGCACAACAATTTCATCAGCTGGGCAAAACATATGCTTATAATTATCCGCAGGGCGCCCGGCAGCAATGGATTGGGGATACGGATACTTTTATTGTGAACGATCGGGTGGGAGATAAGTGGGGCGCCAGGATTTATGATGCGAGCGTGGATAAGTGCGTGTCAACGCTGCCACTTCCCGCACATGTTATAACGGATGAGGGCATTGCTTTCAGCATCGATTATGCGCGACTCTTCCGAGTGGGTGGATATGGTTATACCGGACTTCCAGACAAGCAGGCGCATCTCCATGCGCCTGTGGACTCCGGCATTATAAAACATAATATATATACCGGTGAGCAGTCATTGTTGCTGTCTATTGCTACAGTGGCTAATTACAGGATGAATCCTTCGCTGGGGCAGCATCATTACATCACGCATTTATTGCTGAACCCTTCGCAGAACAGACTGGCATTTTTACACCGGTATAAATTGAAAGACGGTGGCGAAACTACGCGGCTGATGAGCATCAGTACAGATGGCAATGAGTTGCAATGCCTGGCCACCGGATTTCTCAGTCACTTCGACTGGAAAGATGATACGCATATTGCCATTTGGGGCAGAACCGGTAGTGGTATTGAAAAACTGCGCGGCTCCCTTCTCTACAAAATGATGCCTGCCGGTTTGATCGCCAATGGCAAAAAGGTGTTGAAGAAATTATTATACAATGGTCAGAAGGGGGCAAAGGCGGTAGCCCCTTTTAACTGGCTGTTGCTGGAAGACGTGAATGATGCGACCCCTGCTATGCTGGCAAAGGACATTATTACGGAAGATGGTCATCCTATGTTTTGCCCGGCCAACCGTGACTGGATGATTTGTGATACCTATCCTAATCAGCAGGGCATCCGGACACTGTTCCTTTTTCAATACAGCACGCAAGAGAAAACTACGTTGGGTACTTACCGTATGATTGATACCAAACCGGATTTGCAACTGGCAGATGCGCTGCTGGAAGGAGTAGATGAAGGGGTGTTAAAAGCTTTCTCACTGGAGCAGATGGCCTTTACGCGCAGTGGATTGCATTGCGATCTGCATCCGCGCTGGAAGCGGGATGGTAGCCTGGTAGCTTTTGACTCTATTCATGAAGGTAACCGGCTCATCTATGGCTATGATGTGAGCAGTATTATTCATGCAAATAAAAATGTGTTGGTATGATAGCGATTCTGCAGCCTTTGGTGCCACATTACAGGGAGCATTTTTTTAACCGCCTGCAGGAGCAGGCGCCGTTTGACCTGTACTGCTATGATGGGGTGGATGCCCTGCGTAAAAGAAACCTGGCTGCCGGCAGTACTACTATCAAGCAGCTGCCTGCCTGGAGCGTAGGGCCGTTTGTGTTATATAACCCTTTGCGTTTTTTTAAGCGCGACTACAAGGTGCTGGTGCTGATGCTGAACTTCGCGCATTTATCTACCTGGATGATCCTTTTATTGAAACCTTTCCTGAAGCAGAAAGTCATTTTGTGGGGACATGGTATTTCTGTAAAAAGATATGTGCAGGAAGAACAGCAGCCCAGCCGGTTATTGAAGTGGATGATGCAGCTGGCGGATGCTACCTGGTTTTATACCCCTAAAGAAATGGCGCTGTGGCAGCAGGTGATGCCGGAAATGAAGGCCGTGGCGCTGAACAATACTATTTCGGAAGTGGAAAAAATTATGCAGCAGCCCTTGCCCGACAAGGCAGCCTTGCGGGAGAAATACCAGATCCGCTCAAGGCGGGTATTGATTTACTGTGCACGCTTTAACGAAACAGGGCGGCGTATAGATCTGCTGTTAAAGCTGATGGCAGAAACTGATCCCGCCGAGTTTAGTTTTATTATTATCGGTGCAGGCAAGTACAAACCTGACTTCAACGGCTATACGCATGTGCATGATTTTGGTGCGGTGTATGATCCCACTATTAAGCAGGAACTGTTTGGCCTTGCGGACCTTTATTTTCAACCGGGATGGGTGGGCTTGTCGGCGGTGGAAGCAATGGCTTATGGTAAGCCGGTATGCACCTTTAAACGCACCGCGGAGGTATTGCAATGCGTGGAATATAGTTATATCCGCGATGGTTACAACGGGTTGATATTTGAAAATATGGAGGAGTGTCTGTACATGCTGGATAAGCTGTCGGATGATGAGATCCGTACAATGGGGCAACAGGCCAGGTGGTTTGTGCAGGAACACCTGACCATGACGGCGATGGTGGATAATGCGCTGCATTCGCTGCATACAATGAATCCTTAATATCCGAATATGAATATACTTTTTATTGTTCCTTCTTATAAGCCGGCTTATGTATACGGCGGCCCCATTGTGGTGATAGCACGGTTGGCCGAGCAACTGGTACAGATGGGACATGCGGTGGCAGTATATACGACCACCGCCAATGGGGGACAGGAACTGGATGTCGCCGCTAATACAACTGCGATAATTGATGGTGTAAAGGTGACTTATTTCAAACGTATCACCGGTGATCATACACATGTGTCGCCTGCCTTATGGAAGGCGGTGTGGACCAATGCCAAACAGTTTGATAAAGTACATATTCACTCTTGGTGGAATTTCCTGGTGCTGGGTGCTTCTTTTATCTGTAAATGGAAAAAACTGAAACCGCTGTTGTCGCCACATGGTATGTTCTGCGATTATGTACTTACAGCGAGGAACAACCGTGCTAAACAACTGCTGCATACGGTCATGGGTAAACGATTATTACGTAGTACCTATCTGCACGTTTCTTCTGAACTGGAATGGAAAGAGTGCCAGGAGATCAATAGAGGCTGGGAAGGTGGACAGGTGTTTAACCTGGTAGACTTGCCTGCGGGCCATTATAGCCGTACCGACAATGATGTTTTTACCATTAGTTTTCTCTCCCGGGTAGACCCGAAGAAGGGGCTGGACCTGTTGATCCGGGCGCTTTCCCGGGTATCGTTTAAGTATAGGTTGCTGATTGCGGGTACAGGTGATGCGGCTTATGTGCAGTCTTTAAAGGAATTAATTGCTTCGCTGGATATGGATGATAGCGTCGAATGGGCAGGTTGGAAAGGCAGTGAGGATAAGTTTCATTTCCTCGCTGCCACCGACCTTTTTGCGCTCACCTCACGTAATGAAAATTTTGCCATTGTGGTGATTGAATCATTGTTTGTAGGCACACCGGTACTGATCAGCGACCAGGTAGGGCTGGCAGGTTATGTAAGAGAGCATGGGTTGGGATGGATTACCGGTATAGAGAGCGTGGACGGGATCAGCGATCAGCTCACCGCGGCGTATAAAGATAAAGTCCGGCGACAACAGATCACCCGGGAAGCGCCTGCGCAGATCCGGGATGATTTTAATGATGCCAGGCTGGCATCTTCTTATGTGGAACTATATGAAAAATGTAATTAGATGAAACTGGCTGTAGTTATACTGACTTTCAACGAATCAATACATCTGTCGCGCTGCCTGGAAAATCTCCGGCAGATCACAGATGAGCTATATGTAGTGGATGCCTTTTCTGCTGATAATACGGTAGCTATTGCCGAAAGCTATGGTGCAAAGGTTTTTCAACGTAAGTGGGTCAATTATGCGGATCAATTCCAATGGGCGCTGGAGCATTGTGGCATTACCACGCCCTGGGTGATGCGTATGGATGCAGATGAGTACCTGGAGCCGGGATTGCTGCAGGAAATAAACACCCGGATGGACAGTGTTGCTGACGGGATAACGGGGATCTATATACGTAGAAAGGTGTTGTTTAAAGGCAAATGGATCCGGTATGGTGGATTTTATCCGCATACCCTGCTGAGGATCTGGCGCAATGGACTTGGCAGTATTGAACAGCGTTGGATGGATGAACATATTGTGTTGTCGGAAGGGACCACGATGTTGTTTAAAGAACATATCGTGGATGATAACCTGAATTCTATCCACTGGTGGGTAAATAAGCATAATAACTATGCAATCCGGGAAATGGTGGATTTGCTGAATATCCGGTATGGCTTCTGGCAAACAGATCAGCGGTTATTGAAGGCCGAAGGCTCACAGGCGAAACGGAAGCGGTTCCTGAAGGAAAAAGTATATGCGGCATTGTCGCCCGGTGCGCGTGCATCGCTGTATTTTATTTTCCGGTATGTGTTGCGCTATGGTTTCCTGGACGGGTATAAGGGATTTCTTTTTCACTTCATGCAGGGGTATTGGTATCGTTTACTCGTAGACGTTAATGTGCAGGAGTTTCAGCAGAAGCTGCAGGGAAATGAAAGCCGGGAAGATATCATGGCATTGCTAAAACAGGATTATAACATTCATATCTGATATTATATGAAAACCAATCTCGCCGCTTTTAATACGGGTAGTTATTACGCCGGACCTAAATGGAAAGTGCTGGCCTGGTACTTTTGTAATTACTATATTCTGAACAGCGCATTTCCATGGCCATTTGCGTTAAAACGAGGACTCCTGCGCCTATTTGGTGCACGCATTGGCAAAGGTTTGGTAATTAAAACAAGGGTGCGGATAAAGTGCCCGTGGCGCTTAACAATCGGGGATCACTGCTGGTTGGGAGAAGATGTATGGATAGATAACCTGGCAGATGTTACCATCGATGACCATGTATGTATTTCGCAGGGAGCGCTATTGCTGACAGGTAATCACGATTATAAACAGCCGGATTTTCCTTACCGGCTGGGAGAAATCCATGTAGCATCAGGTGTATGGATTGGAGCTATGGCGGTGGTTTGTGCTGGCGTTACCTGCGGGGCGCATGCGGTGCTTACGGTAAATGCCGTAGCGTCGAAAGACCTGGAGCCGTGGTTGATTTATTCCGGTAATCCTGCGGTAGCGGTGCGCAAACGGGAAATGGTGTCGCCGTCCGTGAAAGTCTTAAATGTGACGGCTATATGAAAAGGATCTGTTTCATGCTGCTGTTAGGATGTATATATGTGCCCTCAGCTGCACAGCGTTGGTTGACTGATTCACTGGAAGTGCATGCAGGCGCCGTAGGCACAGCTGCCGCTAAGGATTATCAACCGTTATGGCTGTTGTCCAATCACTATGGTACCATCAGTGACCGGAAAGGAGATGTGTCTATGCATGCCGGCTTCAGCAAGCAGGAGGTATGGCAGGATAAATTTTATGTAAAGTATGGGTTGGATGTGTATAACAACAATCATTTCAACAGTACTTTCCTGGAACAGGGCTATGTGAAGGCAGGATATAAACATTGGGAGATTCGCGGTGGCAGGTACGAAGAAATTATCGGAGAGGTAGATAAAGATTTGAGCAGCGGCTCTATGGGGATCAGTGGTAATGCGCTGCCCATTCCTAAAATCGGGATAGCGGTAACGGAGTACACTGTAGTACCATTCACCAATGGCTGGCTGCAGTTTAAAGGCCTGCTAAGCCATGGCTGGATGGGGAAAGATCAGTTTATTAAAAATGCTTATCTGCATGAAAAGAATTTCTATCTCCGCATAGGAAAAAATAAACTCAAATTATATGGCGGTATACAACACTATGCGGTGTGGGGTGGAAACCGGAAGGATTTACCTGCTATTACCAGTAACTGGCAAGGGTTTATGGATGTGTTGCTGGTAAAAACGAAAGACGATGGTACGGTGGGCAATACGGATATACAACCCAACAGACCCGGCGATCATCGGGGTATTATAGAAGGAGGTATTGACTGGGAAAATGATCAGCTGGCATTACACCTGTACCATCAAACCCCTTTTGAATCAGGGCAGGGTATTGATATCCGCAACATTGACCGGCTATTGGGTATTGCGTATACCAATAAACAAGCGGGTAGCTGGCTGGAGAAAATCACGGCGGAATTTATTTATACCAAGCAATCCAATGATTTCTTTTTGCTGCGTTTGCGGGAAAGTTATTATAACAACGGCGTATACCTCACAGGATGGGATTATCATGAACGTATAGTAGGTACGCCTTTGTTTATTGACCGCAACAGGGGACAGCAATACTTTCCGGAGATGAAGCCCCTGAACTGGGATGCGCCAAAAGACTCCCTCCGGGGACGGGGAGGAAACATTATCAATAATCGCGTAGTAGGCGGACATATCGGTTTGCTTTATCATCTCACAAAAAAGATAACAGGTAAAACATTGATCACCTACACGCAAAATTATGGGACCTACACCAACCCCGCGCTTTTTACGCCGATGAAACGGCAATGGTATACACTGGAAGAATTGCATTACCGGTTGCCGGAAAAGGGTATTACGCTCACCGTTTCGGTGGCTTTAGATCATGGGGATCTGACAAACAACACAGGATGTATGCTGGGAGTGTTATGGAGCTGGAAGAAATAAGATTTAAAAATAACGTATATGGGTAAACGAATTTTACTGATAGGCGGCAATTTTTCACCGGAGCCAACGGGAATAGGAAAGTATAATGGTGAAATGATCAGTTGGCTGGCAGATAACGGATACGACTGTACGGTAATTACTACCTATCCTTATTACCCGCAATGGCAGGTGCAGCCACCTTATGACCGTGTCAGGCACTGGTTTAAAAAAGAAATGACAGGAAATATAACGATATACAGATGTCCGCAGTATGTGCCGGCTACACCCTCCGGGAAGAAGAGAATGTTGCAGGATGCTTCTTTTGCTGCTGCTGCTTTTGTAAAAGTAATGCAGCTGGTATGGCAGAAGAAGTTCGATGTGGTGATTACTGTAGCGCCACCATTTCACCTGGGACTGCTGGCGGTGCTATACAAAAAACTGCGGGGCGCTACCTTCGTGTATCATGTGCAGGACCTGCAAATTGAGGCTGCACGGGATTTACAGATGATCAAATCAAAACGGCTGATTGGTTGGCTATTGAAATTGGAAAGGATGATCCTGCGTAGGGCAGATCATGTAAGCAGTATAGCGGATGGGATGATCCGGAAGATAAGTGATAAGACTGGCCGCGAGGTATTGCTTTTTCCTAACTGGGTAGATGTAGCCAGGTTTCATCCACTCACAGATAAGGGTGCGCTGAAAGAAGCTTTTGGTTTTTCTGCCGCGGATAAAATTGTATTGTATTCCGGCGCTATCGGAGAGAAGCAGGGACTGGAAGCATTGTTGCATGCGGCGGCCGCCTGGCAACATCAGCCGGAGATGCGCTTTCTGATCTGTGGCTCCGGGCCTTATAAAGTGCGGCTGGAGCAGTTGGCAGAACAGTTACAACTAACGAATACTTTATTCCTGCCGCTTCAACCAGCTGCGCAGTTTAATAATTTTCTGAACATGGCAGATGTGCACCTGGTCATACAAAAGGCGCATGCCAGCGACCTGGTGATGCCCTCCAAACTGACCACGATACTGGCGGTAGGTGGTATTGCCCTGATTACCGCCAACAGTGGTACGGGGTTACATGAGCTGGTGAGCCGCCATAATATGGGCATACTGGTAGATGCGGAGAACCAGGATGCCCTGCAATCGGGCATTGGCAGGGCAGTGTGGGATAATACTGCCGACATTGCCACAAATGCACGCGCCTATGCAGCAGCGCATCTTTCTGTTTCGGGAGTGATGACGCGCTTTAAAGAACGGGTGGCGTAGCGATTTTATAGAACAACCATATTCCTTTTTATGCTGAACCGGTATCTTAAAATTTGCAGTATCCAGTTAATTGCACTGGACTTTATTTGTTTGAATGTGTTGTTTTTCCTCAGCAGCTCCTGGTTGCAGCGATATGACCGCATGCAGGATATCAATGTGGATATTTTCCTGGTAGTGTCTAATCTATCCTGGATGGTGGCACTGTATACGACTGGCATTTATTTTCTGAGTCAGCAACTGGCATTTGATCGTATTGCGCGAAAAACGGCGCAGAGCATTCTGTTGTATCTGTTGTTGTTATTGCTGTTTTTATTTCTGTCCAAGCAATTGTACTCACGTTTGTTTATTCTTATTTACTGTACTGCTTTTATTACGATGGTATTGTTGGGACGCTGGCTTTTTTACCGGGTTACCAGTCATATTCTGCATCGTACAGGCGTGGAAAAAAAAGTAGTAATACTGGGCTATAACGAGCTGTCCAAACAATTGGCGGGTCAACTACTAGAAGATAACAGCAACTTGAAATTTGAGGGTTATTTTGAAGAATACAGCAACGTGCATGAGTTGTCGTACTACCCGGTAATCGGCAATCTGGAAGCCTGTGTACCTTATGCACAATCCAACAACATCCGCGAGATCTATTCTACTTTGTCGCCGGAGAAATTTCCTTACCTGTATACACTGGCCAGGGAGGCGGAAATGAACCTGATCCATTTTAGGTTTGTGCCAGACTTCAAACTGTTTGTGAACCGACAGATTTTTGTGGATTACTTCAACAACATTCCCATTATTTCTTTGCGTGCAGAGCCGCTGGATGATATTGCCAACAGGRTCCGTAAACGGGTATTTGATATTGTATTCAGTAGCCTGGTGATCCTGTTTATATTAACCTGGCTGATCCCTTTGCTGGCATTGCTGATTAAACTGGAATCCAGGGGGCCTGTGTTTTTTATACAGTATCGTACAGGCCGTAATAACATGAATTTTCCCTGTCTGAAATTGCGGAGTATGTATGTAAATAATGACGCCAACTCCAAACAGGCTACCCGTCATGATAGCCGCTTTACGAGGATAGGACGCATTTTGCGTAAAACCAATCTCGATGAAATGCCACAGTTCCTGAACGTGTGGCTGGGAGATATGTCTATCGTAGGTCCACGGCCTCATATGTTGCGCCACACGGAAGAGTTTTCCCGGGTGATTCAGCAGTATATGATCCGTCATTTTCTGAAACCCGGCATCACCGGCTGGGCGCAGGTAAACGGATTACGTGGGGAAATCACTGAAGAATCTCACCTGCGCAGAAGAATTGAACACGATATCTGGTATATGGAAAACTGGTCGGTATACCTGGATCTGCGCATTATATTTTTAACGATCCGGAATACGATGAAAGGGGATGATAATGCGTTCTGATCATGGATGATAGCCATGGTATGGTTTGTGTGATTTGATGGAGGTTACCTCATCACTAAATCACGCGAACCATGGCAAAGAAAAAAAGTATTACTACCTCCGGAAAACTCAGTAAGAAAATAGAAAACCTTGCTCCTCATACAGAAGAGGGTGTTGACCAGTTCCTGACTACTAACCAGGGGCTTCGTATTAATGATAACCAGAACTCGCTCAAAGCGGGGGAACGGGGCGCTACCTTACTGGAAGATTTTATTTTAAGGGAAAAAATTACCCACTTTGACCATGAACGTATACCAGAAAGAATTGTGCATGCCCGTGGAGAGGGCGCACATGGCTATTTCCAGGTATATGAATCTATGGCGAAATATACTAAAGCAGGTTTTCTGCAGGACCCCGGCAAACAAACGCCTGTGTTTGTTCGCTTTTCTACCGTAGCCGGCTCCCGTGGATCTTCTGACCTGGCGCGGGATGTGCGTGGCTTTGCAGTAAAGTTTTACACAGACGAAGGGAATTATGATTTGGTAGGTAATAATGTGCCGGTGTTTTTTATTCAGGATGCTATGAAGTTTCCTGATTTTGTGCATGCCGTGAAGCCGGAGCCACACAATGAAATACCACAGGCAGCTTCTGCGCATGATACCTTCTGGGATTTTGTTTCTATTGCGCCTGAAAGCATGCATATGATTATGTGGGTGATGAGCGACCGTGCTATTCCCCGTAGTTTGCGGATGATGGAAGGTTTTGGTGTACATACTTTTCGTTTTATCAATGCGGCGGGTAAATCCAGTTTCGTGAAATTTCATTGGAAGCCTATACTGGGTGTACATTCTGTTGCCTGGGATGAAGCACAACAGATATCAGGAAAAGATCCTGATTTTCATCGCCGTGATTTATGGAATGCTATTGAAACGGGTGCTTATCCGGAGTGGGAGCTGGGAGTACAGATCGTGGCAGAAAAAGATGAGCATAAGTTTCCATTCGATTTACTGGATCCAACGAAATTAATTCCGGAGGAAGTGGTGCCGGTAATACGTATTGGAAAAATGGTGTTGAACCGCAACCCGGATAACTTCTTCGCAGAAACCGAGCAGGTAGCTTTTCATCCCGGACACCTGGTGCCGGGTATTGACTTTACCAACGATCCGTTATTACAGGGCCGGTTATTTTCCTATACAGATACACAGTTGTCGCGTTTAGGGAGTCCTAATTTCCATGAGATTCCCATTAACAGGCCTGTTTCACCGGTACATAATAATCAGCGGGACGGCCATATGCGCCAGACCATCAATCGCGGAGAAACGGCCTACGAGCCCAACACCATCAGTAACGGTTGTCCTTTCCAGGCAAAGGCAAAGGAGGGCGGTTTTACTGCTTATGAAGAAAGAATAGATGCAAAGAAGATTCGTGGTCGCAGTGATAGTTTCTTTGACCACTTCAGCCAGGCTACCTTGTTTTACAACAGTCAATCTGAAGTAGAAAAAAATCATATTGTTAATGCGCTGCGTTTTGAACTGGGGAAGGTAACGCGACCGGATATACGCGTTCGGATGATAGGATTATTAACACAGGTGGATACCTCGCTGGCGGCCCGTGTAGCGGAGGGGCTGGGCATAAAAGTGCCGGCTAAACCGGAGCTGCCCATGAACCAGGTGCGGCCTGCAGATGCAGACGTAAAGAAATATGAACCCCGGACTGTAAAGCAGCAGATCACTGCTTCACCTGCGCTGAGTATGGCCAATACGATAAAGAATACCATTGTGTCGAGGCAGGTGGCTTTCCTGGTGGCCGATGGTGTTACAGGGGCAGATGTGAATAAAATGAAAGCTGACCTGCAGGCCGCAGGCGCCCAGGTACAGCTGATAGCGCCCCGGTTGGGAAAAATAAAGGGGATAGACGGGGAGGCTGATCAGTCTTTCCTGGGGGCAGCTTCTGTATTATTCGATGCCGTGTATATTCCCGGTGGGGCTGCCAGTGCAGCCACCCTGAAAAATGATGCAACTGCCCTGCATTTCGTCAATGAAGCATTTAAGCATTGCAAGGCAATTGCCGTGAGCGGAGAAGGTATAGATGTGCTTCGGGAGACTTATCTGCCGGATGGTAAAAAAGAACCTGGCCTCCTGATAAATGCAGGCAGCAAGGATTTTATTAAAGCCATTGCACAACATCGTTTCTGGGAAAGAGAAACCGGTCCGGGTATTCCCGCATAAATGCCCTGTTATTTTTACTTATCAACAAATGGCAAACTAAAAGCTGGCAGCTAATTGCTAACAGCGGTAACAAAAAATTCCTATGGACATAAAAGCCATTATTACAGGCAGTACCGGAATGGTGGGAGAGGGTGTATTGCATGAGTGTTTACAGCATCCGGAAGTAAAGGAGGTGCTGGTGATTAACCGGAAACCTTGTGGGGTGAAGCATCCTAAGCTGAAGGAAATTATTCATAGCAACTTCTTTGATATGTTGCCGGTGGCGGCAAAGTTGCATGATTATAACGCGTGTTATTTTTGCCTGGGGGTATCTTCAGTAGGAATGAAAGAAGATGCATACGAACACGCTACCTATGATCTGACCATGGAAGTGGCGAAGACGTTGGCCGCCATGAATTCGGATATGGTTTTTTGTTATGTGTCGGGAGCAGGAACAGATGGTAAAAGTTGGTGGGCAAAGATTAAGAAACGAACGGAGAATGATTTACAGCACCTGCCCTTTAAGGCTGCCTACATGTTCCGTCCTGGCTATATGCAGCCTACAAAAGGGATGCAGTATACGCAGCCATATTATAAATATATGAGTTGGTTATACCCGGTATTGAGAAGGGTTTTTCCGCAGGGTGTATCCACCCTGGCGGAGCTGGGACGGGCCATGATAAACGTTACCAGGTATGGCTTTCCGAAGAAGGTGCTGGAAGTAAAAGATATCGTGACATTGGCCCATCAGCCATGAAATATTGGTAACCTTCGGGATAGCGGTCTACTTTATATGCGTTTCGACATGTATCTTTGCGACTTGTTACTTTAACAGTGTAACAGTTGTAGGTTATGAGATGACTGGAATAATCCTATCCCGGGTCCAAATAAAAAAAGGCGGTGCGCAAGCGCCGCCTTTTTGTTTTCTGCTACCACTGCTGGTCCGTTTCATACTGGTAATGGATCAGGTTGAAAACGGGGGGAATATCTTTTTTCAATATGCGCTAAATGCCAATACACTCGCGTTAGTCATTGTCAAATCCATACTACACTATCTTTGAATATTATACAATACTCCATACACTGGCTTTAGATAAGCTTCACTTTGCCCTGGAAACGGGTTCCCCGGATTATGTTATATTTATAGTAATCAAAATAATCTCCGATGGCAAAACAAATGTCTATCCTTCCCTTTACGGGAAAACTCGGCCCTCTCATTGGGTATAAGCGCAATGGCCAATACTTTCTGCGCTCCATGCCTGAAAGGGTACGGCAAACCACTGCTACCCGCCGCGCATCCCGGCGTTTTGGCATCGCCAGCAGGAAAGGCGCTTTTATCCGTCATGCTTTCTACCCCCACCTGGATATCCATTGTGACGGCGGCCACATCAATCGCCTGAACAAGGTGCTCATTGCTGCCGGCGACCATCATGCGGCCCTAACAGGCTTCCGCTTCAATCAGCATACCGGCGTAGATCGCTTCTTTGCGGTGGCTCCCCGCCTTTTGAGTAATGGGATATTAAATATTCCCGCACAAACCATCGACGGGTATAAAGGCATTGCTGCGCTGGAAGTAAAAGTGATCGCAACGCGTATAGATTTTATATCTCGTCAGGTGGCAGGTAGCGAAACGGTTACGCTCATGATAGATACGGATACCACTTTCCAGGAAACAAATATTTCGCTGGATGTACCCGGGAAGGGTTCACTGGTAGTAGTTTTCCAGGTAAGAGCCATGTACAAAGACGGCCCATCCAGCAACAGACAATACATGGCCGCCGATATTATTGCAGTGGCAGCGCCACAAGTACCCAAATATGCTCATAAACGTACTTACCCCAAGCGGACAAGATTGCTTCCGAACCTTACCTATACACACGCATATCCAGCTATCATTCAACTGGAATAAAGCGATCTTGCCCCCGTGGAGATATTTTGATAAATAAACCCCTGATACCTGCTTCTTTTCAATAATATATTTCTTTCCGCAGCTACCCTCTGATAGGGAAGCAGCCCTGCTATGGCCGGTTTTTACCTCTCTCCATTTGCTGATTCAATTTCATCGGGGTTATACATCCGGAACTCATCCCCGCATCAAGTCCACCTCTGCTGCAGTGTTGCTATAGGTACTTAGCGGGTGCTAAGCATAGCCTCGACGGAGCCTACATAATGAGAATATATCTCTGCAGGTAATGTTGACCAGGTTCTTAATGCAAGATGATACAGCTCATATGCCTCTTCCCTGGGTTGTAGTATCAATGGACATTTGTTACGGCGTACTATCGGATAAGCGTTATCGTTCCTTTCCTGCTAAAGCGTTGCCCCATATAGTCCACTCCCTGCACCATCCATACGTAAGTGCCGGTAGAGGCGGGCCGGCCATTGCAGTTGCCATCCCAACCATTCTGAGGATCTGTAGTCCGGAATATTTCCTGTCCCCAGCGGTTCCATATGCAGAAGAAGTCCAGTTTGGGCTGCCCGGCAAGGATAACGCGAAAGATATCATTGCGGCCATCATTGTTGGGGGTAAAGGCATTAGGCACAAAAAAGGCTGGCCCTTCATTCACCTTTATATTGATATCGTCTTCATCGTGGCATCCCTCCGGGGAAGTCAGGGTAAGGTGATAGGTTTGGCTTTTATATAAAATGGCTATGGGATCAGGTATGTCAGGATTGGATAATCCAATGGCCGGAGACCAGGTATATTGTAACCGGCTATCTCCCCATCCTGATTGCAGTTGGAAAGGGTGTCCGCTATCTACAATCGTATCGCGGCCGGCATCTGCATGTACTGCATATATCCTGACAGGAACATCTATAACGGGTGACTGGCAATCAGCTTCACTAATGGCGTATAGCCGTGCAGGATAGTACCCGGGATCTGTATAGTTATAAGCAGCATTTTGCTGGAGTTGTATTTCGCCGTTGCCAAGTTCCCATTGCCATTTTTTGATAGGAGCATCAGGTGTATGATTGATGCCGCGCAAATAGGTGGTAGTTCCCAGGCAAACATTTTCGATGGAGCCGCTTACCTGTGGCGTGCTGCCAATGAGTATTGATTTGACGGAAGAGCTGGCGCAGCCCTGTGCAGAAGTTACTTTCAGCTGCACTTGCCGGGAACCCGGCGTAGTATAGGGTAGCATCGGTTTAACACCCATGGAGGTAGTACCGTTATCCCACGTCCATTCCCATTTTTGTAAAGTGCCTGTCGTAATGCTGGTATGATCATTCATATATACCGGAGCACCCAGGCAAACGTGATCTGGTCCGAAGTCCACTACCGGCGATGTTCCAACTGTAAGCGGAACTTTCAGTGTATCTGATTTGCAACCACTGTTGTCTTCAATCACCAGTTTTACTTCATAGTTTCCTGCTTTAAGGTATATATGAGCAGGAGGAATAGGCGCGGCAGAAAATGTACCATCTCCAAAACCCCACCACCATTTTGTAATAGCACCAAAAGAGGTGGATTGCTCATTAAACTGTATGGAGGCACCCTCGCAGAACGATTGTTGGGGATTAAAACTGAATTCCGGCCGTAAGGCGGCACAAAACTGCTGCTTGTTGGATGCACCGCCTGTAGAGCCGGCGAACCCCCAGAAAACATAGGGATCTCCTCCAAAAATATCCTTTACCAGGTCTTTGTCAAGTGTGAGCCTTAGTTGTTTGTCCACGCTTACTTCCATATGCTTCAATGCTGCATTCCATTTAATGCGGAACAGGTGCCAGAGGCAATCCTCCACGTTATCTTTATTTTTTATGACGGTTACCGGTCCGGCCAGATTGCTACTGCTTTTGTGGTCCAGCAGTCCGTTCATTTGTATAGCAAGGTGGTCGTAGGTGGGATCATTTGTTTCCAAATTCTGATAGGTATCAATCAATACACCGAGAGAAGGAGAAATACCCTGAAACCCCAGTCCTGATCCGAGACCACCAAGATTGGTGCCTTTCGTCTGCAATATAAATCCGATACCATCTGCTCCGGTAATATCCTTGCAACCGAGGTTTACATCAAATGCATAGTCGAAATCCTGGTTAAGGTTAATTTTATTTTTATTCCAGACGGTACCACTGCTGCTTTGCTGGTCTGGCGTGAGTACATAACAATTGCAGCTGCGCTGTGTAGCAGAACCATTGAGTATATAAGGTAACGGCATTTGTGCATTTAGCATGAAACCAGTTAACAGCTGCAGGCTGATAACCAGGAATAGTATTTTTTTCATAATAGGATATAGGATGGTATGGCGGATTTTTATTTGTTGCTGAGATAAATTTTTGCTTTTATCGTTTATCGGATGTGAAGTAATGTTGACATGCAATTGATGTCATCTCTTCAGAAAAAAAATCTTGTAGAAACAAGATTTTTTTTTACCTAAAAACAATCCTTATATCAAACATTATTTTTTTTAGTCGGGAGAAATTAAATGCTGCGCGGTAAAATCCTGCCGCTGCATTATATCTCCGGATGATCTTACTATCTGCACCTGCCGTACCGCTAAATTTGGAACAGCGGGTATTTACTCGCTGATAATATCCATACCACTATAATATATTTGTATTGTTGTTCCGGATTTATTGACTCCATAAAAAGATAAATTTTTTTTAGGATTCATCATTTGGCTATTATAGTAGAGGTTTGCATCGCTCAATCTCCATTGTTTTAAAATACTTTTCTTCAACTCTTTCACTTTTGCGGCTGGAGAAATGAGCAGCGTGGAGGGAGTTGAAGCCCATAATGGAGAAATTATACTGATACTTATTTTGTTATTCATTGATGGAATAGAATCGCACTTAGCCGCTGTTTGCCGGGAAAATACCTGGAGCTGGATTTCTGCTGCCTTTTTATGCAGGCTCCATAGATTAAATGCAATAAGGATGGTGAAAAGCGAATTGGTCATAGGCTCATAATGTTGGATTGGCGTAACAAACATAACACTTGCCGGAATGAAATATCGGTTTTTTCCATAATCCATTCCGGGAACGTTCCCGCTTACCGGGCATCGTTTATGTGGGATAATTCTACGTGAGCGGAAAATTATTGTTGACTTTCTTTTTTTTGTTTTTTGCTGTTCTTAAGCAGGGCACATACCTGCCACAATCCATCTTAGCGGCTGTAATATTTTTTAGGTTATCTCCCATAAAATTAGTTACTTCACGTTAAATTGACGCAAACAAAATATGAAGGCCTTTCACGAGTATAAAAACCCCTCCCTGGCGGTAGACCTGGTAGTATTTGGATACCACGACAATACCCTGTCTGTATTGCTGTTAAACCGTAAGGAGGAACCATTTAAAGACTGCTGGACCTTACCTGGCGGCTTTCTGCAAATGGAAGAAACCTTCCTCAGTACCTGCTCACGTATTCTGCAAACAAAGCTGGGCATGGATGAAGTATTCCTGGAACAGCTGTATTCTTTTGATGCACCCGACAGAGATCCGAGAGGACGTGTGATTGCAGTGGGGTATTATGCACTCATTAACCCGGCTAAATTCCAGGTAGTAGCCGGCAGCATGGCTAATGATGTAAAATGGTTTAACGTAAGAAAGCTGCCCACACTGGGCTTTGATCATAAACAGATTTTCCGTCAGGCCCTGCAACGCCTGAAATCAAAGATACTCTACTACCCGGTTGGCTTTGAATTGCTGGATGACCTGTTCACCATTACCGAGCTGCATGAACTATATGAATGTATCCTGCAAACAACGATCGACCGGCGCAATTTCCGCAGAAAAATTTTAGATGCAGAATATATCATCAACACTGGTATGAAGCGGGAAGGCCTGAAAAACAGGCATCCTGAACTGTATAAGTTCAACAAGCAATTAAAGAAGAATAATTTCCAGATTAATATTCCCACAGAATCATAATTTTTATGGAAAAGCAAGTATATGCTCCCGGCATCTTCACCCTGAAGAATTTTCTTTCCCTGGCAGAATGCACTGCCCTCATAGAAAAAAGTGAAGCCATAGGATACGAGGAAGCCACTGTAGACGTGGGTAATGGCGTACAACGCATGATAAAAGGCGTACGAAATAATGAGCGGGTATTGTATAAGGACGATGCTTATACTACCTTTATCTGGGAACGGCTGAAGGATTTTGCCCCGGAAGGGACAGATAACCGAAGCGCCGTTGGTTTGAACGAATTGTTCCGGTTTTACAAATACAGCCCGGGACAACGCTTTAAAATGCACAAGGATGGCAGCTTTGAGCGGAATCGTTTTGAAGCCAGCCAGTATACTTTTATGATTTATCTGAACGAAGCCTATACCGGTGGCGAAACCATTTTTGCTTCCGGAGAAATTATTCGCCCGGAAACAGGTACCGCCCTGATCTTTCATCACCCGCTGCGGCATGAAGGTGCATTGCTGACCGCCGGTGTGAAATATGTGCTGAGGACGGATATTATGTACAAATAAATTAGAACATGCCCGCAACCTACGTTATAGGTGACATACACGGTGCGCTGAAAGCCCTGAAACAGCTGATAGCGCGGATCGCACCAACAGAAGAGGATACATTGATTTTTTTAGGAGATTATGTGGATGGCTGGTCTGAGTCGGCAGAAGTACTCAGCTATCTGATGGAACTGGAGCAAAAGTACCGCTGCATTTTTATTAAAGGAAATCATGACGCCTGGTGCGAATCCTGGCTCCATGGTATCATGCCGGATGCTTCCTGGCTGAGGAATGGAGGACAAGCGACCGTAGAAAGCTTCAACAAATTATCGGAGGCTGGTTTACGTCGTCACACCGCCTTCCTGGAACGGATGCTGCTGTATTATACAGATGATAAAAACCGCTTGTTCATTCATGCAGGGTTTACGTCCACCCACGGCCCTGCGCATGAAAGATTTGAGCCTTCGCTTTACTGGGACAGAAGCTTCTGGGAACTGGCGCTTGCCGTAGACCCGCGTATTCCTAAAGATTCGCTGCGATATCCCAAAAGATTAGCCCTTTTCAGTGAGGTTTATATAGGTCATACTCCGAGTGTGAATTACGGAGAAGATATGCCCATGACTGCCGCCAACGTACATAATGTAGATACCGGCGCCGCCTTTATGGGAAAAATTTCTGCCATGAATATTGATACCAAAGAAGTGTGGCAGAGTGATAGGGTGTATACCTTGTATCCAAATGAAAAAGGCCGGAACCCCTGAGATGAAAGTAACCATTTAAGATGAAAGAATTTACTTACAAATGTGCCTGTTGCGGACAGGAATATGATGAAATGCCGCTATGCTTTGGCGGCGAATTTCCGGATTACTATTTTTCCATTCCTCCCGAAGAACGGGAAAATAGAATAAAGATGACGGAAAGTCTTTGTGCAATAGATGATACCCATTTTTTTCATCGCGGCCGTATCACCATCCCCATCAACGATTACAAAGAAGATTTGCTCTTCGATGTATGGACCAGCATCAGCGAAGCAAACTTCTACAAAAGAGATGAAATGTGGGAAGATCCGCAGCGGATCCATAACGATCCTTACTTTGGCTGGCTGCAGACCATCATTCCCGGATATGAGCATACGCTTAACATTAAGACAATGGCCTATGAAAGCGAAATGGGAATGATACCTGTCATTAAAGTAATCGAGGAGCATCACCCATTGACGCTGGACCAGGAAAATGGAATCAGTTTTGAAGAGGCGAAGAAAAGAGTAGACGATATTTTAAAACAATTTCACCAGTAATATCGTTGTTTTCTATCCGGTAAACCTACTAAAAAGATGTCTGCAACCTACGTTATTGGTGATATACATGGGGGATTGAGAGCCCTGCAACAGGTGATGGCACAGCTGGTATTGGAGGAAAATGATCAATTGATTTTTTTAGGAGATTATGTGAATGGCTGGTCTGACTCCGCCGCGGTGATCACTTACCTGATGACGCTTGCGCTGGAACATTCCTGTATTTTTATTAAAGGAAACCACGATGAGTGGTGTGAATCCTGGCTCAAAGGAACTATACCTGATTATAAAAGCTTAAAAAACGGGCACCTGGCCACCATCGCCAGCTATCATCCCTTATCTGCTACAGAAAAGGCAACGCACATCACTTTCTTTTCCAACATGAAAGACTTCTATGTGGATGATAAGAACCGGCTATTTATTCATTCCGGGTTTTCGGTTACCCCTGGTACGATTCCTTTTAGTTCCGCCATGTATAAAGACAGATCGCTGTGGGAAATGGCCCTTACCATGGATGAGCGGGTGATATCGCATCCTGAATTATATCCGAAGAAGCTACTCCAATTTCATGAAATTTATATCGGACATACACCTACGCTGATTTATGAAGAAAGCATGCCTATGAAAGCCTGTAACGTGTACAATGTGGATACCGGGGCCGCCTATAAAGGGAAGCTTTCTGCCATGAATATAGATACGAAGCAGGTATGGCAGAGCGATTGGGTACAGTCGTTATATCCGGATGAAAAAGGCCGGAACGCTTAGGTGTACCCCCTTCGCATTCCGGCGCTTTAAACTTGAAGACAACTTCTTATTGAATCACTTCCTGCATTCCCTGCATGCCTGCGCCCATATTCTTTCTCTTAAACAAACTGGCGTCAATTTTACCAAATCTGTAAGCAAAGTTCAGGCGGATCATCTGGGGATCTTTTAAGCGACTGTAATATTGTGTGAAATAAGGACTTTCAGAATACTGATCAGACCAGCGGGTTCTGAAAATGTCATTGATACTTAAAGTAACGGATGCTGCATTGTTTTTCAGGAAGCTCTTCTTAATGGCAGCATCTACACCGTAGAAGGAAGCAATATAACCCTGTGAAGCATTCTGTGACTGCTGCATAGGAGGACCCGCCTGTACGTTTTTATTATCGTTTACCGGCAGATTGGTTTTAGACTGGTAAGTACCGGTCAGTTGTATTTCAAAATTTGCCGGCAGCTTAAAGCTGTTATTGATCTTTCCAAACCAGCTCCAGAGCGCATCCTGCGACTGGGTAACATTATCGGTGTTGATCTTTGAATTGTAAATATTCACGTTGGTCGTCATAGTCCACCACTTAGCGATGGTATTCATCGATGTGACTTCCGCACCGGCAGAGTAGCTGGAATTAGCATTGATATACGTGTTTACCAGCAACTCCTGTCCGCTTACCGGATCGGTTTCTTTAGTCAGGTAGCGGGTAATCAGGTTGTTGGTATGTCTGTAGTAGAGAGATCCCAGTAAAGTATTGTTGCCCTTGAACGTTTTCAGGTACGACATTTCCAATGAAGTAGTGAACTCCGGTACCAGGCCAGGATTACCTTTGGTGATATTCAGCTTATCCGTAGAATCCGTGAATGGTATCAGCTGGAAGAAGTTGGGACGGTTAATCCGGCGTGTGTAGCTCAACTGCAGTTCCTGGTCGTGTTTCAGCTTCTGGCTTAAAAACACGGATGGGAATAAGCTGATCGGGTAGTTATTACTGAAATGCTGGCCATTGTTCAGCAGATCACCGGTATAGTTGGAGCTTTCCGCACGCAGACCTACCTTATAACCAAAATTACGGATGCTGTTGGATACGCTGGCATATGCCGCATACACGTTATCACTGTTTTTGTAATTATTGGATGCCGCAGGAATCAGGATATACTTACCGGTTTCCGGGTCAAACATGGAGTTATCGAATTTACTCTTCGTAGTACGGATAGAGGCTCGCAGCCCTGTTTCCAGTTTCAGCTTGCCGGAAAATGGTTTTACATAATCTGTTTGCAGTGTCATGAAGCTCACAGACCCTCCTCCCAGGATTTGCTGGATATCGCTGCCGGTAATTTTGTTATTGCTGTAGCGATCTGTTCTGTAGTCGGAGTTATTATCGCTCTTACCACCAAAATAGTTGAAGTCGGCGGTCAGTTCTTCTCCTTCTTTGGGGAACAGGTGTTTCATGCCCAGTACCAGTCCGTTTGCATTGAACTTGTTGTGGGAAGAAGAGTTACGCTGACTGAAGCCTGGGATCGAACCGGTTTTACCGAGTGTATCGCTGTTGATATCAATTCTTTCGGTAGGGTTCATTTCACCATGTACTTTGATTCCGGCAATAGAGAGGGTGGTGCGGTTGGTCATAAACCAGTCCATACCCAGCTTACCAAAAAGGAAGCCTCCATTGGTTTTGTTGCTGTTATACTGGTTAATCTGGGTAGCAGGTACATCGGCGAAGTTATTACGCTCTGTAGTACCGTTAGTACGTCCTTTCATCTGGTTACCCATTACGCTGGCGGTAATATTTACCTTGTCCTGGCGCAGGTTAAAGTCGCCGCCACCATTCAGGGCGCCGCGTTTATCCACACCGGCACGGAGGTTACCGTTGTATCCGGTTTTACGGTTCTTTTTCAGTACAATATTCAGGATACCGGCGCTACCACCGGATGCATCGTATTTGGCGGAAGGGTTGGTAATAACTTCCACATTTTCGATGGCATCAGCCGGAATCTGTTCCAGGGTCAGGGTAGTAGGGCGGCCATCGATGTAAAGTTGTGGTGCGCTGTTACGCAGGGTCACATTACCATCGATATCCACATTTACAGACGGTACATTTTTCATGACATCGAGGGCAGTACCGCCTGCGCTTACGATGTTTTTTTCCACATTAAATACCTTTTTATCGATATCCATCTGCATCAGTGGCTTGGTACCGGCTACGGTTACGCCTTGTAGCTGGGTGGTACTAACGGCCAGTTTAATGTTGCCGAGGTCTTTTTCAAAGGGGGGAAAGCTAACTGCCTGCTCCACGGTTTTATAGCCCGTAGCGGTGATTCTCAGCTTCAGGGGCCCCCTGGCTGGAAGGTCTTCCAGGCTGAATTCACCATTACCTTTGGTGAGTGCGCCTTTCAGCAGTTTTTCCTTCATTTTTTTGGTTGCGGTGTCCATGCGGTTTTGGAGCACGATAACGGAGGCATAGTTAACAGGTTTTCCATCGGGGTCGATAACTTTTCCATAAACATGCCCACTCATGCCCATCGGCATTCTGCCAGCAGCTCCGCCCGGAGCTTGCGCCCAGGCACTCATTGAAAGCAAAAACAGGGTGATAAACAAATAAATCTTTTGCATTTTATTATAAATTCAGATGGTGCAAAAGTATATCGCCGTAATGGATAATATAAATGAAATGAGATGAGCGGGGGAAATATTGCTACGAAATGGAAGGGATACCGGCTAAATTTTGCCGGCAATGGCGTATACAGCATCCCTGTAAGTGTCTCCCACGGGGAGTTCCAGTTCATCCAGGAAAATGCTGTTTTTTCGGATGGAAGAAATGGCAGCCACGGACACAATATAGGATTTATGGATACGGATGAATTTTGTGGCCGGGAGCTGCTCCTCCATACCCTTTATACTCATGCGGGTAATAACGGGTTTATGGGTGCTTTTGAGATGTATTTTGATATAATCTTTCAGTCCTTCAATCCATATGATGTCTGCAAATACCACTTTGAGCAAACTGTAGTCTACATTGACGAAAAAGAAGTCGGCCTGTTCTTTGGCACTTTTACCACCGGTTTTGAGCTGGAACAGCTCCTGTGCTTTATTGCAGGCTTTTATAAAACGCTCCAGGGAAACGGGTTTCACCAGGTAGTCGGTGACGGACAGATTAAAGCCTTCCAGGGCATATTTCTCATAGGCAGTAATCAGTATTACAATGGGTTTATTAGGCAGCGATTCCAGGAACTGTAAGCCGGTCAACCCGGGCATCTGAATGTCCAGGAATATCAGGTCTATCTGCTGATGTCGCAGTATTTCCATGGCTTCAAAGGCGTTATTGCATTTGCCGGTGAGCTGCAGGTAAGGGACTTTGCTGATATTGTCTTCCAGCAGGTCCAGCGCGAGCGGTTCATCATCTATGGCAATACACTTCATCATCAGTGGAGATTTAACTGCAAGGATACTATAAACCAGTCATCTTTTTTGGTTATGTGTAAAACATAATTATCTCCATATAATAAATTCAAACGCCTTTTTACATTGGCGAGGCCAATACCGCTGGTTTTATCCTTTATTTCTGAAGATGCTTCGTTGAATTTGTTGCGTACGGAAAAAAACAACATACCGGGACGCGTATATAAGCTGATATCTATGCTGGCATTGGAGATCAGGCCGGTACCATGTTTAAATGCATTTTCCACAAAGGGGATGAGCAGCATGGGTTCTATCTCATAGGTGCTGTCGGCTGCCTCCAGCGATACCTGGATGGCTACATTTTTGCCAAACCGCTGCTGTTGCAGGTCTATATAGCTTTGGAGGTATTCCGTTTCCTTTTGCAGGGGCACTTTATCCTCATCAGCTTCATAGAGCATGTAGCGCATGAGAGAGGATAGCTTGATCAGGGAAGGTTCCAGTACATCTGACTTTTTGCGGGCCAGGGATACCATGTTATTCAACACGTTAAACATAAAATGGGGACTCACCTGGGAACGCAGCAGCGATAACTCGGTTTTCAGGTTTTCATTTTCCCTGGCGCTGCTTTTCCGTTCCTGTTGCATTTTATCCACTATCATCTGAAAGGCCGTACTGGCGCATAACACAAAGAAAATGGTGAAAACGGTGAAGAGGATGACAGGTTTTATATCTACGGTATGCGATCTCAGGAAAAAGTTCTCAAACAGGTACCTGACAACAAACATAAAAACGAAGACACCCAGGATATACAGCGTGTATTCAAAAAAGCGCTTTTTATATACCATCTTCGGAATAAATACCCAGGCATTCAGGTAAAAGAAAACGATGAGAATCAGGTAAGTAAAGTATTGATAGAAGGTCCATGCCTGCTTGTCGTTCAGATGTTCCCGTTCCCAGTTATCATTGGTAGGATGCAGCAGGTAGGGCAATGAGAAAAATATCAGCCATGCAAGTACATGCCTGGCGATTATTGCCCATTTTTGATGGTACCATTCTTCTTTCATGCCGGCAAATTAGGGATTTATATAATTGTGGTGCAAAAGGTTGCGACCAACCTTTATAATTATACGACCAACAGATAATGGTATTCCATAATGATTTAATTTTGTACCCGAATTCCTGATTACCTCATTTTCCCTAAATTCTGGTATATGGCTACTGCTGATATTACCCGTCAAATTGCCTGGAAAGACCTAACCCGCCTGTCTGTCATTCTGATGAAAGCATAAAGCGTAAAGCATAAAGCAAAAAGCTATTGAAGCGAATGACCTGATCGGAAGGATAATATCCGCATTGATCATTCGCTTCAATAGCTTTTTGCTTTATGCTTTACGCCTTATGCTTTCATCAGGTTGTGTATTCTACCCTGACCGGTGATCACATTCGCTTTCAGGTCGCTGAGAATAGAGTATAGTCCAAAATAAGTACGGTTAATATAAAGACTATGCCTGGAGCCGCGGGCCACTTTAGAATCGCGGATTTCCTTCATGTTGTACAACTCATCCATGTAGGCATATATTTCATTGAAATAAGCCTCATTACCGAAGTCAAAGTTTTCCAGTGTAAATGGTAAGGTCAGCAGATCAATCATATGCTGGAAAAGGCCGGAGAAGAATTCCACCTCTTTAGGTGTATCTGTCGGGTGGATCATTTCCAGGTTGGTATAGATCTCATGCCGGCGTTTTTCATCTTTCAATACTTCTTTATCCACTAACAGGAAGTAGTTTTCATAAAAATCTTCCGGTATTTCTTTTACACAACCAAAATCGAAAATGCCCACAGTGCCATCGGGGCGCATGAGAAAATTGCCGGGATGCGGATCTGCATGTACCTGTTTCAGGCTATGTACCTGGAACTGGTAGAAATCCCACAAAGCCTGCCCGATTTTATCACGTACTTCCTGTGAAGGATTGGTGAGTAAAAATTCCTTCAGATGCTGACCATCCAGCCAATCCATGGTGATGATACGATCGGATGACATGTCCGGGTAATAGCCAGGGAACTTCAGGTTGGGAATATGTGCGCATGCCTGGGAAAGGTCCATGGAGCGGCGGAGTTCCAGCTTATAATCGGTTTCTTCCAGCAGCTTACTTTCTATTTCATCAAAGTATTTATCCATATCCACTTCATTCATACCTACTATGCGGATGGCGAAGGGCTTCACGATACGGAGATCTGATTTCACGCTGTTGGCTACTCCGGGATACTGAATTTTTACCGCCAGCGTTTTCCCTTCCCTGGTGGCTTTATGTACCTGGCCTATGGAGGCGGCATTGGACGCCTGCATTTCGAAGGTGTCGTATAGCTGTGAAGGTGATTTTCCCAGTGTTTTTACAAAAGTATTTACTACCAGCGGGCCGCTGAGCGGGGGAGCGCTGTACTGCGACATTGCGAACTTTTCGGTATACGCTTTTGGGAGCATTCCTTTGTCCATACTCAGCATCTGTGCTACTTTCAGCGCACTGCCTTTCAGGTTGCTCAGGGTATCATAAATATCAGCGGCGTTGTCCTGGTGTAGTTCTTCTTTGGTGGTAGAAGGATCCATCAGTTTGCGCGTGTAGTGTTTGATATAATTGGTACCTACTTTAAGTCCGGTCGTAACGAATTTGCCTGCCCTTTCCACCTTGGAGGTGGGTATATTGGATTGCTCTTTCATGGTGCTTATTTCCGCGTAAAAATAAATTTCCCGAAGTCCAGCAAACTATCCAGTGTATTGGATTTGATAAGCTGGAAACTGAGGTTCACTGCTTTTTCAATGGCAGCATCTGTCATTTCAAACTGGTTGCTGGTATCATCCAGCCAGTATTTGAGCACAAACAGTGCCTGCAGCCAGAAGCCGTGAACATATTGGTCGGAAATATATTTTCTTTCCTTGATTTCACTGGACTGGTAACCTTCTTTCACGAGGTCGCTTACGTAGCTGTTGAAAGCGTGACGGAATGTTTCCAGTTTATTACGGTAAAAGTCAGGTAAACGGAAGTGTTTGCGTTGCAGGAGCAGGTAGCTGCGGTCCTCTTTCAATTTCTGCACCCAGAGAAAATAAAATGCCAGCAACTTTTCCTGTGCATTGTATTGCTGGTAAATGTCATCTGCCTGCAGTTGTTCCTGCGTTTGTTGGAAAATAGCTAACCAGATGTCTTTTTCTACTCCTTCCAGCGAACTATATTGTTCGTAAAAGGCTGCTTCTGTGATGTCTACAATTTTGCAGAGTGCATAAACAGATACAGGTGCCTTGCCGTTTTCCAGCCAGTACACTTTGTAAGCGTTGCGGATGAGCTGTTTGTCCATGAGAAAAAGTTTTACTATTGTTGAAATAGCCCGCCCGGAGCGGGTTGCCGAGGTTAATAATTACGGGTATACAAATTTACGTCATGCAGGGTTATAAACCCTTTTTTATCCTGCCAGAAAATGTTAAAATCCGGGCTTGAAAAAGAGGAAGAAATGTAGGCGGTAAAAAATGAGTGTTTGGTATTTCAGAAATAAATATATCTTTGCACCCGAATTCCTTATTCTTCATTTTTAAAATTACAAGGAATCATGACAGAACGTACTCACATATCGCCCCTTTCGCTCCTTGCCTGATCAGGCAAACGCAGTGTTTTTTCTTTTGCATAAGCCGGAGTTATAAAGACATGGATGTATACAGTATTGTATAATCCCCGTTCTTCCATACACAGATATTTTCACCTTGCAATGGTGATCACTACACGGTATATATCGTGATCCTATCTGCCGGATATTATCGTATATGCGTATAAGTTATACCTACCGTTTGCTTATCTGTCGCCTCAGCGGAAGGTAGATCCCTTCGGGGAAAAATTCACCTCTTTTTTAATTGATCTATACACAAACAACATTGTTTGTGCAGGTGTTGTGCGCACTGAAAAGCCGCAATACACATAATACATCTCCATTTTATGGGCAGCATAAAAACAAAAGAACTTAGTAAAATAGGTTATACCAATGACAGGGCCAGAAGCCTGGTCATTAATATCATGTCCCGGCATTTTAAGCATCACAGCAAGCCGGAGATCATACAATTATTAACAGCCATAAAAGAAGATCCTGCCAGATACAGGGCAGATGATATCCTCGGTAAAATTGCCGATACTTTTATGGATGAACCGGTGGAATGTAATTTCCAGTCGTATGAACTGCTGGAAAAAACAGGACAGCTGAAAGTATACGGCGCCAAAGAAATAGAGCGTTCCGCCAAACAACAAATGGAACTGGCAATGTCTTTACCAGTCACTGTGCAGGGCGCTTTAATGCCGGATGCACATACCGGCTACGGACTGCCAATAGGCGGTGTGCTGGCCACCCAAAATGCAGTACTGCCATTTGCAGTAGGCGTAGATATTGGTTGCCGTATGGCACTTACCATCCTGGATGAAGGAGAGAGCTTTTTAAAACGTTTCTCTCACCAGGTAAAAGTTGCGATGAAAGAATATACGCACTTTGGTATGGAAGGCGGACTGGAGTTTTCACAGGAGCATGCCGTATTGGATAGCCCGGTGTTTCAGTCTACCGAACTGCTGAAAAAATTGCAGGCCAAAGCAGCGCGGCAGCTGGGGTCCTCTGGTAGCGGTAACCACTTCGTGGAGTTCGGATTAATAGACCTTCAGGAAGACAATGCCTTGCAATTGCCGGCAAAAAAATACCTGGCGCTGCTGTCGCATTCCGGCAGTCGCGGGCTGGGGGCCAACATTGCACAGCACTATACCCGCATTGCCATGGACACCTGCAAATTGCCGCGCTCAGCGCAGCAACTGGCATGGCTGGACATGAACAGTGAAGCCGGACAGGAATATTGGCTGTCGATGAACCTGGCGGGCGATTATGCCAAAGCCTGTCATGACCGCATCCATGCCAACCTGACGAAAGCATTGGGCTTGCAGGTCCTCGCCAAAGTAGAAAACCACCACAACTTTGCCTGGGAAGATACCCTGGCAGATGGGCGGTCGGTGATTATTCATCGTAAAGGTGCTACGCCTGCACATGCCGGTGAAATGGGCATCATTCCCGGCAGCATGTGTACAGCGGCTTACCTGGTAATGGGGAAGGGCGTTGACAACGCTTTGTACTCCGCCTCCCATGGCGCCGGCAGAGCCATGAGCCGTAAAAGAGCCAAAGAAAATATGACCGTATCCGGTTTGAAGAAAATGCTGTCCAGTGCAGGCGTAACACTGATTGGCGGCAGCGTGGAGGAAAATCCGCTGGCGTATAAAGACATCGAACAGGTGATTGGTGCACAGCAGGAATTAGTAGACATACAAGGCCGCTTTATGCCGGCCATTGTAAGAATGAATAAAGATTAAGTATATGGAACAAATGATTATACAGATCACCTCCGGCCGCGGCCCTGCAGAATGTTGCAGGGTAGTCGCCAGGGTGCAGGAACTCATCATCAAACAGGCCAGGGCAACAGACATCAGCATACAGGTACTGGAAAACATAAAAGGGGATATCAACGGTACGCTGCTTTCTGCCACCTTGCTGGCAAAAGGTAGTCAGCTTACCACCTTCCTGAAAGAATGGGAAGGCACCGTGCAATGGATCGCCCAAAGCCCCTACCGCAAATTTCATAAACGCAAAAACTGGTTTGTGGGCGTATCGGTATTTGATGTAAAAAAACAATTGCAGTGGAATCCTAAGGATGTAACGTTGGAAACCTGCCGTGCGGCAGGTCCCGGCGGGCAACATGTGAATAAAGTGGAAACTGCTGTTCGAGGTATACACCGCCCGAGTGGATTGCAGGTGCTGGCCATGGACAGTCGCTCACAATTGCAGAATAAGCAATTGTGCCTGGAACGACTGGAAGCGAAATTTCTCGCCTGGCAAACCGGCTTGCTGGTGAGTCAGCAACAGGACCAATGGCAGGAGCACAATGAACTGGAAAGAGGACAGGCAGTGAAAGTGATCAGGGAGAGATTGTAGATGATAGAATGCCTCAGTGAATTTGCATTGGGGCATTTTTTTAATCTTCAGATTGTATAGATCTGATTTTTCTGGCGAGCGTAGTGGCGGCGAGCGGGTGTATCTACGTTATAAATTATGCTGCTTTTTCACTATTTTTATAGCTAACGCCGCATATCAACCAATTACAACACGTGGAGGAACTGAGTGACATAGCGCTACTACAAAGACTACAGCAGGCTGATGAAGCGGCTTATACCGAAATATTTCATCGATACTGGGAAAAATTATATGCGATCGCATATAACCGCTTACGTATACGTACGGCCGCGGAAGATGTAGTGCAGGAGGTGCTGGCCAGTTTGTGGGTACGTAAAAATGCGCTGGAAATACGTCATCTCTCCGGTTACCTGGCTACTGCCACCCGTTATGCCGTATTCCGGCAAATCAGCCGCTTATTGCCTGATCAGCCATTGGATAATCCGGAGGTAGCGCAGCAACTGGTGGAAGATCCGGATATGAACCACCTGGACTATTGCCGTTTACAGGAAAGACTCGGTATGGAAATAGCCCAACTCCCGGAAAAATGCCGGCTGGTATTTTTATACAGCAGGAGGGACCAATACAGTAATAAGGAAATTGCCGCTGCCATGCAACTGTCGGAGAAAACGGTAGAAGCCCATCTCACCAAGGCTTTGAAACACCTGCGCATACGTCTGAAGGATGTATACCCCTATCTTTCTTTTTTCTTCTGAAAATTATTTTAATACGGACTAAGGGTAGATCGGGTATTTCTGTACTCTACTATTATGCAGCATTTAAAAGACCTGATTCAACGTTATCTCAAAGGCAACGCTACGCCCGAAGAAGCCGGTGCACTCCACGAGTGGTACGACAGCTTCGACGATAGTGAAGTATCCCTGCCGATGGAGCCGGGGGAAGATCGTCAGTTGCTGGAACAACGCTTACTTAACAGGTTGCGGCCGGTGATGCAGCCGGAGGAGCGGGTGAAACCACTCCGTTACCGCCGTTACCTCGTGGCGGCTTCCGTCATTATATTGTTGGGAGTGGCAGGAATCGCCGGATTACAGCTCAGGTATTCATCTCACAAAAAAAATATAATAGCTGCTAACCTACCCGCTAAAGAAGTGCAGCCCGCCAATAAAAAAGCACTGCTTACCCTGGCGGATGGTAGCACCATTGCGTTGGATGATGCTGCCAACGGCGCGCTCGGAAGACAAGGCGGCACGAGCGTAATTAAAAATACAAAAGGGCAGCTCTCCTACCAGGCCGATGAAGCCGGTGGCGCAGTGGTATACAATACCCTCACCGTGCCACGTGGAGGACAATTCCAGCTGATATTACCCGATGGTACCAAAGTATGGCTGAACTCAGCCTCCTCTATCCGTTATCCAACTGCCTTCAGAGGGGCGGACAGAAAAGTGATGCTGCAGGGCCAGGCCTATTTCGAAATTGCCGGTAAAGCCAATCAACCTTTTAAAGTACAGGCCAATGAAATGGAAGTAGTGGTGCTGGGTACCCGTTTTGATATGATGGCCTATACCGATGAACCTACCATCAACGCCACGTTGCTCGATGGGAAAATAAAAGTGCAGGACCAGATCCTGCGCCCTGGCCAGCAGGCCGTACTGGCACTTGCCGGACATCAGCTCACGGTAAAAGAAGCGGATGTCAATAAAATTATGGCCTGGAAAAACGGGCTGTTTGTATTTAATAATATGGACCTGCCAACCATACTTCGGGAAATTGCCCGCTGGTATGATGTGGAAATAGTATATAATACCGCACCCGGTAAGGAACTGTATGGTGGCGGAATCAGCCGGAATCTTAATTTATCAGCCGTATTGCACGTATTGGAAGAAAACGGAACAAATCACTTTAAAATAGATGGAAATAAAGTAATTGTATTACCGTAAGACCTGTAAAAAAAATAGATGAAGTAAACTTTTGAACAATGGAAAACCGGAGGTGGTGACACACCCCCGGCCAAAGTCCAGCATCCTGTAAGATCAAGCAAAAGATCATTTAAGAATTCTAAACCTTATTAAAAGTATGCATTTAAAATTTAAGGAGATACCATTTCTCCCCAAGGGACTTTTATTAACCAAAATTTTGCGGGTTATGAAAATGACCACCTGGCTGATCCTGATTGCCTGCTTACATGTAAGCGCCAGGAGTTTTTCACAACAGGTTACTCTCTCTGTGAAAAATATGCCGTTACAAAAAGTGTTTGCAGAAATAATCCTGCAATCGGGCGCCACAATCGTGTATAACGAGTCAACGCTTAAAAATACCGTCCCTGTTACGTTGCAGGTCAACGGTGCTTCGGTGCAATCCGTTCTGGAGCAATGCCTGCTCCATCAACCGGTTACCTTTACGATCAACGACGGTGTATTTGTGATCCGTCCCAAATCATCGCCACCACTACCTGTTGCTGATACCCTGGGTAAAATATCCGGCATCGTAAAGGCTGCAGATGGTACACTACTGCCCGGTGCTACGGTGATGGTAAAAGGAAGCTCCCGGGGCAATGCCACCAATGGTGGCGGCCAATTTACCGTTGCGGCCAATCCGGGTGAAATACTGATCTTCACTTTTACCGGTTATGATAAACAGGAACTGCCTGCCCGCCAGGGCATGCAGGTAACACTGCATGCCAGCAACAGTCAGCTGGACCAGGTAGTGGTAGTAGGCTACTCCGATAAGAAAAAAAGTGAACTGACCAGTGCTGTTACCGTAGTAGATGCTACCAGGCTCAAAGACGTGACCACCAACGATGTAGGTACCATGTTGCAAGGAAAGGTGGCCGGCCTGCAAGTGGTAAGCAGCTCCGGTGTACCCGGCGCCTCCGCCGAAATACGCATGCGCGGTATCTCCTCGGTGAATGCCTCCCAAAGTCCACTGATAGTGGTAGATGGTATCATTGGCGGCAATTACGACCCTAATGACATTGCTACTGTAACCGTGTTGAAAGATGCCGGTGCCACGGCCATGTACGGCTCCCAGGCCAATGCCGGCGTCATCATCATTACCACCAAAAGAGCCGCTACCGGCAAAACACAATTCCAGGCGAAAATCACCACCGGCTTCCGTACCCCGGATTTCGGTACCATGGATATGATGAATGGCAGCGAATTGTATGAGCGTCAGAAAGAATTTTACCGCGATTATATTCCAGGCGCAACAGATAATTCCTACAAAATAGACCTGATCAAATTTTACAACGAACGCCCGCTGGCATTGAAAAATCAAAACTATAACTGGTTAACAGATATGTTCCGCCGCGCACCAATGACGAATGTATACCTTTCTGCCAGCGGCAAAACAGAAAAGTCAGATTACTACCTCGGGCTCTCTTACTATAACGAGAAAGGTACTTTTATGAATACCAATTATCAGCGGATAAATTTAAGAGCCAATTCTACTTATCATTTTACAAAAAATATCAGTCTTACCAACAACATTAACCTGAGTGGCAATTTCGGTAAAACGTACGACTACAACGACATGTATTACGCATACCTGAACATGCCCTGGGATAACCCCTATGACAGCAGTGGCAAAGCCCTTTACGTAGATGGTAACTCTCCTTTTAAATGGTGGTCGCGTGATAAAGTAAATCCGATTCATACCATTCAGCACTCTGAACATCCCTATAAAAATTTTGATGTGAATTATGATATGGGGCTCAATATCGGCATCACCAGCTGGCTCACCTTCGCCAGCACCAACCGGTTGTCGCTCGGCTATAACAAAAGTAAAACCTGGTATTCACCGCAGGTAGCCGGACAGTTTCATGGCGATGGTTTCCTGAATGAACAGAGTACCCTTAACTATGGCTATGTATCCAACAACCTGTTGAAAGTAGATTTTCATATGAACGATCATCGCATCAGCGGCCTTGCAGGTGTGGCATTTGAAGGGAGCAATACCGATCTGTTGGGAGCCTCCGGAAAAGGCCTGCCGGTAGGCTTAAAGGTCCTGAATGTGGTATCCCGTAATCAACAGGCGTATGGTAATGTAAATGAGGCCATCATACAATCGTTCATCTCACAGGTGAACTACAGCTACCTGGATAAATATTTTCTCACCGGATCTTTCCGTGTAGATGGTTCCTCCAATTTTCCTTCCAGCAACCGCTATGCTCCTTTTCCGGCCATATCTGCTGCCTGGTTAATGAGCAATGAAGATTTTCTGAAAGACAATGCTGTTTTCAATAGTGTAAAACTTCGTGCAAGCTATGGCGTTACCGGTACACAGGACATCGGGTCATCCCGTTACCTGGCTTTGTTTTCATTGTCCAGTAAATACAATCAGCAGTCGGCTGCCACTCCGTCGCAGTTGCCCAGTCCGGACCTTACCTGGGAAAGCAAATACCAGTGGAATGGTGGAATTGATATCAGCTTGTTTAAGCGTATAGACCTGAGCGTAGATGTCTACAACAACATCACGAAAAACCTGTTGCTGCAGGTATCGCAACCGTTGTCTGTTGGTTTTGAAACCAGATGGGAAAACGTGGGCGAGCTGGTGAATAATGGGGTGGAACTGGGTTTGAGTACCCTGAACGTGCGCACTGGTAAGTTCCGCTGGAACACTGATTTTAATATCAATTTCAATACGAATAAGCTACAGAAATTTCCGGCGAATATTATCAATACACAATCCACCTGGAGTATTTCACAGATCTACCGCAATGGTGGTAACCTGTATGAATTTTACATGCCTAAATGGTTAGGGGTGGATAAACAAACCGGTGCACCGTTATGGGAAGTAGTCAATAAAGATGGCAGCAGGAAAGCTACTTCAGATTATGCCAGCGCTACTTACCAGGAAGTGGGATCTGCGTTGCCAAAGTTCCAGGGAGGCATGACCAATACCTTTACTTATGACGGTATTTCGCTGGGCGTGAACATTTACTTCCTTTCCGGCAACAAAGTATATAGTAACAACCTGCGTTTTGTGGAAAATGATGGTAACGAGCCTTATTACAACCAGGTGAATCTGCCCGAAGGCAGCAGTACCTGGAGCAAGCCGGGAGATGATGCCACAGAGCCCAGTCCGCAGAATTCAGCGAATTCAACGCAAACGTCTACACGCTTTTTAAAAGATGGGAGCTTCCTCGCGTTGCGTAATATCAGTTTGAGTTACGAACTGCCGCATGCATTGGTGAGCCGGTTGAAGATGGAAGGTGTTACTGTAGGTTTTACAGCGGACAATGTGCATACGTTCACTAATTTTTTAGGACAGGACCCACAAACGACTATCACGCCCGGATCACAGGTGATGCCCGGCGTATCGGATTTCAAATATCCGAATAACCGCCAGTACCTGTTCAACATTAATTTCAGATTTTAAACTGCCTGTCATGAGATCAGCTATTATAATATTGATATTACTGCCGTTGTTGTTATGGCAAACCGGCTGTATGAAAGATGTAAATCCCAGCGATGCGCTAACAACAGAAACAATCACCGGTTCACCGGAAGGCCTGAAGAATGCCGTGAACGGAGCCTATTCCCTGCTAAAGGATCACGTGCCTTTTAATGGTACAACCGATGATAATAACATGTACCTGCGTCAGTATTTCCAGCTGTCTGATTTTGCCAGCGATGATATTGTATGCGGACAAACAACAGAAGATCCGTTGTTTTATAGTTTTTCGCTGGATCATTCGCCAACGCAAACGAATACACGTTATTTCTGGTACATCTCTTACAAGATTATCAATGACGCTAATACGGTAATAGAAGCGGTTGAAAAGCTGTCTAACCCTGACGCCACTACGCAGCAATTGCTGGGCGAGTGTTACTTTATGCGTGCCTTCAGTCACTTTAACCTGGTGAAGTTGTTTGCTATGCCGTATACATTAAATCCGGCGGCTCCGGGTGTTATATTACGTACTTCCACCAATGACCCGGCACAGAAAGCCAGGGCTTCGGTAGGGGAAGTGTATAAACAGATCATTGCAGATGCGAGGCGGGGAGCGGATTTAATGACGCAGGCGAGAGGAGCGCAGTATGCTTCCCGCGAAGCCGCATGGGCCTTGCTTTCCCGGGCTTACCTGTATGAAGGGGTGAACGACAGCACCATTTATTTTGCCAATAAAGTAATTGAGGGCGGCCGTTTTTCGCTGACAACGGCGGCTACTTATCCTGATTTGTTTGCCAGGGCGATTTCCGGTAGCGAAACTATTTTTTGTGTGGCCTTTAGTGCCGAATCAGATGACTATGGCAAATTTGGTTCTATTGCCTCTATGATTTATTCTGATGGTAATTCCGGCTGGGGAGAAGAGTTTGCTTCTGCTTCATTGAGGGATACCATGGCGGCCAATCCGGAAGATGTACGCTGGAAATATATAGTGCCTTTAAAAGATGACAATGGCGTATTGCAGCAGAAGAATGGCATAGACATCTATTATATCTCCAAATTTTCGGGGCAGGATAACCGCCCTACGCTGAGTTCTCCGATTATGTTCCGGCTGGCCGAAATGTACCTGAACAGGGCAGAGGCGAATGCCAAAGCGGGTAACACCGGTGCCGCGCTGGATGATGTGGATATGATCCGCAGCAACCGTGGTTTAGCCAATGCGTTGTATCATCGGCAGTTGCCTGCCGGTAAATCGGCACTGGACATTGTATTAAAGGAAAGAAGGTTGGAGCTGGCATTTGAAGGCCACCGGAGTTATGACCTCTATCGGAATAAGAGACCGATGAACAGAACATACTGGGGATATCATTTACCCGGACTGAAGCAGTCGGATATCAATCCCGCCAAAAATCCTTCCGGTTATCCTAATATGCTGATACAGCCGGATAATCCCAAGATCATCTATTACATCCCGATTGATGAAGTAGAAACGAATAAACTGTGCATCCAGAATCCTTAAAACTCCCTGAACATGCAAAAGCAATTGCTATATATATTATTGCTGCTCTGCGCAGCATCCGCCTGTAAGAAAGATGATGTGAAACCTGTACCAGTGGTAGTATATACCATTGAAGTAGATGGTAATAAGGTAACGTTTAATAATACCACCACCGGTGCCACCTCCTGGAAATGGGATTTTGGTGACGGTACCACTGCTACTGATCAAAGCCCGGTGCATACCTATAAAGGTAAAGGCAAGTATGTACCTACCCTGTATGCTACATCGGGAGATGGGGTGACCGCCGAAGGGTCAACGGTAATAAGGATCTCCAAAACATCGCCGGTGAAACTGACGGATAACAGTCTGGCTGATTGGGATACTATCAGCCAGAGCATGATGGTAGCTGGTCCGAAAGGCGGTGTATTTAAAAAGGCCAAATTTGATTATGATGGACAGTATGTATACTTCTATGGCGAAATGACGGGTAAGCAATCAGATGGGGTGATCTTCGATATTTATATCGACAGCGATAATAATGCAGCTACCGGTTACCTGACGTCACTCTTCACTGGCGGAGCATATGATGTGTTGCTGGAAGGTCAGTGGTTACTGAAGGCGCCGGCTATACCTATGGCGATGTATTATCATAGCGGGGCACAAACCGGTTTCAATTTTGATCCGCAATCCGGCACTGATTTCTTTACAATAGGTACGGTATCGGAGGCGGGTGGGGTACTTCGCTTTGAAGGAAAACTGGACCGGTCAAAAATAAAAGGATTTACGGGGACGGCTATACGATTGGGCATGGTGGCCACTACCAGCGATTGGGGAACACAGTTGGGGACTATTCCTGACGAAGGGGCTCCATCTTTTTTACTAAATATGCCGGAATAATTATTAATTTAAGCCTACAATCAGGATAATGAACAGTACAACCAATGTCAACCAACGACTGATTTCCCTGGATGTGATGCGTGGAATTATCATGATTCTCCTGGCCGGAGAAAGTGCCCGCATATATGAGTCGATAGCGCAGTTGCATCCTGCCGGCATAGCCGGTATTTTGACAGAACAGTTTTTTCATCATCCCTGGAATGGCCTGCGGGCCTGGGATCTGGTACAGCCGGCGTTTATGACCATGGCTGGATCTGCCATGTACATCTCTTATTATTATAAAACACAAAAGGGGGTTACCTGGTCACAAAACTTCCGGCATATTGCACTACGTTGTTTAAAGTTGTTTATATTTGGAACTGCCCTCCATTGCGTATATGCTGGAAGGTTAGTATGGGAGCTATGGAATGTGCTGACACAACTATCCGTTACTACTCTCATTGCTTACCTGATTATACGCCGTTCCTATGGTTTTCAGCTGGGGGTAAGTCTGTTATTATTACTGGCCACCGACCTGCTTTATCGTTTTATACTGGTACCTGGTTATGAACAGCCATTTGTGCAGGATCATAATTTTGGGTCTTTTATGGATATGGTGTTGATGGGGAAATTAAATGATGGCGGCGGTTGGGTCACCATTAATTTTTTGCCTACTGCTGCGCATACCATATGGGGAGTACTGGCGGGGAAGTTGCTCATCAGCAGCCGGTCATCTGCCGGGAAAATTAAAATACTGCTGGTAGCCGGAGCAATAGGACTAATGGCCGGTTTTGGGCTGGATTGGACGGGTATCACCCCTATTATTAAACGAATAGCCACTTCGTCTTTCACACTGGCGTCAGGAGGCTGGGTGATGTTATTACTGGCATTGCTGTACTGGATCATAGATGTAAAGCAAAATGTGCGGTATGCCTGGCTGGCCACGGTAGTAGGGATGAATGCTATTTTTATTTACCTCTTTTTCGAAACGGTAGGTGTACAATGGGTCAATGGGACCACCGGTATTTTTGTCAAAGGCTTCACCGGAATGGTGGGGATACCGGAAAGTATACAGGAAATCATTTCCGCCTTTGCCGTGCTTGGACTGGAATGGGGACTGTGCTACTGGTTATATAAGAAAAAAATCTTCTTTAAGTTATAAGCTGTCTACTGAAACCCCTGTGAAAAAAAGCTCCGGCATACTTTGCCGGGGCTTTTACTTTTTTGTTTACCACCAAACCTGTTTAACTCCATCGAAGGTGAAAATTCGCTCTTCCTGTCCTGTTGTATAATTATGGAAAAGGTACAATGCGCCGGAAGGAACTTTACTGAAGGTTAGCCGATGGTAATCTGCTATTTTTCTGCCGGCAGATTTCCATTTTCCTTCCTCACTCCAATATAACAGCTCGTAGTCATGTCCTACATTAATGCCGTTATTATCGCTTCTTGCTCTGAAATCAATGGACCTTATTACAACCGGAATGTCAAAAGCGAAGCCTACCCAGCTGGAATCCGCTTGTTTTGTATCAACAAAAGTGACAGGATTACCATCAAATGCCGCCTCCTTTCTACGATCTGGCATGTCTTCATAAGATCCTTCTGTGCCAATTATTTTTCCTTTTAATGAGATATGTTGGTCGTTGTAAAAATTTATTTCCGACACATTTCCGCTTGATTGTTTTGGAGATAGATAACGTACATATCTAAACGCTTTTTTTGCGGGTATCCGAACGGTGTTGATACTATCTGTTGGGTTACGCTGAATAACGAAAAGTTCTTCGGCATCGGAGAAGTCTGCTTTGTTGGCCCCCTGAAAACGCCCGCCGACCATCCTTGACTGGACGGTCTGGATCCATTCCCGTAAGGGGAATTTCCGGTCAACAGTTACTGTTTGTGTATGAATCGTATCTGGTTTAAGCCAGATCATCTTTCCTTCCTTGTCCAGGAGGAATGGAATATTTACTGCGCTCGCGCCTGTTTTTTCTATCAGTGTTGGCAGATAAACAATTTCCCGTCCCATTTTTTCAAAAGATGCACTGGAATCCTGTGCAGTTGTCCAGCAAACCGGTACCCACTTCTTATTATCAAAACAATTCAGATAAATAAACTGATGATGGTATTCTTTTTTGAGGGGTATATTAACATCTGAAACAGGTATGTAGCTATTTGTCACATCTATCAGGGAAGGATTATTAAACCATGTAGGAAGATAACTCACTGCTCCTCTTCTGATCAGGTGTGAAGCGGGATTCGTAGAATAAGTGTAACGATAAATTTTGGGATTTTTTACATCGGCTGCTTTATAGGTACCAAGTCCCCATCCAGAAGGTACATCAAAAGGAATACACTTTGAAGTATCTAAAACAAGTGCGACCCATTCATGACCGCCTCCAAAATTGCCATGTAGTGGAGCGAAATCCATTGTGACCGGCACACCAGCAGTTCTCATAACGAAAGTGCCATAATGGGAGAAGTCTGAACAGCTACCCGAAGACATGAGGTCGAGGCTGGAAAAAGGAAGTGGAGGAAGGTGCAATGCCTTTTCTCCAAATTTAATATTGAATTCTTTTAACACACTTAAATAGCGGTTAAGATCAGTACATGCGGTTGTAAGGTCCTTTTTTTTCCAAATATTCTTTAAGTAATGATTGCGTTGAAAAATTGTATCGCGCCAGTATTCCAGTGGTTCCTCTGCTAATTTATAAGGCAAAATGTATTCGCAGAAGGTATTGAATGAAACCTGATTTTTCCAGCCACAATTGTCAAATGCGAGGAATGCATTGTCTATATTATTTTTCAGGTATGCTGCTGTGATTTCAGTGACATCATTTACCAGGTTTACTTTTGGAGGGTTGTTGCTTAATGAATTCAATTTTTGAATTAATGTTAGCTCATCCTGATGATAGGAACAGATAATTTGCTCGTATGGTTCAGTTGAAGTTCTAAGCAAATGGGTTTTGTCAGGCAAATATTTAATTAGAAAAATAGCCGCTTCCCGTTTAAGGCTGTCTTCTGGTGCCGCATATTCATGCAGTAGTTCTGATAATATTTCATCTTTACGTTCTTGATTGGTTTTGCTTTTACCACATGAAAACAGGATCAAGATAATGCTGTACAGGATAGTGGCTTTCATTTTACTCATATTATTTTGTCTTTGTCTGATATTCAATTGGCGATAATGAAAAAATGAATTTTTATAACTGGCTACTTACCATTCTATTAATGGGCTAAGTTATCATGCGCTGTGATAGGTAAGAGTTTTCAAATATAAATACTAAGTTGTAGTTTTCAACAAATAAAGATGGACTATGAAAATCAAATTTGTAACCTTATCCCTATTCTGTGCAATAGGGTGTTTGTTAATTTATTCCTGCTCAAAGCAACAGCTACAGCCCAATGAATTACAGAAAATTGATGCAACTTTAAAAAGTGGAATCGTTGCTCCTTTAAGTGCGAATTCTGCAATCGGTGTCAGTGACAGTATTCTTCTTTCTCAGGTTCGGACAGTGGCTTCCTGGCATAATCCCGGATTAGCACTTGTGTTAAGCTCATTAAAAAGCCAGATGCCTGTTTTAAATGTAACAACACAGACTCAGGCGCAAGGTGTTGTAAACCTGATAAATTCAACCATGAGTAATTATACTACTACCAAGTTTGGATACACAAACAGGCAGTATTATCCTTATGGAAACATGGAGTTTCCTTTTACGTTATATAAGTGTAATGTTACCAGTCCTTCACTTGGAGATGTTGTAGAGCTTAAGTCCGGAGTAACAATGAATTTAAGTCTGAAAACTGCACTCAATGAAGTACAGTCTATATTGTCTGGCTATAATGATACAGGCTCTGTTAGAACGATGAGTAATTATCTTCTTGCTGCCCGCTTACCAGGATTGGTGACGCAGTCAGACAAGATAACTTTGATGGCTGCTGTTGAAATTGGTTTTCAGTCTATGATCTATTGGAATCAGAATTTTTCTACCTGGCAAACATATGTAGGAGGAAACCAGAGTTTAGTAACGATGAATTCGTTCTCTGTGTCTTCTGAAGACCCTGGTGGTTATTCAGCTGTAGCGAAAGATATGGTATACGCAGATGTAATTGGTGGTGCTGTTGGTGTTGTTAGAGGGGGGATTGCTGGTGTAACTGTTGGGACCATGGTGGTGCCTGGTGTTGGCACAGTAGTAGGAGGTGCCGGATGTGCATTTGTGGGAATGGCTGTAGGCGCTGTAACAGGATCTGCTTCGGCGGGGATAGAGGGTTGCCTTAGAAAATGGTTTAATATGAATTAATTTATAGAATAACTGCTGGAGCATTAGCAACAGTTGCTTTATTCAGTTATACAGGAAACAATGACTTTTTATAAAGGGGGCTGACATTCATATGTAAAGCCTCCTTTTTTTTATTTTATGCAAAATATTCTGCTTCCCTTCAGCTTTATAAAAGAAAGAAACAACACGCTATGTGTTGTCACGCTGGCGGTTGTCATAATGTCATCTCTTTTTGCTCCGAAGATTGGTCATTGGCGCTTCGAAACAGGACACAACATCTTATTTATAGGTATGTGTTGTGCAACCGGTTTCTTTTTGCTCTATCATATTTTCTCAGGAAAACAGCTGGCCATCTCTCTTCCTGATCTTTTTATGGGGGCATTTGTTGCGCTATTATTTACCTCTCTGTTTAAAGGGAACATATTGCCAACGGTCAGTTTCATCCTGGCCGTTGTTTTTGCTTATACCTTCAATCGTACCATATCTGGAAAAGATTATGTTCTCTTTATTATAACCCTGCTCAATATTTTACTACTAAGTTATCTGGTACTTGATACAAAAGTTGCGGACAATCGTGGTATTACAGGGCCTTTTAGTAATGCAGCATATTTGTCGGGTCTTTTGATGATTTGTATCCCGGTGAATATTGGTTGTGTTTGGCTGTGTGATAAAAGGCAATACATTTTTAAATGTTTTTTTTTAATATTGGCGATAGCGAATCTTTACGTGATTGTATACAATCAAACCAGATCCAGCATACTTGCACTAGTGTTGGGAGGTGTTTTTTTAGGTGTAAAAAGAATAAGGAAGAAGTATCGGTATATCGTGCTGTTGCTGGCTGGCCTGCTAGTATCATTTTTATTGGCATATCTTTTTAAGACAGATTCTACAAGCGGCCGTTTGTTAATTCTTAAAATAACTGCTTTGCATTTGCCGGAAGTGCCTGTAATAGGCTTTGGATATGGCAGCTTTCAGCATCAGTACCTGGATTGGCAAAGTAGCTATTTCAGTGAGCAATATCAATTTACCAGGGAAGCAAGCTTGGCAGATTTTGTGGAGTATGCTTTTAATGAATGGCTGCAGCTTTATTGCGAACTAGGTATTGCAGGTTTCGTATTGATGACTGGTTTAATAATTTTAGCCTGTAAAGCACCGGTAATCACAAGAACGGACAGCATTGTCAGAATTTCTTTTTTTATTTTATGCATTAATTGTTGTTTTACTTATAGCTTGCATAACCTCCCAATACTTTTGATTTTTGTCATGTTGCTGCAGTCATGCTTTTCAAATTTGTCAGCTTCAAATTTGTCAAATGCTATATTGACCAGAATATTGTCAATAGGAATAATCATATTGCTGATTAAGGCCGGTAGTTTTTATGTCAGTAATTATAAGGCAATACATCTATGGAAAAAGGGATATGAAAGTACATATGGAAATAGTATACCGTTGGCTATGAAAAATTATGAAGCGGCATACCCTGTATTACAAAATGAAGCGGAATATCTTTATAATTATGCAACAGAATCACTTAAAATTCAAGAGGTGAAGCGGAGTACTTTTTTATTGGAAAGAGCCAAGAAAATACTTAATACGCCGGATATTTGCAATCAGTTGGGATATTGTTATCAGTTGGAAAAACAGTATAATAGCGCTGAAGAGATTTTCCTTTATTCCAGTAATGCGGTTCCGAACCGGTTTATTCCTCGTTGCCTTTTAATGGATTTGTATTTGGAAAAGAGGGACACTGTGTCTGTCCGGAAAATTGCCGCGCAAATTTTGGCTTTGCCGGTAAAAATAAATTCGGGGTACGTGGAAGTCATACGACAAAAAGCGCGAAGGCTAATAAATTGAGACGGCCCGTTTTTTTATTCAAAGGGAGTATTTCTAAAATGAACTTATTGAAATTTTAAACTTGTTATAAGTAAACTTGAAAAGTGAATATTTATCTACTTTTATGTGCGATATTAATTGGTGTTAACAACAAGTATCCTGTCCTTGCCGTAGCTGACAGTAGTCATTATCATGTTTATTTTGTTTCACAGTTGGGTAATGATGCCAATGAAGGCGGGATGACTGATCCGATGCGCAGTATAAATACAGCACTGGAGAAAGCGCTACCCGGAGATACCGTAATTGTAAGGACCGGCGTATATACTGAAAAGGTTGCTTTTCCGAGATCGGGCAAACCCGGTGAAGATATTTGCCTGAAGGCGTATCCCGGTGAAAGACCATCTATAGACGGTTCTAAGCTTTCGGTTACGGGAAAGGAAGCTTTGGTCACCATTTCTAATGTTAATTATATCATTATTGAGGGATTTAAGATTTGTAATTACAGGAGTAGCACGCCTGGAACAAATGTCAACGGCATATTGGCTGACAGAGGTGCTGGCCATTTTATCATCAGGAAGAATGAAATCTTTAACATCGAACACAATGTGATACCCGAAGAAGAGAGAAATGCACATGCCATTGAAATAATAGGGAATACGGACACGCCGGTGAGAGAGATCCTCGTAGAAGATAATGTTATCCATGATACCAAAACGGGTTACAGCGAAAACATCACGATCAATGGATATGTAGATGGCTTTACCATCCGAAAGAATACCATCTACAATACAGAAAACATCGGCATTGATGCAGCAGGTGGTTACTGGGCTAATAGCAATCCTGCTTTTAATTACGCCCGCAACGGTGTGATCAGCGATAATGAATTATATAACATTGATATGACGCGCGGCCCTATAGGTGGAGCACATGGACATGGCGCCATTGCTATTTATGTAGACGGTGCCAGGAATATTACTGTAGAGAGAAATCGTATATATGAAGCCGATCGCGGTATCGGGATTGTAAGCGAAAATGATGCCTACCCTACCAGCAGCTGCATTGTCAGAAATAACTTTGTGTTTAACTGCTGGCGCACCGGTATTTACCTGGGTGGTTACCTGGGCTACACTTCCGGTGGCACCCGTAACTGCTATGTGGTGAACAATACGCTGCTGTTTAATAACAAAGAAGCGGGCGCCTTTGGTGAAATTGAAGGAGAGATCAGGCTGACAGAATCGTGCTTCGACAATGTAATCAAAAATAATATCGTATATGCGAGACCGGTAGATATATTTATACATAAGTATACCAACACCGGTTCCGGCAATGTGATAAACAATAACCTTTTTTATACCACCGGCACACCACAATGGATTTGGGGAAGTACGAAAGATAATGTCATTACAGATTTTGCAGCGTGGAAAAAAACTTCCGGTGCAGATGCCGGTTCCGTATATGGAGTAGATCCTTTGCTGATCAGCACCAGTTTGCCCGATTTGCATATCGTAGCCAACTCACCGGCTAAAAATACGGGCGTAGTAATTTCGGCAGACGTGCAGGGGACACTGGATATAGATGGCAAAGCACGAATCGTGAACAATCAGATTAGTAAGGGAGCACAACAATAAAAAAATCTCTTTGGACGGCGAATGAAGAAGATCACTAATGTAGCAATGAAAAGGAAACCACGGAAAAACTGAAGCTCACGGGAATAGAAGTAAGAACCTTTAGCAAAGGCCGGATGAATGCAGCGTTCATTGGCTTTAATCTGGTCTTTGCTAAAGTCTTGGATGGAAGAAATTTTAGCTGATGCTAACCAAAGGTCAGTCTTAAACGGTTAAGGTATTAGTTGCCAGGGCAATATGACAAAGAATAACATCAATTTTGAACCGGAGCTCCATCTATAGTCAATATTTTACATTTTAAGGTATTAGGGTCAAATGAAAATACAACATTCCTGGTGCTAAGACATGATACAGAAAGCGTAAATCTATTATTTGGACCTGGATTTGGCAACGATCCAGGGAATTCTAAATGGTGGGTTGAATACTGAGTTGAATGAGTAATACCATTAAAAACAACAGTAACATCACAAAACGGGTCCGTTGTACCATTTGCCGTCCAGGTAACCATAAACATAGGCCCGTAAGCAGGGTTGTAGAAGTAACCACAAGCTATATTTTCTGGATTTGCCGGGTCCACAATTCTTGTGGATGCTACCTGGTTCATAACAGCCGGTCTCCCATTGGTCGTTGTTGATTGGGCGCTAAGTTTAAAGCAAAAAAGCAATAGAAGAATAGAGAAGAAGAAAGGTGTTTTCACAGTACTAGTTTTTTCCAAGATATAATCAATAATTGCCTTTTCTTCCTTTTTGAAAGGAATTTTTTTAGCAAGATAACTATCAAAGATATTTTAAAGAAAGTCGATTTATTTTAAGTAACAAGCTATTAGGTGTGGGCATCAGTTGTGCAAAAAGAGAAAAAGTAATAAATCCCCTTTTTACGTGATTGTTATTGATAGGTTCTTTGCGTAGATTCAATTAACCATAATCTGTACAATCATGAAAAAGAAAATCAATTCAAAACTGAAGCTCACAAAAATCACGGTGGCAAGTTTGAGCAAAGCACCGCAGGAAACAGATAAACAGCGCACATTGCCAACAACGCGGTTTATCAGCTGCGGAGAAACTTTTTGGGTATGCTAATAGCCGGTTACCCAATGGCTCAAGTTTTGTTTTAGTCATTGAACCCGCCGTAGTGGCGGGTTCTTTTATTTAAGCCTTTGCTGTTGTTTCATACACGGGGTAATCTGTATACCCATGCGCGGCTCCTCCATAGTGTAAGTTCCTGTCTGGTTCATTCAGCGGCCAGTTGTTTTTCAGGCGGGCAGTAAGATCCGGGTTGGCAATAAATGCTTCTCCGAATCCAGCCAGGTCGATTAACCCATCAGCTATAAATTGGTTCGATTTCTCTTTATCCATTCCGCCGGTCAGGATAAGGGCACCGTTATATTGTTTTCTGAACCGGGCGAGGTAGCCATCGGGTAAAGCGTAGCTGCCTCTTGACTTTTGATCCATGATATGCAGGTAGGCGATATTGCGTTTGCTTAATTCTTTGGCCAGGTAACTATAGGTTGCTTCCAGCTCTTCATAGTGCGGCATTTCATGCAAACCGCCATAAGGCGTAAGCCGGATGGCTACTTTATCCGCACCGATGTTGGCAATGCTGGCATCAATCGCTTCCAGCAGGAAACGACTGCGGTTTGCTATACTGCCGCCATATTCATCCGTGCGGTTATTGATCTGCGGGTGCAGAAACTGTTCTATCAGGTAGCCATTGGCGCCATGCAGTTCTACGCCGTCGAAACCAGCGAAAATAGCATTCGTAGCTGCGTTGGCAAAATCCTGTACTACTGTTTTTACTTCTGCGGTGGTTAATGCGCGTGGGGTAGAGCAGGGCACAAAACTTTCTTTCCCGTTTTCATCATAGCCCCAGGCAAAAGAATGCGCGGCAGCAATATTGGATGCACTCACCGGTGCGATGCCACCGGGCTGATTGGAAGTATGAGACACCCTGCCCACATGCCAGAGCTGCGTAAATATTTTGGTGCCGGCCTCGTGAACAGCCTGTGTAACCAGCTTCCAGCCTTCCACCTGTTCCTGCGTAAACAGTCCGGGTATGTGTAATACGCCCGCAGCTGTGGCAGAAATCGAAGTGCCTTCTGTGATAATTAATCCTGCATTGGTTCTTTGTTGATAATACAGCGCATTCATTTCATTCGGAATCCCGTTTGGATTGCGGGCACGGGTCATCGGCGCCATCACGACCTTATTTTTTAATGTCAGGTGCTTGCTGTGAAATGGTTCAAATAACGACATCTGCTGTGTGTTTAATGATGGAATAATCCGTATAGCCTTTGGCGTTACCTCCAAAGAAAGTTGTTTTGTCTGGTTCGTTCAGTGGTAAGTGATGTTGCAAACGATAGGGGAGGTCGGGATTGGCAATAAACGGTCTGCCAAATCCAATCAGATCTGCCCATCCTTTGTCCAGTGCTTCCATGGCCCTTCCGGCGGTATATTTACCGGAATAGATCAGGGTACCGGAAAAGGCGCTTCTATAGGCTGTTTTAAAATCCAGCGACATGACCGGTGCATTGTCCCAGTCAGCTTCCGCGATATGTATATAGGCAATGCCGATTTCTTCCAGCACTTTTGCGGCAGCGATGTAGGTTTCTTCCGGATGGTCGTCCATGGCACCCATTAAAGTGGTTAAAGGGGCTTGTCGTACGCCTACTTTATCTTTTCCGATAGCGGCAGCTACGGCAGTCACCACTTCTTTCAGAAAACGCAAGCGGTTTTCCAGCGAGCCACCGTATTCGTCTGTCCGGTGATTGGTTTGTGAATCAATAAACTGTTCTATGAGGTAGCCATTGGCACCATGCAGTTCCACGCCATCAAAGCCGGCGGCTATCCCATTTTTAGCTGCCTGTGCAAAATCGTTTATAATGGCCTTAATTTCCGCTTTTGTCAATTCCCGGGGCATAGAGTGCTGTATCATTTCACCCGCTCCATTTTCGGCTCCTTTGCCTGCAGGATCAGCAAATACTTTTACGCCTGTTGCCAGGATAGCGGAAGGAGCTACCGGGGCAGCGCCGTTTTCCTGTATGGAAGTATGGGATACCCGACCCACATGCCACAGCTGCGCGAAGATGATCCCGTCATTTTCATGTACGGCAGCTGTTACCTGTTTCCAGCCTGCTATTTGCTCCTGACTGTAAATACCCGGTGTCCAGGCATATCCCTGTCCCTGCCGGCTGATTTGTGTGCCTTCACTGATGATCAGCCCTGCTGAAGTACGCTGACGGTAATACTCCGCCATTAAAGCAGTGGCTACCTCTCCTTTTGCCGCCCTGGAGCGGGTCATTGGCGGCATCACGATCCTGTTTTTCAGGGTCAGTCCGCCTAGTTTATAGTCTGTAAAAAGCATGTTCTCTTGATTTGATAAGGCAAAATTGACGCAAAAAGATTCATTATCATAATTATTTAACTTATACCTTTGTATCAGAAAAATGATAGTGTATGGGAATAGATCTGGAATGGTTACGCACATTTAAAGCCATTTATGAACATGGAACACTTACCGGGGCAGCACAGGCACTGTTTATCTCACAGCCGGGCGTGAGCCTGCACCTGAACTCCCTGGAAGCATATACCGGGTATAAACTGTTTGACCGCTCAGCCAAAAAACTGGTGCCCACCGAAAGAGGGAAAGTGATCTACAACTTTGTAGAAGAGCCCTTGCTAAAGCTGGAAAATGCAGAACAGCTTTTTCATAAAAGCACTAAAACAGAACGGTCTACCATCAGCATCGGGATGTGTTTTGAAACGTTTCAGTACACACTGGAAAAGTATATTGCCACCCTGCCTTTTAACGTCATCATCAAATTCGGGGAATATCACCAGATGATCCATGACCTGGATAAAGGATTGCTGGACCTGATCATTACTCCGCAGAAGGGAGAACAGAAGAACCTGGAATTTCATCCGTTTTCAAAAGAACGGATCGTATTGATAGCAGGAGAGAAAACCGATACAAAAGCGCTAAAAGCCCTCTTGAAAAAGAAGGATCTTGCAGGAGCAGAAAACTGGCTGAAAGAACAAATCTGGTACAGCACCGCAGCTGATATGGAACACCTGAAGAAGTTCTGGCAACTGAATTTTAAGCATCATCTTGATTTCAAGCCCAATTATATTGTGCCTAACATGTGCTCTATCATTCGCTGTTTAAGCGGAGAAACCGGCTATTCGGTAGTACCTGATTTTTTATGCAGACAGGAAATTGCTGCCGGCAAACTACAACTGGTATGGGAAGGGGATCCGATCACAGAAAATACCCTGTATTTCGGTTCCAGGAAGAAAACGATGTATGCAGCAGAAATAAAACAGATACAACAGATTTTTCTGAAGGAGCATAAAGCATAAAGCTATGGAAGCGGATACAATAGCGATGCCATATGCTTATATCTTCGCTTCCATAGTTTTTTGCTTTACGCCTTCTGCTTTCAGTTCCCCCATATATTCAGTAGGTGTAAGGCCGGTAATCTTTTTAAAATACTGGTTGAAAGAAGATTTGGCTTTAAAGCCGCAATCATAGGCCAGTGTCAGCACATTTACCGGCAATGCTTTTTCATTCATAAACCGGATCTGTTCTGTGGCCCGCTGTATACGCCATTCATTGATGTACTGATAAAATGATTTGCACGCATAGCTGTTCAGCGCTTCAGAGATATGGTATTTGCTGATACCCGCACCCTGCGCCAGTTTATCCAGGCTCAGTTCTGCGTCTGTAAATATTTTTGTTTTATGGAGATGTGCTTCCAGCGTTTGCAGGATGAGCTGATGTTCGGTCGTAGTGAGCAATGTTTTTCGGGTAACAGCTATTTCAGCTGCTACGGGGATATCCGCCACAGCTGTTTCTTTTACAGGTGGCGTCCCCATGATCCCTACATATTTGTAACGGATAATAACGAGACAAATTACTAACAGTAAGGAATACACGATGTCTCTGCAAATAATAGTATGCTGAACGGTAATGATATTACCTGATTGCCCCAGTTTAAATACCAGTGAAATGGTGCTAATACTCATCAGCAGGTAACTGATACTGTTGATCAGCTTTTTCTCCTGAAGCTTGTCGCCCAGGTGTTTCCGGCTGATACGGATCGCCAGCGCCGGAAAAAGAAAGCCCATCAGCAGGATCGTCCAGGTGGTAGACTCATTGTAAAAGTATAATACTGCATGTCCTGCTGCTGCTGACCAGGCCAGCACACACATCACCGTCAGATAGCCTATTGCGCCACCAATAAATGGAAGAAATACATACCAGTGAGAAGCCGGAATAAAGCTGGCATCCTGCTGCCGTCGTGCATATAAATATAGTAACGGGCCATAGCAAAAGCCAATGAATGTATTCATTTGCGTTCGTACATGGTCATCTTCCACAAAGGAGTAGATAAAGAATTTAATTGCCAGATGTGCGGCAATACTACATAGCAGCAGTATCAGCAGAAAATCTGCTTTGCTCCGCAATTTGCTGCTGCATAATAACGCAACAGCAGTAAGTGCCTGAAATGCCCCGATGGCAATTACATATATCATAGCCTGGATATGCCACCAAAGTAGAGAAGCAATATTACCGGAATGTTAAACCATGCATTTTGCCATACCCATATGCTATTTGGTAATGATTTGGTAACACATGTTAAGGCATTGGTTTTCAACGAAAGTTGGTACGTTTAAGCGGATGAATACGGGTACAGGTACCCCTTGTTGTATGCGGTCGCCGCATTGACGCACAGCCACCACTTTTGCTGAAAATTACCTTCATATGAATCACATTTTTATGAAATTATCCCATCCCCGCTGTTGTATATTGGCGTTGTTGCTGGCAACGGCAGGAACAGTGCAGGCGCAAACAATCAAAGGGGTTATTGATGGCAGGGAAGGACATTTACCCGGCGCCTCCGTAAAGGCTGCCGGTATCCCATCAGGTACTGCCACAGACCTAAACGGATCGTTTACACTGAATGTACATACCACCGGTAAAATCACTTTGCTGGTATCTTATATAGGTCATGAAACAAAGAAGCTGGAACTGCAGGTAAAATCCGGTATCAATGATGCCGGTAATATTTTACTCTCACCTACCGGAGGTAAACTCGGCGAAGTGCTGGTACACGGTACCATGGCACCTTCTCAGGTAAAGGCGCTGAGCATTAAGAAAAACTCCCTGGCGATTATGGAGGTGATTGCAGCAGATGCCATCGGTAAATTACCGGACCGTAATGCAGCAGAAGCCGTACAACGTGTGCAGGGCGTGGCAGTAGCCCGTTACCATGGCGAAGCAGATGCTGCTACCGTGAGAGGTACACCATTTGCCTGGACGTCTACGATGTTCAATGGTAGCCGTTTACCCAGCGCCAACGTATTGGGCAACCGCAACTCAGTACTTGATGCGGTTCCTTCTGAAATGATCCAGTACGTACAGGTGGCCAAAGCCATTACGCCTGACATGGAAGGAGATGCGATTGGTGGATCTATTAATTTTATTACCCGCACCGCACCAGCTAAAAGAACACTGAATGTAAGCGCCGCCGGTGGTTATAATACCTTCTCCAAAAATGCTACCTACAATGCTTCCCTGGTTTATGGAGATCGCTTCTTCAAAGACAAACTGGGCGTAATGGTAGCCGGTGCTATCTGGGACCGGCAATGGGGTACGGATGCCTATGAGGTAACGTACAATACCGGCTTGCCGGATCCGGTACAGCAGAAATCTATCAGCACCGTATTACTGAAACGCTATATGGGCAAACGGCAAACGTATGGCGGTAATATAGGACTGGAATATAAATTCAATGCAGCCAATAAAATATTCCTGCGTGGTTTGATGGATAAATTCAATGATATCCGCCCGGTATATGAATCTTATGTAGACTATAACAACAATCGTTTTCAGTACAATTACCGTTATTCCTATTACCAGACGGTATTGAACGGAGGTGAGCTGGGTGGTGAACATCAGCTGTCTTCCAAAGTAAAAATGGACTGGACTGTGAGCGACTACTACACCAAATATTTCCTGGAAACGCCGCCTACCAATAGTGACAAAGGATTGCCTATTGCCACTTTCCGGCAAAAGATCAATGGCGGTTTCAATAATCTTTCTTCAGATGGTAAAAGATACTGGGGCTTTGATTCTCCACAGGGTATAGGTGGTGATCCCCTGCATTTTGATGCCGGTATAAAGAATCCGACAGAAGTGATGGATCCGGCGAAGTTGACCTTGCAGCAACTGGTCATTGCACAACTGGACACAAAGGAAGAAGATAAAACAGCCCAGCTGAATTTTAAGGTAAATGCATCTTCCAGGGTGAATCTGAAGTTTGGTGCCAAATACCGGCATAAAGACAGATCAGGCATGTATGGTTCCAACATTGTATACCTGCCCGGCGCGGCATTGGGCATCCCCAAATCGCCGGATCTGCTGGTGCTGAATCAGTTGCAGCGCACCGACTTCCCACAGCGCAATGGCTTCTTCCAGGGCATGGGCGGCAATTATAACTCCTTTATTATGGATCCCCTTACCAAACAACAGTTGTTTGATTTATACGATACCGCGGCTTTGCGCAAAAACGGATTTGGGAATTATACCTCCGCTTCCAATGCCACCAATATTTATACCGGCACAGAAAACGTAGCCGCCGCCTATGCAATGGCGGAAATTGATTTGACAGATAAACTGAAAATGATTGCCGGCATAAGAAATGAATATACGGCGTTTACGCTGCATGGATCCAAAGCCACCACCGCAGGTACACCTAAAGCGACTACGGTAACACCAGCAACAGTAAATAATAATTACAACGCGCTGTTGCCGATGTTACACCTGAAATATAATATCAATGATCAGGCTAGTCTGCGTGCAGCCTATACCCGTACTTTTATCCGTCCTAATTTCACGGATCTTACACCGGGACAATCAGTGGATAACACCGGATCTACCATTACCATCACCAAAGGTAATCCTGACCTGCAACCTACGTTTTCCAATAATTTCGACCTGATGGGAGAATACTATTTTTCCAATATAGGGCTGCTCTCCGGAGGTGTTTTTTACAAACAGATTAAGAATGTCATTTTTGCCGACAAAAGCTATTATACAGAGAATGGAAATAACTACGTGGTAGCGCAGGCGAAAAACCTGAACAACGCGTCTCTCGCCGGACTAGAAGCAGGTATTAATAAACGGTTTGATTTTCTGCCGGGATTTTTCAGTGGCTTCGGTGCAGAGTTGAACTATACTTTTATACACTCTGCTGTAGATGTTCCCAGAACAACCAATGGGGGCAAAGTAAGTGACCGGACCAGTTTGCCGAATCAGTCCAAACATCTTTTCAACAGTATCCTGTTCTACGAGCGCAAAGGTGTAATGGTGCGCATTGCCGGCAATTACCGCGGCGCATCAGTAGAAACACTCAACCAGCAGTTGGGAAAAGATTTTTATATCTGGACAGATAAAAACTTTACCGTAGATGCATCTGCCACAGTAAGCATTACAGCCAGCATTAAAGTGTTTGCAGAGTTGAACAACATCACCAATGAACCGTTAAAAACGTACCTGGGCGATAAGCGCCGTATTACTGCTACAGAATGGTACGGTAGCCGCGGCCAGGCAGGGATCCGCTGGGATATCATCAAATAATATTCTCCAAAAAATAAAAATAGCAACATGAAAAAAATAGTATTGGCGTTGGTTATCGCTATGCCATGTGCAGCTTTTGCTCAACTATCAGACAGTGCCCAACGCGTGGTACGCATGCAGGGTACCGTGAATTTCCGCGATGTAGGTGGATATAAAACTACCGATGGTAAGCAGGTGGTATGGGGAAAAGTATTCCGCTCCGCAGATGTGAGCCATTTAACAGACCAGGATTTGTTAGTGCTGGAACAGAAACATATCCATACTGTGATTGATTTTCGTGGTGTAAAAGAGGCGGCGGTAGCGCCGGATCACCTTTTGCCACATACCGATTATCAGCTATGCCCTGCTGGCAGCGATAGTTTACCGGGCGCTGCTCAGATGGGAGAGATAATTAAGAGCGGTAATTTTCTGGAGAAGTTCTACGGCAACACCCAATATCTCGGTGCGCGCTACAAACCATTGTTTCAGAAGTTACTGACTTTACCCGCCGGCGAATCCATTATGTACCATTGCACAGGTGGCCGCGACAGAACAGGAATGGCTACCGCCTTATTCCTGTATGCATTGGGTGTGCCACAAAGCACTATTGAAGCAGATTTTACAGCGAGCAATGTATACCTGATGCCGATGAATGCGAAAATGTTTAAAGGCATGCAGCAGAGCACCGGCCTGGATGAAGAAACCATCCGTAAGGCACTGGAACTGAAACCGGAATTGTTACACAGTTTGTTTGACGCGATTAAAACGAAATACGGAACTGTGGAGAATTTCTTTGAAAAAGAATTAGGAGTGGGGGAAAAGGAGCGGGCAATATTGAAACAAAAATATACGGCTGGTATTTAATATCTTCTTAATGCAGCGGAACACACTGGTTGTTGCTCCGCTGCATTTACGTTCCGCTGCATTTAATGTCCCGCTGCATTTACTAAAAGCTAAAAGCTAATGGCTAAAAGCTGGATCGCTATTCCTCCAGCTTTCTTACCATCAACACAATCAGCAGTCCGCATATCGCCATAATGGCAAATGAGAGGCGCAGACTGGTAGCCTGGGCTACAAATCCGATTAGTGGCGGCACTACCAGGAATCCCAGGTAGCCGATGGAGGAAATAGAGGCAAGTGTTTGTCCGCTGTTGGTATTTTTTGATTTACCTGCCAGGCTGAATACCAGCGGCACCACGCAGGCAACCCCTAATCCTGCAAAAATAAACCCTATGCCGGCAGTAACCGGATAAGGCAGCAGAATAGCCAGCAGCAAGCCGCTGAGGATAAGCCAGCCACTATATAACAAGATAGATTTGATCCCAATACGTTTTACCAGTTTATCGCCCATGAAACGCCCGGTGGTCATGGCTACCATGTAAATTACAAACGCTGCTACCGCAGTGGCGTTGCTGGTGCCCACCACTTTCTGGAAATACAATCCACTCCAGTCGTACATCGTATTTTCCGTTGCCATGCAGGCAAAGCAGATCAGCGAATATTTCAGTAATGATTTATCCGGCAGAGAGAAGGCGGGCTTTTTTACCGTGCTTTTTACCGGTTGATCAGGGAACGTTTTGGGGTAATAGTACACCGTGAATACCAGGAGCAGCACGCTGACCATCAGCAGATGATAAGAAGGGGCTACGTTCATGGTCACCATCAGTAAACCGGTGAGCGCTCCCACAGACCCTGCCACACTCCAGATCCCGTGAAAGGTTGTCATGATAGACCTCGAATACAGGTGCTGCACCGCTACCGCCTGGGCATTCATAGACAGGTTCAGCAGATTACGGGCTGAACCAAAACAGAACAATACCAGCGCCAGTTGTGCAATGCTGTTTGCAAAACCCGGTAAACTCAGTACCACGTTAAATACCATGGCGCCAAACATCATGATCTTACGGCTGCTGAAATTACCCAGCAGCTTGCCGGTAACAGGCATGGTGAGCATCAGCCCTATAGGCAGGGCAAATAATACAGCCCCCAGCTGCGCTTCATTTAAGTGCAACTGCTGCTTGATAGAAGGAATCCTGGAAGCCCAGGAAGAATAACCTAATCCGGAAATAAAAAAGAATACAGAAGTGGCGATTCGGTATTGCCGTGCATCGGTTTCGTTATGAATATCTGCTAACATGATCTGCGGTACACACCTGTTTGCGGCGCTGAAGTTGGCAAAATTAGCTAAATCTGAGGAAAAAGTAGGGATAGATTGTCCGGTTGACACGGAAAGTACCGCTGGTATTCAATTTGCGGTAGAAATTTGTGATCTTGGCCACAAAATTAACCGGCGGCATGTAATGCGGCCTCATTCACCTCCTTAAATTCGCTCAACGGCGCTGCACATACAAAACATTCGTAATCCCCCGGTAAATCTTTAAACAACGTACCAGCTGCTACCTGTTGTTCTGCATCGCCTACAGCTTCATCATATACGGTAAGACAATGCCGGCATTGATGTACCTGTTTTTCCGCCACGGGTATTGTTACCAGCGAATGCTGTTCCCTTACATAGTGTTGTAGTACATTCGCTTCACTTTTCTGTTCATAAAAAGTTTTGCATAATGCTACAATGTAAGGCCCCAGGTGCTCTTTAGATACCCCTTCGCGGTATAGGAGCAGCTGCGCGGAATTGGCGTTGTAATCAGCGGTGTACAGGATATCATAGCGTTGCATGTATTTGAGTTTGCTGCCATGTTTGTTTTCCTGTTTGCGGATCACTACTGTACCAAAAAGACTGGCGGGGCGATTGATTCTCACGCTGAAACATAATCCGTAGGTACGTACATCCGCGGTATCGAAATAGCGGATGATATGCCGTTTCAGAATCAGGCCATCTTCACAGTTGTCTTCTACCTGCCAGTTAAGTTCATTGGCAGCATGACGAACATTGATACCATGCTTTCCCAGCACATAATCCCATAGCGTACGGTGAATGGCATCTATGTTTTTAATGATGAGTGATTTCCAGGGAGTGGCATATAGCTGCCCGGTGCGGGTTTCCAGGCAAATGGTACATACTTCTTTCAAAAAAGGAATGGGGAAATCTTCATCGCGGCGATAGATGCCCAGCCAATAGCTGTTATCGTATTTATTAAATCCTTCGTAGTAAGGTAAATGAAATGCCGGCAGGTCTGGTTCCTTATCTTTAACGCGACTGATATAGGTCAACGTTTTTTTTATATCTGCATACACCTCCTCAGGGGAATCACCATTATTGAGCGCTGCTTCCACCTGTTTGCTCACAGCTGCAATATTGTTGGTATAGATTTGTTCCGGCCATGCAAATAACTGCTGACTGCCCGGCACACGGATATACAAATACCAGTAATGCAGATTGGGAGAAGTAATCCAGTTGATATGCCCGGTGAATAAGGGTACAAAGGTTTGCTGACTGTCACAGATGTTTATCTTTAATGCCGGGGCATAATCAAAAAGATTAAACACATCTTTGTAGATGCCTTCACTTAACCAGCTGTTGTGAATGAAAATGCCTGCTGCCGGATATGCGCTCATGATATTAGGCGTGTCGGCAATGTTGATCTGTTTTTCGGCGCACTGGCTCTTAAATGAAGCGACGCATTTATCGGGAATATCTACAAGTAGTTGCTGCCGCAATCCGAAACGGATATGCGTAGCCTGCGCGGCGCTGGCAGTATCCAGAATTTCCAGCAGATACCCCGGCGAAATAATGCCGCCGGTGAAATTGATGGGGAAAGTATGTGTGAGTTTCGCCATAGTTATACGAGTGCTGCAACGTTTTTTGGAATAGATTTCTCCAGCAATGCCTTTACTTCCGGCTTACAGCTGCCACAGCCCATACCGGCGCCGGAGGCCTGACATAGTTGTTGCAGGTTGTTGCACCCGGCAGCTATTTTTTCCATGATATTACCTTCTCCTACATTACCACAGGAGCAAACCAGTTTGCCGATAACGGGTGTGCCTTTTTTGCCGGAACGTAATAGCTCCAGTCGTTTATCTGATAGCTCAATTTTTTGTTGAATAAGATCCCTGAATTCAGCGAACTCTGATTTGTCGCCGATCAGGATAGCGCCCACTAACCTGTCCTGGTGAATGATACATTTTTTATAATATCGTTTTGCTTTATCAATAAACACCACTTCTTCATAAGCCGGATCTTTAGGGGTTTCTACCATGCCCAGTGAGCAGAGGTCGGTGCCATGCATTTTAAGAATGTTCATAAAAAGAGAGCCCTGGTAGTATTGGCTGATATCACCGTTCAGATAGCGGGCCACTACAGCAGCCTGTTGTTCCGCTGCAGCGGTGATGCCATACAAGGTACCGTTGAAAGCGGCTATTTCTCCGATGGCATAAATATCGGGATCGCTGGTTTGGAGATATTCATTTACGACTACGCCACGATTGCAAAGCAATTGTGCCGCCTGTGCCAGTTCTATGTTAGGCACGGTGCCAATAGACATCACCACCGCCTGGCAGGGAATGTATAACCCACTTTTCATACGTAATCCTTCGAGTTTGTCCTGGCCGGAAAAACGATCAATTTCATCATTGTAATAAATGTCAATACCCCTGTCGGTCAGCTCTTCGTAAAGGAGTTGTCCGCCGAGGGTATCCAGCTGCCGGTCCATCAGCCGGGAGGTACGTTGTATAACGCCAACGTCTATATTAATTTCTTTGAGAGATGCTGCCAGCTCTATCCCTAATAATCCTCCACCTACGATCATTACTTTCCCGTGTGCAGGATCTATATGCTGTTTGAAGGCGTCTGCATCCATGCGGGTGCGCATGGTAAAAATACCCGGAATAGGCGGAATGTCCCGAAGGGTAGCCGCTCTGCTGCCGGTAGCCATCAACAGGATGTCATACGTATGTACCTGACCGTTACTATCGGTTAATAATTTGTTGGCCCTGTCAATATGTGTGATGCTCACACCGCGGTGGAGCGTAATGTTATGGGCCGTTTCTTCTGCCCTTGTCATCTTAATCAGTTGTTTCCATTGCTGGGTACCACTGATATAATCAGGCAGCATCACCCGGTTATAGAACGGGAGATTTTCTTTGCTGAATACCACTATTTCATCGGTGGTATTCCCTTCCCGGTACGATTTTACAAAGCCGCAGGCGCCTGCCCCAGCGCCGATGATCACAATTTTCTGTACCGGTTTCTGATAGCGTTGTACCTGTACGGCAGTGTATTTAAAGTCGGGTTGTTTGGATATCGGGTCCAGCAGGTGGTTGGTGAGATTATTGGCCCGGTGCAAATCGTTGTTGAGTATTTTGCCCCAATGCATCGGTAAAAAAACCACCCCTTTTTTAATGGTGTTGCTGAGTTGTGCTTTTACCCGTACTTCTCCTCTGCCATTGTGAATGGTTACAATGTCATCTGCCTGTATGCCCCGCTGTAGAGCATCTTCGGGATGTATTTCGAGGAAAGAAGAAGATATATGTTGTTTCAGTTTACTCACTTTTCCGGTTTTACTCATGGTATGCCACTGATCGCGTATGCGGCCGGTGGTGAGTATCAACGGCAATTCTTTGGTAAGTGATTCTGAGTGGTTGGTATCTTCAAAGCTGTGGATAACTGCTCTGGCATCAGGTGTGTAGAACTGATGATCTTCAAACAGTCTTGCCGTACCATTGCCGGAGCGGTAAGGCCATTGTATGCTGCGTTCAGCTTTTAATGTTTTATAATCCAGTCCGCTGATATCTATGTTGGTACCGGCGGTTAACCGGCAATGCTCTCTATATATATCCGACATATTCGTATAGTCGAAGCCGTGATAACCCATTTTTTGTGCAAAGCGGCAAATGATCTCCGCATCGGGTAATGCTTCACCAGGTGCATCTGTGAGTTTAGTAAGATAGCTGATGCGTCGTTCTGCATTGGTCATGGTGCCTTCTTTCTCTGTCCAGGCGGCGGCCGGCAGTACTACATCGGCATAACGCAGCGTTTCCGGTTTATTGGAAATTTCCTGCACCACCACAAATTTGGTTTTTAGGAGTCCGGCTTCGGCAAAACGAACATCCGGTAGACTTACCAGCGGATTGGTACACATGATCCAGATCGCTTTTAGTCTGCCATCGTGCATGGCGTTGAACATTTCTGTTGCAGTGAGACCGGGCTTGTCTGATAACGTTGTACCGCCCCAGAAGTCCTGCACTTCTTTGCGGTGTTGGGGATTATTGAGTACCCGATGTGCGGGTAACAGGTTGGAAAGCCCTCCTACTTCCCTGCCTCCCATGGCGTTGGGTTGCCCGGTTAAGGAAAAAGGACCGCTGCCGGGTTTGCCGATATGGCCGGTGATCAGGTGTAGATTGATCAGGCTGAGATTTTTGTTTACACCTACCACGCTTTGATTGAGTCCCATAGTCCATAGGGTCATGAATCCGGTGGCATTGCCTATGTAATCTGCGGCGGTGTAAATATCTGCTGCCGCAATGCCACAGATGGCAGCAGCTTCTTCAATGCTGCGCTCCATCAAGGTGTCCTTGTATTGATCAAATCCGTTGGTGTGGGCCTGTATAAAGGAGCTGTCGGTATGGCCGGCGGTGATGAGTGCGCGACCAATGGCATGGTGCAGTACAATGTCGGTGCCGGGATTCACCTGCAGGTGCAGGTCGGCTGCCGAACAACTTTGTGTAACACGCGGGTCACTGACAATAATTTTCAACGCGGGATTTGCGGCTTTTGCGGCTTCTACCCGCCTCCATAAAATGGGGTGACACCAGGCTGGGTTGGCACCAGCGACAAAGATGCAATCGGCCAGTTCTATGTCGTCGTAAGTGCCGGGTACCGCGTCTTCCCCCAACGCCAGCTTATAAGCAGCTACTGCGCTGCTCATGCATAAACGTGAATTGGTATCGATGTTGTTGCTGCCAATAAATCCTTTGATGAGCTTATTGACTACATAATATTCTTCCGTGAGGCATTGCCCGGATGCATAGAAGGCTACGGCATCCGGACCATGTTTTTTGATGATAGCAGCAAATACGGCTGCCGTTCTTTCCAATGCCTGATCCCAGGTAACCCTTTGTCTTGGCAGGTTACGATGGTATCGCATTTCCGGATACAGTAGCCTGTCTGATGTATCCATAACGGTATAATGCAGGTTCATGCCTTTGGAGCAAAGCATGCCTTTGTTTACCGGGTGTGTTTTATCACCTTCTACATGCAGCTTTCCCTGCCGGTCCTTATGTACTACTATTCCACAGCCTACGCCACAGTAACAGCAGGTGGTTTTAAATGATGCTTGCATGCCGGAAGTTTTAATAGATGATTTACGATACGGCTACAGGTGTTCTTGTTGGTACTGCTTCCGCAGCGGGTTGCCGGGTAAACCTGGTCAGCATTACAATACAGGAGATGCCTATTACAATAAAGCCGATATACGTGAACGCCTGTACGTATGTGATGCTGTCTGATTTAAACAGGAAGCCGAATAACATGCCTCCCATATTACCGCCCGCGCCAACAATACCGCTGACCAACCCCGCATTTTTTTCGTTAATAAAAGGTACAATGCCGTAAGTGGCGCCATTGGCCATTTTCAGGAACAGCGCAAAACTCAGCATCGCCACAATGGCTACTACCAGCGATCCCGCCTGTGCAAATAGTAACAAGCCAATTCCTTCTGCCAACAGCATCAGGGCCAATAACCATCCTTTGCCTTTCATGCCGGACTTTGCGCCGACCCTGTCTGAAATAATGCCACCCAATGCACGGGCAAAAAGGTTCATAAAACCAAATATGCCCGCCCAGAACCCTGCGCTGCCTTGAGAAAGATGAAATGTATCCACAAAATGTAAAGACGCAACATTGTCGAAGGTGATCTCCATACCAAAACACATCCCGTAGGCCATGGTAAGTGCCCATATGCGCCAGTCGGCCAACACGGACCAATCCGTTTTAGTATTCTTTTTATGGAGGCCCAGTTCATCGAAGTTGCCGTTGGGGGTATCTTTTGTATAACGGTAATACAGATACGCTACTATCAGCATCATGACGCCGGGGACAATCATCGCATAGCGCCACGCTTCCGCTTTGGTGTAACCAAAGCCCACAATAGCGGCGAAGATGAGCGGCATCACCATGTTGGTGACACCACCGCCCAGATTGCCCCATCCGCCGGTGATGGCATTGGCAGTGCCTTTAATGGCCGGTGCAAACATCAGTGATGTATGGAACTGGGTGATAACGAATGAACCACCTATCACGCTGATGGCTAAACGAAACAATAGAAAGGAGGTGTAGTCTTTTGATAACCCCACGAGGAACACCGGTAAGGAACCGATCAACAACAGGCGTACCGCCGTTTTTCGGGGTCCCCAGGTATCACAGAGACGACCAATGATGAGCCGTGCAATGATGGTACCGGATACTGAAGCAATAATAATGTTGCCTATCTGGGATTTGCTTAAGCCCAGGTCAGTACGGATAGTGGGCATCAATGGGGCCAGACCAAACCAGCCAAAGAAACAGACAAAGAACATCAGCCACGTGATATGAAACGTGCGCATCTGTATGGTATCGAGACTAAAGATTTTTATTTTATTGAGTGGCGCGAGCATAGTAGTGATTTTACAGGTTATTTAATCAGAAATTCAGGGCGTATGTTTACAGAGAGATACGCCCAGTTGCTGTTACTGCCGGCATTTTTTATATTTTTTACCGTGGGAGAGGAGAGGGAGGCCGTATTCCAGAAGTGGCTGTAGCCAGCTTCCAGGCCAATCATTTTGGTCAGGGTATAATTGGCCGTCACATCTGCCTCTGTACCAAATTGTTTGCTCATACCTGTAATGGCGGAAGCTGCGTAAAATTCATGTACGTCTCCTGTAAATGCCCAACGGGTGCCGGGTTTCAACTTTGTTTTTACATAATAATCCTGTAATCCTTTATTGCCAAATCCACTGGCTACATAGAAATAGTCCACGTTGCCCCAGAACTTATGCGGGGTGCCATACAGCGGATCAAAATCAGGTGTGGTATAATCCACACCTGCACCTGCGCTGAACGCTTTACTTACACTGTATTGGAAAGATCCGGATAATAAACTGCCATTTACCGTTTGCCCGTTGCCGTTAGTGCCGAACTGGTGGTAGGCGGCAGCGGTATAGCTCATCCTGTTGAGTTGCTGCGTGTAAAATAAGCCGGTAGTCATTCGGGTGTAGGTACCTGTTTCCCATACTTTCGTAGCCACATGTTCTATACTGTCTGTATGGTATTTTGAAAACTGATCGGAGAGGAAGAGAAAAGACAGGTTCCCCTTCTTTAATTTCCTTGACACATATACGAACTCCAGGCTTTTATAGGCGTTGCCGCCATTGGTATTCGCAGTGTAATTACCTGCCGGCGTTGGATTGTAAACAGTACCACTGGCATTTTCTTTATTCTGGTTAAAGGCAACAGCGGTATGTAATGTCCAGTAGTTGCTTTCATATTTTAATACTGCAGCATCATGCCGCCGTCCCTGTTGCAGCCAATCGAGGTTGCCGAGCAGGCGGCTATCATCATACACCAGTTCCTGACGACCTACTTTTAGCGACAGACTTTTATTTTTTACGATGGTATCCGTCAGTAATATTTCCGCCCAGGCTTCGTGTAACATAAATCCGTTATTGTCCGGGGTGGTAGTGCGGTTAATGGTAGAAGCATCCTGTCCCCATACCCGTACATCCTGCACCGTTAGACCCAATTTGATGCGGTAGGCGCTGAAACCGGCCATGAGGCGGGTGCGCTGGGAAGTAAAGAAAGCTGGGTCGGCGCCTTGTACCTGTGGAGCGCCTTGTCCGTTACGTAGTTCGGTGCGTGTTCTTAGTTGTGCACCGAAGTTAAGTTGCGCATAGCCATACTGTGACAACAGCAGGCCGGGGAGTATCATTGATACCCTGCGGGGAAACCATTTTTTCATGTAACTTTGGTTGATTTTGAATGAGCCAATCATTTACGGATCAGAAGCCCGGTTAGCCTGCCAGCTACCGGGTTTCGTTTTTTATATTGCTGCATTTACCATTTCCACATCTGCCATTACACCGATATATACCATATCATCTATGATTTTTACCGGGTAAGTAGTGAGCGAACATTCTGTTTCGTCAGATAGGCAACGGCCGTCTTTCAGGGAGAATGTTTTTTTGTGAAAAGGGCATGCTACTTTAGGCTCATCTTTTACAGTGCCTGTCATGCCGCGGCTCAGCGCCATCTGTTGCCGGTGCGGGCAAAGGTTTTGCGTGGCATACCATTCATTTCTGCGGGCAAAATAAAACAGGGCAATCTGTTCTTCTTTATACTTTACGCATACGCCGCCATTGGTGGGTACATCTGATGTTTTACAGGCAAAGAACCAGGTGGTAGCAGTAGTGTGAATCGTAGACATAGCAGTATATTTTTGAGTAAAGAGATTATTTCCATTCTGCGGCTTTCTTCTGTGCACGCATGGTTTCGAATTTTACTGTCGGATCTTTATCGGTAGGCGCGTTGATGAAGTGAGAGAAGCGCTTGCGCAGTTCGGGATTTTCCACTACCTCTCTCCACTCGCATTTATAGTTATCTACCAGCAACTGCATTTCTGTTTCCAGCTGAGAAGCGATACCCAGACTATCATTCAGTACTACGTTGCGGAGATAGTCCATACCACCATCAAGTTTGTTCAGCCAGGTAGCCGTGCGGGTGAGCGGATCGGCTGTTTTGATATAGAACATCAGGAAGCGGTCAATGTATTGAATGCAGGTGTCGCTGTCTACATCCGCTACCAGGAGTTGTGCGTGTTGTGGCTTGGAGCCGCCGTTGCCGCATACATAGAGGTTCCATCCTTTTTCGGTGGCAATGATGCCAAAGTCTTTCGACTGTGCTTCCGCACATTCCCGGATGCAGCCGGATACAGCGGATTTGATTTTATGTGGTGCCCGTAATCCGCGGTAACGTTCTTCTATGCGGATGGCAAAGCTAACACTGTCGTGCAAACCGAACCGGCACCAGGTAGAGCCTACGCAGCTTTTTACTGTGCGTAATGCTTTGCCATATGCATGTCCGCTTTCAAATCCGGCGGCAATCAGTTCTTCCCATATATTGGGCAGGTCGCTGAGATGTGCGCCAAATAAGTCTATGCGTTGTCCTCCGGTGATTTTCGTATAGAGGTTATATTTAGTACCTATCTCTCCGATTACCACCAGTTTTTCAGGTGTAATTTCTCCACCGGGAATGCGGGGTACTACAGAATAGGTGCCTCCTTTCTGTATGTTGGCAAGGTAGCGGTCATTGGAGTCCTGTGCGGTATCATTGCCTTTGTCGAGGATCATGTCGTTCCAGAGACTGGCCAGTATAGAGGCGATGACGGGTTTGCATACTTCGCAGCCTTCACCTTCTCCGTAGTGGTCCAATACTTCATCAAAGGAACGCAGTGATTTTACCCGGATGAGGTCCAGCATTTCCTGGCGGGAATAGGCGAAGTGTTCGCATACTACGTTGCGGATGTATTTGCCCTGTGCCTTCATGGTGGCGGTGATGAGGTCTTTCACCATAGGGGCGCAGCCGCCGCAGCAGGTGCCGGCTTTCGTGCACTTCTTTACATCATCGAGTGTTTCGTGGCCATCAGTGACTGCCTGGCAGATAGTGCCTTTGCTCACGCTTTCGCAGCTGCAGATGATGGCTTCATCAGGCAGGGCCGTGACGCCGGCACCTGTATCGGCGCTGCTACGGCTGCCGCCCAGCAGTAAGTCTTCCGGATTAGCTGGCAACGTCAGTTTGTTTTTAGTCGTTTGCAGCAGCATATTATAAGCAGCAGCATCGCCAATTAAGATACCTCCCAGCAGGAACTGACCATCGGTAGTAATATTAATGCGTTTATAGGTGCCTTTGTATTTATCTTCAAATACAATGCTATGGCAGTTTTCCGGATCTGAGAAAGGATCACCGAAGCTGGCCACATCTACGCCGATGAGTTTTAATTTGGTACTCATATCAAATCCGGTGAAGGCTTTTGCTTCACCGGTGATATGTGACGCGGCTACTTCAGCCATTTCATAGCCAGGGGCTACCAGGCCATAGATCATGTTGTTGTAGAGCGCGCATTCGCCGATGGAATATATAAAGGGATCGCTGGTCTGCATTTGTTCATTGACAACAATACCGCCGCGGGGGCCGGTGGTGATATTGGCAGCTTTGGCCAGTTCATCACGGGGTTTGATGCCGGCAGATACCACCAGGATATCCGCTTCCAGGATGGTGTCATCTGCAAACTGTAAACCGGTGATGGCTTCGTTGCCCAGTATCTCGCGGGTATTTTTGCCGGTGAGTACTTTCAGGCCCAGGCTGCCGAGTTTTGTCTGAAGGATGGCAGACCCCTGTTCATCTATTTGCCTGGGCATAAGGCGGGAGGAAAACTCGATCACATGTGTATTGGAGATGCCCAGGTCCAGCAATGCCTTGGCCGCTTCCAATCCCAGCAGGCCGCCACCTATTACTGCTCCACGGGTAGCTTTCGGGGCATAGGCCTTCATCATTTCCAGGTCTTCTATGGTGCGGTAAATAAATACGCCCTTTTTATCCATGCCTGGTACTGGTGGTACGAAGGCGGCGGAGCCGGTAGCTATTACCAGGTAATCATATGTTTCCACGATGCCTTTGTGGGAGTATACGGTTTTGTTGTCGCGGTCAATTTGTTGCACCGGGTCACCCAGGTGGAGTCTGATGCCTTGTTGGCTGTACCATTCGGCGGTAGCCAGCAGGAGATCATCGACTGTTTTACCATCAAACCAGGAGGTAAGATGTACGCGATCATAGGCGGGGCGGGGTTCTTCTCCGAATACAACCATTTCAGTGGGGAGGTGGCCGGATTTGGTTATCATCTTCTCACAAAATTTATAGCCTACCATACCGTTCCCTATAACTACTATTTTCATTGGATTATATTTAAGGATCAGAAAACTTAAGTTATATTATAATTTAATTAATATAATATTATTTCGCGTTTTGGAGATGATTTTAGAGGTAGGTGTATGATGTTGGTTATAAAATTACGCGATTTTATTTTAATTTTAGGTATGAATCTGATTGAAAGTATTATATAAATTTAATTATAATGTGTATGCATGTGTCAATTCCATCTCTATCTTTAGTAGGAGCAGGGCCGGGAGATCCGGAAATGATTACCCTGAAAGCCATTAATACCATCCGTCAGGCAGATGTGATATTATATGACGCATTAGTGAATGAATCATTACTGGCATATGCGGCGCCAGGTGCCATCATCCGGTTTGTTGGAAAGCGCTATGGCTGTCATGCACTATCTCAGCAGGAAATCAACCTGCTTATTGTGGAAATGGCCAATGCCCATGGACACGTGGTACGGTTAAAGGGAGGCGATCCCTTTGTATTTGGCAGAGCTGTGGAAGAAATACAAACGGCCAGACAACACGGTATCAAAGTATCCATTATACCCGGCATATCCAGCGCCATAGCAGTACCGGCATCACAAATGATTCCGCTTACATGCAGAGGTATTGCGGAAGGCTTCTGGGTAACCACCGGTACCACCAGCTCCGGCGATATTTCCGGCGATATTGAACTGGCTGCCCGTTCCACTGCTACGGTGGTAATACTGATGGCCATGAGCAAACTGGAAGGCATCATGGAACTTTTTGCCAAACAGGGGAAAAGTGATACGCCGGTGGCTATTATACAAAACGGTACCACACCCCAACAGCAAATGGTGATTGGTACAGTGAAGGACATTGTATGGAGAGTACAGGCGGCGGGTATGGGCAATCCGGCCATTATTGTAGTAGGAGAAGTGGTGAAGCTGCACGCCATATTAGCGGATGAAACATTGCAACAATTACAAAACAGCGATATTATACATGAAGAAAGACAAAGCGGGTTGTGATGGTAAAACCTGTCTCCTTTGCAGGCTATCCATTAAGGAATGGTCGCCGGCAGTAGCTTTACACCGAAAAAACTTTATCCTCAATAAAGGCGAAATGCTGTTTAAAGAAGGTGATAAAGTAACGGGTATCTACTTCATTTATGAAGGCCGCATGAAAGTGCACAAGCACTGGGGCGCAGAAAAAGAACTGATTGTTCGTTTTGCGCAAAAGGGAGATATCGTGGGACACCGTGGCATGGGAGGAGCGGAACATCTTTACCCGGTATCTGCCACCGCGCTGGAACCGGTAAAAGTTTGTTTTATAGAGATGGATTTTTTTCAGTCATCTCTCAAAGTAAACCATGATCTGTTATATGAACTCATGCTGTTTTATGCACAGGAATTACAATCTTCCGAAAAGCATATGCGCAACCTGGCACATATGTCTGTCAAAGGCCGCATGGCCAATGCCCTGTTGCTGTTACAACAAAAATTCGGATTTAATAAAGATGGGTTTATAGATCTCTCCCTTTCCAAACAAGACCTTGCTTCCTATATTGGCGCTACCTATGAAACTACTTTCAGAATATTGAATGAACTGATAGAAGAACGACTGGTAGCAGTTTCCGGGAAGAGCTTTACAATACTGAATGAAGCTAAATTATTACGGTTAACAGAAATAGTGTGACATCTTAACCCACATACTTTTTCAACTTCTTCTCATTTAAAATATGAATGGCTTTTCCTTCTACGGCAATTAATTTCTCCTGTATAAACTCCTGCAGATTGCGATAAATAGTTTCATAGGTGGTGCCTGCAAAAGAGGCAAGATCCTGCCGGCTGATGGTAAACTGTGGATCGTTATGCAAACGGCTGATTTCAAGCAAAGCATCTGCCAGCCTGCCTTTTACATCCATATGTACGAGGTTGCGCATCTTTCTCTCTGCTTCCTGCAACTCATCCGCGTAAAATTGCATCAGCTTTAAAGTCAGATTGGGATTCACTTTCAGCGATGCTTCAAAAAAAGTAAGGTCGGTATAGCATACGGTGGTGTCTTCCAGCGCAGTAGCAGACACGGTATATAAACGTTCTCCACTGCCCAGTCCACGATGCCCGAGTATATCCCCCTTTTGCGCAAAACGAACAATCAGATCTTTGTCCTCTCCCCATTGCTTATGCACTTTCACTTTTCCTTCATAAAGGAAAAAGATGCCCTTTACAGGCTGTCCTTCCTGGAAAATGATTTCATTCTTTTTATAAAACAGGTGCTGTTTATGATCTGCTACTGCGGCAATCCACTCCGGAATGCTGAACTGGCAAAGAAAACACGTTTTTAAATCGCAGGTTCCGGCTTTTTTCATGATTGCAATAGTAATGTTTTTTTGTGTTTTTGAAAGAAAAAATAGGTTTTAATATGATTTAGATCATATTTTTGTACTGTTTTTAAGTTTTTATTGTCATTTTATATAGTATGAATCATAAAAGAGAGCAAAGGTTTGCTGGAAATATGTCACGGAGAGTGCTTTACCTCAGTATGCAGGCAGGCATCAACGCGCTGGCAATAGGTTTTGTGGCAAAAGGACTGGTGATGCTGATCAGTCTCATTACCAACCTGTCTTTTTACGGCCGGTTTTCATTTGAAGAAGCAGGACCTGCCGGTAATCACCTGGGCTGGATCGTTATATTCATCCCTATTATCGGTAGCTTGATTGTGGGGGTAATGGCACGCTTTGGCAGTAAAGCTATTCGTGGTCATGGTATTCCGGAGGCCATGGAAAATATTATTTTGAACGACAGCAAAATACCCCCGGTGATTACTTTGCTGAAACCTTTATCTGCCGCTATTTCTATTGGTACGGGCGGACCTTTTGGTGCAGAAGGTCCTATCATTGCCACCGGTGGCGCCATCGGTTCATTCACCGGGCAGGTGATTCATATTTCTGCTGCCGAAAGAAAAGTATTACTGGCGGCCGGCGCTTGTGCCGGTATGGCGGCTATCTTCGGCAGCCCGCTGGCAGCCATTTTGTTGGCCATCGAATTATTGCTGTTTGAATTTTCGCCCCGCGCGGTGATACCGGTAGCCATCGGTTGTATTGTGGGCGCAGGTATGCATATCGGTTTATTCGACAGTCATCCCGTGTTTGCAATGCCGGATATTCCGGCGGTATCAGATATCGCGCTGCTGACCTATGTGCTCATGGGGGCGCTGGTAGGCGTAATAGCAGCCTATGTATCAAAGTCCGTTTATTTTGTGGAAGACATGTTTGAAAAACTCCCCATTCACTGGATGTGGTGGCCTGCACTGGGCGCGGTAGTAGTGGGCGTAGTGGGTTATTTTGCCCCACATACCATGGGTGTAGGATATGATAATATCAAAACCCTGTTGACCGGTAACGTACCACTGGCACTGGTAATATCGCTTTGTGTACTCAAGTATATTTCATGGGTAATATCCCTGGGTAGTGGCACCTCTGGTGGTACGCTGGCACCCTTATTCACGATTGGTGGGGCTTTGGGCGCTTTGCTGGGCATAGTGGTACTGAAATTATTTCCCGGCAGCGACATCAACATTGCCACTGCTGCACTGATAGGAATGGCTGCTATGTTTGCAGGAGCTTCCCGCGCATTGCTGACTGCCATTGTGTTTTCACTGGAAACAACCGGGCAGCCACATGGCTTGCTCCCATTGATTGGCGCCTGTACAGCTGCTTATTTCGTATCCTTTTTCCTTATGAAAGGAAGTATCATGACCGAAAAGATCCGGAGAAGAGGTGTTACCGCACCGGATGAATATACGCCGGACATCCTGCAGCTCATCAATGTAGCAGCGGTTGTTTCAACGTCCCCGGTAAACTTGCGTAGCAATATGACAGTGGCACAGGCATACAGCCTGTTGCAGGAACACAGCAGCCCTTATTATTATCAGTACCTGCCAGTAACGGATGAGGAGGGACATTTTAAAGGATATCTCAACAGGACCTGTTTATCGGCGTCCAATACATCTCCTATAAATGAAAACCTGGCAGCAGCGGCGCCGTATGTGTATGGCTCCGATGATATTAACCTGGTCACGGAATTATTCGATAGCTATCCCCCGGATATACTGGCCGTGCTGGATGCAAATAAAAAAGTAACAGGGATGGTAACGGCAGATGCGGTATTGAGGGCTTATGGCGAACGCCGTAAAGCAGATGGCAGGTATCATTCTGCTTTTTACGGCAATACCCGCCTGTTGCGGTTGATGGCCAGGGGTAAAAGACTGCTGGCACGTTCATGATTTTTTTGTTTTCGAGATAGGTTGGATGCAGGGCTGCTCTTAGTGGGCAGCTCTTTTATTTTAAGTACTTTTAAAATATATCCTGTCGTTGTCCGTCTACTGTATAAGACGTTTTTAACAAAACACTTCTTAACTTTAATACATGCAGCGAAAATCATCTTCTATAAAGGAAAGAATAAAGCATTCGCAGAATTTCCGGGATGGCGTATTTCAGAATTTATCGCTCACGCCCATGAAGCCGGATGATGTTACTTATTACCAGATGCTGAAAGAAACTTTTCAGCGTCCGGCAGACGTAAGACCACCGGCACCACTGACTCCCGTAAAAACAAATCTGAAAACATTGTATTCAGAGAAGCCGGTGATCGTATGGTTCGGGCATTCTTCCTATCTCATTCATGTAAAAGGTTTCAATATACTGGTAGACCCGGTGTTTAGTGGCAGCGCTTCCCCTATGTCTTTTATGATCAAGGCTTTCCCGGGCGCAGATGCTTACACACCTGCTGATATGCCGGAAATAGATCTCATGATTATTACACATAATCACTATGATCATCTTGATAAAAAAACACTGGCACTGTTAAAACCACATACCAAAAGGATTTTCACTTCACTGGGCGTTGGCAGGGATCTGCAATCCTGCCTGGTACAGGAAAATAATATTACAGAAATGGACTGGTGGGAAACACAGGAGATTGCAAAAGATATTACTATAACGGCAACGCCTGCACGACATTTCTCCGGCCGCGGATTAAAAAGAGGAGGGAGTCTCTGGTCATCCTTTGTATTGCAGATATTCGGATACCAGCTTTTTATTGGCGGAGATTCCGGATATGATACCCACTTCAAAGCCATCGGTGATAAATTTGGTCCTTTTGACCTGGCAATATTGGAATGCGGACAGTATAACGACAACTGGCCATTTATACACATGAAACCTGAAGAAACGGTGCAGGCGGCCATTGACCTGCAGGCCAAAGTATTGCTGCCGGTACACTGGGCTAAATTTGCCCTCGCCAACCATCCCTGGAATGAATCGGCCAAACGGGTGACCGCCAGCGGAGTACAAAGAGGCATGACTGTTACCACCCCAAGAATAGGAGAGCCGGTAATAGTAGGGGAACACTACCCACAGGAACACTGGTGGCAGAGCATTTAGCCATTAGCTTTTAGCTTTTAGGCAATGCAGCGAAGATAAATATATGATGGTCTCCGCTGCATTGCCTAAAAGATAAAAGCTAAAAGCTAATGGCTAAAAGCTATCATAAACTAAAGCTCAGCATTTCTATAATGCCTTCGCCGGGAGAGTGGAATATTTTATTGCTCCCGGTGATTTTTCTTTCTGTTACACACATGGGTTCCAGGTTTTCCAGTGTGGCATCCAGCTGATAAATAATGCCGGCCATGTCGGCATGACTGTTAATATTTAAACGGGTGTTAACAAATGTTTCCAACATCCGTATCACCCCCTGGTGATGCTGCAAAAATGCAGGAGGTACCTCTTCTTCCGATAAAGAATAATCCAGCATCACGAGGTTCTTTCTATCAGCTGTTTTAAAAAGTTTCATGGTGTTGATAAAGGCATCATTGCTGACGTAATGAATCAGGCCTTCAAAAACAATAATGGCAGGCATTTCTTGCTGGTAGCCATTTTCCAACAATTTATTCCATAGTAATACGGTATCCGTTACGTCACATTTTGATAAGCGGATCATTGATTCTTCGGGAATAATCGTGGTGTAGAGCTGTTGTTTTTCGGCTATATATCCATTATCTACTTCTATAATCCTGCTGACTTGTTCCCGGTAATTTTCCAGGAGATATAAAGAAAGTGGGTCCAGGCCTGCGCCCAGCAGGATCACCTGTTGCCCCGGCAACCGGGAAATCCTTTCCTGCAGCATGGCGCGGATACTTTGTTTGCGTAAGCAAATAGCATCTATTACATGGGGGAAATGCCGTTTCAGGTCATAAAAAAGACGGCTGGTTTCACTGAAATCGATGGACTCAATATAACGTTGTTGTAAAGGTGTTGTATAGAGTTGCATGGTTGCCTCCAGCACAAGGCGGGAAGTCGAGGGGACTTTTAATTGTTGCGGCATTTTGAGGGGTATTTGTGATAAAGCTAGGAAGTGCCGGTGCGTGGGTATTGCAGGGTTATTTTAATATTAAAACGGCATAAAAGGTTCATAATTAGCTATATTGTATAAACAAAACCTTTGAGTCATTGTTTCCTTAATGTTGTCAACTAATCATTTATTATGGAGCCTCGTATCGCGTCACTCAGCAAGCTGGAAAAGGAAGGAAGACAGATTTCCCGTCTGCCTTTTTCCATCAGGATCTTATTAGAAAATGTATTACGGAATCACGATAACTTTGCCATTACGGATGAACACCTGGAAACGTTGGTGAACTGGGACCCCGCGGGTACAGACAAAGAAATACCTTTTAAGCCGGCCCGGGTGCTGATGCAGGATTTTACCGGTGTAGCGGCGGTGGTGGACATTGCCTCCATTCGTGCGGAAGTGATCCGCAAAGGGAAAGAAGGTGCTAAAATTAATCCGGCTATCCCGGTAGACCTGGTCGTAGATCACTCGGTGCAGGTAGACTTCTTCGGCACTGATTATTCCTATACAAAAAATGTGGCCTATGAATATGAGCGCAACAAAGAGCGGTATCAGCTGCTTAAATGGGCGCAACAGGCTTTCGATAATTTTACCGTAGTGCCTCCGGGCATGGGTATTTGTCACCAGGTAAACCTGGAATACCTGGCCAAAGGTGTTATTAACCGCGATGGATGGCTGTTTCCCGATACCCTGGTTGGAACAGATTCTCATACACCTATGGTGAATGGGATTGGGGTATTAGGTTGGGGTGTAGGTGGTATAGAAGCGGAAGCCGCTATACTGGGACAACCCATTTACTTTTCCTGTCCGCAGGTGATCGGATTAAAGCTCACCGGCCGCCTAACGGAAGGCGTAACAGCTACAGATATGGTACTTGCCATCACGCAACTGCTGCGTAAATACGGGGTGGTGGACAAATTTGTGGAAGTCTTTGGCGATGGACTCGATCATTTGTCAGTGCCGGACAGGGCTACTATTTCCAATATGTCGCCGGAATTTGGTTGCACCGTCACCTATTTCCCGATTGATCATCAAACGTTGCAGTATATGCACCGCACCAATCGTCCACCTGAACAAATAGCGCAGGTGGAAGCTTATTGCCGGGAGAATATGTTGTGGCGGCATGGCAATGAAGAGATCACTTATACGGATATACTGGAAGTAGACCTGAATGGCATACAGTCTGCTGTAGCAGGCCCTAAGCGCCCACAGGACCGTATCCTGGTAAGAGATCTGCACAATGAATTTGAGAGCCTGCTGAATAAGGAATTCAAACGCATGTATACACCGGAAGGAAAGCGCCGGGATACGGCCTGGTTGTCTGAAGGTGGTTCGGGTACCGCATTCACCTATGAAATTCAGAAATCTTCCGAAGAAGTGGCGGTAGAAGTGGACTATCTTAAATCCGTCCGCATTAAATTAAAGAATGAAGAATATGTGCTGAGTGATGGCGCTATTACCATTGCGGCGATCACCAGCTGTACCAATACTTCCAACCCCAGCGTTATGATAGGAGCAGGACTGGTAGCTAAGAAGGCCATTAGCCGTGGATTGTATGTAAAGCCCTGGGTAAAGACCAGCCTGGCACCCGGCTCCAGGGTGGTGACCGAATACCTGAAACGTGCTGGTCTGTTAACGGAACTGGAAGCATTGCGTTTTCATATAGTAGGCTATGGCTGTACTTCGTGTATTGGTAACAGTGGTCCTTTGCCGCCGGCCATTGCAGAAGCCGTGGATAAAGGCAACCTGGTGGTAGCCTCTGTACTATCAGGCAACCGTAACTTTGAAGCCCGGGTACATCCGCAGGTGAAAATGAACTTCCTGGCATCGCCGTTGCTGGTGGTCGCCTACGCCATCGCCGGACGGATAGATGTGGATATGCTCACAGCTCCGCTGGGGTATGATCCTAACGGGGAGCCGGTATATCTCCGCGATATCTGGCCTACGCAGGAAGAAATTAATGAAGCCGTAGCCGCCGCGGTGAAACAGGAAGATTTTGAAAATATATATAAAGTCATTTTTGATGGAGATGACCAATGGCGTGGGCTGCTGGCACCTTCCGGAAAAGATTATCACTGGAGCAACGACTCTACCTATATCCGGGAAGCGCCGTTTTTTAACGGGCTGCCGGAAGATCCTGCGCCGCTGGAAGATATAAAAGATGCCCGCGTATTGCTGAAGCTGGGTGATTCGGTAACCACCGATCATATTTCTCCTGCCGGTTCATTCAAGGCAGATACCCCTGCCGGGAAGTACCTGCTGGACCATGGCATCGATCCCCGTTTATTTAACTCCTATGGTTCCCGCAGGGGAAATCATGAGGTGATGATACGGGGAACTTTTGCCAATGTGCGTATTAAAAATGAATTATCGCCTAAAGAAGGCGGATTTACCACGGTGATCCCTTCCGGCATGGTGATGCCTGTTTATGATGCCGCAGCGCAATATGCGGCCAATAAGGTGCCATTAATCATACTGGCTGGTAAGGAGTATGGCAGTGGATCGTCCCGCGACTGGGCCGCCAAGGGGACCAATCTCCTGGGTGTTAAAGCGGTCATCGCGGAAAGTTATGAACGTATTCACCGCAGCAACCTGGTAGGCATGGGTGTTTTGCCCCTGCAATACATGGAGGGTGAAAACGCTGCCTCACTACAGTTGTCAGGTACAGAGGCATACACTATCAGCGGAGTATCCACCGATCTCACTCCGGGTAAAATACTAACGGTAAGGGCTATCCCTGCATCGGGAGATCCGGTTGAGTTTAAAGTGAAGTGCAAGCTGAACTCATTGATAGAAATAGAATATTATCGTCATGGCGGTATCCTGCAGTATGTGCTGAGAGCATTTCTGCAAAAGGCCTGAGTGCATATCTTCTTACAAATAAAAAATGCAGCGGATGTTTTCTCCGCTGCATTTTTTATTTGTAAGAAGAATATTATTACGCGTTACTCCGTGAAAATTCCATGATCTTTTTCCGGTTACCTACCAGCCATACCACATCTTCCCATTCAAACACGGTTTCAGAGGCAGGGTTCAGTATTTTTTCGCCACCGCGGGCAATGCCTACTACCAGGGCTTTGGTTTTTTCCCGGATACCGGAATCGCGGATGCTTTGTCCTTTGAGACCGTTGTGTTCATCTACCACCAGGCTGGTTAAGCCAATATTTTCATCTGCCACATCATCACTCCGGTGAACATTCAGGGTATTTACCACGCGGTTGAATTCTTCCAGCTGCGCCTCTGTGCCGATAGCGGTGAGGATATCATGCGGAAATAATTTTTCATCACGGGTAGGAGCGTAAATAGTCACATTGCCTCTTTTGATAGCGCCTACGTTGATACCATATTTTTCGCGCAGCTGCAGGTCTATGAGAGGTTTGTCCACCAGGCTTGACCAGGGATCTATTTCTATTTCGGATACCTGCGCATCCCAGGGCAGCAGGTCTGCCGCCGCTGTTTTATGTGCTGCCGCATCTGCATTTTCACGTGCATTCAGATTCGCCAGGAAGCGGCGTTCAATACGGTTATAATATTTCTGTAGTTGTGAACGCAGTACCAGCAACACACAGGCCAATACTATGGCGGTGCCCAGCAATGCCTGCCAGAAAGGAAAGTATCGGTTTACCAGGAAACCCACCAACAGTACCGCCACTATGTTACGCACTACTTCCACCACCACCAGCGGACCATGATTATATTTCGAATCCAGCCACAGCGCCTTGTAGGAGATGCTGGAGATTTTTTGAACCATCAGCGCCCAGATAAATGGCGACATCATCGCAATACCGATGACTACACAAAGTAATCTTGCGCTGAACGTGTTGTTCAGATACTTTATCACAAAAGGTCCGATGTAATAGGTATTCAGGAGGATGATAGCCAGCATGATAACGCTGTTCAGCACAATTACTTTTACGTAACTGCGTAATACAATGCGCCAGTCGCTTTCCGCCTGTAAGGTTTGTGAACTGGCACTATAGCGGTTCAGGGCATTTAACCAGCGTGCAGGAATAATTTTTTCCAGCCAGTTGTATAACGGCACGGAAAACTTAATCATGTAAGGTGTGGTAAAGGTGGTAATGGCGGAAACACCTACTGCCACCGGGAAAAGGAACTCACTGGTCACGCCCAGGGTAACACCCAGTGTGGCAATGATGAAGGCAAATTCGCCTACCTGCGCCATACTCATACCTACCTGCACGGCCTGTTTCAGCGGCTGTCCGGACAATAGCGCGCCAATGGTAGTGCTGAGAAATTTACCGGTTAATGTTAATAAGGTTATCCACAACACCGGCCATTTATATTCAACAATCATTTCCGGGTTAATGAGCATGCCCACAGACACAAAAAAGATAGCGCCGAATAAATCTTTTACCGGTTGTATCAGGTGTTCTACTTTTTCGGAAGAAGTAGTTTCTGCGATGATAGAACCCATGATAAACGCACCCAGTTCTGCAGAGAAACCAACTTTGGTGGCCAGTATCACCATGCCCAAACAGAGGGCTATACTCAGGATCAGCAGGGTTTCACTGTTCATGTACTTTTCCATTTTCCGGAGCGCCGTAGGTAACAGGAAGATGCCGGCGAGAAACCAGATGGCCAGGAAGAACATCAGTTTGGCGATGGTAAATAACATCTCCGTGCCTTCAAACTCCCGGCTCACGGCCATGGTGGATAGTAACACCATCATGAGGATGACCACAATATCTTCTATCACCAATACGCCGAATACGATTTTGGTAAAGGACTTTTTCTTGATACCTAATTCTTCAAATGCACGGATAATGATGGTAGTAGAGGAACTGGCGAGTAAGCCGCCGAGAAAAAGACTGTCCATAAAACTCCAGCCCATGAGTTGCCCGGTGAAATAACCGGCAACCGTGATACAGGCTATTTCTACAAATGCGGTGATGGTGGCGGTGCCTCCTACGCGCATGAGTTTTTTGAAACTGAATTCCAGTCCCAATGAAAATAAAAGGAATATTACGCCGATCTCGGACCATGTTTTTATTCCCGTAGCATCTGCGATGGTAGGAAATAAATGAAAGTTCGGACCCACTAAAAATCCCGCAATGATATACCCTAGCACCATCGGCTGTTTCAGCCTTCTGAATAGTAAAGTAATAACGCCCGCCGCTCCTAATATTAATGCCAGGTCAATGATCAATGATGGTAGATGCATACAGTAAATATCGATTTAAGGTTCGTGTGTTGTACATTTATGGCAATGAAAAATCACCGCACATATGTGTCAGATGCCAGTTTCCGGATCTATGAATATCGCTAATATATCATTTTTCCCGCGGGGAAGCAAGAGAATATTTGACAGGAGGGGAGTAGCAATAGTGTACTATATCATCTGAGACAGGAGGCTTATCCGGTTTCGCTTTTTTTTATTTAGCTTATCAAAAGCTCTTAATACGATTGCAGCCCGGTTAATCTCTCTCTGCCTGTATTTGCGCCACATACCTCGATGGTAGTATTCCAAACTGTTTTTGAAAATTCTTGCCGAAGTTAGTCAATGAACCAAAGCCACTCAGCTCTGCTACTTCATTTATTTTATATGCACCGGTAGATAATAATGCTGCTGCTTTTTTGAGACGTGCAATATTAATTAGTTCATGAGGTGTTAAATCTGATATTGCTTTTATTTTCCGGTAAAAAGTAGGACGGCTCATATTCATGAAATCCGCCAGTTGCTCCACGTCCAGGTCCATATTGGTCAGGTGCTGATTAATGAGGTCATGGAGTTTTTCCAGGAATTGTTCATCTGCATTGGTATTGGCCATGCTGCGCATATGTACCAATGGGCTGCTGGCATAGTAGGATTTTATTTTATGCCGGTTGCTCAGCAGACTGGCTATTTGTGCCTGCAAAAATTCCGGGGAGAATGGTTTTTCTACGTAGGCATCTGCACCCAGTTCCAGCCCCTCGATTTTAGATTGCAGGGTGTTGCGGGCCGTGAGCAGGATCACAGGAATATGGCTGGACTCCACACCGGATTTAATAATACTGCACAGTTCAAAACCGTCCATTACCGGCATCATTACATCACTGATTACCAGTTGCACAGGCTGTTCCTGCAATATTTCAAGCGCCGCCGCCCCATGAAGCGCCGTGGCTACTTTATATTTCTCTTCCAGGTCATCAGCGATGAAAGAAAGTATTTCTTCGTTATCATCTACCAACAGTATCAGTGGTTTATTTTCCATTTGCTCAGATTAAATTCTATTTCCTGATGAATAGGTAAGGTAAGCGAAAATACATTGAGTCCCGCATCCGCTGTTATCAATTCCAGGCTGCCTTTATGCAGTATCGTCAGGGATCTCGACAGCGATAAACCGATACCGGTGCCGGATTGTTCCGATGTTGCCTTTACCCGGAAAAAAGGTTCGAATATTTTTTCCTTCATCTCTGAAGGAATAATATACCCGTCATTTTTTACCAGTATAGTAAAGGTAAGATCTCCTTCGGTTACCGGCAACAGGTGTATAGATGCTTTGGTAGCAGCATATTTGATAGCATTGTTAATAAGATTGCCTAATATTTTGTGCAATGCTTCTGTATCTACATACGCAAAGAAATGCAGGCTGGACAACTCAATTTTGAAACGGATATTTTTTTGTTCAGCTGCCGGTGTAAAGCGCAAGTGGTTTTCTTTCAGCAAATCAGGAATATCCGTACGCACAAAATTAAGACTGAATCCATTGATCTCCGTTTTACGGAAGTCCAGCAACTGATTCGTTAAATCCAGCAGACGATCTGTATTACGCTCCATAATCCGCAGGTTCTTTTGTATCAGCGGCACCTCTTCCGATTTGCGGATCACCTTTTCCATGGGTCCTTTGATGAGCGTGAGTGGTGTCCGTATTTCATGTGCCAGGTGAGTGAAGAATTCTATCTTGGCCTGGTACACTTCCTTCTCTTTTTCATGCGCCAGTAATTCCAGTAATCTGTTTTGTTTTTGTAATGCCCGTTGATGGTACCAGCGAATAATGCCATAAATAATACTGCACAGCAGGATCACATACACCACGTATGCCCAATAGCTGGCCCAGAAAGGAGGCAATATTTCAATGAAAAGTATCCGTGGCGATACACTCCAGCTGCCGCCACTGTTGGCTGCTTTTACCATAAAGCGATAAGTGCCGGGGGATAGTTTGGTAAAATAAACTTTGCGGTTGGTTTCTAAATAGTTCCAGTCTTTGTCCAGCCCCTCCATCTTATACGCATAGGCTGTCATCTCCGGGGATGTGTAACTGAGTGCTGCAAAGTCTATACTGAACGATGACTGGTCATGCGACAATACCACTGTGTCGGTAAATGATATCGATTTTTTCAGGATATCACCTACCTGCGCTTCTTTGTTAAACACCTGGAAGCCGGTGATGTATACAGGGGGCAGGAAGCTATTACGCAGGAAGTGATCCGGGTTAAAACGGATCATGCCTTTCACGCCGCCAAAGTACATATTGCCACTACTATCCTGGTAAACGGAGTTATAGTTGAACTGGTCATTTAATAATCCATTGGCTTTCGTAAAAACAACCGCCTTCTCTGTAGCCGGAGAAAAACACGCCAGCCCTTTGGAGGTTGTTACCCACAGTTGTCCGCGCTTATCCTCCAGGATGCTGAATACCATGTTGCTCAGGAAACCATGACGGGTGTTGTAGGTGGTGAAATTATTTTGTTGTGGATGAAACAAACAAAGACCATCGTCTGTCGCCAGCCACAGGCGATGCTGACTATCCTGGAAAATCCTGTTGGCGCGGTTATTACTCACGCTATGCGGATTGGAAGGATCATGCAGATATACACCCTTTTTACCGGTGCGGCGGTTATAATAATATAGTCCATCTCTCACAGTGCCCAGCCAGATAGTGCCTTCATTGTCTTCAAACACTGCGGTGTAAAATATATAATCCGGCGCTTCGCTCACTGTATCAAAATCATCACGTTCACGGTTATACTGATATAATCCCCTCGTTGTGCATATCAGGATATCGCCACTACTGGTACGTAGCATGCAGTAAATAAAATTGCTGTGCAGTTCATGTGGCTGGTTGCCGGCATTGTAATGCCGGATAAATTTACCGCTGCGAATATCCATGATATCCAGTCCATGTTCGAAAGTGCCTATCCACAAAGAATCTCCGGTAACCAGTAATCCATGGATATTATTATGTGACAGGCCATTTTGTGGCGGCGGCAGTGTTTTTATATTACGGAACTCACCGGTAGCGGGTGTGAATTTATTCAGGCCTCCATCTTCTGTTCCTATCCATAAATGTCCGTAGCGATCGTTGTGGATTTCTCTTACGGCGTTGCCACTGAGGGAGGCAATACCTGTTTGTGGAAAAAATTTTTCAAAAGAAGTATAGGGCTGCGGAAAATAGTTGATGCCGCCAAAGTAAGTACCCGCCCATATTCCACCTTCTTTATCTTTACAAAAATTATATACGGCATTATCAGATAAAGAATAAGGGTCGTTGTATTTTTTTTTCAGGTTGATGATTTCCCCGCTTTGAAGATGATAAATATAGATACCCGACTCCGTGGCTATCCAGTATTCATCGCCTGTTCGTTGAATAATATCCCGTGCATATATTTCTGTATGATCCGGTGCGGTGGAGAAAAAATCTTTGTAAGTACGTGTGCGTGTATCAAATAATTTAACGCCCTGTGTATTGGTACAGGCCCAGATGGAGTCTTTCCCGATTGCGACAATTTTTTGTACCCAAAACGTGCTGCTTTTCGGAGAATGATCAAAGAGGGAATAGCTGGCCATCGTATTTTTATCCCTGTCATATACACCTATTTTCCCTTCGGAAGATGCTACCCACAACTGGCCATCACTCCCCATGCAAATGGACGATACATCCCGGAAACCGGGGACATCGTACAAACTGTCTGTAGCTGCCTGGTAGCGGAACAGCCGTCCGCTGGACGTGATCCAGATATCGCCCTGTGTATCTTTGGTAATACTGTGTACGTCTCCGTTTGTTCTTTTGTTGAACTCGCGGAATTGTTCACTGTGCGGGTCGTATACATACACGCCTTTATCTGTTCCTACATATAACAACCCGTTATCATCCTGGAAAAGACTGAGTATAAAATTAGCTCCCAGACTGCCCGGTTCGTTTGATCTGCGGAATACACGGAATGTATAGCCATCGAACCGGTTTAAGCCATACATGGTGCCAAACCACATAAAGCCCTGTCGGTCCTGTAGCGTACAAATAACCGCGTTATGAGACAATCCGTTCTCTACCTGGTAGTGAATGAAGTTGGCTTCCTGGCTATAAAGTGTTTTGCTCACCAGCAACAGTAAAAGGAAAATATAGTATCTGACTTTTATCATCTGGTCCCGTCCGGATTGTAAAAGCTAAAACTAACAGTTTTTTAGCTAAAAGCTCATTCCCCGTGTCTATCTCCTAAATTGATACAAAAAAGAGAAAGATTGAGATAAATGGGCAAACAAGTAACGAGAGGAAGTGTTTTCTTTGGAGAATAGATATAAGCGTGATTTTTACGCTTAAATGGGCCATTTTCTAAATCCATGTTATGAAAAGTAGCCAACTACTTTCGCTGCTATGCCTGTTACTGATCAGCAGCCTTTGCCACGCGGCCCGGCCTGATACCAGTGGTGTTTTTACCAATCCTTTGCTGGGGAGCGGTCCTGACCCATGGGTGATACAACAGGATGGGATATACTATTATTTAAACACCACGGGGCATAACCTGGTGATACGTAAAACTGCTGCCATGTCTGCCCTGGGGCAAACAAAGGAAATGGTGGTATGGACACCACCAGTCAAAGGCCCAAATGCCAGGGACATCTGGGCGCCGGAGTTGCATCGTCTGAATAATAAATGGTACCTGTATTACACCGCGGGATCGTCAGATAATATACATCCGCAGCACACATTTGTGCTGGAAAATACTGCTAAAGATCCTACCACCGGCACCTGGACAGATAAAGGCCAGATCAGGGATACCGCAGCCAATTACTTTGCAATAGATGGTACCATCTTTACGCACAATGGCAAAAACTATTTTATCTGGAGCGGACATAATGGAAAAGATGTTGTGCAACGATTGTACATCGCCCGCATGGCCAATCCCTGGACACTGATATCTCCGAGAGTGGAAATAGCCGCACCACAGTATTCATGGGAACAGAATGGCGTAAATGAAGGACCGGAAATACTGAAGAATGCAAAGGGAGAAGTGTTCCTCATCTTTTCCGCCTGCGGTTGCTGGACAGAAAACTATGCACTGGGTATCATGCAGCTCAAACATGGTGCAGATCCACTGCAACCGCAAAGCTGGACGAAGTCTGCCGAACCTGTGCTGCAAAGTAAACCGGAAAACGGCGCTTACGCACCGGGACATAATGGTTTTTTTAAATCCCCGGATGGAAAAGAGGACTGGATCATCTATCACGCCAATTCCAGGGCAGGAGAGGGCTGTGGGCAGCGCAGAAACCCGCGCATGCAACAGGTCAACTGGAAAGCCGATGGGAGTCCGGACTTTGGCGTGCCGGTAAAAATAAATACCGCTATTAAAAATCCTTCAGGAGAATAAAATCACTTTAAGTATACATATGAAAAAAACACACTTAATTTTTGCACTGGCGCTGGGACTTGGATGGAATGCCGTGTCGGCACAACAACAAGCGTGGAAAATGGTGACAGGAAAAATTGCGACTTCCTGGAGTGAGCAGGTAACACCTACTACTACCTTGCCCGAATATCCACGCCCACAGCTGGTACGAGGCAACTGGAAAAATCTGAATGGACTGTGGAACTATGCCATTAAACCTAAAAATGAAGATAAGCCCACCGCATGGGACGGACAGATACTGGTACCATTTGCTGTAGAGTCAGCACTTTCCGGTGTAGGACGTAATGTGGGGAAAGATAATGTATTATGGTATAACACTTCGCTCACACTGCCTTCCGGCATGCAGGGAAAAAAAGTGCTGCTGCATTTTGGCGCGGTAGATTGGCGTACCACCGTGTACGTGAATGGTCAGGAAGCAGGCAGCCATGAAGGTGGTTTTGATCCTTTTACCCTGGATATTACTGCCCTGCTGAAAAAAGGGAAGCAGGATATTGTCGTGCGTGTATGGGATCCCACCGATGAGGGAGTACAGCCAAGAGGTAAGCAGGTGAAGAGACCGGAAGGGATCTGGTATACACCGGTAACAGGCATCTGGCAAACGGTATGGGTGGAAGCGGTAGCTGATACTTATATAGCAGGTACCAAACAAACACCGGATATTGACCAGGAAAGTCTGACGATAAATGCTAATATACAAAATGCAAAAGCCGGAGATGTAGTCACCGTAGCCGCTTTTGATGGCAGTACCAAAGTCGCCGAAAGCTTGATGAGTGGTGAAAATACGGTATTGAAAATCGCATCGCCCAAACTATGGTCACCGGAATCTCCTTTCCTGTACGATCTAAAGTTAACGGTTACACGTAAAGGAAAAGTGATCGATGAGGTGAAGAGTTACTTCGCGATGCGCAAATCTTCTATCGGAAAAGATGCCAACGGCACGGAACGCATGTTGCTGAACAATCGTTTTGTATTTCAGTTTGGCCCGCTGGATCAGGGATGGTGGCCTGACGGATTGTATACTGCCCCTACAGATGAGGCATTGAAATTTGATATTGTACAAACGAAGGCAATGGGCTTTAATATGATTCGCAAACACATCAAAGTAGAGCCGGCACGTTGGTACTACTACTGCGATCAGTTAGGCATCATGGTATGGCAGGATATGCCAAGCGGCGACCTGGGCAACGGCTGGGAACCCCGTCCGGGTGTAATTGACCGTGGTTCGGATCAGCAACGCTCTGCTGAGTCAGAAGGCTACTACAGAAAAGAATGGAATGCCATCATCGATCATTTATATAACTATCCTTCTATTGTGGTATGGACCCCTTTCAACGAAGCATGGGGACAGTTTAAAACGATGGACATTGCCCAATGGACCATGCAGAAAGATCCTTCCCGCCTGGTGAATACCGCCAGTGGAGGTAACTTCTATCCCGTAGGACATATTATCGATCTGCATAACTATCCGGAACCAGCTATGCCGGATCCGGCAGTGTATGGTGATAAACGCGCTATTGTGCTGGGTGAATTCGGAGGACTGGGATTGCCGGTAAACGATCACGTATGGCAGCAGAAAGATAACTGGGGATACCAGAGCTTCAAAAATGCGGAAGATCTTTTTAAACGTTACAGCGGTTTTACCGACAGACTGGAAACGTTGATCAGACAAGGATTGTCAGCTGCAGTATATACACAAACCACAGATGTGGAAGTAGAAACAAATGGCTTAATGACGTATGACAGGAAAGTACAGAAGATGCCACTGGAAAAATTGAAGGCCGTTCATCAGAAATTGTATAACCCGGCTTTGGTCACCTTAAAACCATAATAATGAGAAAGCGAAAGTCGGTAGGTTTATTTATTCTTTCGGCTTTTTGGGTGGGTATTATCCCGGCGGATGCTATGCATTCGCCGGGTGCCAGGGCTGACACAAATACCTATGTAGCGCCGGTGTACAAAGCATTGCCACTGGGAGCCGTGAAGCCACAGGGGTGGCTTCGTCACCAATTGGAGATCATGCGGGATGGCAGCACCGGTCACCTCGATGAAGTATATAGCAAAGTGAAAAACGATAATGGCTGGCTGGGAGGAAAAGGCGACGGATGGGAAGAAACACCCTACTGGCTGGATGGGGCAGTACCATTGGCCTACCTGCTGGACGATAAAATATTACAGGCAAAAGTATTGCGCTATATTAACTGGACACTGCAACAGCAGCGCCCCTCCGGATATTTTGGTCCACTGACAAACTCAGAGCGGAAAGAAAATATACCCGTTGACGTTAGTAACGCAGCAGATGGAGAGGATTGGTGGCCAAAGATGGTCATGCTCAAAGTACTGCAACAATATTATACGGCCACAAATGATACCCGCGTTTTAACTTTTATGACGCGGTATTTTCATTACCAGTTACAGGCGCTAAAGACTTGTCCGCTGGGTAAATGGACAGAGTGGGCCACTTCCCGTGGATCAGAAAATATCCTGATGGCGCAATGGCTGTACAGCATCAGTAAGGATAAAAAGCTACTCGAGCTGGCGGGATTGCTGGAATCACAGTCTTTTGCCTGGAGCACCTGGCTGGGCAACCGCAGCTGGGTGATAGATGCCGCAGCACAGCAAAATGATCAGCACTGGATGCGCCGCCATGGTGTGAATGTTGGGATGGGACTAAAGGCACCTGCCCTGAACTATCAGCGTACAGGTAATAAAAAATATCTGCAGGACCTGCATACCGGATTTACAGATCTGATGAACCTACATGGTTTACCCATGGGCATTTTTTCAGCTGATGAAGACCTGCATGGTAACGCACCTACGCAGGGAACAGAGCTGTGCGCGGTAGTGGAGTCGATGTTTTCACTGGAAGAAATTATCAGCATCACCGGCGATCCCATGTATATAGATGCGCTGGAACGTATGACCTTTAATGCACTGCCAACACAGACCACAGACGATTACAATAGTAAACAGTATTTCCAGGTCGCCAACCAGGTGAATATTAAAAAAGGTGTTTTTAACTTTTCACTTCCCTTTGACCGGGAAATGAATAACGTGCTGGGCATGCGCAGTGGATATACCTGCTGTTTGGCTAACATGCATCAGGGCTGGACAAAGTTCGCAACACATCTCTGGTATGGTACTGCAGGCAATGGTCTGGCTGCGTTGACTTACAGTCCTAATGAAGTCAGCGCCAGAGTGGGGAAAAATAATACCCCGGTGACCATCAAAGAAGCCACTGGTTATCCTTTTGAAGAACAGATCCGGTTCAGTATGGCCATGCAGCAACCCGTTGCATTTCCGCTGCAGTTGCGTATTCCTGCCTGGTGTACAGCAGCAGTAGTGATGCTTAACGGCGAAAAGATCCGTTCAGAAAAAGGAGGACAGCTGATCACCATTCAACGTACCTGGAACAACAATGATCAGCTCATCTTACAATTACCTATGCAGGTGCGTACTTCCAATTGGGGACGCAATTCCCGGACGGTAGAACGTGGCCCGATCGTGTATGCGTTAAAGTTGGCAGAGCAGTGGGAAAAAGGACATGATGAGGTAGAAGGTGATTATTTCAGCGTGTATCCCAAAGATGATTGGAATTATGGCATCCCTGAAAAAGTTATTCAGTCACCGGCGCAATATCTGCAGGTAAATAATATAAAACCGGTAACAGCAGATTTTGTATGGAACCTGGAACATGCGCCACTCACCATTACCACCACCGGTAAAAAGATCCCGGAATGGAAGCTGGTGGATGATGTAGCACCTCAACCCGTTACCGATAGAAATGGCGTATACAAGGGCAAAGTAATTGATAAAGAAGAAGTAATCACCCTGGTACCATATGGCTGTACCAAGGTGAGAATAGTAGCATTCCCCGTCGTAAAGTAAGAAGATAGCACCATCAACCAAAGAAACATTTTATGTAAGCCTGATAAATTTAAAAGACCACAAAAAATAGTTATGAAAAAACGATTACGTATCCGGGATCTGATCCGGAAAGTAATACTGGCCGGCCCATGCCTGCACTTAACAGTATGCCTGCTCTTTGTAGCGCTCATAGCGCACGGAGCTCCCACAGATATTAACATTACCGGTAAGGTAACAGATGAGCAGGGAGTCGCGTTACCTGGTGTCACGATCAGCATAAAAGGTACCGCCAGGGGGACATCTACTAATGGAAATGGTAGCTACCAACTTTCAGTACCGGACAAAAATGCGGTGCTGGTGTTTTCATTTGTTGGCTATATAAAACAGGAAATTGCTGTAGGAGAAAAAAAAGAAGTGAATGTCCGGTTACAGACAGATAGCAAAGGACTGGGAGAAGTAATTGTGGTAGGTTATGGCACCCAAAAAAAGGAATCTGTTACCGGCGCTATTTCTGGTGTTACCAGCAAAGACCTGGAAAGAGTACATGCTTCTACGGTAAGTGCTACACTGGCGGGTAAAATACCTGGCGTTTCTTTCCGTATGCCGGACGGCAGACCTGGTGCCAGCGCCAATATTCAAATCCGCAATTTTGGTAACGCCCTGTATGTAATTGATGGTATTCAGAAAGATGCAGGCCAGTTTAATAATATTTCCCCTAATGATATAGAGAGTATTACTGTGCTGAAAGACGCCTCTGCCGCCATTTATGGCGTAAGGGCCGCCAATGGCGTGGTGGTAGTTACTACCAAAAGAGGAAAACCAGGTAGTGGCAACGCTATTAATGTAGACGCCTATACGGGATGGCAAAACTGGTCCCGGTTCCCTAAAACAGTGAATGCTTATGAATGGATGCTGGGTAAAGCAGATGCAGAAATGAATGCCGAAGATCCAAGAACAGATATCACCAAAGCAGAACTCGATAAATGGAAAGCAGGTACAGAAAAAGGATACCAGAGCTTTGACTGGTACGATTTTATTATAAAGAAAAATGCACCACAGCATTCCATCAACGTAAACGCCACCGGTGGATCAGAAAATATCAACTATTATTTGTCTGTTACCCGCCTGGATCAGAAGTCTGTATTGGGAAGGGAATTTGATTTTAATCGTACCAATATCCAGAGTAATGTGGATGCTAAAATCACCAAACGGCTTAAAGTAGGGGTACAGATCAACGGCCGTATTGAGGAACGGGATAACCCCGGTGTACCCGGCGGAGATGATTACTGGGCGCCACGTTTTGCGCTGTTCCGTAACAGACCTACCGAAAGACCCTATGCGAACGACAATCCATTATATCCTAACGATATTGGCCATAATACAGAGAACTGGGCAGTACAATCCAAAGCCATCTCCGGCTATTGGACAGAAGACTGGAGAGTGCTGCAAACCAACTTTAATGGCACCTACGAAACACCCATTAAAGGATTAACCTTAAAAGGCATGTACTCCTATTATTACGCGGATAAGCTGATGAACGGTCACGAATATACGTATGATACGTATACCTATCATGCAGACAATGATACTTATGAACGCACAGGTGGTAGCTCCAATCCATGGCGCGAGAGGGGGACCCACAAGGTGCTGGAGAATGTACTGCAGGGACAGGTGAACTATAACAATACCTTCGGCAAACATACCATTGGCGCTACTTTCGTGTCAGAAAGAATTAAACGCCGGGAACTGGATGTATGGGTACACGCCGTGCCTAAAAGCAATGTGCTGCCACTGATCCAGTTTTCTGATATGGACACTTACAATGATGCCGACTGGACCGAGGCGCGGATTGGCTACATCGGCCGTTTTAACTATAGTTTCAGCGACAAATATTTCCTGGAAGTCGCCGGACGGTATGACGGCTCGTGGAAATTCGCACCGGATAAAAGGTGGGGCTTCTTCCCTTCTGTTTCTGCCGGATGGCGGTTGACGGAAGAACCATTCTTCAGGAAATGGTTAGGCAGTAATAGCATCCTCACGGAGTTGAAAGTCCGTGGTTCTTATGGAGAACTGGGTGACGATGATATTGGTATTGGCGCATACGATTACCTGCCTGGATATACCTATGCTACTTCAACCGTGATACTGGATGGTACCGTAATTAAAGGTTCCCGAGATAAGGGCGTACCTAATAACCGTCTCTCCTGGTTTGTCAGCAAGATCGCGGATGTGGGCCTGGATTACCAGTTGTGGAATGGTAAAGTATACGGATCCCTGGATTTCTTTAACCGTAAACGTTCCGGGCTCCGTGGCCGCAAGTATGACGTGTTGGTGCCCAGTGAACTCGGCTACAGTTTACCGGATGAAAACGTAAACAGTGATCAGCAGAAAGGTGGAGAATTTTCTGCTGCCTATACTGCCAATGTGGGTAAAGTGAATTTTGTGGTTGGCGGTAACGTGTCTTATTCAAGAAGTAAATTCCTGGAATCTTATAAACCGGTATGGGGTAATTCGCTGGATCATTACCGCTCTTCTATTGAAAACAGGTGGAATAATATTTACTGGGGATATGAAGCCATCGGGCAGTTCCAGTCGCAGGAAGAGATCAATAAATATCCTGTTAACGTAGACGGAAAGGGGAATAAAACATTGCTGCCCGGAGATATTATTTATAAGGATTTAAACGGCGATAATGTAATTGATGGCTATGACGAAAGACCTATCGGCTATCAGACGACGGGTAATCCTACAGTGAACTTTGGTTTTAACCTGGGGGTAAGATGGAATGGATTTGATTTTGCAGCCGACTTCTCAGGTGGTTCTATGTATTCCTATAATCAAAATTGGGAAATGAGATGGCCTTTCCAGAATGGCGGTAATCTGCTGAAGCAGTTTTATGATGATCGCTGGCATCGGGAAGATCCTTTTGATGTAAACAGTAAATGGATACCCGGTAAAAATCCGCCGTTAAGATTCAATAAGGGAGATCACAGCAACTACAACAAAGCGTCTACTTTCTGGCTGCATAATGTGCATTATATACGGCTGCGTACCATGGAACTGGGGTACTCCATTCCTCAGCAACTGCTCGACAGGGTGAAGTTTAAGAAGGCCAGGATATATATCAACACCTATAACCTGTTTTCACTGGATAATGTGAAAGACCTGGGCATAGAGCCGGAGATAGCAGATGAAAACGGGTTGCAGTATCCGCAGAATAAGCTGGTGAATATTGGGCTGAACCTTACTTTCTAAGTAATAAATAGAATCGTTATGAAAAAAAGTTTGTTATATATATGTCTGGCTGTATTTGCTGTAAATGCAGGGTGTAATGATAAAGATTTCCTCAATGTTGCACCTTCCAATGTGTTACAGAATGATCAGCTATGGAATGATGAGGGACTAATACTGTCTGTGCTGGCGGATTTGTACGACCGGTATCCGGATCGTCAGACCGATGCCAACGCCACAGGTATTCCTTCTATGGTGACGCAAACCATAGATAACTGGGGTGAATTTGCACGGTTTGACGAAGCGTTTGCTTCAGAGAACGGACAGTACTGGCGGCATAGCACTACGGAGTATGATTATGTATTTCCGGGCATGATAGCCAGGAATACCGGAGAAATTACTTATTGGGACTACGCCTATATCCGGGAGTTGAATATTTTCATCGACAAATGCGGTAGTTCCACCAAACTGAAAGCGGATGTAAAGAACCGGTTTATTGCAGAAGCGCGCTACCTGAGAGCCGTGGTATATTTTGAAGAGGTAAAAAGAGTAGGAGGCGTACCACTGGTGTTAAAGCCTATGGAGTATAATTACGAAGGTGATCCTGCTTACCTGCAACAGCCGAGGGCAAAGGAATCTGAAATATATGATTTCGTGATCAGTGAAATGGATACCGTCAAGAAATACCTGCCCGTTAGTCCGATTAGTAAAACCCGTGCTACCGTAGGGCTGGCATTAGCTACGAAGGTAAGGGCTGCGTTATATGCTGGTGCTATTGCAAAGTATGGTGTTACAACACCGCAGGTAACTTTACCGGGAGGAGAAGTAGGTATCCCTGCTTCCGCTGCCAACGGATATTACACTACGGCGCTGAAAGCGGCACAGGAGCTGATCAGCAGCGGTACTTACTCCCTGTATAAAAAGAATAGTGATAATCTTACACAAAACTTTATCAGTCTCTTTATCGATAAAGGATCAAATCCTGAAGTGATTTTTGCGAAGGATTTTAAACTGCAAAGCGGAAGAGTGCAGCCATGGACGTTATGGAGCCAGCCCCGTTCCAATGCGGAAGAGCAGCAGGGTGGCCGCTTAAATCCATCGTTGAACCTGGTCCAGTCGTTTGAGCTACTGGATAACACTTTTGCGCCATTGCCCACCAATGCAGCAGGAGGTGGATATGTATATTATAATGATCCACTGGACCTGTTTGCCAACAGAGATCCACGTTTAGCCGCAACCGTTATTTTGCCCGGTGCTGAATTTAAAGATAAGAAAGTAGATATCTGGGCAGGATATATGTTCAAAGACGGAAAGATCGTCACCGGAGATAATTTCGGAGCCAAGGGGAAGCTGGAGCCGAATGGCCTGGATGTGCAGGTAGTAGGTTACGATGGGCCGGTTAATAATCTTGAGTTCAGTGCGCAGTCTGGTTTTATTATCCGGAAATATATGGACCCTACCGTAGGTTCGGGTCGTATTGGTACACAGAGTGAGGTATGGTGGATCAGGTACCGCTATGGGGAAGTATTGCTGAATGCGGCAGAAGCAGCCTTTGAATTGGGACAGCGTGACGTAGCCGCCGGTTATATGAACCAGGTACGTGAACGGGCAGGGTTTAAAATTCCATTGACAGCAGCAGATATTACTTTCGACCGGATTGTACATGAAAGAAAAGTGGAACTGGCTTTTGAAGGGCATGAATTCTGGGATATGAAGCGCTGGCGTTTGGCGCATAAAGTGTGGAACGGGGTAAAGACAAACCTGACCACACAACCGGGAAAAAGTGATGAGTCCAGCACCAGGGTATTTGCCTTATGGCCATATAAAGTATATGACCCGGGAAGTCCCAATAATGGCAAGTACGTATTTAAGCAGGTATTACCAGGTGCCGTTACCTCCGCACATTTATTCCGGCTCGGCAATTATTATGCGGCTATCGGAGATGATATCAGGAACAACAATCCTAAAATTGTGAAGAATCCTAACCAGTAAAGCGATGTATTATGAGAACTAATATTCAGTATACTTTATTCATGTTGGCGGGCATCTTTTTAGCTTCCTGCAAAAAAGATAATTACAAGGCGCCAGCCAGTACATTCAGTGGGAGACTGGTATACCAGGGAGAGCCGGTGAACGTAAGTTTCAACGATGTGTATTTTGAATTGTGGGAGCCCGGTTGGGGAAAGCGTACGCCTATTAACGTTAGTGTAAGTCAGGACGGTAAATTTTCGGCCTTATTATTTGATGCGGCGTACAAGCTGGTTATTCCTGCTGCGCAGGGGCCATTTCGTTCGCTGACGGACAAAACCACCAATTCAGATACTATTCCGTTAACGATTTCGGGTAGCGTAACGCGTGATATAGAAGTATTGCCTTACTACATGATCCGTACACCGAAGTTTGTTGCTGCCGGCAGAAAGCTGACCGCTACGTTTGCCGCAGAGCAGATCATTAAGGATGCAAATGCCCGTAGTATAGAGCGGGTATCCCTCTATGTGTGTAAAACCCAGTTTGTGGATGGACGAAACAGCATCGCCACGAAGGACCTGAGTGGTGGCAGTATTACGGATCCTGCGGGTATTAGTTTACAGGTAGATGTACCTGCAACGGTGCCCGAACAGAAAACAGTCTTTGCCCGTATAGGGTTAAAAATTGCCGGTGTAGAAGATATGATCTATTCGCCGGTACAGGAAATTACCTTGTAAAGGATGATGAATAATGATACAGCCCTCTGGTTTTCCGGAGGGCTTTTTTTATGTACCTGGTCTACACATGTAGCTTCCTCATTTAACGCCTTTTCTGGCCCGTTTACGAATGTCATGCAATTGTGCAGTGATGGTTTCATGCAGGATGTCGATCAGTCGTTTAACCGCAGGAGAAGGCGTTTTTTTATGCGTGAGCATAAACACGGCAACATCCGGCAAAGAAGGCAATCCGCTGGATGGCGTTAATGCGATGCAGCCTGCGGGCATGCCTATTTCGGTACGGATAGTAATACCCAGTCCGGCCTGGGCGGCGGCCCACATACCTGCTACGCTGCCGCTGGTGAGTGCAGGCCGCCAGGTACGTTTTACTTTTTCCAGTGCTGTCAGCCCGGTGGTACGGAACAGGCAGGGGGCTTCAAACAGCAGTAGCGGTAAGGGTTGTTGTAATGCTGAGGTACTATTGGTACCACTTATCCACCGGATAGGAAGAGTGCCTACAGGCAGGGCATCTTCCGGGGTATCTTTTCCAAAGGAGATGATGACATCGAGTTTGCCGCTCTGCAACAGCTTTGCCAGCACTGCTTGTCGTTCCAGTGTGACTTCAATTTCCATTTGCGGATGTATGGCAGCAAAGCGGGCCAGTGCCACGGGAAGGCCGCTCTCTGCAAAATCTGCCGGTAGTCCCAGTTTTACTTTGCCTGCTATATGTGTAGCCGTCAGTGCGGTAATGGCCTGTTGGTTGAGCTCCAGCATCTGCCTCGCATAGCCGAGGAGCATCTCTCCGTTAGCGGTTAACCGCCAGCCCCGGCCCTGCTTCAAAAACAGCTGCTGTCCCGTGATTTCTTCCAGCCGCTGCATTTGCAGGCTTACGGCAGACTGGGAGCGGGCCACCTGGTCTGCCGCCCGGGCAAAACTATCCAGATCCACCGCCAGCACAAAGGTGCGCAGCAAATCGAGTTCCAGCAGGTCTGTTACCATAGTTTAGTTTTATTAAAGTGTGGTGTTAAATGTTTCAATATTGCAAATGTATTAAAGGTTAGTAAGTTTGTCATGAAATATTCTTTCTCATGAAAAAATTACTATTCATCATGTCCGTATTAATAACAGGCAGCGCTGCGGCACAAACTCCGCCCGCACGTAAACAACTGTTACAGCAAATACTACCGGCAACCACCGTGGAGGAAGTACGGATGGATGAAATCACTTTTGCACCCGGACAGGGCGCCCCGGTACATCATCATCCATGTGAGGTGTATGGTTATATTGTATCCGGAGAAATATTGTATCAGCCCGCTGGAGAAGCTGCGGTGCTGTTGCATGCCGGCGATGCTTTCCGCGAAACCGCCGGCAGGGAAATCACCCTCTTCAAAAATGCACAGGACGACCAGCCAGCCACGTTTGTAGCGGTTTACCTGTTAAAGAAAGATCAACCTGCTATCATCATTAAAAAATAAATTATGCCTTTCGTACAAATTTATCTCGGTGAACATCTCAGCGCTGCGAATAAAAAAGATATTTCCCTGTCAGTACATCAAAGCCTGCAGGAACATTTCAACATCCCGGCAGATGACTATTTCCAGGTCATCCACACTATGCAGCCGGGAGATATCCTGTACCCGAACAGCTACTTTGATGTGCCGCATACAGACAACCTGATGTATATACGCATTACTGCCAGAGCTGGCAGAACCGTGGAACAAAAACAGGCATTATATAAAAGTATTGCCACCCGCATTGCGGCTGCTACGCCCGTGCCTGCAGATGATGTGGTAATTATCCTGGTAGAAAATGATTTGGCCGGTTGGTCATTTGGCAGAGGGGACGCGCAGATGGTGGCGAAGTGAATTACGAATTAAGAATTACGGGTTTGTGGGAGGATTATTCTGTAGACATTTTCACAAACCCGTAATTCTTTCATAATGCAGTTCCAGCACACTGCTGCTGTAAGTCTTGGTAGCGCTTAGCTTAAACACTTTTTCCATCGGTATTCCACCGAACAATGGCAAGCCATCTCCCAGTACTACCGGTATTACATGGAGGATCATTTCATCTATCAGGTCTGCCTGCAATAGTGCACCATTCAGCTGTCCGCCTCCTGCCAGCCAGATATCTTTCCCATCTGCTTTTTTCAGTCCGGTTACAAATTCAATGATGTCCCTGCTGATGAATTGTACAAACTCCGTATCAACATGTATGCTGTCCCGCGTAAAAACATAGTTGGTTTTATCCGGGTAGGGGTATGTTTCACTGAGTCTCAGTACATCTTTATATGTATTGTTCCCCATCAGTGTGGTGTCGATAGTAGCCAGGAATTCCGCATAACCGTAGTCGGTTCCCTCGGGATTGGGGAATCCGGTGAGCCATTCTATTTTTCCTTCCCTGGTAGCAATGTATCCGTCCAGGCTGACCGCAGTATATACTTTGATTTTCCGCATCTTTTTTTACAAAGGTGAGGTATTGGAAGATATAAAAATTGTACAAAATTTCCGATTGTTTTGATCGGCGGAAAGTCAGTGTGAGAAGTGGTTGTGTGAGATGATAGGGTGATAAAAAATATCTGTACCAGTGTTTTTTTTGTGTCCGGCAAGATATTATTTTTGAGAAATTTTAAGGATATGGATCTTTCAGGATGGCAGCAGGTATTGGCCCAATTGAATACGATGAGCAATATGCTGGAAGCATTGGAGTTGAAGCTGAATGTGGTGGATATCCGGGTAGATTTGATGGAGACCCGGTTTGACTACCGTTTTGATCTGATAGATGAACACCTGGCATTTATAAATGACCGCGGGATTACATAAATATCGTATTCGGAAACGTTGTCTGCACCCGTTGTTTCCTCACCGCTGATCTGTAGGCGGACGGCGTCATCCCGGCAAATGCTTTAAACACGCGGATAAAATGCGCCTGGTCATAAAACCCATTATCATACGCCACCGTTGTTAACGGTATCTCCGGCGCAGCTGCCATTTGTGTCACTGCGGTATTCACCAAAGTAAGCTGTGTATATTTTTTCGGCGGCATGCCCAGAACAGTGCCACTGGTTTGAATATATTTTTTGGAAGAAATCAGTTTATCGGAAATATGTGATTTGATAGATCCTTTATGTAAGGATGGTCGCTGTTGCATGGCCAGGATTTCTTCCGGAATGATATGAGGCCGGGCCATGCGTAACAGGAATTTTTCCAGGACACGGATTTTTTCCGTAGGAGCAGGCGTAGCTTCCAGTTCCGTGATTAAAGCCAGCGCAGCCTCTCCCCATATGGTTTGTAGTGTTCGTGGTTGTCCGTTTAACTTCGCAGCAGAAAAACCAAATAGACGATAGAGGCCAAATGGTTTCAGCATAATACCGAGTGCAGCATAATGTCCCTGTGCCCTGGTAACGGTAGGCCGGGAGAGTACACCGGTGACGCCACCGGCGCGGGGATAACCAAATCTTTGCTGCTGCTGATTAGTAATGGAAAGATGCGCTCCAAAGTTAATGATCAGCTCCTGGTGCAGGAAGGGAATGTTATAGGCTTTTAATTGTACGGTTGCGGCTTCATGATACCAGATATAATCAATAGCTTCACGTAGTTCATTTTTGGGTATGTATATGTGCGCATTCATATGTTGCAAAAATACGGATTCGGCTACCGGTTTTTACATTTTTTAATGATGGCCAAATAATCAATATCAGCGCAATGAGCGCTGAAGGAAATTAATCAGTAAATTGGGGCTTAATCGGGCAGGCATGGAAACGGTTACAACAGAGAAAATTTTACCCCGCTGGCAGTTATTTCTGCTTTCTTTTAAAGACGCATATAAGGAGCTACAAGCGAATGACCCACTCCGCATGGCGGGAGCAACGGCATTTTTTACCACATTTGCTTTGCCTGCTATTCTTATTATTATCATACAACTGTTACGTATTATTTTCCGGATACAACATCCAGGTAGGCGGTTGATGGTACAGCTGGAAGGTATGTTTGGTGTGGAAACTACGGAGGCTATCCTGCAAACGCTGAAGGCGTTCCGGAGTATCGCTCAAAACTGGATTATCGCCATCTGCGGTTTTATTTTTTTACTATTTGTAGCCACTACACTCTTTAAAATTATTAAAGGTTCGCTCAATGAATTGTGGAAAGTAAGAGCTATTCACAAAGAGAACTTTGGTCAGATCATGTTGTCCCGCCTGAAAGCGGTGCTGGTCATTATTTTTGCCGGCATATTATTTATCATTGACCTGGTAGCCGAAGCCGCCCGCATTTTTCTGGGTAAGTATGTTACGCTATATGTACCGGCGCTGGGTATTTATTATGACAGTGCGCTCAATTATGTTATCTCTATCATCATCGTTACCATTTGGTTTTTCCTGGTTTTCAATTTTTTACCTGATGGACGTCCGCAGTGGAAAGTAGGACTCACAGGTGCATTGGTAACCAGTATCCTGTTTAATATCGGTAAAGCCATCCTGAAGGTAATGCTCACCTATAGTAGTATCAACAGCATCTACGGCGCTTCGGCATCTACCGTTTTACTTTTGTTGTTTATGTTTTATTCCTCATTGATCTTTTATTTCGGGGCCTGTTTCACGGATTCCTGGGGAACCCGCACGGACCGCCCCGTGCATCCCCTGCACAACGCCAGCCGTTATGAAATTACGGTAGCGGAAGAATAGTCCTTATCAATACGGGGCTAGCCTCCAGAGGAGGGCACAAGGAGGACAGTACACGATTTTTTTTGTCTTTGTTCAGGATTATACTGATTTTCCGGATTCTATTTTTTTGATTTAAAAAGATAAAGAAGTAATCATCAAAATCAGTATAATCCTGGACAAAGACAAAATCCGCTTCCGATACAGAATTCACATTTTTTAATGACTAATTCGCAATTCGCCTTTCCCGCTCCCGCTGCAACATTATTTTATATATCTTGATGCATATGAACTGCAAGCTATATTCCACACTACAAACTGCACTTTTATTGGGCGCATTGACGTTGTCTGCGCAATCTGATGTAACCATACGTTTCAATGAACCTGCACGTCATTTTACGGCATCTGCCCCCCTGGGCAATGGACGTTTAGGGGCCATGGTATTTGGAAATACCAACAGGGAGCGTATTGTATTAAATGAAATATCTATGTGGACTGGCGGCATCCAGGACGCAGATAGTAAAGAAGCGGCCGCCTACCTGCCACAAATCCAGCAACTGTTATTACAGGGTAAAAATATTGAAGCGCAGAAAATGTTGCAGCAATATTTTATCTGCCAGGGCCCGGGCTCCGGCAGTGGTAATGGCGCCAATGTTAAATTTGGTTGCTATCAAACGCTGGGGGATCTTTTCATTCAATGGAAAGATACGGTGTCGGATATACGTAATTATCAGCGTCAGTTGAAACTGGATAGTGCCATCAGCACCCTGAGCTGGGAGAGGAATGACGTAGCGTATAAAGAAGAAGTACTGGTGTCTGCCCCGCAACAGGTAACGGTGGTACGTTTGGTGGCCAGCAAACCTGGCAGCCTGTCATTTACTACTGGATTATATCGTAAAGAACGGGCCAATATCAACCTTGTGAATGGTGCATTAATCATGAGTGGAACCTTAAACGGAGGCAATGGAGATACAGGCGTAAAATATGCCGCTGTACTGAAAGTGATTTCCAAAGGCGGTACCAGAACAGAAAACAAAGATCAACTAACGATTAACGGCGCAGATGAATGTATTTTGCTGATCGCTGCCCGCACCAATATGAACTGGCCCCATGTGGAAACACCGGGACCGGATCCGCTGCCGAAAACAGTGGCCGATATTACAAAAGCAGCCACAGTATCCTGGCCGGCACTGGTGCAGTCGCATGTAAAAGACTATACTTCCTTTTTTAACCGTTGTCAGCTTTCTTTCACAGATAACAGCAACGATGCGGTAAAAGGGTTGTCTACCATTGATCGCCTGCAACGTTTGCAGCAGGGCGAAAAAGATGCTTCACTGGTATCGCTGTATTTTAATTTTGGTCGTTACCTGCTCATCAGCTCTTCCCGCAACGGCGGGATGCCGGCTAATCTGCAGGGACTGTGGGCAGAAGAATACCAGACGCCCTGGAATGGCGATTATCACCTCGATATCAACGTGGAAATGAACTATTGGCCGGCAGAAGTCACGAACCTGTCCGATTGTCACCAGCCGTTATTTACCCTGGCTTCCCAAATGGCCAAATACGGTGAGCGCACTGCCCGCACCTATTATAAAGCCAATGGCTGGATGGCACACGTTATCAATAATCCCTGGGGATTCACCTCTCCCGGTGAAGGAGCCAGCTGGGGATCTGCATTAACCGGCGGGGCCTGGGTAGCTTCCCATCTCTGGAAACATTACCAGTATACCAACGATAAAAAGTTTTTGCAGGAGATATATCCGGTATTGAAAGGAGCGGCCACTTTTTTTAAAGAGATCCTGATTACCGAGCCTTCTCATCAGTGGCTGGTAACGGCGCCTTCCAACTCACCGGAGAATTCTTATATACTGCCCAATGGACAGGAAGGACAAACCTGCATGGGCCCTACTATGGACATGCAGATTTGCAGAGACTTACTGGGTTCTAACCTGGAAGCAGCCCGTATCCTGCAAACGGATAAAGCCTGGGCCGATAGTTTGAAAATAGTACTGGCCAGGCTCGCGCCTAATCAGATCAGTCCAACTACCGGTGGGGTACAGGAGTGGCTGGAAGATTATAAAGAAGCAGACCCGCATCACCGTCACGTATCCCCCTTATACGGCTTGTATCCTTACGATGAAATTACACCGTGGGATACCCCTGAAATGGCTGCTGCTGCGAAGAAAACGTTGCTCAGAAGAGGGGATGGTGCTACCGGGTGGTCCCGTGCCTGGAAAGTGGCTTTCTGGGCCCGTTTGGGTGATGGCAACCATGCCTATAAAATGCTGAAAGAATTATGGGTGCCTGCTGCTGCCGGTAGCGATATCAGTATGAGTTCCGGCGCGGGTACGTATGCGAACCTGTTCTGCGCGCATCCGCCTTTCCAGATAGATGGTAACCTGGGTGCTACTGCTGGCATTGCGGAGATGCTGTTACAAAGCCATGGCAAAGAAAATATTATCCGCTTATTGCCTGCACTGCCGGATGGAGAACAGTTTGCTGCCGGTCGCATTAAAGGACTACGTGCGGTAAATGATTTCGTGATAGATTTTAGCTGGAAAAACAAAAGGGTGGAAGAAGTAAGTATCCATTCCGGTAGCGGCGTTGCCTGCAAAATGTTGTTGCCACAAACTGCTGTGGTAAAGGATCGTAATGGAGTAGCTGTACCACATCAGTATAAAGACGGGGTGTTAAGCTTTAATACAAAGAAGGGCATGAGCTATCGAATAACGGTATAATCCTGAGAAAGACAAAAAACGCATAATGAAAAAAAACAGATCTTTGTCATTCAATATCCTGACATGGAAGATCTGAAACAAGTGGCTGCAAAGGCGGCAATGGACTTTATAAAACCTGGTCAAATTATAGGTTTAGGTGCAGGCTCTACAATTGCGCACCTGGTTAATTTTTTGAAAGAAGAGGTAACATTGGCTAAAAGTATTACTACGGTTACCTCTTCTTTTAATACCCGACAACTCCTGCTGGAGAATGGTTTTTACATCAGGGATATCAGTGAGGTATCCCAACTGGATATTTATTTTGATGGCTGCGATCAGTTTGATCATCAGCTGAATGCCCTGAAAAGTGGAGGCGGTATACACACCCGTGAGAAGCTGCTGGCGGCTATGGCAGATAAGTTTATCCTGATTGGTGATGGCGCAAAATATGTAGGGCAGTTATATACTACTTTTCCGGTGGTGATAGAAGTGATACCGGAAGCCGTGCCATTTGTGCTGCAACAACTGAAGAAAATATTTTCACTGGCCAATCCGGTGATCCGGATGAGCAACAAAAAAGATGGGGCCGTGATTACAGAAAATGGCAACCTGCTCATTGATATCTGGTTCCGTTCCTTCCCGCCATTAGACAGTCTTAATCATCGTTTAAAGGAAATTCCCGGTATCCTGGAAACTTCGCTTTTCTACAATATGGCGCATGCTGCTATCATCGCGGGAAAGAAAGGAATAGAGATTATCAGAAAGGATCCTGCTTATCTAATCTGAAACGTTTTTGTTCCAGCGGTAATATGGTAGCGTAATCCTTTGTCAGTGTTTTGTGTGATCACCGGTTGATCATTTTCATATATTTTTTGTTTGGGAGAGATGTGAAAGTAAATGTCTGCACTGGCATTTGCAGGCACTATTACATGGTAGCTGATCGCGTCGCCTTTTCTTTCCCAGGCAGAATTAACCGTGCCATAGGGGCTTTCGTGGCTGGCTTCAAAATGATCGAGGCCATTTACAAAATTGGGTGACAGCAATATGTTTTTAAATCCGGGTGCAGCTTCATCCGGTTTAATGCCTGCAATGCCTTTATACATCCAGCCGCCTATTTCGCCAAACATAATATGGTTGCGTGACAGATCGGAGGCGGCGTTGATATCCCAGTTTTCAAACAGGGTGGTAGCGCCATTCATGATCCACCAGCCCCATGAAGGGAAGCTGCGCTGGGCCGCTAATTTGTATGCTACATCTGCATATCCGTTTTCACTTAAGGCATTCAGGATACTTTTAGTTCCCAGCAAACCTACATCCAGGTGGAAGTTGTCTGCGGCTACTCTTTCTGCAAGTTTGGCGGCTACCTTACTTTTCATGTTATCAGGAACCAGGCCCCAGTACAAAGCAACACTCTGTTCTGTTTGTACGCCTTCTCCATAAATACCGGTAGTGGTATTCAGGTATTTGGCATTAAATGCATTTTTGATCTTTGCTGCCAGTGTACTGTATTTCGTATAGTCAGCAGCGTTTCCAAATAGTTTCGCGGCTTTTGCCAGGATTAATGCATCTGCATAGTAATAGGCAGAGGAGGTAAATTCTACCGGCGATTTTGATTTCACCGGTACCCAGTCGCCCAGGCCCCAGGTAGTTAAGCCGGATGGACTGATTGCTGTGATATGATCTACATAGCGGCGTATGTGATCGTAGGAAACGGATAACAGGGTAGTGTCGCCGTAAAACAAATAGATGTTCCATGGAATAATGGCAATGGTGCTGGTCCAGTCGGGACCATTACCCCATTCATAGCCCCAGCCACCGGTAGGAATAATGGAAGGTAACACGCCATTGGGTTGTTGTTCATCGCGATGGTCAGCCAGCCATTTTTCATAAATAGTGATGCCATCAAAATTATACAGACCTGTTTCTATGGCAATCTGCGCATCACCGGTCCAGCCATTTTTTTCACGTTGCGGGCAATCGGTCGGATAGCCGAACAGGTTGGAGAGATAGGCGTTGTTGGTGGCCCACCATAATTTGTTGATCATGGTGTCGGAGCCATTTATTTTTCCGGCAGGAGGTACGTTGCTGTGCATGAAATAGCCGGTCAGACTTTCCTTCGTCAGTTTCACCGGTTTGTTGCTGCTTACTTCCACATATTGAAAGCCTTTGTAGTTAAAGCGGGGCATAAAAGATTCCTCGCCTTTGCCGCTCAGGGTAAAGATGTCTGTTTGAAAAGGATCTGTATCATCAGTAGGGCGATAATGCACCACGATGTTGGATAGGTCCACGAAGCCTTTTTTATCCAGCTGTTCGCCGTGTTTCAGTTTAATGACAGTGCCTTCCGCGCCACTCACCCGGATTTTGCTGACACCGGCAATATTTCTGCCGAGGTCAAATACCCAGGTGTTGTCGTTCAGCTGTGTCATATTTGCCACTGGAATTTCTTCCACATTTTCTATGGGATATAATTGCTGGGAAACAATATTCTTAGAAGGAGCGGAACGGAAAATAACGTGCTGCCATTTCTGGTCATCGAAGTTGGCGGTATTCCATCCTGGTTGGTCGCGGCGGGCGTCATAATGTTCTGCTGTGTAGATGCTGTTGAAAACGATAGGGCCTGGCGCCGTTTTCCAGTCTTTCCCTGTGGTGATGGTTTCCACGCTGCCATCGGTATAGGTAATGCGCAGGTCCATGCAAAAAGCGGGTCTGCCGCGCCAGGGGGCGTTGTGGAAGTTCCATACGGCAGTAGACTGATGATTGTACCACCCGTTGCCTAGCATTACACCTATGGCGTTTTTGCCTTGTTGCAGGAGTGGGGTTACGTCATAGGTAACATATAGCGTGCGGCGGTCAAATCGGGTGTACATGGGATCCAGGCGATGGTTACCGGCTTTTTGTCCGTTGATATATAACTCATATAATCCGGCTACAGCAATATAGGCCCGTGCTGACTGAATCGATTTAGCAGCTGTGAAATTTTTTCGGAAGTTGGCGGCAGCTTTCAATTTTACATTGTCGTCATCACTGATCCAGGCGCCTTTCCAGTTGCTGCTGTTCACCATGCCTGTTTCAAACCAGGAATGGGTAGCGGGTAATCTGCGGCCGTCCTTATCCCATACTTCCACACTCCAGTAGTATCTTGTAAAGGATTGTAAAGCTTTACCGGTATAGGCTACCAGCATGTCGGCCGTATTTACTTTGCCGGAGGTCCATACAGGTGCTGACTCCAGTTTAAGCGAGTCCGTTGCTACGCGGATCTGGTAAGCCGTTTGGCGTGCGCCACTGCGGCTGTCTGCCAATAACCACGACAGGCGCGGATGAACGGCATCTATGCCCAGCGGGGTAGGTAGGTGTTCGCATTTTAAGGCTGCAGCCTTGCTGTCCAGGGGAGTTTCCGGCCCCGTCAGTGTATAGGCATCCAGGGAGACGTGCCTGGTGGCCGTGAGTGCATGGCCACGTACCGTTAAACCAACAAAAAAGATTAAAATAAAAGACAGAACCAGGTTCCTGAATGTTGAATGCATGCTTGGCTTACGTTTAATTAATATTAATCTGCGACAAGATAATACAAGTCGCTCTTTTTTTTACCTGTTTTATGCAAATGGAAATAAAGATAGATCGATCTGTCTTTTTTGTACCTTTGTGTGATGAAAAAGAAGATAGGCGATCCAAAGCAGCGTTTATTGGAAACTGCTACTAACCTGTTCTATAACCAGGGTTATCACGCCACTGGTATTAACCAGGTAATAGAAGAAGCCGGTGTGGCAAGGGCCAGTCTGTATATGCACTATGAATCCAAAGAATCCCTGCTCCTGGCATTTTTAAATCAGCGTCATGTGGATTGGATGTCGGGCTTAAAAGCTTTCACCGATAAGGCCACCAAGCCTAAGGAAAAGATTCAGTCGGCCTTTGATTTCCTTGCTGATAATAATGAGAGAGAACATTTCAGGGGATGTGCTTTCCTGAATATCCTGTCGGAAACAACGGACAAAGATGCAGCGGTGCTAACCGTGATCCAGGATCATAAGAAAGACCTGCGTGCTTTTCTGGGTGATATTCTTACCAAAGAAAAACAGGTTGTGAAAGATCATGTGTACCTGTTGTTCGAATCTGCGATAGTGGAAAGTCAGCTTTACCGTAACCAGTGGCCGGTGCAGGAAGCGAAGAAGGTGGTGAGCGGCTTGTTGTAGGCAACCGGGAAGATTCACTTCTTCCGAAAAAAATAAAAAAAGATAGATCGATCTGTCTGTTTTTGAAATATTCGTTTTATCTTTGTGAAGGAAATGAGTAACAACGGATGATGCAACGGACTTGTTGATGGCCAGGATATAAGCGTATCAGGGATGTAGATGTATACACAAAATTAAAAGATGCCGGCGCGTCTTTTTTTTAATCATCTTAAATAGACAGATCGATCTATCTAAATATTTATTACTTAAATTAATTTATCATGGAACAGAAATTCCCCCTTCCCCCGTTTACACGGGAAACAGCCCTGCAGAAAGTACAACTGGCAGAAGATGCCTGGAACAGCAGGGATCCGCAAAAAGTTTCATTAGTATATACGCAGGATACAGTGTGGCGCAACCGCGATCAGTTTCTCAACGGCAGGGAAGAAGTGGTAGCCTTTCTCACAAAAAAATGGGAAAAGGAACTGGACTATAAACTGAAAAAAGAACTCTGGAGTTTTACAGACAATCACATTGCAGTATGTTTTGAATACGAATGGCATGACCATGCCGGTAATTGGTTCCGATCTTACGGCAATGAGCTCTGGGAATTTAATGAAAATGGTTTGATGCAACGGAGATTAGCCGCCATCAACGATGTAGCGATCAAAAGCACCGAACGGAAATTCCGGGAACCGGAAGATATGGTGCTGGCCTGTTAAATAAAAGGAACATTAACACTGGGCAGACAGGAAATGATATCCTGTCTGGCCCCTTCATAAAATCGTCACCTGCATCCCTATTATCCGGGCAGGACAAAATCCGCATTGAATTTTGTAACTTTGATAAATGAGTAAGACAGAAACGTTACAGGAGTTTTATCAACACAAATTCAGTGCAGTACCTGAAACGCTGCAGCATGATATCGGTCATTTTAATGTGTTCCGTATGGAAGACTGTATTATTGACGGGCGTGTGATGGTGAAATACAGTCGCCGCGACTTCTATAAGGTAAGTCTGGTGAGAGGACATAACCTTTTTCATTATGCCGATAAAACGGTAGAAGTAAAGGGTAGTACACTTATCTTCTTTAATCCACAGGTGCCTTATGCCTGGGAATCCTTGTCAGGAGAAAGTCTCGGCTATTTCTGTATATTCAAGGAGTCCTTTTTTACAGGTGCCAACAGGAGTAATATTCATGATTTGCCTATGATGGTGCCAGGCGGAATTCCATCTTACCAGCTTAATAAAACACAGGACAAAGAAGTAGCACAGTTATTTAAAAAGATGTTGTCCGAAATCAGCTCTGACTATGTGTACAAGTATGATCTGTTACGGAGCTACCTGACGGAAATTATGCACTATGCGCTTAAAATGCAGCCGTCTGAAATGCTGTACCAGCATGCAGATGCCAGGTCCCGCATTACCTCGGTATTTACCGATTTACTGGAACGACAGTTCCCGATTGAATCGCCCGCACAGCGCTTTGCGTTGAGGTCGGCCAACGACTTTGCCAAACAGTTATCCGTACATGTAAATCACCTGAACCGTGCTATCCGGGAAACCACTGGTAAAACCACCACGGCGCATATTGCTGAACGGCTTACCAGCGAAGCAAAAGCCCTATTGAAGCATACCAACTGGAATATATCAGAAATCAGTTACGCCCTTGGTTTTGAAGAACCTGCCCATTTCAACAACTTTTTTAAGAAACAAACCAGCATTACTCCCGGTGCTTTCCGGATTGTTTGAATTTTGCAATGAATGGTTTGATTAGTGTAACGACCGGGAGGTATTCCTGATCTACTTTTGTGTTAACAAAAAAAGCACAAAGATCATGGACAACAACAAAATATGGTTTGTAACCGGCGCTTCCAAGGGATTAGGCCGTTCGCTCGTTCTGCAATTATTAGATCAGGGATATAAGGTAGCTGCTACTTCCCGTAGCATCGATGACCTGCGCAAGCTTTCTACTGCTGCCGATTTTCTCCCGCTGGCGGTAGACCTGAAAAGTGAAACCAGCGTAAAAGAAGCCGTAGCGGCTACCATCCGCCAGTTTGGCCGTATAGATGTATTGGTTAACAACGCCGGCTACGGACAGGTAGGTGGCCTGGAAGAACTGTCTGATGCAGAAGTACGTGCTAACTTTGATGTGAATGTATTCGGACTCTTAAATGTAACCCGCGCGATATTACCACATATGAGGGCACAACAATCCGGACATATCTTCAACATTTCTTCTATTGCAGGTTTCACCGGCACTTTCCCCGGCTTCGGCGTGTATTGCGCTACCAAATTTGCAGTAGATGGATTGTCTGAATCATTGTCTGCCGAAACAAAACCATTCGGTATCAAAGTAACTATCGTATCACCGGGCTATTTCAGGACTGATTTTCTCGCTTCCGGTTCACTGGGTGTGCCTGCACAGCCAATAGCTGCCTACCAGGCGGTACGCGATGTACAAAATGCGCATCAGCATGAGATCAATGGTAATCAGGCCGGTGATCCTGAGAAAGCAGTAGCTGCTATTATTAACGTAGCCGCTGTTGAAAATGCACCGTTGCATCTATTCCTCGGTGAAGATGCTTATGGTATGGCTTATCAGAAAATGGATGCAATAAAAGCAGATCTGGAAACGTGGAAAGAAGTGACCGTGAACACGGCGATTGAAGCGTAGTTTCTGCGGATTGTCTTTACCAGGATTATACTGCTTTCCGGATTTTTGATTTCTAACTTCAAAAATCCGGAAAGTAGTATAATCCTGAACAAAGACAAAAAAACTTATTCTATACTAACATTGAAGTCTGCTCCCAGCACCAGCTTCCCTTCTTTCTCCTCGCTGCTACCGGGCATTTTCAGCCCCTTGATCTTAGCAGTTTTCCCTTTGCTAACCAGGTCAGCTACCTGTTTGTCGTTGAGTTTTTTGCCCAGCATTTCAAAAGGAAGTTTGAATCCACATTCCTTGAAATTAGCGCAGCCATAGGCCGTATTGCCTTTTTTGAGTAAATGTGTTTTGCATTTGGGGCAGGACATCTCTTCGATGACCACCACTTTTTTGGGTTTGGGTTCTTTTTTTACCTTTTCCTTTTCCGGTGGCGCTGGTGGTGGATCGGGCGCAATGGTGATGAACTTATAGCTGGATGTTTTTACTTCTTTGGTCAGGTCTACCACCATTTGGATCAATTCATCCTTGAAGGTTTCCATAGCATACTCGCCTTTTTCTATGAGGCGGAGTTTGCGTTCCCACTGACCGGTGAGTTCGGGACTTTTCAGCAGTTCTGTTTGTATGGTATCGATGAGGTCTATGCCTGTTTGGGTGGCATAGATATTCTTCTTTTTCTTTTCTATATATTTTCTGCGAAACAGGGTTTCAATAATATTGGCGCGGGTAGAAGGCCGGCCAATACCATTATCTTTCAACATTTCGCGTAAATCCTCATCATCTACCTGTTTACCTGCTGTTTCCATGGCTCTGAGTAAAGTAGCTTCTGTAAAGGCTTTGGGAGGAGTGGTTTTTCCCTGGTGTATCCTGGGGGTATGCGGACCACTTTCCCCTACTTCAAAGTGAGGCAATATTTTTTCTTCTTCTTCTCCTTCTTTTTTCTCTTTTACATCGTTGGCATATACTTCTTTCCACCCTGGTTCCAGGATTTGTTTACCGGTTACTTTAAAAGGTACCTGTCCTACTTTTCCGAGTACGGTGGTGTTGGAAATTTTACATTCCGGGTAGAAAGCGGCAATAAAGCGGCGGGCTACCAGGTCGTAGATACGTTTTTCTTCCAGTGGCAAACCGCCGGGGTGCATGCCGGTAGGGATGATGGCATGGTGATCTGTTACCTTTTTATCATCGAAAACGGTTTTCAGCTTAGGGATAGGATTTGCCAGCAGTGGTGCGGTGAGCGCACTGTAGGGTGTCATATCTGTTAATATCCCGGCAATTTTCGGGTGCAGGTCTTCCGAGAGGTAAGTGGTATCTACCCTGGGGTAGGTGGTCAGTTTTTTCTCGTAGAGGTTCTGAATATATTTGAGTGTATCGTCTGCGGAGAAGCCGAATTTTTTATTGGCTTCTACCTGTAGGGCGGTGAGGTCAAACAGGCGGGGATTACCTTCCTTGCCATCTTTTTTTTCGAAAGAAGTGACCTCAAATGGATGCTCCTGCAGATAGGCCAGCCCTTTGGCGGCTTTATCCGGACTTTTGAGCCGATCAATGGCGGCGGTGAACTCCGTTTCCCGGTAAATGGTTTTCAGCTCCCAGTAGTCTTCCGATACAAATGCATTGATTTCCTTTTGCCGTTGTACCAGCATGGCCAGCGTGGGGGTTTGTACGCGACCGATGGACAGTACCACTTTTCCCTGTGCAAACTTTTTGGTGAAAAGGCGGGTGGCATTCATGCCCAGGAGCCAGTCGCCGATAGCGCGTGCGCTGCCGGCAGCATACAGGTTATTGTATTGTTCTGACTCCTTCAGATGCAGGAAGCCATCACGGATGGCTTCCACGGTGAGCGAGGAAATCCAGAGTCTTTTAATGGGGGCTACACATTTTGCTTTCAGCAGTACCCAGCGTTGTATCAGTTCTCCTTCCTGGCCGGCATCCCCGCAGTTGATGACTTCTTCACATTGCTGTACCAGGGTTTCTATAATCTTAAACTGTTTTTGTACGCCTGAATTTTCAATCAGCTTAATACCGAAGCTGGGAGGTATCATGGGGAGGTCTTCCAGTCGCCAGAACTTCCATTGCTCGTAATAATCATGTGGTTCCTTCAGGGTGCAGAAATGTCCGAAAGTCCAGGTGACCTGGTAGCCATTGCCCTCATAGTAGCCATCTTTGCGTTGTTTAGCTCCGATCACTTCTGCAATATCCCTTGCCACGCTTGGTTTTTCAGCAATGCAAACTTTCATAATCGATTAAAATTGGGTAACAAATGTCGGATAAATAGTTCAAATGAATAGGGTACATCGTTAAAGTGATCATGATATCATTTTAACTTCTTTTACTCAATAATACCCACTAATTTAAGGTTGAAAGACAAATTTAAAAAACGCTTTTTTGTTATGCGCCCATTATTGTTAATCCTGTTCCTGTTTTTTTCTATTACTGTTATCGCACAAACGCGTCTTGATTTTGACGGAAGTTTTGAAGGTAAAGCAGCTTACGCTGGTTTACCAAATGGCTGGATGAAATGGGGGACCGGGTATCAGGTATCTATAGATGATTCCATCTATCACAGTGGGCACCGGTCATTGCGTATCAATTCTGTAGGAGAGAAACAAAAGAGTGATTTTGGCGTTGGTGCTATTGCCATCCCGGTGGACTTTGCCGGTAGTTCCGTGACATTGAATGGCTATCTGAAAATAGAACAGGTGGAGAATGGAGAAGTAGGGCTTTTTATGAGGATAGATGGAAAAGGGAGAATACTGGAATACAATGATATGAAACGGGAGCATATCTGTGGCACTGCCGACTGGAAGAAGTACAGCATCACGCTACCATTAAGGAAAGACGCCAGAACTGTTTATGTAGGTGCGGTCAGCAATGGCACCGGCAAACTGTGGGTCGATGACCTCGAAGTACTGGTAGATGGCAAACCGTTGAAAGATGCTCCACCAGCAGCGGTATACAAAGCAGATAGTGATACCGCTTTTGATAAAGGCTCCGGTATTCAGATCGCATCCCTTAGTCCCGAACAGCTGCAGTATATGGAGGTATTGGGAAAAATGTGGGGCTTCCTGAAATATTATCATCCTGCAGTAGGCGCCGGCAATTATAACTGGGATTATGAATTGTTCCGGATTTTGCCAGCGATATTAAATTGCCATAGTAAAGCCGAACGAAATAATACCCTGCTCGCCTGGGTCAATAAATTGACCATGCCGGCTAATCGAAACAAAGCTAACCGTATTGCCAGGGATAAAATAAAAATGCCTGCGGACCTGGCATGGATATCAGATGAAAAAGAGCTGGGTGCTCCTTTAACAGTGGTGTTGAAGAACATAGCGGACTTTAACAGGAGTGATGAGCATTATTACATTGGCACAGAATCCACCGGGAACGCGGAATTTAAGCATGAACGCAGCTATGGAGACATGCTGTATCCGGATGCAGGATTCCGCCTGCTGGCATTATTCCGCTATTGGAACATGATTCAATATTTCTATCCTTATAAATACCTGATCAGCGAAGGATGGAATAATAAACTGAGGGAATATCTTCCTTCCTTTGTTGCGGCAGCCGATGTGGAAGATTATCAGACTGCCTTGCTGCGGCTGATTTCAGATATACATGATTCTCATGCCGGTTTTTTCGGCCCGAACCTGTTTATCCGTAATCCCAATAAAATGAAAAACCTGCCGGTGTTGGTGAAATTTGTAGAAAATAAGCCCATTATCATAAAAGTAGGTGCCGGCGCAGGAGATCTGCGCAACGGAGATGTGATCACTGCGGTAAACGGTAAACCGGTAGCAGATATGGTAAAACAACTTTTGCCGATAACACCCGCTTCCAATTACGCTACGCAACTAAATAGATTAGAACGTTCGATTTTCAGAACAAAGGATAGCATATTGCAACTGGAATATGACAGAGATGGCAGTCTGCATACCACAATGGTTACAACACTTCCTTCTGTACAGGCGACGGTGGCTCCTGATCGCCCAGCCAGCTCCTGGAAACTGATCAGTAATGATGTGGGATATGTTTATCCGGGGCTTTTCAAAAATAACCAGATGGATAGTGTCATCGCGGCTTTTGCATCCACCCGTGGCATGGTGATCGATTTACGTTGTTATCCGTCCGATGATATGTTGAGTTCCCTGGCAGAATATGTATTGCCTCAATCGCAATCATTTGTAAAATTCACAGAGCCGAGCATTGAGTATCCGGGTGTATTTGTGAATATATTTGACTCGAAAGCCGGACATACAAATAAAGACTATTATAAAGGAAAAGTGATTATACTGGTAAATGCGAGCACACAAAGTAATGCGGAGTTTGTGACGATGGCGCTGCGACTGGCCCCTAAAGCGGTAGTACTGGGCAGCACTACCGCCGGTGCAGATGGCAATGTTTCCTACATCAAATTGCCCGGAGGAGTGGAAACTATTATCACAGGTTTAGGTGTGTATTATCCCGATGGCAGAGAAACACAGCGCGTTGGCATTATACCGGATATTGTGTTGGAACCAACAGTGAAGGGCATACGTGAAAACAGGGATGAGGTGCTGGAAAAAGCGTTGTCGCTGATCAGGGAGTAGCACCTTCTTTCGCACTATCGTTTCGGCAAGGAATATTTTTTCGCCACCTTATTATACTTCTTCAGGTACTTCCGGTCTTTTTTAACACCTACGGCTGTTACGATACCGGAAGTTTCTGCTTTTACCCAATAGTTAAAGATAAACTTCTCCCGGTCGCGTATAAAAAACATCCGTGTAGGGCGGTGGTTGGCATTTCTCAGGAAAGCATTTACCAGCAGCGTTTTCAGGTTAGCCATAAAACCTTGCCGCGTGGAATCTTTTTTATTCAGCACCTGCACATTCAGGTGACGATAATAAAAATTCATATTACCCAACGTAGCATATTTATTTCCGGACCAGTTGGAATAAATCGTATCTGCATAACCCCGTCTTACTTTCACCGCAGCCATAGGAATGGCTACCTCATTGAATCTTTTCAGGTCCATCGGTGCCAGATAACTCTGTGCGTAAAATCCGGAAAGGGAATCACTGTACGACTCGTTATATGAAAAGTAATGAATAGGGCTGCCCAGTAATTTGCCGCTGGCCTGCACGCGTAGACTGTCGCTGTCAGGATGTACATTACCGAAGTGTGTGATCAGCGCATTGATATCTGTAATTGGTACCGCCGACCATTTGTTGGTGGATTTGGAAGACTCATTCACTGTAACGGCCGCTTGCTGCAATACGATAGAATCTACCTGCAATGCCAGTGGTAAGGTGTTGATTAATTTGGTGGGCATGAATTTTTCTATGCCATGTTCAAAAGGAATTCGTTTATCCCTGGCCGTTGTTAACAACGTATTGGTAGCAGTCATCCTCCGGATATGTATGGTGGAATCTCCCGGCAGCTGGTTGTTGACGATGCCGCTCAGCTGTAGGGCATCTCCTTTTACAGTGATGTAGTCCCGCTGCCAGCGCGCTTCCCGGAAGGTTTCTTCTGCAGAGAGGTTGGGTATTACGCTGAAATCATTGACAGATAATGTTTTGGTGGTTGGATCCATTTTAATACTGCCGGCCTGCGCATGCAGTTGTTTGTTCCGGTAAAACGCACCGCCTTCACTAATGGTGGTGTTGGCGACAAACGATTCCCAGGCTATTTTATGATGTTGCCGGAACGTGAATGCCGCATCATTAAACATGCCCGACAGCTTATTCACTGTCAGCTCCATGCTATCTCCATGATGCAGTGCCAGCTGTACATCCTGCCATTTCAGTGCTACGCCGGAGTGGAGACTCATCTGAGCTGATTTGTCTTTGCTGAGTAGCCCTTTGGTTAGCTGTAGCGACAGCTGCGGAATGGAAAGATCCGTGCCCGTGCTGTGGAATCGCAATGGGGTTGTTTCCAGTTGTATATGATCGTAATGCAATAATTGTTCACTGCCGGTATGCAGGGCAAGCTTAGTGGCTGCCAGCCGGACATTCGTATATAGTGTGTTACTATCTTTTCCATTCACTTTCGTGTAATGTAATTCCGCATCATTGACATTGAGTTGTGCAATGCTGGCCTGTATCGGGGCAGCGGTGCTTTGTTTTTGGGTTTTTTTTCCATTACTGAATATCTCTATCCGGGGATGATCGGCGGCGAGTGACTGCACCATCACACGACTGAAGTCCGTGCTGTGGATGCCTGTTTGTATGCTCAGGGAAGGCAGTACTATTTTAGTATATCCGTGATCGTTATGCAGGGTCGCATGAGCATTTGTAAGCGTAGTGGTACTATTGCTATTAAGTGAAACAGCCGCTATGTCCAGCTCCATTTTTTCGCTGTGATGATGAATGTCGTAAAACTGCCCGGCTGCCGCTCCCCAGGTAATGAACCGTTGTTTGGTGCGCAGATCGCGGAAGGCTATTTTATCAGCGGTGAAACTGCTTTGCCTGACAGGTCCGTTGCTACTGAATTGCAGCGTGCCAACATCCAGTCGGGCAATGCGTATTACCGGCAAATCTTTAGGCGGATTGTGTTTGGCTGCTGCCGTATTATGTAATTGTATATTTAAGGCGCCGAAGCGTAGCACGTCTACCTGGATATCCTTTGACTGCTGAAATACATCCCAGTCAAACACTTCCCAGTAAAGCGCGGTACCGGCAATGCGGCTGCCATTTGAGAGTGTTACCAGTAGTTTATCTGCTTTATTATGCCGATGGGTGCCGTCAAAAGCATAATTGTTCATGGTGATATTTACCTTGTCGGAAGCTACGCTCATTTCCCGGATATGCAGATTGGGCATAGCATGTTTTATATCTACCAAAGAATCACTCAGAAAGAAATTATGCAACAGGATATCTGTGTTTACACTTTTTAGCTGCAACGTTAGCGGTGATTTTCCGGTGGATCTGAAGTTGACATTACCATCTGTGATACGGAAAGTATTCACCATGATCAGCTCACTCAGGCCGTGCAGGGTTTGATAAAATGCCGGCATTTTAATGGCGGTGCTGTCTATCGGTGGTTTTCCTTTCACGCCTTTCTTTGCTTTTGTCAGGAACGAAATGCGGGGGGAGTACAACTCCGCATCACTGGCTTTGAGGTGCTTTCTCAGCAGGTCTTCCAGGCTCACATTATTCAGTCGCAGGGAGGGGGCGGTAAAAGTTAGACCTTTGCCAGAGTGGTTTTGCGGCGTAGGTCCGTATTCCACATTGTTGAAAATAACATCATTGCGTTGCAGTATAAATTCGTCTACACTCAACTGGAACATGCTGTCCAGTGAGTAGAACTTTATTTTATTTAAGTTGAGAGCAATGCTGTCGGTAGTAATGCCCGGCGTAGTATCGTGTGCAATTGTGAGATTGTAAATCCGCAGGTTTGTTTTTTGAGTGGTACCGGTAGACACATTTCCTTTGAGTAAGAGTTCCCCGTCTTTTACCGCAATATATTTGAAGTTCATTTTTTTGAACAGTGTATTGGGCAGACTGTCCAGCACTACCTGTTTATCTTTGACGGTGGCCTTTCTACCGGGAAGATTCAGTACCGGTCGTATACATACGAGGGTATCGATCAGTAGTTCCTGCCGCATATAAATAGCAGGCAGGTGGCGGGCATTGAAATAGAATTTATCTGCCTGCAGCGACATCTCGCCTTTGTTGGCAGTAGCCGCGCTGAAAATGGTACAGGAGTCGAGTTCAAAGACTTGTTTTTTACCGGAGAAATGAAGACGTTTGAAACTGATGGTATTCCTGCCATCGGGTAATATCCAGTGCTGCTGATCGAAGGAGAAGTCCACATCTTCGGACCCTAAAATATGATTGTCGGCGTTGGTGACTTTGGAGAAATTAAGGATAGAGAAATTAAAGTGATCCACACGTAACGGCGGTGGTCCATTTACTTTGCTGTATACAAGGGAGCCTTCCTGCAGATGTACGATGCGCGCGTTTACATATTGTAAAGTTTGTTCCAGGTGCTCCACTATAGAAGACAGCTGAAAGGTTTCCTGCCGGGGACCGGGTGCCACGTGCTCATGAACGAAGAGGGAAGGACTGATCACAGAAAGACTGTCTACCAACAGTTTTTTATGCAGGATCAGGGCGCGCCAGGACTGTATAGATAAATAGATCCGGGGTATTTTTACATCGTAGTGAGCATTGACATGTACGGTATCTTTACCAGTGAGCCGGGCGCCATGTACTACGATATTTTTTTTCCACAGGGAGAAATTGATATCATCTGCATCAAACTGGTAGGTGCCTCCTGATTCTTTGTTAACAATGTATTGAACAATCTTTACAAATTTATGCTGTACCAGGTAATAGAGCAAACCGCCGATAACTATCCTTGCTATGAGTAGGATCAGCAGTATTTTGAACCATTTTTTATACCTGGGATTTAGTTTCATGAATTTGATTAACCGATTTACCTTTTGCTAACATTTTGCCGGCGCTTATGTTTAAAATTAAGCTACCAATCTGGCAATGCCGAAGGCGGCAGCTGCTGCCAGCACCCCGATCATGGTGACCTTCAATGCGCCCTGTACAGGCGGCTGACCGGTTACTTTGCTTTTGAAATAACCAAATACAAATAAGCAAATAATAGTGAGCACCGTAGATCCGATCAATCCACGTTGAGGCGTATCCGTGAAAAGGTAAGCCGATAAAGGCAGCAAGCCGCCCACAAAATAGGATGCACCAATGGTGAGGGCGCTCTGTCTGGCCCTGTTGGGATTAGGGGCTTCCAGTCCCAGCTCAAACTTCATCATGAAATTAACCCACTTGGTTTTATCTTTAGACAGTTCCGTCGCGATGAGCTGCTGTGCCTCCGCACTTAATCCATATTCTGCAAATACTTCTTTTACTTCTTCCATCTCTTTTTCGGGCACCGTTTCAACTTCTGCATATTCTCTTTTTAATTCACTTTCGTAGTGCTCCAGTTCTGTTTTGCCGGCAAGGTAGCCACCAAGGCCCATGGCAATGCAGCCGGCTACTATTTCAGCAATACCTGCAGTAAGAATGATGTTGTTACTACTCACTGCGCCACTGAGTCCTGCTGCCAGTGCAAAAGGCACTGTTAGTCCGTCGCTCATGCCGATGACCATGTCAGTGATAAAGTCCGAGCTTTTTAAATGTTCTTCCTGATGCATTTTTCCGGGTTTATAGGGGGTATTAATGATATAAATATAAGTGCTTTATCGTACTTTGTATGGATTGTAAAGGTAAGCGCAGTTGATCATCACTGCTAATCAAAGTTGGAAAATTATGGCAAACGAAATCATATGTTTTGGCGAAATGTTATGGGACATCCTGCCAGAGAAGGAATTGCCCGGTGGTGCCGTGATGAACGTGGCGTATCATCTGCAGAAACTGGGAGAAACAGTAGCTCTGGTATCGCGCATCGGAAAGGACCGGCGGGGGCAGGGATTACTGGATATGCTGCATGGTTTCGGGCTCAGTACTGCTTTTGTGCAGGTAGATGAAAAACAGGAAACAGGGAAGGTATATGCAGACATGACCAATCCCAGCGAGGTGCATTATGATATCGTATATCCGGCAGCGTGGGACTTCATCCAATGGGAGCCGGCACTGGCTGCACTGTTAAAAAAAACCGGTACCCGGTACCTGGTATTCGGGAGTCTTTGTTCCCGGGACGCGGTAACCAGGCATACGCTGGAACAGGCGCTGCAGCACGATCTGGTAAAGGTGCTGGATATTAACCTGCGGGAACCTCATTATACCCGTGTACATGTGGAGTGGCTGCTGCATCAATGTAATATCCTGAAACTGAATATAGCGGAACTGGAACTGATCAGTAGCTGGTATCATCCGTTTGAAGATAAAGAGCAGGCAGTGCGTGCATTGTCTGCGCAATTTAATATCCCTACCATTGTGGTCACGATGGGAGATGAAGGGGCGTTGCTGTTTATGAATGATACCTGCTATGTAGAACCGGGTATTGCAGTGAAAGTAGTGGATACTATTGGGAGCGGCGATGCTTTCCTGGCGGGCTTTCTGCATAGTTTCACCGGGCGGCGGCCGGCGAGGGAGTGTTTACGCTTTGCGAATGCTTTAGGCGCACTGGTGGCATCGTATGCGGGCGGGTGTCCGGATTATGCGCCGGAACAGATAGCGGTTAGATAGGATTGATTTTTTGTCGCAAGACAAAAAATCGCCGCTTTATTTTTCCGTTACCGCTTCCTGTGTTTTTACGCCCAATATTCTTTTGAGTGCTTGTTCCAGTGTATAAGACGGATCTGCGGAATGCCAGGCAATAAATCCATCCGGTCTGATCAGCAGTGCCATTCCGGCTTCCAGGTGGGCGGTGGTAAGCCATTGTTCGTCCGTGATCACTTTCACGGGGATGGGAATACGAAACAAGGTCTCCATTTTTGCAGCGGCGTCTTGCCAGGCTTGTGATGCATCCGCTGTTACCAGGGCAAAATGGGTGACGGCCAGGTCGAGCGTGGAGATACGTGTGTTATTTTCGGTGAGCCATTGATGTGGTACGCGGGTGCCGGGTTGTCCTTCAGTCTTTATCGTATCTGGTGATGTAATGAGGGGTTTGCCTGCTATGGCGCTGGAAGTATAGCAATAATCGGGGAGGCCCAGCCTGTGGATCATCCCGGTTAAGGCTTCTGCCTCGGTGACGTTAGCAAATTGTTTCATCAGGCCGCTGGGATCGACTAATCCTTTTTCATCAGCCATTTCAGCGGAGAGCAGGGCGTTTCGTAATCCTACCGGCTGTCTTTCCGGGGAATAGGTATCCAGTAAAGAAGGATGTGCCTTGTGTTGTAGTACCATCGCCAGTTTCCACGCCAGGTTATGCGCGTCCTGTATGCCGGAGGCAGCACCTTTGCCGCCATATGGTGTCATTTGATGGGCAGCATCACCGGCGATGAAGATGCGGCCATGCTGCATGTTGGTGACTGTATTCGCGGTGGGCTTCCATGGCATCATGCTAATAATACGTACGGGTATTTCAGGCATATCGATCGCCTCCCGGATAATGCTTTCCAGTCTTTCGGTAGTATAATCTTCCGGCTTATCCTGCTGTGGATCATAATGGAGGTGCATCACCCATTTGTCGTTATTGTTGATGGCGGTGAGCATACCGGTAATACCGGTTTTTTTGATGATACCGATGCTGAATTCACGATCACGTACGGCTTCTCCGAGCGGGGCTTCAAAATAAATATTCAACAGGTTGCCAAGTGGGCCGGGGCCGGTGGTTTCAACACATAATTCCCGGCGAATGGGGCTGCTGCCGCCATCTGCCGCAATCATATACCTGCAGGTAATGGTTTCGCTGATACCCGTATCACGGTTACGGATATACGCTATTACATGATCATCGGTTTGGGTAAACGACAATAGCTCCGTATGAAAGCGGACATCTGCGCCTCTGTCGATGGCTGCCTGCTGCAATAGTGGTTCAGCCAGGTCCTGGGTGCAGCGGGCGCCGGCAACCGGGCTGAGTGCCGCTATTTTTTCCAGGCCGGGGAGTTCTATGGGATGTTTTACTTTGTTGTAGGCAGCGCCTACCTGGGCGAGGATAGCGGGTAAGCTATCGCCGGTATAAATGCCCCAGGCCGCGGCCAGTGCTTTACCCGCTTCGCGAATGGCCCCATCCAGCTGCAATTCCCGGAACAGCTCCATAGTACGCACATCGAAGCCGCGGGAACGCGGATGTACGGAAGTGGTAGGGCGCTTCTCTATCAGCAGGGGCCGTATACCTTGTTGCAACAGGAACAATGCGGCCGATAGCCCCGTTAATCCGCCGCCCGCAATTAATACCGGTGTTTGTTCGTTATTCTCACTAATTTTGTTTGACATAGCCATCTGTTATTTTTGATAAAATTGGCCTTTTATTGACCCGGCAGATGGCATATAACGGATAACTTTGTACCATCTGTGAAAATTAAAATACACCGGTATGGAAGCGCACACATTACCTCCTGCCCCTGCCACATATGAACAGATTTTTTCACCTGACAGGGGCGTGGTGCAGCAACTGGCGTTGCCGTTCGAAAATAAAGCAGGCACGGTAACCATCGCCCTGGTAAACAATATAGGGATTGTTGACAGCCGTTTGCATACCGACTGCCTTACGCCGTCCTGGAAACATTTTAATAGTAAGCCATTTGTGGAAATGAACTTCATGGTGGAAGGGGATATCTATCAGACCATGGAAGGATTTTCCGGACGGAAGCTATGTGCCAGGGGATCCAATAACCTGTTGTTCAACCCGGGTACGCTGGAGGAAAACCAGTTGGTGGGATATGGCAACTATCGCACATTCGGCGTGCATATCTGGCCGGAAAAAATGTCGGAGCTGCTGAGGGCATATGTGCCGGAACTGGAAAAATATTCGGAGAAGATATACGCCGGACAACCTTTTCTGCTGGAATCTCCCACGCCCATGCTCACCGCAAAAATGAAGTATATCTTTGACACCATCTGGGAATACCCGGATCCGGATGGCTTAAAGAAGTTATATCTCGAATCAAAAATACTGGACCTGCTCTCCCTGCAATGTGAATCACTGCTGAAGGGACCCGTCCCCAAAGGAACCACTATTCCTGCTGCCGACATCGATAAACTGCATGCCGCAAAAGTATTGCTGCAACAACGGCTGGAACAGCCACCTTCCCTGGCGGAATTATCGAAGTTATGCCAGCTGAATGAGTTCAAATTAAAGAAAGGATTCCGGGAATTATTTAATACAACGGTATATGGTTTTATTCACGAAACGAGGTTAACGCGTGCACAGCAAATGATCCGTGAAGGGCAACATAATATTTCTGAAATAGCTTACCAGCTGGGTTATAGTCATCCGCAACATTTTCAGCGGGCTTTTAAGAAGCAGTTTGGTATTACGCCGGGTAGCCTGCTGCGTTAATACCAATTTTCCTGCTCAGGACCAGATTAGTCCCGAGCAGGAAAAAATACTTTATTTCCGCGTTAGCGCGATCTCCATTTCTTTCATCTCTTTACCATTCTGCGTACGGTACATTTCCATGAGCTGGTGATCTTTATCTTTCCAGGTAGTTACCTGCCTTAGCCAGCAGTCTTTTCCACTCATAGGGTCAACAACTTTGCCTTTTAATTCCAGGGAATGAGTGGCATCATCCCAGGTGCCTTCCATGATGGTGATACCAGTGCCCATATTGTCAATCCAGGTGTCGATAAACACTTTGCGCTGATTGTCGTACGCCAGGGTGCCAATGCCTTCAAAAGGCATTCCCATCATATTGGCGGTATAACGGCTTTCACAATAGCGGCCACCCAGGATCATTTTGTTGACGCAGCCACCGGTAGTTTTGGTAGGAGGGGCGTCCGGCTTTTCCCACATGGTCATATCGGCGGTCCATTCACCATCGCCGATGGCCATTTTCTGGTGAACAGGCCCTGGTGTCATGTAGTCCATCCAGGCTTTCATCATAGCAGCAGAGTCCTGCTGTGCATAAGTGTTGGAGGTAATTAACAGGCATAACGCAGCCGTTAACAGGTAGATTGCTTTCATGATGCGTAGTTGTTTAGAAATGTTATAATCGGGGTGAAGTAGAATTACAGGATAACAAGTTAAGTTATTTATATTAGCGGGCCATACGTTGTGTGTTACACCTCCCAAATTACATACCTTTGGTAACGAAAGAATAATCCCATTTTATGCAAACAACCATACTGGATGTGTCGGGAAATAGGGCACAGCCACTGGCTATTGATGCAGCCATTTCCTTTGAACCGTTTATCACCTGGCTTAAAAGAAGGATCAGTGAAGAACAAACTGTGAAAGCCCGAATGTACGCAGCAACACTCGAAGAATTTGAGGCATCAGATATTGGTCACCGGGATATCGCCGTAGAAGATACCCCCGGCTATGTTAAACAGCTGGAATACGTGTATGCTTGTCTTTCTCCCGCCATGAGATCAGAAGAAACGCTGGCCTGGGGGCTCAGCTTTCCGTTTAAGCCTATTACCTTTTATGGCACCGATCAGTTATATGCACTCCTGGGACAAAGAGGAGAGAATACTGACTATGAGGTAAGCCGTAAGCCGGCAGACTATCACCTGGATCGTTTACAGCTGCTGTACTCTTTCCTTCTGCAACGACTCTATAATTTTTTTGTACCTGTTAAAAGAGAACAATACCACGCAGGAATCAATAAGAACACAGGTTTGCTGCAGTATTATGCAGTGAACTTCAATACCGATTTTGTAGAAGTAACTGCTAAAGGCCCCTTGCCGGAAATAGATATGGGGCAGCTCTATACACATCTGAGTGAAGGCGGCGGATTTGAAATACTGGAAGAAATGCTGCCGCTGGAGTTGTTCCGTTTCCGCGGATTTTTTGTGATCACGGTAACAGATGTTACTGCGCAGAAGGCGGTGGAAAATATTCAGAAAGTAAGACTTTCCCGTACGGCGTTAGTTGCCGAAAAAAGTTTCAACGAGGTGATACAATCACTCAAATCGTTGGTACGTAACAGTAAGATAGAGTTTGACCTGTTTCCTTTCCTGCGGGTAAACGATGTACCGGTGTATAGTTTCGAAAAGGGGGGGACCGGTATCCTGTTTGAAGTATGGGGCGAAGACCGGCTGACGCCGGAAGAATTTGGCCGTCAGGCGAAGGCATTTGCCAGTAAACCTATCTTCTTTTTTTCTGCTGATATTTTCCAGGTCACCCAGAAAGAATATTCCTTCCTGGAGCATTTCCGTAAACAGGGAGTGAAGTCGTTGGGACTGATGCCCATTTTTTATGCACACGAGCTGGTAGGTATTATGGCCGTGCATACCTGGGGCGACGATACCTTTGACGATAAAACACTCGCCCTGCTGGAACCTGCCATTAGCCCCATTGCACAGCTATTGCAGATTTATATAGAAGAGTTTAACCTGGAGATAGAAAATGTGATCAAGGAAAAATTCACGTCCATACAACCGGCAGTACAATGGAAATTTAATGAAGCTGCGTGGCACTATCTCTATAACACGAAGAAGAAGCTGCCAGTGACCATTCAGAATATCCTGTTTGAACAGGTATATCCTTTGTATGGTGCTATCGATATCAGGAATTCTACGGTAGAAAGAAATAAAGCTATTATTGCTGATCTGGACAGCCACCTGAGTATTCTGGCCGCCACGCTGGATAGCCTGCGGCAGTACCAGCAGAATGACCTGTTAAAACAGATGATCTATCGTTGCCAGCAATGGCAACAGGCAATTTTGCAGCAACAGCTGAGTCCTTCTGATGAAAATGAACTGAACAGATTCCTGGAAGTAGAGGCCGTGGAATATTTACGTCACATCGCCATACAGTTTCCAAAAACGTCGGAGGCAATTGAATCCTGTCTGGAAAGCCTGGCCGGTGAGGTGAACAAAGCTGCGCTCGAAGCATCTATGCAGCTGATCAATGGTACCGTGAACCAGTATTTTGAATCAGAGAAGAATAAATTGCAGGAATCCTATCCCTGCTATTTTGAGAAATTCAGAACAGACGGAGTGGAATATGATATCTATATAGGACAATCTATTTCGCCGGATAAACCTTTTAGTCATTTCCATTTGAAGAATCTCCGTTTATGGCAGCTTTCTTCCATGGTTACTATAGCAGGACTTACCCATGGACTATTATCACAGATGCCCAGGGAATTGCATACCACACAGCTCATCTTTGTGCATAACCACCCGATAGACATCAGTTTCCGGGCAGATGAAAGGAAATTTGATGTAGAAGGTGCTTATAATATCCGTTACCAGATGATTAAGAAACGGATCGATAAAGTACATATCCGGAATACCGAAGAGCGGTTAACCCAGCCAGACAAAATCGCGCTGATTTACTCCGACCGTAAAGATGTGGAAGATTACCTGCCTTTTATCCGCTATTTACAGGATACCGGGGTGTTGTTGCCAGAGATGGAAGAACTGGAACTGGAAGATTTGCAGGGGTTGAGTGGTTTACAGGCCATCCGGATGGGAATCACGCTGCCTTCCGGGAAATAAACTTATTTTAAAAATTATTTGCATTCCCGTTAATAGTATACTAAGTTTGTAGACTAGTGAGGCGTCAGCCAATGGCAGTAAGTTTAGCTCATGGATAAGAAAGATTTCGATGTAATCATAGTAGGATCGGGGCCCAATGGCTTGTCTGCCGCCATCAGGTTGCAACAGGCGGGGGTATCTGTATTACTGCTCGAGGCCAAGGACACAATTGGTGGCGGCATGCGTACGGAGCAGCTGACCTTACCGGGATTTTATCACGATGTATGTTCGGCGATACATCCTATGGCTATAGGATCTCCTTTTTTTTCCAAGTTGCCTTTGGCGGACTTCGGGCTGGAATTTGTGCATTCGCCGCTGGCAGCAGCACATCCGTTTGATGATGGCACTGCGGCTTTCCTGGCGCGTTCGCTGGATGATACCGCCCAGGCACTGGGCGTAGATGCAGACGTCTACCGCCGGCTGGTAAAGCCGGTAGCGGATCATTGGGAGGCGGTAGCTGAAGATAGCCTGGGACCTTTTTCTTTTCCACGGCACCCATTGATTATGGCACGCTTTGGTTTGAATGGACTGCGTTCCGCCGCCGCGATTGCAAAAAGATTTTCCACTACCGCCGCAAGAGGCTTGTGGGCGGGGATGTCGGCACACTCCATTCAACCGCTCACCAATACCGCCTCTGCAGCGATTGGTATTATATTATCTGCTGTAGGTCACCGTCATGGATGGCCTGTTCCGAAAGGAGGCTCACAGGCCATCGGGAATGCCCTGGCGCAGTATTTTATTTCGCTGGGAGGCGAAATTCAAACAGGCGTACACGTTAGTTCGCTGTCTCAACTGCCCTCGCATCACGCGGTGATGTTTGATCTCACCCCTAAACAATTACTGAAGATTGCAGGAGATAAGTTTTCTCCGCATTATAAACGACAGCTGTCACGCTACCGGTATGGTCCCGGTGTGTTTAAGGTGGATTGGGCATTAAGTGGCCCCATTCCTTTTACCGCAGCGGAATGCCGGCAAGCGGCTACGGTACACCTGGGTGGCACCTTTGAGGAAATTGCACTGTCGGAGCAACGGGCTTATGACGGACAGCATAATGCGGCTCCTTTTGTACTGTTAACACAGCAAAGCCTGTTTGACGAAAGAGCGCCTGCAGGTAAACATACCGCCTGGGCCTATTGCCATGTGCCCAACGGATCTGAGGTAGATATGACCACGATTATAGAAAAACAGATAGAACGTTTTGCGCCTGGTTTCCGTGATCTGATCCTGGCCAAACATACCATGAATGCACAGCAGATGGAAGTCTATAATCCGAATTATGTAGGTGGTGATATCAATGGTGGGATTATTGATATCCGGCAGTTATATACCCGTCCCGCTATGCGTATATCTCCTTACCGTACATCTGCCAAAGGGATCTATATCTGTTCCTCTGCCACACCTCCGGGTGGTGGCGTACATGGCATGTGTGGCTATCATGCTGCCAACACTGTGCTGAGAGATATTTTTTAGAGTAGTCACTATCATTAATGAATCTATATGCCTACAGTAAAGTCTTATTTACAGGAAGACTGGGCCATTGTTACGCTTGGTTTCCTGATCATTCTTCTTTCAATGGCCGGTGTGGTGGTAGCTATCCCGGAATACAAGTGGAGCAGCAGCGCAGATCTTACCGGTAAGGTATTAGCCGGCGCCAACTTACTAAAGATCGGTACACAGTTTATTTATGTGATCGGTATTGCATTGCTGGGATCTTTTCTGACCGGGAAATCACTGAAGAATACGCTGCTGGTATTTCCGGTAGTTTTTATACTGACTAGCCTGGCGCTCATTATCGCCGGAAACGCCACACTGAACGGATATGGCCTGGAAGCAGTTATTTTCAGTCTCATTATAGGCTTACTGATAGGCAATCTTTTTAAACTCCCCACCTGGTTCCGCGAAGCATTAACCTCTGAATTTTTTGTGAAAATAGGACTGGTGTTACTGGGTACTACCATCATATTTTCGGATGTGCTGAAAGCCGGTGCCCTGGGCCTTATTCAGGCATTGGTAGTGGTGCTGTCTGTATGGTATTTTTCCTACTGGGTGTGTAAACGCCTGAAGATAGATAATGAACTCACCATGATGCTATCCAGCGCAGTATCCATTTGCGGGGTATCTGCTGCCATAGCTACTTCCGGTGCTATTAAGGGAGATGCAAAAAAGTTGTCGCTGGTAATTTCCCTGGTACTGATTACAGCTATTCCGATGATGATTTTTATGCCGATGATTGCGCACTACTTTAACTTCCCGGAAGCCGTAACGGGCGCCTGGCTGGGAGGCAGCATCGACACCACCGGGGCAGTGGTAGCCTCCGGATCGCTGGTAGGGGAAACCGCCCTGAAGATCAGCACCATCGTAAAGTTTTCACAGAATGTGCTATTAGGGGTGGCGGCGTTTGCCATCTCTGTATACTGGACCTACACCAAACATCCCAATGCTGGTGACGCCAAAACCAAACCCACTTTAAAAGTGATCTGGGAGCGGTTTCCGAAATTTGTGATTGGGTTTATTCTCGCTTCACTGGTATTTTCTTTTTTCATTTCCCCGGCAGCTATTGCGCCGCTGAAGGCGCCCTTGAAAAGTTTGCAGGGGGTGTGGTTTGCACTGGCTTTTACCAGCATAGGACTGGAAACAAATTTCAAAGACCTGATCGGCACAGAAAGCAGGAAGCCCGTATATGCGTTCCTGATAGCCCAGTCGTTTAATGTAGTGGTGACGCTGGTGCTGGCCTACCTGTTATTTTCATAAACCGGACGAATTACTTTTTTTAGTATTTTGCCGGCATATGAAATACCGTAATCCCCTTGCCTTCCTGGAAAAAATGAATGGTGCTGCCATCGACTCAGCAGATACTGCTGCTGTGTCACTTCTCAGGAAAAAAATACTGGCAGAGCTGGAACTTACAGCCGATAAGGGATTACAGATCAACGGCGAATGGTGCAGCAAAAATGACCTGCTGCTTTTTTTCGACAGCTTACAAAACAAAAAAGAGTTACATTTTCATCAGGAAATAAAATCAGATCCTGTTTTATCCGAATTCCTGGCAACAGGTATTATCACAGGACTCTTTGCGGATAAGGCGCTATACAAAGACAAATCATTCCTGTCTTTTATAGCGCCTTTTTATGGGCCGTTGTTTACTACAGCGGTGCTGAACAGCTTACTGCAACAGCAGGTAGTAACGTTACAATACTTGTTTAATAACCCGGTGCTGCTGGATGGAGAAGCAATGAAACGGTGTTATGATAAGGTATTCCGTTTATTGAAGGAACAATATGCAAGGGTAGAGGAGGTGAGGGCTGCATTGGCAAAAGACGCCAGGGAAAGATGGGAGCAAGTGGATATTTACATCGGAGCTAGGCAGGTGCAATTATTGAATGCCCTGCCGGATGCCTTTCATATGCAAAGAAGTGATTACGGGATTCTCCTGATCAACTTTGCGCTGGTACTGAATACCAACCATTATAAGGAAGAAGCATTGGAGATATTAGGCACGCTACAGCAGCTGAAAAGCGTTTCCTATGTGCAGGAAAATGTAGAAAAATATATCCGGTATGTAAAAGAAGACCAGGCCGCTTTCCGTTCTGTTTTTTTCCGGAAAGAACCCACCACCTGGCTGGGCAAGCTGTTAGCTCAAAGAGGATTGACAAACGATCGCCTTATACAAATAGGGTGCAGCATTTTTATAGTGCTGGTGATTTTGTTGGGTAATTACTATGGGAAAAAGGAAACACATCAGGAGTTGTTTACTCCCGTAGTGGAAGAAAGCACTTTTTCCGGTTCCCGCACTTACTGGACGATGCAATACCTGTTGTCACAGTTGGCAATAACGCCCCCTGATCCGGTAGAAAGTATTCAAAAGCATCCTGCGATTGCCACCCCTGCTACAGGCGATGACTTGTATGGCCCTGCATTTATGGAGGCCATCAGAAAACAAGGGAATGTTGGTGCTGAATTTGTGCAGCCACGATACAGCCAGAGCCTGCCGCGGATGCGGGAAGACGGTCGCTGGGAGGATTCCCTGCACCGGCAAAGTTTGTGTGTTTTTAATCGGCAGGATGCGCAATTGATTACGATGATCCTGACACCAGATTCTTTTTACTCTTGTTATATAGCGCCCCACGATAGCGCATTTATTCCTTTACCATTATCACTCAGCAAGGTATATTTTTATGTGGGGCTTTTATGGAACCCTGATTGGCTCGGCTACTGGGCTATGAAATATGTACCATCATACACTGTGAAAGGGTTTTTTATGTTACCGGGGTTTAACCACGATATTTTTTTACGGAAATCTGCGGTGCGGCTTATCCTGGATACGGCCTACTGGAAAACATCTAACCGCTATATACCGATGGAAGTATCTGCTTCTGCTGAGCAGGTGCTTCATTTGAAACAACTATCGGATAATACCAATGGCGTAGACATGAAGATAGGAGAATAGATTTTCCGTGCAGCGGGGGATAGTAGCATCTGCCCTAGTTTTACTTCTTTTTCCTTATTTTGCTGCCAGATGAAATACCTGAACCCCCTGACTTTCCTGACGAAAATGAATGGTGGTCCCGTAGATTTGCGGGACAATGCTGCGTTATCCCTTCTCCGGAAAAAAATGCTGGCAGAAGCAGAACTCTCAGAAGATAAGTTGCTGAAAGCGAATGGACAATTATTCAGTAAAAATGACCTGCTGCAATTTTTCGATCAGTTGCAATCTTCCCAGGAACTCATCTATCATCAGCAAATAGCAGCAGATCCGGCATTATTACATTTCCTGGAAACAGGAGAAATGAAAGGAAAGATAGCGGATCATGTGTTGTATAAAGACCCATCGTTCCTGTTTTTTATTGCGCCTTACTATGAGCCATTGTTTACAGTAGCGATACTGAATAGCCTGAAAAATCAGGATGTGCGCACAATGGAATACCTGTTCGCCGGTCCATTGCTATTGGATGGTGCATATACCACGGTCAGTTACCAACGGGTGCTGCGTTATCTGGGAGTGATGGATAACGAATTGAAAGCTGTCGTTGATGAATTAAATAATGGCGGGGCATATATCTGGAAGTACCTGGTACGTTTCGCTAATCCCACGCTTATCAGGCAACTCAATACTTTACCGGAGGAATTTAATAAGTGGAGAAGTGACTATGGCATCAGTATGATTAACCTGGCACTGGCTGTTTATATGAAGGACTTTAAGCGGGGACAGCAAGTGCTGGATTTAGTGGAGCAGTTGCACACCACAGATCATGTGCAGGAAAGAGTGCAGGTTCGCAAAAAGGAATTACTGGATTACCGGAAAAACACCTTACGCAGCCGTCCTTTGGAGACCTGGTTGGGCCCTGTAATCGGTCGCTTCTGGCCGCGTTGGTTGAACGAAAAAAGAACTGCTTTAATTTTTCTGAGCGCATGTTTTGCGTTCGCGATTGGAGCGGATATCATCTCTAAATTCACCGGCGGGAGGAAGCCCCGTGTAACACATACCCTCAATGCAGAAGACCTTTTTACCCATTCCCGCACCGCAACACAGATGAAGTTGCTGATAGCGCAACTGGAATATACGTTATCCCGGAAAAGGATGGAGGTCACGGTGTATGATACGGTACCTGTTTCACCCCATACCGGTGATGATGTGTATGGCCCGGGGTTTATGACCGCGTTGAAAGGCACTGCCTATACGGCCCCGGCACAAGTGCCGAAACCACCCGCAGACAGCAGCGCCATCAATACCGGCGACTTTACCGATCCATTGCATAAACAAAGTCTGCGTATTTTTAACCGGCTGGAAGTAGCGATGGTAGCCTTGTTGCAAACGCCTGATTCTTTTTACTCCTGTTATATACTACCACACGACAGCACTTTCCTGCCGTTGCAATTAACGGCCAACCGGGTTTATTTTTATGCAGGGCAACATTGGACGATGGTAAAAGAATCGGACACGTCAGATGTGATTTATCGCGCAAAAGGCTATTTCGCGGAGAATTACAAAAATGCCAATACCTTTTTACGGGATGGCGTATTATCATTTGTGCTGGATTCTGCATACTGGCAGCACTCAAACAGGTATATTCCTGTGGAGATTGGTGCCGATGGCACTAATTTATTTGTGAACCTCCTCGACAACAATGCGGAGGGGGTAGACCTGTATTTAGGTGAATAACGTTTACCCGATACCGGTACCTTTCAGTTGTTGATCTGTTTTCTTATCATCCGGCATCAGGTTGTGAAGCTGGTATACGGCGGCTTTCAGCTCTTCGTAATTTTGTCGCTCCAGTGCTTTTTCGCCTATTTCCATAAACCGGGCAGCCATTTGCGGGTTGGTATAATCGTTTGGTGGAATATTGGAATAGAAGTAATAGTTGTTGATCCAGGTAGATGGTTTATTACGGACAATTTCCCAGCCCAGGTTAATCAGTTCATCGGTTTTAGCTTTAATGGTATAGTAGCTTTGAGAGGAAAGATAAGTGCTTTCTTCTTTGATGATTTGCTCGAACCGGGTCAGTCGCGGTGTGTCGTTTTCCTCGCGGATATTTCGCAGACAATAGTCTTTCTGCCTGAAATAGTTCTCCGTCACTTCCACTATCTGTTGGTCTTTACCGGTACTGTCCAGTAGTTGCGCCAGTTTCCGTTTCTTTTCTTCCAGCTGGTATTTTTCATCTGTTACATCATCGGTGCTGATCGATTCCAGGCGGCCGCTGATATAGTCGAGATCTGATTGTATGTCCTGTACGGTAGCTGCCAGTTCGTACTGCTGACTGTTTTTAAAGGCCTTTAGTTTTTCTGTTGCCTGTATTCTCAGTTGCCGGATATCGTCCTGCAGTTTACCCATGTTGATTTGCCGTACCATGGGATTGAATACTTCAGAAAATTCCTGTTCATTCATCAGCAGCACTGCTTTTACAGAGAGGTCTCTGCTTTCGCTGATCTGTAAGGTAATTTCCACATCGGAGCCTTTCACGAGATCTGTCACCAGGTCGGTGCTTTTGATTTCAATCATGCCCAATGGTACACAGCTGCCTGGGATCGCGTAACGACTGCCTTCTACTACGTTGATGAGTAAACTATCCTGGCCACTGCGCAGAATGGTTTTCATCACTTCTTTGATAATTGTTTTGCGCAGGGGGAGGATGGCATTTTTTTCAAAGATGAGCTCCAGTTTGGTGGTGTTATTTTCCAGGTCATCTATTTCTATGCAGATGTCGTTGGGCAGCGGTTGTCCGTGGATATTGAATTTTCCCTGCGTGATAGCGATAACGGGTGCCTGCACCGCCACTTCGTTGTGGGCCGCATCAAATACGAGGATGTTGAAAACATTGTTGTTGTTTTCTGCCAGCAGCAGCATTTCAGAGATACGTTCCTGCAGGGGTTTGATGCCGCTGTCGTAGCCGCCGTCTGCCCGTACAATGCGATAGCTCAGTCCTGCTACGGTGCCTGTTACAATCGCAGTGAAATACTCTTCTTTGTCGGCGGTATTTTTCTGGTAAGCTGTTTTAAATTGGATATTCAGTTCACCTGCAATGGCAGGCTTGTTTTCAGGCGATTTAGGCGCCGAAGCGGATCGGGTGCCTGCATACCATGCGGCGCCCACAGCTACCGCCGTAGTGGGGTCTACACTGCAGTTTACTGCAATGCCCAGTTGCGCTGCTACCAGTTTTTTTACCAGTGGGATGTAGGTGCTGCCACCAATCATCACTACTTCCATGATATCGGCAGCTGCCAGGTTATTGCGGACCAGTATTTTTTTGACGAGGTCTACAGAGTACTGGATGCTGTCGTAGATAACGGATTCGAACTGATCCCGGGTGATGGTGAGGTATATATCTTCTTCGTTGATTTCGAATTCTATTTCAGCGGCGGTGCTGTTGGTGAGTTGTACTTTCACTTCTTCTGCTTTTTTCAGCAGGATATGATACAGGGTATTGTATTTCCCGCGGGCGCTGCGCAGCTCTGTGAGCAGATCGGGATATTGTCCCTGTTGCTGCAGTTGCGGAACCACCAGTTTTTCTATGATGGCAATATCGAAATCCACACCGCCGAGGTAGTTATCGCCTTCATGATCTGTTACGCGCATTTCGCCGTCAATGATCTTTACGAGCGCCACATCGAAGGTGCCACCACCCAGATCATACACCAGCCATTGTCCCTGCAGGCTGCCGGCATCCGTTTGTTTGTTGGCAAAAGCGAGACTCGCAGCAATGGGTTCCTGTAACAGTTGTACCTCTCTGAAGCCGGCATCATTACCTGCTTTTTTGGTGGCGTTGGATTGGATGGTATCAAAAGATGCGGGGATGGTGATGACCACCGCGTCCGGCTTTTCACCTGTATATATAAAGTTCTTGAGTTCTCTGAGCACCATGGCAGATAGTTCTACCGGTGTTTTAAAATCGCTGGTATTGGGCACAAAAAAAGATTCCGAGGTTCCCATTTTTCTTTTGAAAGAAGAAAACACATTTTCCGGATCTTTCTCTATCAGCTCCCTGGCTTTATCACCCACAATGATCCTGTCTTTCCGGAAGGCTACCACGGAAGGCAACGTTTCTTTCTGACCGAATGGATTCTTGAATATTTCTACGGTACCGTTCTGAAATTTGCCGATCAGGGAGTTGGTCGTGCCCAGATCAATGCCGAAATTAATTTGGTTGCTCATAGGTTTATTTTGCAGCAGCGATGACTACCCCTTTTTGTAAAATGGATTTTTGTCCGCCTTCGGTATAATATACGACTGGTTTGATTACATTCACAATTTCCATTTCAGGGGCCATATCGCCGGTAATACTGGCTTCGTAATCTATTCTTGTTTCATGATACGCTTCTCCCAGTGGGTTCAGAATGGTATAACCCGCTTCCTCAAAATGTTGTTTGATCCTGTCTACATTGCGTTGCAGTGATGACAGCTCCGGTTTTGCAGCGGTTTTCTTATCCAGTTCAAATACCTGGTTTATGATCCTGATGTGAAGGGTTAATAGTGGGTCCATTCGGTAAATTGTGTTGTCAGCAAATATATTGATTTGGAAGCAGAAAGCAGCATGCAGCAAGCATAAAGCTACTGATGAGAAAGATTTTCGCGGATTTTGTCTTTGTCCAGGATTATACTGATTCAGATGATTTCCCCGATTTTTACTTTTAGATAGTCAGGATTTTAAAAAATTCGGGGAGATGATAGCGGATAAGCGCAACGGGTCTTCTAAATCTTTTAAAATCATGAGAATAAAAATCGGGGAAATCATCTGAATCAGTATAATCCTGGACAAAGACAAAATCCGCAAAAATCACCCGCCAATATAATCCAGCGTAAGTATTTTGTTTTTCCGGAATTAGATATTATCTTAAAGGTGTTCCGTATTCCACATTAAACATACCCAGACGTTATGAAAACATGGTTGTTATTCATCTTTTCCATACTCTCAGGCACATTTTTGCAATCGAATGCACAAACATCGTTGCCTGCCATCGGGATCTGTACTTCTTTTTCCAACGACAGTATCGCCGCCAGCAGCGGGTTTACTTACCTGGAGGAAACTGTGCGTAAAATCCTGTCGCCCTCCCTGAGTGAGGCACAGTTCCGGGAGCAGCTGTATGCGCTGCGCAACGGTCGCTGTAAAGTACAGAGCTGTAACGTATTTGTGCCGGGGTATATTAAACTCACCGGCAACGAAGTAAATGAAGCAAGGGTGTTAGGCTATGTGGATTCTGTGATGCAACGCGCTAAAATAGCCGGGATAAAGCTCATAGTACTGGGTAGTGGAGAAGCACGTAAAATACCGGAAGGGGTGAACCGTCAGCAGGCAGTGCAGCAGTTTATTTTGCTGGGCCGCAAGATGGCCGTGATTGCTGCTAAATACGACTGCGTTTTAGCGATGGAAAACCTGAATAAAACTGAAACCAATTTTGTGAATACCCTGGCGGAAGGCTATGAGGTGGTAACGGCGATTAATCATCCTAACTTCCGGCTAACGGCAGACATCTATCATATGCTGCGGGAAAATGAGCCAGCTGTCAATATTGAAAAGGCCAAAGGACTACTGGTGCATTGCCATATTGCGGAAAAAGAAAAGAGAGCGGCGCCGGGTGTTGCAGGAGATGATTTTAAGCCTTATTTCGTTGCTATGCATAAAATAGGCTACACCGGTCATATCATGATGGAATGTCGCTGGGATGATCCAGCTAAACAGTATAAACCGGCATTTGATTACCTGCAGGGGCAACTGAAAGAAGCCTGGGGCATGAAATAGCCGGTAATAAATAACCACGTAACAAAAACAGAAAACTCCTTTATATGTCTGCATCAAAAAAAACAAGGCGGGAATTCCTGCAACAATCATTACTGGCAGGAGCCGGTATTACTATCAGCGCCATGGGCATGCCTGCCAGCAGCTATGCGCGCATCATGGGTGCCAACGACCGCGTGAACGTAGGACTGGTTGGATTTTCCGATCGTGCGAGACAGGCATTGCTGCCTTCTTTCTTCAATAACAACAAGGAACTGAATTTCGACCTGATCGCAGTATCTGATATCTGGAACAGACGCAGGGACGAAGGAAAGGCTTTTCTGCAGCAGAAAACCGGGCATAACGTACAGGCCTGTATGAATAATGATGAGTTGTATAATATCAAGGGACTGGATGCCGTATTCATTGCATCCGCCGATTTCCAGCATGCCTATCATACAATAGAAGCAGTGAAGAACAAGTGCGATGTATACAGTGAAAAGCCTTTTGCCGAAACCATGGAAGATGCGCGTAATGCGCTGAAAGCGGTGAAAGCATCCGGCCGCATCATGCAGGTGGGTACGCAGCGCCGTAGTGGCCCCAGTTATCATGCTGCTGCCAATTTCATACAACAAGGTAAGTTTGGTCCAATTACGATGGTGGAAATGACCTGGAATGTAAACCAGCCGGGTCGCTGGCGCCGTCCGGACCTGGTACAATCGATCCGCGAATCTGATACCGACTGGAAACGCTTCCTGGCAGGCCGTCCGCAGGATAGCTGGGACCCACGCAAATACCTGGAATACCGTTTGTTCTGGCCTTATTCTTCCGGTATCTTCGGTCAGTGGATGACACACCAGATAGACACCGTGCATTGGTTTAGCGGCTTGAAACACCCACGTAGCGCGGTCGCCAACGGTGGCATTTATATGTGGAAAGATGGCCGGAAAAATCCGGATACCCTCACCGCCGTTTTCGACTACGGTCCTGAAAATGATCCTGCCAGTGGATTCCAGGTAATGTACAGCAGCCGTTTTCATAACTCTGCCGGCGGCACCAAAGAAATCTATTATTCCAATGGTGGCACCATCGATATGTCTACCAACAAAATCAGCTCCACTGGTGGTCTCACAGAAAAAGAAGCACAGGAAATGGGGATGCATGCCAACCTGCTGACTGCCCAAACCCTCAGCAATGAAGATGCAGCTACTACTAGTGCCAACACAGGGGGCGATCCACTCACGAATGCGCATGTACGCAACTGGATGACGTGTGTGCGTGAACGTAAGCAACCCAATGCACCTATTGAAGCCGCTTACTCACACTCTATTGCACTGATCATGGGCAACGCCGCCTATCGTACCGGCATGAAAGCTACGTTTGATGAGGCTACCCAGGAAGTAATGGTGGGTGGTAAAGTGTTTAAGATGTAGTTCACAAACGAAAGGATAAACAGGTACCCGCAGAAAGCTGTTGATAACGATGGCTTTCTGCGGGTACCGTCATTTCAGGCATTACTTATTGCATCATAGTTTTATGCGTACAGTAGTTTTCCGCTATGGTGGCTGGTTTTGCTCTGCGGGCCTTGTTGTTGTAAATACTTCCGGAATACTTTGTATTTTGGACACCTTAGAACAACGAACTATGAACAGGAACATTCTGACCAAACTGCTACCTGCGGCGGCAGGCTTCGCACTGTTGGCGCTGCCCGTTAAAGCGCAACAAAAAGCAACGACTACTCCGAACATCGTTTTTATTCTCGCAGATGATTTAGGCTATGGCGACCTCAGTGCTTATGGTCAACAAAAGTTCAGCACCCCACATATTGATCAGCTGGCGAAGCAAGGCATGCGCTTTACCCAGTTTTATGCCGGCACTTCCGTTTGTGCGCCCTCCAGGGCGTCGCTCATTACCGGTTTACATACGGGGCATACTTTTATCCGCGGTAATAAGGAAGTACAGCCAGAAGGGCAGCAACCTATAGCCGATACCGTTATAACGATCATGGAAGTACTAAAGAAGGCAGGATACACTTCCGGCATCTTTGGCAAGTGGGGACTGGGGCCGGTAGGCTCTTCCGGTGATCCGATGAAACAGGGAACCGATCGTTTTTATGGCTACAACTGTCAGCGGCAGTCGCACCGCTACTTCCCCACACACCTCTGGGACAATGATACCAAAGTAGTGCTGCCGGAAAACGGGCAGCTGGAACACATGAGTACTTATGCACCAGATATGATCCAGGCACAGGCCCTCCGGTTCCTGGAAGAAAATAAAAGCAAACCGTTTTTTCTGTACCTGACTTATACCCTGCCACATGCAGAACTGCAGGTACCGGATGATAGTCTTTTCCGGCATTTCAAAGGTAAGTTTGCAGAAAAACCATACAAAGGCAACGACTATGGTCCTAAAGCCACCGTGCCCGGATATGCCTCCCAGGCCTATCCACACGCTACCTTTGCTACCATGATGACCCGCCTGGATAATTATGTAGGCGAGGTGATGGCACACCTGAAAGCATTGGGATTAGACAAAAATACCCTGGTGATATTCACAAGTGATAATGGCCCACATACAGAAGGTGGTGCAGATCCTGCTTTCTTTAACAGCGCTGGTGGTTTCCGCGGTGTAAAAAGAGACCTATACGAAGGTGGTATCCGTGAACCCTTCATTGCCCGCTGGCCTGGCAGAATAAAAGCAGGTAGCACCAATTCATTCCAGGGTGCTTTCTGGGACATTATGCCCACGCTGGCACAACTGACCAACGCGCCATCTATGCCCTACACTGACGGTGTATCGCTGCTACCGGCTTTAACAGGTGGCAAAGGACAACAGCAACATCCATATCTCTATTGGGAGTTTCATGAAGATGGTGGCCGTCAGGCAGTGAGACAAGGTAATTGGAAGGCGGTAAGACAACAGGCGCAACAGCATCCGGATGGAGCAGTGGAATTATATGATTTGGCTACCGATCCTGCGGAGACAAAGAACGTAGCGGCTGCACATCCCGATATTGCGGGCAAAATGGCCGGTTATATGAAAGAAGCACACGTGGAAACAGCGTTATATCCGTTTTTTAGCCGTTAGCCATTAGCTTTTAGCTATTAGCAAAATGCAGCGAAGATTAACAAATGTTAGTCTTCGCTGCATTTTGCTAATAGCTAAAAGCTAATGGCTAAAAGCTGTCTCAGCTTCTATCTACCAGCTTGTTCATACTTTCATTATACCTTTCACCTGTATTCGGATATTTCTTCAGCAGGTCTTCCAGGTTCTGAAGATCGGTAGCCGTTAAATGAACGTCTACAGCGCCGGCATTATCCAGCAGGTATTTTCTTCTTTTAGTACCGGGGATGGGGATAATGTTCTCTCCCTGTGCAAGTACCCATGCCAGTGCCAGTTGAGCGGGCGTACAATTTTTTCCGGCGGCCAGTTCAGCAAATCCGGTGGCCAGTAGCTTATTGTTTTCTGCGTGTTCACCCTGGTACCGGGGTAATTGCTTTCTGAAATCGTTATCTCCCAGTTTGGCTACATCCAGGTCGTTGATAACGAGACCACGGGCCAGCGGGCTGAAAGGGACAAATGAGATGCCCAGTTCTTTGCACACTGGTAGTATCTCTTTTTCCACATCCCGGGTAAGGAGGGAATATTCACTTTGTAACGCACTGATAGGGTGTACGGCATGCGCTTTACGGAGCGTGTTGGCAGAAGCTTCCGAAAGGCCCAGGTAGCGTACTTTACCTTCTTTTACCAACTCAGCCATCGCACCCACCATTTCTTCTACCGGCACGTTGGGATCAATGCGGTGGGCATAGTATAAATCGATTACATCCGTTTGTAGTCTTTTTAAGCTGGCTTCTACGGCCTTTCTCATATAGGCGGGAGAACCATCGAAGTTGCCGGCGCGCACGTCCGTATTCATCGAAAAGCCAAATTTGGTGGCAATGAAGATTTTATTACGGTTGGGCTTCAGCACTCTGGATACCAGCTCTTCATTCTTGCCTGCTGCATATACATCTGCGGTATCCCAGAAGTTAATACCTATTTCGAGGGCTTTTTCAAGTGTGGCAATAGATTCCACATCATCGGGTACGCCGTAGGCGTGACTCATTCCCATACAGCCCAAACCAATGGCAGACAGCTGTACGTCTGTTGTTCCTAATGTTCTGTATTCCATAAGATAATCTGCTTTTATATTTGATAATCTGATTACGCAAAGATATACCGGCGATACGGCCGGAAAATTGTATTAACAACAGGAATAGTTGTGGATTTCAAAGAAGAGGGACAAATAAAGCACTTTTTTAAAGGTAGTTATTATTCGTAATTTTAACGTGTATGACGAACCATGATAAACAATTTCAGTTAACAACACCCAACAGCGTGACCACTGTTACAGACTGGTTTTGTGATGACATCCGGCTAACACATACTGTGACGGATTACCAGAAAGCAGATCATATGCGTACCAGCAACGATACCGATGTGGTACGACTGCATTTTGGACTGAAAGGAGATTACGCTTTTTCCTATAAACAGCTGAACCGTTCCTTTGACCTCATAGGTGGTCATCACAATATTATGTACTCCAATGGATTTGAAATTGAAGTACAACCGAAAGCCGCAGAGATAGAAACTTTCGGGATACAGTTTCCCAAAGCCTTGTTCATTGAGTTTACACAAACGGGCAACGAATACCTGCAACGATTCTGTGAAAATGTGATGGCAGGAAAAGAAGCCCTGCTCTCAGAAAACTGGGGCCCTATTGATGCCGCCACACAACAGGTAATAGGGCAGATCATGAATTGCCGCTTTACAGGGCAACTGAAGAAATTATTCCTGTTATCAAAAAGTATTGAATTACTGGTACTATCTGCGGAAGCATATAATTACGCGGCAGGTAAAAAGGACGTTTTTATAAAAAATAAAACGGACAAGGAAAAAATAATTGCTGTCAGAGATCTCATCAACGAACGCCTGAATGATCCGCCTGGCCTCACGGAAATCGCACAACTGGTAGGGCTGAACGAATACAAGTTAAAACGCGGGTTTAAAGAAACCTTTAATGCCACTGTGTTTGAATATTTAACCGGGCAGCGGTTACAATTGGCTAATCAGTACTTACTGGATACAGAGAAAACATCAGCGGAAATAGCATATGAACTGGGGTATTCGACACCTCAGCATTTTAATAATGCTTTTAAAAAGAAATTCGGAGTTACCCCCAATTCGGTTAGAATTAATCCGTAAAATGCAATCCGCTCCCTTAGCAACCGCCTAATATTGTAGTACAATTTAAAACACTTTATTATGGACAAGCAATTGACAATAACGGAATCTATCAGTATTAATGCTCCCGCTTCCAAAGTGTGGACTGCTATCACGGATAAAGCAAAGATTAAAAGTTATTTTTTCGGAACAGAGGTGGACAGCGACTGGAAAAAAGGTAGCCCGGTGATCTGGTCCGGTGAATGGGAAGGAAAACATTATGAAGAAAAAGGAGAAGTGTTGGATGTAGAGAAAGGGAAGTTATTATCGTACAGTTATCTGAGCACCGGTAGGGAAGACGTACCGGAGAATTATTCGACGATTGTTTATCGCCTGGAAGACAAGGGAAGTGATCATACCCGGTTTTCTATTACCCAGTCGAACTTTGCCAACCAGGAAGCCTGTGATCATTCAAAGGAAAACTGGAAAACAGTGTTGACCGGCCTGAAGAAAGTAGCAGAGGGCGTTTGACTTTTGTTTTTGGACAGGATTAGACTGGTGTAGATTAGATGACTACCTGATTTTATTTTATAGGATTTAAAAAGATTTGGGGAGATGTAAGCGAATATATCCGCTTATGTCTCCCCAAATCTTTTTTATCAAAAGTAAAAACCGGGCATCATCTGCATCAGTCTAATCCTGTCCAAAGACAAAAACTCGCACGCGAACAATAATGGGGCTTCTGGTGTTCTATTATCCTGACAATTCCTACCAAACAATCTAAAGGTATTAAAAGCAATACATATGAGAACCTTATGTACTTTGATCGTAGTATTATTTGTTTGTGTTACCTCCTTTGCCCAGAAACCACGTATCATCATTCTGGCTACAGGAGGTACTATTGCCGGAGAAGGAGCCTCCGCCGACAGGGCGGCTTATACAGCCGGCAAGGTACCTATCGAATCGTTACTGAAGGCTGTTCCGGGTATTGAAAATATTGCGACTATTACCGGTGAACAGATTGCTAATGTGGGTAGTCAGGATATGACGATCGCGATCTGGCAAAAGCTAAACAGGCGTATCAACGAGATATTTGCCCATGATGAAGCAGAAGGGATTGTGATTACACATGGTACCGATACCCAGGAAGAAACTGCCTATTTTCTGAACCTGACCGTACGCAGTGATAAGCCGGTAGTCCTCACCGGGTCTATGCGTCCCTCCACTGCCATCAGTGCAGATGGTCCTAAAAATTTATATGATGCCGTTACTGTAGCCGCAAATACCAAATCCAATGGACGCGGCGTAATGGTGGTTTTCAATGAAAGCATTTTTGATGGCCGGGATGTATCCAAAGGAAGTACTACTAAGGTAGATGCTTTCCGTTCTCCCAACCTGGGGCCTATAGGACAGGTATATGACGGTAAAGTGATTTACTACATGAGCCCTATGCGCAAGTCGGACAAAGAAACCCCGTTTAATATTACCGGAGATAAAACGTTGCCTAAAGTAGGGATCGCATATATGTATGCAGATGCCGAACCGGTGGCCATCGACAACTTCGTAAAAGAAGGGTATAAAGGTATCGTGATTGCGGGTGTGGGCAATGGTAATTTCAACAAAGCTTTTTATGATGCCATCGCGGCGGCGGTGAAAAAAGGACTTGTAGTGGTAAGGTCCAGTCATGTGGGCTCCGGCAGGGTAACGCAATATGATGAAGTTGATGATAAAACACTGGGTACTATTGTCAGCGATGACCTGAACCCTCAGAAAGCAAGGATACTGTTAATGCTGGGACTTACACAAACCACCAACAAAGACATTTTGCAGAGTTATTTCTTTAAATATTGATCCTCCAAACATAAGCTATGGCGCTGTCTTACATTAAAACCACGGTAGCAGAGCAACGTGCGTTACAAAAACTAAGTCCGTTTGAACTGAAGGATACCCTCATTTCATTGGCGAAAAGTAAAGCAGAAAAAAGTACGGAGATAATGCTGAATGCAGGTCGTGGTAACCCTAACTGGGTAGCTACCATACCAAGGGAAGCTTATTTCCTGCTGGGACAATTTGGTATCGCAGAATGCCGGCGTAATATGGCAGACAACCACGGCTTTGCCGGCGTTCCGGAAAAGAGTGGTATCGGCGACCGCTTCAAATCTTTCCTGGCCCTGCATAAAAGCATGCCTGGCGCCAGCCTGCTGCAACAAGCATACCTGTACGGTATTCAGCAACATAATTTCGGAGAAGATGACTTTGTTTTTGAACTGGCAGAAAGTATTATCGGCAACGAATACCCGGTGCCAGGCCGTATGTTAGCCCACATGGAGCCAATTGTACATGATTATATTGTACAGGAAATGTGTGGAGGACAGGCGATCAAAGGAAAATTTGATCTGTTTGCGGTAGAAGGCGGCACTGCCGCCATGTGTTACATCTTCGATTCGCTGATGCAGAATAAACTACTGAAACAGGGTTCCCGCATCGCTTTGATGGTACCCACATTTACGCCTTACCTCGAAATTCCCGAGCTGGAACGTTATCAGTTTGAAGTCGTATATATTAACGCTATCGGCCAAACGAAAGAAGGCAGACATACCTGGCAGTATCCGGACGAAGAATTGAAGAAACTGAAAGATCCGGAAATTAAAGTATTGTTTACCGTGAACCCCAGTAATCCTCCTTCCAGGGCCATAGACCCTGCTATCATGGATAAGCTGGCAGCTATTGTGAAGAAAGATAATCCCAATCTGATGATTGTTACGGATGATGTATACGGTACTTTCGTCAACGGATTTCATTCTCTCTTATCAAAAATTCCATTTAACACGATCTGCGTATATTCGTTCTCGAAATACTTTGGTTGTACCGGTTGGCGTTTAGGCGTGATCGCTATACATGAGCATAATGTATACGATAAGCTGATCAGTGAATTACCCGCCACGGCAAAGAAAGGGTTGGCCAAGCGCTATAACACTACCACCCTGCATCCGGAGCAGATGAAGTTCATTGACCGCATGGTAGCTGATAGCCGGCAGGTAGCATTGAATCATACCGCCGGATTATCCTTACCGCAGCAAACACAAATGACGTTATTCAGCCTGTTTGCTTTGTTGGATAAGGAAAATAATTACAAAAAGATTGCGCAGGAACTGGTACACAAACGCCTGAAACTATTATGGGATAAAATAGAACTGGAGCAACTGGATGATCCATTGAATACAGGCTACTATTCTGAAATAGATATTGCTTCCTGGGCGAGTAAAATTTATGGAGATGATTTCTCCAAATGGCTGCAAAAGAAAATGCAGCCTACGGATATCCTTTTCAGGCTCGCGGAAAAAACGGCTATTGTATTACTCAATGGTGGCGGATTTGGTGGCCCTGAATGGTCGGTCCGGGTATCGTTGGCCAATTTGCCTACAGATGCTTATACACTGATAGGTGAAAACCTGACAGAAATTATGCACGAATATGTGAGCGCCTATAAAGAAGAAACAGGCAAAAAGTAGCTTTTTTATAATGATAGATGTACAGCGGGTAACCATGCAAGGGTGGCCCGCTGTTTTTGTAAGTACCCGCAAACATGTATTGTCATTACGGTGACGCCGTATAGTCTATGCTTAGCACCAGCTATGCACCTATAGAAGCACTGCAGGAGAGGTGGACTTGATGTGGGGATGACTTCCGGATGTATAATCCCAATGAAATTGCATCAGCAAATGGATGGAGATCAGCATTGGCCATAGCAGGGCTGCTTCCCTACAAGGGGGAGCTGCGGAAAGAGATGTACTATTGAAAGAAAGCAGGTATAAAGCGTGTATTCATCAAAATATCTCCAGGTGGCAAGATTGCTTTATTCCAGTTGAATAATAGTTGAATATGCGCGTGTATAGGTAAGGTTAGGAAGCAATCCTGTCCGCTTTGGATAGATACGTTTTTTAGCACATTGGGGTACCTGTGGCGCTGCCACCGCGATGATATCCGCGGCCATGTATTGTCTGTTGCGGGATAGGCCGTCTTTGTACATCGCTCTTACCTGGAAAACCACTACCAGTGAACCTTCCCCGGGTACATCCAGCGAAACATTTGTTTCCTGGAAAGTGGTATCGGGATCTATCATGAGTGCAATAGTTTCGCTACCCGCCACCTGACGTGATCTAAAATTAATACGCGTTGCGATCACTTTTACTTCCAGCGCAGTAATACCTTTATGCCCGACGATGGTTTGTGCGGGGATATTTAATATTCCGTTACTGTACAACCGCGGAGCCACCGCAAAAAAACGATCTACCCCGGTATGCTGATTGAAGCGGAAGCCTGTTAGGGTCGCATGATGATCACCGGCAGCAATGAGCAGCCTGTTCAGCCGATTGATGTGGGCGCCGTCACAGTGGATATCCAGGTGGGGGTAAATAGTATGACGGATAAAAGCGCCTTTCCTGCTGGCGATGCCAAAGCGCCTGGATGCGCGGCGGGTAGCAGTGGTTTGCCGTACGCTTTCAGGCATGCTACGCAGGAAGTAGTGGCCGTTGCGCTTATACCCTATGAGGGTACCAAGTTTTCCCGTAAAAGGAATGACAGACATTTGTTTTGCCATCTGAGATTATTTTGATAATATAAAAATAACCTAAATATTGAATATTGTCTAATATTTGTGTGTATTATTAGATAGTATTCAGATGTTGTGTTTTTTAATTTGACAATAACAAATTATAATATATTGGCATTTAGAGAATATTGAAAAAAGGTATTCCCTGTTTTCAACCTGATTCAGGACTTTCCAAACGTGGTACGCGATTTGGCGGAATCATTGTAAACAGACAACTTTGTATCATGAAAGCTCCTGTATCCAAACTCCGTCTTTTGCTATTTTCGTTGTTGATATTATGTGGTACCACATTACAGGCGCAACAATATACCGCTACCGATGAAGGGGCCACCGTTAAGTTTACGATCATCAATCACCTTGTTTTCACCAGTACGGTGAATGGCTATTTCAAAGGATTGAAAGGGAATATCCGTTTTGATCCGCATGATCTGAAGTCGGCGGTGATAGATGCCACCGTAGCCGTTAATACCATCAGTACCGGTATTGGCAAACGTGACAGGGATTTGCTGGAAGAGAAATATTTTAATGCAGGAAAATACCCGGTGATGCGGCTGCTTTCCACTTCTGTGGCGGCTACCGATAAGCCCAATACCTACCAGTTCACTGGTGCGCTAACAATTAAGGGGGTGACCAAAACGATCTCCTTCCCCTTTACGGCCGTGGTCGCGGCCAACAGCTGCCAGCTGAACGGGCAGTTTGTTATTAAGCGCAAAGATTTTGGTGTAGGACCTGATAACGCAATTGATGATAAATTAACCGTGGTATTGAAGGTACTCGCTAAAAAACAGTAACGACTATACGATATCGGCCCGTTGATATCGTATAGCCCGTATGCCGCTACTGACCTTGTTTACAAGGATTGTGAAAAATGATGGGCGGAAATATGGAATCCCTGTCGGTGATAGACCCGGTGTGCCGGGTGCAACGAATGACCGGAATCCAGCTGCACAGAGCGCAGCCCTTCAGCTTTCGCCAATGCTTTAATATGATCCAGCAGCAATCCTGCATAGCCTCTTCCCTGATACGCGGGCAAACAGGCCAGATCATCTATATAAATCACCTTACCACTATGTAATTTGTTCATATGCCGGAAGCCCGCAAACGCCACGGCTTTGGAAGGATCTTCGTCTGCTGTGATATATATTATCTGGTAGTCTTCCTGCTGCATTTCCTTTATCTGCGCCAGCAGATTTTCCTTTTGTAAATGTGGGCGCAAAAAAAGGATCACTTCTGTACATGCCTGGAAATCGGCGTCAATATTGGCTTTTTGAATAGGAGGCATATGAAGAATTTCAAATTACGAATTACGGATTGGTGGAAATTTTATTTACCTGGTATGCGGCGTGTGGATATACCGATACGGTCCCAGGCGTTAATAACATTAACGGCCATGATCAGCTCGGCCGTACCTTTTATGCCGAAATGCTGTACCGCCTTTTGATAGGTAGCATCTGTCAGTCCCTGCTGAGTGATGAAGGTGACCTCTTCAGTGATGGCCAGGATGATTTTTTCTTCTTCGCTGAATTGTGGTGCTTCACGCCATGCGTTGAGGAGGTATAAGCGCTGCTCTGTTTCTCCCATTTTGCGGGCATCTTCTGTATGTTTATTGATGCAATAGGCACAGCCATTGAGTTGTGATGCTCTTACCCTGATTAATTCGTGGTGGAGGGGTGAAATGCTGGTGGAAGACAGGTAGCTTTCCAGTCCCAGCATCGCTTTGAACGCAGCCGGATCTACTTCTTTCATTATAAAACGTTCCATCATCATGCTTCTTTTTAACTTAAAAATTATGCAACAAAATTACTTTGTACTGGAGTATCTTAGTAGTCCACTTAACAATTGATGAGTAGTCCAGATGCTTCCATTTAAAACGCTTATAGAAACAGATAAATCGCTGAAGCTGCCGGTGTATCAACAAATCGCCAACCGGTTGATAGGGCTGATCCAGGAAGGTATCCTGAAGCCGGGCCTGTTCCTGCCCGGCAGCCGGATATTGGCGGAGCAGCTGGCGTTACATCGTAAAACCGTGATCGCCGCATACGAAGAGCTGATCAGCCAGGACTGGCTGGTAGCAGTGCCCCGAAAAGGGGTGATGGTCGCCGCCAATTTACCGGTGATCCGGCCCCGTAGTTTCCGGAAAACGGTATCACCTTATGGTAGTGAAGCAGCATTTGCATTTCATGCAGTGCCTACAGTGCCGGTGCCTTTACCGCCTCCCACTACCGGCAATCCATTGGTAGTTAATGATGGATTCCCGGATGCCCGCCTGGCCCCACTCAGTGCCTGGGTACGGGAATGCCGCTCCGTTATAGAAAGCCCCCGTTACTACAAACTCCTGATGTATGGCGATGCTACCGGCAGCGAAGCATTGCGCCGGGAAATGCAAACCTATCTTACCAATACACGTGGACTCAGCATCACCATCGACAATGTGATGATTACGCGGGGCGCACAAATGGCCATTTACCTGGCTGCCGCCATGATCATCAAAAAAGATGATTATGTAATTGTTGGCAGTCCGAATTATTTTTTCGCCGACCTGTGTTTTGAGCAGCTGGGCGCCCGGTTAATACATGTGCCGGTAGATGAAGATGGTATTGATGTAGCTGCCATTGAACAATTATGCAGCAGCAGAAAAATAAAGATGCTATACCTGGTTACACATCATCATCATCCTACTACTGTTACGCTGAGTGCTGCCCGCAGAATGAAGCTGCTGGAGGTGATACGGAAATATAAATTACCTGTTATAGAAGATGATTATGACTATGATTTTCACTATAGCTCTGCGCCCATTTTGCCTTTGGCCAGTGCAGATCATGGAGGGAATGTGATTTATATCGGCTCTTTTACCAAATCATTGGGCTTATCTATCCGCATCGGCTTCATGATTGCACCAGTTGATTTTATTGCGGGATCAGCGTCCCTGCGCCGCCTGATGGACTTGCGCGGAGATAACCTTACGGAACAGGCACTGGCCAATCTGCTGGCAGATGGTACCATAGAAAGACACCTGAAAAAGTCCAATAAAATATACCGGGAGCGGCGCGACCTGCTTTGCGGGCTATTACAATCGCGCCTGGGAGATGCCGTACAGTTTACCGTGCCTGCCGGTGGTATGGCCATCTGGTTGCGCTTCTCCAAAAAAATATCCCTGAAAAAATTATCAGAAAAAGCAAGCAGAATGGGAATGCGGATTACTTCCGGTGAACAATACCATTACGGTACTACATCGCAGAATGGGATTCGGTTTGGTTTTGCATCGCTTAATAATAAAGAGATAGCAGAAGCGGTTGCGATACTGGAGAAGCTTGTTAAGTAATGGGTTTGTTGTTATCATGGATAAAGACAAAAGACCGCGCATCACAAATCATAAAACTGTTTCGTTCGGTTGATCCGCAAATCCCTTAACAGACCGGCTTTGGCACTGATGGTGAAACTAAACTGCCGGTAGGTGCCAAATGGAATCAGGTTAATGGATAAATTGAAATCATGCAGGTCGCGCGAGATATACATATTCGTATAGGCAATCTGCATATTGGTGAAATCAAATCCACTATTCAACCCTATCTTCCATTTCGGCGTAAGACTAAAATCGCCGTTGAAACTAACGTATTGGGTGATACGTTTTACCACGCCACCGGAATCAGGAATGATGGTATTGGTATAAGATAGGCTATACGAAAGATCTATACGCCACGGAATATCGAAATCTACATACTCACCCGGGTTGGAGCGTACCATGGCCAGCTGCCGCTGTTGCGCGGCAAAGGCTGCATCTCCGTTTTGTACATTCGTGATAGAATCTATTTTCTGTTCTTTGGCCCGACTCTTTTTATCTTTCGACTGGAACGATGTACTCATGGAAATACTGGCGTTGGTTAAACGCCCCAGGCTGATTTTACCCTGTTGCCATACGTATTTATCAATACGACGGCCACGGGCATCTGTCTGGTATGGATCAATATTACCGCTGGCAGAGATATTCAGCTTGTCGAACAAATTGGTACGTGCATATAAACTGAAAGTGGAAAGTTTGAAGGAATCTGCTACCAGGTTATAGCTGCCGTTGATCCCAAAACCATCCAGCAGCTTTATTTTTCGTTCATGGTTACCCGTAGTATCTTTTTTGGAATACACTTTCATCTCCAGGTTGTTGTCCAACCCGAAGTTCAGGCCACCAAAAGAGCCAGGAGAAGGCACGCCGATAATGGCGCCGTCATATACGGATACCATGGTTTTGTCGCCAGCCTTGTTGTATTGCAGTTCCTTATAAAGATTGGGATTCAGGTCCGGCCGGTAGCTGGCGCTCAGGGTAGGGCGCATCACATGACGGATCGCTTTTATTTTGGAATTCTTATTGAACGTGTACATGCCATACATGGCGGTAGACAACGACATGCTGGCACTAACATCGCGGGCAGTGAAAAAACCGGCTTCATAACTGGTGTCAATAGCCCCATTTGTTTGCAGTCCCGGATTATATTTATCATCTTTCCATTTACGGATAAACTTCTTCGTATACCAGTATTCGGTATAGTTTATACCCGGAGATAAGGTAAATGTTTTAAACACCGGTATTGAAAAAGAGATAGGGATGTTATGCTGCATACCTGTTTGCATCGCATCAAACATGGCCTGTTTACCAAACAGCGAATCTTTGAAGTTGGCCTGGTTACGCAAAACGGTATTATAGGAAATGCCTATTTTTTCGTACCATTTTGGGCTGCCCACCATTTCTTTCCGTTGGAAAGGATAGATAGTATTGATGGTGAAGGTACCATCCGGGAAGGAAACGGATACATCGCGGGTACTGAGGTTTTGTGAATGATTCAACCCCAGTGTCAGGTTATAAGGTTTCCCTATCCAGGTTTTGGAGAAGGTAATAGAGGATCCGATATTATTATTTACACGGGTATTATAATCATACACGTTGTATTTATTATAGGAGGAGGTACCGAAGTTGACGGCTGCTCCGAAGTTAACGCCGGGACGGGCTTTGCTGTCCATGCTGTGGTTCCAGGTTACCCGGAAATCTTTAGAGGTACTGAATTCTGATGTTACTTTAGGATCGCCGAAGCGGGTATTGGCAAAGCTGAGGTTCAATCCTCCGTTGTATTTGTATCTTTTGCGGTAAGTGGGGCTGGCAGTGAGGCTCCAGCTACCATAGGAATATATATCGCCGCGCATGGTGAGGTCGAAGTGTTCACCCAGGCCCAGGTAGTAGCCACCGTTTTCAAGTCCTATTCCTTTTTGTTGATTGACTACGTATTGCGGTGGCAGTATTCCTGACCGTTGTCCCTGTGTGAGCGGGAAAATGGCGAAGGGAATAAACAGGGGAGTAGGGATGCCTTCAATTTCCAGGTTAGCCGGACCGGAAATCACCAGTTTGTCGGGGATGACTTTTATTTTGCGGGCGCGGAACTGAAAATGTGGCGTGTCCAGGTCGCAGGTAGTAAAAGTGTTTTTAAAGCCGAAAATGGTGTTGTCGGGCATTCGTTTCGACTGCTGGCTGCCTATATATGCTTCTCCGTATACGGAGCGGGTATGATAAATTTTTGCTTTGCGTGTGTTGATATTAAACAGCATGGTATCAGAGTCAAAGCTCTGACCGTTGTCTGTCATCACTGGTCTGCCATAGGCTTTACCGGCGGTATCCATCATTTTAGTCGCTTCTACCATGCCTGTTTCCTGGTCTACGGCTATGCGTTCCGCCGTGATGCCTGTTTCTTTATATTTGGTGTCGGCATTGCCGTACAGGAGTATACGCTTTTTGGGTATCTGCATCACGATAGAGTCCTTGGCTTTGTAGTGGATAGGAGCATCCATCGAGTCTTTGGACAGGCGTATGGGGACGGTATCAATGTGCATAGAATCAGCTGGAATGCTGTCGGTAGCATTCCCAATGTTAGCATAAGCATGATGTGGATTACCGGAGGCCATCAAAATAAAGGCAATCAGTAATCCTGAAAGAAGCTGGCAAATGAATTTCATGTATGTTGCGGATCGCGTCCGATCAGCGAAAATAATACCGGAATATGTATGTTTGTCTTGTGGAATCAGTTACAAAAAGGATACTGTTATGGAGCATTTAGATGAAAAAGCTTGTAAATCCGCTGGTATGGCGGTTCGGGATACGCTGGAAGTCATCAATGGTAAATGGAAGCTGCTCATACTTTTAACATTATATAAAGGAGGTAAGCGCCGTTTCCGGGAGTTGGTGAAAGAAATTAACATTTCTCCGCGGGTGCTTTCGAAAGAATTGCAGGAGTTGGAAAGGAATAAACTGATCAGTCGTACGGTATGTGACACCCGGCCGGTCACGGTAGAATATGAGTTGACGCTGTATTGCAAAACCTTGTCTGGTGTGATTACCGCGATGAAAGAGTGGGGGGAGCAGCACCGGGTGGAGATATTTGGGAAGAAAGCGGAGTAGTGACCGTCAGTTACCTAATGTTATAAAAGAAGAAAGCTATGACTGCAACACGTTGCGGCCATAGCTTCTTTTTTTAGCGCTCTTAATAAAATAGGATGTTCAGGAAATTTCTTTTATCACCCGGTGCTGGTTTACTGGCCAGGAACGTACTCATTTGTGAGGAACTGAGTACCCCACTGAGGTTTGTTTTAAAGGTGTTGAATAATGCCGGTTGTTGCTGCTGATAACTTGTTGGATCTTTCCTGGTTGCTAATGCCAGGGTTCTTTTCGCATTCAGGTAGTCTGCTATGATTTTGTTTACCTGGGGTTTTTGTGTATCCGACACCGTTATCTTTTGTAGGAAGATGTGGGTGAAGTCAATTTTGGAAACGGCTTTTACCCGATCTGCTTTTATGATATCCACCGCGCGGGGGTTACTTTGTTGTGCATATATATGATGAGCACCGAGCAGGGTAATAACGGCTATTAATAATATCTTTTTCATTTGCTGTTATTTTGAATTAAAAATTATTGGTGACTCCACGTGATCCATCCCAGTGCATCACCAGCGGAAACCATGTCATAAGAGGTACCATCTTCCTTACGTACAACATAAAATCCGGGAGAATCCGCGGCATACGGCGGCGCGGTTTTTCCGGTGGCCAGGAGAATAATAGTGGATAACAGATCTGGTGGATTTACCACAGGAGAACCAAAATCCAGCATGTCAAATACGATACGATCACCATCAAAAAAAGTATTGGAAATACCACCTGAGCCTAAGTAAGGATAGTTGTCGTCGATACCCAGAAAGTAGGGAGATACAATATCCATGAAGTTGCCACCGCCTACACCTACGCCACCAGGATAGAAAACAAACCGGAAGTAGTTGCCTCCCGGGTAAGTAAGCTTCAGCAGGTTATAGGCATCATCCACGCCCTTTACGTGAAAGCCTGCTGTGGCCAGCCATGGATTTTCACTGCCCTCGATATAGAAATTTACCGCGATATCAGCTTCCGGCGCCAATGGGGCGAGGGCCGGGGAAATAGTAGCGGCTGTAGTGCCGTTGATACTGGTGCTAATGGTTTTCGAGGCAGCATTCCATACCAGGTTGTTGAAACTCTTGATGGTTTGTCCGCCTAAGGTTACCGGTCTTTCCAGGACAATGTTATGTGCGGTAGACTGGAAAGCTACATTAATCAGCTCCGGATGACTGGCTGATTTAATATTAAAGGAACGTCCGCCTATGCCGGGCGTTAATTCAAATGGTTCTGTACCGCCGGTTACCTGTTTAAAGTAGGTCAGGATTTTATTGAAAGTGCTATAAGCCCCAAATCCTGCAGTGGTGAATATCTGTTGTTCCTCCTGCGTGGCTTTCACGAGGATAGCATCACTTTTATTCAGATTTCCGCGGAGATGGATGGTATCTCCTAAATCAGCTGCTGCGATATTGTCTGCGAATGAAAATTCAAAGTCAGTACCCCAGCCAAAGCCATAACCAAAAGGACTGTTGGATATAGAGGCATCCGGATCACAGGGCGTATGTACATAGCTGTACGTATCAAAGATCAGCGTAGGACGTTGGGTGGCTTTAATAAAGTACGAGGAGGTATTGAAGGTGGTAGACATGGGCAGACTAAAGTCTGAGATCATCGATACCTTATCGCTCTTATCAAACTTCATGTAGTAAGAGAAGATGACTTTAGGACCGGTTTGTGTAACGCCTCCATTAAGAGCGGTGCCATTCGTATACTCTGTGAGCACCCATCCATAAGGCGCATCAACGAGCTTTTTCTGATAGGCCGCCAGGGCTTCTGTGAGTCGCTGGTCGGTAGATTTACCATCTATATTCAGATCCGATTTCCTGTCACAGCCGGAGAACAGGGCAGTGATGCAAAGCAGATATATCGTTAGTTTTTTCATAAATAATAATTCAGATGATACAATTATTGGAAATAGGCAGTCAGTGCACGACGGCATCTGCGTTGCAGTGCGTAAAAGTCTATGGACCATGCCCTCGCATAATAATCCACTACTGCTGCTTCTTTTGCCCTTAGTAAGGCATAAGAGGCGGAGTTGGGACCACCGGTTTGTTCTGCCATTATTTTTTCGTAATCATCATAGCCGGATTGACCATTCCTGCCACCTATCAACATGGTTGCCACCATTTCAACAAAGTCTTCTCTCGGATCCGACTCTGCATAGGCGGAGATAAATCCCTCCTGCCGGGCAGTCTGGTCAGCAATATTGTACCAGTTGCCGGTGTAATGAGGCGTAATTTGTTTGAACGAAACCGGGAATGCAATGTTCTGGTTCAGGATATGCCCGAATTCATGGTGCATGGTATGTCCCATTTCTTTCAGTATGGCGGAATCTTTTGCCAGTCTGCTGAAACTATTGATCTCATACAGCAGCATAGCAGTACCTCCTTCTGCCTGACCTAAAATAATGGAGCCGTTACTTTGATATTGTCCGCTGCCTGCCATTTTAAGTACTTTAGGAAGATATTTTCTTAAGAAGGCGGTACTGCCGGTTTGGTCGTTGTAAGGTGCGAATGCCACTGCCAGCAAGGCTTTCAGGGAAGGTATTACCTGTGCTTCCCTGGGAGGAACAATTTCATAAGGAAAATCCAGTTGCCCCGGTTGCCATTTATAGTATACCGCAATGTTATAGGGGATGGTGAGACTATCATAAATAAATACATCACTGGGTGTGGTGGCGGTAGAGTCGCCACCCAGTCCTACCGGGATCACATCCAGGTGCACGTTTTCCTTTTTACAGGCGCTCCATCCTGTTGCAAGCAACAGTAACAGCATTAGTTTGGGAAATATATTCAGTTTCATGGTGTTCATTTTAGAAAGGTTAAACCGGATGTTGTTTATCTTGGATTGAGTGCCATACCATCGTTGACCGCTTCAGGTGGTAATTGCAACAATCGTCTTTTATCGCCGGGTACCAGTGTGGTACTGTAGTTATTGGCGCCGGTATGTGTTACCGGTATATCCAGCCGCAAAATATCCAGCCATCTCAGTCCTTCCTGCAGATAGGTTATCCGTTTCATGTCAAGCACCGTTTGTATCATGGAGGCATCCTGTGATAATCCATAAAATGCGATGATTTTATTGACGGTGACATTATGCGCTGCCGGTGTATAGCGGCTAACATTTTTGCTGATCCATGTATTGATATCTGTAATGGCTGCCGGGTAATTTTTTAACCGGATATTGGCTTCAGCCCTGTTCATCAGCACTTCTTCCATACTAAATAAGGGTTGTATTTTTAACTTATTGGTGAATTTAGGAAAGTTGAAATACTGGGGACTGGCACCATATATACTGATGGCATAGAAGCCACCGGTTACGTTGTCGGAGTTCAACAACTCCTGATTCAGCGTCGTCCCGATACCATAACGATAGGAATAATAGTTGTCCATGTATTTTGATCCGGGTGCTTCCTGCAGTAAAATGTTGGCAGGACTGCTGGAGCTGGTGTAGTTGGTGACCATGTCATCGTACGACATGCCATAAACGGCTACCTGATCACGTATCAGTGATGCGACATTTGCGCTGCCAAAAACAGCGGTGGCATGTGTCACTACTTTATCGTATTCTCTTTTGAATAGATAGAACCTGGCCGCGAATGCATGTGCCGCCTGCGCGGTGAAGTGGAATTTGGGAGCATCACCGTACATTTTATCCTGGAGTAGTGGCAGGCCGGTCGTCAGATCACTTTCTATCTGCTTATAGTCGTTGGCGACTGTGCCTCTGTCATATTTAGCGAAAACGGATTTGCTTACTTCCGTAATATAAGGTACACCCGGATCACTGGCAGCAGTAGCTGGATTGTATGCTTTGGCAAACAGTGTTACCAGCATGAAATGAGCGTAGGCTCTGCATAAAAGCGCTTCTCCCTTCTGTGCGGAAAAGTTGGCTGCATCCGGTCCATTGCAATAAGTGAGTGCCTGGTTCGCAACGGCAATAGCGGCGTAGCAGGAATCCCAGTAAGCTACCGGGGAATCTTCCGTCACGGATTCAGGATCCTGGTATTTAAATGTTTGCGAATTGATCAGGAATGTTTGCTGATCTATTCCCACACCATTGTTCCCTTTATCTTCCACGTTATCGCTCAGTGCTTCGCAGAACAACATGTAGGTGCCATGTGGATAAGCGGTGGTGAGCAACTGGGATACCTGTTCCGGTGAAGTAATCACGGTCCTGTTATCCGGGAGGGTTTCCAGGTATTTTTTGCAGCCTGGCAATGACAGGATACCAGTGATCAGACCTATATATATCAGTAGTTTTTTCATAATTAATACTTTTTGAATTAAAGGCTTACTCTCAGCGAAAAAGTGACTTGTTTATTTACCGGAAGGGCTACGCCACCGGTATTGTAAAACTCCGGATCCTGGCCATGTAAGCGGGGATCAGCATAAATAAGCCATAAATTGTTTCCGGTTGCCGTTACTGAGCCGCCTTTTAATCCTATCCGGCTTAACAATGGTAAGGGGAGCTGATAACTCAGCGTCACAGTTTTCAGTCTTACAAAACCACCATCTGCCACACGGTCATGTGAGAAGTTATAGTTGTTGTAAGGGTACTCTGTATTGTTCAGCAGGTCTACCTGTGTATAGATATCTGCTACTGATGGGATATTGGTTTTTTTATCGTCTCCGGGTAGCGTAAATCTTCCTTTAAACTCGTTGGGCAGGGCATTAAAATCAGAATAGTTGGTGGTATATACCGGTGTTAATCTTATTTTATTACCTGCCTGATAAGTAACCAATGCACTCAGGGAGAAATTTTTGTAACGGAAAGTATTGCTCCAGCCGCCGGTGATGGTAGGATCTGAAGGGCCTTCATATTTCAGGTTCTTTACATTATGACTCTGCAGGTAAACACCGGAAGACACGCTACCGGTATCATTGATAAATCTTGCCTTTCCATCATAAGGATCCAGTCCTGCATTTTGCAGGGAGAACAGGCCTCTTACCGGGTATCCTTCCAGTGCACCGCCGCCTTCTCCAATAAGGTCCATGATCACCGGGTTATTTTTCGCATTGGTGATCAGGGTATTGTTATAGCTGAAAATAAGGGTGCTGCTTAAACTGATATTTTTATGTGCAATGAGCTTACCTGTCAGTGACACATCCACTCCATGAGAGTTCATGTTGGCATAGTTGGCAAATTGATTTACCTGTCCACCTACCCCCGAGGTTCTGATCAATCCGATCAGGTCAAAGCTTTTTCTGCGGTAGTAATCAAAAGTGAATCCCAGCCTTTCTTTAAAGAAGCCGACATCCGTACCCAGGTCCAGTTCATACTTTTTCTCCCAGGTTAAATCCGCATTTTCCAGTGCCGCCAGCAAGATGGCCGTTTGCTGATCCACAATGTAAGGACGGTTGGTTACGAAGGAACGGAGGATAGCAGTAGAGTTGGTAGCACTACCGGTGCTGGCATTCAAACCATAACTGGCTTTCACTATCATATGACTTACGGCAGATGATTCTTTCAGGAAATTTTCCTGGTCTACGTTCCAGGCGCCGGCTACTGTCCATGTAGGCAGCCACCGGGCGTTAGCAGAGCTACCCAACCTGTTGGAGCCTTCTTCCCTTACGGTGGCAGTGAGGGTGTATTTATTCAGATAGGTATAACTGGCGTTGGCATAAAAAGCGATGAAGCGATCGTATTCATTGCTCATACCATAATAAGTCTCATTATTCTCTGTCATCTTTTTAATGAACAGGTAATTGACAAAAGGTGTTCCGCCGGTATTATACTGGTAACCTACGCCGGTGCTACCGGAAGTTACACGGTCGGCATATTTCACTTCCTGTCCTACCAGTGCGTTGAGCTGGTGCCTGTCGTTGTTAAATGACTGGTTAAAAGTCAACTGATTCCGGAAGGTATAGTTCTTCAGTTCTATATCTTTTCTTTTATAGAAACCTCCGTAAGGCAATACTACTACTGCCGGGTCGTTGGGGAAGTCAGGGTTTTTGTAGAGGAACTTATTATTATCTGTTATAATGGTGGTGCCGGCTGCCCGGTAGGCATTGGCCTCATTGGAGTTTTCATTCACTTTATGTTCTACGGTTGTTTTGGCATAACGGATCGCACCGGTGAACTCGTAGTTGAAATGTGAATTGAATTTATATCCCAGGTTACCCTGCAATCTGAAGTCCATCAGGTTCAGATCGGTGTAGTTGTTTTTGGTTTCTTCCAGGATATTGAACGGGGCAAAATTGCGGGTAAAATATTCCGGATTTCCTTTATCGTCATATGCGGTCAATGCCCGGCTGGTACTGAGTGCATAGGAAAAGGGATTGATGTCGAAGTCCCTGGTGTAGGTACCCTGTACCGCATCTGTAACCCTGTCTTCTGTACCTGGTGCTTTCTGCTGACGTACGTTACCATTTACCAGGAAGCCGTAAGTCAACCTGCTGTTAGGGGTATAGTTGGCCCGGAGGTTCACCGTGTATCTTTTTACGTTATCTGCAATGGTCCATCCCTGGTCATTGAAGAAGCTGGTAGAGAGATAGAGCTGTGATTTTTCGGTACCTGTAGAGATACTGAGTGAGTGTTCCTGGGTGAGTGAGTTCCGGAACAGTAAGTCAAACCAGTCGGTGTTGGCATTGGCATATTTCAGCAGCCACTGTTGTCTGCCTTCCCGGGTATTTAATACGCCAAACTTATTGTCGCCATCAGGATATTGCAGCAGGCGGCCTAGTTTACCGTATACGCCGGAAGTAGGTTCGTTGATCAGTTCTTCCGGTTTCAACAGTTTTTTACGCTCCAGTTCTGCATACACCGACATCTGATCGGCGGAGTTCATGATGTCGTAATTGTGATAGGACGGTTTCAGCTGTACACCAAAATTACCGGTATAAGATACTACGGGGCTGCCGATCTTTCCTTTTTTAGTGGTGATCACAATTACGCCGTTCATGGCGCGGGCGCCGTAGAGCGCTGTAGCGGCAGCATCTTTCAGGATATCGAATGTTTCAATATCATTGGCATTGATACCTGCAACAGAAGACCCCAATAACGTACTGGCGTTACCGTTAGTCAGCTGTTCATTGGATACGTTGACAATATCTTCCAGTACCACACCATCGATTACCCACAGTGGCTTATTTTCACCGGAGATAGAGGTAGCGCCGCGGATACGTACTTTGGGGGCGGATCCGAAAGTACCGGAAACATTCTGTATACTCACACCGGCAGCGCGGCCTTCCAGCATACGGCTTACATCTGTTACGCCGTCTATTTTTACATTATCTGCTTTCAGGGTAACGGCTGCTCCGGCAAATTTCTTACGGTCTATTGTCTGGAAACCGGTAACGACCACACCACCCAGCTCTGTCACATCTTCATTCAGTGAAATGACCAGGTTATCCTTCGCTTTTATTTCCATGGTTTTATAACCAATGGCAGATACCACGATGGTAGCCCCTTCCGGTACTTCCAGCTCAAAGGCACCGGCGGCATTGGTAATGGCACCTTTGGTATTGCCTTTCACTTTTACGGACGCGCCTGGAATTGGCTCTCCTTTGGCATTACGGACGATGCCACGAATAGGTGGCGCTGCCGTAACATTTACCGGAGTTGGTTTCGCCCGCGTAATGGTTACCATTCTGCCGTCGATAGCAAAATCCAGTGGTTGATTTTTCAGGCATTCCTGGAGGAAGCTGTTCAGTGACTCCTCTTTCGCATTAATGGTCACCGGTGTGGTTTCGTTTTGCAGTAGCTGATAGTCATAAAGGAATACATATTCCGTTTTTTTGGAAACGTCTGATAGCACTTTGATCAGGGACGTTTGCTTCGCGGCATACGTAATCTTTTGTGAGTAGCTTCTGGCGCTTACCTGCAAGCAAAAGGCAAGTAAAAAAAAGGACAGTAGTTTCATAGCTCTCAGCGATTTAATTGAGTGTAAGGACAGGAATGTATCTGCGACAGTTAATACACGCCAGTGCTCACCTTTTTTGGTTGAATGCATAAGCCAGCACTTGGGTTTAATTCTAATAATAAAGGACTATATATTTCCAGTTGATAAAATAAGTATGCTATTTGGTTGACTGGGAGGCCAGTACATTAATTTTCCGACCATTGGTTTCAAACCGGATTCCATATTTCTCCAGTGCGCTCAGAATACCCGACAGTGGGAGGTTTTTGTCTATACCTCCACCAAAAATCACATCAGGGACTTTTCCTTCATAGGCGATGTCTACATCATACCAGCGGGATATCTGCCGCATAATTGCCGGCAGCTGCCGTTGATCAAACCGGAAGAATCCTTTTTTCCAGGCAACTGCTATTTCCGTATCGGTATTTTCCACCAAAATGGAACCGATTGTTTCCAGTGGGAATATAGCTTGCTGGCCAGGGACCAGCTTTTTACTGTTGCCGGATCTGGATACCAGTACAGATCCTTCCAGCAGGGTAGTGTGTACGGCCGCTTCATCGTCATACGCCATAATATTAAAGCGGGTACCGAGTACGGTTACTTCTCCGTCATTGTTATGCTGCGTATGTACCGCTACTTTAAAAGGGGCCTGCTCATTGCTGTTAACTTCAAAATAGGCTTCCCCGGATAAAATAACTTTCCGGTCTGCTCCCTTAGGGAATGCCACTGGATATTTGAGGGTGGTGGCAGCGTTTAGCCATACCTGTGTACCATCTGGTAATACAATTTCATATTGGGCGCCACGGGGAGTAGTAATGGTATTCCAGGCTACTTCCGTGGAAGGGGTGGGATCTGTTACATTATAGGCTAATGCACCGGTAGCGGTTTTCACAACGCGGGTGCCACTTTGTTTTGCCAGCGCCCCTTGTCTGGCGCTATCCAATACAATGGTCGATCCATCTGCCAGCGTCAGGATGGCGCCGGTTTTTCCCGGCAGGATTTCTTTGGTCACATGACTGGCGGCGACCTGCGGTCGTGTAGCTGCCTGTTTTTGGAGAAAGAAGAAACCGGCGCCTGTCAGTAACAGGAGGAGGACGGCGGCAGCAGCCAGTTTTTTGAACCGTCTGTTGCCTGGGGTGGTTGTTTTTTGTAATAACCGGGTGGTGGTATGTTCAGAAAACAGGATTTTATTCAATACCATCCTTTGCCTGTCTTCCGGTAAAGACTGCTCTCCTTCGCCTGTTTGCCAGTACCTGGTGATTTGTTGCTTGAATATTTCGTCAAACTCTTCACGCTTTACATACTGCATCAACTCCTGCTCTTCGGCAAGGGTTAAATTATTGTGTAAATGTTTTTGAAGTAGTTCAGCAATACGGTGCATATATATAAGACGACCGGGAAAAGTGGAGGGAGTAGTGGTGCGGAAAAAAATTAACGGGAAAGCAACCAAACGATTAAAGCGCCGCCATAGCTGCTGATATGACTTCCCAGGTGCTGGCGGATGCTGTGCAGGGCAACAGCCATATGTTTTTTTACGGTAAGCCGGGAAATGCCCATCTCTGTGGCAATTTCTTCGTGCGACAGTCCGGCTGTTTTGGCCAGCTGGTATACCTGTTTTTGCTGGGGAGGCAATCCATCTACCGCCTCCTGCAATAATATTTCACACTGCCGGTTGCGTAACAGGTAATCGGTGGTATCGATAAAGTCAGGAACAGATGCGGTAAAAGCTTTCAGGTGATTATTTTCGTAGGCAGTTTTCTTGAGCCGGTCCAGTATCAGGTGGCGGGTCATAGACAGCAGGTAGGCTTCCAGGTTTTTAACGCGGCCAAATTCGGCGCGCTTCAGCCATACTTTCATAAACACATCCTGCACAATTTCTTCTGCCGGCGCAGTCGATTTAAGAAACCCCAGTGCAGTGCCGTAAACTTTGGGCTGATACCTGCCGAATATGCTGGCGAAGGAGGCTTCATCTCCCTGCACAAGCAATTCCAGCATTTTGGATTCATCAAAGGTTTCAGGCAACGCCATAGTAATTATTTCATAGTGCTTAGGCTAATTTAGCTAAAAAAAATTACAAGCCTGCTGCATTTTGCCATAAACGATTTTTGCTGTATTTTGCCTGCTATCACTGGGCCTAATCCCAATATTCCAAAGTCATGCATGATAATGAATTATGGTACTCCTATAAGGAAGGGGATGTAAAAGCATTGGAAGGTTTGTACGAACAATATTATACCCCACTCACTAACTATGGATTTAAGTTTACACCGGATCATGTTTGCATAGAAGAAAGCATGCAGGATCTTTTCCTGAAACTCTGGCAGAACAGGGAGCGCATTGCACGCCCTGCTGTGGTGAAGCAATACCTGTATCTTTCTTTTCGCCGTATCCTGCTCCGCAAGCTGGAATACAGTCCTTCCCGGCATGAAGAAGAACTGGCAGGAGAGCATATTCCCTTTAACCTGGACCTCACCTATGAACATCCGCTGGTACGTAAGGAACGCATGGAAGAACTGACCGCAAAGGTAGATGCATTGTTGAGTACCCTCACTAACCGGCAACGGGAAGCTGTCTTCCTGAAATACTATGAAGATCTTTCCTATGAGCAGATTGCAGAGATCATGCACATGAATATCGGCGGTGCCTATAAACTGGTTTATCGCGCACTGGAGCGCCTGCGTGAACAATTCGGCGACTTCACTTTACTGCTTCTCCTGTACATCTTAAAACGCGCCTGAAAATTTTTTTTCTGTCAAATGGAAAAAATGGGATAATTCCACATTATCCTTGTGTCTTTATAGGAAAGTCATGTGTGTAACATATGGAGGAGTTGGAAAAAGATTATTCCGTTTACCAGGTCATCAATTTTCTGGCAGATGAGCAATTCATCCGGCATGTCAAATATCCGGATGCCGGGTCGTGGGCTCACTGGAATAAGGTGGTAGCAGCCTTTCCATCGAAGGAGCCACTGATGCAGGAAGCCAGGGAAATGATCTGGTTGCTGGAGCGTCCGGTGATACAATATAATGAGGGCGCCCGCAAAAAGATCTGGGCACAGGTGGAACAGGGTATACAGCAAAAGGCCAGTTTCCACTATCTCCGCGCTTACCGGTTCCGGCTGGCCGCAGCATGTATACTGGCACTGCTGATAGCAGGGGCATATTGGTATCTTACCGGCAACGTAGTTTATGAAACCGGCTATGGCAGCTCCCGGCAAATCACTTTACCGGATCAATCCCGCGTTACCCTGAATGCACATTCCCGGTTATCGTATCCACGCAGCTGGTCATGGAGTGGCCACCGTAGGGTGTGGCTGCAGGGAGAAGCTTTTTTTGATGTGAAACACCTGGGCGATACCTTCCGCCTGTACGTAAAAGATGTAAGCATTACCGTGCTTGGAACGGCATTTAATGTAAAAGACCGCCGTGATAAAACAGATGTGGTATTGCAACGCGGCCGCATACGCATTGATGTAAAAGGACAGCGGCAATGGAGTAGTATACTGACGCCGGGCGAAGGCTGGGAATACAACCGGAACGGGGCTGCTGCCACCAAACAAAAAGCAGATACTGCCGCAGCAGTTGCCTGGACACAACAACAACTGGTGTTGGAAGGCACCACGGTAAAAGAAGTAATACAACTACTCGAAGATAATTACGGCTATCATGTTGTACTGGAAGATAGTTCCCTGGCCGCAAAAAAGCTAAGGGGCACCGTACCAATGCAAAGGAGGGAGGATTTGTTTTTCGTCTTATCACGAATATTTAATATCGAGATCATACAACAACAGGATACGCTTTTATTCCGGGCGAGACCCTGACGCTTTAGATTATTATTATCAACCAGTTTAATCAACCATTATGAAGGGGATGCTACAGTTGCTGCGAACTGCAGGACTTGCGTGCGCGCTACTATGGTGTATGTCACCAACTTTTGCACAAACCACCACCATGCCGTTAACAGCTGCGCTTAAAAAAATCAGCAGTGAACTGGGAACAAAATTCGTGTACGAAAATGAGCTGCTGGACAAAGTGAATACCAACGCGGACCTGCGCCATCTGCGCAACCGGAAAGTGGAAGAAGTACTGAAAGAAGTATTGTATCCCAAAGGATTTATTTTCCTGTATGTAAATGACAATACTTACACCATTATCCGCGATGTACGCAAGCCGGGAACAACGCCGGTAAAGCAACCGGATCCTGGTGTTGCGGGTGAAAGCATCCTGCCCGACAATGAAAGATGGGTGGAAGGTATGGTTACCGATGAAAGAGGCTTCCGGGTAGTGGGCGCTACGGTTACGGCGGTGAAAAACAGTCGTGGTACTATCACAGATGACATCGGGCATTTCCGGTTGCGCGTGGATAAGAGCGAAACTGCATTGTCCGTATCTTATATCGGTAACCGTCCGGTGCTGGTGCGACTGGAAGGACAAAGCACTTTACATGTGGTTATGGGGGCCGATAATATCCAGTTAAAAGAAGTGGAAGTATCTACCGGCTACCAATATATTCCCAAAGAAAGAGCCACCGGTTCTTTTGGACTGGTAACAGCGAAAGATCTGGAACGCCGGTCTGCGGTAGGTTTGATGGAAAGGTTGGAAGGGAGTGTGAGTGGGCTGCAGGTAACTGTAGGGCAGGCAGACCGTAACCTGATCAAGAACCATGATAATTTCAATATCCGGGGAGTATCCACTATCCTTTCTGAAAAAAAGCCACTTATTGTACTGGATGGTTTTCCTACAGAACTGGACCTGGTAAATATTAACCCGAACGACATTGCACGTATTACGGTGCTGAAAGATGCAGCGGCCGCTTCGATATGGGGTGTTAGGGCTGCTAACGGTGTGTTGGTGATCGATACAAAGAAGGCGGCGTATAACCAGTCGCCGGTGGTGCGGTTTTCCAGTAGTCTCACGATTACCGGCCGGCCCCGACTCGACTACCTGCCACTGGCCAACGCGGATGCTTACCTCGGACTGGAAAAAGAACTGGTAGACAAAGGCATGTTGCCGCTGCCTGCTTCTCCGTTCATCCTCTCGGGGCCGCCGCTGACGCAGGGTGCAGATCTTTACCTGCAATTTAAAAACGGACAGCTTTCGCAGCAACAACTGGATGCCGCCATTAACCAGTTAAAGGGGCGGGATGTAAGAGGGCAGTATCAGCAGTACATTTTGCGTTCCCCTTTTACACAACAATACGATGTGTCTGTAGCTGGTGGAAATACGCATATGCGCAACTATCTCTCTGCTTCCTATACCGACGAATATGCCAATGCAAAAGGAGATTATAGTCGCCGTATGGTGGTGAACTTTAATAATGAAACCCGGTTATCGCCCAGACTGACGTTGAATGCAGACATGTTTGTGTCTTCTCTGCAAATGAAAAATAATGGACTGGGACTTTCAGGGCTGCAGCTGGACAGGAATGGATTGGCGCCGTATGACCAACTGGTAGATGAAAAAGGGCAATCCGTTAATTTCGCGCTAAAATATCCGGATAAAATACTGGACTCCCTGCAGCAGAAAGGGTTTCTGCCATGGCGCTATAATTACCTCGATGAACTGGCCAATGCGGATAACACTTATCAATCGCTCGCTTACCGCTTCCACACCGGGTTACAATATAAGGTAACGCCTAATCTCAGCGCAGAAGTCAGTTATATGCTGGAAAAATCAACCGATGGCAACCGCCAGTATAACAACCCGCAGAGTTATGCTGCGCGTGATATGGTAAACAGCTACACTGTGATCACCACGCATGAAAATGCGGTGCCTCCGGGCGGTATGCTTACCCGTAATGATGGCCGGCAGCAGAATTATACACTGAGGGGACTGGTGCGTTTTGATCCTAACCTGCACGGGCGGCAGCAGCTGAACATTGTACTGGGATCGGAGTTTCGTGAAACCTTATCTTCCGGCTATACCAATCGTGCCTATGGATATGACGACCGCCTGTTATCGGCCGGCGTAGTGAATTATAACCTGGTATATAAAACGACCAGCGGCAATCAGAAAGTGCCGACAGTACAGGGCTTTCTCAATCAACGGGATCGTTACACTTCCGGCTTTGCCAACTTCACCTATACCTTGCGGGAAAAATATTCGCTGTCGGGTAGTGTGCGCAAAGATGATAGTAACCTGTTTGGTGCTTCCAAAGAATATCGCGCCGTACCACTCTGGTCGCTGGGGGCCATGTGGCACATCAATGATGAATCATTTATGCAGTTGAAAAAAGTAACGCACCTGAACCTGCGCGCTACCTATGGTTTCAATGGCAACGTAAATAAAACCACCAGTCCGTTCCTGGTAACACAGGCAGGCAGTAGCCCCAATCCATTCAGCAATGAGCAGTACGCATCAGTATACAACCCGGCTAATCCGCTGTTGAGATGGGAGAAAGTAGCCACGTTCAACCTGGGGCTGGATGCCGGATTTTTTGAGGGCCGCCTTACGGCCACCCTGGATATGTACTGGAAAAAAAGTACCGACCTGCTGGGCAATGTGGAAATTAATCCTACCTATGGTTTCAATAGTTTGCTGACCAATAAACTGGAGATGAGTAATCATGGTATTGACCTGGAACTCGGTGGGACTATTATTGCCACCAAACAATTTACCTGGAAGGGCACTGTTAATTTCTCCTATAACACCAGCAAGGTAACCAAAGCTTATTTCCAGCAAAATACCGCTACCTACTACACCACGCCCGGTAATCCAATCGCTGGAAAATCACTGAACAGTATTTACACTTACCGGTTTGCCGGTTTGAATGATCATGGTACCGCCATGTTGTACAATGGCAAAAATGAAAAAGTAGCGAATGATGAATATACCAACTTCGATGAAAAGGACCTGCAGGGAGTGGCCTGGCAGGGGGTAAGCGTAGCACCTTACTTTGGAGGGCTTACACAGTCGTTCCGCTATAAACGACTGGAATTATATGCTTTGTTTACCTATAAGTTTGGCCACAAATTCATTCTACCCACTATCGATGAATATGATAATGTGCCTTACTTCAGGAATGCGCATAAAGACATCGTCAAACGCTGGGAAAAACCGGGGGATGAACAACTGACCAATATCCCTGCTGTAGACCCGCTGCATCGTTCTATTTACCGGTATACGAAGAGTGATTTGTTTGTGGAAGATGCGGGCTATGTGCGCTGGCGGGAAGTAACGATCGCTTACCAGTTACCTGACCAGTGGTTCCGTGGTCATTTTGCCAAAGGAGTGAACGTGAGTGTTTCCGGGCGCAATCTCGCATTATGGACAGCCAATAAAAAAGGCATAGATCCCGATTATGTGCCGGGGCCCGTGCAGAGATCTACCTCGCTCGACTATACACCGGGATTGGTATTGCCGCCCGCAAGGTCGCTGGTAGTAAGTGTGAAAGCTGATTTTTAATTTCTTCAATTGCCAATGATGAACAATTTTAAATATACATATGCCGGGTGGTTGCTGTTGGTCGTGTTGTTTACGGCCTGCCGCAGGTATGTAGACATCACTCCGCAGGGAAAAATAGTACCAACCACTGTAGCTGACTTCCGGCTTTTATTGAATAACAGTGATGTGTTCAATCTGGCCGGAGGCACTACTGATCTGATGACAGATGATATTGCCTTTACAGACCCGGCGATGTTTACGGGCATACGACCGTTGTCTGTACTCAATATTTACTCCTGGGCAGCGGATAACTATCAGCCACAGGAAGCTGATGAAGAATGGAACCTGTATTACAAACAGATCTATTACGCCAACGTGGTGATAGCAGGTATCAACGGTGTGAAAGAGGGTACAGACAGTGAAAAGCAATTATTGATCAGCGAAGCAAAAGTGCATCGTGCATTTGCTTACCTGATGCTGGTGACACAATATGCGGTGCAATACGATGCCACCACGGCAGGCAAGGATCCCGGTGTACCCTTATTACTGGATCCCGGTTATACACAGAGCCTGGAACGTGCTACCGTGCAGAAAATATATGATCAGGTACTGGACGATCTGCACAGCGCAGCAACAGTACTGCCTGGTTTGCCGGCATCTAAAATTCATCCTTCCAAAGCGGCTGCGCTGGCGATATTATCGAGGGCATACCTGACCATGCGTAACTATCCACAGGCAGGGTTGTATGCCGATAGTACGCTGCAATTGCAACACAGCTTATACGATCTGCGTGCGTTTGCCAACAGTAGTAATCCGTTTGATTTTATGAGTATCCCGGAGAGTTACCAGCATCCGGAAGTGATCCTGATGAAAGCAGCGTATAACCAGGATGGGCCATTGCAGTTAAGCCAGGAGTTGCTGGACCTGCTCGGACCGGATGATCTGCGCCGGAAAGTGTTTGGCATTGGCGACCAGCTGTTGTATAACTACAATGGTTATTTCTTCAGTTATATTTCTCCGTTTGAAGCCCGGCATGTAGGCCCGCGCGTAGGTGAAATGTATGTGACTAAAGCGGAGTGTCAGGCCCGTGCCGGTGATATAACAGGCGCCATGGCTACCCTGAACGAATTACGTAAGCAGCGTTTTGCCATCGATAAATATGTACCACTCACAGCTACCAATACACAGGACGCATTGACCAAAGCATTGGCGGAAAGACGGAGGGAACTGATGGGTCGTGGCTATCGCCTGGCAGATCTCAAGCGCCTGAATAAGGAGCCTGCTTTTGCTAAAGTAGTCACGCATCCGTGGAGTAGCGGCGACCTTACATTGGCGCCCAACAGCAACCGCTATATATACCCTATTGCTATAAAAATACTGGCGGCGAATCCGGAAATCGGACAGTCGCCGAGGTAATTAAACCACCACTAAAAAAGAATCCTCATGAGAAAGAAAATTGCCGGCCTTGCCGCTATGTGCAGCATAATAGCCTCCCTGGTGAGTGCTCAGGGTATTAACTTTAATCACGGCACCTGGGCGGAGGTGAAAGCCGCCGCAGAAAAGGAACATAAACTCATCTTCGTTGACTTTTATACTACCTGGTGTGGTCCCTGTAAGTTTATGGCGAATGAAGTATTTCCGTTAAAACAGATTGGTGATTTCTACAATCAACATTTTATCAGCGTAAAAATAGATGCCGAAAAAGGAGAGGGGCCTGCACTGGCAAAAAAATATATGGTAGGTGGTTATCCCACGCTGATATTCACCAACCCTAAAGAAGAAGTGGTATATCGTGTAATGGGCTCCACTGATCCGGAAGTATTGATTACACAGGGAAAAATTGCCATTACTCCCGGTGCCAATATGGAAATACTGAAAGCAAAATTTGCGAAACAGGAGCTGAGCCAGGAAGAGTTATTTCAATATGTAAACCTCGTAAAAGCCCGTGGGGACGATAAAGAAGCGGCCAATTTATTTGATCAGTATTTTAAACAGATAGATACCAAAGTAACGCCGGAATTATTCAAACTGATCACAGGTTATACCGGATTTAGTGACAATGCTGCTTTTCAATATGTGGAAGCACGTCGCGCTGAATTTGAAGCCGCCGCAGGTAAAGAAAAGGTAAAGCAATACCTCGAGGGTATTTTGTTGCCAGAAGTGAAGTATGCCAAATACACCAATGAAGCGGAATACAAGGCCGCTAAATTATTGCTGAAATCCCGTATGACCATATCTGAAAAAGAAGAGCTGGATATGGATGCGAACTATTGCTATAGTGTACAGGATGAAGCAGGGTATATGAAATACAGTCAGCAGCTGGTAGAACGTTATCTCTGGAACAATGATTTTGAAATCAGTAATGTGCTGGGTAGTATCCGCTGGATAAAAGAGCCGGCTCACCTGCAAACCATGAAGAAGTGGGCGGAGCGCGCATTGGTGTTAAAAGACAATTCATTGAATAATGCTACGCTGGCGATGGCCTATCATGCACTGAAAGATAAAGCGAATGCCGTGAAATATATTGATGCGGCGATGGCGGCATCAGAAAGAGATAAGGATGGGTATATTAATAATATAGCTGGTATGAAGAAGCAGATTACAGATAGTTTGTAAGAGCAGATTTTATGAAAAGAGGTGACCTCCATGAAGATGGGGATCACCTTTTTTATATTCTTCAAACAAAAAAAAGGCTGCCTCCCATTACAGAGGACAGCCTTCCAAGTCACATGCATATCAGCTTGTTTTACAGAACGCGATATGATCATGTATCTGTGATATTTTCTGATGGCCGTCGGTCAGGCCCAGTTGCACATCCAGCCAGAGGATATATGCGCATGGTTCCATGCCCATGGTACTGAATACCTTGTTATTGTCGTGGTATTCCGCTGCATATGGAGGTGGTCCGGCGCTGAACGGTGTTGGCAGGGTTGGGTTGCCTTCAAAGCGCAGCTTGAGACTTTCTATATGTGGGTGACAAACCGTGTATTGTGCGGTGACAGTGGTGGTAATACCGCCGCAACCATGGCCGCTGCCGGTAGTTTCCCCTATTTCAAGCATGGCTGCTGCCATGATGTTTTCATCACCGGTGTATCCCCATCCCGGGTGTCTGCGTTGTTTGTAATTTACGTTGGAGATCACAATTTTGTCCAGGGTATTGGTGGCGGTGAGCGTGGTGGTGCCTACTTTACGTGCTTCAAACACAATTTTGAAGGTGTGAATAGGTGCACGTTGTGCAGCAGGTACTGCGTTACCGGCAATGAGTACCGAAGGCGCTGTCAGATCAAAAGTATCGCTGGCGAAGGCGGTATTACCTGCATTCAGCGCCAGGGCGGCAGAGTTGATAACAGCCAGTGAGCCATCGGTAGGAGTGAATATACCGGTGACCAGGTTATTACCACGAGGCACAGTAATCCATAATTCGCCTGCGCTGTTAAGAGCGGGAGTAATAATTACGGCTTCGTGTGTCCAGGTGATAGGACCGGTTTGTTTCAGCAGTTCACCGATTTTAAATGGTACCATCGCATTCAGTACCTGTGTAGCTGTCAGCTCATAGCTGGTATCAGCATTGAAGATGCGGAAGCGGTATTCCATTTCATTGGTGTTGGTGCCACTCGGTAGGGTACCGTTGAGGTCCAGGCCGCCGTAGAAGGCAAGTTTAGGCACGTCTGTGGTGTAACCATTGGCATCAAACTGAGCGCCGGTAGGACCAATATCATAAATGCCCACTCTTTCAAACAGGGCAGGTACTTCATTATTAGGAGGTACTTCCTGTGGTACACATAATTCTATGCAGAAACAAGGGCCTCTGTTGGTGCGGTCGGCACGATGGCCTACGCTGCGGTCTTCATTGAGTAATACAGCGCCGGAAACGGGCTCTGTGATGCGGAAGTAGATATCCGGTCCGGCAGGCCATTCCACGTTAAGAAAAGGCAGCAGTGTTTTGCTGAAATCAGCTTCGGTGTAGTCGATACGGAAATGTCCGCTGGCATCGGTGACATTACTGCCCAATGGGTCATCCTGCAGCCAGTCTACATCAAATGCGGCTACAATTAAGCCTTTCAGTGGTTGTTTGGTTTTACAGTTCACCACGCGGCCACAGATGATCCATGCATCAAATCTGCCACGGATCAGGCACCACCAGCGGTTAGGGATTTCATAGGCCCAATAGGCCATAAAATCATTTTCCGTTTGTTTCCACCTGGGTTGCAGGGTGGTAATGTGGAACTGTAGTACCGGCAGTTTTTTAGGGTAAGGCTTAGGACGGGGAACGTTGCCGCATTCGAAATCAATGTCGAAGGCTTCTCCTTCGTATTTACTTTCGCGGCCGAAGTCGATGGTGAAATTACCTTCGGCATCTGTCAGGGTTTCCGCCAGCAGGCTCTTTTCCTTACTTTTCAGCTCTTCTGCCGACACCTCATGGAAGGTTTCCTTGACGGCCGCAGCGGCTTGTGATACCACTTCGCGGGAGGCGGTAGCACGGTAAATTCTGATTTTTACGTTGGCAATGGCTTCACTGCAAAATTCATCGCAGAGCAAACCTTTTAGATTGCCTTTGAACTGATAGCTCATGACTTACTTTTTTTGGGGTTATTGGAATATAGAAGCAAAAGCGTTTTGGGGTGCTGATAATTGATAAACTTTTGGGGAACGTGTATACAGTTAATGGCTAATGCTTCAATACAAATGTCCACCTAAATTAGTTAGTTATCAAGCGGATAAATGCGTAAAATACGGAAAGCGTATATATACCCGGAATGTCAGGGTTGGATTTCAGGGAAAGGAGGGTTTGGCGCGCTAGGATAAATACCTTTATTTTGCCGGTTACGTTTGGTCGTGCAACATGAAAGTAGACAGCAGCAATTATTCCCTATATGATGAGAACGATTTGGTGGTAGCTTTCCAGGTGGATGCGGATATGCGTGCGTTTGAAGAAATCTATAAACGTTTCTGGTTCAAACTGTATAGTGCTGCCTTTAAGAAAACCACTTCCCAACAGGAGGCCGAAGAGCTGATACAGACTATCTTCGAGCGGCTCTGGGCCAACCGGGAAAAGGCCGTGATCCATAATATAGGGGCTTACCTGGCAGTTTCGCTGAGAAACATCCTGTATGATTACCAGCGCAGAAGAGCTACGGCGGAAAAGTTCCGGCAGTCGCTCGACCTGGAGCCGCTGGCCAATACTACCGAAGAAGATGTAAACCGGGAGTTGCTTCTGAAAGCGATTGACAAAGCTCTCCGGGAATTGCCGGATAAAACCCAGACCGTTTTCCGGCTGAGCCGTTTTGATAATAAGTCGGTCCGGGAAATTGCCGGCAAGCTGGATCTGACCGAAAAAGCCGTGGAATATCATATTACCAAAGCCATCAAACTCCTGCGCCAACGACTCCGGGGCTACCTTCCTTTCCTGTTCTAAAAAATTTTCGCCTTTTTTTAGGGATTCATTTCAGTTGTGCGTCAAGGTATTCAGATAAACTGATTCCATGAGCCAATATGAATTTGACGATCTGCTGGAAAAATACCTTTCGGGGCAATGTACGCCTGCCGAAGAAAAATTGGTATTGGCGTGGTATAAATCATTTATTGACGAAAGTGAAATAGCACTTTCAGCGGAAGAGAAGCAGCGTATTGAAAGCCGGATATGGCTGAATGTAGCCACCACGGTATCTTCTGGAACACCGGTAGTGCGTATGTGGCCACGCCGTATTATCCGCATCGCCATAGCAGGCTGCCTGTTACTGGCAGTAGCAGGTGGCTGGTACCGGATGTCGCACCGGCAGACCGCTCCAGGGGAGTTGACTTTTACTGATGAGCCGGTACCCGGCGGATATGTATCGGTGAACAATACGAATGAAACAGACCAGGAAGTGGCGCTGAGCGACGGTTCTCACGTAAAACTGGAACCAGGTAGTGTGATGTATTATCCACCTGTTTTTAGTGGTCATACGAGAGATGTATACCTCTCCGGCAATGCTTTTTTCCAGATTGCACACGATACCAGCAAGCACTTTATTGTACATACCAGTGAAGGGATATTGGCGGAAGTATTAGGAACCAGCTTTTACGTAAGCCATGACAAACAGCATCATAAGGTAGAAGTTTCCGTGGTAACAGGACGGGTGTCTGTATATGAGCGGAAGAAAAAGAATGACTCGCTGTTTACCGCATCTACCGAAAGTATTATTATAACACCTAATCAGAAGGTTTCTTTTAAACCGGAAAATAACCAGTTTACCACCTCGCTGGTAGATGATCCGAAACCCGTGATGACGGAGGAAAAACCCGCCAGCTTTAATTTTGAGGAAAGCTCACTGGAGACCGTACTAAAGACACTGGAAAATACATACGCTATTACTATCACAACAGACAATGAGCATTTCAATCATTGCCAGTTTACAGGAGATATCACAAAACAAAATCTATACGAGAAGCTGGATATTATTTGCCAGTCTATCCAGGCCTCTTACGAGGTAAAAGGAACCACGATCTATATTAAAGGGAAAGGATGTAATTAAGAAATTATGTTGCTAAAAGAAAAGCATATGTAACACTCATTCACGTTCGCTTGAAAAAATAAACTGGTAATGTGGGGCATTACCAGTTTAATAAAATTAACCGTTTGCAGCGGTTAAAATGCCTTATGTCCGCAAACTAACATTAACGAAAACAAAGCCACACAAGTTATGAAAAAAAAGCGATTCGCTGCCGTAATCTACTACGTTATGAGATTAACTGCTATTCAACTTATTCTTGCTTCCGTTTTTTCACTTTCGCTGTATGCCAATACGGTGAGCTCACAGTCAGTGCTGGAAAAGCCGATCAGTATTTCTGCAGAACAAACTTCCGTGAGGAAGCTGCTGAATCAGATCAAAAACCAGACAGGCGTGAACTTCACCTACAGCAGCAGCATGGTGGATGTAAACCGGAAAGTGTCCTGCAAGCTGGAATCCAGACAGCTAAAGGAATTTTTTGATGATATATTAAAGCCCATAGGGATCGATTTTAAGGTGATAGATAACCAGCAGATCCTGCTGTATCTCACTCCTGAAACACCTACGCAAAACATTACGGTTACAGGCCGGATTGTGGGCGAAGACAATAACGGTATTCCCGGCGCCACGGTGCGGGTAAAAGGCAGCAGCATAGGTACTACCGCCAACGCAGATGGTAAGTTTACCTTGTCTGTACCCGATAAACAGGCCGTGCTGGTGATTTCCTTTATCGGTTATCAGCAGCAGGAAATTGTGGTGGGAGAACAAACCTTTATTCCGGTGAAGCTGCTGGCAGAAAACAGTAAGCTTAATGAAGTAGTGGTAGTGGGTTATGGTACCCAGAAAAGAAAAGATATTACAGGTGCGGTGGCAGTAGTAAAGGCAGACGAATTCGAGAACAGACCCATTGTAAGTGCAGCAGCAGGCTTACAGGGACAGGCTGCAGGTGTGAATGTAACTTCGGCTTCAGGTAAACCAGGTAAAGGACTCACGATCAGCGTACGTGGTAATACATCACTCACCACCAGCAATAATCCACTGTTTGTAGTAGACGGGGTGATTGTTTCTGATATTGATTTTCTGAATCCAAATGATATAGAAAGCTTTTCCGTACTGAAAGATGCTTCTTCCGCGGCGATCTATGGCGCTGCAGGTGCAAATGGTGTAGTACTGGTGACCACTAAGAAAGGTACCAGCAAATCCAAAGTATTTGTGAACGCTTATACCGGTATGTCCAATTTCGCGAAGAAAGTGGATGTACTGAATGCTACCCAATACAAAGAACTCATTACTGAATTAGGCTATACCGACCCTAATAACAACAATACTGACTGGCAGAAGGAAACATTTAAAACCGGCCGGGAACAAAATATCCAGGTAGGTGTATCCGGTGGCAGCGATAAAGGACACTATTATATTGCCGGTGGCTACCAGAAACAAAAAGGGGTGGTAGCGCCGTCAGATTACGATCGTTATTCTGTGAGAGCGAATGTGGACAACAAAGTGAAAGACTGGTTGACATTAGGGGCTAACCTGTCGTTCAACAGATCCGTGTATGTAGATGTGCCGGACAACCTTGGTGTGGCGAAAGGAGGTACGATTTTGTCTGCCTTAACTTCTCCTCCAACGCTCGGCATCTTCAATCCCGATGGCAGTTACACCGCCAACGTTAATCAGAAAAGCTGGCAGAATCCTATTGCCTATGCCTTTGCGCCGGATCAGAAGGCGGTGAACAACCGTTTCCTGGGAAACGTAAATGCTGATTTCACCATCACGCCGGACCTGCATCTCCGCTCCAATCTGGGCGCGGAATCAGAAGGCAACCGGTATGATTATTTCCTGGATCCATATTCTACTGATTTCGGAAAAAATGAAAAGAAGGGCTATGGTAAATCCCAGTCAACCGAGCGTTTTGTATGGTTATGGGAAAACACCCTCACCTATTCCAAGGTGTTTGGCAAGCATAACGTGAGCGCCATGGTAGGTCATACCATGCAGGAATCATCTTACAACTTTACAGATGATATTGCCCGTGGTTACCTGAATGATGCGATACATACCCTGGAAAACTCCACCATCCGTGAAAAACAGTCTACCACCATGGCGCAGTGGTCCAAGCGCTCTTATATAGGTCGTGTGAACTATAGCTATGCGGATAAATATTTACTGACTGCCAACCTGAGGTATGATGGTTCTTCCCGGTTTGCACCGGATGACCGATATGGTACCTTCCCGTCTTTAGGTGCAGCATGGCGTATTTCCAACGAAGACTTTTTCAAACAGGGCTTTGTTACAGACCTGAAGCTACGTGCCGGCTGGGGTAAAACAGGTAATGATGGTATCGGTGATTATGACTGGCGCCGTTTGTTTACTTCCAATGGAACGGGTGGTCTTACCTTCACCAACCTGCCAAAGAATACGCTTAGCTGGGAAAAAACAGCCCAGACAAATGTTGGTATTGATGCAACGGTGCTGAATAACCGCATTACTTTCACTGCAGATGCCTATATCAAAACCACCAGCGACTTACTGGTAAATATTCAGACTCCTATTTCCTCCGGTTATGGACTACAGCGCTATAATGTGGGCAAAATCGAGAATAAAGGGCTGGAATTTAGCGTGAACGCATTGATCGTGGACAAAGGATTGAAATGGAATGCCAATGGTAACATCGCCTTTAACCGTAATAAAGTGATTAGTCTCGGCGCCACTACACCTGGTCTGTCTTTCGGTGATGTATACGAAAGAGGAAATGCGATTCGTGTAGTACCGGGACGTCCTTTGGGAGAATTCTATGGCTATATCGCTCAGGGGGTGGATCCTAAAACCGGTAACATGATTTATGCCGATCTCGATGGAAGCAAAAATTTGTCTGATGGTGACCGCACCTGGATTGGAAATGCACAACCTGCCTTTACCTATGGCCTGACCAATAATTTCAGCTACAGGAATTTTGCATTGAACTTCTTCTTCCAGGGAGTGCAGGGAAATGATATTTTTAATGCTTCCCGTATGGAGTTGGAAGGACTGTATGACTCCAAGAATCAAAGCACTGCGGTGTTAAGACGCTGGAGAAAAGATGGAGACATCACGGATATTCCAAAGGCAGAAAAAGGAAATACCGCGAACAGCCAGGTATCTTCCCGCTTCGTGGAAAACGGTTCCTACCTGCGCTTGAAAGCTGCTACGCTCAGCTACAACTTTGCCAATGATGTATTAAAACACATGGGCATCGGCCGTCTGAATGTATATGTAACAGGACAAAACCTGTTTACGATCACGAAGTATAAAGGTATTGATCCGGAAGTAAGCAAGGATAGTCCTAACGGTCCTTCTATGGGTATCGACTACGGTACTTATCCGCAGGCCCGTGCTTTTATCTTTGGTTTGAATGCTGAGTTTTGATCTTAAAAATTAATGAGTCCGATTATGAAAAAAATCACTGTTTATATAGCATCCGGAGTTCTCAGCATCACCATGCTGGCATCCTGTACAAAAGATTACCTGGACAAGAAACCGATTTCCCAGTCAGAAAAGGCGACCATAGAGTCGCTGTTGGGAGGCGCCTACGATAACCTGTATGACGAATACTATACTTCCGATTTCCTGACCAATGGTGATGTAGCCGCTGATAACGGTTATGCGGGAGGCGATAATGCCGCCAACTTTGGCATTGATAAATTCACAGTAAGCGCTACCAACGGCAACATAAAAAGGGATTGGGGTTATTTGTATACAGACATCAAGAACTGTAACCTGATCCTGAGCCTCGCTCCTAACGCAGTGGGCAACGACCGTGGACTGACAGAAAAGCGCCGTGACCAGATTGTGGCAGAAGCCTCTTTTCTGCGCGCCTGGCATTACTTTAACCTGATCAGGTCATGGAAAGAAATACCTATTATCACAGCAGTACCTACTGATCTGGCCAGCATGTATGTGAGCAAGAAACCCGCCACTGAGGTGTATCCATTTATCATCAAGGACCTTGAATTTGCCCTGGCACATATTGAGGACGATAAACCTAATACAAATAAAAATCTGGCTACCAAAGGCGCCGTAAATGCATTACTGGCAAAAGTATATGCCCAACAGCCGGTGCCTGACTGGAATAAAGTAGTGAGCTACTGCGATGCGGTGACTGCGGCAGGTTATGACCTGGTACCTGACTTCGCCACGCTGTTCCAGGTATCCGGTAAAAATAGTGTGGAAGCCATCTGGGAAACGGCCTTCGATGGCGTGGTGCATCAGAACTGGGTAACGGGTATGAATACACCGTTTATGTGGGGCGACTGGAAAAAGTTCAACATTCCTTCGCATGCCGTGGTTGCTGCCTGGGATGCAGAAGGTGATGTGGTAAGGAAAGCTGCCAGCGTGAAGTTTGTTAACGTATCCTGGACAGATGATTATTGGGCAAAGACCAGCCCCGTACCGGTGATCTTTAAATACAATGATCCCGATGGAAAAAGCGATACTTACCGCCTGCGTTATGCAGATATTTTATTGCTGAAAGCCGAAGCATTAACGGAGCTGAATAAACTGGATAACTCGATTAATGGTGCACAGTACTACATCAATAAAGTAAGGCATCGTGCCAGGCTGGGAGACACTCCCGCCACCACACAGGCCGCTCTGCGTTTGGCAGTGGAAAAAGAAAGGCAACTGGAGCTGGCATTTGAAGGTCACCGCTGGTACGATCTGATACGCACTAACCGCGCGATACCAGTAATGAATGCACAGAAAGATGGTAACGGCAATTCATTGAATTATAATGTTACCGCAGATAAATTGTATTTCCCGATTTCACAGGATGAAATAGATAGCAATCCGAATATTAACAAGTAACCTGGAATTATAAAAATGAAAACGGAAAAGGGCCTGGTTTTTTGCCGGGCCCTTTTATTTAAAATCAACATATGAAAAACATTTTTGTTACTATATTATTTTCAGGCAGCGTGTTGGTAACGTTGCTGTCCTGCTCCGGCAGCAAAGGAGTTACCAATCCGGTAGTGCCTACAGATACATCGCATGCCGCTACTGGTGCGGTGGTGAGCTATTGGATCAGCAGCGGAGATCAGCAGCAATTGTTGCAATTACAAACTAATAAACCTGTATTTTCAAAAGGTAACGCCAACGGATACACGACTATTGAAGTAGATAGCACCCAGGCATTTCAGGAAGTAGATGGGTTTGGTTATACCTTAACTGGTGGCAGCGCGCAGCTGATCAATGCCATGAATGGTACTGCGAAGGCCGCACTGCTGCAGGAACTCTTTGAGAATAGTGGCAGTAGCATTGGGGTGAGTTACCTGCGTATTAGTGTAGGTGCATCTGACTTGAATGCAAACGCCTTTTCCTATGATGATGTACCTGCAGGACAAACGGACCTCTCTCTGACGCATTTTTCCCTGGCCGCAGATGAAGCTGCCGGCACCGGTTTGATTCCGTTGCTGAAGGAAATATTAGTGATTAATCCACAGCTGAAAATACTGGCTACTCCCTGGAGTGCACCGGTATGGATGAAAGATAATGGTTCCTTTAAAGGCGGTGCTTTACAACCTAAGTATTATGATGTATACGCGCAATACCTGGTGAAATATATTCAACAGATGAAAGCAGCAGGCATCACCATAGATGCCATCACGCCACAGAATGAGCCGCTGAACCCGGATAATACACCCAGTCTTAAGATGGTGGCGGAAGAGCAGCGCGACTTTATCAAAAATAATATGGGACCTGCTTTTGCAGCTGCCAGCTTAACGACTAAAATCATCGTGTATGATCATAACTGTGATCATCCGGATTATCCGCTCACTATCCTGAATGATCCGGCGGCAGCGAAATTTGTAAACGGCAGTGCCTTTCATTTATATGCGGGTGATATCAGCGCACTCTCTACGGTACGAGCGGCCGCACCAGACAAGGCCCTGTATTTCACGGAGCAATGGACCAGCGCCAAAGGTGGTTTTGATGGTGATCTGCGATGGCATATGAAAAATGTAATCATTGGTGCGATGCGCAATTACAGTCGCAATGCGCTCGAATGGAACCTGGCCAATGACCCGAACTATGGCCCGCATACGCCGGGAGGCTGTACGGAATGTAAAGGAGCACTTACGATCAGCGGGAATACCATTACCCGTAACGTGGCGTATTATATCATTGCACAGGCATCTAAATTTGTTCCTGCCGGATCCGTGAGGATAGCCAGTAATAATAGCGGCAATTTATACACTGTTGCCTTTAAAAGGCCTGATGGTAAAAAGGTATTGATTGTACTGAATGATGACAGTGCCCCCGCTTCTTTCAACTTAAAATACCAGGATAAACAGATCACACCTGTGCTGCCTAAAGGCAGTGCAGCTACTTTCGTGTGGTAGTGGTCGTTAGTAGATGCAGCGGAGCAATATTTTTGTTCCGCTGCATTTATTTATCCCCGAAAGAAGTACAGATTTCCTTCAGAATGATTACAGATTATCTGTTCCCCGATTCTTTTTTCCACTCTTTCCTTGTTATCCCCGCCGGTTGTGGGTTCTGTTCATTGAGCCACCAGTAGTCGTCTACGCATATATAGCCCCAAAGAGGAAGTCTTCTCTGTTAACGAATCATTACGTTATAATTACCATTCTATTAAGATCGCAACAGCCCCTGTTATGTGAAAAAAAATAAAATTTCCTTTGCACAAATTCTACCGGATGATAAGAACGATACTCGTCTTCTTTCTGTTTTTTTGCTGCATATCAACCGTTTTCAGTCAGCAGGCTGAAGTTGTCTTTAAAGGAAAAATTATAGATGCTCAAACAAGGGAACAATTACCCGGCGCTACGGTGCGCTTACAGGAATCAAAGCGTGGTGGAACAGCGAGACTGGACGGCACTTTCAGCGTTGATAAAATAGCAGCCGGCACCTACCATTTGCAGGTGACCTATATGGGATATCATACCCTGGACACCGTGGTGAATATAGATGGCCGAACGAATATTTTGTTGTTGATGCACAACAACAGGAAAGACCTGAACACCGTGAGCGTGAATGGAAAGCGGGATGGCGAATCCGCTGCTTCGGCCAAAAAATCGGAGCAGCTGGCAGGTAATGTGATGAACATCATCTCGGCAAAAAATATACAGTTATCACCGGATATTACTATTGCCAATGTACTACAACGGGTATCCGGTGTATCACTGGAAAGAAGTGGCAGCGGAGATGGCCGCTACGCCATTATCCGTGGAATGGAAAAACGATATAACTACACGCTGATTAATGGTGTGAAAATCCCCAGTCCGGATAATAAAAACAGGTATGTACCATTGGATTTATTTCCCGCCGACCTGGTAGAAAGAGTGGAAGTAAATAAAACACTCGCACCTAACATGGAAGGTGATGCGATTGGTGGTACCGTAAACATGGTGATGAAGAATGCACCGGATAGGTTATACGTGAATGGCAGTGTTTCTGCAGGTTACAACCAAACGTTGATAGACCGTCCTTTCGATTATTTTCCTACCAGTGCAATTAATCGTCAATCTCCCTATGAAGCACATGGTCCAGCGTACCTCGCGCAACCAGGTGATTTTACGCGTGATAATTTAAACTTTACGAAGAAAAGTTTTACGCCCAATAGCTTTGCCAATTTATCTGTTGGCAACCGGTTTTTCAACAACAAGTTGGGCGTGATGTTGGGCGGATCTTATCAGCATACTTATAAAGGTTATCATAGTGTTTATAATCCGGTGGATGAATACCAGGATATCACAGATGCGTATGGTGTGATATATATCAAACATGCGTACGTGCGTAATTATTCTACCGAGGTGAAGAGAACAGGATTGAATGCAAAAATAGATTACCGATTTAATGATCATAACAAGATCAGTGTTTACTCTTTCACCGCTATATTGGATGAAGCGCAGGCAAGAATAGGAATGGATACCTTGCAGCCGCCTCCACGGCTGGGGCCTGGCCTGGGACAGGTATGGTATCAGAACCGTTCGAAATATCAGCGGCAATCTATTAACAGTACTACTTTACAGGGGGAACATGATTTGTTGACGGGTCACTTGAAACTGGACTGGTCTGCTGTATATTCCAAAGCCAGCAGCAGCATTCCTGATCTGGCAGAGTATGAGTATGATGGTGGATTTTATGCAGATGGTACTAATAAAGAACCTTACCTGCATCCAAATGTAATAACAGGATATAATCGTGAATGGTGGAAGAATAATGACCGTGATTATGCTGGCTATCTGAATGCCAGCTATAATGGAAAGGTAGCGAATATTCCTTTTAAGTTTTCTGCAGGTGGTATGTACCGGGCTAAACATCGGGATAACTTTCATCAGATTTATAACCTGGACAGAGTGCCGGATGCAGGACAGAGTTTTCAGCTATGGACAGATATTTATCATTTTAACTGGACCGTACTTAATCCGGCGGGATCTCCTGCGGATGGTAACAACTATCGTGCAGATGAAAATATTTCCGCCGGTTATGCCATGCTGAAATTTACTGTAAAAAAACTGGAGGCCATTGTAGGTGCACGTATGGAGCATACAGATCAACAGTATGATACAGATGCTCCTGCAAGCACAGAAGGAAAAACAGGTTCAATTACCTACAGTGATATCATGCCCAGTGTGCATTTAAAGTATATGCTGAACAGTCAGACTAATCTGCGCCTATCCTATTTTAGCTCTATCAGCCGTCCGGCTTATTTCGAACTGATTCCATATCCTTTCAATGGGGATGAGTATGTGGAAAAAGGTAATCCAAATCTGAAACATACCACTGCCGATAATTTTGATTTCCGCTATGAATATTTCCCCCACCCGGATGAACAGATATTGATCGGGGCTTTTTATAAGAAGCTGACCAATCCTATTGAATACGGATTTGTATCCACCGATGTGCAGAGCCAGGCAGTGTATCAGCCTAATAACTATGGCGATGCAACGAACTTCGGTTTCGAGGTGGTGTACGAAAAATACATCCGCAACTTTGGTATCCGCGCCAACTATACCTATACTAATTCTACCATAGAAGCGCCTAAGCTACGCACATTTAACCGGGTAAGGTCATATCCGCTGCAGAAGCGTCCATTACAGGGGCAGTCGGAAAATGTGGCCAATGCTGCATTATTGTATAAGAACCAGAAAATTGGATTGGATATACAACTGAACTGGCAACTGACCGGTAAGCGTATCGCACTCGTATCACGTTACTACGGATATGATTATTGGCAGAAAGATATGAATCAGTTTGATTTATCTGCGGAGAAAAAGATCGGAAAGCATTTATCTGTATTTACCAAAATACAGAATTTACTGAATACACCTTACGAACTATACATCAAAGGAATACCGTCCAACACTGTCCCTATGCCTAAGGCGGGCAATAATGAAACACTGATCCAGAAAGATACTTATGGTCAGGATTATCAGCTGGGTGTACGATTTGTGCTTTAACATTTTTCAATAATTTATTCAAATTTCCAAGCAGAAACTTATGAAAAAGATCGGCTTAAAAAGCGGCCTGGTTGCTATGGTGGCCATGTCTGTAATCTCCTGTAAAAAAGGTGATGAGCATGTAGACATCTCCAAACCACTGGTGATTGTTGGACAAACCATCAGTGATACCATTCTCCCAAAGAAGGATGCCAATAACAATGCAATTCCGTTAAAAGGCACCATGCTGGCAGGTAAGACTTATCATATTATGTCTGATGTTACCATCAACGAAGGAGATACCCTCTACCTGCAGCCAGGTGTAAAAGTGTTGATCCATGGCGATGGTAAAAGCCCGGTTACTTCTCCAGCGTTCCTGGTAAATGGTACGCTGGTAAGTGATGGTACCAAAGATGCACAGAACTGGTTTACTGTAGCAGAAACGGAGACCGTTAAAAAATCAGATGCCACCTTCAAAGACGATGCTGGTAATGACCCGGCTTTCAAAGGCTACTGGGGCGGTTTCCAGTGCGGTGGTAACGCCAAACTGCTGTTACTCCGCTGGTCACATATCGAATATACCGGCGGCGCCTGGGGTGCTAATGCGCCTGATTATGGAGCAACTCCCGGCGATGCACGCTTTACTATTTACATGAACAGCAAGACCACTACCCTGGGTACCCTCATCGTAGAAGATTCCTGGTTTTATGGTAGTAAAGATGATGGTATCCGTCCGAATAACGTATACATGAGCATCATGCGTAACACCTTCTCCAAAATGGGGGCTACCGGTGGAGAGTCTGCCAACATCAAAGATGGTGTGATCGGTGATATGGCTTATAACCTGACCTATGGTGTCGCCACTAACGGTTTAAAAACGGCTGGCGCCACCGGTAAAAGCTGCATGGTGAATATCTACAACAACACCGTAGTAAACTGTGGCTTCAGACAAACCAAAGCTACCCGTAATGGTTCTATCAATACAGAAACCAATGCTGGTGGTTATATCTTCAATAACATCATCGTTAACTGTAAAGCGGGTCTGAGAATATCTTTCCACTCAGAGAAAGGTAAACCCAGCGATACCCTGAATACCCTGTACAACAACAACCTCACGGCTATTGGCAGAGGTAAGGCGATGGGTGGTGCAGAACAATACATGGTGTTTATTGAGCCTAACCAGTTTACACTGAAACAATCTTATGACATCAACGGATACATCAACGGCACTATCGCTGCAGATGGTACTAACAACGGTACCAATCCTGAGGCAGACTCGCTGAAGTATGATCCGATGTTCGCGAACTACGACATGGCGGCAATGAGTAAAGACAGAAACTATCGCATTTACCAGATTCCTGCAGGCGCAGACTTTCACCTGAAAACAGGATCTCCTGCTATCGGTGCAGGTGTATATGTTGGCGGTACCGGTAAAAATGCTATCCCGGCTAAACCAACGGCGCCATTGCTGAACCAATATGGTTTCCCAATGAAAGTTGTTAAGGCCGGTGGTATTTACGGCGCTACTATCACCGCTCCAAATAGAGATCTTGGTGCATTCCCTACCGATAACTCCGGGAATCAGCATACCTATTAATCGTTATACCTGGTATATGAAAAAGGACGTCTTTGCACGTCCTTTTTCATTTCAATTTTTCAACCATGAATCGTGCTTACAGCTTTCTTTTTTTATCTGTATGTATAACTGCTGCCGCCGCCTGTGGAAAAGATGGTAAAGGAGATGCCACCACTCCCGGCAAGGATACTACAATAGTAGTGGTGGATACCATGAAAACAGCCACCTATGACCTTTCTCTGCTGGACCGCTGCGTGCTGTTCAACGAAACACCGCAAGTGAGCGCTACGACGAGGGAGGACTACCAGGAATTATCCGGCATAGCGCCCAGTCACGTATATCCGGGACTGTTATATGTGCATGAAGACAGCGGCAACTCCAACGAAGTATACGTGACTGCTGCGAATGGCAGAGATGCCGGCAAGCTGCTATTGCAGGGGCTCTCCAACCGCGACTGGGAAGACATTGCCACCGGACCGGGACCGGAGAAAGATAAGAGCTACATCTATGTGGCAGAAATAGGCGATAATAATTCCGCTTACCCCAGCATATTTATTTACCGGTTTCCGGAACCGGATTTGTCGGCTGCCAATGCCGCTACGGTCATCAATATTACCGCCATTGATAAAATAGAATTGCAATATCCCGGAGGTCCGGTGAACGCAGAATCACTGTTGCTGGATCCATTGACCAGGGATCTTTACATCGCCACCAAACAAAGCAGCAGAAGCACGCTGTATGTGGCCCGCTATCCACAGTCTGTTAGCACCAAAACAACATTGGTAGCCCTGGATAAACTGCCTTTTGACCTGCTTACTTCCGGCGATATTTCCGCTGATGGCAGCGAAATATTACTGCGTAATACCGGGCAGATCTGGTACTGGAAAAGACAGGCAGGCGAAACCATCGCCGCCGCACTGTTACGTAAACCGCAGGATGCTCCCTATGCCCGCAATGAACGGCAGGGAGAAGGTATCTGCTTCGCCCTGGACGGCAGTGGTTATTTCACTGACTCGGAAACAAAAAAGTATCCTGACGAAAAAGTGGCCATCTCATTTTATAAAAGAAAATAAAAATGAACAGCTTTATGAAAAGAAAAGCAATATACCTCCTTCCTTTACTGAGTGTAGCAGTAATATCAGGATGCAAAAAGAATGATGACCCAACCAAAGAAGAACCAGCCGCCATTGTACAGTTTGTATTTACCTCTGATGCGCATTATGGCATTACCCGCGCTGCCTTCCAGGGAGGTGCTAACGTAGACGCACATACGGTAAATGCTGCCATGGTGGCAAAAATGAATACTTTGCCAGATCTGACCTTGCCGGATGATGGTGGGGTGAATGCCGGTAAAAAAATCGCGAATGTAGATTATGTGATGGAAGCCGGAGACATCGCCAACCGCATGGAAGTAAGTGCCAGTGTGCAAACAGCCGGCATCTCCTGGAGACAGTTTAAAACGGACTACCTGCAAAATCTTACACTGAAAAATAAAAACAATCTGCCTGCCGGTTTCCTCATGGTGCCCGGTAATCATGATGTATCCAACACAATTGGCTACTACGCTAAAATGCAACCGTTAACAGATGCCAGCTCCATGGCAGAGATCTATAACCTGATGTTTAAACCATCTCTGCTCAGAACGGCACTCACCTATAATTATAATGGTGATCGTATCAACTACTCCCGCGATATTGCAGGTGTGCATTTTTGCTTTATCCAGATGTGGCCCGATTCTGCCGTGAGAATTTGGCTGAATACCGATCTGCAAAATGTAAAAACTGAAACACCGGTGATCATTGTGGCACATGATCAGCCTGCCGTTGTATCCAATCATTTTACCAATCCAAACGGTAACCATAGCATCAATACTACCGATAAATTTGATAACGTACTGGATGAACATTTTAAAGATGGCACCTCACCTGCTACAGCCGGAGCGATTGAGCAGCGCGCATTTGCTGCCTTTCTAAAACAGCATACCAATATCCGCGCATACCTGCACGGACACGTACACGAAAGTAAATTCTATACCTGGACAGGCCCGGATAATGATGTGTCGTTAAGCGCTGCCAGCGCGGATTCTCCGATGAAAGGAGTGGTGTCGGCAGCTGATGAAACCAAACTGACTTTCCTGTTCGCCGCACTGGATCCTGCTACGATGAAGCTGACGCTGAGAGAGGTGTACTGGAATGTTACGCCGGTGAAGTGGGGGAGTATGGTGACGATAGATTTGAAGAAGAAGGGGTAGGAGCCCATCGATTTTTTTGGGGAGGTATCGCATATAATGATACCTCCTTTTTTGTTTTGCCCCGCTGTCCATTTCCGAACACCCCAACGTCCCTAATCGAACAAATTAAAAATAACCACTATTCGATAGCTCCTGATTTTAAGTCGGCTCCACCCTGGCATTTTCTTCGCTCATCACCATCGGTACTTGTGAACGGGATCATCTTATCAACTATTACTGATGTTCAAAAACTATCTCAAAATTGCCTGGCGCAATCTCTGGAGAAACAAAGTATTTTCTGCTATCAATATATTAGGTCTTACAGTAGGCCTCACCGCTTGTTTCTTCATTTTCCTGTATGTGCATTTTGAATTGAGCTATGATAAATTTCATTCCAAAGGGGATCGTATTTATCGGGTGACCTGTGATGTGCAAACACCTAGTGAGTTGATCTACGGAGGTATTACGCCCTGGCCTTTTGGTCCCAATATGCAGCATGATTTTCCAGAGGTGGAAGCGTTTGCCAGATTCAGTAAAGCTAATCTGCTGGTGAAGAAAGGGAATGTTAGCTTCCAGGAAGAACGTTCTTTGTTTGCTGATTCTTCCATATTCCGGGTATTTGATTTTAAGTTACTGAAAGGAGATCCCGCGACCGCCCTGCAAAACGTGAATAGCGTGGTGTTAAGCAGCTCTGCGGTGAAGAAGTATTTTGGGGAGGCTGATCCGATAGGTCAAACAGTATTGCTGACAGGAGACATGATGCCCAGCACGGTTACGGGCGTGATAGCAGATATGCCGGAGAACTCGCAGATCAAAGCGGATATGCTGGTATCTATGAGTACCATGTTGAAATTGAATCCGAACTTGGATAAATCCTGGGGGAATTTTGGCGCGGTGACTTTCCTGCTCCTGAAACCGAATGTGAATCCTGCTTCACTGGAAGCAAAGTTTCCGGATTTTATAGAACAGCATAATGGTAATGAGAGAAGGAAGGCAAAGATGTTTTATACCGTGAAGCTGCAGCCATTAGAGAAAATTTATTTGTATTCCGGCGCTTATTCAGCTTATGAAAAGGGCAGCATTACCAATGTGTATATTTTTTCTGTCGTTGCTATATTTATTCTCTTCATCGCCTGTATTAATTTCATCAATCTGACTACCGCCCGGTCGGTAGAGCGGGCAAAAGAAATAGGCATCCGTAAGGTAGTAGGAGCTACTAAATATGAACTGCTCCGGCAGTTTATCGGTGAATGTGTGATGTTGTGTTTAATTGCTTTTGTGTTTACTGTCGTATTATTTATGTTATTGCTGCCAACATTTAACCTGTTGGCAGGTAAAACCATTGCCACCGGTCTTTTTGCCAATGGCTGGTATGTATTGATATTGTTTGCATCCGCTGTGGTGATTGGTTTGCTGGCGGGCATTTATCCGGCGTTGGTGCTTTCTTCTTTTAAGCCGGCCTCCGTGTTAAAAGGACGTTTTGCTACTGGCACCAGAGGTGTTTTCCTCCGGAAAGGGTTGGTGGTAACACAGTTTGCTATTTCTATTGCGCTGATCATTGGTACTATCATCGTATCGTTGCAAATGCATTATATGCACAACAAGGATCTGGGCTTTAGTAAAAATCAGATGCTGGTCATCGATACCCATGGCGACCCGGCTAAAAATGCGCTGAAAGAGGCCATTGCCGCACTACCTAAAGTAAATTCCGTGAGCATGGCCTCAGGTGTGCCCGGAGGAGAAACGAACGGTGCTTATTCAGAGATCGTCAATAAGCAAGGCGATATGCAGGTGGCTAACCTGGATCTGTACGATGTAGATTACGATTACCTGAAACAGTATGATATTAAAGTAGTAGCAGGTCGTGGTTTTTCAAGGGATTTTGGAACGGATACCACGAGTGCCATGATGATCAATGAAGCGGCTGCCAAATTGTTTGGCTATGCCAAACCGGAAGAAGCGGTGGGCAGAGGATTCCGGCAGTGGGGCCGGCAAGGCGTGATTATCGGGGTGGTAAAAGATTTCCACTTCCGTTCCCTGCAGGAAAATATCAAGCCACTCACCATGCGCATTGAACCGCAGGACTGTGATATGATTTCGGTGAATGTAGCGCCGGGTGATTTGTCTGGTACCCTTGCTGCGATTGAACGCAAATGGAGAGCGCTGATGCCTGACCGGCCATTCAGCTATTTTTTCCTGGATGAATTTTTCGACCGGCAATACCGTACGGAAGAACGATTTGGTAAACTCTTTTTCAACTTTGCAGTGCTGGCCATTATCATTTCCTGCCTGGGATTATTGGGACTGGCTTCCTATAGCGCTATACAGCGTACCCGGGAAATAGGTATCCGTAAAGTCATGGGGGCTTCGGTGGCGGATATTGTGAACCTGTTATCCCGCGATTTTCTGAAACTGGTCCTCATTTCCTTTATCATAGCTACACCGGTGGCCTGGTATTTTATGCACAAATGGTTGCAGGTATTTGCTTATCGCATCAGCATTGGCTGGTGGGTATTTGCAGTATCCGGGATCATTGCGCTGATCATTGCCATTGGGACTATCAGCTACCAGGCATTAAAGGCTGCGCTGGCAGATCCGGTGAAAAGTATGCGGGCAGAGTAAAACGCCCAAAATATTTTAAACGGTTTTGGAATAAATCTTATTCCTGTTACTTTTGATTCCCTGTCGGAAGCGCTATACTATGGTGAAAATATGTATTTTACCGGTTAGTGCTGCTGTTATTGGGTCTATTTTAAGTAAAGCCGGTAATGATAAAATTCCACGATTGTTGTCTGTGTTTCTTCCTGTTGGTATTTTGCGTGTTCACAGCATCCGGACAAACGGATGGCCTGGGATTCTGCAGCCATGAGGCTATACCCGACAAAAGAACGGGACTGGCACTGGGAGCTGAACAACCAATTTGTTTTACCAATAGCTTTGAATTATCTTTCGAGATATCTTTTATACCCGCGCAGAAAAATTATTTCGGGTATGTAGTCCGGGTCATACAAAATGAGGAGAAGAATATTGATATCCTGTATGATTATGACCCTAAATTCGGCGATAAACATTTCCGGGTGATTGTGGGCGACAGCTACTCCGGCATTTCTTTCGATATACCTGGTTTAGGTAAAACAGACGACTGGCACCAGATCCGGCTGCAGTTGGATGCACAGCAGGACATGCTCACCATTGTAAGGGATCAGGAATCCTTCCGGGAGCGGATCACTTTTGCGGAGAAGTCGTGCTACCGCGTTTTTTTTGGCGCAAATGATTACAAGACCTTTAAGAATGCAGATGTGCCTCCCATGAAGATCCGAAACATACGGATGAATGAACAGGGAACACTCCGGTATGTTTGGCCGCTGAATGAAGAAGCTGGCGTCATCGCGGCTGATTCGCTGGGTAAAGGTCCGGGAACAGCCGTCAATCCGGTTTGGATTAAAAAGATGCATCGCAATTGGCAGCCCTTGCAGCAATTTACAGTAAAAGGCCCTGCCAGCGTAGCCTTTAATCAACAGGAAGGGATTTTATACCTGGTCAGCCGTGATTCATTATTCAGCTACCACCTGCTCTCCAATAAAATAGTGCCGGCCGCTTATATCACCGGTGAACAGAATTTATTCAGCGCTTATCAGTCGGTATATAATGCCCGCACCCGGGAAATCTATACTTTCTCGCTGGATCTGAAAAAAATGGGCAGCCTGAAAGTAGATTCCCTCGCCTGGAATAAATACATGGAAAAGAAGGAACGATCCTCCGAATACGGCCACTTTAATAAATACCTGCAGGGCGACAGCCTCTTATATACTTTCAACGGTTATGGCTTCTTTTTATACAGGAGCGATATTTACAGCAGGGCAGTGCCACTTACCAACAATATCCGTGTTGACTCCATTACCAGCGGTATCACACCACGTTACCTGGCTGCTGCCGGGGCCGACGCCAACGGATTGTACATGATAGGTGGCTATGGCAATGCTTCCGGGAAACAGGTGCTGAATCCTAAAAATCTATATGACCTCCAATACTTCGATGCCCGCTCTCATACTTTTAAAAAATTGTATGAGCTGAAAAAGGACACGGAGGAATTTGTATTCGCGAACTCACTGGTGATCGACACAACAGATCAGTCGTATTTTGGATTAATATTTCCCAAGCATAAGTTTAATTCCGGTCTGCAGATGATCAAAGGCTCACTAACCAGGCCGGTGTTCCAGGCAGTGGGCAGCAGCATCCCCTTTGAATTCCAGGATGTAGACGCCTATGCAGATCTTTTTTACAGCCCCACCGCCAAACGTTTTGTGGTTGTCACACTGTATAGCCCGGATGATCATAGTAATACCAGTGTCAATATCTATTCTTTATACGCCCCTCCTTTTGTGGTGGAAAGTACGCCGCCTCCGCCGGCAGGTATTGGAAAGGGTTGGTTGCTGGCCATTGGAGTGCTCACTGTAGGGTTACTAATGAGTACCATCCTGGCAGGGTTATTAAAAAGGAAGGTAATTCCGGAAGATGCACCCGCTTTATTGGTTAACGATAAAGCGCCCTACATCAGATATCCTTCGCCCATGGAAAATGCCATCTACCTGTTTGGTGACTTCCAGGTGTATGATGCAGCTGGTAATGAAATCACCAGGTTATTCACCCCACTGGTGAAAGAATTGTTTCTCATCATTCTTTTATATACCATCAAATGGGAAAGGGGGATCAGCGCAGAAAAGCTGAAAGAACAGCTGTGGTTCGATAAATCGCCGGAAAGCGCAAGGAATAATCTGGCCGTTAATATTGCCAAACTCAAAAATATCCTGGATAAAATAAATGGTTGCGAGCTATCGAAAGATACCGGCTACTGGAAAATAAAAACCGGGGAGGCGCCGCTGTATATCGACTATATCGCTTATTTATCCGGCGTCCGGCAAAATGATAAACCTACGCGGGTGGAGATGCTGCAGCTGGGAGATATTATTCAGCGGGGTAGTTTCCTGCCCGCGGATGAACAGGATTGGCTCGACCCCTTCAAATCGGAGATCGCCAATGAAATAGTAGACCGTTATCTGCACTACGCCGCAGCCGTGGATATAAAAGAAGATCCTGGCTTCCTCATCCGGCTGGCCGACTACCTCTATGCCTTCGATGCCGTTAATGAAGATGTGATGCGGTTGAAATGCAAGGCGCTCATATTGCTGGGCAAGCATTCCCTGGCCAGGTCTACCTTCGAAAATTTTGTACGGGAATACCGGAAATTATATGGAGAGGATTACCAACCCGACTTCCAGCAAACCATCGCTTAAACTTATCCTGATTGCTTCATAAATGGGTTATTAATACATTTATTAATGCCTTTACCATCTTTTTTTGCCCTTATTTTCCGGAATACCGCCAGATTAATCTTTTATTAATCATTTATTATACCTCTCCTCCTTTCTTGCAGTAGAATTCTTGTTGTACTTTATAAATCTGCATTGCTGTTATGAAACGTTTAGCTATCCCGGTTTTTCTGATGATGATGGGTACTGCCGGTGCCCAGACAAAGTCCGGCACAGTTGCGAAAAAAGCGCCTGTGAAAACGGCACCCATCGCCAAAAACAAGCTGGCCTCCACACCGGCCATTAAAAAAGAAGATGTCGAAGAGGGAAAAGTATTGCTGTCAAAATCCGATTGCCTGGCCTGTCACAAAGTAGATACCAAAGTAGTGGGTCCTGCTTACGCAGATGTGGCAAAAAAATACCCGTATTCCACTACCAACGTAGAGCTGTTGTCCACAAAAATTATCAATGGCGGATCCGGGACCTGGGGAGCAGTGCCCATGGCTGCACACCCGGCTTTGGCTGCCGCCGATGTAAAGAAAATGGTGACATATATTCTCTCTCTAAATACAAAATAAAGTTCCACGTAAATGAAAAGAAACACATTACTGATCATCCTGTTGTCAGGATTCAGCCTGTTTATTTACCAGTGTAAAGTCTCCAATAAAACATCCGGTGTAAAGCGCGATGCTGCCGGAAACATTATTGTGAATCCACATCCTTCGCCGGCTTATCAGTCGGTGAAGGAAAGTATGAAGTCCATACAGGTGCCGGCAGGATTCCACCTGCAGCTGGTAGCCTGCGAACCGATGATCAAAGAACCGGTGGCCATTGTATGGGATGGCAACGCCCGCATGTATGTGGCGGAAATGCGCACCTATATGCAGGATATCAATGGTACCGGTGAAAACCAGCCCATCTGCCGCATTTCCATGCTGGAAGATACCAACGGCGATGGTATCATGGATAAAAGTTCGGTCTTCATAGACAGCCTGGTACTGCCACGCATGATGCTCTGCATTGGCCATAAATTGCTGGTTAATGAAACATTTACCTATAACATCTGGAGTTATACAGACACCAATGGAGATGGCATAGCGGATGCGAAAGAGCTGGTATACAAAAACGATAAACCTGATACCCGCAACCTGGAACACCAGAAGAGCGGACTTGTCTGGAATATGGATAACTGGATCTATGTGAGCTGCGATCCGGTGCGTTACCGCTATGTAGCGGGTAAACTGGTGCCGGATAGTCTTACTAACTCTCCTGGTGGTCAATGGGGGCTGGGTAATGATGACTATGGCCGCATGTATTTTTCCAGTGCTGGCGCCGAAATACCTGCTTTGGGATTTCAGATCAACCCGGCTTATGGTTTCCTGAATCCCAATGATCAATACAACAAAGATTTCCTGGCAGTATGGCCCATCATTGCCACACCGGATGTACAGGGTGGTATGAGCCGCCTGCGTCCGGACACCACCCTCAATCACTTTACCGCGAGCTGCGGACAGTCCGTTTTCCGGGGAGATGCTTTACCGGCAGATATGAAAGGCGACCTGCTGATCTGTGAGCCGGTGGGCCGTTTGATCAGACGGGCAAAAGTGTCGGATGTAGATGGTAAGATCACCCTGAAAAATGCCTACGAAGGACAACAGGAATTCATTACCTCCTATGATATGAACTTCCGACCGGTGAACACCACTACCGGCCCGGATGGTTGTCTTTATATAGTAGACATGTACCGGGGTATCATCCAGGAAGCCACCTGGACAGCCGAAGGCAGCTTCCTGCGTCCGCGGATCCTGCAGAAAGGACTGGATAAAAATATTGGCCGTGGCCGTATTTACCGCCTGGTGCATGATGGTTATCAATCCGATGCAAAACCACATCTGCTGGATGCTTCCGGCAGCACGCTGGTCACTTATCTCGATCACCCCAATGGCTGGTGGAGAGAAAATGCACAGAAAGAAATCATCGCTAACGGTGATTTGTCTGTGGTACCCGAATTGAAAGCCATAGCGGTGGGCCAGCATGCCAGTATCGGCAAAACTACCGGCGCCCTGGCACGTATTCATGCGCTATGGACGCTGGAAGGACTACACGCAATTGATAAACAAACGTTGTTTACCACCCTCACAGATACCGCCGCCCAGGTAAGAAAAGCAGCCGTGTGGATCAGTGAAAGCTACCTGAAAAATAATGATGACGAGGTAATCGGCAAACTGGCCACGCTGAAAAATGATCCGGCAGCGGCCGTACAAATTCAAATGGTACTGTCTTTGACGGCCAGTAAATCAGAAAAAGCCAAAGCATTACAGGTGGCCATGGTCACTAATTCTCCCTATGCCAACATGCTGCACAGTGTAGCCAACAGTGTAGAAGTAAATACCAATACCAAATTATTCGGTAGCCGCCTGGCCAACATGCCGGCAGCGCATCGTAACCTGATCCTCAACGGCGCTGCTATTTACAAGCAGCTTTGTTCTACCTGTCATGGCCCGGATGGTAAAGGGATTTTTGTAGGTGGCACCACCGCTGCTGCACCACCTTTTGTAGGCTCCAAACGTGTGAGTGGTGACAAGGAGCTGATGATGAAAATTTTGCTCAACGGTTTATCCGGTCCTATTGATGGTAAAACCTACACCGATGTAATGGCTCCTTTCGGCGCATCCAACACTGATGAGTGGGTGGCTTCCATCTTAAGCTATGTACGCTATAATTTCGGCAAAAATGAAAGAGGTAAATCTCCGGTAGTAGAAGTGGAAAATGTGAAACAGATGAGAGCCGCAGTAGCAGGCAGGGATAAGTTATGGACATTGGAAGAGCTGGAACAGACGGATAAATAACGCGAGTTTTTGTCTATCTCAGGATTATACTGATTTTGATGATTTCAGAATTGTTTTTCAGGATTTGAAAGATTAGCGAAGAAGAACATCATATTGTTTGGTTTCGCTCATCTTTCAATCTTTTCAAATCAAAAAAACAAAAATCCTGAAATCATTAAAATCAGTATAATCCTGAGATAGACAAAAAATCGTACTGCAATTATTTAAATGAATGGATATGAGTTTTGTTTTAAGTAAAAAGATCATACCTGGTGTTGTGTTGTTGTCAACTGCTTTCATTTCACTAAAAGCTCAATCAGTTACGCAATACGTGGATCCTTACATCGGCTCCGGTGGCCATGGCCATGTGTTTGTAGGCGCCAGTGTGCCTTTCGGTGCAGTACAGGTGGGACCCACCAATATTTTCAAAGGGTGGGACTGGGATTCCGGTTATAATTATGGCGACAGCATCCTTATTGGCTTTTCGCACCTGCACTTAAATGGAACCGGTATCGGCGACCTGGGTGATATACTGGTAATGCCCTACACCGGCGAGGTGAAAACGGATAAAGGCACGGAAGAAAATCACCGCGCAGGGTATGCCTCGTTGTATACGCATCGTCATGAAACGGTGAAACCAGGCTATTATGCCGTGATGCTGGAAGACTATCAGATTAAAGCGGCGCTAACAGCTACCGAAAGAGTAGGCTTTCACCACTACCATTTTCCCGGTGGTAAAACGGCCCGTGTGATCATAGACCTGAAAGAAGGTACACAGGATAAGGCCACCGAAACATTTATTGAACAGGTAGATGCGACTACGTTTAAGGGTTACCGTTATTCCACCGGATGGGCAAAAGTACAGCAGGTATATTTTGCTATTCGTACTTCCGTTCCCGTTAAAAATTTCCAGGTATTCGATAATACGCAGCTGTTGAATGGCAATCAGGGAAAAGGCGCTGCCGTAAAGGGACTGCTGAGCTTTGACGCCGCTGAGGGAGACGTATTGCTGAAAGTAGGCATCTCCCCGGTAAGTGCAGAGAATGCATTGGAAAATATACAGGCCGAAATACCAGGATGGAATTTTGATGCCATTGTAAAAAAAGCGGATGAAAGCTGGAACAAAGAATTGTCGAAGATACTTGTCACCACCAAATCTGCCAGGGAACAGCGGATCTTTTATACATCTCTTTATCATACCATGATTAACCCCGCCATGTTCAATGATCATAATGGAGATTATCGCGGAGCAGATAAAAAGGTATATAGAAATGCCGCATTTACGAATTATACTATCCTGTCTACCTGGGATACTTATCGTGCGGCACATCCACTGTATACACTCATCGAACCGGAAAAAACCGCCGATATGATCAATACCATGCTGGCTATTTATGAGCAGCAGGGGCGTTTGCCCAAATGGCATCTGTACGGCAATGAAACCGGCACTATGGTTGGCATCAGCAGTATGCAGATTGTGGCAGAGGCTTATCTGAAAGGCATCAAAGGATTTAATGCCACCCGTGCCTATGCCGCCGTAAAAGGTACCGCTATGTCGGATAGTCTGGGTATGCTTTATACCAAAAGCTTCCGGATCATTCCCAACGATGTACATCGCCGTTCAGTGGCTACAGCACTGGAATATGCCATCAGTGATGCCAGCACCGCGGCTATGGCTAAGGCATTGCATCAGGAGGAGGATTACCATTATTTTCTTAAGCGTGCCACCAATTATAAATTGTATTTTGATCCGGCGACCGGCTTTTTCAGAGGCCGGTCAGCTGCCGGTGTAATGCGGGCGGATTTTGATCCTACCAAGGCGCCTGATCCGGAACTGGCAGAAGGCAACGCCTGGCAGTATCTCTGGCTGGTACCGCAGGATGTAAGCGGATTGGCTGCTTTGCTGGGTGGTAAAAAAGCAATGGCAGAGAAGCTGGATACTTTCTTTACACTGCCCATGAAAGCGGATAAAGAAGTGCTGGCAGACCTGACAGGGTTGATCGGACAATATGCGCACGGCAATGAGCCGGGACATCATATCGCTTACCTCTATACGTTTGCAGGACAGCAATGGAAAACAGCAGAGAAGGTTAGGTATATCATGAAAGAGATGTATCACGACCGACCCGACGGTATCATTGGTAATGAAGATTGTGAACAGATGGCTGCCTGGAATGTTTTTTCTGCCATGGGTTTTTATCCCGTATTTCCGGCATCCGGAAAATATGTGATCGGCAGCCCGGCGGTAGATAAAGCCGTGATCAACACCGGTGGTGGTAAGCCTTTTATAGTGGAGGCGATCAATAACAGCCCGGAGAATATTTATGTGCAAAGCATTACGTTAAATGGTAAAGCCTATACGAAGACTTACCTGCTGCACACCGATATTTTGAAGGGCGGCACATTGAGGATAGTCATGGGTAAAACACCTAATTATAATTTTGGCATTTTGGCGGAAAATCAACCGGAGTAATTTAATTCCACTAATGAAAATATTCATGCAAAGAAAAACAACAAAAAGTATAGCCGTTTACGTGATTATCCTCCTGGCATCCGTGCCGGTGTTTTCACAGCAACGGGAACAGAAGTTATGGTACGACCATCCATCAGGTAAAGTGTGGGAAGCTGCACTGCCGATAGGTAATGGCCGACTGGCTGCCATGGTATATGGCAACCCCGCAGAGGAACTTGTACGGCTAAACGAAAATACACTATGGAGTGGTAGCCCCAACCGCAACGATAATCCACATGCACTGGCCGCTTTACCGGAAATCAGGCAGCTGATCTTTGATGGTAAAATGAAAGAAGCCAGTCAGCTGGCAGCAAAAAATATCCAGGCAGAGAAAATCAACGGCATGTGTTATCAGCCGGTAGGAGATCTGCAACTGCAGTTCCCCGGTCATGATCAGTACACCGGTTACTCCCGGGAGTTGAACCTGGAAACCGCCGTAGCCAGCACTTTATACAGCGTAAACGGGGTGAAATACACCCGGCAGGTATTTGCTTCTATACCTGATCAGGCGATCATCATCCGGCTCACTGCCGATAAACCCGGCAGCATCACTTTCGGTGCATCGGTGAAGAGTCCGCAGAAATCAACGGTAGCAGTGAAGGGTAATAATGAGCTGGTATTGTCCGGCATCAGCGGCGACAGAGATGGTGTGCCCGGCAAAGTGAAGTTTCAGTCGCAGATACGTTTTAAAGCGGAAGGTGGCACGAGTACCGCCAGTGGCGATGCTATCAGCATCACCGGCGCCAATGCAGTTACAGTATATGTTTCTATCGCCACCAACTTCGTGAACTATGCCGACATCAGCGCCGATGAAGCCAAACGTACTACGGATTATATGAACAAGGTATGGCCTAAGAACTATGCCGCTCTGCTGAAAGATCATATTGCTGCCTATCAGCATTTTTTTAATCGCGTACAATTGGATTTGGGTAGTACCGACTCTGTAAATAATCCTACCGACATCCGTGTGCGTGATTTCGCACATGGCAACGATCCACAACTGGTGGCACTGTATTTTCAGTTTGGCAGATACCTGCTCATTGCAGCCTCACAACCTGGCGGTCAACCAGCCAACCTGCAGGGTATCTGGAATCCGCTCATGAATCCACCCTGGGGTAGCAAGTATACGATCAACATCAATACAGAAATGAATTACTGGCCGGCAGAAGAAACCAATCTTACTGAAATGCATGAGCCGCTGGTACAGATGGTGAAAGAATTGTCCGTAACTGGTCGCGAAACGGCGAAGGTGATGTATGGCGCCGGTGGATGGGTAACCCATCATAATACAGATCTGTGGCGTATAACAGGCCCGGTAGATGGAATCTATTCTGCGATGTGGCCAATGGGAGGTGCTTGGTTAAGTCGTCATCTCTGGGAAAAATATACTTTCAGCGGTGACAAAAAATACCTGCAAACAGTATATCCTGCTTTAAAAGGTGCAGCAGAATTTTATCTCGACTTTCTCGTAGAAGAGCCCGTGCATAAATGGTTGGTGGTATCTCCTTCCATGTCGCCGGAAAACAATCCCAAAGTATATCCCGGCGTATCTATTGCTGCGGGTGCTACCATGGATAATCAACTGGTATTCGATCTTTTTTCCAACACCATTCATGCGGCGGAATTATTGAATACAGACAAAGCGCTGGTAGAAAAAATAAAAGTTGCCCGCAAAAGATTACCGCCTATGCAGATAGGTCAATACGGTCAGTTGCAGGAATGGCTGCAGGACCTGGACAATCCAAATGATAAACACCGTCACGTGTCGCATTTGTTTGGATTGTATCCTGCCAACCAGATTTCTCCTTACCGTACTCCCGAATTATTTGCAGCAGCACGTACTTCACTTATCCAGCGGGGAGATGTGTCTACCGGTTGGTCTATGGGTTGGAAAGTGAATCTCTGGGCACGTTTGCTGGATGGTAATCATGCCTGGAAGCTGATCAAAGATCAGCTCACTCCTGCAGGTGTAAACAAAGGCGAAAACAGTGGAGGTGGTACTTATCCCAACCTGTTTGATGCACATCCTCCTTTCCAGATAGATGGTAATTTTGGTTGTACCGCAGGTATCTGTGAGATGCTGCTGCAAAGCCAGGATGGTACGGTACACTTACTGCCTGCACTGCCGGACGACTGGAAGAAAGGGCGTGTGAGCGGATTGCGTGCACGTGGTGGTTTTGAGATAAAAGAAATGATATGGGAAGATGGACAGCTTAGTAAAATTACCATACAGTCTACACTGGGCGGCAATCTGCGCCTGCGTGTACCGAATGCGTTAAAGGAAAACGGGCAGCTGAAAGCAGTGAGTGGTCAACAGCCGAATGTATTCTTCCAAACGGAGGAAACGGCAAAGGCGGAAATGAATCCGAATGCAAAAGTGGAGATGTCCGCGTTGAAGGAAACGATACAATATGATCTGGCTACGCAGCCAGGAAAAACGTATACGTTTACCAATAAATAAAAAGCTGTACGCGATGTAATAAAAAAGTGCGGCGTACAAATTTGTACGCCGCACTTTTTTAATGTCAACTATATTTTTGTTAATCCACCAGCTGCTCTTTCAGCCGCATCAGTGTTGCTTCCGCATCGCTGATACAAAAACCGGGATGTACTTTCGATGTTTGTATAATGCTGCTCCGCGTGGCGGTAAGCCAACGGAAGCGCCCTGCCATATCCAGTTTGGCGATAGGGCCTCCTGCTTTACTACCCTTGCTGATTTCTACAAAAGCTTCGAGGTAGGGCCGTATGGTGTTGATATCTGTTGTAGGAGAAAATGCACGTAGTCGTTCTTCGTCCAGCGTATACACGGCCTGTAAAAATTTTTGCTGCTTACAATAAAGGATCACACCAACATTCAAAAATTCTTCCCGCTCCACACTCGGTACCACGCGTATTACGGCATATTCATATAAGTGCTTGTCTTGCATGTTGTGCTTCTTTTACAAAAATTTCAGAGTGGCTGATCCGCGTTGTTAAAAATTCAAAATATACCTGGCGACGTTCTTCCGGCGTTTCATCGGAATGATCTGCTACCAGCCATTCATCGGGGATGATATTTACAATGGCACGTATACGCTCCGGCGTTAGCAGTAAGCGAAACGCAGCATCTGTGCTTTCCAGTTCGCTGGCCTGCGGCAGCAGTACATGATCTTTTACCTGTACAAACGGGCGCAGGGCCTGTTCCTGCCAGTTGTGCCACGAGTGATGGAAGTAAAGAGCGGCACCGGCATCTATCAGCCACAGCTCATTGCGCCACATCAGCATATTGGTGTTGCGGGGCGTGCGGTCTACGTTGGTGAGCAAACAGTCCAGCCACACAATCTGAGACGCCAGCGTCGGTGCAATGGTATTTACAGTAGGGTCGTAAGTAGTAGCGCCGGAGAGGTAGTGCAGGGCAAGATTGAGGCCTACACTTCTTTTCAGGAGATCCTGTATTTCTTCGTCCGGCTCGGTGCGGCCAAAGGCTTCGTCCAGGTTGGCAAACACTAATTCCGGTACTTTCAGTCCCAACACCCTGGCTATTTCATCACCGATTAATTCTGCAATGAGTGCCTTTACGCCTTGTCCGGCTCCGCGGAACTTAAGCGCATAGAGGAACCCGTCATCTGCTTCGGCAATTGCCGGCAGCGAACCCCCTTCACGCAACGGCGTTACGTAACGGGTGACGTTGACCCTCCTTAGCTGAAGTTGAATATCATCTATCATCTGACAAATATCCGGCTTTTTTGGGAGTTAGTTTTTGTTGACGGGAAAGCAGAAAGCAAAATTCACCACGCTCTGCCCGGATCTTCTTTCCAATCATATGGTAAGATCTCTGCCAGCGTAACTATGATGCCGTTTTTAACTTCAATAGTAGCTTTGAGATTTTCTTTCGACAATTGACTGATCAATTCCCTGCATCTTCCACAAGGGGGAACTGCATTACCTTCTTCATCTACGGCTACCAAAGATTTTATCTGACTTTCTCCATGCTTCAGCATTTCAGCTACAGCACTGTGTTCCGCACAAAACCCCATGGAACAGGCCGTGTCAATACTCACGCCGGTGTAAATATTTCCATCAATGGTTTCAATAGCGGCGGCCACACCACCATATTCAATAAAGTCATTTAAGCGTTTACTCCCGGCAAACTTTTGGGCGATTTGTTTTAAGCTTACATTATCCATATGACTTCACGTTAGCGTTACAGTCCTCCAAAAGTAGCATTTTTCAAATCTACGGGCTTCCTATGCCAATGTTTTTCCCATGAAAGCGGCATAGGCCGTGCCCGCCGCGGCGATAGCCTTGTCGGCAGACTTATTGCTGTGCAATAGCTGTGTATCTACTACCAGTTTATCCCGCATTTCTTTGCGGCTCCAGATCCCACTTATCTGCCCGTTGACCACCACTACCGGTTTAAAGATGCCATACCCCGTTTGCTGGGTCAGGGCGGGGTTGAGTATATCGCTCCGGTCTTTATAGGCTACCGCATATTCATCATAGGAGGGCAGGAGCAGGGCGGAAGTGGTGCGGGAGACAGCAGGCGTGGTGTCCGCAGAAAACCAATAGGCTTGCCCGTTAGTGACCACATGTGAGAGCAGGGATTTGTTCAACAGTAGTCCTTTTTTGATGTCCGTCATATTTAATCCGCTCCACCATTGGAAGTCATTGACCGTAGCGGGGCCTCTGCTGCTGAAATACAGCCGCGTAAGCCGGGCAATGGCAGTGTCACGGTCAATCGGGGGCTGAACAGGTGCCCTGTCGGATAGCAGGGCATAGGTAAATTGTTTACCCTGCCGGGGGCCGCTGCAAATGAGGCCATCCAGTTCTGCATCCATGAGGAGGAAGCCGAGGCGGATATCATCTGTATTGATTTTTGCTTTTGCCAGCAAGGGGATGAGGGCACTCCGGGTGAGGAATGTTTTGTTACAGAGAGCGTTGGTGATGACAGTTTTGCTGCGTTTGAGGTCTTTGTCAGAGATCCCCAGCCTGGCATGCAGGTTTTTGTTGAAAGCTTTTACTTTGGGAGCTGTCAGCTGCAGCATCCAGCCAATATCTTCCGGCGAAACAAAATGCCAGGTAGGGCGCAGGATATGGGTACGGAGGATTTTGCCTTCGTTAAAATCCTTTTCAATACTGGCATCAGTGCTGCCTGTCACGCGGTTGCCGATGGCCCATTTGGCCCCGGCATAATCCTGTGCCTGCATACACCCCATCCATTTTACCAATGCAGCGGGTTGGGTAAAGTGGGAAGCCACTATTTGCTGTTGCTGCAACCGTAGTTGTGCGATTTGCTGACTGTTCATAACCCAAAATTACCTGCCTGCTATGACAACAGTATGTCAGTTGAGAAACGGGGTCAGGAAACTTTTTGCAGCATTTCCTGTAAACGGTCTTTTACCAGGGTTTTTAATGAGGCGGGCTCAATAATGGAGGCCTGGTCCGCAAAAGTGATGTACCAGCGGGAAAAGGCCTGTATGCAGGGCGCCTGAAAGGTCATTTTGGTGCGCTTGCGGCCCTGGTTTTCGCTGGCGAACCCATAGTTGAACTTCTGCTCTACCAGGTAACGGGCCATTGTATTTTCCACTTCTATGACCACAGGGAATGAATCTGTCGTGAACTGGGGGCGTTTGGCGAGGTACTCCTTTAGGGTGATATGTTGCCGCGAAGCAGTTTTGCCGGTGTCACTCACCGACAACATCCGTTCTGTCCGGAAAGCATGATATTTTTTAGATGTGGTACAAAATGCAATGGCATTCCAGCTGCCGTTTTCATGGTAAATGCCGATAGGTTCGATATCTCTTTCGTTGACACCCTGCTCTGTAGCATATTGAATATGCAACACCGATTTGTCGCCTACTGCTTTGATGATGCGGGGGAGGCTATCATTGATCAGGTGATTATGTTCGGAAACTTTTTCTTTTACGTCAATACTTTCTTCCATTTCTTCCATCACCTTTTTGGAGGCATGGCGGAGCACTGCTTTTACTTTATACATGGCGGCTTTGAACAAACGACTGTTATGCAGGTCAGAATGTTGTTCCAGTATTTTTTCTGCCATGAGGAAAGCCACTACTTCTTCTTCCGTAAACATAACGGGTGGAATACGGTATCCTTCCATAATGGAATAGCCCAGACCTTTTTCGCCGAGAATGGGTACGCCGGCTTGTTCCAGGGAGCGGATATCGCGGTATACGGTACGCAGACTTACATCAAAACGGTCGGCTACTTCCTGGGCTTGTACCAGTTTTTTGGATTGCAGGTGAATGAGTATAGCGGTTAGCCTGTCGAAACGATTCATGGATGACAATATGTTAGGAAGCTAATTTACAGCTTTTCCGGAGATATGAATTTTTAACAAACGAGGGTTATCTTTGCTTCCGCCGGTAAAACCCCGGAAAAGAAATACGCTATATGATAAAACGTTTGTTTGTTATGTTATGTATGCAGGCTGGCCTGATGGCGACCTGCTTTGGACAAGTACCGGCTGATGGCCTGAAAAAGAAAAATATCAGTGATACCCTCCTGTTGCCCACCCGTACATTGTTGCTGCCAGGAACTTTCAATGCACAAAGTGCGCTGCTGCAACTGTTTCCCGGCAAGCATTACCGGTTAGTGAATGGTAAATATGTGAATGAGATGATCAACTGGGAATGTAAATCCTGTAAGCCAAAAAAATATGAAGATGTAAATGAAGATGGCCTGGGCAGCTTTCCCTATAGCGCAGGTGTGGCTACCCGTTTACTGGATGTAATGGATTTCAGGGATTCTTCAGGGCTGGCGTATAAAGTGATCAGCTTTAGTCATTCTGAATTTGACGAAGATGGCGCTACTGTTTCCCGCTTTACCGGTGGCTTACTGGGCCTGGCAAAATTTGTACAAACAGATCAGGGTTGGAACCTGCGCATGTTTCAGCCGGGCATCAAAGCATATGGTGCTTTTTCTTCGTGCCCTACTCCTAAACCATTGCTGATAGGATCCGACCAGTATGCTTTTATATTAAAGCATAGCAACGGCGGTGCCGGTGGGCCTTACGACGGAGACTACTACCTGATTGCAGGCGTGAACGGTGGCTACCAGCAGGTAATGGCAGCATATCGTATTGAAAGAACCGAAGGTGGAGAAGAAGGTGAAGAGTTGTCTTCCTGGACAAGTACCTATAGCGTTCCTGTAAGTGAAAAAAAGTATTTCAGAGATATCCTCATTACTTTAAAAGGAACAGTCAATGCCGCGGATACCGAGCAGTTACCTGATGAAGTGAAAGCCCTGATAAAAGGGAAAAAGAAGGCAGGTTTCATCGCAGAAGAAAGATATGTATACAAAGGTGCAGGCAAGGGATATCAACTGCAATTACCTGTAAAAGCAAGTTTAACGAAGTAATTATTTGTTACAGGGCGGCTGTTTCCACAGTGCGTCCTGTAATTTTTGCCCTATGCATTTTACCCCAGGCCGTTAAGGCATTCAGCACATCTCCCAGCGTGTGGCTATATTCACACAGTTCATATTCTGCCACATGTTTGGCATCTTCCACAGGTATCTTGCAGATAAAACCATTCATCTCCATCTCTTTCAATTCATTGGATAATACTTTGGCGGAAATGCCGGTGACCTGCCGCTGCAGCTCATTAAACCGGAGTTTACCATTCAGTAAGGCAATGATAATTTTCAATTTCCATTTGCCTCCGATTGCATAGAGTGCGTCTCCCATGGCGGCTAAAGAGGCGGTACAGGTTTCCCTGGTGGGTATTGTTTTCGTTGTTGAAGTACTCATGATGATTCATTTTAACTAACCTGCAGGTTAGTACTAACCTACAGGTTAGGCGGTATTTTCAGTTACCAAAGGTAGGTACTTTTGAGGCATTAAAACAGGATGATCATATGAGTAAAATATTGGTAACAGGGGCAACAGGCCCTCTTGGAAAGGCAGTAGTAGATGAATTACTGAAAAATACCGCTGCAGAAAACATTGCTGTATTGGCAAGAGATCCCTCCAAAGCTGTGGGTTTGGCCGAAGCAGGGGTAACGGTATTGAAAGGGGATTATAACGACTACAACTCCCTGCTGGCTGCTTTTAAAGGAACAGACAAGCTGTACTTCGTATCCGGTAATGATGTGACCGGGCGTATTCCCCAGCACGAGAACGTGGTGAAAGCTGCTATTGCTGCCAAAGTGGGGCATATATTTTATTCCAGTTTTGACCGTAAAACGGAAGATGGTAGTTCCGCCATTGCTTTTGTAGCAGAAGCGCATTTGCGTACGGAACAATTATTAAAAGCATCCGGCATAGCTTATACTATTCTGAAACATAGTGTTTATACCGACATGCTGCCGATGTTTCTGGGGGGAAAGGTATTAGAGACAGGGATCTATCTGCCGGCAGGCAAAGGAAAAGTAGCTTTTGCTACCCGCCAGGACATGGGAATAGCAGGCGCAAAATTAATGTTGGAAAGCGGTCATGAAAACAAGTCATATGTACTCGCTGATGACGTATCCTATTCCTTTGATGACATAGCGGCGATATTAAGTGAGTTGTCCGGGAAAACCATTACCTATACTGCGGCATCTGTAGCCGAATATACTGCACAATTAGCAGCAACAGGTGTTCCGGAGGAATATGGTCATATATTTGCGGCCTTTGGGCAAGCCATAGATCAGGGGGAATTTGATGCTCCGGATGGTACTTTAGCGAAAATATTGGGCAGGAAACCGGAGTCGTTACAAACGTATATGAAGAGAGCTTTTAGCCATTAGCTTTTAGCTTTTAGGAAATGCAGCGGAGATTAATAAATGTTAGTCTTCGCTGCATTTCCTAAAAGCTAAAAGCTAATGGCTAAAAGCTATTTTTATGCGGACAGCAGCGCGAAATCTTCTGCTGTTAGTTCGATTGTTCCTGCTTTGAGGTTTTCTTCCAGATGAGCGATGCTCTTGGTACCTGGAATGAGCAGGATGTTAGCGGCACGTTTCAGCAACCAGGCCAGCGCAATCTGCGCCGTGGTGGCGTTATAACGACCTGCTATGCTGCTGATCTTTGCTTCCAGTGATTGTGGAGCCGAAGCCAGCGGATACCAGGGAATAAAGGCAATGCCTTTTTGTGTGGTATAATCCAGTACGTCTTCCCATTGACGGTTGCCCAGGTTATAGAGATTTTGTACAGATACGATTGGCAATACTTTTTCTGCCTGCTGAATCTGCGCCACGCTTACTTCGGAGAGGCCCACATGTTTGACTTTACCTGCTTTCACAGCGGCGGCTACTGCTGCCAGCGTTTCTTCTACCGGCACCTTCGGATCTATACGATGCAGTTGCCACAGGTCGATATGATCCACCTTCAGGTTTTTAAGGCTGTCGTCTATGTTTTTAGTGATCCAGGCGGGTGATCCGTCTGGTATCCACTGTTCCGCACTGGGGCGCTGGAAACCACCTTTGGTAGCGATAACTAGGTCTTTCTTATAAGGATGCAGTGCTTCTGCGATGAGACGTTCATTTGTTTCCGGGCCATAGGCTGCAGCGGTATCAATAAAGTTAACACCTGAAGCCACCACCTGTTGCAATACCCTGATGGAATTGGCGCGGTCTGCGGCTTCACCAAAAGCACGGGGACCAGCCAGCTGCATAGCACCATAACCTACCCGGTTAATATTGAATTCGTCCCCTAAGCGAAAAGTATGTACAGGAGATATTTGAGTCGTTTCCATGTTTTTTCAATTTTGATGGATCAAAGGTAAGCCGGTATGATTCACCAAAAATTGTGAAAATAGAAGAACGACTTGTAAAAATCAAAGAATTGATTTTGGGGATAATTAAGGTGTCATACATTAATCATGTGTGGCAACAGGCCGGTCGGTCAGGGCATGCAGGAAAGCAATAACATCCTTTATTTCCGCAGGGTTTAACCCCAGTTTGGCAGGGGATAAAGTCTGGTAAGGATCTTCCATCCCGAGGCCATTGCCGCCTCCGGCGTTATAAAACTCCATCACTTTTTCCAGGTCCTTAAATACACCGTTATGCATATAGGGAGCAGTCATGGCGCTATTACGAACCGTCGGTGTTTTAAAGGCGCGCTTATAGAAATCGATCGGGAAAAATTCAAACCTGCCGGCGTCTTTGTCGGCCTGTGGATGCAACAGGTCATCATTGGCAGGCATGCCTAAGTTTTCAAATTCAGTGAACTGGTAAAACGGTGGTGTAAGTCCGTTGAACAGTGGTGCGAAGTGGCAGGTAGCACATTGTGCCTTGCCCATAAATAAATTGAACCCGTTGATTTGTGCAGGTGTCATCGCCTGTTTATTTCCTGCGAAATAATCATCCATGGCACTGCTCATAGGAGCGAGTGTATAGAGGTAAGCGGCGATGGCAGCAGCGAGATGCGGCATCGTAATAGTGGCGGAGGGAGCAAGTGATTGCTCCGGAAAGGCATTATGAAACGCCTGCTGGTAACGAACACTATCTCTAAGCCGGCTGATCACCACTGCATGTACGCCATTCATTTCTTCCGGATTACTAATAACCTGCGCAATCTGTTTGGATAAACTACCGGCTCTGCCATCCCAGAACTGTGCATATTGGAATCCTGCGTAATACAGACTGGGAGCATTTCTACGAACGTTGCTTTTACCGTCAAAAGCGATACTGGTTTTTATCCCATCGCTGAAATATTTTTCCGGCTGATGGCAGGTGGCGCAACTGCGGGTATTATTTCCGGATAATGCTTTTTCAAAAAATAGTTGCTGTCCTAATGCTTTCATAGCAAAAGTAGCCGGGTTGCTATCGGGAAAGGCGGCTGGATTTAAGGCATCTTTACTGAACAGGTTTTTAGCGTTGTAGTTGAGAGCACTACGCGTATGCTGATCCAGTTGCAATGCAACAATCAGTTTGCTTAACTGCTCCTGCAGGGGCAGTGCATAAGCGGACAGAAATTCCAGTCTGTTGAACGTATCAAAATCGGGGTGTTGCTGCAGGTACTGTATACACCGGGTAAGGAAGTTTTTTACAGGTATATTTTCGGGAGAAGAAGTACCGATCCAGGGCTGTAGCACTGATTGGATCGTTTGCAAAGACTGACACGTTTCTGCGATGCCGCTTTTTAATTCCGGTGCATCATAGCCGGTGATACCATTTGCGTATAGCCGTACCAGTTCGATACGGATGCTTTCCATAATCGCTTTGTCGGTGGTATGAAACTGGTAGAGGAGGGCTGGCAGATCTGTGGCTGAAGCACTGATTACGGCGGCTTCTTCCAGCAATGCTTTTTTATGGGAAACGGGATCTTTGTCATATAGCAATACTGCCATCTGCTGTAATCCGGCAGGGGCCTGGTATTCCATGTAAGGTTCGTCAATTTCTGTTTTAGCGGGGCGATTATATACGAGGGAAGAGCTGAAGAAGAAGTAGTCGAGAAAGAATTCTATTCGTTTGTATTGCAGCCGGCATTTTCTAAGTGCATCTCTGGCCTGGGTAACACTGTGCGGCTGCGCAGCATCCAGGTTATGCATGGCCTGTTCCATTTCCAGGGAGGCCGCCGCAAAACCGGCGGCGCCTTCCCTGAAAACGTTGACAGTATTTAAAACACCGTTGTCATCTGCTGTCTGTTTAAATCCCCAGGCGCTGAAAACAGCGGTGAGCACAAACAGTGGCCAGATGATCCAGTTGATTTTATTTCGATACATGTACGGTGAAAGTATCTTTTACATTATTGAACGCATCTGTAACCGTGTATTTGGTAACTGCCGCAGTAGGCGTAACCGTTATACTTCTGCTGGTATCTGCACGATTGTTCCATTTATAGGCACCAATAAAAGATGCCGTCAAGGTAGCTGTTTGTCCTTTTTTAATGCGGATATCCGTTTGGCGGTTTACATTTTTCATCATGGTAAACTGATCGCGGATAGTACCATCTGCGCAGATCCATTTCAGATCGAGGCGGTTGTCCTGGATTTCCAGCATGCTGGCGCCGCCATGGTCTGCATCTGAAAAGTACATGGCCTTGTGCGGAAAGGTAGTTTGTTTGCCGCCGAGTTTTCCGGCAGAACCACTCACCACGTATACGGTGCCGGTGTTGCGGACACTGTCTTTGATATAAGGCGCTGCATTGTTACCACCGTCATATCGTCCGGAAGAGTTGCTGACGTTATGTTTGGCCGGATCAAAAGTGTTGGCCATCCCATAATGTCCTTTGATCATGCGGGATCTTTCGTAGTCGTGGCTATGTCCGTTCAGCACCAGGTCTACGCCATTGCGTTCCAGTACCTGTATAAAGTTTTCCCGGATATGTACCAGTTCATCTTCTTCATCAGAGTTATGCGAGCCCATGGTATATGGAGGATGGTGCCAGAAAGCAATCACCCAGCCTTTGTTTTTATTGGCCGCGAGGTCTTTCTTGATCCAGGTCACCTGTGGGCCGGTGGTGTCGTACAGGCGGTAGGCGCTGTCTTCTTTACCATAGCTATCGAGCGACAGGAAGTGGATGTTGCCCAGGTCGAAGGAATAGAAAGAAGAGGTATGAGAAGGCACGCCACCGGATTCCCCTTCGGTGGGCATGGAAAAGTTCTGGTAATAAGTGGTCTGGTGAGTGAGCTGCGCCTGTCTTTCTGAGAGATCGGTATCATGATAATCATGATTGCCGGGGGCAGGGAACAGTGGATATTTTTTCAGCAAATCATCTTTGTATACGTTAAAGAATTTGCTTTGGTATTCCGCGTCAGTGCCATCGGGGTAAGCGTTATCTCCCAGTAATATCCATGCGTTGAGGTAGTTGTTACCCAGGTACTTTACCAGTTGTTCTTTTACCTGTCGCTGGTTTACGGAGTTGTCGCCGCAGTCGCCGAGGGCGGCAATGCGGTACAGTGCTGTGCTGCCGATTGCCGGCAGGGTTACGAAGTAGTTGTTGGCATCGCCCTGCAACGGGTCTTTGTAGCCGCCAATGGAATAGTAGTAGCGGGTGTTGGGTTGCAGATTTGTTAACCTTACTTTATGCTCTGTTACCAGGTTGGCATCGTCTGCTTGCTGATCCAGCTTATCCGGTGAGGTACCATATTTAACACGGCTTCTGGAAGAGGCATCGGTGCGCCAGCGGATTAATATGCCTTCACTGCTGGCTGCCTGTAAATAGGGGCCACGAAGTAGTTTAGGCGTAAGCGTTACTTTTTTAACAGGTGCTTCCTGTGCCTGTGTCATGGTATAGCCGGACAATAGTAGCATGGAAGCAAGGACGATCGATTTCATATAGCGGGCATTATTTTTTTGTTGGCGCGAATTCCAGTTGTTTACCGGCAATATCTTCCCATCTGTAATAATGGAAAGTCCTGTCATCACTCATCACTACAAATAAACCATGCCGGAAGGTATCATTCAGCGGGATGCTCACTACATCTGAGCCGTCACTATGACTGGCACTTACTTTTACCACTTTAAGGAGGGTATGTTTGGTGCCTTCTCTGCTGAAGATATGGAATTTATTGGCTCCCTGGTCAGATACCAGCAGGTAACCTTTTTTGGAAGATGTTTTATAGATAGAAATGCCTTCATGGTCTTCCGTAAATCCGGTGGTTCCGAAAAGGGACAGTTCTTCATTTCCTTTTTCCGGCGCTGCATAGTATTGTCTTACACCGTATTGTTCATCTGAATAATAGATGTATCCTGCTTCGTTATCTACCGCAATAGATTCTATTTCTTTTTTGCCGCTGTAGTGGCCAAACTTACGTACCAGTGTAGCTTTTACTTTGCCGGCGCCGTTGTCGGAGAGCAGGTATTGCCATAAATAGGTACCATCCTGCGGACCGGTTTTGCGTCCTACGATGGCGTATTGCTGACCGCTTTTATTGGTGTATACAGCGATGCCCATTAAGTCGCGGTATTGTTTTTCTGTTTCCCCTTCAAATACGGGAATGCCACCGTCATCGATGGGTTGCATATCGGGTAGTGAAAAGAAGCGGAGTTTATGGGTGATGCGTTCGGTGGTAACGGCGTAGTCTACACGTTTTCCATTCAGCAGCAGGCCATAGGCGATGTCTACGTTGTTGGGGCGTTGCAGTCCATGTACTACCTGCCTGATTTTACCCTGCAGGTCAAATACGTAGAGGGCGCCGTCTGCTGATTTATCCGTCCCGATTACCAGGCTCTGTGCGGGATTGGCTGGATTTACCCAAATGGCGGGATCATCGGAATCGAACTGTACGTGTTCAGTAACGATGGCGGGCTGAATAGCGTTAGTCGTATCCGTATATGCTGTATTCGTTGATGCGTTGGTGTTAGTATTCCCGTTACTGTTTGCTTTGGCAGCTGGTCTTGCACAAGCAAGAAAACACAGCAGTCCGGGGACTGCTGTGAATAATAATATATTGCGTTTAGTCATGTGTGTTAGTTCGCTGTTTAGTTTTTAGTGCCAAAGGCGCCGATGGTAGAAGATGGGGCGGGGGAAGAATAGGTATAACCATTCATCACCAGGCCGGCGGCAAAGTTGCGTACGAATGCGGTTGTACCTGCGCCAATGGCGGGTGATCCTGCCTGTACGTGAAAGTCCCAGCTTTTGTTAAAGTCCGGATTATTCATTGCTGTGTTCAGTGGGTAATTTACGAATTTGGGATCGTTGTCACCTGCTTTGGTGCCGATGACATCGTTCTTACCGCCTACTACATCTTTTGAAGGCTGGAACTGATCTACCGTAGCCTGGTCAAATCCATAATAAAGGTTTTGGCTGATTACAGAGCGTGCATCTTCCGGTTTTTTGGTATCTCTTTTAATTCCGAAGCGTGCGTTGGCAAACAGGTTATTATGTAACTCGGCGAATACGGTTGCTTCCACCCAGATAGAGCCACCTTTTACGGTTGGTCTTCTCCATCCGGTGTTGAGGATGGTGTTGTTATAGGCAATGACGTGTGCCTGCGGCGTACGGTCGCCGGAGTTAGAGAGCTTCAGTGCATTGGTGTTGGTGGCGTAAAACAGGTTGTAAGCCACATCTGCGATACAACCGGATTTGATATTAATGCCTTCGCCACCGGTGATGCCGGTGCTATAAAATGAATTATTGGAGAAGATAATTTTACCGCCTTCAATATAGGTACAGTCTTCGTTGAAATTCCTGAAAATGCAGTTGGTCACCACCAGTTTACCATTCACATTGCTATACCATAAAGCAGGAAGGTTTTCGCCGCTGGTCGCTTTATAAAGGCCCATTTTCACGGAAGTGGAAGACTCGGTGGTAGTGGCGCCGCCGTATTCCAGGATCGTATTGTCCAGCAGGAGTTCAGCGGAGGTAGGGGTAGCAAGGATTCCTCCCCACTGTTTGCCAAATTTGCGGGTGTCGTTGCGGAGGTTTTCTTCGATGGTAAATTTCACCGGGTTTTCGGGTGTTCCCATGGAGTAGAAGTTACCTTTTACAATTATTTCCGGTTTGGTGAGGGTATCCATGATTACAATCACACCTTCTTCTATTACCAGTGTTTTACCCTCTGGTATAATGATATCGCCGGTAATCCGCTGTGTGCTTCCTTTAGACCAGATACCAAATACTTCTCCGTGAATACCGCTACCACCAGTGTTGTTTTCTGAAAGGTCTACTGCTATATTGGCTTTTTTACAACCGGTAATGACGGTGGTGATGAAAGCGATGTAAAAGAAAATATTTTTATATTTCATGACGATGAATATTTTAGATTCGTTTATAATTTGTAACGTACACCGAGCAGGTAAGTTTGTTTGTAATAATCTCTTCTGAGCAGTGTTTCGTTTGATTTTCCCTGGCCGGGAATGGTAGCATTTTTATCGTTGGTGCCTTTGATAAATAATTCAGTTGGCGTATTCAGGAGATTGCCTGCTTTGGCGAAAATGCTGAAGTTATTGCGGAATCTTTTTTCCACGGAAATATCCATCTGGACGAATCCTTTCTGCCAGTAATCATTATCCAGAAATTGCGATACTACGGTGATACGTGGGCTGGTATAGGACCCCGCCAGCTGTGCGTCCCATCCATGTTGTGTGTCTTTATACAACAGGGAGAGGTTTCCAATGTGCGCTGACTGGCCGTACAGAGGTCTTGTTTGCTGAGTGGATGCGGTATGGATGTCGCCCTTATCATCTCTGAACCGATAGCTTTTTGAGGTAGTGATAGCAGAGTTGGTATAGGTATAATTCGCCTTGAAACCTATGTTGTGGAAGAATTTGATGTAATCCACTTCCAGTCCGTAATTATGGGCTGTACCAAAGTTGCCGGGCATGTAGAACTGATCCTGTCCACGAATACCGCCGGGGATAATGGTGTTTTCAATAGGATCCTTAATTTTTTTATAGAATACACCTAAGAGTAACTGATCGGTATGATTTGGAAATAATTCATAGCGGAGGTCAAAATTATCGGCCAGGGCACGTTTCAGATCCGGGTTACCTATTTCCTTATATTCTTCATGCACGATAGGACCAGGCACCAGCTCAAAGAAGCCCGGGCGGTTGAGGGAACGGAAGTAGGAAGCATGGAGGTTCTGGTAGGAGGTGAGCTCATATTTCAGCGTCAGGCTGGGTAATACGTCCGTATATACCTGGTTGCCTGTTGGACGGCTCTCTCCTTTGGGAAAAAGCATATGATATCCCTGATCGGTATGTTCCATCCTTGCGCCACCCGTGATTTCCATGGAAGCTACCTTGAATTTGAACATGCCATATCCGGCAGCTGTTTTTTCGCTGGCATCGTAGGTCAGGGCATTATCCACTGCACCGGTTGGGTTTTGTAATTCCCATTGAATATCGGTATAGCTGTTGAAATCTTTGCCATATACATCGCCTACATGGAGCGGCTTAAATACGTAGTTATTAACGAAACTGCTTCTTTGTTTATCGCGGTACAATCCTCCTGCGGAGAAATCTACCTTGGTACCGGCAATGCTGGCGGTATAGGTCAGGTCTGCATAACCAGCGATATCGTTGTCCGTGTTACGCTCCCACCGGCGGGCGCCATCATCTATCGTGGTACGTGTTTCCACAAAGTTTTTGCGTATACCATTTACACTGATGGTGGTATTATCAGGCACTTCGTTTTGTGCGGAAGAAACAACAGCAGACCACTGCAGCTTTAATTTATGTGGAATAAGTTTATGTTCGCCATGCAGGGTAGAAGTATAGATGCGCTGGTTTATTTTCCTGGAGCGCTCTTCGTAGGTGATCTGTGCATTGCCGGCGGCAGGATCAAACTCTGCATTAGACACGTTGGTAGTGATGCCTGAACGGGTCTGGAAACTTTGCAGGTTCATGTAAGATGTATACAGGGACAGCTTATTATTGTCATTGAAGGCATAATCTATTTTGCCATGGAGGCCACTGCGTTTTTGTTGCTCGCTGTATTGACGATCCTGCATGGAGGTAATCACCTCGGTTTTATCTGTTTCCACTGCTGCAGAGCTATAGAGGGTACTGGTGGTACCACGGTAATTGTTCTGGAAGCTACCTGCCAGGATCACACCCAGTTTATCCTTGAAGAAGCGCTGACCTATTGATAAACCAGCCACTACGTTAGGTGCAAAGTTTTTAGGTTGATAGTTCAGGGTACCGGTGGCAAAGTCTTTAGGTGTGGCATTGTATTTTTTGCCATTTACTTCATAAGGCGATTTCCCATTGATGCCACTATGATCGAAGGCTGTAAATCCTTTGTCGAGCAGCATCTGGCTATAGCCGGTAGCAACGTTGGCATTGATGGACAGCTTATTCGGCGCATCTTTCATGACCATGTTTACTGCGCCGCCGATGGCATCGCCTTCCATGTTAGGGGTCAGTGTTTTGTATACTTCGAGTCGTTCTAACAGTTCGGATGGGAAAAGATCAAGGGGTACATAACGGTATTTATTATCCGGACTGGGTATTTTCACCCCGTTGATGAGGGTATAGTTATATCTTTTATCCATACCACGGAGAATGGCATACTGTCCGTCGCCATTGCTGCTACGCTCTATAGATACGCCGGATACGCGTTGAATAACGTTGGCTACGGTTAAATCGGGCGATACTTCTATCGCTGCACCGGATACCACATTCATTATCTGGACGGATTTCTGTTCCAGTTTGCGGGCGGTTTTTTCTGAGGAGGCTTTGTTGTTGGCGGATATCACTACCTCGCTGAGACTTTTGCTACTGCGTTCACTCAGGTACACATTGATGTAGGGATTGTCTTTTTCCACAACAGTAACTTGTTGTGTGAGTGTTTTGTAGGTAAGGTGGGAAATGACGAGGGTAAATTTACCGGGTGTTACCTTTTTGAATTCAAAGGAACCATCCAGTTCGGTGAGCGCCACCAGTTTGGTTTGTTCCAGAATAACGGTAACGCCTACCAGCGGTTCCCCTGTTTTCTGATCGTAAACATGCCCTTTCAGACCATCGGCTTTGGCGATAGTGATGCTGAGCAGCAGACATAAAAACGTGTTTAAAAGTGCTTTCATTTTTAATGAATTTGATACCGTTTGAGTTCGTGGCAAATGGTATCGCAAATGTGATCTGCTCTGAAAAAAATTACAAGAAAGTGCCGTAAACAAAATGTATACAGCGTTAACAAGCCCGTAAACAAAGCGTAATCAGCGTATACAAATGAGATGTAAGTAATTGATAGTTAGTCGTTTATTTGTAACATGATCCGCCATTACCTTATTGTTAACAGAATTACGAATTAGGAATTACGAATTACGGATTTGTGGGGAAAGGATAGCGGGTGATCTCCCCACAAATCCGTAATTCGTAATTCCTAATTCGTAATTCTTTCACAGTCCCTGCACAAAAGTGTTGAGCGTATCGCCTTCAGGGATGTTTAATTTTTTCCGTAACCGATACCTGGCTACACGTAAACTATCTGGTGAAATACCGAGGATAGTGGCCATATCTTTTGAGTCCATATTCATTTTATGGAGGGCGAGTAATTTGATATCGTTGGTAGTAAGATCGCTGTAAAGCGCATTGAGTTTATCGAAGAACACCTGGTGTACCTGTTCAAAGATGCCGGTGAATTCTTTCCATTGTTTTTCGTGATTTACGTTCTGGTTTATTTTCAGCACCAGCTGCTGCAGTTGTTTTTTCTGGTCCCTTTTTTCTTCCTGTACCAGGAGGGAGAGGGTATTTCTCAGTTCATCAAGGAACTGGTTGCGCTGAATAACGTCGAGGGTATGGGTAGCCAGTTGTTTACTTTTCAGTTCCAGCTGGTCTTTCTGTACGCGGTTGAGTTCTGCATTCCTTTCTGATACAGCCTGGGCCTGGCTGATCTTCAGCTTTTGCCGGGAAATGGTGAGCAGGCAAAGAAGGATGAGGAGCAGGACCACGATGACCACCGCAGTATAAATGATGCGGTTCATCTGGTGGCTGTTTTCCAGCTGCATGATTTCATCATTCTTTTTGTTGGTATCATAAATGATCTGGAGGAAGTTCATCTGCTGGTTATTCTGTTCAGAATAAATTTCCGCCAGGCACTTGCGGCTTTGCTCCATATAATAATAGGCACTGTCGTTGCGGCCCAACAGGTTAAATGTTTTGGCGATATCTTTACCTGCGGCGGCTTCCTGGTATTTGTTATTGGTTTGTTGTGCAATGGCCAGGGCTTCTTTTGAAAAGGGCATACTGCGTTTGTAGTCGCCCGTTTTCCTCAGCACATCGCCTATATTGTTAATAATTTCTATACCTGCCACGCGTTCATGGTGGAGTTCATACAAGCGTAGGGCATTCTGAAAGTAGTACAGGGCGGTATCGTATTTCTCCAGGTCTTCATGGATGGTGCCCAGGTTTTCATAGATCCCGGCCATGCCGAAGGTGTCATGTATGCCCTGGTACTGCTTCAGCGCCAGTTGCTGGAAGTAAAACGCGCTGTCGTACTGTTGTTGTTTTTCGTAATGATGACCAATATAGCCGTAGGTGGCGGCCATACCGGCCTTGTCATTTATATCCCGGTACAGCGCTAATGCTTTATCATATTGGGCTTTGGCACCTTTCTTATTAATATTGCGATAATAAAGCAGCCCTATATCATTGATGGTGGCTGCTTCTTCCGCTTTCCGGCGGGTAGTGGCGAAAAGAGTAGCGGCCTGCTGGTAATATTCCAGTGATTTGGCATAGTGCCCCAGTGTGAAGCAGATCCTGCCCATTTGTTGCAGGCATTTGCCGGCAGCGACTTCATCATGGGCATTGACCGCCTGGTCGTGCATTTTACGTAATGCCAGGAAAGCTGCATCAGGTGATTGGTTGCTGAGCTTTCCCGCCGCGGCTAGCTGCAGGGGCAGGGAGTCCTGCGCAACGGTAACAGTAGCCGGAAAGATAAACAAGCATAGAACGATAAACTGAAAAACCCCTTTCATTTTAATGGTAACACGGTATAATTAAGCATAAATAATCCGCAAAGAATGTTTTTTAGTATTAACTGTATGTTACCAAACCGTTAACCGCTGACATAAAAATGCTTGCGTCCCTATCGGATTTTGTATATTATTGTGACACCGGTTACTTTATTGAACCCGAAAAATTAATTCCAGTTAAATATAGATTATGAAAAGAAAATTCTTATTTACCATGCTTTTAGCTGGTGGATTTTGTGCCGCAAATGCTCAGGAGAAAGCCAAGCCTGAAGATACAGAGGTGTATACCCCCGTGCCACCGGAAGTAGTTCCCGCCAAAAAAGCCGGTGCTGCTCCTTCTGATGCTGTGGTATTGTTTGACGGCAGCAACCTGGATCAGTGGGTAATGGCCGATGACCGGGAGAAACCAGCGGAATGGTTGGTAGGAAAAGGAATCCTCACCGTTAACAAGAAATCAGGTAACATCGAAACCAAAAAGACCTTCACCAATTACCAGCTGCATATAGAATGGCGTGTGCCATCCAATATCACCGGTACCGGACAAGGCCGTGGTAACAGTGGTATTTTCCTTGCCTCCCTGGGTAAAGGTGATGCCGGTTACGAATTGCAGGTACTGGACTCCTATAAAAATAAAACATATACCAACGGACAGGCAGGTAGTATCTACAAACAGTTTGTTCCGCTGGCAAATCCTACCCTGCAGCCAGGTGAATGGAATACGTATGATGTGATCTGGAATGCCCCGGTATTTGGTGCTGATGGCGCCGTAGTAAAACCCGCCAAAGTAACAGTGATCTTTAACGGTGTAGTGGTGCAGAATGATGTGGAACTGAAAGGACCTACCCAATATATTGGCCAGGCAGCGTATCGCCAGGCACATGGCGCCAGCCCGATTAAACTGCAGGCACATGGTGATAAGAGTGAGCCACTGAGTTTCAGGAATATTTGGGTGAGAGAGTTGTAGGCGATATTTTTAGTTATAAGATAAGAGGGCATTTCAAAAGTCATTTTGAGATGTCCTCTTATCTTTTGATAGCGCTGCCGTAAATGGTGGCTCTTTCTTTTTTTGTACGCTTGTATGTTCAATTGTGGGCTTGATTTGTTTGTTGTTAATACTGTTTGTTATTCCCCCAATATTTGTGTGAAAATTTTCTATTTGGAAATTTATTGCGAATGTTTAGTACTGCCTTTATGATAGCAGTGTATAATTGATGATTGTGAAATGCCAAGAGAAAAAGAGTGTGATTTAGCTTTTGTTTGACCCTGGAAATTTGGACTATGAAGCCGAATTGAGATTGGAGATTAAGTTGCTGGAAGTAGCGAGGGAAAATAGGGGCGGCATAAAATCATTTGATCGTGTTGCTGGAAATCTTATCGCATACGCATGCCAGATGTCATTTAGAAAAGGATTTGATGGCTTCGTTTCATTGATACCCAAAACTGAACTTATATCACATTATGTAAAGAAGTATCGCTTTAGGCCAATGGGAAAGAATCTTGTGCTCGAAAAAAACACGGCGAAGGCATTGATCACTGAGTATATCGAAATCGATTAAAAATGAATGCAAAAAAGAAGGCAAAAGAGAAACTCTTTCCGGATAATATTTATCCTCATGGGCTTTCACCAGAAGAGAAAGCAGCAGCTGACGAAGAACTGGTGGCTTATCGGATGGAACAATGGAATAACCGGAGTAAGGAGGAACGACTGGATGGTCAGCTTATGCAGTTGAAATATCAAATAAAGGAGGTCGTATCGGCATTGGAATATCAGGAAGAACTTCATTTCGGGTATTTTCTTTCTGCATATATCCGCATTCTTGGCAAGAAACAAAAGGAGTTTGCAGCAGAAATAAGTGTGGATGAAACTCGTCTAAGTCGGATCATTCATAAAAAGGAATTCCCGAATGATGAATTATTTATAAGGCTGGAACTACATTCCAATAATACTATACCGGCTTTTAGTTGGTTTATGCTCGCGGAAAAAGAAAAAGGCTATAACATCAGAACGAATAGAGCGTTAAGAAAGAAGGAAAAGAAAAATGTACATAAGACAATAGCGCAGCTATAAATTTCTTGTGAAGTGCCTGAGATAATGAGTATTCCGTTTATCTGATTTCAAAGGTAAAGTTAATTAATTCGCAACAGTATGACCCATCCTCCCGCCATCATCAACAACATCTCTATCGAAAATAACCTCCTGCAAGCAACCATACGCTCCCCATCTCTCCATCAATCCTTCCCTATTGAAATTGATCTGGAGGAAGATAGCACCAATCCCGCCGATTTCGATGGTTTAATCAATGAACTGCAACGATTGATAGTATATCTCACACCCGTTCAGCTGCAAGAGATAACAGCATCCATCGCCCGGGAAATAACAACAAGCGCTTACCAACAATCCGGTTATATACCAACAGCCGATGATTTCACTGCCCTGGAAAATGATTTGAAGCTGGTGAAAGTCATCGCATTTCCGGAAGGCTTTGCATTGGATTACATCGCTGAAAAGTTATCCGGGTAATGAAGTAAAAGTTCAGTTAGACGAAGATTTCAATATCGACGATGTAGCAATTTATGATTAAAAAATTCCCCGAATTTTTTCTCCACTGATCGGCCAGTTACAGCGATAGGGAACGTTCCCATAAAATTATTTTTTTTTAATTTTCAAATATTCAATTTGAATCTTTACTTTTAGTATGACTACGTTATGTAATACTATTCCACTTTATCCTGTTTCATGGAGATGGTCATCAATGAACAATTATTGCTGCAAAAGGCTGCGGCAGGGCATGAAGAGTCGTTTGCGCGTCTCTTTCACCTGCATAAGCATAAACTGTACAGTTTCCTGCTGCGGTTAACAGATTCGCCGGAGATGTCGGAAGATGTAATCCAGGATGTGTTTCTGAAGTTGTGGAAAGACCGGGAAAACCTCGTCAACATAGAACAGTTTGGCGGCTACATTTATCGGATGGCCCAGCACCAGGTATTGAATGCGTTCCGGCGTATGGCAAAGGAAACGCTGATCCTGTCTGAGCTCAACAGAACAGGTAATGTGTTGAACACCAATGCAGAAGATCATTTAAACGCACGGGAAGTACAGGAAATGCTGAAGTCAGCACTGGATAAATTACCTCCCAAACAAAAGCTCGTTTACACCCTTAGCCGGGAGCAGGGGTTAAAGCATGATGAAATAGCCCGGCACCTGAATATATCTCCTTCTACCGTCAACAACCACATGATTGCGGCGCTGCGTACCATTCGGGAACAGCTGGGCGTACATCTGCATTCCGCCACAGGCGCTTCCTGCCTGCTGGTGATCCTCACTTCTTTTCAAAAATAAAAAAAATTTTCACCGGACTAGGTATAGGTGCCTTCCCGTTTGTCTATAGTAAGATAGATACCGTGAAGCCGATGTTGATTACCGTAAATAAGCAAGATGCCGTCAGCAAGAATTACCTACCTGGTAGAACGATATTTTGACAATTCCGCCACAGCAGCAGAAAGGCAGGAGCTGGCATTGTGGATAGATGGGGAGGCAACAGATGATCAGCTGGCCGCAGCCCTGGGCGATGCCTGGGAAACGCATGTGCCATTGATCCGGATGCCGGACGAGATGTCGGACCGCATTGTGGCTTCGCTGTTTGGTGCGGCGCCTGCGGAGAAGGTAGCGCCGCCAACACGTACTATTCGTTACGGCTGGTGGGCGGCTGCCAGCATATTATTGCTGGGAACGGGCGGCTGGTGGGCGCTGCGGTATATGACTACCAAGTCGCCTGAGATCGCGGATAAACAAACGAGGTATAAAAATGAGGTAGCGCCGGGCGGCAACCGTGCTACACTCACACTGGCAGATGGAAGTGTGATTACGCTGGACAGCGCCGGCAATGGCCTGCTCACACAACAGGGTAATGTTAAAATAGTAAAACAAAGCAACGGGGAACTGGCCTATGAAGGTAACGGCAATGGCAACACGATGTACAACAGGATGGCCACGCCGCGGGGAGGACAGTACCGCCTGAAATTACCGGATGGTACCATAGTGTGGCTCAATGCTGCCTCTTCCATTTATTATCCGGCAGCTTTTACAGGCAAGGAACGAAAAGTAACCATTACGGGAGAAGTATATTTTGAAGTGGCTGCCAACGTCAATATGCCATTTAAAGTAGCAGCAGGCGCCACAGATGTTACGGTTATGGGCACACGATTTAATATCAATGCCTACCCCGAAGAAGCCACTATCAGTACTACGCTGGTGGATGGCGCCGTAAAGGTAACTACCGGCAGTACGGGAGCTGTGCTGAAACCGGGACAACAGGCGAGGGTACACGCCGGCGCATTAGCCGTTATGAATAATATAGATACAGAAGAAATTATTGCCTGGAAAAACGGGTTCTTCCAGTTTACAGATGCAGACATGCCCACCGTGATGAAACAAATAGAACAGTGGTACGATGTAAAAGTAAACTATGAAGGAGCTATTCCTAAAAGGAGCTTTGGTGGCGGTATACAACGCTCATTGCCTCTGTCGGAAGTGTTAAGTATCCTGGAAGCAAATGATGTCAGATTTAAGATCGAAGGAAAAAATATTACGGTATTGAAGTAAAACCACGTTTCTGAATTGCTATTGTAAAAATGAATTCCACTCCGTAAACCCCTAAGGTTACGGGATCTACTTGTTATGCAAATAAAAGCCGGAAATACTGGTAATATTTCCGGCGGCATCTGGATAGCAATGAACAAAATAAGTCGGCGAAGACTCCTTATTCACTCAACCAAACAATGCAAATGTATGCAAATTACTTGTAACGCTCTTTGCAGCCGGAAAGCTGTTTCTATGCCATGGGCCACCATTTTCGGACCCCGCAGAAAAGCTCCCGGGCATCGCACGCTATGCTCAACCAAAATGCTGTTAGCTATGAAGTTAACGTTTGTGTTTCTTACCGTCGTCTTCCTCAATGTAAGCGCTACGGGCCTTTCTCAGACAGTGAGTTTTTCAGGGAAAGAGGTGTCTCTTAAAACGGTTTTTGCCGCTATCAAAAAACAAACAGGATACGTGGTATTCTATGATAACCTGTTGCTTAAAAACAGCCACCCGGTGACGTTGTCTATGCAGCAGGTACCATTGGAAGAACTGCTGGCCAAAGCATTGTACGGGCAGGAGCTGAGTTTTTCTATTGTGGACAAAACCATCTCTATAAAAAAACAGGTGCCAGTCACGCTGCCGCCCATACTAAAATTGCTCACCTTACAGATGACGCTTACCGGTAGGGTAACAGACGATACCGGCACCCCGCTACCGGGCGTAACTGTGTTGCAGAAAGGGACCTCTAATGCTACAGTGACCAATGAAATGGGAGAGTATAAACTTTCAGGTATCAACGATGGCGCCGTTATCCTCTTTTCCTATATTGGTTTCGACAAACAGGAACTCACCGTACGCGGACAATATAAACTGGATGTTCGCCTGAACAAAGCCGCTAATACAGCCCTCGATGAACTGGTGGTAATAGGTTATGGTACCGTGAAAAAGAGCGACCTCACCGGCGCCGTTTCTTCTGTAAAAGGGGATGCCGTAGCTTCCCGTAAAACCACCCAGATTTCACAGGCATTACAAGGCGCCATGCCGGGGGTAATGGTAACCCGTAATAATAATGCCCCGGGCGCTGTAGCACAGATCCGGGTGCGCGGTATTACCACTATTTCTGACGCAGGCGCAACACCACTGGTGATCCTCGATGGTGTACCGGTAGATGATATCAACTCTATTAATCCCAATGACATCGATAATATTTCTGTATTGAAAGATGCCGCCTCGGCTTCTATTTATGGCTCCCGTGCCGCCGCCGGCGTGATACTGGTAACCACCAAACGCGCAAAGAACGGACAACTGGATCTTAACTACAGCTATGAATATGGTATAGAGAAACCTACCAAACTGCCGCAATATGTAGATGCAGTGCGCTTTATGCAACTCACCAATGAACTCAGATGGAATGATAACGGCAATAACGCCAATGAATACCCTACCTATACAAAAGATATTGTAGACAACTACGCACAACTGCATACACAAAATCCGGATCAGTATCCCAATACCGACTGGAGAGCATTGATCCTGCATAATAGCGCCCCACGTGAAACACATATGCTCAGCATTGCAGGTGCCGGTAAAACGCTGCGTTCCAGGGTATCGCTGGTATATGATAAAAACGGCGCCCTGTATGATAACCGTACTTATAGCCGTATCACCACCCGTATCAATAACGATATCACCATCAACAAATACCTCGCTGCCAGCGTAGATATTAACTTCAAACGCACCATGGTACAGCAACCTATTGTGGACCCGATGTATAAAATGGGTATAGTGCCGCCTATTTATGCGGCATTGTGGTCTGATGGCCGCATTGGCGCAGGTAAAGATGGGGCTAACATCTATGCACAAACGAAATACGGCGGTATTAACCATGACTGGTTCAACCAGCTCGGTGGAAAAGTTGGTATTGATTTCACACCCATAGAAGGACTGAAAGTTTCCGCTATCATCGCCCCTTTCCTGAATTTTGACAAAGGGAAAAAGTTCACACAGAAAGTTCCTTACACTGCCTATAATAACCCCGGATCCATCTCCGGTTATATTGAAGGCGCTACAGAAACCAAACTGGAAGAAAGCCGTAATGATAATTATCGTTATACCACCCAGTTCCTGGTGAACTATACCAAACAACTGAAAGAACATAGCATTAACCTGATGGGAGGCTACGAGTTTTACAAAGCGTCAGATGAACTGCTTGGCGCCTCCAGAGGGCAATACCAGCTGAATAACTATCCTTACCTGGATCTCGGTCCACTGGAGTTCCGGGATAATACCGGCAAGGCTTTTGAAAATGCCTATCGTTCCTGGTTTGGCAGAGTCATGTATAGCTATAAAGATAAATACCTGTTGCAGGGAAATATCCGCTATGATGCCTCTTCCCGTTTTGCACCCGGCTATCGCTGGGGAGCCTTCCCTTCTTTCTCTGCAGGGTGGGTGGCATCAGAAGAAAACTTCCTGAAAAAGTCAGCCCCCTGGTTGTCTTTCCTGAAAATAAGGGCCTCACTGGGTTCTCTTGGCAATGAAAGAATCGGTAACTATCCTTACCAGGCGTTGCTCAAGTTCGAAAATAATTCCCTTTTTTATAAAGGCAATACCGTGGTATCGGGACAATCAGCTGCACAATGGCAGTATGCTATCCGCGATATCTCCTGGGAAACTACCCGCTCCTGGGATATCGGCGCAGATGTAAACTTCCTGCAAAACCGTTTACGCTTTACCGGTGACTACTATCGGAAAACGACCAGCGATATCTTGCTGGAACTGGAAATACCGGATTACATCGGCTACGATAACCCCTTCCAGAATACCGGCACCATGTACACCAAAGGCTGGGAAATGCAGGTGGGCTGGAACGACCGGATCGGGGACTTCAATTACAGCGTATCTCTGAACCTCTCCGACTTTGTCACCAAAATGGGTAACCTGGGTGGTACACAGTTCCTGAAAGATTCTATCATCAGGCAGGGCACCGAATTTAACGAGTGGTACGGATATGTATCGGATGGCATTTACCAGACCCAGGAAGAAGTAGATAAATCACCCCGCCTGAACGCCAACGTAAAACCCGGAGATATCCGTTACCGTGATATCAGTGGGCCCGATGGTGTACCTGATGGAAAAGTTTCTCCTGAATATGACCGGGTACCGCTGGGAGGTTCACTGCCAAGGTATATCTATGGGGCGTCTGTTCAGATGGGATATAAAAACTGGGACCTGGGTGTGACCATGCAGGGTGTAGGTAAACAAAATTCCCGTCTTACCACGGATATGGTACAGCCACTGCGGGAAAATTATGGCACTTTCCCGGCTATCCTGGACGGCCATTCCTGGAGCAGGTATAATACACCTGAGCAGAATAAAGCAGCACAGTATCCCCGCTACACCAATACTTCGGCCGGGAATAACTATGCCATGTCTGACTTCTGGATTGTTAGCGGGGCTTACTTCCGGTTGAAAAATATTAATGTGGGTTATACGATGCCCAACAACCTGGTGAAGAAAATGCATATACAGGGTATTCGTTTATACGCCAGCGTTAGCGACCTGTTTTCGCTACATCATTTTCCCAAAGGATGGGATCCGGAACAAGGTGGACTCGGTTATCCTATTACCACCAGTTATGTTTTTGGCGCATCCGTTAAATTCTAAAATTCCACGATCATGAAGCAACTTACCATTATACTCATAGCCGGCTTGTTGATGACCTCCTGTGGCTCATTGGATCTGCATCCGCTGTCGGATGGTTCCAGCGAAACATGGAACTCCACGCCGGAAGAAATTGAAATGTCACTCAACGGATTGTATAAGTCGGATTTCTGGTTGAAAGACAGCGATGAGTGGACGGATGACTGGACGTACCGCGATGCAACAACAGAAGTCACCGGCGCTACTATCAATGGGGAAACTACCTTTGTCAAAGACTGGTGGACTAAAACCTATAAAGCCATCGCCAGAACCAATAATATCTTAAGCAGCATTTCACGTGCCGCCAAAGTATTATCGCCCGATCAGATGAACAGTTATTCGGCAGAAGCCAGGTTTGTAAGAGCCTGCCAGTATTCCCGCCTGTTATCACACTATGGCAACATCATCTATACGGATTCGATTCTGGATATAGAACAGGCATTGCAGATGAAGCAAATGGACAAGCAGGAAGTACTGCAGAAAATTTATGCCGACTTTGACATCGCTGCTACCACCTTGAAAACGACTGTTGGCAGTGGAGACCTGAAACGCGCCACCAAAGGTGCTGCGCTGGCTATGAAGGCACGTATTGCCCTGTACATGGGTGACTGGGCTACTGCAAAAACAGCTGCCAAAGCCTGTATGGATCTCAATGTTTATCAACTCCACGATAATTTCAGTAATCTCTTTTTATCCAAAACAAAAAATTCCGCGGAAACGGTATTGGGTTTCCCCAGGTCTGTAACGCTGAAGGTAACCTTGGGTGATTGCCAGAATTTTGTAACACGCAATTCCGGTGGCTGGGCTGCGAAAGATCCTTCCTGGGACTTGTTCTGCGCTTTCCTTTGCAAAGATGGATTGCCGATTGATCAGTCACCGCTGTTTAATCCACGCCGCCCCTTCGATAACCGCGATCCCCGGTGTACGGCTACCATCGTGGAATTCCAGACACCACACCTGGGCTATATATTTCAGCCACATCCGGATTCTGTGACAGTACTAAAAGTATCGGACAACAAATACGTAGAGAATAAAGATACCCGCTCCATTGCACAGTATGCTTCCTTCAACGGTTTGCTGTGGAAGAAGGGAATTGATGGCGACTGGTTGCTCAACTCCTGGACTGTAGAACCGGATAACATTATTATCCGTTTTGCGGATGTATTGCTGATGTATGCAGAAGCTAAAACAGCGTTGGGTGAAATAGATCAGTCAGTGCTCGATGCTATTAATAAAGTAAGGGCCCGCGCATACGGTACCGCTTATACGAATACAGCTGCGTACCCGGCGGTGACTACCACTGATAAAACGGGACTCACTAAAATTATCCGTACAGAAAGACGGATGGAATTTGCCCTGGAAGGTGTGCGCTACATGGATATTATCCGCTGGCGCCTTGCAGAGAAAGTACTGAATAAAGCCAACTACGGCTTGCTGGATCCTGCTGACTTGCGCACGAAAGTAGTGAAGCCGGGACTATGGTTTTTCCCGCAAACACCTGTACTGGATGCAGATGGCATCGCTGATTTTACACCGATGTATAGCGCCGGACTGGTGAAACAAATTGCAGTACGCAAGTTTGATGCTACCCGGCAATACCTCTGGCCTATTCCATCAAATGAAGTACTGACCAGTCACCTGATACAGAATCCTAACTATTAAGCATATATGAAAAGAAGCAAACATCTGGCTGCGTGGAGTATCGTTATGGGGTTGTTGAGTGGCGCCTGTCACCATAATAGGGCCGATGCACAGGCGGGTAAACCCCGTGCCTACAGCGGTATTTACCCGCAGCTGGCCATGTACAATAAAGAAGGAGAATGCGGCACCGGGGCAGTAGTGCCCTGGGCCGGCAAACTATGGGTTATTACTTATGGTCCGCATATGCCTTTCGGGTCTACAGATAAGCTCTATGAAGTAACACCGGAGCTGCAACAGATCGTACGACCTGAAAGTATTGGCGGTACTCCCGCCAATCGGATGATCCATCCCGAGAGTAACCAGTTATTTATCGGACCCTATGCTATCAGCGACAGGGGCGTAGTGCGGGTAATTCCCTACACGGCCATGCCGGGGCGGCATACGGGCAATGCACGTCATCTTACTGACCCTGCCGGTAAAATATATTATGGTACCATGGAGGAAGGTTTTTATGAAGTAGATGTACATACCCTGCAGCCAACGCTATTGTACGAAGATGGAAATGTGAAAAATAAAAAAGGTGCCGACACCACTGCCAACACTCCTTCCGCTTTATTACCGGGAGCACATGGCAAGGGACTATATTCCGGCCAGGGCGTATTGATTTATTCCAATAACGGTGAACCAGGCCCTAAAGCACTCACAGATTTTGATATAGAAGCCGGCTCCTTATCTGAATGGAATGGGAAAGATTGGAAAGTAGTGCGCCGGAATCAGTTTGTGGAAATCACCGGTCCAGGTGGCATCTCCGGAAATAAAAATCCGGCTACCGATCCCATATGGGCTACCGGTTGGGATCATAAATCGTTGTTGCTGGGCTTAAGAGATCAGGGAACCTGGAAGTTCTTCCGTTTGCCTAAAGCCAGTCATACCTATGATGGTGCTCATGGTTGGAATACTGAATGGCCCCGCATCCGTGATGTAGGTACTACGGCGCAACCGGATTATCTCATGACCATGCATGGCATGTTCTGGAAGTTCCCGGCTACCTTTGCAAGCGGACATACGGCGGGTATCCGTCCCCGTAGTGCTTACCTGAAAGTGATAGGCGACTATACCCGCTGGCAGGATCAGCTGGTATTCGGTTGCGATGATGCCGCACAGAAAGAATTTCTCAACAAGCGCAGCGCCAAAGGAAATATAGAAGGACCGGGGCAATCCAATTCCAACCTGTGGTTTACCGGGTTGCAGCAACCGGATCAGCTGGGCCCCAATACCGCGGAAGGAGCCGTATGGCTGAAAGAAGCCGTGAAAGCGGGCGTGGCATCCGAACCGTTTTTATTTGCCGGCTGGCCACAGCGCAGTGCGCGCATACAGCATAATGGTACACACCCCGTGGTATTTACTTTTGAAACAGATAACAGCGGCAACGGTAGCTGGGCCACCGCGCAAACCGTGACTGTAGCGCCCGGACAGGCAGCGGAAGTTATTTTCCCGGAAAACATGCCGGGAGAGTGGATCCGCGTAACGGCGGGTACCTCCGTAGTCGCTACTGCGCATTTCTCCTTCACTGCCAACGATCATCGTAACACGGTGGCCGCGCCTATTTTCAATGGCCTCAGTAAAGTCACTACAGACAACGTAAAAGGAGGTTTGTTGTACGGGCTCGGCAACGACCGCCGCGCATTGGGCGTAGCTGCGCGCACGTATAACAACGGCGATGCTACTGATATTGGCTATTATGAACTGAATGCAGACATGCAATTGCAGCAGAAAGACGATGCTGCTACGGCTGCTTTTATTCAGCAAAAGTTTGCGATCCCCCGGCAGGCGGTAAATATAGAAGCGTCTTCTGTGCTGATCGTAGATGATAAAGGCCGGCGCTGGCGACTGCCTTTAGGCGATGCTGCCTACACAGCCCTCACGGGTAAAGCGGCTTTGCGTATTTGCAGGGAGGTATCTACAGAAAGAGACCTGTTTAACTGCCACGGCACTTTTTATGAATTGCCTGCGGAAAACGCAGATGGCTATGCGAAAATAAGACCGGTTTCTTCTCATCATTTCCGCATCAATGATTATGCGGCCTACAGAGGTATGCTGATCATGACGGGGATTGACCCGGCCACAAAAGCCGGTGAACACATCATTGTATCCGATGATAAAAAAGCGGCCGTGTGGGCAGGTGCGATTGATGACCTGTGGCAAATGGGCCGGCCCACCGGACATGGCGGACCATGGCAGCATACGGCCGTTACTGCTGCACAACCTTCCGATCCATATCTCATCGGCTTTTATGATAACCGCAGTCTGCAACTTTCGCATGATGCAAAAACGAAGATCACTTTCACCATCGAAACAGATCCTGTTGGTGACGGCAGCTGGATGCCGTATAAAACAGTGACGGTAGCTCCCGGGGAAACGTTTAACTACCAGTTCCCCAAAGGCTTCCAGGCAAGGTGGATTCGCTTTATCAGCGATAAAGATTGTAACGCAACGGCACTTTTAGAATATAAGTAAACACATGAAATATACACTCGCAGCTTTGTTGATAATAGGTGCTCATGTGGTACATGGCATGTCTCCCTGTGTGGATACGACCAGTGTCATAGATACCACCAATATCCATGACGTGCTGCATAACCGCGCTTTATTATCACCTGCCACCCATCAGCGGATATTTACCATCAGTGAAAATGACAGCACCACTTATTCGCTACAGTTGGCGCTGGACAAAGCAGGGCAGCCATTGTATTATTTCAGGAATATTTTTACACCGGTTTGCTATACTGGAGAATGCAAACCGGTGTTCATCAACTTTTATTGGGACCTGCTGGGAAATTATATCCGTTATGATCTGCCGGCGAAGGAAGCGTTGACGAAATTAGATCATAAGGTTTTTAAACAAACGGACTATGAAAAACTACAGGAGATTCTCGCTAAATCCAACTCGCTGTTGTCGGATTTAAAAATGACAGACCTGATAGTACCCGGTACTGAAAACCTGGCCGACTCTGTGGATGCCAGAACCGGCGCGACTTTAAAGACCATCAAAAATGAAGTGATACCCGGTGCGGTATACACCTGTTATACCCTCTGGCATATGGCGCATGGGGCGGTGACAGACGAAATGATGCGCATCACAGCAACGTATAATAGTCAACAACTGTTGCACCGGTTTTTATCTTCCAAAAATTATCAATACCAGTATTGGGCAGCTGATAAAGTGATGGATAAAAAAGGGGTAATCACTCCTGGCTTTGAAACAGATATCCGGAATATTATCTCCGGAAAAAATATTTTCATTGCACGGTATATACTACAACAGGTGCATCCCGATTTTCTCAGCGGGAAAAAACAGCAGCGTTGGTTGTGGCAAGTCTATATGGCAGCGGCTTACCCGGCGCAAATCACCATCCTTCGTAAACTGAAAGCAATTCCATTACAGCCGGAGTTAATCAAAAAATTAATCACTACGTTAAGCACTGCCAATACAGAACAGTTGGGGCTCATCCTTGTATTACTGCAGCAGGCGCCCGAGCTGCCATTACCGCAACTTGCGGAACAGTTAACCGCTGCAGACGCGGAGCAGGCTGCCGGCATTTACACGTTGTTACAGCAACGAAAACCAGGAAGTAAGTACGTTAAAAAGCTGATGTATAATTATGAAAAACAAATTAACCAGTAGAAAAAAATGGTGGCAACTCATCGTGCTCTGTTGCTGCACGTTAAGTTTGCACGCACAGGACCCTGTTTTTGTGGAAACAGAATCTTTCGCCAACAAGGGCGGCTGGGTAATCGACCAGCAGTCATTTGCCGTGATGGGGTCTTCTTACCTGATGGCACATGGTATGGGCAGGCCGGTAAAGAATGCCGAAACTACCGTTACCTTTCCTGCCAAAGGGAAGTATCATGTATGGGTACGCACCAAAGACTGGGCGCCATTTCCCAAAGGCCCGGGTAAATTTCGTGTATCCGTGAATGATACACCGCTGACGCCCGTGTTTGGTGAAAGTGGCAATGATCAGTGGAAATGGTATGATGGGGGAGTGGTGAACATTACTACCGAACAGGTGAAATTATCCCTGCAGGACCTGACAGGTTTTAACGGCAGATGTGATGCCCTGTTATTTACTACTGCAGCTAAATATACGCCACCAAATGACCTGGCGACCCTGGGTGCTTTGCGCAGAAAACTGTTGCATACCGCTGCCGCACCGAATGATGGTGGTCAATACGACCTGGTGGTAGTGGGTGGTGGCATTGCCGGTACCTGCGCCGCTATTTCTGCTTCCCGCATGGGACTGAAAGTAGCACTCATACAGGATCGTCCGGTGCTGGGTGGTAACAACAGCTCTGAAATAAGAGTGCACCTGAGAGGCGAAATCGACAAAAATCACTATCCCAAACTCGGCAGAATAGTAAGAGAAATGGATAACGGTGACCCTGGCAACGGTAACCCGGATGCGAATGAATACGGTGATGCACGAAAGATCGCCATCGTAAAAGCAGAAAAAAATCTCCGTTTATTTCTGAACACCTATGTGTACAAAGTAGAAAAAGAAAACGATCGCATTATTGCGGTGGTGGGCCGCGATATTGCCACCAACCAGGAAACAAGATTTGCCGGCACTTATTTTTCTGATTGTACCGGCGATGGTACCGTTGGCTACCTGGCAGGTGCAGAATTCCGGATGGGACGCGAAAGCAAAGCAGAAACAAAAGAATCACTTGCTGCGGAAAAGCCCGACAGCTTTACATTAGGCACCTCTAACCTATGGGCTTCTGTAGCAGTAGACAGTGCCACCACCTTTCCCGCCACGCCCTGGGCCATGCAGTTTTCGGATGAGTATCATATCGACAGCTACAAAGCCGACTGGGAATGGGAAACCGGCTTCGGTAACTTCAACACCATCACCGATGCAGAAAAAATACGTGATCATAATCTCCGTGCCATATACGGTAACTGGTCCTGGCTTAAAAATAATAAATCGGAAAAATACGCCAAACAAGAGCTGGCCTGGGTAGCCTATATCGGTGGCAAAAGAGAATCCAGGCGTATCATCGGAGACCATGTGCTGGACCAGATGGATATACAGGAAGGTAAGATGTACCCCGATGGCGCAGTGACCGCCACCTGGACCATTGACCTGCATTTCCCGGATCCTAAAAATAGCCAGTATTTTGAAGGACAGGAATTTTTTGCCGGCACTAAACATATCAGGGTAGCACCTTACACCATTCCTTACCGTTGCCTCTACTCCCGTAATATTCCCAACTTATTTATGGCGGGCAGAAACATCAGCACTACCCACGTAGCCTTTGGCAGCACCCGGGTAATGCGCACCTGCGGTATGATGGGAGAAGTAGTAGGCTTTGCGGCTTTTGTGGCACAGAAATATCACAGCAGCCCCAGAGATGTATATAAAGATCATTTGCCGGAGTTAATGCAATTATTGCAGGAATGATGATGTACCTCTTTTTCTTATTATTTCATAGCCAGGTGGTGAGCCTGGAAGGCACCGCGCAGGGTACCACCTGGCATGTGATGTATACAGCTATACCCCAACGCCACCTGCAAACCGCTATCGATAGCACCCTGCAGGAAATAGACCAGTGTTTATCCATCTACCGGCCCGATTCAGAAATTTCGCTGTTCAATAAATCCACTACCTGGACGTTTCAGTCGCCCTGGTTTTACCCGGTACTTAAAAAGTCGGCGGAAATATACGCCGCTACCAACGGGGCTTTTGATCCTACCGTGATGCCACTGACAGCAGCTTACCGGGCCGGCAAAAAAACAGGCCTGCCCTGGTGGGAGAAAACAGATTCCCTGCTGCAATATGTAGGCTTCCCTAAAATTGAGTTTGATGAAAACAGTGTACATAAATTAAAAGACCAGGTACGCCTCGATTTTGATGGTATTGCACAAGGCTATAGTGTGGATGTTTTAGCCGCATTACTGGAGCGTAACGGCATATCCGATTACATGGTGGAGATAGGAGGAGAAGTGCGCTGTAAAGGCCGGAAAAACGGCGCTGCGTGGACAATAGCCATCGACAATCCCCTGCACCCGGACGCCAAATCATCTACGGTGCAGCTAATCAACAAAGCCGCTACCACCGCCGGTAACTACCGCGACTACTACCAGCAGAGCGGTCATACCTTCGGGCATATTATTAATCCCGCTACAGGATTAACCGCGCCGGCAGACTTACTCAGCGTGACCGTATTTGCAGATGATGCCATTACCGCAGACGGATATGATACTGCGTTTATGGTAATGGGACTGGAAGCCACGAAACGCTTCCTGGCCCAACATACCAACCTCGATGCCTATTTGATTTACCTGGATGCAAATGGAGAACTGAAAGTATTTATGACCCCGGGCATTCAACCCTTTATTAAAGTATTCCCCTGATCTTTCAATACAAGCTCTTTCATCATCCACAACGGCAATGATCCGTGATTCAGCACCCGGTCATGAAAGTCTTTGATGCTGAAATGAGTGCCCTGCTTTTTCTGTAAGGCTGCTTTCCATTGCAATATCTGTGCAGCACCGTATTTGTAGGTTACTACCTGTGCCGGCCAGCGGCGCATCCTGGCTATTTCCCGCATCGCAATATCATCCTGCCCGCGGATGTTTTTCTTCCAGAAGTCAAGGGCCTGCTGGTCGGTCCAGCCGTAATAGTTTAAGGCTACATCGAGGGGGACACGAACCGATCTTACAATATCCCATTCCCACCTGCCCAGTTCATCGTAAGGTGTTTGGTATAAGCCCAGGTCTTTACCCAGGCTTTCGGCATATGCCCCCCAGCCTTCAATGAATCCGGAATAGAAGAACATTTGTTGCACAGAGGCCGTGTCGGTGAAGGCATCGCTTAAAGAATGCTGATAATGGTGACCAGGTACTGCTTCATGCAGAAAAAGCCAATCGAACTGCCGTTTGTTATAAGGCTTGTCAAAAAGATTATAATAGAAAGTATTGTTGTCATAGTAGCCTGGTGTTTGCACCAGCGCCTTATTGGTTCCCTTTTCTATTTTCAGCTCCGGAAAGGTGGTGAGGGTAAAAAGCTGATGGAGGTTGGTGTTTACGGTATGCTTTATTTGTTCAAACCGCCGCTGTATTTCAACAGGATCGCTTATAAAGAAAGAGGGGTCATTTAAATGGGTATAGAACGCATCTTCACTCATTCCTGTTTCCTGGCGTATGTCTTCGATGTGTTTTTTTACGCCTGCCAATGCGGCCAGCCCAAACTGATAAATCTGATCCGGCGTAACCTCATCACTCACCCATCGTTTTAATAGATAGGTGTACCACTGCTTGCCATTGGAAATATTTATAATGCCGTTTGCAGGAATCTCCGCTGGCGGGTTTTTAACCCATTCGGCTTCCAGTACGAGTCTTTGCAGGTTTAGGCGGGCTTCATACTTCATTAAATCGTACTGTATTTTTTCGGCCTGATTTAACTTGCCGGCATCATAACCACCTAGCCTGGCTTGTACCGATTTAAAGAAAGTGATTTGTTGCTGAATGCTGTCAGCCGACTGGATGTGCTGAAAGTCGCTTACATAGCTTAAATCCAGGGAAGGGATGTTCAGTGCATTATAACCTTTTACAAATTCTTCCCGGAATTGGATGAATTTTTCCTGCGCAGATAAGTGGAATGGCGACAAGAGATATATGTTGATGCCAACAAGCAGTGCTTTTATATTCATTGTTGCGTGAATTAGAGGTGTTATTGCAAAAGTATTACATGATATTGTTATTTTAATCCGAATAAAGGTTGAACGGTATTATAATGCAGGGGGTAGTTAAAAAGAGTGTTTCCCGAATTTCCGGTACCTTAATAGAAGGTAAGACTAAACTTTTCATTTTTATCAACGAAATGTTTTTTTAATGTATATTTGAAATACGTCTGCCTGGAGAAGAGCATAAATTTTAACCCGTACAATCCTGATCGAGATTTCAGCTCCATTTGGAATCCTGATTAATTGTAACTGTTACAAAATAATATAGACCATGACGTCTTGTGATTAGTTTTTTTAGCCCGATATCTAAAACAAAATTCTATGAAAGAGCACTTTAGAAAGTTGTATTGCTGCTGTATGATACAGTAATTGCACGCATTGTATGTCAGAAAAGATATCAGCCAGTCGGATAAAGCTCCCAATTGTATCCACATTGACATCGGTGAAGTAAATCAAAAATAAACAAGCTGGTTTTTCTCCTACTTATGTTGCATGGGTAAATGGCGTGTTCATTGCCGGAAGAGATATTTTCGTCAGCATATTTGCATTTTGAAACTGATACATACGCGTAGCGTCTATGAGCAAGCCCATGATAGCCGGTAAGGTTCCACGAAGATAGTTTCCAAAAGGATGATAGTGTTTTTATATCCACCGGGAGGTGGTAAGATTTATTGTAACCTGGAGAAGGGGCGTCAGCAGTTAAAATAAGGCGATAATGAAATCTGTTTACTATTCTATTCTGGCCAAAAATATTCTTTTATCCGTACTATTATTCCAGGCTGCCGATTTATGGGCGCAGGCTTACAATTATACACAATATAAGATTGAGCAGGGCCTGGCAGGTAATATCGTGTATTCTATGGCCCAGGATAAAGACGGCTTTATGTGGTTTATTACGGAAACCGGGGTCAGTCGCTTCGATGGTACTTCATTCAGGAATTTTACGATCAGCGACGGATTGCCGGATAATGCAATTATTCATATTTATGCTGATACAAAAGGCCGGGTATGGTTTGTACCATTCAGGAATGGCATCTCTTACTATTATAAAGGGAAAATACACAATCAGCTGCAGGATACGGTGCTGGGCAAGATGACTTTTACTGCTATGGTTCATAGTATTACAGAGGATAAAGAGCATAATATCATGCTGTCCAGCCTGCACGAGTTATATGCCTTAACCGCTGAAGACAAAGTCGTTTCCTATAATAATGACCCGCTGCTTTACCCATATGTGCAATACGTAACGTCGGATAGCACTGGTAATATAAAAGCACTGGTTCCTAATCGTATCTACGGACTTGCCAAAGGGAAATGGACTTATCTGTCCGGTTTCCGTAAAGTTGACGTACAGCAACTGGTGATCAGGGATTCGGCCATATACTGGCAAACCAGCAACTGTTTCCATATGCTGGCAGGTAAATCAGTTTACCAATATAATGTACGGGGGATCAATAGTTTCCGGATGTTGAATGATACTGTTGTTTATCTGAATACGCCTAAAGGCTGTCTTCTGCTGAATATCCGGCACTCACAGGAGATAGACCACTTTCTACCCGATGAGAATGTGAGCGACTGTTATACCGACAGGGAAGGTAATACCTGGTTTTCTACATTAAATAATGGGGTGTTCCGGTTGCGCTCAACGCAATTTAAGAGTATCCGTTATGTCTCCGGTATGAAACCACTAAGAATTTATACATTATGGGATAATGGGGATAATTTGCTGGCAGGCACCGATAACTCCTGCCTGAAATTAGGACTGCAGCAGGGATTACAGATCAGCAAAGAGGTATCCAGGTATTTTGATAAACATATTTCCTTCATCATGGAAAATAAAGATGGGCTGCTGCTGACCAGTGACGACCAACTTTATTATCGCAGTAAGTCGGGCCGTTTCTTACATACCAATGTAAATTTATCTATAAAAAAGATAGCTGTAAAAGCCGATGGTAAGATACTGGCGGCAGCTTCCTGTGGATTACTCCAGTTCAATACCCCCCATTCGCTGGACTATTCGATGCGGTACAAAGGACGGACAACCACCGTATACATACGGCAGGATAGTATTTACTTTGGCACACCGAATGGACTTTACATGATCAATCATGATGATGTCACTACTTATCTGGGTAATATACATCCTAATTTACGCAACCGGATTTCAGCTATCTGCACCAATACTGACGGCACCTTATGGGTGGCTACTGCCGGCGCCGGTATCGTTGGTTTAAAAGGTAATCGCGTTGTGTGGCATCTTGACGTTAGTAATGGACTAAGCAGTAATGACTGCCAGTGCATGGTTCCTGATGCCGGGGGAGAGCTTTGGATAGGGACAGATAAGGGGTTGGATCAATTGAAATTCCATCAGGACAGTATACAGGTCACTAACTACACTACGGCTGATGGCCTTATTAACGGGTTTATCAATGCAGTGGTTGTAAAAGGAGACACCGTATATGCAGGAACATCGGAAGGGCTGACTTTCTTTAACAAGAAGAAAACTACATTTTTCTCTCAGTGCGATCTAAAGGTGCTCAACATCTCCTCCAACGGGCAAGCTGTGAACGAAAAGGCATTATCCAGGTTAAACTACAGGAATACGCTGATACGTATTGACTTTACAGCTATTTCCTTTAAATCGGAGGGCGCTGTCAGGTACTACTACCGCTTAACCAGCCAGGATACTGCCTGGAGAATGACGCGTCAGAATTTTCTGGAGTTTATTTCTCTGCCTCCGGGCGACTATCTGCTGGAACTGTTTGCGGTTAATAAGTTTAATATAAGAAGCAAAACAATCCGTATTCCACTGAAGGTGATCCCCCCTTTCTGGCAGACAGGTTGGTTTATTTGTGTCACTATTGGATTGGTTATTTTTATTACCTGGGGGATCGTTACGCAGCGGAATAGGATATACAACCGGCGGCTTGCCGCCAAAGGACGGATGGAACAAAGGCTACATGAGCTGGAGCAGAAAGCCTTACGTGCACAGATGAACCCCCACTTTATTTTCAACTGTCTGCATGCGGTACAGGAATATGTTCTTGACAACGATATCATCAGTACCAACAAATATCTCAGCAGCTTTGCATCTTTGATCCGTCAAACGCTCGACAACTCGTTACAAACGATGATCCCCATTTCCGATGAGATCTCTTATCTGGCCAACTATCTTAATCTTGAGCAGCTGCGCTTTGAAAAGACTTTCCATTACGCTTTCCACATAGATGATGAATTGGATACTTATCGTACCTGTATACCCAGTATGATGCTGCAGCCTTATATAGAAAATGCCATTCGTCACGGGATTCAGCATAAAAAAGAGGGAAATGGACAGATAGACATTTCCTTTGAAAAAACGGACCAGTATATTGTTTGCATCGTAGCCGACAATGGAATAGGAAGAACGGCAGCGAAGGCATTAAGAACCGCCCAGCATATCACTTACCAGTCAAGAGGAATGCAGTTAACGGCAGAACGGATTCATTTGTTGAGCAGAGACCTGGATTCCCCTATTGCTATTGATATCGCAGACATTACAGGCGACCAGGGTGTATCCGGTACCAGGGTCACTATCCAGCTACCCCTTATTACCTTATAAAAAGTGCTTTATGATAACCTGTATTATTGTAGACGATGAGCCCAGGAATATTTCCATCCTGAGTAAGATGATCCACCTTTATTGCCCGCAGGTGCATGTTGCGGGTAGTGCTACCAATATAGCAGATGCGCTCGGGCTTATCCATGAACACTCTCCACAACTACTTTTTCTGGATATTGAAATGCCAAGGGGAAATGCATTTGATTTGTTGAAGCAGATTATGCCGGTAAACTTTGAAGTCATTTTTGTAACGGCTTTTGATACCTATGCGGTAAAGGCTTTCCGGTATAATGCATTGGATTATCTGCTTAAGCCAGTAGATATTGAAGAACTCAAGCAATCTATCCAGAAAGTAAGTACCAGGCTGGGCATACAGGATATCAATACCCGGCTGGATAACCTCTTACAGCAGGTACGTGAAAAGGAAACATCGAGGATTGTTCTACGCACGCAGCAGGGCGCCTTCTTTCATACTATTGCAGACATTATTCTTTGTGAAGCCGATGGCGCATATACCCGTTTTGAGTTTGTCAACGGGAAGAGCCTGCTCGTAACCGGTAATCTCAAGAAATATGAAACAGCGTTGCCGGCCCGGGATTTTTGCCGGATTCATGATACCTACCTGGTCAATCTGAATCATATTGTCCGGCATCATCCGGGCAAAAGTGGATATGTAGAGATGATTAACGGTAGAACCGTTGAGATCTCACTACGGAGAAAAGCGGAATTTCTCAGTCGATTCAGGCTCTGATAATAGCTATTATCCCCAAATCAGCCCCATAGATTTACATACAAACCTTGCTTTAGTCGTTTAAAAAGGCTTAATATAACGGTCTCTGCTCCTGCGGAGCGAAGGGCAATTTTTACCCGGTCAATAATAGATATAAATATTAATCCCGCACTTATTAACTAAATGCTGCGTATACAAATTGGGCTTTTTTAATACGGCAAAAGAACACGAGTTTTATTGCCAATAAAAATTTGTTGATCTAACCTTTCCCAATATGAAAAGCACTTCGAAGAAATTATGGTCACGATGATTGTATAGCGTTTAGCATCCTGTGGCTGACAATATTTTTTCTTTCATATGAAATTTGTCTATACAGGAGTATTGAAATATTTCACGGTTTTGAGAGAAAGTAGAACTGTCGGTACTGTCACCCTCCTTAAGTTTCATCACCTATTTCCCGAAGGAGGTAATTTTAATGGGATATTTAAAATGATACTGTGAATAGCCTATGCCAGCTAAAGAGATACTGTTATCAGGAGCATAAAAACACTATTTGGATATAAGAAACAATAGCTACATTCTTTAACCCTTTTTGGACGTTGTTGACCTATAAAAAAGAGTAATCTGACTGTAGATCACGCCATCTATTAAAGCCCTTATCAAGATCTGATCACTGGCAGAAGATACATTCTGCGCAGGTATTACCCGTCATTACTATTTAACAAATAAAATTTTATGAAAAAACAAGTATTAGTACTCTTTTGCTGCGTATCCCTGTTACTGTTCTCCTGTACGAAAAACCAGGACAAAGTAGCCGAAACAGTTCCCCAGAAAGGGAATACAGATTTTAAAAATTTTCCAAAGTATCCCAATGAGATCATCCCTATCGGTATACAAACACCGGATCTGCTTAAAAGTATCCTCAACCAGGCCAAGCAGAACGGCACCAGTATCGATAGCTCCAAACAGAACGGGGGAGGAAGAACCTTGTTCCTCTCATCAGATGAAATACCGGCACTGACTACACAGGACAGAACCAACGTATTTATTGGCGGTATTTTTTATGGCAACAGCATTAATGATATGAGTCTGCGACTGGTCGCCGGCCCCGGTGTAAAGAGAAGACCTATATCTGTATATGCTGATTTTCCTACTGATTTTATCAGCGACTCCATTGCAATACCTTCCCAGGTAGCACAGAAGGCATTCCTCAGAAAGGCCCTGAAACAGGGTACCGGAGAACAGATCGCCTCATTCACGTTTGACATGCAACGTTTTTATAGTTACAATGAACTTAAGCTGTCATTTGGTGCTAACGTAAACGTAGGTAAACTGTTTAGTCTTTCTATCAGTGACTCCATTACCCAAAGCACAAGGAAAACCAGGATAAGGGCCATGTTTGTACAGAAAAACTACACGATCAGCATGGATCCACCGGCAGATGGTATGCTGGTAGACGGGCCAATTACCCCTGCAGTATATGGCACCTATGCTCCATTGATAGTAAGTAACGTAAACTTTGGCCGCCTGGGTGTGATGACTATTGAATCTGATTCCAGCTACGATGCCGTAAATTTTGCGGTTAAAGCCACCTTTAATTTTGGTGTTGTAGGTGGTGGTGCAGGAGTTACCTCTGACCAGCAGCACCTGCTGGATGCAGCTACCATCAAAGCATACATCATTGGTGCCGATGGTACGGATGCGGTGAAGGTGGTAGATGGCTTCGCCGGTTTCAGAGACCTGATCCTGAACGGAGGAAAATTTTCACCGGAAAGACCAGGTGTGCCTATCTCATTTAACCTGCGTTATCTGAGTGACTTTACACCTTATGCAACCACCTTCCAACTTAATCTGCCATACTAATACAGCGTATAATCATCACCTGTATATCCTGTACCGCCTGCTATGTGCGCGGTACAGGATCTTCTGCACGATATGTAAAATATACCCTTCTATGATCGCCTGCAGAGCTGACAGAAAAATTAACTGCTTTAATTCTATTCTATGATATATCAATCAAGGTTTTTTCCCTACCAGCGTAACAGCCGTAAAATAATTACCGGCATACTCGCCGTGTTACTATGTTGCAGTTGTGGCAGGAAGGAACTGTCAGATGTGACAAAGACCGGCCGCAATGGCCTTGCAGCATTACCTAAGTTTGTACCACCTGTTGTAAAGGTGAATGTTTTGAACCCCAGGAAGAATGCCGGTGTGTTGCTGACACCGGAGTCTGTATTGAACCACCGCAAGCTGAACGGCGCTCCCGGAACAATTGCAGGGATTGAGCCTACAGGCATCAGGTTTACAAATGGTGTTAACGATGCGACCTCCATTTATACCGAGATGTTCAATGCGAATGAATTTGTTACGAACACTACTATTTCCAATGATGTATATCCGGGTTCTATTATACAGGGAAGTACAGTAGCTGATTTTATATTGAAAGGAATCTATGGTTATTCCAGACCCATCACTGTTTCGGTATCCATTCCCACCTCACCGCAAAAGGTGTCCAAAGTGATTCCGGTAGCCTCTTCCAGTGCCATGCGACAGGTGGTGCGGGATGCCTTAAAAAATGAATTTGCAGGCAAGGGTGGTTTTTCCACTTTCAATTATGAAATGAAATCATTCAGCTACTACCAGGAGTTGAAGGAATTATACGGATATAATTCAAAAACCAACCTGCTCTTTGTTAACAGCGCTACCAGCAGCGGAAGGAATGTAGATGCCGTTTCCAAAAAAACAGGCATCATGGTAAAGTTCCTGCAACAGAACTTTACCATAGATATGGATATTCCGGAGGACGGAGAACTGATCGACCGGAACGCCAATCCATCTGTATTCGGTTCGGTTGCACCATTGTATGTAAGCAGCGTTACCTACGGGCGGCTTGGAATTATGACGATAGAAACAGATGCGGAAGAAGAAATCGCTACTGCAGTGTTCCGGAAAGCATTTAGTATCCTCGGTATCGTTAATGGCAGTAGTACACTGACAACGGATGAAAAAGCAATCATTGATGCTGCGGAGATAAAAGTATCTGTTGCCGGTGTAAACGGAGAAGATGCGGTAAAAACCATTGCCGGGCTGGCCGGACTTGCAGAACTGATCACCAAAGGACTTACCTACACACCGGAATCTCCCGGTGTACCTATCACCTTTAAGATGCGTTATGTAAATGATGATAGCAATGTAGCCGCTCCTTTTGAAGTGAACTATGGTCCCTTTGATAAGGTATATGCACGGGTTGAATTTGAAAACGAGCATAATGCCTTCGGTAATACTGCTAATGGCTCATTTATAAATACGTTCGCCGATATATACCTGGCGTTTTACCAGGACCCTAACGGTACCGTACCTACGAAGGGGTATAATTTCTTAACCTTCCGGGGTAACGCCATTACCGTATTGCAATATCCCCGTGAGGAAAATCAGCCCGCCGGTATCAAAAAAACGAATACTCCTGAATCGTTCAGAAATACACCGAAAGGCACCCGCTTACTGATGCATAAAGACGAAATAGTCTATAGAACCGTTACAACCGGCCCTACCGGTACGCGTGGGGGCCGTAGCAATACATCCATTTATACCTATGACTATACCTTGTCCAACGGAGATGGATATTTTTCATTGCCTACAAAATCAAATTAACTTCTTTAATGCAATTTTATGACAGATATCAGGCGAGCTCTTTTTCTTACCAGTGCAATAGCCATTGCACTGGTATCCTGCTCAAAAAAACAGGTGGATTCAATACCTGGTAAGGCAGTCGGTAATAGCTACCGTTTCAGCGATCTGCCAAAGTATGGAGACACCATTATTACTATAAAAACAGGAAAAGAAACAGGGATACAAGGTTACCTGGACAGACTGAAAATAAACGGTACTGGTGAATTTCTCCGGGATAGTATATGGCCCAACAGTGGTGGCTATTCCCGTTTTTATACTACAGATGAACAAGTAGTAGTGCCGGATAACCAGGGATATATTTATCCTGGCTCATTAATCCGGGGTAATACCGTAAATGATGCTAATTTTGTTCCTCTCCCCATTCGTAATTATAAAAGAGTGCCGATTACGATAAGTGTATCTTTCCCTTCTGATGCTGCCGTGGGTGTAATAGATACCCCCTCTCTTTCACGTACCAGGGTATTTTTGAGAAACGCTTTACTGGCGCCAGGTTTTTCAGGTGCGCAAATTGAGGAATTTCTATATGAAACTTTTGGTTTCTCTTTTTATGATGAGATAAAACGGGCGTTTGGGTCCAATGAAAATATTAAGAAACTGTTCTATTCTTCCAGCTCCTCCTTCAATTTTCAATCAGTGAAAACGGATAAACGCTCCGCCCTGGTGGCAAAATTCAGCCTGAAGAATTTTGTAATGAGACTGGAAGCACCTCAGAATGGAAAGCTCATTGATGAAACCAACGTAGATCAGGCGGTACTGCAGGGATATACCCCTGTATACATTAATTCTATTACCTATGGCCGGATGGGCATTATCGTAATAGAGTCCAATGAAACCCTGGACAATCTGAAAACGCAATATGAAAAGACCGTCAGGCGCATATTTAAACGTACTACGGAAACATTGACAGAGGAAGAAAAAAGAGTAGTAAACAGTTCCCGGATAAATGTATACCTGATTGGCGGCTCCGGCACCCCGCAAACGCAATCTGTTAATGGGTACGATGAGTTCGTGAAATTTATAGGTAGCAGCGGAGCATTTACAGCAGCTGATCCTGGTGTGCCTATTTCATTTACCATGAAGTACATGAGTGATAATTCAAATGTTAGAACAACATACCGCTTAGATTATCCTAATTAAAAAGAAGCCAATGAAATACCCATCTCCATTACTGATATGCTGTTGGATGATTCCTGTTGTGTTGTTTTGCTCATGTAAAAAAAATGATCAACCTGTGCCTCCTCCGGAAGGCGGCACAGGAATAAACAAAATATTGGATTCCGTTTTTTTGTACGCCCAACAGGTATATTACTGGAATGATCAACTGCCGCCATATGATAAATTTGCACCGGAGAAATATGCGAATGAGCCATCGAAAAATAACCTGGACCTGCTTCAAACAGAATTATTTGATATAACGCGCTATGCCATCAATCCCGCTACGCAGCAATCGTTTGAATACAATATTCATCAGCCTGAGATACCTAAGTATTCAACGATATTGGATTATATGAATCCATCCGGGGCAAATAATAATCCTGTTACAGCAGCGTCATTAAGAACGATCGGCAGGAATTTTGGGTTTTCGCTGGTAGCGATGGATAATAATGATATCAGGATAATGACGGTAAACAGAGATGCGCCGGCAGCACTGTCAGGACTTAAGAGGGGAGATATCATAAAAAGTGTGAATGACCAGATGGCTGCTACGTCAGAAGCGTTCTACAGTTTCATTAAAAAAGCAACGGAAGATCCGGTGATACATTTTACAGTAGCAGATCCTGTTTCGGGTGTGGAGAAAAAAGTAACCTTGTCTGCCACTGTCCCGGTTCAGAATCCGCTATTCAAGGATACGGTTTTCAATATCGGTGACGTCAGTACCGGTTATCTTGCATATGACCGGTTTACGGGAGAGAGTAATACGCGGGCATACCTGGAACCTGTTTTTAACCGGTTTGAAGCGCAGCATATTACGGAGTTGATCATCGATCTGCGCTATAATGGTGGTGGTTTTCAAAGCACCTGTCAATATCTGGCCAACAGGCTGGTGCCGGCCGTTGACAATGGAAAAGTCATGTTCAGGGAATACTATAATCAGCTTATGCAGCAGGGGAAAGCCAGCATCCTGGCTAACCAGCCCATAGTGGATGATGCAGGTAACCCGATTATGATCGGGGAAAAAAAAGCCACCTTGCTGGATGTAGATTATAGCCTGAAAGCTAATACTACGCTCTTTGAAAAAGAAGGTGGTATTGGTAACTTAAAAAGGATTTTTTTTATTGTAAGTGATGCCACTGCTTCTGCCAGCGAATTACTGATCAACAGCCTGAAGCCGTATATGGATGTGAAACTGATAGGAGTTTCATTTTCCGGTGGTCATGTGAGCACCTACGGTAAGCCTGTTGGTTTTTTTGATATTAATATAAATAAATATAAAATTTACATGTCACTTTACCACGATAAAAACGCCAATGATGAGGGCGGTTTTTTCGATGGCATACCTGCGGATATTTCTGTGATAGATAATCCTGCAGTTGATTTTGGTGACTTGCGGGACCCTTCGTTACGCAGTGCTTTCGCCATCATTGCTCCCGGTCATCCGCTCCCGGCTGTGGAATTGCTACGCAAGCCGGTAAGCGGTTTTCGGGTGAAAACAATCTATAAATATGACCAGGCATTTCCAGGCTTAATAAAGGAGACGCGTAAGCTGCATTTCAAATGAGTAATTGGATGTTTGAACACGGGAATGTATAGCATAGTGCGGTGAAAGAGTAGTAGGAGTGTAGTAAGAGTGTAGTAAAAGAGTAATGTAACAGTAGTAGGAGTGCTGTGGAACAGTAATAGCAATATAGGGGGAATGTAATAGATAGACGAGTCCTAAGTACCGGAGAAGTATACGAGAAGTAGTAATGAGGTAGGAAGCATAAAAATTTCAGCGCCATTTGTCTATGTTTTTGCTTTGTTCAGGTTTCGTAAACAAAGCAAAAACATAAACAAACAGATTATCAGCTGCGCCATTATACAATCGATCCCTGATCAAACCATCCAGGAGGGCCATCCTGCCCTGCATCGCCATCCGCGCCAGGTGCACCTGGATTACCATTGCCGCCGAAGTTGCCATTGTCTTCACAGTCAAACCATGCGCAGCCACCATAGCCTCCGCCACCGCCTACACCGTTTGTTCCGGGTGAGCCGGCCTTTCCTCTTTCGCCGGCAGCTCCGCCAGGAATAGGATAATGCATGTCGCCGATGTTAAAATTTTTATACTTTAAATCCACGAAGCCGGCAGCGCCGCCATTGCCTGCTCTCCCGCCATTTCCAGCTGCTCCGGCATTGCCACCTGTACCTCCGTCAGAGGCGCTTTCACAACCGCCGCCGTCTCCCCCGCGTCCTCCATTACCACCGTTACCGCCATTGCCACCATGGCCACCATTTCCACCGCGTCCTCCCTGGGCATTGAAGGTGATGCCACCTTCAAAAGTAGAAACGGTTAATTTGAGGGTTCTACCGGCTTTGCCGGCGCCTCCGTCTTCACCATTCAAGCCTGGTGTACCATGTGAGCCATCCTGGCCCCTGGTAGATCCTGCATCGCCAAAAATGTGACACTGGGCACGCTGGCCATCGGCCCCGTTAGGCCCTGATACGCCGTTTGGCGCTGCTCCTTTATCGGAACCTGCATCTCCTGTGAGGTTCCATTCTGTTCCGCTAGGCATATTATAAAATTTTTGAAGTGATGAGTTAAGGTTTGTCCACTGCTTCTAATGCGAGTGCTTTCCAGTCTATTTTTGCCACATCCGATACGGTGTGGGCAATTTTTCGAATATTGCCCCTTAGTGTTCCTGTGATATCCAGTGTGAGTATGTCTGCGCGCTGAATGATACGGGAGCCCTGGTATCCCAGTACATTGTCTGCAATCGCAAAACTGATGTCGCTATCTATTATCAGCGTGGCATTTTTTTGTACAATGACATCGCCCAGCCGCACAAAGAGTTCGTATATATGAAAGTTAACGAGGAACTCCGGCACGGTGGCCGATACGATCCGGTGTGTTTTCGCTGCCAGCATTTGTTCTTCAGAAATGTGTGCAGGTAATGCCGCATAACGGCTGACATCATTTGCTTTTGACTTCCTGCCGCCGCAGCCACAATCCTTTTCTCCCGTTAAAGGGATGTAACGTTTTACAGATCTTGGCAGCGCCGCCTCATGTGGATTAAAAGACTGCAACAGACCACTGATAAATCCTACACTGTAACCATCAATTTTACCTTCAGCATCTAAAGTGGAAAGACTCACCAGTCCTTCCGTATTATCAATATGTTCAAATGCTTTTGGGTCCGAGAGTCGCGGTGCGTTGGCAGGCGCCCTTCCGGCGAGAGTTAGCAAGGCGGCAGTGGTGAGCGGCCTTACGCGGGTAACAGATAAGCCCGACTTATGTGCGTCGCGGGCTCGTAGTGTAAATTGCTGGCCTTCTTCTACTACGATAGAAGGAACGCCATTGGGGTTCGGGTAAATCATGACTATTGGGGTTAATGTGATCTTAAGTGAGCAATATGCTCTGAGGTATTAGTCGGGATTTGGTGGAAGGAGGGAAACAAGGGGAGGGAAATGGTTGAATATATGAATGCTCTTTCTATCATCAATTTTTTGTTATTCCATATTAACAAACAATTGATTCACATTGGCATTAACAGAAATGAATCAATATCTTATTCCCACTTCTAAAGTTGCTATGAAAATTCATTTTTGATAAATATATACCCATAAAGGGTTCTGTCAGTTTCTCAAAAAAAAATAATTAAATCCAAACTTTCTGCATTATCGGTGGCGTATCTAGATAGACAACATTGTAAAACCAACTCAAGCAATTAATCTACTATTAAAACGTGCACGATCATGAGGAAATCAATTAAAGTAATTATCAGGTGGGGGCTGATAATAAGTATAGTAGCAGGAATGAAAGGAACAATCAGTTCCTCACAGGAATCAGTGTTTTTAAATAGACGTTGGTACCTGATCGATACTGAAACAAAATATCAACAGCACAACGGCTTAATCGTATCGATTGTACAACAGGCTTCCCTGGTGTTTCCTGCATTGAAAAAGAAAGTTTTAAAAGGATATTCCCGACAGACAGTTGGTAAATACTACCAGTCAGAAGATGGTAAACTGATGTTCACAGTAGAAAACATGCCATGAACATTCTTAGTAGCTGCCTATGTTACAAAATTGTAGTCCTTACTAATTTATCCATTTGAAACAAGCCCGTACACATAAAGACAGGATATTGGTATCATTGCCACCGCAAGAGAAGATGAGTGAGTTTGGTCGTCTTTACGACGAATATTACGGTCGTATCTACAATGTTATTCTGGGTATGCTTGAAGATCAAGAAATTGCAAAGGACATGTTACAGGAAACATTTATCAAGATCTGGAACCATATGGATAAATACGATGCAGACAAGGGATCCGCGTTTACCTGGATGTACAACATTGCACGCAATACAGCATTGGATCATCTTAAAAGCAAGGCTCACCGGAACAATCTTGCAACCCGGTCCCTGGAGCAGAATCATAATGACCTTATCCCGACATTTGATCGGGAGTACACAGGAATCAGGAAACTGACAAACCTTTTGAAGCCCGAATATCGTATATTAATAGAGATGGCATACTTTCGGGACTGGACACAGGAAGAAATCGCACGCGAGCTGAAATTACCGCTGGGGACTATTAAGACCAGATTTACCAACGCGAGAAAAGCATTAAGAGATATTTTGAACAAAGAACATTGAATATTCAGCAATACATATCATCCGGTATTATAGAAGGCTATTTACTGGGACTCATTTCAGAAGAAGAATCAGCTGAACTCGAAAGTATGTGCCGTGAATACCCGGAACTGGACATGGAAATACAGCATTGCCAACTGCGTATGGAGAAAATGATGTTTGATGAGCCAGCTCTCCCTCCCGCGGAATTAAAAAATGAAATACTCAATCGGGTGAAAACAGCGCCGGTCAATGAACCTGCAGCAAGTTATACGTTCATCAATCTTCAGCCTAAAAATGAAAATTTCATTACCGTGCACAGAGCATGGCGTCATGTATTTATCATGGTGTTTTTGTTGTCAAAAATAGCCCTGTATATAGCTGTATTTTACTATTTTAAATACAGGAAACTGGAACAGCAATTAAAGGATGTTCACCAGACAGAACAGGTAGTGTCGGTGAGAAAATAATAAATGTATTAGTATCCCTCACTTCTTAGTCAATATCCCCTACAAACCATCTTCCTCGAAAATATTTCCTTTGTTTCTCTACCCTATCTGCGGAAGTGGAGTTGCTATGCAAGCCGATAGCCGGTTTTCTAATTGATAGTAATAGGGGATGAATCGATGAAGCTTTGTAATCAATTAGGCAGCGTGATGTAGAAATAAGGGGGATGGGAGACTGTTAATCAAGGGTTAATACAATTGGGTTCACATTTCTGTGGTATCCCCTGGAGCCTATGCCTGTCGGCGAAAAAAGGGAGGCTCGATAAGATCGGGGAGCCATTGTGTTTGTAGTATAGACGGGATAATTGTAAGTTTGTTGTATATTGGTTTTACCCCTCAATAGACTAATTGAAATATGGATTACCCTACAATACCTGTATTAAATGTTGCTCACGAATTTGGTAGAGACATTTCTCCTTTTTTGGCAGACCTGGTAGTATTACCTATTGATAGCAGTGGATCAGCAGGTCAATTGAATACAGAAGTATTACAGAACCTACGTTATACTTCAGATGTCTTTCCGACTGAGGAGGAGCTGATAAATGGATATCACTATTATAAAAGAGATGAAGACGGCATTAATGTCCTGTTTGTTGTCACTGTTGGTGATGGTAAGACCTCGAACCTTTTAAGAAATAATCTAAGAACGGCGCTAAGGGAAGTGAGTTTGCGAGGTAATGATCAGACGATATGGATCCCACTTATGGGAACCGGGGCAGGGAGGCTTACGTTTGAGGAAAGTCTTTCTATTACTGTAGCAGCAATAAATGATGCCAATGAGGCATATGAACTTGTTGCTTACTTCTATATCTCATTACCAGATTCAGTGGATGAAAATTTGCTGGAACAGCAAATGAAAAGTAATAGTCGGGTAGCTACTAAGGATAAGATTACGAGTGCGCAGATTTTTGTGGATAATTTAAAAGTGAACGCCTACGTTTTTAACCCTAAATGGGCCGAAAACTCCAAGTTGGATCAATTGATACAGAATGATTCCTGGAGTAAAAATGATAACTCGAGCCCCTTGTCAAAATTAATGGAGGCAGTAAATATTGGGGATATTGTTTTCTACAATATGGCACATAAGTCTTACTATTCAACTTTGAAAGAAGAGGAGGATAATTTTACATTAGAACTCACTGCTATTGGGGTAGCTATTACTATTTCTGGAGAACAGAGAATGAAAATTGACTGGAGAATAGCAAATGTCAACGTGGCTGTTACAACACATTTGCCATATTCTGGAATACTTCAACAAGCTGAAAAAAAGGATGTCATAAAAATTCTCAGGCATTTTAGCCCTGTTGATTGGGCTAAAATTGGCGATGTGACATTGCCGATATCCGGTGTTGGGGCAAATGTTTTAATTAGTAGAATAGGTCACTTTCATAGTGATATTGATACCGCAACAGATCACCTGGATATCTCCCAGGATGTTGGTGCTTTCGCGCGGATTATTGCTGCCAGAAGCTTCCAGCCTCCACTTGCCATCGCACTTTTGGGTAAATGGGGATCTGGAAAAAGCTTTTTCATGGAGCAGTTGAAGCGGAAGATAGAGGAGTTGTCCAAAAGTAGCATGGAGGATGCATATTGCGCAGGTATCGCCCAGATTCATTTTAACGCATGGTCTTATATGGATACTAATCTTTGGGCCAGCATCATTTCAAGAATTTTTGAACAGCTAAACATATATATTCAGGCCGATGACTCAAAGGAGGGGGCAAAGAAAGAAATCAGGCAAATCCTTACAAAGAGCCTGAACATTACCAAAGAGGAGATTACCTTTCTTGAAAGTAGGAAAGGGCAAATTGACAGCCAGATAGAGGTGCTGAAAAGTAAAGAGAAAAGACTTCGGATTGATTTAGCAAAGAAGATACAGGCTGTACGAAGAAAGACAATAAAGTCTGTAATAGCGAATGTAGATCAGCAATTTCATGTCAAGAAGCGGATTATCAAATCGCTGAACGAGAACAGGTCTTTCGGCAAATCTAAAAAGGAGCTAAGACAAATAGTTCCGGAAGAATACTGGAATAATCCGGAGGAAGCATATAAGCAAGCAAAGTCAACGTATTCATTTCTACGCACGTTTTTTCGAAAGGGTAAAATTCTCTCCAACACCTTGTGGTTATTCTTTATTGTTTTCCTAATAATTGCGATACCTATGGGGTTGCATTGGCTGGAACAACAAATATCCATAACTGGATTTCTTATTCCTCCATTTGTAATCACATTTCTGTCTTCAGCAGCAGTAATGTTTGTAAGAGTGATGGCTGTTTATAAAGAGCTACGACCGGTGATAGCTTCTTTCTGGAAAATAAAAGTAGATTATGAAAAGGAAATAGAAGAAGCCATTGATAAGATGAAGCAAGACGAAAAGGCGCTGGAGCTTGAGATTGAAAAGGGGAGAGCTGAATTAATTATTATCAATGAACAGATGGAGTCCGCGAAGATAATACAGGCAGATTTAGACTTCAGAATCAGTAATGCGCTCGCCACTGAAACACTATATAATTTTATTGATACGCGATCCAAAAGTGAAGATTATCGAAAGCATTTGGGGATTATCTCTATTATTCGAAAGGATCTGGAAATTCTGAACGGCCTTTTTTATGACCATCAGGGGGAAGTAAAAGCAAATGGTGAAGCAGAGATATTCAGGAGTCATTTTAAAGTGAAACTCCAAAGAATTGTACTATACATAGATGATTTGGATCGCTGTCCTGAAGACCTGGTCGTGCAGGTGCTGGAAGCGGTCAATCTTTTGATGGCATTTCCACTTTTTGTAGTGGTGGTGGGGGTGGATTCCCGCTGGATAAAGAATGCTTTGATTAAAAGGCATGCCTTGCAGTTTGGTGGAGTAAGGGATCAATTAAATGAAAATCTGGAATACTTAGAACCGGCTGATTACCTGGAGAAAATATTCCAGATTCCTTTTCACCTGAAAGAACCCAATGATACAGCCGTTAAAAGCATGATCCGCAAGCTGGCAAATACCAATACTCCTTTTGTCACTACAAAAGTGGATACAAAATCGGTTAAATCTGATCGGGTGAAAGACCCTGAAAAGCATATGGAAAATCACATAGTAGTACAGCCACGACGTGTGGGTAAAGGGACTTTTTGGACGCAGGAGCGTATACAAGCGGAAATTGCTGGTATGAACTCAAAGTCGGGAATGGCAAACGACAATCATCAAACAGAACTGAAAGAACAGATCGAAATTCTAGTTTTAACTGAGAAGGAAGTGGAGATTATGCAACAGATGTCGGAATTTGTTGGTAATAATCCCAGAACGGTGAAACGATTCGTAAATATCTTCAGAATAATTAAAGCGCACGAGGCTTTTAATTATAAAAATGAAGATAATACACAGGAGGTGACTGCAATACTATTCATGCTATCATTGTCACTGGGGCCGTTCAAAAGACTGGTGCCTTATTTTGTTGAGAACTTTTCCAAAGCAACAGGTGACATACGTAATCTCCATCAATTTTTTAGGAAGAATAACACCACTGTCAATATTGAAGCATTGAACAGGCAATTGGAGCAAAGAATACTTGGAAATAGATCATTTAAATTGGATTTAGGTGTAGGGGGAGAGTTTGTTAAACACTACGATTTCATCAAACGATTTACCTTCAAAGATATATAGCAGCATAAAATCCAGACGCAGCTAACCGGGGCGGCTTCAACAAGCCGCCCTCACTATAATTCCCCCCTTTGCCAATATCCCCCACCTCTTAGCCAATATCCCCTACAACCATCTCCCCTGAAAGCATTTTCTTTGCCTTTCCACCCTGCCTGAGAAAATATCCCGGCAGTTCCAAAGAATTTTGTATAAATTAATTGTATTGAAAACACTCATCTGCACCACTCCCGGCAATTTTGAATACGGCTTAGGCGCTATGCCCCAGCTGCAGCCTGGTTATGCCATTATTAAAATAAAGAAGATAGGGATCTGCGGCACCGACCTGCACGCCTTTGAGGGCACACAGCCTTATTTTACCTATCCGAGGATACTGGGGCATGAACTGGCCGGAGAAATAGTCGCCGTGGATGAGGTGCCGGGATTTAAAACCGGTGATATCGTTACGGTGATTCCTTACGAAAACTGCGGTACCTGTATTGCCTGTAGGGCTGGAAAGCCTAACTGTTGCGAGCAGATAGCGGTGCTGGGGGTGCATAAAGACGGTGGTATGGTAGAGTACCTGGCTGTACCAGGTCGTTTGCTGGTGCAGGGGGAAGGACTCACACCCGAGCAGCTGGCACTGGTAGAACCGCTGTCGGTGAGTGCGCATGGCATCCGCAGGGCAGGGGTGGAAACAGGCGAATATGTGCTGGTGATGGGAGCGGGGCCGATAGGGCTGGCTGCCATGGAATTTGCCCGTATTGCCGGGGCACAGGTGATCTGCATCGATATCCACGAAAAACGACTGCAGTTTGCGAATAGGGCGCTGGGGATCCCACATGTGCTGAATGCGAATGGGGACATTGCCAGGCAGATAAAGGACATTACCGGGGGCGACATGCCCACCGTAGTGATAGATGCCACCGGCAACCAGAAAGCCATCAACAATGGCATTCATTACCTGGCGCATGGAGGCAGGTATGTGCTGATAGGGCTACAGAAAGAACTGCTCATGTTCTCTCATCCGGAATTTCATAAAAGGGAAACCACCCTGATGAGCAGCCGGAATGCTACCCGGACCGATTTTGAACAAGTGATCCGTTGTATAAAAGAGGGACTGGTACGACCGGAAACCTATATCACGCACCGTATTAAATTCGGGGAAGTGAAAACCGCGTTCCGCGCTTTACTGGACCCACATAATGAAGTGATCAAGGCTATAGTGGATATGTAACCCTTTTCGCCCAATCATCTGAAAAATCAGTGTATGATGAAGTCCCCGTTGTTACTGTTGTTGCTATTGTTCAGCTCCGCCACACTGGCCCAAAAAGTTCGGGTACATAGCCTGTTGTGTAACGGACAGGGTAATAACCCGCTTGGTATCGATGCTGCCAAACCTGTATTCAACTGGCAGTTGACCACCAGCAAACCCCATATCCATCAAACAGCCTACCGCATTTTGGTGTCAGATGATTCAGTGAAGCTGGCACACAACAAAGGCAACATCTGGGACTCGAAGAAAGTCATGTCGGATGAATCTATCCAGGTGCCCTATGCCGGCAAAACGCTGAAGCCAGCCACCGTGTATTATTGGAAGGTAATGGTATGGAACAACGGTATTCCGTCCGACTGGAGTCGTTCGTCCTACTGGCAAACCGGGTTATATACACCCGGCGACTGGAAAAATGCACAATGGATAGGATATGAAGTGCTGCCGGACAGCCAGCGGATAGTGCCCGCCATTACGGATGACAGCAACGAAAAGTACCGGCACCGCAATGATATACTGCCATTGCTGAGAAAGGAGTTTAGGATTAGCAAACCGCTGGCCAGGGCCACTGTTTTTATTTCCGGGCTGGGGCAGTTTGATCTTCATCTCAACGGAAATAAAGTAAATGGTTTTCTTGACCCCGGTTGGACAAAATACGATGAGCATGCACTGTATGTTACCTTTGACGTAACAAGACATCTGCAAAACGGGGCTAATGCCCTGGGCGTGATGCTGGGTAATGGCTTCTTTTATATACCCGGCGAAAGATACCGTAAACTCACCGGTGCTTTTGGTTATCCACAACTGATATGCCGCCTGTATCTCCAATACCAGGATGGTACTACCGATAATATCGTCAGCGATCCCACCTGGAAAGCCGCCCCGGGTCCGGTTACCTTTTCCAGTATTTATGGGGGAGAAGATTATAATGCGCTGCTGGAACAAGCGGGGTGGGATAAACCGGGATTTCCCGATGCGGCATGGCGTAATGCAGTGCCGGTACACAGCTCGCCGCAACTACATGCACAAACAAACGGGATGAGCAGGTATGACCCTATTTTCCCGGTGAAAATTACGCAGCCTAAGCCAGGCGTGTGGTTGTATGATATGGGACAAAATGCATCTGCCATTCCTCATCTCACCGTAAAAGGCAATGCGCATGCCGTGGTCAGATTAATACCTTCGGAACTGCTGACATCCGATGGGCTGGCAGACCAGTCGCCGGTAGGCAGTCCCGTATATTTTAATTATACCCTCAAAGGTGATAGTGTAGAAAACTGGGAGCCCAGGTTCATGTATTATGGCTTTCGTTATGTGCAGGTACATGGGGCGGTGCCTAAGGGACAGGCGAATCCCGGTCATCTACCGGAAATTGACCTGGTGTACAGTATTCATACGCATAATAATGCACCACATAGAGGCGATTTCCATTGCTCCAATGAATTATTCAATAAAACGTTTACCCTCATCGACTGGGCTATCCGTAGCAATATGAGCAGCGTGCTGACGGATTGTCCGCATCGCGAAAAACTGGGTTGGCTGGAACAGGCGCATTTAGTCGGCAGCTCTATCCGCTATAACTATGATGTTGCTACGCTATGCCGTAAGGTAGTACAGGATATGATCCATGCACAAACTCCGGAGGGCCTTATCCCGGACATCGCACCTGAGTACGTACAGTTTGATGGCGGCTTCCGCGACTCGCCGGAATGGGGTAGCAATGGCGTGATACTGCCCTGGTATATGTACCAGTGGTATGGTGATAAAAGTGTGCTGGAAGAGAGTTATGAGATGATGACCCGTTACGTGGCCTATCTCGAAAAAAAATCAGATCATCATATCCTCCGGCATGGGCTGGGCGACTGGTACGACATTGGACCTGAATTTCCCGGTGAATCCCAGCTTACGCCCAAAGGAATTACAGCTACGGCTATGTACTATTATGACCTCAGTATTTTAACGAAAGTAGCGGGTATTTTAGGGAGAAAAGAAGATGCACACAAATATCTGGCTTTGGCAAATGCGGTAAAAGGTGCTTATAATACCACCTTCTTTAACGATAGCACCAAACAATACGGAAGTGGCAGCCAGGCAGCCAATGCCATGTCGGTGTACATGGAGCTGGTAGATGCCCGTGATAAAGCAGCTGTAGTAGAAAATATTATAGAAGATATCCGTCAACATAATAATGGCATCACTGCGGGCGATATTGGTTACCGTTATCTCCTGCGGGTACTGGATGAGGAAGGCCGTTCTGATGTGATCTATGATATGAACAGTCGTTCCGATGTTCCCGGCTACGGACTTCAACTGGCTAAGGGAGCTACCGCCCTCACAGAATCCTGGCAGGCCTATCACAATGCATCCAACAATCATTTTATGCTGGGGCACCTGATGGAATGGTTTTATACCGGTTTGGCCGGTATCCGGCCAGCGCCAGGCAGCGTGGCTTTCCGCGATATCGTGATCCGTCCGGAGCCGGTGGGAGACGTGACTGCTGTTGACGCTAATTACGAATCACCCTATGGTTCCATTTTTTTAAAATGGAAAAAAGAAGACGGGGATTTCTCTATGAATGTGGTAATACCCGGTAATACTCATGCTACTATTTATGTGCCGGCATTGTCTACTTCAGATGTAACGATGAACGGGCAGCGCCTCACCGAGGGTTATAAAGATGGGCATTACGTGATTGCAACCGATTCCGGAGAATATGCGTTTGTTGTTACCAATACACCGCCTGTTAATAGTTCTGCTGGCAGCTATGCCGGTAATATTAAATAGTTAGGCATCCATAGTATATGTTATTACTTTTAAATTCTCCATACATAATTTTTCCTATTCAAAAATCTCATTTTTGTCGATTTTTAAAATGAACAAGAATGAATGAAAAAAAAGCAGACTGAATAGAACTGAATAAATGTTTTATTCGGACTCTTAGTATATTTGAATGGGTTAACAATCCTCCCTCAACGGAGGGTGACAAACAATGTACGAAGGCAGCTGCCCTTTCCAGGGTGGCTATTTTTTTGCAAGACAGTATATCTGGGCAGTTGCCTGGAATTGGTTCAATAAGAAAGCCGTTCTTTTCAGAGCGGCTTATTGATGTTAGATCATTTATGTTAATTGTTATGATAGGAACAAGTCCTTCTGTAATTTACCGCCTGGTACCACCGCATACTTTTCAAAATCCGTAACACCGGCCGCCTTCAATACCTCTTCATCTATGAATGTGTGTCCTGTATAAGACGCAGGCTGCGCTAAAATATATTCCACTGCATCTGCGATAATATCCGGGGTACGGCTCCGGTTAATCAGTGCGTCCCCACCCAGCAGGTTTTTTACCGCCGCTGTTGCAATGGTAGTAGCCGGCCATAAAGCATTGGAGGCGATCTTATACTTTGTCAGCTCTTCAGCCCAGCCCATCGCCAGCATGCTCATATTATACTTGCTGATGGTATAGGCTACATGAGGGCTAAACCATCTTGGGTCCATGTTAATGGGAGGTGATAAGGTGAGTATATGTGGATTATTACCTTTTTTCAGATAAGGAATACAATGTTGGGTTACCAGGAAGGTGCCGCGTACATTAATATCATACATCAGGTCGAAGCGTTTGGCAGGGGTTTCTTCTGTATTGGTGAGTTGAATCGCCGAGGCGTTGTTGATCACTACGTCAATGCCCCCAAACTTTTCTACTGCCTGTTGAACAGCTTGTGCAATCTGTGCTTCTTCCCGGATATCTACCTGCACCGCCAGGGCCTTGCCACCGGCTTCTTCTACTTCTTTGGCAGCAGAGAAAATGGTACCTCCCAGCCGCGGGTCTTCTTCCACGCTTTTGGCAGCAATGATGATATTGGCGCCCTTGCTGGCTAAACGTAATGCGATTGCCTTGCCTATGCCGCGGCTTGCGCCGGTAATTAAGATGGTACGTTGCTGAAAAGACATAACCCTTGCTTTTTACAGTGAGAAAAGAAAAGGAATTTAAGGATTCTTTCGCTGACTGCAAAAAGCAAGGGTTATTTTGAGGGGATAAAGAAAAAAATAGCGGGACTAGGAATAGCCCCGCGAGTCACCAACCTAAAAAATCAAAAGGGGTGATTAAGAAAACTTCATTGGGCATTACGAACTGCGATGAAGGAACAATCAAAATATGATTCGAATAGATTAATAAATTTGGTGGAGTCCTTCATAGCGATGGACTTGGCAATTTGCAGCGGAGTCGATTTGGTACCTACCGTTAACTGAAAAGCATGGATCATTTTACGCTGCAGGTCAAAGGCTTCCAGGGTAATCTGATAGGTATTTTCAAAAGCTGTTCTCAGTTCCTGCGCATTCACATCGAGGTGATAGGCAATTTTCGCCAGGTTAAATTCCTCTTCCACATTTTCTATCATGTACTCCACCGTTTCTTTCAGCGCATACTCCATCTCGTCAGAATAATAAATATTGGGGAGATGGGCTATTTTGTCCTGGTTCGCGAAGTTGATAAACAGGTCGAGGCAGCATCTGTACAGGAATTTATCTGCCGGCATCTCGATATACTTGCATTCATTGATGGCCTTAATAAGATAATTACATACCAGGTTGATTTTATAAGGCCTGTCCTGCAATGCGCCGCTGCCAGGCATCAGTTCCTTTTTAGCCAGTTGTGCCAGCTCAGGATGCTTTTCGCCTAACGCAGCCAGGTCCTGTGGTAATACATTAATATGGAAGCTGAACATTTCATCACCTCTTTTCATCGGGGCTTCATGAAACAGCGAATTTAATTTAAAGAGGTTTACTTCTTTGCCATTCAGCGGATAAGTACCGTTTTGAGCTATTTCTGCTTTGGTACCGCCATGCGCCATAAAATGAAGTACTACGATTTCTCTGCAGGTAACCGGTAATAAGTTAATAGCTTCCATCGCAAAGATTTCATGCATCCAGAGTGAAAATACGCCTAACCGGATACACTGACATACCATGTCGAAGTCGTAATCATGGGTATAGAAAACTTTTGCAGCCGGAATAATCAGGTGTTGGTACTCTTCCGGAATCATTTCCACAGGCGTGAAATTCGTGTCATCCGTTTCAATTTTCAGAATCTTTTCGGGGAGGTTAGTTTTCTTTGGCTTAGCCATAAAACAATGAGATTTAAATGTTAATTGTTTTTGTTTTCCGGAGCCTGCTGATAGGGTGATTGGCAGTTTGCTACTCGTTAAATAGGTTCACATAGGACAGTAACAAACTATTTCAATCGGCTGTCAGTATTGTATCATTAATTGTGTCTTTTAACGGTTACTTAGGATCTACTAATAATACACGACTAAAATTCCCAGCGTACTATAGTAATTAAACTTTTTTTTAGAGAATTTATGGGTAGCAGGATGAAATAGGATCATATTTTAAGTTTTATTATCAGTTTGAAAAAATAGGTCACCAACAAGACTATTAGCGACGTTTTCATAGAGTGCACATGGGGCGTAAACCATCCGCCCACATGTACCGCGTAATGCGTTTAGTTATTTGTAGGCCAGGTCGGCTGGCCGGATTTCATTTTTTGGAGGGTTTCAGCGTAGATTTTTTCGTCTGGATTGCCTTTCCTGATTTTTAGCGCTTTTTCTTCCCACTGGATAGCCTCACTAGATTTATTAATTTTATGAAGTAGATTAGCATAAGTGTCAAAAGATTCAGGCTCCTGTTTGTCCCAAGTTTCAATGCAATATTTCATTACATCCGCAGCAAATGAAAGCACCTTTGCATCATTCACATGTTCAAATAATGGCCATGTAACATTGTTGATCATGTAGTCAGGGTGATGTAATGCCTTCCTAAAGTATAAAACAAAGTATTTACCATAGGATTCCCAATCCTTATTAATTCCGGAATAATACATTCGTTTCCCTAAGACTAATTCTTCTCCTATGTCGCCATATTTATTTGTAATAGCTTGTTGTAAGCTATCCCAGTTCAAAATAGACGAATTAGCATTTAAATATGGTGTTACTTCTTCTCTGTCAATAATGCCTTTTAATTTGTAAATGACAGTATTTGCTCCGAGAACAGCATCCACTTTTGGGGCGTTTGATTGAAACATTTCGAACCCCTTATCTGTAGATCTTCTTGTGATTTTATCAATGAATATTAAGTTCTCTTTTGAATACGGATCTTTAAGGTGGTTAATGTATTCGCGACCAATGAGAGTCGTTTGAGGTTGATCTTTTTTTCTGATGGCCATTAATAGCAATCGTCTTAGAAACGAAGAATCTCTTTCACCTTTTTCATAGGCTGTAGTTAGTTCTATGTATCTATTGTCATTGTCTTTAGTATCGATATCTTCTGCAAGGACAAACTTTGGATCGAGTTGGAAGCCCGTTGTTTGATTAATTAACTTATTATTAATAGTCCTGATTTCAGTAATCGGAATTTTAATGATCTCTCTATCATATGTTAATAATCCATTTTCTTCGCCTTCCACATCGTACGGTTCAGTATATATGGACCCACTGAGTCCCTCCAATTCCAACTTTTTTAATTCATTGACCATTTCCCTATATTTTGCTTTAAGCTCTTCTGGTGGTACTTGAATATACCCCCACCCTTGAACATCATCCCATTGGTGGCCGGGTACCGAAACGCCAACTCCGCCAAATTCTCCTACCACCTTAGCTTTACCTGCTTGCCCTGGTGTATTTCTTGGATCCGGATATGAATGGACGTCTGTTAAGTCGCTGCTTATCCATGGAGAGCGCGAAGGCGCTCTTAACTGATCATTTACATACAGTAATTCTCCTGAGTGTCCATTAACTATTCTGCTGGAGTCATATTTTTTTACCCATTCCGTCAATCGTTGCTGATCATAGGCACCCCATCTTTCATTAAAAAGCACCCAAATGATTATGCTGGGATAATTATGCAATTGATCCATTGTTTCCTTTACTTCTTTTTCAAAAATTTGTTTAGATCCTTCTGGGAGTTGATGCGGAGGATTGACAAAGTCCTGCCATACCAATACCCCAATTTTGTCTGCATGGTAGTACCATCTGTTCGGTTCTATTTTTATATGCTTTCGGATGGTGTTGAATCCCATGGCTTTGGCTGCTTTTATATCAAATGCTAATGCCTCATCAGTAGGAGCAGTGTAAAGTCCTTCTGGCCAAAATCCCTGATCGAGTACTCCTAAGTTATAAGTGTATTTGTTGTTTAAGAAAATACGATCTGATCCCTTTTCATCTTTTTGAATGTCAATCTTGCGCATTCCAAAATAACTTGTGACTTTATCGATAATATTATGACCTTTAATAAGTTTTATAGAGAGATCATACAAAAACGGATCATCAGGAGACCATAAACGTACATTTGGTATTTCTAATGATAAAGATGTTGCACTCTTATCCCGACTTATAAGTTGTTTTTTTGTGTTTATTATCTTGCCATTTTGAATGGCAGATACTTCCAGGGTTAAATCTGGTGTCTCCGCTGTGGTATTGATACTTATATTAAGGACTTCTTTATCGATATCAGGAGTAAATTTTATGCTTGAAATATGCTTAGCTGGTACTTTCTCCAACCAAACGGTCTGCCATATACCACTTGATGGTGTATAATATATATTTCCGGGATTGAGTACTTGTTTTCCATGTGGATTAGGGCCTTGATCAGTTGGATCGAAAACTTTTACTACGAGTTCATTTTTCCCTGGGATTAGATAGTCAGTGATATCAAAGAAGAAGTTTTCATATCCGCCTGTATGTTGACCAATTTTCTTTCCGTTTATAAAGACTGTTGATTCCCAGTCTATGGCATCGAAATGCAATAGAAGGCGCTCATTGGTGGGGAGTTTTGAATATTGAAAAGTTCGTTTATACCACAAGCGCTCCTCCGGCATCAATTTTTTTTGGACACCAGAAAGTGCTGATTCAATAGGAAATGGTACTAATATCTTATCAGTATAGTTATTAGGCACAGTTTGACTGGAATCAGTAATCACATATTCCCATAATCCATTTAGGTTTTCCCAATTTTCACGGACCATCTGTGGACGGGGATATTCTTTTAGTACATTATTTGCACCGACATCTTTGGCCCACCTCGATTGAATGTGAATCGGTTGCATTTTATAAGATCCGTGCACCGAATTTTGGACTGATGAACTATTTACTTTCTGCGCATGGCAGAAGAATGGTAGTGAAAGTCCAAATACTAAACATTTTGCTTTACTTTTCATCATTATTTTTTTGGGCTAAAATTCACTTGAAAGTATCAAGTTTTTATTCAGGTTAAGTTATTTATGATATGAAAAAAGAATAGACATGATGACATTCAAATCAATAACCATCATTTTGCACTAGGTTTGGATCTCTTCCAAGTTCAACATCTCTGAAGGGATATAATTGCCAGTTTGGGTTCCATGTTCCTCCTTTTTGTGGAGTGACTATACTCATGACTTCATTTATTTTCTTAGTCCGTTTTAGATCAAACCAGCGATGTCCCCATTCCATGAAAAGCTCGACTTGCCTTTCATGTAGCACTGCTGACAATAATGCTTCTTTTGTACTTAGCGGGGTTTCAGGAAGTCCTGCTCTTGCACGAATTAAAGACAGGTCGTCTGTCCCTCCTTTTAGGTTTCCCAAGTGAGCTCTAGCTTCAGCACGAATAAGATATTGTTCGGCTAGTCGAAGGACTATTGTATATTCTTCTACTGCGGCATTTGGTGCACTAATCTTATATTTATATGGAAAATAGTATGTTTTGGGAGGAGTGTTGTTTTGTTTTACCACAACACTATCTGTCCAATTTGTTTTCCGCTCATCTCCTTTTTCGAAACTAGCTATAACATTTTGACTCAAATAAAAAGGATATAAGGTGTTAATGGTTGGACCTGTGGCAGGAAGAACGAATAGCTTTGCATCTTCCGTATTAGAAACGTTCGTGGGATTAAGCGTGGGCTGAAGGGCCCAAATTGTTTCATTACTATTTCTTAAGAATACTTCATTTATTGTATTGAGATGATAAAGGCTGGAATTATTTATAACTAAAGTTGCTTCTTTCTCTGCATTATCCCAACTCTCATCATATAAGTATGTTCTTGCCAGTAATGCTGTAGCAGCCCATTTATTGGGTCGAACTCTCTCCTCCGTCAAACTTTTTGCATTTCCAGCAACATAATTATCAGTTAATAGTGTTTGAGCATCTTTTAAGTCAGATATTATTTGTTGCAATACCTGTTTTTTTGGAACCCTTGGTAGTACGGAGGTTATAGTATAATCTGTTGTAAGTGCTAAGGGGACATCTCCATACAAATTGACGAGATAAAAATAACAGAAGCTCCTCATGAATTTAGCTTCACCTAACAATTGGTTTTTTACCAGTGGAGTTAATGTCGAAGAATTTATTAATCCATTTATCGCAGTATTTGTAATGTAAATGGTTAGATAAATAGTCGCCGAGAAATCCATACTACCGGTTGTAGATCTGGTTAGTAGATTTAAGTAGTATGGAATGTAGTCCTTATTAGTACTAGATGTGCCTCCATAAAGTATAAGCTCATCAGCTGACAACGCAGGAACTAATGATAAAGATGCTAATCCACCACCATGGAGTGTGGAGGTCATTTTTACATATATACCGGTCATAACAGCAGCTGCTGTTATATCTGTTTGGTACACGTTTTTACCATTAATACTTGTAATTGGGGCGTTGATGCTAATAGATTTTTTACAACTCGTTGGATAAATTAAAATAACGAATGAGAATATGTAAAGCCGGATATTATATTTATTTGAGTAATAATTGAGTCGGAAGTTTTTCCTGAGGATATTTCTTGTGAATATGATTAATTGTTTCATGACGATTGTTATTATTGGATAAAATCTAATTATAATGCGTTTTTTCTTACAGTGAGATGCGCACCCCCATTGTTAACACTCGTAATGGAGGTAGAACGTAAATACTCAGTGTTTCTGGGTCCAAGCCAGTATATTTGGTAATCGTTAGTAGATTTTGACCAAGAACAAATAGTTTACAATTGTTTAGATGAATTCTTTTCTTCCAGGAGTCAGGTAATTGCCAGGAAAGGGATATGTTTTTCAGTCTTATGTACGAGGCGTCTGTCCAGGCCATGTCACTATTGGAAGCATTGACCCACGGTAAAAATAGAGAGCCATCCGAATTGAATCTTTGTATTGGTGCATTATCTCCTTTTTTTTGCCACCGATCTAATACAGTTGTTGGCATGTTGACAAATGCGTTTCCAGGCATTGCTCCTTGCCCAAATTTTGCACTAAATGATTTTTGTTTCACAAACTGAAGGAGTATATCCAGTTCAATACCTTTATACTGAAAACTATTTTGAAGTCCGCCGTAAAAGTCAGGGTAATTTTTAACGAGCACAGTTCTGTCATTATAGCCAGGATCATACGTTGGATTTCCTTTGCTATCTTTGAATTGATATTGCCCCGTTTCTGGGTCCACTCCTAGAAGTTGAAAAAGCCTGTTGCTCATGACCGGTTTCCCGATTTCTAAAGTATTGGAATAAGAAGATGCCGCTAGGTTGGGGAAAGCTACGAGCACATTTTTTGGAATAGTTATGTTAACATTGGTTGACCATATAAAATGATTTGTATTGATGTTTTTGGTAGAAAGAGAAAACTCCCACCCCGAATTTTGTATTGTTGCGGGGAAATTTCTGCCAACGGTTTGAAATCCGGAGAATGCGGGCAGTACATATTGCAGTAATTGGTTGGAGGAACGGTTGTAATTGTAGTTTACTGAGAAAAATATTTTATCCTTTATGATACCTAAGTCGACTCCAAATTGCATTTTTTTTGTTGTCTCCCATGCTAGATAGGGATTACTTATTCCTCTTGGCTGTAATCCTATAACACCTTGATATGGTACAGATACGTTGTATACAGGGGCATATAACTCTAGGAATTTGTAGTTTTCGAACTGATCATTTCCTATTATTCCATAACTTCCTCTAAATTTTCCAAAGGATAAGAAAGGTAGGGATTTTTGGATGGCATCCTCAGATGAGAAAATCCACGCAAAACCAATGGACCCAAAGTTATGGAATTGATTTTTTTCCCCGAATCTGCTACTACCATCTCTTCTGGCATTCAGGTTGATAATATATTTATCATTGTAGGTGTATTTTATCCTTGAAAAAAGTGCGCTATATTTATATATATTTGCTACCGAGGAAATTACAGCTTGTTGTGTTGAGGATGCGATGTCTTCTATTACAGCATCACTAATAAATCCCGAGGCCGCTAGTTGCACTTGGTTATTATTTGTCTGCTGCAATGTGCCACCTAACAAGGTTTCTATTCTACCTTTGCCTATTTGCTTGTTATATGTCAACTGTGGCTCAATTATCCAGGTAGTAGTGTTGCTATTGCCATAAGTCCCTGATCTGGGATTGAATAAATCTAAATATTCGGGTTGAGTTGATAGGGATGGGATAGCAACTACAGCATAAGATTGTAAATTTGTATAACCAAGGCTGCTTTTTATATTTAAATCTGGCAGAATCTCGTAACTTACAACAGCGTTTGCTAGCAAATTTGTTGTTTTTACTTTGTATTTATTATATAGATACGCTGCCGGATTGGAAGCGAATGTTGAATTACCTGTAGAGTCTTGCATCCAGTTTAAGTTTCCATCTTTATTATATAAAGACGGAGCCGTTGGAGGTAGGGTTGTGTAAATTGTTAAATCAGTATTAGGAACCTGATTCTTGCCAACTAAATAGTTTGCGGAAAATAGAATCCGAAATTTTTGATTGGCTGATACATTATTAATGTTGAAATGTACTGATGCCTTTTGGTCGGAAAACGTTCCTGGGAAAACAGTTGTTTCTCGATGATAATTAGCACCTACTAAGTATTGGGTACTGTTATTGCCCCCTGAAATGTTTCCTTGAATGTCCGTGTAATGCGCTATATTTCCAATTAATACCTTCTGCCAGTTAGTGTATCTTGTCGTGTCCCAGATGCCATTAATATCATAATCAGAGGGAGAAACAGTACCTCCATCATTCGTAATGGCTTCATTACGCATTTTTAGGTATTGTTTGGTATCCAATAAATTCATTTTTCTAGTTACTTCCCCCCATCCTGTTTGCATACTAATATCCACCTTTGTTTGACCGGATTTTCCTTTTTTAGTAGTAATTAATATTGCGCCGTTAGCTGCACGTGAGCCATAGATTGCTGTAGCATCTGCGTCTTTTAGCACATCAATGCTTTCAATATCGGATGGATTGATAAAACTCATTGGACTTGCATTTTGAAGCAGCCCGTAGTTGCTAGTCGCTAGTGAAGGCAATAATGTAGAGGTAAAGGGTACTCCATCTATTACATATAGTGGATTGTTTCCACTTTCAATACTGTTTTCTCCCTGTATACGCACGGTAACCCCTGACCCCGAAAGACCAGACGTTTGAGTAATGAATAATCCTGGCACCCGACCCTGGAGAGCTAAAAGTGCGTTATTTACTGGCTGTTTCTCTATATCAGTTGACTTCACTGTAGTTACATTTCCAGTATTCATTCTTTTTGTTGTTGTACCATAGGCTATGACAACGGTTTCATCTAAGTTGCTTATATATGGGAGTAATTGTATTAAAATATTATTGCCTCGTATGGATGTTTCCTTAGACAAAAACCCCAGAGATTTAAAGACTACTACCTCACCCTTATTGATGCCAGGTAAGATGAATCTTCCATCGTCATTGGTAACGGAACCCTTTTTTGAATCTTTAAGTGCTACGGTTACACCGGGTAGTGGGTTTCCTGATGGATCAGTTACTTTTCCTGTAAGAGGAAATGAATAATTGGAGGTATCATTGTCTATTGCCAAGAATGCATGCCTTTCTGATAAATAATCTCTATATATTATTATCGATTTGTTTTTTAGCTTGAACGTTAGTCCTTTTTCATTCTCCAACAAAAAAGTCATAACAGCAGAAATTTCTGTTTGATTAAAATTTATTGTTACTTTTTTATCCTCATTTAATGCTATTCCGGTACTATTATATTTTACTGTAAGCCCAGTCTGCTGATATATGTTTTCGAATACATGTTTTAGTGAAACATTAGTGGCGGTTAAAGTTAGTTTATGTGTTTGCCAACCTTCATTTGCTCTTAAGTTATTGATATTGAATGCTAAAATTAAGCTGAATAATGACAATATCTTGGTTAAGAGTCTGATTATGGAATTTTTCATAAACTGTATTTTAATACTWCACCTTTGGGGTGAGATAGTGTTTATTTGACCGTTATTTATTATCCCCGTTGAGATATTTAATATGTTCTAAGGATAATACACTTGGGCGAAAGAAGTCGTACTATAAGGATATAGATTGATAATTTACTATATGAAATTCCGTTAAATGATTTTGATGGGCTTCGATGATTGTATTGGTATGGTAAGTATTGATTGTCGGCAAGAATATAAAGAGGAAAGTTTTCCAATTTAAGTTGTGGGATAGAATATGAGCATCTTAATCAAAGATCGTAAATCTTTGAGAAGAGATTGAATATGGAGAATATCGGAGAAAATAGGGTTAGAGGAGTACAGTGCAGCGATTATCTAATCGGTGGATAATAACCTAGTAGATTTTAAGCCTGGAACTATGATCTAAGTGGTGTATCTTCTTCTTTGCTATAGCTACCAGGCTTTAAAAAACTCATTTTGAAATATAACATTAAACAATTGGCGGACTCGAAGCCTTAGGCGCCAGCCTTTACATATGTAATAGGACATGGCTCACCTGTCGAAAATTTTGAGAGATTAGTTGTGAAGGCTTGAGGATCTAATGGATTGGCTATAGATAGTGCTGTCATAATGGAGACAGTGCATCCTGCTGATGAATCTTTGTAAAAAACCGATGCTATCGTTACTTTATAGGCACAAGCGATGCTACCTACAGCAACCATTGCAATCATCAACAATAAAATTTTTGCATTTTTCATAAAATTCATTTAAAAGTAAGAAGACAAGAGCCCGACTGGAAATTTACTCCATATAATTAAGATGTCACAATACCTTTTGTTGGCTATAAGTTCGAATTGCAGTATTTAATTGTCAACTTTCTTGTTATTATTTAGTAATAAAAATATGGATTCGAAAGCCTCTTTCCTATACTGTTAGCAACTGTCCAAGAGGGCTAACCTAAAGATAGGTTAGCCCGTTGGATTGTCTGCTAGTAGATATGTAGGAGAAAAGCTACATAAAACTGCCAACATTAATAGAAAACTGTGTTATTAGTTATTAGCCTTAACGGTAATAACAGGGCAAGGATTAACCAAATCCCTTTGAAGAGACAGTTCAGTGGTAAATGCACCTGGAGCAGTAAGAGTAGTAGTAATTAAGGACAAAGAAGTAGAATAGCTACAAGGTCCACCTGCAACAGTAGATTGGTAGAAAGTCTTTGCTATACTAGCTTTGAATGCCAGAGCACCACCTACAACTGCTAAAACAGCAACAGCTGTTAATGCGATTTTTGCTTTTTTCATAATGATAGATGCTTTTTGAATCAAAAAGCTAAACTTTGTTGTTAAAATAATGCCTACTCTTTTATTATGGTTTTCGGCTAGTCCATATTGATGGCTGATTCAGCTTGCAAGTCAAAAACAGCCTATGTGCGCAACATATTTATTTTTCGGATAAATCCAGAATCTGCTTGTAACTTATGTTTCCAATGAATGTGCCCTTAAGTCGCCTATCTTTGCCATAAATGGCTATACCTGGGACACTTTCAATTTTGAAATGTTCGAAAAAGAAGAACTTGTAATCATATCCGGTTATGATATTTGGATATCTACTAAGCTGAAAGGTTTCATAAAACCTTCTCATCTGATCGAATGGATAAGCAGTAAATAAGTAAAATTGAATATTTTTTAGGTTGTCCATCTCTTTAATAATTTCAGATATCTCTGCTTGGCAATAAGGACAATCGGGTCCAAAGTAAAAAAGAACAATCGGCTTATTGGGTAATGTCTTACTAACATCAACCAATGTTGAGCTGTCTGGTAATAGTAGTTTAAATGAAGGGAGTGTCTGACCCTCTAATTCAGATAATATAGGTTTCCTATAGTTTACTACTACATTTTTTGAAGGACTTCTGGCCTCAATAAATTTACTCGCTGAGATGAAAAGGAATATCCCCAATAGTATTACGATACCTATTGTTATAATGTCTTTTTTTGATTTCATACAGGGTAACATTAAAACCTAATTGTAAAGAATTAAGAACTAATTTTCTTGTTCTATAGCAGCCTTACTTAACTCCATATTTGGCTCTATGGTTACGATCAATTCTTTTTCTGTAGCCTTCTTTACTAAAAATTCAATTAGTAGAAAAGAGAATGAGGTAGATATTATTATTGGGAATAGCTGGAATCTAAGTGCTATTGGTGAAGCAAATACACTGAAACCAAAATTGACCAACCAGAGAGCAATTACTAATATCAATCCTTGTTTCAAGTATGGATATTCTTTATATCCACGTAATAGAATGAAACTTATAATACTAAATAACAAGACAACGTTCATAGTGCCCGTAAACACAGGGAAAAAGTTTAAGACAGTCACCTTGAAATCCTTAAACCGTGTTTTTATTTTTTTAGATGAATAATCAAACCATACTTCTGTAGTATTATCGACACTGTCGACTCCTGTGCTATAGTATTCAAGAAACTCCACCGGAGGCGCATAATACTTCAATGCATTTGGAAGCAAATAGTATTTAATAAATTGTTGCGGGTATTGTTGTATTAAAAAAGATCCATAATCCTTCAATAAAGGGGCAACGGTTGCCCATCTTTTTAAGCTACTTGCTAAAGAGTCCCCTTTAAATTGATCATTCATATACAACGACAATGGCGAATTCGGTGCCCACATATATACAGTGCTGGCTATCAACATCTCCTGTGGGTTCTTTTTTACATCACGAGTGGTGTCAAAATAGGTTCTAACCATCTTATCAATTTTTTGAAGACGCTTAGGTACTTTCTTAACATGTGCGCTGTCCACATAGCGATAGGCGTACAATGCATTATTAGCCATTTGCCAACCAGTGAATGGAGTGAACTGATAAATTCCGGTTAATTTTTGATATCTACTGCTTGTAAATTGTACAAAGCATCCAATTAAAGCAAGACTCAATAGCATGCCAGCAGTCTTCATCAATATCTTACGCCTGGCGATCAGCAAGGAAATACCTTGTATTACTGGATAGTATAAAGCATTGTATCTAATAGTAAAAAGCACGAACAGAATAATAGCATTTAGAAAGATGGTTATATTAGTTGGGCTATAACAAATCCAAATCAATTGCGTAACCCATATCAAACTAAGAGAGAGGAAAAGATTATCGCTTGATACATAATTTGTAAGATATAATGAAGTTGGATTTAGTATGAGAAAAACGAACAGAGCTATTCGAGTTATTCTCCCTGGGTGGTAGAAATGAAGCACCGTGAAAAAAAAGTACAGTGAGCTGGCCTGCAAAAGTAAGTACTGGAAAGCTACCAATAGAGTATCCGATTTGCTGAAAACACTAAATAATCGAAGAAACTTTGAATATCCTATTGGATAAGTATTAATATAGAAATTATGATATGCTGTCTCGAGGTAGACATAAGAATCTCCATTAATGAATCCGGCAAATGGATAAAAGTACTTAAATACTATTAGTTGTACCAATATTATAGGTATTGCAAACCAGGTATACAGTTTGTATTTTGAGTCGTTGAATATAGTGGTTTTAAAAAAGCGAGAGGATACATCCATTGTAGTTGTTCATTTTTGATTTAAAAATTCCCGATGTAATCTCGGAAACGAGGTTAAATGTCATCCATAGTGGCCTTGAGGCAATAGCGGCATAGAAACCAATTGAATTATGACGTCCACGATTCCGTATCGAATAAATTTTTGTAACTATCTGTGTATTTTCGCACATAGAGTCTATCATAGTATACGGGATAGACTCTATGTGCTTTTTAGTCTATTGATAGTTGTATCAAATACATTATCGTTCTCTATAAACTATATATCCGTCATTTTATTTATCGAAAGTTCACTGATCGTTCAACCGGCCAATTCTTCATATTTGTAATATTTCTGATGAAAGAACCGGATTGTTAGACTTACAGGCTCAGGGCTTGCAACAAGGATTTCCTTCGGCATCCGATTTCGCATGAATAGAACATCTACACTGTCTTTTAGTGGATGATTCTTGCTTGTTGTGATGGAATTATTGTGTCTATTCATTAGAATACCAGTTATTTTGAGTTCCGTTATTATGTTCTTAAGTAAAACGCTTGCTAATTTGAGCCAGTAAAGTAAGCGTACATAGTCCTTCCGGCATAGATAATGTTTTATATGAATTAAAACACCAAGTAATGGATCGTCATTATTGAGGGTTCGTAGTATTTACTAAAAGATATAGTTTGTGAATTGTTTTAGCGCACCATGTCATAATAGTAAATCGCATTGATAATGCGAGTAATGCTTATGACTTCCGCGTTGACTATTCAAAATTAGAATTCTCCACTGCAATGAGCATACACTTGTGAATTATTTTATTTAGAAATTTGAAAAGTTAGCAGAGTTGGAAAAATACACCTACTGCATTCCAATCGCAATAAAAAAGCAGAATTTTCAGGTACCGGTAATCCCTCATTATGAAGAAAGTATTGTTGATGTTTATTACCATCCTTTTGACAATCCAGGTCCGGTCACAGACTAATGGGAAAGTGCAAGTCTTGGGACGGGTTTACGATAGTAATAGTTCTTCCGTTCTTTCAGGCRCCTCAATCGCTTGCTTAAAAGCCCAGGATTCAACAAAGGTGAGATCAACTTTCACAGATAAGGCGGGGTATTTTGTAATAGACAGTCTTCATCCAGGAAATTACTTTTTAACGGTGAGATATCTGGGTTATAGAGAATCATCGCATTTAATTAACACAAGTGGCGTGACCAACTCTATTAATCTAGGTATAATTGAACTTCAAAGAGTCGGATTGGATTTAGCTCCAATTGAAATAAAAGAGGGAAGGAATCAAGTTAAAATAAAAAGAGACACCATTGAATACAATGCGAGTAATTTTAAAACTAGACCCAACGCCACAGTGGAAGATCTATTAAAAAAACTGCCTGGCGTAGAGGTCGGCGATGATGGGAGTATTACTATTAATGGAGAAATTACGAAGCAAATTTTAATAGATGGAAGACTATTTTTTATTGATGACCCTATGCTTGTCAGTAGGTATATATTATCTGAAATGGTTGATAAAGTACAGTTGATTAACCGAAAAAAGGATCAGTTTCAATCAAAAGATATTAATGGAAAACGTACGGAGAAGATAATTAATATTACTATACGGGATGACAGAAGAAATGAGATAACGGGGCAGGTGTCGACTTCATATGGTGTGAATAGCAAATTTGCATCAAAAATTAGTTTAGGTAGGTTTAATAGAAAACAACAAATTGGCATATTCATCACTGGGGATAATGTAAATGGACTTCAAGACGGAAAAATAAGCACTAATGATGGGTTTATCGAATCATGGAAGGGGGGAGGTAATTACAGTGAAGATTTAGGCAAAAAAGTAACAATATATAGTAGTTATTTAATAGATAAGTCAAGAAAGGAGTATCAAAAAAAAAGTACTCAACAAAATTTATTATTGGATTCTAATTACTATGAGGTGTGGGACCAGTCAACTTATTATTCGACGAATCAAATAGCAAATGTAAAATTAGATTATAGAATTGACTCATTTCAAACACTATCTTTCACGAATTTATTCAATTACCAGAATGGTAGTAACATTCAGAACGATAGTTTTAAAATGGCAGATAAAGGAACAAAAGTTCTGAACAGCGGCTTAGTGAAAAGGTCAAACGATGCGAGTATATACAATCTGTTAACTACCGTTCTATTCGCAAAGAAATTCAAAAAAGATGGTCGCCTGCTAAATATGGGGTTGGTATATGGGTCCTATGGACTCAAATCGGTCGATCACAATATCTCAATGAGCGAATACAATCAATACAATAGAGAATCAAGAAGTGATACTATAAATCAAAAAAGGTCCACTTTAAACGAAAATGAATTTCTGCAGTTCTCCTTTGCTTATACAGAACCTATAATCAAGACACATTTACTGACTTTTACATATATATTAAGCCACACTAACTCACCCTCAAATCTTCCTGTATACGACTACAATGCAAATACAAGAGATTACGATGTTAAGAATGATTCATTGAGTAATAGGTTCTCGAGTAAACTACTTTATCATTATTTAGGATTAGGCATAAGCACTTCCAAGAAAAAGTATGATTACAACGTTTCTTTATTTGCAAATATTGTGAACATGCGTAATGATAATTTGAGCAAAGTTGGTAGTGTCTCGCTACGAAAGGTTATTGTTGTACCTAATATTTCGTTCAATTATTATTTCGATCAAAGAAGACAGCTCGGTGTTTCATATGTTATAACAGTTGAAATGCCGGATGTTTCACAATTACAACCAGTTGTGGACAACTCAAACCCACTTTACATACAACTAGGAAACCAGAGTTTGAATCCAATGCGTATTCACGCTGCATCAATCAGTTATATTTCTATTAATGCAAAGTCATTGCGCAATCTATCTATTATATTGGGAGGGGAATATGTGACAGGGAAGATAATAAATGGAACCTCTATTGATACACTGGGACGTCAGATAAATCAACCTATAAATAGAGATGGAGCTTATGCTGTAAAAATCGGTATTGATAATGGTTATCCTTTGGGAAAAAGAAGTACAATTAAATTATCTACTGTTTTGGGTCTTAATCGAGATGTGAATTATTTGAATGGAAAGGGTGGGTTTTGTTATAATAGATCTGCGATGCAAGCGGTCAGCTTTCGTAGTTCTTATAACGAAATATTTGATATTACCACATCGACTAATGTTAGCTATAATAGCTTGAAATATACTAATAATGAGAATGGTGATTCTAAATTTCTTACTTATAAGGTTTCATTTGACTGGAACATCAATATTCCCTTAGGAATAGTTGTGGGAGGAAATATAAAGTATATATTAAGTACGGGTAGAATTGCAGGATATAATCCTAATGCACTGGTGTTAAATGCGTATGTATCTAAATCGTTACTGAATACAAAACAGTTGGTAGTCAAGATTCAAGGATTTGATTTGACAAACAGCAATACTAATTATAACAGGAGTATCAGTGATAGTTACATAACAGATACCTATTCGATTGGACTACAAAGGTTGTTCTTGCTTAATCTTACTTACTACATTAAGAAGAGGAAAAGTAGCGGGAAATAGAAAGTGAATAAGATTTTGTATGGTTATTTGGTTGAAATATAGATCGAAAAATGATGTTCTCAGAAAAGGCTTGTACGCTGTTTATTCTAATCTGTATCTTCAGTGGAGATGCCTCGTGCCAACTATCACCCCATCAGATTCATAAGACTTACACTAAGAAAATTATCAGTTCATTGACATTTAGTCAATGGCCATCGGTTACGGAGGGATGTATTAGTAGTAATAGAGATTATGTTAGTTATTTAATTGAAAACCAACCCACTGGAGGCCGCACTGGTGTTATAGGTTCTTTGAGAAGTAATTGGAAGGCTGTAGTTTCCGGTATTTCAGGACCAATTACCTTCGCACCAAACAGTCAATTTGCGCTATGGATTAATTTGGGTGATAGCCTTGGCGTAATTAGGCTCGGTAGTTCTATAGTTTCATTTATACCAAGCGTTGGGTCATATGAAATAAAGGGAAGGTATATAATATATCGTCCCAAGGACATTGTGGATGATTTGGTGATTAAAAATATAATAACAAGCAAAACGGTCTCTTATTCGTCTGTGAAAACGTACAAAGTAAGTAATAACTGCAAATCTCTTGTATTGCTCCAGACGGTTAAAAATGCGGGAGAGATTGTCCAGGTATTAAACGTTGTAGGCTTGGAAACTGGCAAGATAAATACTGTATGGAGAGGTTGGGGCGCAACGAAATTTATAGTTGACGAATATGGGGATAAAATGGCATTTATTACTGTGGATAAGGATAGTGAGAGAGGTGCTATTTGGCTTGCGAAATTGACAAGTGCTTTCACCGCTCGATGCATCGTTACAGATAGTTTAATTGGAGCCGGTCATGATCTAAGGCTGGCGTCTATACAAAAATTCAGTAAGAAAGGAGATTTAATTTTCATTACATTAAGAGAGAAAGAAAAAATTCCTGCCTCCCCTCTTACTCAAAAGATGGTAAAATTGGACATTTGGAATTTTAACGACCATAAATTGCAGACGCATCAACTTTCTGATCCGGTGCACCGTGATTATGCTGCTGTTGTTAAACTTAATAGTTCGATAATTAATCAATTAGAATATAGAAATGAATGTTTGGTAATGCCTGCGGCGAATGTTAAATGCGTTTCTGATACATCGGTATTAATTAAGGCGCAGGAGAATGATGGTAAAGGAGGTGAAGTGAAATGGAATGTGACATGCAAAGTATATTGGTACCTTGTATCGACTATAGATGGATCTAGAACGCCGTTAGATTTTATAGATGGTAATATGTTAGTGGAAATTTCACCCGGTGGAAAGTACATTATCTATTACGATAGCAAACAGGAAAATTACTTTTCATATGAAATTGCCACTAAGATGATTAAAAATATAACAAGGGGTGTTGATGAAGTTTGGGAAGACAATTTCAATAGTGAATTTTATCGTTATAGAAGTGTTGCTGCATGGGGAGAAGGGGATGCTTTCCTAGTTATTTATGGTCAGCATGATATTTGGAAAATTGCCCCGTCTGGGATAGCTTCACCAATATGTCTAACTAACAAATATGGACAAACGCGTAATATAGTTTTCTCATTAGCGTTGGAGGAGTACAGCCATCGTTATATCCTTAGTAAGGAAATACTTATTTTGACAGCATTTAATCAAAAAACAAAGGAGAATGGATTCTATCAAAAGAAAATTAATCTTGAAGGTAATCCTGATTCACTTTTAATGGAGTCGAGAATTTACAATATTATCAATAGTGAAAGTATTCAGAGTACTTACGGGTTTAATGCAGAAAGAATAAAGCGAGTGAAGAAATTTATTGTCAAAAGGATGAGCGCTAGCGAGGCGCCAAATTATTTTAGTACTACGGACTTTAGAACTTTTAGACCGTTAAGCGATCTTCATCCGGAGAAGATGTATAATTGGTATACATCAGAGTTACATACCTGGAAAACTTCAAGCCAAACAGTTTTACAAGGGATTTTATACAAACCTGAGAATTTTGATTCAACAAAAAAATACCCCGTTATTTTTCATTATTATGAGAGAGAATCTGATGGATTAAACGCCTATTTGGCTCCAGAGGCTCTTTCCGGTTTTTGCAGTATTAATATTCCATATTTTACAAGTAACGGATACCTTGTATTTTGCCCCGACATTCACTATACAATTGGAGATCCGATGCGGGGGGCTTTTGAATCAGTTATCTCAGCAGCCAGTTACTTATCTCAATTGCCATTTGTTAATGCTAATAGAATGGCATTGCAAGGCTGCAGTTGGGGAGGGATTCAGACTAATTATTTCGTTACGCAAACTAACTTATTTGCCGCGGCTTGCTCCTCGTCGAGCATTGCTGACTGGATTAGCGGATACGGAAGTCTCTTGTCATACGGTGCTAGCCTGCAGGGAATGTATGAATCAGGACAATTTAGGATGGGGGGAACGCTTTGGGAAAGAACTTTCTATTATATGAAGAGCTCACCAGTATTGTTTGCCGATAGGATCTCAACCCCAATTTTATTAATGCATACAAAGGATGATGGGATATGTCCCTTTTCTAATATTCTTGAGTTTTTTATTGCCCTACGCCGACTTGGCAAAAGGTCATGGATGTTGGTATATGATGGTAATCATGGTCTATATGGAAAAGAAGCAGAAGATTTTAGTATTCGAATGAAGCAATTCTTCGATCACTACCTAATGGATAGTCTGCCACCAGTTTGGATGACAGCAGGTATACAAGCAAGATTTCGAGGAATTAAATCCGGCTTGGAACTAGATAGTAGTATTAGAACACCTGAGCCAAATCTAATTAGGGATAAGAGTAAAAGCCTGGAATATGAATCGGTTTCTGCTTCATGTAAATTGCGAAAATAATATATAATCCGCTAGTACTATTACTGAGAATAATGTGTAGTTAGTTGCAGTATTGTGAGTATAATTTGGAGGGTAAGGATTAATAAATAAAGTTAAAATATCAAGATGAAACATATTATTTCATTATTTTTCCTCATACTGCTTGCGCTTTTTTGCTTTGGGCAAAATTTGACACTTGGAAAAAGTCAGATGAGTAATAAACAGCCTAAAGTTTTAATAGACTCAAGTTCATATGACAGTTGGCCTGTTACAGAATCCGTTTATTTGAGTAATAATGGAAAGTATATTAGCTATTTTGTGGGAAATGAGAGTATGGGATGCCATACTTTGATTCTGCAAACAAATGATGCGAAGTGGAAAAAGACGTTTCCTGGTATTGAAAATATGATCTTTGCTGCAAATGATAGGAGCGCTATATTGACCGCGGCAGATAGGATTTATATAGTCAAATTAGGATTGGGTATTACTGATACTCTTTTTGATATCATATCATACAAATTACCCAAGAATGGAAATAAAGAATGGATTGCTTATCGTCAAGGGGTTAAAGGAGGAAAACTTATTCTACGAAATCTTGAGAATAGTAGGTCTTTCGTTTTCCTATCAGTAAAAAATTACTATTTTACTGGAAATGGCCTTATTATAGTGAGGGATGAAGAAGCGGATGCCAGTAAAAGAGAACATTTGGATTGGGTCAATATTACTAATGGTAAGTGTTCCAATCTCTGGAAAGGAAGCGGTACTCGGAATGTAATTTTCAGTACAGATGGTAATAAAATGGCTTTTATTGCTAATACCCAAAATAATTTAGCTGGTAAGGATGGAATCTGGTATTACGAATGGGGAAAAGAGGAGGCTCATTGTATACTACCAGATCTAAGTGCTATTAAAGACAGCAATCTCGAGTTAAATAGTCTGCAATATTTTAGTATGGATAATAGTAGAATCTTTATTACTTTAAAAGAAAGAGCGGTTCTGGAGGAAAGTACGAATATTGATCTTTCTCAGCCAGAAGTCTGGAGCTTTAACGATAAAGTGCTACAATCACAGCAACGGAAAGGGGGGAAGGAAAAAAGTGATCGCTATAGAGCCATTGTAAATATTCTAGATGGTAATGTTTTACGCATAGAGGGAAAAGATGAATTCTCTCCGGTTTCTTATCGGCCCCCATTGACTGATTCTATTCTAGTACTTCATAGAGAAATTAATATAGGTGGTGCTGGGGAGACTTGGAATTCTGCTTGTAAGACAACATCATATTTGGTTTCGACGAAGACAGGTGAACGAACTTCACTTAATTCAATTAGCGATGATTTTTATCCAAATATATCTAAATATGAAAAATACTTTATTTACTCTGATAAGGAGAACAAGAATTTTTTCACATATGAGATCGCTACTGGAATTATTAGAAATATAACAAAAAATATAAATACATCGTGGGAGAGAAGATTTACTAGTCCTATAGCATGTTGGGTAGATAATGATTCGGCGGTCATCATGTACGACCGAAACGATATATGGATGGTAGATCCCAAAGGGATTTTTTTTCCGGTGAATTTAACACGCGGCTATGGAAGGAGGAATAATATACAATTGTTTTTGATTATTAATAGTGATGATCCTGTTTTTTTCCAAAAGGGAGAAAAAGTGTTTTTGACAGCATTTAATCCAGAAACAAAGGAAAATGGGTTCTATTCTTTTACGTTTGGCAATGCGATTGACCCTACTTTGTTGACGATGGGATCAGTCCTTTATGATATACCTAATAGTGCGGCGACGCCAGACGGTGTTAATTTCACGCCCAGAAAGGCGAGAAATGCGAATTCGTATATTGTAAGACGTATGAGCGCTACCGAGTACCCCAATTTATTTTATACTACGAACTTTAAGACCTTTGTACCAATTACAGACTTTCATCCACAAACTAAATATAATTGGTATTCTACTGAACTGCATAAATGGAAATCATTAGACGATACTTTTTTGAAAGGGATTTTATATAAACCAGAGAATTTTGATTCTACAAGAAGATACCCTGTTATTTTCTATTACTACGAATCATTATCAGATGGGTTAAATGCCTTCCTATTACCTAAAGCATTAAATAATGGATGCGTTATTAATATTCCTTATTATGTTAGTAATGGATATCTGGTTTTTTGTCCTGATATTGAGTATACAATTGGAGATCCTATGCAAGGTACTTACAATGCAGTTGTATCTGCCGCGAAGCATTTAATGAAATTACCTTTTGTTGACGAGAAAAGAATGGGTATCCAAGGGTGCAGTTGGGGTGGTATCCAAACTAATTACCTGGTAACGAAAACTGACTTGTTTGCAGCAGCGTGTTCAGCATCAGGAGTCGGTGATTGGATCAGTGGATTTAATAGCCTAACAGGTGAAGGAGCTAGCTTGCAGGAAATGTTTCAAATTGGACAATTTAGAATGGGAGGGACTCTTTGGGACAGTCTTCATTCATATATTAAAAGCTCTCCGGTCTTGCACGCAGATAAAATTTCTACTCCCATTCTGCTTATGCATACTAAAGATGACACGGGGTGCCCACTTGGTAATATCATTGAATTTTTTACAGCATTACGCCGCTTAGGGAAAAAATCTTGGATGCTCCTGTATGAAGGGAACCATGCAGTTTACGGGAAGGAAGGCGAAGATTTTAGTGTTCGCATGGCCCAATTTTTTGATCATTATTTGAAAGATAAAGCTGCACCATTTTGGATGACAAAGGGAGTTCCTGCCAGGTCAAAAGGGATTGATGCAGGATTGAATTTGGATTATACTATTAAAACTCCAACATCTTATATAATCAATGATACAATTAGCAATACAGTAAAAAATGAATCTCAATAATAAATGAGATATATTCTAACATTGCATTTACATAAAGTTGTGATCATAATGCTGGAACTGACAAGGAAGAGCTTTTGTATAATTAATTAATGGGCGAAAAGCATCCCATTTATCTGATGCTATTTAGCTAATTATTTACTTGTTAGGACTGTATTTAGGCAGATCCCCGAAGCCAAGGTATATTACAAAGCTTGAATGCTCTCACAATGAAGATATATTGGAGTCTGAATATTTGAACAATGTCATAAAATAGAGAACTCACTGATCACATCATTGATGGGGCAACCAAAAGAATAAAAGATCTTTTAAGTAATCTCATAATATGCAAGTGAAAGCGCGGATTTGTAAAATTCGTCCTTGCCCCCAGAAATTAGATTCAGTAGGTTATTTTTCTTTTTTTAGAGGTCGTGGTGATCGGAATTATTCTCATCGGAGGAAAATTTTATGATATTGTTCTGACAGACATGCCAGGGCATGGGTTTTGATTGTCTTTTGTAGTAGATAATAATGTAGTAAAGGCGCCAAAGAATAAGTTGGTTGTCACGGCCAGCTTCGTAAAAAGTATTGCATCGCAGTTGCCTTGTGGACCTGTAGAATAGAAAAGACGTGTGGTGTTGACCTTATATGCTAATGCGCCTGCTATAATTGAGAAGAGGCTTAATATTGTCAGCGCAATTTTTGCTTTTTTCATAGTTGTTTAATTTATTTTGTTTTTTTTGTCCTCATATCAATTTTTATCTTCCTTCCTTTATAAAGTTGGATTTAACGGTAATGACGGAACTGGGATTCCTAAATTCCTAGCAATAGTAAAATTAGTCGCAATTTACTGATGTATTGTAAATTGAAGGATAAGCTTAAACGCTATCGGAAATTATCGAACAATACTCTACTAATATTAATTAATATGTAAGAATACGTCTTAATATTTTTTCATAGAGTCGTTATTTTTAATATTAAAGGATAGTGTTTATGTCATAAATGTCTTATATGTATGACTATTTCTTAAAAATTTGCCCTAATGCAAATAACAGGGCAGGTATTTACCAAATCCCTTGAAAGGGAAAGCTCAGTGGTAAATGCACCGGGATCCGTGCAAGAGGTAGTTATATATGCCAGACTAACAGCATAGCTGCAAGGTCCGCCATTGACCGTAGATTTATAGAGAGATTTTGGAATAGCTGCTTTATAAGCGAGGGCCCCACCTATTACGGCTAAGATCGAAACAGCTGTTAATGCTAATTTTGCCTTTTTCATAGTTTTTTAAATTTCTGAGATCTGGAGATAAAATTTATTTTGTTCTTGACTTATTTTTTTGCAGTGATTTCGATTTCCAATTTGAGATGATTGATTTTGAAAAGAGAACGTTTTTTTATACTAAATCAATTTCATCATTTACTTCAATGCTACCATTACTTTTGCTGTCATCACAGGCTGCGCATACGGAGGAATCGTAATTCCTTGAATAGTAGTTGTTTTGTCGTAAGTAATAGCGGAGATAGTCTTAAACTCAATAGGGTATTGATAAGTGCTGCTTGGCCAACTCAATAGTATGGCCAGTGTGCCTACAACTAGTATTATGTATACTGCTATTTTCGCTTGTATCATAAAATTTTTTTTTACCCTCCGACAATGACACGTTTCATGCATTTTCCTAGCACCTTCGATAATAATATCTTTTTGCCAGGTATTCGGTTATCTGTTGTCAAACTATAGTATGGTGTAAATGCGACCGTGCACTCACCACCCACATACAGTTGGCTAATAAAAGTTACTGGGTTTATATACGCATGCTCCACCAGTAATCTAGAAAATACCAAAATCTTCAAATAGATCCTGTGTTTTTTCATTTCCTTAATTTACAGAACAGTCTTGCGATCTGTGTGCATTCAAGTAGCAGTTTCCGAATGCTCAACCTTTGTTTCCTTTGTCAATATTAATTTTTATGTAGTATCCTTCGCCATAGAATTAGAAAATGGTTTTTCAATGGAAGCGCTAGATATGTACAGAATACTATGTCATGCACTTGCCTTAACTGTTATCACCGGGCAAGGGTTATTTATATCTTTAGTTGTAGAAAGGTATGTCGTAAACGCGCCGGGTATAAGAGTTGTGGTGGTTGTAGTCCAAGTCGTGCTAATTGGTATAGAACAAGCTATTCTTAGGCTGCCGATTGTAGAATCTTTATAGAATACATGAACGGATTTCGCTTTAAATCCCAATGCCCCACTTATAACTGCTAGAACGGCAGTAATTGATAACGCTAGTTTTGCTTTCTTCATGTTTTTTTAGTTTAAAGTTTCTGGTAAGAATTGATTTGATCTTGAAATCTAACTTTATTCCGCTATTTTAACATTCTTTTGTGTTCATCAACTTGGCTGTCACGGATAAATAAATGATTCGAGATGGGAAACCGCTTTCTATCCGAGGATACCTTTGAATTCTTTATATCATTGTCAATGAGAATGTATGTGTCAAATGAAACAAGATGTTCTGAAGCAAGAATCGAATACTAGCACAATTATGCAATTTCCCTCAATGCGCAAATAAATTTTAATCTTTGTAGACTGTCACACTCCTAAATATGATGCTCCCTATCGCGCTTTTTTTTATTATGACTAAACAGATCGATGGTGGGGTTTTTACCCAACCAATTTAATTGTAATTACTGGGCATGGGTTATAATAATCAGGACCTGTTGACGCAGCAGTTGTGAATGCATTGCCAGTCCATGGATTAGTAGTAGTAGTCCGTGGAGCAAGATGTGGAGCATTACAACCTCCAGACGTACCCGTTACAAAAAATAGCGAAAAGTATTTGCTTTATGTGCCACCCCAGCGCTTGTAATTGCTAAAGTGAGAATAGCGACTAATATTAATTTTTCTTTTTTCATAGCTTCGAATTGTTTCTGAATGTGAAGTTCATTTTTAGAACTTCATCAGCTTGTCGTAATTATTTTAATTAGCAGAAGAAGGAGGAGTTTTTTTATTCTGCAAGGCTATTAGTTATAGAAGTTATTATTACTGTAAGCTGTTGTGATCTCCTAATAGATTCATCTAACTACCAATCATTGAATTATAGGCAATCTGGATTTTTGTTATAATGATGTGGGAAGAGAAACTTATCCAATTATATTGGAACGTGCTCTTTTCTTGACCCGAATTTACTATACCCCCCTGCAATGAACATGCACCCACTAAGAAATCGGCGGATACGCTACCCCAGCAACCCCCATCATCTCCACGCCATACTTCATAATCATCTCTATCACCGGTACAGCAAGTAAACCTGTAGCAGTAATCTTATACTCCACTTTGGGCGGTGCTACCGGATAAACGATCCGCTCTACCATCCCTAACTCCTCCAGTTCCCGCAGCTGTGAGGTGAGCATTTTATGCGTGATGTAAGGGATATCGTTTTTGAGTTCCCCATACCGCATGACGCGTAAATGCAGGCGCCAGAGAATGGGCATTTTCCAGGTACCACCGATGTGCCTGAGGGCAAACTCAATCGGTGTATAATACAACTTACTATCATGAAAAAATTCCGGCATAACTCAAACTGGTTAAGATACTTTCAAAAAGGTAAGTATCACACTAAAAAGTAAACTACCTCAAAGCATGAACGCTACCCTGCAAATTTGCATAAAAATTAGCAGGATGAAACGAACACTTTATTTACTGGCTTTAGGCATCTTCGGCATTGCCACAACAGAATTCGGCGTAATAGGTATTTTGCCGCAGATAGCGGCGCATTTCCAGGTCACGATCGACAAGGCCGGGTGGTTGTTGAGTGCTTTTGCCTTGGTGATTGCGATCTTCGGGCCGTTCATGGTGCTGCTGTTTGGAAACATGGATAAAAAGAAGGCGATGCTCTTTGTGCTGAGCATCTTCACTATTTCCAACGTCATTTCATACGAGGCAACGGATTTTAACATGCTGCTGATCGCCAGGATACTCCCTGCGTTCTTGCATCCGGTGTTCTGGTCTATTGCCTTATCCACGGCGGCAACAAGTGTAAAAAAAGAAGACGCACCTAAAGCAGTGGGGATTGTTTTTGGGGGCTTCACGATTGCAAGTGTGCTCGGGGTGCCGTTGTCTACGTTGATGGCAGATCTGTTTACCTGGAAGGCAGCTTTCGGTTTATGCGTGGTGGTGAATGTTATTTCTGGAATAGGCATGGCGATATGGCTGCCGGCAATGCCAGCAGAAAAAGTATCATACAGTAGCCAGCTAAGTGTCCTTAAGAAAAGGGAGCTATGGACGCAGTTGTTACTCGCCTGTCTGATGGTATCGGCGATGTATGCAAGCTATGGTTACCTGGCGGCGTACCTGGATAACGTTACCCGCATGAGTGGCAGTGAAATCAGCGCTATGCTGCTGATCTTTGGTATTACAGGTGTGGGCGGCAACTGGCTGGCGGGGAAGATGCTGAGTAAAAGTATCAGCAATACTACCATCGTATTCATTGCAGCATTGGCGATAACGCATATCATCTTGTACACGGCGGGGGCACATAAAGCGTTAATGATCGGTGTCATCGTTATCTGGGGATTTATCCATACCGGTGGTTTCCTGATCAGCAATATTAATGTTACGTCTGCGGCGCCGGAGTCACCGGAATTCGTGAACAGCATTTTTACATCCTGTGGCAACCTGGCGGTCACTATAGGGGCAACGGTAGGGGGTATGACCATCGCCAGAACGAATGTGCATCAGATTGCGTGGACGAGCATTGTATTGCTCGCAATGGCAGGCGCAGTATGGGTATTAAAGAATGGCAGGCAAAAGATAACACTAACTTAAAACCCCGGCAACCCCAAATCCACTATTTTGCCTCGCGTTGTTAAATTACGACCAGCCATGCAGTCTAGTGAAGATATCGAGTTACTCAATCTTATCCGTGCCGGTGATCAGAAAGCTTTTGAAAGGTGTTTCAACCGTCACTGGCCGGTATTATATGCCTTTGCGCTAAAGATCCTGGGCTCGGCAGATGATGCCAAAGACGTGGTACAACTGGTATATATCTCCCTCTGGTCGCGGCGGGAGAGAATAAATATAAAGGGCCCGCTGGAAAGCTACCTGCTGCAGGCTGTACGTTTTCAGTCGCTGAAGAAATTACAGGAAGTCATGAACCGCCCGGAGGAACTGGACCGGGTACAGGAATATATATTACCCGTATTAAATGATATCTGGGAGAAGATGGAGGAAGCGGATGTATTCAGGGAGATAGATGAACAATTAAATACCCTCCCGGTAAAAACCAGGGAGATATTTCTGCTGAGTCGCCGTCACCATTTATCCATTACAGAGATTGCCCAAAAATTAAATCTCTCTGAAAAAACAGTGAGAAACCAGCTGCACCTCGCGCTGAAGGCGCTGCGACACCATATTGCCGTAGCCATGTTACTGATAGAATTCATCAGTTAATAATTCCTTAACGTACTTCTTCGGGACAAGCACGCCCTTTCCGGGAACATATCTATAGAAGAATGTTCCGGATGAATATATCACAGTTTAAAAGAATGGTCGATAACTACCTGGCGGGAAATGCCTCCCGCAGGGAAGCGGCAATTTTGCAGCAGTGGCTGGACAAGGCAATGGCGGAGAAAGAGCTTCCTGCCGATGCAGATGTACAGCGGCAGCAGGTGCTGGACAACTTACGGTTAGCGATATACGAACCCCGCAAAACCAGTATCTGGAAGTATAGCATGGCGGCAGCGGCGAGTGTATCGCTGTTGGTGGCAGCCATGGTATACCGCTTTGAACTGCAGGACTGGCTCAATCCCGTACCCATCGAAATGGTGACCGCCCTGAAGTACCAGGTGAAGAAGGTAATACTGCCGGATAGTTCCGTAGTAGTATTAAATGGCGGTACCACCATGATGTATCCTAAATATTTCCGGGGACCTAAACGCAGCATCAAAGTAAATGGAGAGGCATTTTTCGATGTTACTCCGGAAACGGCGCCTTTTATTATTACCGGCCCTAATCTGAAAGTGCAGGTGCTGGGAACTTCGTTTGTAGTAACGGATAGTATCGGTATTCAGTCGCCGAAGGTAAGTGTGAAATCGGGTAGGGTAGCGGTGACAGCAGAAACGGTCACGCGGCAGCTAGGGGCAGCAGAGGAGTTGGTATTCAACAAAACGGCGCAACAAATAAAAATATATACACAGCAGGAAGTGAATACCGGCTGGATCAGTAACAAGTTAATGTTCAATGAGTCTGTATTGTCAGCAGTTTTTAGTGAGATAGAAAAATTATACGGGGTGAAAATCATCTGCAAAAACACGGCTACGGCGGGTTTGAAATTCACCGGTGCCTTCGAGCAAAGTGATTCTCTCGACGACATGCTCAAAGTAATTTCCCTTTCCTACAGGTTAACAATACATAAAAATAAGGACGGAACCATTTTAATCAAATAGTATACGGTATTAAATCATGTGGCAGGCTAACTGCTAAAAGCTAACAGCTAACAGCTGTCGGCAACGGCTAACTGCTGTCTCAAATCATCAAACGAATGAAGGAAAAAATTTTACACGGATGTATGTGGATCCTGCTGTTGATGGCGCTCCCGGCAATGGCGCAAAACAACGTTTTACAGCAGAAAATCAACATCAGTTTCAGGAATGAAGGCATCGCAAAATGTTTCAGCCAGTTGCAATCAAAAGGAGGAGTCACCTTTTTTTACAACCCTGCTGATATCAAAGTGCTGGACAAGAAATATAACGCCGATCTGAATAATAAAACGGTAGCGGAAGTTCTCGGCTACTTGCTCCTGAATACGGGTCTGGAGTATGAAGCAGTAGACGGCAAAAAGATCGTGATCCGCAAAATCATTATAAAACAATCAACAGCTCCCCGCAAAAGACCCATTAGCGGGATCGTCATCGACGCAACTAAAAACAACCCGGTGGCCCACGCGGAAATCATGGCGCAAAGCACTGGCAGCGTAGTTACTGCAGACGAATCCGGCCGCTTTTTCATTGACGTGAAAGATACCACCGATGTACTGGTAGTGTATTATGTAGGTTACGCTACTAAAATGGTGAAGGCCGGCAATTCGCCTGTTTTATCTGTACTGCTGAAAGCAGACAGTAAAACCCTCGCAGCCGTAACGGTAGATGCACGCAGACGCTCCAACACGGAAGCCATGTTGCTCAACGACCGTAAAAACTCCGCCATGATTTCCGATGGGATCTCGGCACAAAACATTGAAAAAACCGCCAGCATTACCACCACCCAGGCGCTGCAACGGGTATCCGGTGTAACGGTAACAGACGATAAGTATGTGGCCATCCGCGGTTTGGGCGATCGTAGTGTGATCGGTCAGCTGAATGGTATCCGCCTCGCGTCCTCAGATCCGGATAGAAGCGCCATTCCACTGGACCTGGTACCTGCCGGCCTGCTGGATAACATCACCATCTACAAAACAACTACCTCTGATAAACCTGCAGATGCGGCTGCCGGTATCGTGGAACTGAAAACAAAATCAGTCCCCGACCGGCAAACGCTGAGCATCACCGTGCAATCCGGTATGAACTCACAAACAGGCAGCTATGTCAACAGTTTCTATAACAGCGACATGGGCTTCCTCGGACAAAAGGTAAAAGGAAAAGGACTGACCAATGATTTTCAACAGCTCTCCTCCCAATACCCAAACGGATTAGGCGATATTCAACGCAAAATCGCCAACAGCCGCAACGACCCTGCACTGCTCGCAGAAGCCAACCGCATCAACAAAATTATGCATGGCTTTGACCCGGTACTAACTACTAAATATAAAAAGGCGCCGCTAAACCAGATCTATTCCATCACTTACGGCAACAGTTACACTGTATTTAAGAAACACCAGGTAGGATTAATAGCCGGCGCCAACTATTACAACCGTACCAACGATATCCACGATGGATCACTGACCCAGTATAGTGTATACCAGGGCGTGTTAACGGGCAACAGCGCATTGTACAGTCCCCGCGTGATTCCTAACTACATTACCCCTAACAACATTAACCTGGGGAAGTACTTAAATTATAAGGAAAACACCGGTACACAAACACTCAACTATGGATTTTTGGGTGGACTCACCTATCGCTTCAGCCCTCAGCACGAAATAAGTATGCAGTATCTGGGCAGTCGTGGTGCGGAAACACGTGCCACCAACCTGCACGGCGCCTACGAGTACACCGGTCTGCCCGGCAAAGTATATAATCTCATTTATGCCTTACGCCAAAGCTACCGCACACTCAACACCTTTAACTTACAAGGCGAGCATAAGTTTGGGAAAAACGAATATGCACCAAGACTGAGCTACAACATGGCCAGCTCTTCATCTACACAGGATGATCCGGATTACCGCTTTGTGAACCTGGCAGATTATCGCATCAACGGCGGAAGTTCCTATACAGGTCCTATAACAACACCCGGCACCACCCCGCCGGTGGTATCCAGTCCCAGCCTGTATTCCCTGGTATCCGGTTATGTAAACGGCTACGGTCCTTACGGTATCATCCAGGCAGATCCGAATGGTCGCCGTTTCCGTCATCTCAAAGAAAATAATTACAACTATAAGGCAGATGTAACCATCCCTTTTAAAGCCCTCGATAAAAAGCAGGAATTTAAAACAGGCGTGAACTACCTGCACCGCAGAAGGAGTTTTTCAGAGAACGTACTCTATCTCCCCGGATCTAACTACTCCACAGATGGCGCATTGCCTTTGTATGAAGTAAATGGTCAGCTGGACCAGCTGGTAGGCTACGACCGCATTGGCATCCGCCCGCCATCATCTTATAATGAAGAAGGAGCGCCCCGCGTTGGTGGTTTCTTATATAACATCCAGAAGTCGCCCAACAACTACAAGGGCTACTACGAAACCCGCGCGTTCTATGGTATGCTCGATCTGCATCTGACAGAACAGCTGCGCTTCACCGGTGGGGTGCGTTTTGAAATGACGGATATACAGGCGGCGGTAGATACTTCTAACGTGTTCCTGGACCCTTCTATCACCACCAAAGATGCCAGCGGTAATAAAGTAAACCTGGTATATACAGAACCGAATTCTATCTATAAAACAGATTACGAACCTTACTACTCTGCTAACCTTACCTATACGCTGAATAAGAATATGAACTTCCGGCTGGGCTACAACACCACGCTGGCAAGACCGGAGCTGAGAGAGCTCACCAACGTATTTGATTTCGATCCTTTCCAGTTTGCATTGGTAGTAGGTAATCCGAAGTTGAAAAACCAGCATACCACTAACTATGATTTCCGTTGGGAATGGTTCCCGCATCCGGGAGAAGTGATCTCTGCATCTCTTTTTTATAAAGAAATCAATAACCAGTTAACAAAGGTATTCAAACAGAATTCATCCGGACTGAACGCCCGTTTCCCTGAATTTCCGGCCATCGAATTCCAGAACGATCCTAACAAGGGAAAGGTATACGGGATAGAGCTGGAGGTAGTAAAGAACCTGGGCATCCTGAGTCAGATGATGAAAAACTTTTCACTGGGATCCAACTTATTGCTGGCACAAAGTGAAATTAAGAAAACACCGGAGAGACTGGAATCTTCCCGTGCCATCGATCGCCGCGCGCCTGCCAACAGCCCGCTGTTTGAACAGGCCCCTTATTCGGTGAATGTGTTCCTGAACTATAACAACAGCAAAACAGGTACAGATATCACTACCACTTTTAACATGGTAGGAGAGCGCCTCATCCAGGTAAACCTGGATGGTACCCCGGATCTGTATTCCAGACCTAACCCGGTGCTGGATATCGTGTTTTCCCAGCAGCTGCTGAAACGTTTGCAGTTAAAAGGTTTCGCTAAAAATATACTCGACAGACCAGTGGAAGAAGTGTATGCCAACCCGGGTACCGGTGGAAATTTTTATGGAAAGAAATATGTACGCAGAAGTTTTTACCGCGGAACAGAATTTATGCTGGGATTGACTTTCAACCTGTAAAAATTTGAATGATGAAAATGAAAACTACTTATATACTTTTAGCGGCTGCAGTGATGATGAGTGCCTGTAGCAAAAAGCTGGACTACAGTTACGATAACCGGGTAATACAGCAGCCAATGACGGCTTCTTCTATCCGCCTCGTGAATTTATGTGGGGCGACAGAATTGTCGGTGGGTGGAAAGAAACTCACCAGCTATATGAAGCCCGACGCAGAGGGCTACTATGGTCCGAACGAAACAAGAGGTACTTTATGGTTCCCGGAGTCGGGCCGTTTAGGGACCACCTATACCATCCCCCGGGAACTGGTGAAAAATAGCGGGGTAGATAGTATACTATTCAGCAGTCTGTCGATCAGGAATTACGTGCCGCCCGCCCGCCCATTTAGTGCAAAAGATAACGATGCCCGTCCGAACGATTATTACTTTGTGCGTTTCCGCCCTAATCCAGCCGGTTTCCAGGACTCTTTGTTCGAGGTGCCACGTGGTATATCACCGGCGGCAGATCCGGCCGGATTTAAGGTCCGTTTGCTGAATCTCAGCTCTTCCAACAATGGTAATGCCCCGGCAGGTATGTTTCGCACAGGGCCTATGTCGGTTACACTCGCAGATGGTACTACAGTACCAGGGCTGAACAATATTGCTCCCGGAAAGTATTCTGATTATGTGGAGCTGCCTTACGGTACATACCAGTTCAAGGTGCTGAATACAGAAGGAAAAGAAGTACCGGGATCCAACAGCCTGTATAATGTGCTCAACCCGGTTACGGGCACCCTGATGGACTTACTGGGCACACCCGGCATTGGCGGTAATAAAGATACCTGGCTCACCTATGCGCCGGTGAAAACGTATCAACCCGGCGGTATTTATACCATCGTGGTATCCAATACTTATGAAGCGAACATCCCCAACGGTAACCCTAATGGAGAAACCTATAAGTCAGAAAACAATACCTTCCGCATCATCGCAGATATCGCGGAGCCGGTAAATATTACTTACGCCCGCTTACAGGGTGTGAATGCTGCTGCCGGCAAAAAGATCACCTGGCAGGTAGACGGACAGGCGCTGGGCAATGCACTCACCTTTGGTAAACAAACCAACTACAACCGCTATATAACGGGAACGCATATAGTAAAAGCTTTGGGAGAAGATGGAAAGGTAATAGCCGAAAGTAACGTCAGCCTGCAGCCCGCGGATAACCAGACTGCCTGGTTGTATACCCGTAAGGATGGAACTACCACAATTGCTTTTGTGGCCAATAACCTCAGTGGTAAATTCTATGGAGGTACATCTACCGACAATGGCTCCTATGGCACGTTTGTAGACATTTATCCTTTCTGGATCCGCTTTATGAACTTCTGCCCGGATCCCGGTGAAGTCACTTTTACACAGGATAACGGACAACCTATTCGTGGCACCGGACTGGCTTCACAGCATCTGTATCCCGGCCAACCGGCTACCAGCGAACCTTATGAAAGGATGTTGGTCAATTTCCCCTACATGATCCTGGCATATGCTTCCGCACCGGGTATTACACCGGGTGATTGGATCCGCAGCGTTGCCCCGCTGAAAAGCCGCGATTTTATTGCCCGCCCGGAACTATATAAAACACCGGAATTGCCACAGAGTGAGCCAGGCATTTACACGGTAGCATTGGTGGGCAGCACCGCTGCCAACGCCATCGAAAAAGCCCGGATGATTATTGTGAAACATAACAATTGAGTAGTCTTATGAACAATAAATACTTTTTACTACCACTGTTGCTGGCCGCGCTGTTTGTGAGCAGTTGCCGCAAAACGGAATATGTGGTATTGAATAATCCCGCCTACCTGCGGGTATTCAACTGCCTGGAATTTACAACCACCCTCGATAATAAAGATGCACCGCAGCCTTTCCTCGCTTTCCTGGTAGATCCGGTGCTGGATGATCATGGTATACCCGTTAGTGCGGCTATCACCGGCGACTTCCTGGATCAGCGCGACAGCTGGGCACGCCCTTACCCGGATGCCGCCAGCAATGTGCTCTGGCAAAAGGAATATCCCGGTACCAAAAGAGTATTGGCCGCACCGATCGTGAATGGCTATGATTTGTCCAGCTGGGCGCAGGTGCCTTCCGGTAAACACCGCATTATTTTCCGTACCAGGCCACTGAACAACACGCCTTATTTCGAATTGGATAAAATGGAAAGAGGGGTCACACTCATCGATACCACCGTGGATCTCAGTGCAGGAGAAGTATATACCATGCACGCACTGATAGCAGAATATTCCAGTCAGCGTCCGTTCATGTACCTGCGCCAGGAAACATTTCCCAAACAGCCTTTTGCAGACTCGCTGGTATATGTGAATTTCTATAACCTCAGCTCGGAAAATTTCTATACAAAGTCGCCGGATGCAGAGCCTAACGTGGACCTCTCCAATACCAAGCTGAAAGACACCATGAATGTTTACTACTCGTTAAATAAACGGACGAATAGCACCATTACGGCATTGCCAGGGTACAAAGGCATTCCCATCGGTCAGATCGTTCATTCACTGAAACCGGTAGTAGCACCTTATTCCAGCTTTCCTTTATTTCCGGATAGCAGCAGTAACAAAACATTTACGGGTAATATGAGTCAGACATTCGGCTTTTATGCACCCGGGTTTTCTCCGGAAACGCTCGGCTATCCCGGCTTCCTGCCGGTAGGAGCATTCTCGGCTATTATTATGGGTGATTATGGGGAAACAGGTAGCACTACTTATACACCATTTGCCGTGAGATGTGATTTACGTACAGGCCTGGTAGTGAGTATCCATTCGGGTACCAATAATCCACAGTCATTTGCTACAGTGAATACGGTGGAGTATATCAACCGCAGGTTTTATGTTACAACCATCCAGCGCAAATTTATACCGCCTGTTTATTAACGTCTTTATTAATTCAATATGCTGAATAATTCTATCATAAAACCGTTCATAGCAGGATGGCTGCTGCTGGCTCTCGTAACGGGCTGCCGGAAAGATAATCTCATACCACCCGTTGACAGAACCACTACGCCACGCGTAATGGGCGCATTCATCGAAAATAACTATGACCTGAGCATTCTGTCGGCAGCACTGAAAAAAACCGGACTGCTGGATACACTTAATCAGAGTGGCCCCTTCACGCTGTTTGCACCGGATAATAACGCCTTCAATAAAATGGGAATTAAAGGTGTGGAAGATGTGGCTAAAATGAATACTGATAGTCTGCGCTTTATGCTCCGCTATCATATGATCCGCAACCGCTACTTTACTACCACCTTCCCGATGCAGTTGGATAATAAATATGTTACCCTGGCAGGTGAACAAATATATGTGTCTGTGTTGAAAACAGCCACCACATCACCCGATCAGGAAATGTTTGTAAACGGAGCATTGATATATACAGAAAGCAAAAGGAATATTGCATTGGCAAATGGGGTGATCCATATCCTGGCCAAACCGCTCAAGCTTACACAGGCTACGGTACAGGATTATATCGCCGCCGATACGAGTTTAACCTTGTTTGCTGCTGCCATGAAAAAATTCAATTTATGGGACGGCCTTAAAACGAAAAAACCACTCACCATATTCGCACCTGCCAACAGCGCGTTCGACAAATACGGTATCACTGCAGCAAAAATTGCGGCTATGAACGTAGCAGACTACGACCCGCTCGTTTTTGCTATTTACCCTATCGAAATGAGACCCATGCATGTTTTTGCTACGGACGGACATCTCATTCCCAACCCCCAACCTACGGGCTATGGCGGCATTAAAGCAGGCATCTATTCCATCACGCCGGGATATTCCTATAACCCGTATTACGGCGGAGAAACGGCAGGCATCAACATCTCAAAATGGAAATCGGGCAACTGGTATCCCAATGAAGAAGGACCCAGCGAGGTGAGCTATAAAAACGGCCTGGTAAACGCGGATCATCTCTGTAACAACGGTATCGTGCATGTGATCGATGATCTTTTCCTGAACCCGGATTTAATGAAGCGATAAAAATGAAACTGATGACACAAAGAATATCTTTACTCTTATTACTGATCCTGGCTTTTGCGGCCTGCCGCAAACAGGATATTGAACCGGAACCGGTAGGGGAACCCGTGCCGCATGGCACCGGCCCGGATAAAACCTGGCAGCAGCAGCTCTCCGCTTCTTCGTATACCCGTTTCCGGGAGGCATGGCAACATTCCGGTATGGACCAGAAAATGAAAGTGGGTGGCGCCGGTTTTTATACCCTGTTGGTGCCCACCGACAAAGCCTTCGATGAAGCTGGATGGACTTCCTCAAAAATACAGGCTGCGGATGCCGCCACACTGAACGATTTGTTATCTTACTATGTAATGCCTGCCCGTCTGCAGCCAGACAACATCAGCGCCATCAAAGGCAATACCGCGGCAGCTACCTTGTCGTCCCGCCCATTATCCGACAGACCAGAGTGGCATAAAGACTATGTGGATTTCCAGTTCCTCGGAAAAAACGGGGATAGCTTACTGATCAATGGTATTGCTCTGAGCAAATGGGGGCAGCAACTTGAAGGTACCAACGGGGTCATCTATCCTATTGATCACCTGATCACCCCGCCAACACAGTCCATGTGGGACTATATACAAAGCCAGCCCCGGTTCAGCTTATATGTGGAAGCACTGCATATTTGCGATAGCCTGTATGAATCAGCTTACATGGCCCAGCCTTTGGCATTCATGAAATCGTCGTCTGAAGCGGCCCAGTTTACACTGTTCGCACCCAATAACGATGCGTTCATCAAAAATGGTTTCCATAACGCAGCAGATATCCTGCAATACTGCCTCCGTTCCTGGCCATTACCAGATCCGGGCTATGACGAAAATATGTTTTGGCAACAACCGGTGGTCGCCATCGACTCATTGCTGATGACCTGCGGCCCTGAAGTAATGAACGCCTCACAGCTCAATGGTGATGCCCGCGTAGGTCCTGTGTTCTTTACCAACGATCTTACCAACAATGCTGCCGCACTTAGTGGCCTGGTGCTGTATAAAGGCCAGCCCTACAACGGTGGACCGGTAGTGATCAGCCTGGACTTTATCAATAATAACGGACAACCCGCGATGAGAAGAATCCACACCAACTATCCTTTCATCCCGCTGAAAAGAAGCAATGTAAGGGTGATCAATGGGGTAGTACATGAAGTAGATGATCTCTTTAAAAGATAATTTTTAAAAGCAGACAAATGAAAAGATCCATATATACAGGTTTGCTGATATTATTGTTGTCCGCCTGCACCAAGGATAAAGATAACGGGGTAGGTAGCAACGAAACCAATCGCCTCACCTACGTTATCGACGATAATAAATTTAACTTTTCTTCTTTCAGTACCGCCCTCGGCCGAACAGGCTACCGCGCCATGCTGGCACAAACAGGACCATACACCGTGATGATCCCGGATAACAACGCGTTCATCAAAGCCGGCTATAGCAGCACCCAACAGGTGCTCACAGAAAGTGGTGATATCCTCAATAAACTGGTATCCTATCATATCGTAAATGGTACCTGGGAACTGAATAAACTGCCGTTTAAATTTAACCAGGAACTTAGCGCGGTCACCGGCGCTAAAATGTTCGTGACACATTGGGTGAAAGATGCAGATACCGTACTAACGATCAATGGTAGTCCCGTACTGGCTTATAATCTGCCTGCCAGCAACGGCATGATACAGGTATTGAATACGGTGCTGCAACCACTCGTACACGCCAACCTCTCCGCCGCCATTTCTGCTGATACCAGTCTTACTTTTTTAAACGTAGCCCTGCAACAAGCCGGACTGAAAGAACAGATTGGCAGCACGTCGGCCTATACGTTCTTCGCACCGTCGAACAACGCATTCCGCGCCGCAGGCTTTCTGACCATTGACAGTATCAATAACACAGATCCGAAAATATTGAAGGACTTACTGCTGTATCACTTTTTCTCCGGCAGGAAATTTATTTACGATTATATCCTCACCACCGGCGCCACCGATAAAACGGAACAAGCCATGCAGAATGGAAATAACATTGGTATTACCCTTCTGAAAGACGCTGAAGGCGTGAAATACACCGGTATCACCATCAAAGGCGCCGGCAACAAAGTAGCGGCCAACGTGACCAAAGAAAATTTCATGGCCGGCAACGGCGTACTGCATATCGTAGACCAGGTATTAAAAGAAAACCAGTAATTGTGATGAATAAAATTTTATACATAGCTTATTTTTTTGCGCTCCTGCTTTGTATCCGTTTCCCGGCGCAGGCACAGGAAACAAATGGTACGCTCAGCGGAAAGATCACAGGCGATAAAAACGAACCACTCATCGGCGTTACCGTAGTTGCCCTGCATGAGCCTTCCGGTACCAGGTACGGCGTAGCCACCGGCACCGATGGCCGCTACTATTTACCCGGCTTGCGCATCGGTGGTCCTTACTCCGTTACCGTGACCATGATGGGTATGCAACCGCAGAAAAGAGAACAACTCATTATCCGCCTCGGGGAACCGATGCAGCTGAATTTTACCCTGGTAGTAGCTGGTACAGACTTGTCTGCGGTGACCATTAAAGGCACGAAGAAAGGTGTTTCTGCCAACACCTTTGGTGCAGGTCAGAACATCAGCCGTACGCAGTTATCCAACATGCCTACCATTTCCCGCAGCCTGCAGGATATGACCAAGATGGTGCCACAGGCGTCCCGCGATAACTCTTTCGCCGGTACCAACTTTCGCTATAACAACGTTACCATCGATGGTGCTATCAATAACGATGCGATCGGCTTCAGTCCTTCTGCAGGCGGTATTACCGGTAGCTCCGGCATGCCCGGTTCCAGCACCCGCACCAACGCGGTGTCACTGGATGCGATCGAAGACATGCAGGTATACCTCGCTCCCTTTGATGTGAAGATTGGTAACTTTACCGGTGGCAGTATCAACGCCGTGACCCGCAGCGGTACCAACACCGTCACCGGCTCGGTATATGGCTTTGGCCGCAACGCTGCCTTCACCGGAAAAGGCCCTACCGGTATTAAAATGAACAGCGACTTTTATGATTACCAGGCAGGTGTGAGAGTAGGTTTTCCTATCATCAAAAACAAACTGTTCTTCTTCACCAACGAAGAAATTACTTCCCGCCAGGACCCTTCACAATTACTCGTTGGACAGGCAGAAACGGCTCATATCCTCAGCGTGAAAGAGGCGGATCAGATCCGTCAGTCTACGCTTGATCGCTACGGTGCTGCTTTCGATCCCGGCACTGCCGGCAACTACAGCGCTTATTCCCGCTCGCAGAAGTTCTTTAACCGCCTCGACTGGAATATCAATGATAAGCATCAGCTGTCTGTCCGCAACAATACCATTACCTCCAAAGCCATGAACATGGACCGCGATCAGCAGGATTTCCGTTTCAGCAGTATGGCTTATCAGCAGGTAAATAACCAGAGCTCCACCGTGATGGAATTGAAGTCCCGCTTCAACAGCCGCTGGTCTAACAGTTTCATTGCCGGCTACAGCGTGGTACATGATAAACGTAACCCGGATTCCGATCCCACCCTGCCACAGGTACAGATTGCAGGTCGCACCCCCGGTACCACCATTTACCTCGGCACCGACCGTGAAGCCAGCATCTTTGATATGAAGCAACGTACCATAGAAATATCTGATAACCTCACCTGGCGCAAAGGAAAACATACGGTATTACTCGGTACCCACAATGAACTGTACCGCATCAACTACGGCTTCGTGAACAGCTGGAATGGCCGTGTGGATTACCTGAGCATAGAAGACTATCTCAATAACAACCCTTACCGTGTAAGAGGTAGTTATAACTATACCAACAACAGCAGAGATTATATCCTGGAAAATCCGGAAGCGAAGTTCAGTGTAAATATGCACAGCGTATATGCACAGGATGAAATACAGGTAACGGATAAACTGAAACTGATTCCGGGGCTGCGTGCAGATTATACCTGGCTGCCGCAAAAGCCGGCGCTGAGTGATAAAACACAGAATGCCTATACGGATGGTTTCTTTGGTAACACCTACACCTATACGCCGCTCAATCGTATTAACAACGGTTACCTTGGCAAAGTGCAGGTATCGCCCCGTCTTGGTTTCCGCTTCGACTGGAAAGGCGACCAGAGCCTGATCATCCGTGGTGGAACGGGTCTGTTTACCGGCCGCATTCCTTTCGCCTGGATAGCTTATGCTTATTATAACAACGGTATCAACTACGGCTCTTTTGACCAGAAAGCAGATACCAAAGCATTTGCGCCTGGCAGCGATCCGCTGAAGCCCAATCCAAATGGTATTGCACAATTTATTGAACAGAATGGTGCCCTGATGAATAACCGTAATGCGGGTAAAACACAGGTAGATGTACTGGACAACAACTTTGTGATGCCGCAGGTATGGCGTAGCAGTGTAGGCGTGGATTATGTGAGCCCTGCAGGATTTAAGTACACAGTAGAAGCGATGTACACCAAAACATTGAAAGATGTATTGTTCCAGCAGGTGAATATCAAAGATGATCCGAAATATTATGGTTATGATAAAGATCGTCAACAACCTGTTTACAGTGGTACGGTAGATCCTCATTTCTCCAATGCCTACCTGTTAAGCAATACCAATAAGGGTTACCGTTACAGCATCACCGGCAGCGTGAACCGTAGCTTCCCTTCCGGTATACAGGCTTCACTGGCTTATACCTATGGTGGTTCCAAAGATATCTCCAATGGTATCCGTAACTCCATGGAAAGTAACTGGCAGCTGAACCAGGCACTCAACCCCAACAACCCGGGACTGGCATGGTCTAACTTTGACGTACGTCATCGTGTAGTCGGTAACGTTACCTACCACAAAGCCTGGAGCAATACCTGGGTGAGCACCCTGACCATATTCGCTACGGCCCAGTCGGGCAGCCCCTTTACCTATGGTGTTGTGAATAACAGCATACAGGGTTTACCACAACAGGTAAGTTTATTGTATATCCCGAGAGCAGAAGAAGCCGTGAATTATTTCCAGAACAAAACGATCAGTGCGGAAGAACAGGCGGCTGCTTTCAATGCCTACATTGATGGCGATAAGTACCTGCGTTCCCGCCGTGGACAGTTCACGGAACGTAATGCCGGTCGCACTCCCTGGAATATCCAGGCAGACATGCACTTTGCGCAGGAATATCATTTTGGAGGTAAACAGTTCATCACTTTCACCGTGGATATCGTGAACCTCACTAACCTGGTGAATAGCAACTGGGGCAAAGTGTATTTTTCGCCGAATACGTTCAACTCTACTGCCAGTACTGGTTTAACACCGGTATTCCCCGCGTTGCAGAATCCGGGCGCTTACCCGGTATATACTTTTGAAAATCCGGGCAAGCCTTATTCTGTTGACTTCTTTAATTCCCGCGCACAGGTGCAGCTGGGATTACGGTATTCTTTTTAAAGTGATTAATATAAGCAACATGAGAAAATATTTATCCCTGCTGGCAGTTTGCTGTATCCTGGTAGCTGCCTGCAGGAAAAACAATAACAACGATGCCGTAGCGCTGAATGTAAAAACATTCTGGCCTAACAGCGGTAATGCCGGTACCATTGTAACCCTGCAGGGGCAAGGACTTAACAAGGATGTTACCGTAAGCTTCAATGGTACAGATGCAAAAGTGGTAGATGCCCGGGATTCCATCCTGATGGTACTGGCGCCGGAGCAGGGGAGTACCGGTACGCTGATTGTAAAGGCCGGCGACCGTAAAGTGGAGCTGGGTACTTATACTTACCAGGCATTGAGTTTGCACCAGGTGAGCCCGTCTAACGGTCCCGCAGGTACGAATATCGCGATCCATGGTGCAGGCTTCAGCAGCCTGGACGGCCCGGCTACTGTAACAGTAAATGGTAAAGCGGCATTGATTACCGGTGCTTCAGATACCTTGCTGGTAGCAGCGGTGCCGGTAGGTGCCGGTACTGGTAAAGTAACGGTGACGGTGAATGGGAAAGCAGTAAATGGTCCTGATTTTACGTTCCAGAACATCAGCGCTATCAAGCCGGTAAAAGGCGGTGCAGGTACCCAGGTAGCTATCAGTGGGGAAGGGTTTGCCACCGCTGCGGGCAACATGGTTACCTTTAATGGTAAACCAGCAACCGTAGTAAGTGCTACAGATAGTAAGCTGGTGGTAACGGCGCCGGAAGGCGTGGCTACCGGTCCGGTAGCGGTGAGCATCAATGGACAGAAGACCATTGGTAATGTATTCACCGTGGTACCTAAGCCTGTTATCAAAATAGTAACGCCATTGAGTGCACCGGCAGGAGCACTGGTCAATATCTCCGGCGATTATTTCAGCAGCCTCGCAGATGAAGTAAGCGTGAGCTTCAACGGACAGCCGGCAGTAGTTACCACTACCGCCGATAGGCAGATGAGCGTGAAAGTGCCGGCAGGTGCGGGCAGCGGGAAAATGCAGGTGACTGTAAATGGTCAGCTGTCAGAGGGGCCGTTGTTTAAAGAGCAATCACTCGGTGTAAAACAGCTGATCCCGGATAATGGGTTGGCGGGCACGGAAGTAGTCGTGAAAGGAATGGGCTTCAGTACCAATGCGGAGGATAACGTAGTCATCTTTAACGGTATCACTTTACCTGTTACTGCTGCTACTGATACTACACTGCGTGTAGTGGTCCCCGTTGGTATCAGTACCGGAGCAGTGGAAGTAAAAGTAGGTAGTCTCGCTGCCACAGGTCCGGTGTTTAAGCGTGCCGGTGTAATGACGATTGCCGGTGGTCCCAACTCGCCTGATTTTGCGTATCCGGCGGCCTTAGCAGTAGACAGGAACGGTAATGCCTTTGTAACAGATGTGAATGTGGTGAAGAAAGTAACCCCTGATGGCAAGGTGACACTGTTTGCCGGAAAGGCTGATGGCTCTTCCGGTAATGAGAATGGTACCGGTACCGCTGCATCGTTCAACTTTGTGACATCCATTACCGTTGATGCACAGGATAACCTGTATGTGATAGAACAGTTTGCCAAAGCAATGCGTAAAATTACACCGGCAGGTGTAGTCACTACGGTGGCCAAATTTTCTTTCACACCCATTGGTTTGGGGATTGATAAAAATGGTGTTTTGTATGTAGGTGCGCAGTATGGAGGCGTATGGAAAATAGATGCAGCAGGTAATGCCACTGCTGTTGCACGTAACAGTTATGAAACACCGGGAAATAGTATTGCCATCGATAACGCGGGCAATGTATTTTATACCAACGATAATGATCCGAGGGTATTTAAACTGGCAGATGGGAATAAAACAGCGTATGCCGGTTCCCAGTACGGTTACAATGATGGTCCATTACTGACCGCCGGTTTCTCCGGATTGACGGGTATTGTCAGCGATAGGGCCGCGGGTGTGTTTTACGTGGCAGATAATAATGCCATCCGTATGCTCACCGATGATGCGGTGATTACCGTAGCTGGCTGGAAAGGTGGTACTACGCCTCCTTCGGGCGGATATGTGGATGGCACCCTGAATCAGGCGGCCTTCTCCAGTATCAGCAGCCTGTTTATCGACAGGGAAGGAAATGTGTATATCATGGAACGCTTTAACAAGGCAGTGAGAAAGATATTCTTTAAGTAAGCGCTGATAGATTTCATAAACAAAGAAAATCCCGGCTACATCTGCAGCCGGGATTCTTTTATTTAAGGAGAAGTAAGTCAGTATTAATAACCTGGGTTCTGTGCCATATTTGGATTACGTTCTACTTCCTGGTTAGGCAGCGGGAAAATAATATAATTACCATTCCACGGCTGTTCATTCACCCCGCCATGTGCTGGAATATTGCGGTGTGTTCTCTGGAAGTCAAACTGTGCCTGTCCTTCAAAAGCCAGTTCAATACGGCGTTCTGTGAGGATGTTGGTGATCAGTTCGGCCTGTGTTGCAGGTGCTAAAATGCTAGCTTTGGCTCTGCCTCTGACAGCGTTCAGCAGGGCAACAGCAGCTGCATCAGGAGCAGCGGTATTCAGTCTGGCCAGTGCTTCCGCTTTGATCAGCATCACTTCTGCGAGACGGATAATTGGTACCCATGAATCAATAGGGTTGGTACCGGCAAATTTCTTCGTGAAGAAACCTGTTGTATCACCTGTTTTGCTGATATTATAAGCGAATAGCGGTTTACCTCTCAGGTCCGTTTGATAATCAAAGTTGGGCAACGTGCGGTACTCTTTACTGATAGAGATATCCTGCCGGCCATTGGCGCCATAATGCTGTCCGATGGCATTATTGGTGTTTGGATTATCTGCACCGTTCATCGCCACAGAGAAGATACGCTCTGTAGAGGATTGATAGTTGGCAGCAGCAAAAGCAGCAGCTGGAGTTGCATCCAGTTTATATCCTGCGGTGGATAAGAGCACGCTGTCAGCAAAATCCCTGGCTTTCGCCCAGTCACCTTGGTATAAATAGATACGTGCGAGAAGAGCATGTGCAGCACCCCTGGTGGCCCTGGCATGGTCTGCATATGCATCACCAGTGCTAATCTGCAGTGATGGTGCCGCTTCCGTCAGATCTTTGATCATCTGGTCATATACTTCTTTTACAGACTTGCGGGGTACCTTATTGGCCGGATCTGTGGCTTCCGCACCGTTTCTGGGAGCGGTTAAAATCAGGGGAACACCCGGTTGTACGGCGCCAGCCTGTGCAGTATATGTTTGGGCGTAGGTATTTACCAGGTAAAAGTAGGTAAGCGAACGAATGAACTTAGCTTCTGCATAATAACCTGCTGCTACTTCCGGTGTAACTACTTTTTCATTGTCTTTCAGGTTCATGCTAAAGAAGTTGGCTTCATTGATAGTACGGTAGCCACCTGACCAACAGTTGAACGCATAAATATTATTCGACAGCATGCTGTAGGTAGGGACGTCTCCGAAATAGGAAGCGATATTTACGTCTAATCCCCGTGTATCTGCATAGATGAGTACGCGACCACCGAAGAATTCTTTGTTTTGTAATGCATCATACATCCCTACGGCTGCCTTCTCGATTCTCTCGGGATTGCTGAATGCATCTTTCGGATCCATTTTGGCATACGGAACCTGGTCGTTTACTTTTGAGCAGGAAAACATCGCTGTAGCAGCCAGTGCCACCGCCCCGATAGCCAGACGGCTACCGAATTTTCTCGAAAAGTTTGATTTATTCTTAAAGTACATAATTCTCTTTTTTAAAATCACTAACAATTAGAAACCAACATTTAAGCCCAGTGTAAATATTCTTGGCATTGGTACTGCCCTGTTATCTACGCCATAGTTAATGTTACTGTCACGGTTGGTATTTGCTTCCGGATCGGAACCTTTATACTTGGTGAAGATGAAAGCATTTTGTACCAGTCCGTATACACGTAAAGTACTTACACCCAATTGTTTTTTTATACCAGGGAAAGTGTATCCGAGGCTGATTTCGCGCGCTCTCAGGAAATCGCCTTTCTCCAGCCACCTGGTGGAAGCTTGTGTAGAAACGCCATCTTTCAGGTACATTTTTGGAACATCAGTATTTTTATTTTCCGGTGTCCATCTGTTCTTTATTTCTTCCAGGTTGTTACCAAAGTAGTTGCCCATTAATGCAGCCCTGGTAGAATTGTACACATAGTTACCACCACTGTATTGCAGGAAGATGCTGAAGTCAATGCCTTTATAAGTGAAGGTGTTGTTCAGGCCACCGTAAAAGGTTGGGTATCCGGATTTATCCTGGTATTTTGCATCAGCGGCAGTAATCGGTGCTACTTTTGTTTTGCCATCAGGTGTAGTCCATCTTTGGGTAGGATCAGTGATATCCGGACTAGGGTTATACATCGCCAGTTTGTGGTCCTTATCGTAATACATAGCGTAGCCTGTTTCTGGATTCACACCACCCCACTCAATCAAGCGGAATACGCCGAGGGTTTTTCCTACGCTGGCCCTGTTGTTTACTTTTATTACATCGGATCCGTCTGCTGTAGCAGTTACCCTGTTTTTAATAAAAGTCACATTGAAGCTGGAAGACCAGGTAAAGTCTTTTCTTTCTATGTTACGGGTATTGACAGTTAATTCAACACCTTTGTTCCACATTGAACCAACGTTGGTGGTCAGGATAGAACCGGGATTGTTGGTGATAGGATCCCATGGAGTACCTACAGTGGCCAGAATCGGTGCATCCAGGATCAGATTGTTGATGTTGCTGTTGAAGTAATCAGCGGTAACAGTGATCCTGTCTTTCAGCAGGGTCATGTCAAGACCGATATCCAGTTTTTTAGAAGTTTCCCATTTCAGATTAGGATCACCGATCTGGTAAACAGAAAATCCATTGATGTCAGCATAGCTACCACCACCATATAAAGTTCTGTAAGCATAAGCCCTGATGTTGGAGTTGCCTACAATACCATAGCTGGCGCGGACTTTCATATCGCTGATGAAAGAGATGTTGTCCTTAAAGAAATTTTCGTCAGATATTCTCCATCCAACAGAGGCCCCCGGGAAGTAACCACGGCGGTTGTTGGGACCGAAATCAGAATACGCATCTGCTCTAAGTGTAGCATCGAAATAATATTTGGAACCATAGTTATAACCGATTTTACCGAAGTAAGAATCAAAGGCATTGGCAATATTATCTCCACCGGTTTGACTGGTTTCAGTACCGGCATACAGGTTGTCATAGATTTCTTTGAAGTAAGAATCTGCCAGGTTACCCTGCCCGTTGGCCATTATCTTTTGTTGTCCGAACTGAGATTCTACCCCCACCATGGCATTGATGAAATGCACATTGTTGAAACTTTTCGTATAGGTAGCATAGTTAGACCAGTTCCACTGATTTTTTCTGAGGAGAACGTTCTGGGCCAAACCTCCATACGTTTTACCATTACCCGCCTGTAAAGGGCTGTTGTATTGCTCTTCCAGGTTCTGGATGAAATCTACGCTAAAGCGGGAAGTCAACTTTAAGCCAGGAATAGGTTCTACTTCTACATAAGCGGAAGATAACACACGGGTGGAAGTATTGTCATTTTTCCCCAGGAACAGGTTAGACAACGGATGGAAAAAGCGGTTCAGTTTTCCAGATGCGTCATTGTTACCTTCTCCCAGATCTCCATTGCTCTTGAGATAGTAGTCGCCATTTTTATCATATACCGGCACATTGGGCATGGCAGCATAAGAAGAAGAAGTAGAACCTGCGAGGTAACCATCGGATAACACACCGTTGTTCACTGCTTTGGAAGCATACAGGGAAATACCTGACTTCAGCCATTTTTTAGGCGTTACATCCAGGTTTAGACGCATACCACCTCTGCGTAAGCGGTTGGAAAGCACGATACCTTTCTGATCACCATACTCACCAGACGCATAAAATTTCGCTTTCTCCGTGCCGCCGGAAAGGGATAACTGGTGGCTTTGAATAACACCGGTCTGGAATACTTCGTCCAGCCAGTTTGTTCTGTCAGCTTTACCATCTCCATTCAGATCTATATCTTTGGCAATAATAGGTGCAACCGCTCCGGTTTTGGTAGCGTTTTTAGCTTTTTCATTCTGAATAGTGGTGAAATCGTCGCCATTCAATAGTTTAGGTAACTTACCTGCTTTGCTCCAGCCAACATAACCATTATAGTTGACGGTAACAATGCCATTTTTACCTCTCTTGGTGGTGATCACAATTACGCCTGCAGAAGCCCTGGAACCATACAATGCAGTAGCTGCCGCATCTTTCAGTACATCCACGGTTTCAATATCATTTGGGTTGATATCCGCCAATGGATTGTAACGGGTACTGTTACCGGAGTTAAAGGTGTTTAAGTTAGCGCTGGTATTCATAGGAATACCATCAATAATAATCAGTGGCTGACTGCTGTTGCTGATAGAGTTCACACCGCGGATACGGATGTTTACCGCATCGCCCAGTACGCCGGAACCTGTGCTGATATTAACACCCGCTGCTCTGCCGGTTAACGCTTGATCAAAGCTGGTAGCAGGGCGGTTATTGATAATCGTACCAGATACCGCGGTGACAGAAGACGTAACATCTTTTCTTTTTAATTCACCATAACCAGTTACCAATACTTCGTTCAATACTTTATTGCTGCTGGCCAATGATACATTGATAGACTGGCGGTTGCCAATTTTTTCCTCCTGCATTTCATAGCCGACAAAGGAGAACAGCAACGAAGCCGCACCATCTACCTGGATGGAAAATGTACCATCATTGCCGGATACAGCCCCTACTTTGGAGCCTTTCACACTTACAGATACGCCCGGTAACGGTGAGCCATCCTGTGCATCCGTTACTTTACCTTTAATTGTTCGGGTTTGGGCAAAAGCATGCACCATACCGATGGCTAGCAACAGCCATAGTAGTAAACCTTTTTTCATACGGTTTAAATTGGGTTTATTATGTAAAAAAAACTTTGGACACTGTGGCTATTTCGTTGGCTATACGAGTTAAGTCAATGTGGATACAATCAGCTATAGATACAGGTCGCTATCATACTTTATTTTGGTTTTGACATGAACATATCAACCCGTCATTTTTCAATGACTGGCAATAAAAAAAATGGTATTGCAGCGCATGAGAAAATAAATCCGCTAAACAGATGGCGTGATTTGTTGTAACTAAGCTGTAAATAGGCTACACCACAAACATAGTATTCTCTTGCCGGGAAATTAACCGGTTATCTTATGTTTCTTACGGAAAATCTGATTATAAAACACACGCAGTAGCGGGTCTATAACAATAGTCCTTTAATTTACATTTTGTCTGATTTCTGTGGATTAAATAGATTTCCAAGCAAAAAAATTCTCTACAAGCAAAAAAAATCAAAAGCAAAAAATATATTTCAAAAGCAAAAATTCTCTAAAAAAGCAAAAATACAGTATATAGTTTTGTTGTTACAGGGTCCTGTTTTGTTATGGGTTGAAATGAATTAACACAACAGGTTATTTTTTCATTAACGACATAAAAATATATTGTTTTTGTCAGAAAAACAATATTAAACTTTATCTTTTATTTAACATCATAGTTACTCACCTCTAACAGGTTCCCATCAGGATCACGAAAGTAAATAGAACGGATATTGCCGGTAGCTCCCGTCCTTGCTACGATTCCGCCTTCCAGTATTTTTATATTGTTATCAAGTAATTCTTGCAATATTTCTTCCACTGCAGTATCTGCAATGAAACAAAGATCTGCAGATCCCATCGTAGGTGATGTGGCTTTAGGGGCTATCTCTTTTCCTTTTTCATGCAGATTGATTTTCTGATGCCCAAATCGTAAAGCTTTTCGGGCATCACCAAAGGTGATCACTTCCATGCCTAATATCTTTTCATAAAACTTACAGGTAGTGTCTATATTTTTTACGGTTAATACCAGGTGATCCAAATGGTTAATTATCATGTGAAAAGATTTTATACATTTAGAAGATAGTACAATGAACATATAAAACAATGAAAAAGTTATATCTCTGCGGTTGTTTGCTCTTCTGTATACACTGCTCCGTACAAAGCCAAACGCCAAAATCACCTAACATCATCTTCTTCCTGGTAGATGACATGGGCTGGCAGGATACCTCTGTTCCTTTCTGGGACAGCATTACACCTGCCAACCGGAAATTCCGTACGCCCAATATGGAACGCCTCTGCAAGGCAGGAACTAAATTTACCAACGCCTATGCGGCATCCGTTTGCACACCCTCCCGGGTAAGTTTCCTCACCGGCATGAACGTAGCAAGGCACCGGGTAAGCAACTGGACCTCCCTGAAAAACAAGGCCGTGGATGGTAAAGACAGTCTGCTGGATATTCCGGACTGGAATGTAAACGGTATCTCTCCCTTGCCCAACCAGGAGAAAAGCGTATATGCTACCCCGTTACCCCAGGTGTTGAAGGACCATGGCTACTATACCATCCAATGTGGCAAGGCGCATTTCGGTGCGTATCAAACCATTGGCGCCGATCCGCTGAACCTGGGCTTTGTAAAAAATGTAGGGGGCAGCGCTGCCGGTCATCCCGCCTCTTACCTGGCGGAAGATGACTTTGGCCGCGTACCGGGCCGCTTCATCCTGCAGGCAGAAATGCCGAACCTGGAGAAATACCGGAAGAAGAAATCCTTCCTGACAGAAGACCTCACCCAGGAAGCCATGCTGGCCATGGATACCGCGCAATTAAGAAAACAGCCCTTCTTTTTATACATGGCGCATTACGCGGTACACCTGCCTTACAACGTAGATGACCGCTTCATTCAACGCTATCTCGATATGGGACTGCCTAAGCCGGAAGCCGCCTATGCGGCGCTGGTAGAAGGAATGGACCAGAGCCTGGGGGAACTGATGGACTACCTGGATCAACATCATCTCACGGAAAATACCATCATTGTATTTATGTCTGATAACGGGGGCTTTTCGCATCCACCCAGACAAGGTAACGACAACACTCAGAACTACCCGCTGCGGGGTGGTAAAGGTTCCCTGTATGAAGGTGGCGTCAGAGAACCGATGATTGTGCGCTGGAATGGCGTTACCCAACCAGGTACCGTGAACACACAGTATATGATGATGGAAGATTTTTATCCTACCATCCTGGAGTGGGCCGGTGTGAAAAAGTATAAGACCGTGCAAACCCTCGATGGGCGAAGTATTGTGCCTTACCTGAAACAACCGGAACTGCGGGATGATCACCGTGCGCTGATCTGGAATTACCCCAACGACTGGACCGGTGGTAATCTCGGTACCGATAATTCCTGGTGCACCGCCATTCGCCAGGGCAGGTGGAAGCTGATTTATTTCGAGAAGTACCAGCGACTGGAACTATACGATCTGCAGGCAGATATTTATGAAGCCAATGACCTGTCTGCACGTTACCCGGATAAAACCAGGGAGCTGGCAAAGCTGCTCACCCAACAATTGAAACAACGCGGAGGACAGTTGCCTGTTTATAAAGGCACGAAAAAAACGGTACCGTATCCGGATGCAATATCATTATGAAAAATAAAAAAGGCGCCCCGTGAAGGGCGCCTTGCTATTGTGAATAGCGACAGTTATTTCAGGTCTACAGGTACCAGCACGAGCGGTGTAGGTAAACAGGAAGCACCCGGAGGAGAATATGTAAAATGAATTTTTTGTACACTGCCATCTGCGGATGGGGTAAAGATCTGCACCAGTATTGCTTCCGGTGCTTTGGTGGTCACCAGTTGATTGTTCGGTAACTGTATAATCCCTTCTTTGAATTTGCCACCACTCACCACCATGGTATTGGCCATACCACCACACCACTGGCCATTATCACCACGGGGGTTCCAGGTCATCAGCGCCAGGGCTTTACCATCACTGCTTTTCCACGACAGTTCTATATTATAGAGGATGCCATAGTTGCCATCCAGACTTTTCAGTTCACCTGTAGTGGCTTCTTTGCCTATTACCCAGGGATCTTTTTCACCGTCTGCTACCAGTATTTGTGCCAGGCCATTTTTAGTGTCCAGTGTATCTTTTGCAATGATGCGGTAATTGCTGATGCCATAGGTACCACGACCCGCGCCTGCATATTGTTTGGTGCTCAAGGTCGTTTTTACGCGTGCGGCAGCCACAGTAGCGGGTGTTTTCAGATCGGTTTGTACAATGCTGATTTCTCCGGGCTGGTCAATCACAAATTCATAGAAGCCATGCACCAGTTCATCGTATTTTACTACAGCCTTATCCTGTTTGGGATCCAGGCAAATAGCGGCGCCGGGTTTTATTTCGCGGGCAAAGGTTTCAGGGGTGGAAGCAAAAAAATCTGCCAGTCCCTGTTTACCGGCGAAGAAGTAATTAGTCGTTGGCTGCTGCGAGGAGTATTTCAACATGCGGATATGCATAGGTTGGTTCCCGGTATTTTTAATTACCGCAGCTATTTTGCGCTCCATTTTTTGTGGCTCCTGTACGCCGTTTACATTGTAGAGGTATAGTCTTACAGATCCGGGTTGCACCGGTTCTCTCAGGGCTACGCCCTCGGGTACACGAATATATTCCGGGTCATCAGAAATGAGGAATTGTGGACCTGGCAGCACTATTTTCTGGTAGGTTAATAATGGGAGCTGCTCGTTGAGCAGGCCGGGTACCTGCAGGGTATGTCCCTGCGCGGTGTTTTTAATGACCTGGTTCAATGCGGTGGAAATACCCTGTGCCTGGGCGAAACAGCCCGTTGCGATGGCATAACTTACTAACAGTACCTTTTTTCCGTTGGCGGATATACTCGTTTTAAACATGCGTGGTTTGTTACGATAAATAGTTAATATTATTATTAATCGAAACAAACTTAATAAAATAATTTAAAAAACAATCTCCGTTGATGTAATTATTTATTAAAAGCAAGCAGGTTATGCCTGGCAATCAGGCAACCGCCAATGATACCGGCCTTTTCATGCAGTTTAGACATTCTTAACTGGGTATCATTATTTACCAGGCTTAAAGAATATTTATTGAGTGCACTACGGATCGGCAGCCGGATATAGTCGCTGGTATCGGCCAGGATGCCACCTATGATCACTAATTCGGGGTTGAACAGGTTGATGAGTACGGAGATGCCCCTGCCTATTTTTTCGCCCAGTTCCGCAATCAGCTCTATACAGAGCGTGTCTTCATGGAGTGTAGCCTGTATGATGTCGGATACGCGCAGGTTTTCCGGCATCTTTTTATCTCTGAGTAAAGAAGAGGTATATCCCTGCTCAATCCTTTCCTGGAACATGCGGATCAGCGCCTGTCCGGAAGCTTCTGTTTCCAGGCAACCCTTTTTGCCGCAATGGCAAATAATTTCATTGGAGAAGATAGGAATATGCCCAAACTCGCCACTGAAGCCGGATTTACCGCGGTAAATCTTTCCATCTATCATAATACCCAAACCGATGCCATAGTCCAGGTTCAGGAATAATACATTCTTTTCATCATGTACGGTACCATTGTAAAACTCCCCATAGGCCATGGCCCTGGAATCATTTTCCACAAAGGTTTTGATGCCAATCGCATTTTCCACGATCTGGCTGAGTGGTTCTTCGTTGAAATGGAAATAGCTGTAGCTATAGCCTTTCTCACTGTTGATGCGCCCGGAAAGATTGAGACAGGCGGCGAAGATCTTTTTCTTATCTACCGATACATTATCTACAAAATGGAGGATAATGGTGATCAGGTCTTTAAATGATTCGGGGGTATTGGCCAGGGTAAAAGGGATATGCATCTCCGAGGTAACCAGTTCTTTCTTGAAGTCCAGCAGCCCCAGGTTGACATAAAAATTCTTGATATCCACCCCGATGAAGAACCCACATTCCGCTACCAGCCCGTACATGCTGGCCCGGCGCCCTCCTTTGGAGTCGTCCTTGCCGTAGTCCTTTACGATGCCGTCTGTCATCAGTTCATTAATAAGACTGGTGGTTTTGGGAACACTGATGTTCAGGGCGATGGTCAGATCAGTGATGGTACTGTTGCCCGACTGATCAAGATGGTCAATGATGGATCTCTTGAGGGATTTATTCTTATAAGCTACGCCGGCTAAGTTCTCTTCTGAAAAGATTTCAAATATGCTTTCCTGGGTTGTCATGCAATAAATGTGATATTTTCTTTAAAAGTAGTATATAATTAATAAAGTTAACCAAGTTGTCGTGAAATTCGATTTAATAATAAAAATATTTACGAAGTATTGCTTTATAATTAAAATAATAATAAATTGTCCTCTGTAAATAAAATAATTTAAAAAGGATGCAACCAAAAGTAGCCGATCAGCAACAAGGATGGGGAGACACAACAGGCGAATTGAATAGAACATACTATGCCGGTTTGTATAAAGAAGAACTGCTTGATAACATCTTGCCCTTCTGGGTTAACTTCAGCAAAGACGAAAAACACGGCGGATTTTATACCTGCCTGAACAGAGACGGCAGCATATTCGATACGGATAAATTTATGTGGCTGCAGGGTAGGGAAGTATGGTGCTTCAGCCATATGTTCAATAAAATAGCCCCCCGCCAGGAATGGCTGGACATGGCCCTACACGGCGCCGCATTTATGGAAAAATATGGTCGCGATGAAAAAGGCAACTGGTACTTCTCCCTCAATGAACAAGGCAAACCATTAGTACAGGCCTATAATATTTTCAGCGACTGTTTCGCCGCCATGGGATTTGCCGCACTCGACAAAGCTGCTCCCAGCGATCGTTTTAAAGAAATCGCCGTTACCACTTTCGACAATATCCTCCACCGGCAGGATAACTGGAAAGGCATCTATAATAAGGCATACCCCGGCACCCGCGCCCTCAAAGGCTTCAGCTTACCAATGATCCTCTGTAACCTGTCGCTCGAAATGGAACACCTGCTCGGCGCCAACCGCGTGGCTGAATTTATTCCCACCGTCCTCCACGAAGTAATGGAGGTATTCTATCAGCCGGATAAAAAACTGATCGTGGAAAATGTATATGCCAACGGCACTTTCTCCGACAGCTTCGAGGGCCGCCTCGTCAACCCCGGTCATGGCATTGAAGCCATGTGGTTTATCATGGACCTCGCCAAAAGAGTGAATAATCCCACCCTGCTGCGCAAAGCCTGTGATATTATGCTCAATACCCTGGAATACGGTTGGGACAAGGAATTCGGCGGCATCCTTTATTTTAGGGATATCCTCGGTCATCCTCCGCAACAACTGGAATGGGACCAGAAATTATGGTGGGTGCACGTAGAAGCACTCATCGCTTTAGCCAAAGGCTATACCTATACCGGCGACCAACGTTGCGCCGCCTGGTTTAAAAAAGTACACGACTATACCTGGAAACATTTCCGCGATCCGGAACATGGAGAATGGTTCGGCTATCTGAACCGGCAAGGCGAAATTTTACTGCCTCTCAAAGGTGGTAAATGGAAAGGCTGCTTCCACGTACCCCGCGCCCTGTACCAGGTGTATAGCACTTTTAGCTTTTAGCTATTAGCGGTTAGCTTTTAGATTTTAGCGAATGGATTTTAGCGGATAGGTTTTAGGTAGCTGCTAAAAGAAAACCGCTAAAATCCATTCGCTAAAATCTAAAAGCTAACTGCTAAAAGCTAACAGCTTATTTTTTATCCTTCCTGTAAATTGAAAGTTATGAGTAAACGTAAACCAAATCTAAATGTGCTGATGTGGCGCACCTGTCTGCTGATGATCGCCCTGATCATGCAGCAGCTGTTGGCGGTAGCGCAACAGCAAACAGTAAAAGGTACCATCAGGGATGAAAAGGGGAATGCACTTCCGGGTGCTACCATCCTGGTAAAAGGTACAAAAAATGGAATGGTGTCTAATACAGATGGTAGCTTTAGTCTGCCTGTTACCGGCAACGCGCCGGTCACCCTGCAGGTATCCATGACCGGCTTTTCTGCCGCCACCATCAACGTTACACCTGGTCAGCCCTTCAATGCAATCCTGAAAGAAAATGCAAAAGAGCTGAATGAAGTAATGGTAGTGGGTTATGGCACACAAAAGAAAGCTTCCCTTACCGGTAGCGTGGCGCAGATATCTTCAGCGGAACTGAAAAAGGTACCGGCTATGAATCTCACCAATGCGCTGGCAGGTCGTCTCCCGGGATTGGTTGCTACCCAAACTTCCGGCCGCCCCGGTTTTGATGACGCCACCCTGCTCATCCGCGGACAAAGTACTTACAACAACAATGCTCCCATGGTGATTGTAGATGGGGTGCAACGTTCTTTCGGTAATCTCGATCCGGCAGAAGTGGAAACCATCACCCTCCTGAAAGATGCGGCAGCTGCGGCTACCTACGGGGTGCAGGGCGCCAACGGCGTGATTCTCGTTACCACCAAAAGAGGTGCTGCCGGTAAACCAGTAGTATCCTACGATGGCGAATTTACCCGCACCGCATTCACCCGCTTTCCTAAATTCCTGAACGGTCCTGATTATATGTACTGGTTCAAAAAGGGAGAGCAGATGGACAATGATTATCTCACCGCTACCGGTGGTGATCCTATTCCTTATACCTACTCTGATGCACAAATCGCCGCACTGCGTAATGGCACCAACAAAGATCCTTATCTCGGTAACACTGACTGGACCGGTATGCTCACCGGCAGAAAAACAATGTCACAACACCACAGCGTTAGCCTGAGAGGTGGAACCGAAAAGATCCGCTACTTTTCCAACGTCAGCTATCTTAACCAGGAAGGCGTAGTAAAAGGATCTAATTATAAAAGGTTTAACGTAAGAACAAACGTAGACGCCACCATCAGTAAAACATTTTCTGTGGCATTTGATCTTGGCGCACGCCAGGAAACACGTAACAGCACCGGCATCCCGGCAGATGATGGCGAATACATGAACCCCTTCTACCAGGCAGTAAGAGCACTGCCAAATATTCCCGCCACCATCGATGGTACGCCAACGGCTACACGCTCCAACTCCGGTATCGTAAATCCGATGGCAGTGATCGAGCAATCCGGTTGGCAACGATATGTTACCAGTACTTTCCAGGGCGCCATGACCTTCACCATGCATATACCTTATGTAAAAGGACTGGACCTGAAACTGATGACCGCCTACGACAAATCTTTCCAGGAATTCAAAAGCTGGACAGCACCCTATACCCTGATGGTAAGGGAACAAAGCAGCGGTGGCTTCTACTGGAATTCTTCCCTGCCGCCCGGTATCAACGTAAATACCGTGCGCCAATCACAGGGAAATAACGCACGACAGACTTTTCAGCCAAGCATTAACTATAGCACCGAAATCGGCAATCATAGTATTAAAGCACTGGCTTTATATGAATATTCGCAGACCGACAACAACAGCTTTTCTGCCGGTGGAAGTAACCTGGCATTAACAGAACTGAAAGAAATTGATTTCCGTGACCAGGACAATAAATACATTGTACAACCTACCGGCAACAGTGGCACCAGTGCACGTTCCGGACTGGTAACGCGACTCAACTACGCTTACAAAAACCGCTATCTGCTGGAACTGGTATCCCGCTACGATGGTTCTGTATACTTTCCTACCTATAACCGCTGGGGCTTTTTCCCAGCTGTTTCCGCAGGATGGGTGATGAGCGAAGAACATTTTTTCGCAGGTTTGAAAGAGAAAGTAGACTTCCTGAAACTGAGAGGGTCTTACGGTAAAACCGGTAACGACAGAGGGTTTGGTAATTATCAATACCTGCAGACTTTTTCGTTGTCAGATAAACCAGTTGTGGTGATCGGCGATAAATCAGTATCCGGTATTTATTCCGGTAGCATTCCTAACGTAAACCTCAAATGGGAAAACGCTTACACCACCAACGTAGGTGCGGATATAAGTCTTTTTAACGGTGCATGGTCTGTAACCGCAGATTACTTCTACAAAATCACTAAAGATATTCTTGATGTACAGGGCAATTTATTTCCTCCCTCTATGGGTGGCTACTACTACCAGGTAGTCAACCGCGGAATGGCGGATGTACGTGGACTCGATCTGCAGATTACACATCGTCATAAAGTAAACAGCAAACTGGATTACGGCATCACCGGTAATTTCAACTGGTCCCGTAATAAGATCCTGGTGAAGAATGATCCCGATGGGTGGCCTGCATGGCAAAGAACACCTGGCAGAAGTATCGGTGAAAAGAAAGGCTTTATCTCAGAAGGCCTGTTCCAGAACTGGGACGAAGTGAACAACTGGGCTACCTCTCCGAGTGGTGGCGCTGCCCCCGGTTTTATCAAGTATAAGGATGTCAATGGCGATGGTAAGATCACCACAGATGATATCACCTACATGGGGCGTAGTAACACACCACAAATCATGTATGGTCTGAGTCTTGAGCTGCGTTATGGCATCTTCGATTTCTCTGCACTGATACAGGGTGCTTCGCTTGTGGACGTATCCCTGGGTGGAGAGTATGAAGGTTCTTCCGGCACTTATGGTGTAAATGATAATACACCTTTTACCCGTCCGTTTTATGGCGCCGGTAACAGTCCTTATTACCTGGTGGAACAAGCCTGGACACCGGATAACCCCAATGCCAGCTATCCCCGTTTAACAGCCGACAGAGCGGGTTTCCCGAATCACAATGGCTGGGCCAATTCGCAGTGGGTAAAGAACGGCGCCTATGTACGGTTGAAATCCGCACAGATAGGGGTGACCGTACCCATGTCTGTATTGAAGCAGCTGAATATTGAAAAATGTCGCTTCTACCTGGCAGGATTCAATCTCATTACACTGGATCACCTGAAGTACATGGATCCGGAATTGCCGAATGTTAACAACGGATTTTATCCACAGCAGCAGATGATGTCTTTCGGCGCTAACCTTACTTTCTAAACGGAAAAGAAATTACTTATGACAACATTTTGTTCAAATATAAAAAAGGCATTGCTGCTGTTGGTAGTGACAACAGGGATGCAGGCCTGTAAGCTGGATGGTATACCCGGCGACCGCTACACTGATGCAGCGATCTGGAAAAATGCCAGCAGCGTAGATCTGTACATGTATGGCATGTACGATCAGTTCAAAACATTTTCTTTCGGTCAGTTTCCTATCGGCTACAGCAATGCGACCGATGCACTTACCGACCTCGAAAAATATACCTCCAATACTACCGGCAACGGAACAGTGAACAAGCTGGCTTATAATCCGGGGCAGGTAAATGCCACGGCTCCGGGTATTTCTTTCTGGGATGCTGCTTACACCAACATTCGCCGTATCAACGAATTCCTGAACGGGATGCAGCTGTATGCAAAAATCACGGCAGAACAAAAAGTACAGTATGAAGCAGAAGCACGCTATATTCGCGCCTACTCTTATTTCTGGCTGGCCCGCATCAACGGCAGCGTGATCATCCTGGATAAACTGCCTGCCGATAAAAGCATGGCCCGCAGCAGCGAAGACGAGGTATGGAATTTTATTGCCAGTGACCTCCGCTTTGCTGCAGAGCACCTGCCCAAAGAGCGTCCGGCTGCCCAAGAAGGACGCGCTACCCAGGGCGCTGCTTATGGCCTGCTGGCACGGACATGGCTATACGCTGCTTCCATAGCGGAGTACGACAACAAACAATTCAACAAAGATGCACTCACCGGCGTACCTGCTTCCAAAAAAACGGAATACTACCAGCATGCAGCAGATGCGGCAGCAGCTGTGATCACATCCGGTGTTTACGACCTGGAGGCAGATTACGGTAAATTGTTTACCAACGCCAACAGCAGGGAAGCCATATTTGCGCTTTACTATCAACGCCCCGGTGTTACCCATCAGCTGGACTACTTTTTTTGTCCGCCTGCAGATGTAGACGGTGGCGGTGCTACCGGCGTACCTACCGCAGAATTGGTGAACGAATATGAAATGGCGGACGGCCGGAAATTTTCGTGGTCGGAAACAGATATGGCGGCCAATCCCTACACCAACCGTGAGCCACGCTTCTACGCCACCATCTTATACAATGGCGCTCCCTGGAAAGGCAGAACCATCAATACTACACCGGATGATGAAAAAGAAGGCTACATCGATTTTAAAGTAGCCACCGATCCACGTAAAACAGTGACCGGTTACTACGTGCGCAAAATGCTCGATGAAACCAATAAGGATATCCTCGTACAGGGCAGTAACCAGCCCTGGATAGAAATGCGCTACGCAGAAATATTGCTCATTCATGCAGAAGCACTGACAAAACTGAACCGCATTTCCGATGCAAAAATATCGCTGGATAAAGTACGTGCCAGGGTGCATTTGCCAGGTACGGCGGCGGCTACGCCGGAAACCATGATGGCCGCCATTGAGCACGAACGCAAAGTGGAACTGGCCTTTGAAGGCCATCGTTACTGGGACCTGCGCCGCTGGCGTAAAGCGCATATCGTGTTAAACAATGTGCGTTTCCACGGTCATAAAGTAACCGCGAATGGCAACGGTTTTGATTATACAGAAGTAGACTGTGATAAGGAAAACCGTTATTTCCCTACAGGCTTCTATTACATGCCTATCACGCAGGACGAGATTATCAAGAATCCTGCTATGAAACAAATTCAGGGTTGGTAACAACTATGCATCACCATAAATGAGCTTATACATGCGCAATATATTTATCATACTGGGGTTAGGCATTGCCTTTGCCGGCTGCCGGCAACCAGAGCCTATCTTCCCAAAGGAAGATAATAATCTGCAGGATATCTGGGTAGGATTACCCGGTGTAAAAGACGCCCGCTTTGATCCTGTTTATAGTACTGCCAAAGACACGGCTTATATTGATGTCCCCTATTTTTACCCGGTAGAATCGGATAATGAAACCGATATTACCAAACTTGTGCTCCGCGCCAATATTCCCCTGGATGCGGTGATCACACCGGCTTTGGGCACACCCATAGATTTATCCAAACCGGTAAAACTCGAAATTAAAGGTGGTACCGGCGCTAAAAGATCGGTAGTAGTGGTAGCCAGGAAGGTAGGCGATGTAAGTGTAAAAGGCGCTACCATTAACTATTTACTGGATGGCTTAGAAACAACAATGGACGCCGTGGTAAAAGATAACGATGTTATTTTTTACATTATACCTGGCACCGATGTGAGCAAAGTAAAAGTAACGGTAGCCGTAAATAGTCATTCTACTACCTCTGTTGCAGCCGGCGCAACGCTGGACCTCTCCACTGATAAGCCTTTCACAGTAAAGAGTATAGACGGGCTGGTGAAGCAATACACGTTGAAAGTAATGGCGCCGGTGAAGAAACCCTATGGCATTGGTATCACCCGTAAGTTATTTATTAAGCTGGGCGCTGCTTCCGGTGGTGGTGGTATCAGTACCAATTATACCGAAACCAGTATGGCGGTGAGTGGTGATCACCTGGTGATTGTCAGCAATACCAATCCATCCAAACTACGCCTGTTTAATCGCACTACCGGCAACTACGTACGGGATATGCCGTTACCTGCAGGCAATTATTATTCATTCCAGATGCAGAACGATAGTACAGGTGCCTTGCTGGGCGCTACGTTCGCAGCAAGTGGCGACAAGTTCCAGTTGTACCGCTGGCAGAGTGCCACCGATCCGGCACCGGAAAAAATCCTGGAATGGACCAACACCATTGCATGGGGTGGTTTGGGCAGACGGGTACGCATATATGGAGATCTCAATAAAGACGCCGTGATTTATGCCACTGCTTCACTCACCAACGATGTATATAAATGGCGTATCCGCGATGGTAAAATCGTGAACGCAGCCAACGCCCCGGATGTGAATGCCGCGCCGGTCATTTCTACCTATGCTTCGGGCTCCGGCAGCTTTGGCTATCTCGCCGATGCAGTACCTACGGCGGTATCATTCAGCGGTACATACTTCCTTAACTACGGCAGTGAAATCGCTATGGTCAATGGCGGTACCAACGTGCGTACAGCTGCTTTCAATGACGATGCTGCGGGTATCATCTTCCATGCGCCTTCCCTGTATTTCCGGTTCAATGGTGCTAATTATTTCGCTATCCTGAAATACACTTCCTGGAGTTTGAATGGTGGCAACATCGCGTTATTCGATGTCACGGATCCTGCAGCGGTCAGCATGTCGCCCAACAATCCGGCCTATGGTGCCTTTAATGTTTTCAACTCTGAAGTGATCAATGGAGCAGCAGATAATGGTAACGGTACAGGTGATTTGTGTGTGAGCTTTTCTGCAGATCGCAGCAGCGCCTACATTTACATGGTGCTGACCAACGTGGGCATTGTGGGATATGAACTGACTACTTATTAATGATCCTTACACGGGTAACCGGTGATGATTGCCGGTTGCCCATGTTTTAAAATAATTCGTCATGATAAAATCAAGAATACTGTCTGCATTATGCCTGCTGATACTGTCTGCTGCAGGATGCAAAAAAAATAACGATGCCCCACCGGTAGATCCGGGTGATGGTGTGGACACCATTGCTATCCCCACCGGTAAAAAAGAAGCGATTGTGTGGATAGATCTGAATGCAAATGTATTCGGTACCTATGGTCGTTTTAATGATACGGCGGCTATCCGCAAAACACTCGACACCTTACAGCAAATCGGTATCACCGCTTTGGTGGTAGATGTAAAAGAGTCCTCCGGCCATACCGTTTTCCAAAGTGCCTATACCAGTAAGGTTACCAGCCATAATGGTAAATCACTGCCGCCGAATGTGGACTACCTCGACTTTATGGTGAAAACCGCAAAGGAAAGAAAACTGAAGGTATATGCCTCTGTGATGACGTTTGTGGAAGGTGACTATGATAATAAAACAGGTGCGGTGTATGAAGATGCTACCTTTAAAAATAAGTACCAGTCTATTGTATGCGATGTAAGTGGTAAGCGCGTACCGATCACTGAAACCGGCAGAAATGGATTCGTAAATCCTGCCTACCCGGAAGTACAGGATCGTATCATCAATATCCTGAAAGAGATTGTCACTAAATATGCGGTAGATGGCGTGATCCTTGACTATGGACGTTATGCGAACATCGATGCGGATTTTTCAGACTACAGTAAAACACAGTTTGTACAATACCTGAAAGACGTGTTCAATGATCAGAATGCCAACTTCCTCAACTTCCCGGCAGATATTGTAAGCTCCTGGAAAACAGAAAGTGGTCAAACCATGCCTGCGGTGACCGGCAAGTATTACAAGCGCTGGCTGGCTTATCGCATGAGCGTGATCTACAACTTTGTGAAAAAAGCACATGCTGCTGTGAAGAGCGCCCGTGCAGATGCCCTGTTCGGTTCTTATGTAGGTGGCTGGTATGGCGACTATTATCCAGTGGGAGTAAACTGGGCCAGTCAGCAATACGATCCGTTTAATGATCAAAAGATCCGCATGGACTGGGCCTATCCGCAAACAAAAGATTATGGCTATGCAGAAGAGCTGGGATTGCTGATGACAGGAAACTATTTTTCACAGTTGTTGCTGGCAGACGATCCTGCTACAGCTAATTTAACGTACAACTGGTGGAGCCTGGAAGGCTCACTGAGAGGTGGTCGATATGTAACCCAGGGTAAAGTGCCGCTGGTAGGTAGCATTGATGCGGGTAACACCAGCTGGAAAAGTAAATCAGATATCCGCAGGGCCATTAAAATGATTTTGTCTCAAACATCCGGTGTCATGATCTTTGACCTGGTGCACCTGTATGCACCGCAGTATAACAAGTTGCAGCAACCATTATGGGATGAAGTAAAAGCAGGATTACAGCCGTAAGCATATGGAACAGCGTAATCAAAGTCTGGATGCATTGAGGGGACTGGCCATTTTTGCCATGGTATTAGCCGGTAGTATCGCCTTTGGTATACTGCCGGCATGGATGTATCACGCGCAGGAACCGCCGCCCACACATGCCTTTATGCCTGCATTGCCGGGTATCAGTTGGGTAGACCTCGTGTTTCCTTTCTTTTTATTCAGTATGGGGGCGGCGATTCCCTTCTCCCTGAAAAAGAAAATAAAAGATGGCACCAGCTTCCCTGCCATTTTAGAAATGACGGTGAAACGATATATCCTTCTGGTATTTTTTGCGTTGTTTACGCGACAGATGACAGTGGCTGGTTTGAGCCGGCAGCCGGGTTTGCCGGAATATGTATTGCCGTTGCTGGCTTTCGGATTACTGTTTGTGCTGTTTTATGCACCGGCATCGAAAAGGCTGCGGTGGCAGGTGATGAAAGGGATAGCGCTCGGGATCACTGCAGTGCTGCTATATACTTTGCCGTTTGAAAGCGGAAGGGGTTTCTCATTATACAATAGCGACATTATTATACTGATCCTTGCCAATGCATCCCTTGTGGGTACTTTGTGGTGGTATTTTACAAGGAATAACCCGTTGCTGCGTATCGCTTTACTTCCTCTGCTGATGGGGATCTGCCTGAGCGGTACGCAACCGGGTAACTGGTGCCATACGTTGTTGTCTTGGTCGCCATTGCCGTGGATGTATCAGCCTGGTTTTTTAAAGTATTTGTTTATCCTGCTGCCGGGTACACTGGCGGGCGATTGGATGCTGCAATATGGTGGTATCCGGGAAACGCCGGGGAGGCAGGATATAAAATACCTGCGGCTGGCCGCCTGGTGCGCGACGGCAGTGTTGGTGTGTAATGTTTGTTTGTTATTTGGCAGACATACCACCATTAATATTTTTGCTACCGTTATTGGTTTGTGCGGCTGTTATGCGGCATTGAAAAAAACAACTCCGCAACAATTTCCCGGGTTACCTCTTTTTTTAAAAGCAGGTGCTTATCTTGTTGTCCTGGGCCTATGCTTTGAGTCCTTTGAAGGAGGAATTAAGAAAGATCCGGCCACGTTTAGCTATTACTTTGTTACTGCTGGTCTTGCATTCCTGGTATTAATAATTTTTTATTCATTACAGTACAGTAAGGCAGGAAGTGTGATGATTCATTGCCTGTCGCTGACTGGCCGTAATCCCATGGTGGCTTACGTAGCGGGCAACCTCTTGTTATTGCCATTGCTGCACCTGACGGGTGGGCTGTCTCTTTTTGAAAGTATGGGGCAATCGGTCTGGCTGGGTGTAGTAAGAGGCTTTTTATTTACCGGAATAGTAGCTGCTATTGCTGCGTGGTGTAGTCGCCGGCAATGGTATTGGAAAACATAAATTATATGAAGAAGATATCAACCATCTTACCTATGCTGCTGATATGTGCGATGTCGCAGCTGTTGGCACAGGATTCCAGCTATCATAATTATTTGTATGATAGCCGGACTGCCTATTTCAAACAGTTACCGGTGGCGAAGAAGCCTGTGATTTTTTTTGGAGACAGTATTACGCAGTGGGGCGACTGGTCGGAGTTCCTGGGCAAAGCCAACATCCTGAACAGGGGCATTGCAGGCGACAATACCAATGGCCTGTTGGCCAGGGTAGACGAGGTAGTCCGGCATCGGCCGGCCCGCTTATTTATACTGGTAGGCACCAACGATATCAATAAGCAGATGCCCGTAGCAGCGATTGTACAAACGTATCGCCGCATTATTGCTGCCATACAAACACAATCACCGGCTACCCGCATTTATGTGCAGAGTGTATTCCCGATCAACAATCAGCTGATAGGCCGGCAGTATTACAGCGGTACCAACGAACAGATAAAAACACTGAATGCCGGTATCCGTGAAATGGCAGCAGACATGCACATTCATTTTGTGAATGTATACGACGCCCTGCTGGACGGCAGTGGACAGTTGGATGTTCGTTATACTTATGATGGTTTACATCTCTCCGGTGAAGGATACCTGAAATGGGTAAATGTGCTGCAGCAACAACGATTAATTTAATTCATTTATTAATAGTACATCATGAATCTGGCGACAATAGACATTGTGATCATCTTTCTTTATCTGGCCGTTATTGTGGGCCTTGGATTCTGGATATCGAAAAAAGCTTCCAAAAATATCCAGTCGTATTTCCTGGGAGATAATAATATCAAATGGTACTGGCTGGGATTCAGCAATAGTAGTGGCATGTTTGATGTAAGCGGCACCGCTTTTTATGTGGCGCTCTTATTTGTGTATGGCTTCAAAGCCGCGTGGCTACCCTGGTTGTGGCCTATCTGGAACCAGATTTTTGTGATGGTGTTCCTGGCGGTGTGGATCCGGCGCAGCAATGCTATGACAGGGGCCGACTGGATCATCAAACGTTTTGGCGATGACCGAGGCGGCAGACTGGCACATATTATTGTGGTGCTGTTTGCCATTGTGAGCGTGATAGGATTTATCGGTTATGTGTTTGTCGGCATCGGCAAATTCAGCGGCAGTATTTTGCCCTGGGACCTCACTAATCCGCTGCTGACAAGTCAGCAAACCTATGCGGTTATTATTGTGGCGTTAACCACTTTATATACCGTAAAAGGTGGGATGTACAGTGTGGTAGCAACGGAGGTACTGCAATATGGTATCCTGCTGGTGAGCTGCGTGCTGGTGGTAACTTACGCCGTGCATGATGTGAACTATACAGAACTGCATAAAAGAGTACCGGAAGGATGGAGTAATTTCTGGCCCACCTGGAAACTGGATGTGAACTGGACTACTACTTTCCCACAGGCCAATCAGAAAGTAGCGGAAGATGGTTTTACCTGGTTTGGTGCATTGGTAATGATGATGATTGCCAAAGGCGTATTTTCCAGTCTTGCCGGCCCTGTGCCAGGGTTTGATATGCAACGTATCCTCAGTGCCAAAAAGCCCAAAGAGGCTGCCATGCTTACCGGCTTCACCAACCTGGTATTATATATTCCGCTGTTCATGATGGTGAGTGCATTAACCCTGATAGGTATCAACTATTTAATGCCCGTATTACAGGGACAGGCAAAACCGGATTTTGAAATTATCCTCAGCAGGGTAGTGGGGGGGTATCTGCCCGCGGGTGTGAGAGGCGTGGTGCTGGCTGGTTTGCTGGCTTCATTCATGAGTACTTTTTCGGCCTTTGTAAATGCAGCGCCGGCTTACCTGGTAAATGATTTCTATAAAAAATATTTCAGACCCAATGAAGCACCGGGTCATTATGTGAAGTGGAGTTATATTACTTCCATAGCGGTGATCCTGACGGGTTGTATTTTTGGATTGTTTGCTAACTCACTCAGTTCGCTCACCTTGTGGATTTCTTCTGCCCTTTACGGCGGTTACGCAGCGGCCAACGTATTGAAGTGGATCTGGTGGCGGTTCAACGGCTACGGCTATTTCTCCGGTATGCTGGTAGGACTGATCTCCGCCACGTTTGTACCTAAACTCATGGACTTGTTGGCAACGGCCTACTTCCCGCAATACGCTGATCTTTTCGGCAGCGGTATTGGTACCTTGATTTCGTTTTTTATTATCCTGGTATTTTCTATGACCGGCAGCGTACTGGGGTGCTTGCTGACACCAGCTGCCAATCAGCAGGTGCTTACCGACTTCTATGTAAACACACGGCCATGGGGATGGTGGAAGCCGGTAGCGCGCTGGGCAAAAATGGCCGATCCTTCGTTTATACCGAATCAACAATTTAAATGGGATCTCTTAAATATACTTGTAGGCATTTGCTGGCAGATGAGCATGGTAATTATGCCTATTTGCTTTGTATTTGGTTATTTTGAAAAAGGATTCCTGGCAATGGGCATATGGCTGGCTTGTATGGTCATCCTCAAATTTACCTGGTACGATCGCCTCGACATTACTGCCGGTGAAAATGTACCTTACAAAACCCCCGTTTCGTTGGCCGCAGAAAACATATAGCAGGATGAAAAAATATGCATTGGCTACAGGTATACTGCTATGGGCTGTTTCCGTGGCTGCTCAGTACGACAGTACATACGGCAGCTCCTATTACCGGCAAAAGGTGACTCAGTTTATGGGTATTCCGGATAGCGATAACGGAGAAATAATTTTTCTGGGAGATAGTATTACGGACATCGCGGAATGGTCCGAGCTGTTTAAAAATCCCAGGATTAAAAACCGGGGTGTCAGCGGAGATAAAACTGCTGGTATCTTAAACCGGTTATCCGAAGTAACGGACAGGAAACCTGCCCGTATATTTCTGATGATCGGGATCAATGATATCGCAGAGGGAGTGCCGGACAGTGTTATCCTGGCAAACTATATGCAGATTATTCGCCGTATTCAGCTGGCATCTCCTGTAACAAAGCTATTTGTGCAGAGTATACTACCTACGAATGATGCGTTTACGGAGTTTGCCCGCCACCAGCATCAGGAAGTACATATACAGGCGGTAAATCAGCAACTGGAAACACTATCGGTACAACGGGGATGCATCTACGTAAATTTGTATAATGAAATGTGCGATAATGTTGGTAAATTAAGCAGCGCTTATACCAACGATGGTTTGCATTTAACCGGTGCCGGCTACCAGGTATGGAAGGGGATCCTGCAGCGTAAAAAGTTATTATAATGAAAATTACAGGAACGTTTATAGATGAAATCAGCCACGATATCCCGCACCAGAACTGGGGCCGGGAAGAATGGCGCAGGGACTTTGAACACATGAGGGCCATCGGGATAGATACAGTGATCCTGATCCGCAGCGGTTACCGCAAGTTTATTACTTATCCTTCCAGGTACCTCGTCCAGGAATTTGGTTGTTATGAGCCACCAGTAGACCTGGTAAAAATGTTCCTGGAGCTGGCCGATGAACTGGATATGCAGTTTTATTTCGGGCTGTACGACAGCGGCAAATACTGGGATACCGGCGATATGCAATATGAAACAGACAGCAACCGTTTTGTGATAGAAGAAGTGTGGAAAACCTATGGTCATCATAAAAGCTTCAAAGGCTGGTATCTGTCTATGGAAATCAGCCGCAAAACAAAAGGAGCGGCCAACGCTTTCCGAACCCTGGGTCTGCAATGTAAGGCGGTGAGCAACGGTCTGCCTACCCTCATCTCTCCCTGGATAGATGGTAAAAAAGCGGTGATGGCAGCGGCCGGGCAGCTAACCAAAGCAGACTCGGTATCCCTGGAGGAACATGAAAAGGAGTGGAGTGAAATATTTGATGGCATCCGTGGCGCCGTGGATGCAGTAGCTTTCCAGGATGGGCATATCGACTACAGCGAACTGGAAGACTTTTTCCGGGTCAACAAAATGATGGCCGATCGTTATGGCTTGCAATGCTGGACTAATGCCGAAAGTTTTGACAGGGATATGCCGATTAAGTTTCTGCCGATTAAATTTGAGAAGCTTCGCCTGAAGCTGGAAGCAGCTCGCCGTGCCGGTTATGATAAGGCTATCACGTTTGAGTTCTCGCATTTCATGAGTCCGCAGTCGGCTTATCTGCAGGCCGGACATTTATACAATCGCTATAAAGAGTATATGCATACGTTCTGAGGGGAACGGACGGATATAAACCGGGGTGTATCGATTCATTCGGTACACCCTTTTTATAATGCCCGGATGAATAGGCTTTCACTGTTTTGAGGCGTCACTGATTCTGCAAATTTTGGTTTAACTTACCGGCTACCCATTAATTCCGATAATTCATGCCTACATCTGCATCCGAAAATAAGCTCCTGGTCTTCTTTAAAAAATTAGGCCCCGGATTAATTACAGGTGCCAGCGATGATGATCCTTCCGGCATAGCCACTTATTCGCAGGCCGGTGCCCAGTTTGGGTTAACCACGTTGTGGACATCCCTGTTGACTTTCCCATTAATGGCTGGTGTGCAGGGCATGTGCGCACGCATAGGGCTGGTAACCTGCCAGGGATTAACGGTGACGTTAAAAAAATACTATCCCCGACCGGTATTATATATCATGTTGCTGTTCAGCTTTCCGGCCATTACGCTCAACCTGGGCGCCGATATTCAGGGTATGGGGGCGGTATGTCATATGATTTTTCCTGCCGTACCGGTATCCGTTTTTTGTGTGGGCGTTACGGCTATCATGATGTATGTAATCATTCAGTATTCCTATCAGAAAATTGCCAGGATACTGAAATGGCTTTGTATGTCGTTGTTGCTGTATATCATCGTACCTTTTATGATGAAGCAGGATTGGGCGGCAGTAGCGAGAAATACGTTCATTCCTACCATCCGGTATAATAAAGATTTCTTTTCCATCATCGTGGCTATTTTAGGTACTACTATTTCGCCTTATCTTTTTTTCTGGCAAACGACTATGGAAGCGGAAGATATGGCACATAGCACCAAAGGTATTGTGGTGGATAAAGCAGTATTAAGTGATATGAAGACAGATGTGAACACCGGTATGTTGTTTTCCAACATCGTGATGTTTTTTATTATCCTCACTACCGGCAGTGTATTGTTCCCTGCCGGAGTAAGACAAATAGATACCGTAGATCAGGCGGCGAAGGCGCTGCAGCCACTGGCGGGTAAACTCACCTATCTCATTTTTGCTACGGGAGTATTAGGTACCGGTTTACTGGCCATACCGGTGCTGGCAGGTTCCCAATCGTATATGCTGGCAGAAACACTGGGCTGGTCGGCCGGACTGGACAAGAAATTTTCGCAGGCAAAACCATTCTATATTTCCATCATCATTTCACTGATCGTAGGGTTATCGCTCGACTTCCTGGGCGTGAGTCCTATTAAGGCATTGCTGTACACGGCCATTGCTTATGGTTTAACAGCACCGGTCATGATTGCCATGATCATGCACATTGGCAACAATAAAAAGATCATGAGAGAGTTCACAAATTCGAAGTTTTCGAATTTGTTGGGCGCGCTGACGCTTATATTAATGACAGCAGCAGCAGTGACGATGATTTGGTTTTTATTTTGATGTTACGGTGTGGGTAATATGTTTTTAAAGACGGTACCATCTTTAATGACGAGTAGCAGATTTTTTTCCGGATCTCCCAACAGTTCAATATTTTGTAAAGGGTCTCCGTCTACGAGCAACATGTCTGCATAAGCACCTTCTTCCAGTACACCCAGTTTGCCGGGATATGGATTCCTGGCGCCGGAGAGGGCCAGCAGTTGTGCATTATCATAGGTAATCATCTTCAGGATTTCAAAATTGCTAAACCAGGATTTCAGCTTGATAATATTGGCATTCTGGTTTTTAGTACCAGCGGGATTAAACAGGAGATCTGTTCCCCAGGCCAGTTTTACCTTATATTTTTTCGCCCATTGATATACATTGGCAGTGCCTTCCCCGACTTTCCTGCTGTCGGCTGCCTGTTGAGGGTCGCTATAGGTATTTGTTTGTCCGTCGAAAGGTTGCATGCTCAGCCAGATGCCTTTGTCGGCCAGCATTTTTACACATTCTTCATCCATGAGGTGCCCATGATCAATACATTTTACACCGGCAGCTACCGCCCGTTTCACGCCTTCCGAAGTATATACATGTACGGTGACATAGGTGCCGAAATCCCCGGCCGCCTGCACTGCAGCTTTCATTTCTTCCACAGAATACTGCGTAGCCTCCAGCGGATCATAAGATGATGCCACACCGCCTCCTGCAGCCAGCTTTATCTGTGTAGCCCCGTGTTTCAGTTGTTCCCGGGTAGCCACCAATACTTCCTGGTAGCCATCAGCAACGATACCCACGCCCAATGCTTCCGGGCGGGCAACACTATTGGATGACATCCGCGGAGGGTCGCCGATGAGGTTAAAGTCACCATGACCAGAGGTCTGGGAAATCATCGCCCCACTCGGATAAATCCTGGGGCCGGGCTGTATGCCCATATCGATAGCTCTTTTAATCCCGAATACAGGCCCGGCCAGATCCCGGACGGACGTGAATCCCCTCAGCAACGTGCGCTCTGATTCTTTGGCAGCGCGGATAAAAAGGAAACTCTGCTCACCCATCATCATATCCATCATGGTATTGGCACACATGAATGCATGCCAGTGCGCATCTATCATGCCCGGCATGAGAAATTTATGCCGCCCGTCAATGATCGTTACCAACATGCTTTTATTGGTAGGAATGGGCTCCCGGGAGATGGTAGTGATTAAACGATCCGTGATCAGTACATTCACATTTTCCGTTTTGTTTTCCTTACCGTTAAATAACTGTACATTATTGATCAGGAGCTGTTTTTGAGCCACCATGGAGAGCGGGCATAATAATAGCAGGAGAAATACCTTTTTCATTACAGACATTTCTTTTATATAAACTCCCGGCGTTGTATTTTGTTCTTTCAAGCAAAAAAAATGTGAACAGCCAGCCTTTCCCCGGAAAATGTATCTTACGGAAACATACCGGGAAATAATCCACGTAAAATTTCTTAACAGCAATAAAAAGAGAATGATTCACCGATCAATGGCTATGCTGACAGTCTTACTGTTGTCACTCGCTACCGTTGCACAACAACGTATTCCCGTAGGCGTTATGCCCAATACTTTTACCGATGTTACTACCCGGGTACAACAGGCCATTGCCGCCTGTAAGAATAAGCCCGGCGCTGTATTGGAGTTCCAGCCCGGCCGGTATGATTTTTACCCGGACAGCGCGGTGAAGAAAACCTATTTTATTTCCAATACTTCCAGTGAAACAGAAGTACCGGATAAAATGAAGACCATTGGTCTGTTTTTCGAAAACTTTAAAGGCTTAACCATTGAAGGGAATGGTGCCGAGTTTGTATTTCATGGTAAGATGATCACCTGGTTATTTGACCATTGCGAAGATATCACCCTGCGCAATGTCAGCGTGGACTTTGAGCGGCCTTCCATGTCGGAAATGCTGCTGGTGGGAGTTTCTCCAACAGAAGTAACCGGCGCGGTGCAACGGGACTCCCGGTTTGCGATCATCAACCAACGCCTGGAATGGTATGGCGAGAAGTGGGGCATGAAGCAGTTCCATGCGATATTATCAGATGTCGAAAAAGGGGTGAATACTTATTCTTCCTGGGACCCGTTTTACAAAAGTAAAGCCACATTGATCAGTCCGGGTGTAGTACAGTTCAGTGGCGACTTTTCTGCTTTCAAAGGAAAGATGGGCGATGTGCTGAGTGTGAGAGATGGTATCCGTGACCAGGTAGGGACTTTTATACAACATTGTAAAAATGTACATCTCGACAGTATCAACATGCGTTACATGCATGGTTTGGGTATTACCTCCCAGTTTTCTGAAAATCTCTACTACAGCCATATACAGATAATGCCCGCAGAAGGCAGTGGACGGGCCATGGCTACCTTTGCAGATGGGATGCACTTTTCCGGTTGTAAGGGTGCTATCGAAATTACAGACGCGCATTTCAAAGGACTGCATGATGATCCGATCAATGTACACGGTACGCATCTGCAGATCACACAAGTGGTATCGCCACGGGTATTGAAGCTTCGGTTCATGCATCACCAGACCTATGGCTTTGAAGCTTTCTTTGCCGGTGATAGCATTGGATTTGTACACAGTGCAGAATTGCAGGGCTACGGTAATGGTCTTGTTACCGCTGCAAAGATGCTGTCCGACAGGGAAATGGAAGTAACACTCAGCAAGGATATGCCGGTAGGCATGCGCATTGGTGACTGCCTGGAGAATATTACATGGGTACCCTCACTGACTGTACGAAATTGCCGTTTTGAAGGCATACATACAAGAGGGGTACTGGTGACCACACGTAAGAAAGTGCTGATTGCCGACAATACCTTTTACAGAACCGGCATGCATGCTATTTTAATAGCGGACGATGCCAGCAGCTGGTACGAGTCGGGCCCGGTACAGGATGTAACAATTACCGGCAACACGTTTGAAGGCTGCGGGTATAACCTGGCGCCCAATAATTACGTGGTTGCCATTGCACCGGAAAACCATACCCTTGTAAAGGGATATATGATACACCGGAATATCCGGATAGAAAACAATGATTTTAAGATCTATGATTACCCGGTACTCACCGCACGTAGTACGGGCGACCTGATTTTTCGCAATAACCGTATCCGGTGGATGAAGTATTATATGGCACAGGGGCCTGAGAGAGCATCTTTCAGGCTGACGGCCTGTGAAGGGGTAAATATTACCGGCAATGACTTTATAGTACCTTTTAAACCGGTAGTACAGTTGCAGGAAATGTTACCGAAAACTGTGAAAACGGATATAGCAATAAAGCAGTAGTTTATTTACCAGGTGGCTGTTCTTTCGCTGATGTGAAAGAACAGCTATTGCCCCGCACTTTTTTTCACCACCCTGAATCCCTGGTTGCTAAATGAGGCCCGCTTATTCACCCGGCCAATATCGGCAGAATTGAAAAAAGAGCAAGCCGCCTTACTGCACCACCAGGAGCCGCCACGGGCATGTGCTACGGTAGGACTTTCATTGGAGAGTACCTTACCGGAACAGAATTCAAAGACGTTACCATACATATCATATAGTCCCCACGCATTCGGTTGAAAACTGCCGGTGGGTGAGGTGTACATATAACCGTCTGAGCTGTCGGCCTGCAAATGGTCCTGTCCATGCCAGATATTGGCGTAGCGGCCGATCAGGGCATTGGTGGCGCCGAAAAAATAATCGGTGGCGGCACCTGCGCGGGAAGCTATCTCCCATTCCTCCAGGGTAGGCAGTCTTACCCCGGCCCATTCACAATAGGCAAGGGCATCTTTATAGCTGATGGTGGTGACCGGGTGATCCATTTTATTTTCAATGCCACCAATACTAATGCCATTGGGGAAACGCCAGTAAGCGGTGCTGTCGTTGTGCCATTCAAATTCCCGCAGCCCCGGAACAAATACGAGGGCATTATGCCGTTGCTCTGCATCCGTTATATAGCCGGTAGCTGCTACAAATGCGGCAAATTGCCGGTTGGTGGTTTCGCAGGCGGCGATATAAAAAGAGTCAGTGCTCACCTGCCGCTGTGGATTCAGCGTATGCTGTTTTTTGCCGATCCGGTAGTGCCCTTTGGGTACCAGTACATAGCCGCATTTATCCTGTGCCAGCCCTGCATAAAAGCTGGCGAGCAACAGGAATATAGTACTAACCTTTTTTAGGAAGTGCATTGTAAAAGGTATTGGCCCGCTGTATGATCAGCTCTTCATTAGCGGTATTGAAATTGAGAAAAGCATGATAGCTGCTTTCTCCGTCTGCATATAATTTTTTATAGGAAGCAGAAGTCATGAAAGGCGCGTATTCATTGTTTTTCATCAGGATCATCAGCACGGTAAGAATATCTTTGTCTTTATGATCCCTGTTATAAATGCTGATCAGCAAAGGAATCATTTCCCGGCCGTTGATTTCGATAATAGCTTTTTTATAATTCACACCTACCCGGTTGCTTCTGCCAACAGATTCGGTGATTAACGCCATCACAGAGTCGCGGTTGGCATGAAGGAAATTCAGTTGACGTTCACTCCAGCTGTATTCGCCGAATGCATCCGGGAGCTGTGCAAAGATTTTTTTCTCGGCATCCAATACGGGTGGCATGGCATCGCAGTTCTGGCTATACGATTCCGCGTTAATCATATGATAGGTAAACTTCTCCCGGAGGGATAATGTCAGGTAGTCTTTCTGTTTCAGCGCCATGTTTTCGTCATTGCCCTCTATTTTTTTTATCATCATCAACACCTTCTCCAGCCCATATGGCGGCCTTGTTGTTTTTTCACGGTATTCCTGGTAGGCGACAGTTGCTTTACTGGGTTCCTGGTACACCTCTGCTTCCTGTGCAAAGCTGCTATTACAGGTGGCTACTAAAACAAGGATGGCTACAATTCTTTTCATGATATCGGAAAATTTGCGGGAAGATAAAGCAGCGCGGAAGAATTGCCAAACAATTCCATCGGGTTCAAAAGAGCGGGCCTCATATCTAAATAATATTTCTTATATTCAGGGACAATTAACGTTAAGCGGACGTTAATCACAGGGTATTAAGAAAAATAAACGCATTGTCTGATTATACACTATTATCTTTCAACATACTATTGAAAAACATATCCAACGGGCTCTCCGGGGAATAAACCGTTTAAGCATACCATTCATTCTGCTCACTAATAATTGTTCACCAAACACGGAGATATTTATGATCATTCAGGCAATCAAACCGAAGAAGGCCGTGTGGAGAGGTGTCGGATTGATCTGCTTTCTATGTTTTGCAGGTTTGCTGCATGCCCGGGATATATCGGAGGACAGTATTCGTTATGTGGACAAGTTGAATCACCAGGCTATTTTAGCGCAACAAAAAAAGCTGGATACTACATTTTTCTACGCCAGGCAGGCCAGGGAAATTGCTACCCGGCTGGATTATACAAAAGGGAAGGCAGATGCCTGGCAGGTCCTCGGTAACTATTATGGGGAGAATAATAACCACTATTTGTCTATTCGTTATTACATGGATGCTTTGCAGGCCTATGAAAAATTGAACGATAGCATCGGAATAGGACAGATATATATTTGTATCAGTGCATATTATCAGCAGTCCGGCCAGCACGCATCCGCAATGGATTATGCCGGCAGAGCGATGGAAATAGGACATCGTTTCGGGAATGACAGCGTGTATGCCCTGGCATTAATGCATTATGCCAGCGTAAACAGGAGCGAGCCACAAAAGGAAGATTCCGTTCGGTGGGCAGTAACAACCACTCGTAATATCTTTATCCGGCACGCTGATCAGGCCGCCCTTCTTCAGCTGGACCTGCTGAACATAAAGGATTTGCTCCGGAAGAAGGATACCGTTGCCGCCGAAGCAAAATTGTTGTCATTGATTGCCTTTGCTTCCGCCAATGGTTACAACTACACCGGCATGAATGCCTGTCACCTGATGGCCGCTACCAGGGCGGCCATGCACCAGGCCGATTCCATTCAATACCTCTCACAGATGATTACCTTATCTGAAAGGGGAGGTTACCAGACCAGCATGCTGCCTTATGTTATACAACTATTTGATTGGTACACAAAAGCTGGTAAACCGGATAGCGCTGCACGCTACAGTGGCATACTGCTGGACATCCTGGAGAAAAGAACCGCCATTAAATCTGATGGTGAAATGGATTATCTCTCCTTTTATACCCAACAGCATGATATACATTCCTTACAACTGAAACGTGCCATCCAGGAGAAAATGTTATATAAGCAGCAATTGGAAACCAGGGGGCGGCTTTACCTGGCAGGATTTCTTTCCATATTACTGGTACTGGCCACACTCACCGGCTGGTACTTTTTCCGGGCATATAAAAAGATGAAAAGAAATGCCGGTTTCCTCACTGCAAAGAACCAGGAAATGCAGGCGAAAAACAAGCTGCTGCAGGAACATGACGATTTCAAAAATAAGCTGGTGTCTGTGGTGGCACATGATTTCAGGGCACCGCTGAGCAACATCATTAATATTGCCGTTTTTCTGAAAGAAGAAGTGCTAACCGCAGAAGAAGCCACCGGGTGGATGATAGAGGTAGAACGTACTGCTGGTTATACCCTGCAGATCTTTGATAATATACTGGCCTGGATCAGCTCCCAGTCCTCCGGATTTGTGTATACACCGGAAGCCTGTAAACCGGCAGAGATGATCCCGGAAGTCATTCAATATATGGAAAGTCTTATCCGCGGTAAACAGCTGCAGATTGACATCAGCATTCCCGATACCACTACTGTTTGGGCGAATCGGGAGATGTTGCAGTTTGTGCATCGCAACTTGATCCATAATGCTGTCAGGTTTTCTCCTGTGAAAGGAATACTGCGTATCAGCAGCAACACAGATATGGACTATATGACCTTGTCGGTAGCAGACCAGGGACCTGGTATACCGGAAGATATTTTGCCATATCTGTTTGAATACAGTAACCAGCAGCACACTGGTGAGCAGCAGGGTGCAGGATTAGCATTGATCATTTGCCGCGACTTTATTTATAAGATGAACGGAGCAATAAAAGCCGGCAATCTCCCCGAAGGAGGTGCGTTGCTTTCTTATACACTACTCCTGGTAAAACCTCATCAATTGCAATAAAGGATGATACCACAAGGTTTAAAATATTTATTATATAGCATAGCTGTTTTTAGCAGCTGGCAAACAACGCATGCCCAAAACGAAAACTTCAGGCAGCTGCATGAAAAGCTACACCGCGTCAAAGACAGCAGTGAATACGTAAAGACATTGAACAGCCTTTCGTTTTTTCATCACCGCAATAACCTGGATAGTTGTTTCTGGTATGCTACAAAAGCCCTTGAAATATCTCAGCGGCTGCGCGATGAAAAAGGAACCTCTTATGCCTATACGAACTTTGCCTTGTTTTATACAAGAAAGCGAAATGCCAGGCTGGCCATTGTATATAATTACAAGGCCTTGCAGATTGATAAAGCGCTAAGTGATTCGGGAAACATCAGTATAGATCTCAGCAACCTCGCACTTGCTTACAGAGCAGAAGGGAATTTGGGTAAAGCACAGGAATATGAGCAGCAGTCGTTGCTGTTGGGTAGCCGCTATCCTGAATTGGGTGATTACAAGGTAGACCTGATTAATTATCTCGAATACTACTGGAAAGATCCTGCTAAAAGTGATTCTGTGAAATGGGCGCTGAAAGAGTTGCGTGGTATTGCTGCCAAACATCCTTATACCATGGAATGGTATGAAGCGAGACTATTTGAATCCATGATCCAGATTAAAACCAAACCTTTTGCACAAACGGAAAAACGCATCAATGAACTTGCGGAAGAGGCATACGAAAAAGGATTACCCGATGAATCCCTTACTGCGTATTTTCATTTGAAAGGAGATATTATGCACCTGGGATACAAAGTAGATACTATTGGATATGCAGAAAAAATTTTCCACCTGGCAAAAGAAATAGGTGACAATGAATCCATCATGGACGTAATCCCAGGCTTATATGCTCATTATCTGCCGGAGAAAGACTGGAAAAAACTGGCGCTTTATGACGCATCAATACGACAGTTAGCCACGTTCGAGCAATCGGAAGCAGGCAAACTTCCTGCGGTAGATTATATCAGTTATTTCCTGAAAGAGCAGCAAATGCAGGAATTACAAATTACCAACCAGCTGCAGCAGCAAGCCATTATGCAAAGTGATTTGCAGAGAACCAGCCACCGGTGGTTACTGATATTTTTATTATCCCTGCTGGTACTATTACTTATTTTTACTGCTATCTACTGTTTATCTTATTATGCTTCCCGCCGGTATGCCATAGCCCTGGCAACATTGAATGCCGGTATCACGGAAAAGAATACACGATTACAGGCAGGAGATGATTTTAAGAACCGGTTGTTATCATTGATAGCACAGGACTTTCGGGCGCCCATAAAAGATATCATCGAAACTGCCGCCTTATGGCAACGCGGTACACATGATCGTAAGGCCCTGTTGGACAGCATTGTACGGGTAGAGCAGGATTCCCGCGTCACTCTGGATAATTTTGATGGCATCCTTCGCTGGATAAAATCGCAGTTTTCTGACTTCGTGTTTCATCCTGTGGCCTGTGACATCACGGAAATGCTTCCGAAAGTGATAGATAGCATGCAGGCCGATGCGGATAATAAAGGACTCAGCATCGACATCCGCATCCCATCAGCAACAGTTGTAGCCGCCGATCCCGATATGCTGCAGTTTGTACATCGTACCCTGCTGCGACAAATCATAGCCCTCACCGGTCATGGTGGTACCATCCGGATCAAAGCAGAACCACATGATGGAGAAACAATCGTTTGGATGGAGGGCCACCCCATTGCTGTTACCCCGGCACTGCTGGGTTTATTGGATCTGCCACAACCGGAAGATAAACTGATGCTGGTTACGGGTGGCGATTTTATGACTAAAATGGGAGGTAGCCTGCAGGTGGAGGCAGCAGCTCCGGATACGTTTGGGCTTGTTTATATCCTGCCATCGCAGGACTTTCTTCATGCCGCGCATGTTTTGTAACAACTCAGGGAATGCCTGTTACCTGATGACGCCCTCCCTTTATTGCCTTCCATATTAATTTTATAGGAGGTAATAATAGTTGTGGCTGGCTATCAAAATAGATACGCAGCCACAACTGCTGGACAGGCGGGATACCTGTATCAACGTTTGCGAAATGAAATTTTCCAATACCGAATTTACCATTGATAAGTCTTATGCCGTTGAATTGGAAAATAAGCTGCAAACTTTTAAAGAACGCACCGGCACAAAGAAAACCTTATTTCTGACTATGGTGACAACTTACGGTACCAAAGACAATATGTATAAAACAGGACTCGTCCAAAACGAAGTAACTATGATGGATCTATTTAAACGATAGTCAATTTTTACTTTGATGAAAACATTAGTATAAAAAAGGTGGCCTCAATATTATGAGGCCACCTTTTTTATACTAATATTTCAAGCTTGTTTCCGTAGCCTGTTTTAACTTTCTGTAAAAAATATTATTACCCTATAGGATTTGTAGACTATAAGATATATTTTTGCCCCTGTCAATGAAAAAACACAGGACCAACATTACTTCCGGCTGATAAAAGCTATCAAACTAACATTACAACTGAATGAAAAAGCTTCCACTTTTCATGTATGGCATCGCCATGCTATTATCTTTTACTGCCCTGGCCCAGCAACCACTGAAAATTACAGGACAGGTAAAATCAGGTAAGGGCGAGCAACTACCGGGTATCAATATCCTCGTCAAACATTCCAGATCAGGTACCGTAACAGATGGACAAGGACGCTATACCATCTCCGTTGCTCCCGGCGATACACTCCTGATTAGCGGTATCGGGTTTAAAAAACTGGAAGTACCGGTCAATGGTCGTGATCATATTGATCTGCGGCTACCTGAAGATGAAACTGCACTGGGAGAAGTAGTGGTAGTAGGTTATGGCACTCAAAAGAAAAGTGATCTGACCAACGCCGTATCACAGATCAAAGGTGCCGATATCACCCGTCGCCCGGTATCCAATATACAACAGTCGCTACAGGGCATTGCCCCTGGTGTAACCGTACTCGACAGAGGTGGCGCCCCCGGCGCATCCGCCGCTACCATCCGTGTAAGAGGGATCACTACCTTTAACATCAACAGCAGCAGCACCAGCGGATACGACCTAGGAAAAAATGATGCACTCGTTATTGTAGATGGGATAGAACAACAAATGGCCTATCTCAACCCGGAAGATATTGAATCACTCTCTGTGCTGAAAGATGCTGCGTCCACTGCTATCTACGGCTCCCGTGCTACCAACGGTGTTATTCTCATTACCACTAAAAGAGCAAAAGCCGGCAAAGTCACCGCTAATTACAATGGTTACTATGCCTGGCAACAAAGCATCAACAAACCCGAAATGATGGATATCGAATCCTATATGCGGGAACAGGTGGCTGCTTATACCAACGCCGGTGTAACAGTACCGGCAAGGTTTACAGAGGCATCCATTCAGCAATATGTAAATGCAACGGACAGATATAAATATCCTATGCCTAACACCTGGTTCCAGACTATGCTGAGAACAGCGCCCCAGCAAAGCCACAACTTATCATTGGCAGGTGGAAACGAAGTGGTGAAAACAAGGATGAGCGTGCGTTACCAGGATCAGCAAGGCATCGTGAAAAATTACAGTAACCAGCTCAGTGAAGTACGCCTGAATACAGACTACGTTCCTGTCAATAGCCGCTTTCATTTTGGCGGCGATATCCATTATCAGAACAATGCTTCCAATGCTCCATCTGTGGCGCCTTTCAATAATATGTTGCATGGATCACTCTGGGCAGTACCCAAATATCCTGATGGCACCTATGGGCTGAGTACACAGGGTAACAACCCACTCATGTTTGATGAAATTGGAGGCTTATCCAAACAGGCAGTAGATTATTTTAATGGGAATGTAAAGGGAGATGTAGAACTACTGCATGGTCTGCGTTTCTCCACACAGTTCGGCGCCCGTGTCATATACACACAGCAGAAGAATTTTGTTAACGCCTATACGAATACTGATAAGAATACCAACATCACCAAAACGGTAACAAATAACAGTTTGACAGAAGTGCGCAATAACCTGAGGGAATATACCTGGAATAACCTGCTGACCTATGACCGGTCGTTTGGTAAACATGACCTGAAAGCATTGGCCGGCTATTCGCAGATCAGCAACAAACAAACATTTCTCTCCGCCTACCGCGAACGTTTTTATAATAACGACATTACTTCCATCGGACAAGGTACCAACGACGGTACCAAAAGTAATACGGGCAGTGATGCGGCCTACGGACTACGTTCCTATTTCGGAAGAATTAATTATGCTTATGCCGGTAAGTATTTGCTCGAAGTAAACGGCCGCTACGATGGCTCTTCCCGCTTCGCCAATAATAAACGTTATAGCTTTTTTCCTTCCTTCTCTGCCGGATGGCGCATAGCGCAGGAAAATTTCTTTAAATCACTACTACCGGTAATCAACGACTTAAAGCTGAGAGGTTCTTATGGTACTACCGGTAACCAGTCGGTAGATCTGTATAGTTATTATGATGCGCTTACCTCCACTAGCTACACCTTTAACGGAGTGCCGGTGCAGGGCTATCGTCAAACTACACTTGCCAACACAGACCTGGGCTGGGAAAGTACTACGCAGCTGGATCTGGGTTTGGATGCGACTTTCCTGGACCGCCGCCTGACCCTGACCGCCGATTATTACCGTAAGCTTACTTCCGATATCCTGCTGAACCTGGACATTCCGGCTACTGTAGGATTAAATGCACCACCACAGAATGCCGGCGCAGTAGAAAATAAAGGCCTGGAAATAGCGGTGAATTATAGCAGCAAACAAACAGGGAAAGTGCATTATAATATAGGCGCTAACGTTAGTTACAATGAAAACAGGGTAACAGACCTGAAAGGAACAGGCCCTTATATTACAGGTTCGGATATAGATCCCCGTTATATTATAAAAACCGGCCTGCCTATTAACACGCTTTGGGGATACCAGACGGATGGCCTGTTTCAGACCCAGGAGGAAATTAATAAATACCCGACACTGGCAGCCAACACCAAACCCGGTGACGTAAAATATGTAGACCGTAATAACGATGGTAAAATTGATGCCAATGATATGACCAACATCGGCGTCTCTTTTCCCAAATATACTTTTGGGTTGAATGCCGGCATTCAGTACAATGGTTTTGAATTAAACATACTGATACAGGGCGCCGCTAAAGTAGATACCCGCTTATCCGGTGCACTGGCGGAAATGGGTAACCAGGAAGGTTTCACGCATAAGATCTATACCAACAATTACTGGACACCGGAAAATACCAATGCGCGATTTCCAAGACCTCTCAAGTACGATTTGCGCAACGTAGCTACCTCCGACAGGCTGGTCATAGATGGTTCTTATCTACGGCTAAAAAACATACAGCTGGCGTATCATGTGCCAACAGCCATTAGTCAGCGGGCATTCCTCAGCAGTGCAAGAATTTATGTATCGGCTACCAACCTGTTCACCATTTCCAAATTGAATGAATGGAACCTGGATCCGGAAGCGGAATCAGGCAGAGCGGTCTACTATCCGCAAACATCGTTGTACACCGTTGGTATTAACCTGCAGTTTTAATGCTGTGCAAAAATGAATTGTTATGAACTTAATCAATAGAAGTATATTTCTTTTTCTCGCCATCGGGTTGGCAGCCTGCAACAAGAACCTGCTGGATACTGCCCCTACCGACAGACTCGCTGTGAATATTTTCTGGAAAACAGAAGCCGATGCAAAGTTAGCTGTTAACGCATTGTACCAGGATCTCGACAGTACTAACATCCTGGCACTGGATGCACTGACAGATATCGGGCATACCAACCAGAACTTTGATGTGCAGGCGTATGTGGAATTGGGTACTTATGATCAGTCCAGCGCTAAAGTATACGGAGAGTGGAAGAGTGCCTACAAAGGCATTCATGCAGTCAACTATTTCCTCGAAAATGTGGACAAGGTAACTGCTGTCACCCCTGCATTGATCAACCAGTTTAAGGGCGAAGCCAAAACATTACGCGCGTACCAGTATATTAAACTGGCAGGTTTGTATGGAGATGTTCCACTCGTAACAACTTCCATTACACTGGAGCAGGCACGGGCCCTGAAAAGAACACCGGTGTCTGAGATCTACGATTTCATCGACAAGGAATTAATCGACGCAGCTGCCTTGTTGCCAGCCAGCTACACCGCTGCGGCCGATAAAGGTCGTATTGCGCGCGGCGCTGCCTGGGCATTAAAAGCCCGCGCGGATTTATTTGCCGGTCGCTATCAGCTGGCAGCAAATGCCGCCACAGAAGTTAACGGTCTTGGCTACACGCTGTACGACAGCTACCAGAAATTATTCAGCTACGCCGCAGAAAATAACAGGGAAGTGATCCTGGATAAACAGTTCATCAAGGATAACTATCCCAACAACATATTCAGCATCCTGGCGCCTTATAGCCAGAAGAATGGGAACAGCTCTTATGTACCCACCAAAGTACTCGCGGATACATACCAGACCAAAGACGGTAAAGATATCAATGCTGGTGGCAGCAATTTTGACCCCTTGCATCCCTACGATAACCGCGACCCTCGCCTGAGATACAGCTTGTTTGTAGATGGTGATGTGTTGCCTTCCGGACTTATTTTTCATCCGGCGCCCAACAGCGGTACGGCAGATGCTATCGGTAGTACCTACATTGCTTCAACTACCGGATATAACCTGAAGAAGTATATTAACACAGAAGACTATGTTAATCCCACCAACTGTGGTATCAACATCATCCTGCTGCGTTATGCCGAAGTATTGCTCACTTATGCAGAAGCGAAAATAGAACTGAACCAGCTGGATCAAACAGTGTACAATGCCATCAATGCGGTACGGCAACGTGCAGATGTAAACATGCCGGTATTACCCACGGGGCTTACCCAAAGCCAGTTACGGGATGCCGTGAGGTATGAACGTACCGTGGAACTGGCCTTTGAAGGGCAGCGCCTCTACGATATCCGCCGCTGGAAAACAGCAGAAACGGTAATGAAAGGACCCGTGTATGGTATTACCTGGAATAATAACGGACAACTGACAACAGTACAGGTTGTATCTTTTAACCGTGCATTTGATAAGTCCAGACATTATCTTTGGCCGGTGCCGCAAAAAGAGCGGGACCTGGATCCGGCATTATCACAAAATCCAAACTGGTAATTGTTATTTATGAAGAAGTATATCTATTGTTTACTGGCAGGACTTTCTATGGGGAGCATAACCAATGTGTATGCGCAACAACGTCCCAATATCATTTTCGTACTTACCGACGATATGGGCTACAGTGATCTGAGTTGTTATGGTAATCCCCAGATCCGCACGCCTTTCCTGGATCATGTGGCAGACCAGGGGGTGAAGGCAACGGGGTATATGGTGACTTCTCCTTCCTGCACACCTTCCAGGGTGAGCTTATTAACCGGCCGTTATCCTACCCGCTCACAACTCAACTTTCCGATTCCTCCCGGCTATAAAATAGGGTTGCCGGATGAAGATGTCACCATTGCGGAGATGCTGAAAGGAGTGGGCTATAATACATGTATGATCGGCAAGTGGCACCTGGGTGATATACAGCCGTATAACTTCCCGGTAGCGCAGGGGTTTGACCATTATTTTGGTTTGTTGTACAGTCATGACTATCGTTCTCCGTATGTAAAGACTGATACCGTATTGAAAATTTACCGTGACAGGACCCCGGAAATATTCCGGCCGGCAGATACTTCTTTAACAGAACTATATACCAAAGAAGCCATTAAATATGTGCAGCAGCAAAAGAAAGACAAGCCTTTCTTTTTATACCTGGCGCATAATATGCCGCACCTGCCGGTGGCTGCATCCAAAAAATTCAGGGGGCATTCTGCCGGTGGATTATATGGAGATGTGATTGAAGAGATAGATGCTAACCTGGCGGAGCTCTGGAAAGCGCTGGAGAAACAGGGGCTGGCAGATAATACCATTTTCATTTTCAGCAGCGATAACGGTCCCTGGATTGATTACCCGGCACGTATGTCGTCCGATGGAGTGATTAAGCCATGGGATGTAGGCAGTACGGGTATTTTCAGGGGTAAGAAAGGGGAAACATATGAAGGTGGCCATCGTGTACCTTTTATTGTTTACTGGAAAAATCATGTACCGAAAGGAAAAACCATCACCGATGCTTTTACCAGTATGGACGTATTACCTACATTGGCACAATGGGTAAAAGCGCCCCTTCCGTCCGGCAGAACCCTGGATGGGGAATCGGTGGCGGCATTGCTTAGCGGTCAGCAGGAACATCCCGCGCATCAACCTATCTATTACGTTAACAACGGCACCCCGGAAGCCATCCGGGTAGGCGACTGGAAATTGCGCCGGATAGCAGATAAAACTTCAGGTGTAAAAAACATTGAGTTATTTAACCTGCAATGGGATGTGCGGGAACGCACCAACCTGGCCTCCGAATATCCGGATAAGGTAAGTTCTTTGGAACAGTTGCTGGACCGGTATGCTGGTAATGCAGCTAACTAAGGGTTGCTAAAAAGCGGAATGGAGTGGTCATCGCCACTCCATTCCGCTTTTTAATATTATAGGCTCACCGCTAAAAGCTTCATGGCTTTTTTGTGTTCCAGTTCCCGTTGATGTCTGAAAATGCTTTTGGTCACAAAATGCCCCAATGCCATGCCTATCCATACATCACTGCTCCAGTGCCGGTTCTCGTATAGCCTGGTGGCGCCGGTGAGTCCCGCAATGCCGTAGGCCACCCAGGGTACCCAGGGATGATCTTTTCCATATAGTTCCGCCATGGCAGTAGCTACTGTCATTACCGTAAGACTATGCCCGGAAGGGAAAGAAGTATGTTGTTTATCATTGGTGAGGGGTGGCTCAAAGCTGAAGGGGGAATCGTAGTAAGTGGGACGGCCTCTTCTTATAACGCTTTTGATAGTAGCATAGATGACGGTAGAGATGATCAGTGATTTGGCTGCCATCAGGCTCCCGTGTTCCAGTTTACGATCGTGGGTGATTACACCGGCTACGTACATACCGGCTACCAGGTAGGGGGAGTACGCGTTGCCGAAAGGTTCTATCTGATCGGTAACGCTGGTCATGAAATTGGATTGATGGTGTACAAAAAACTGTTTTACACCATAATCACCTGCCAGCAGGATACCTGCAACACCGCCAACAACGCCGAGCCGGATATAATCCCGTTTCTCCCAGTGGGCAGGTCGGGCTACTGTATACTTCAGGTCCTGCCAGATACTGCCGAGGTAAGCTCCGTTGATGCGGTATCGTATGAGCGTATCGGCAGATCGGATGGTGGTAACGGCGCTATCCTGAGTAGTGGCAGCACTACTGTCTGTTTGGGCAGATGCGTGGCCAGTCAGCAGTATTAGTAGAAGAATAGTAAGCCCTGATCTCATCGATATAAATGCGTTTACAGTAGCAACGAATGTAGCATTTTGTTAAAAAAGAAGGATAAACGGGGTATCTTTAGTAACTACAATCAACTTTTTATGAAAATCAGTTTTCTTTCCTTATGCTTCCTTTTTGCGGCTGCTATAGTGTCTGCACAACGGGTGAAGCCGGACGTTATTCCTGTTGCCAATGGCCAGCTGAGCATACAGCCCATTGAGCATGCCAGTTTCGTATTACAGGCTGGTAAAACAACTATCTATGTGGATCCAACCGGTGGTGCGGACAAGTATACCGGGCTGACAGCGCCGGATATTATCCTGGTTACCGATATACACGGCGATCACTTTGACGCCGCTTCCATCGCAGCGGTAAAAACAGCTAAAACGATCATCGTTGTGCCACAGGTGGTAGCAGATAAGATGTCCGCGGCGGATAAAGCCCAGGTGATTGTGCTGAAAAACGGTGATAAAAAATCATTGTCCGGTATTGGCATCGCCGCTATTCCAATGTATAACATCCCGGAAAGTGCTACTGCGATGCATACCAAAGGCAGAGGTAATGGATATGTGCTGAACTACGGCAAAAAGAATATCTATATCTCCGGCGATACCCAGGGCATTCCGGAAATGCGTAGCCTGAAAAATATCGACGTCGCTTTTGTATGTATGAATCTGCCCTATACGATGGACGTTCCTGAAGCTGCCGATGCAGTACTGGCCTTCGCACCTAAAATAGTATATCCTTATCACTATCGTGGTAAAGATGGTTTTAGCGATGTGAATAAATTCAAAAGCCTGGTAGATGCAGGTAATAAAGGAATAGATGTGAGATTGAGAGATTGGTACAGCAAGTAATTACAAATTACGAATTACGGATTTGCTTGGATCTATTCACAAATCCGTAATGCTTTTATTTACGCTGGAAAACCGCTTCACACATTTCAAAGTACCCGGTGTACCCTATAAAGTGGTGCCCGACAGGCAGGGGACCATCCGTTTCCGCTCCGGTGGGTTTTCAGGGAATGATGATGCCCTGATTACCCGGTTAAGTACGATGATTCGTTTAGTGCAGGAATAACGTTCGTGCTGGTGTAAAAATCGTTAAATTTAAGTTTTACACCAGCACTAACTCAGCAGCTATGACAGCAAATAAAATCATTTGCCCCGGCTGTCATCTGCACCTTGCAGATGAACAACTGGCCCCTTCCGACCGCTATAATGCATCCGGTGAATGCCTGGACCTCTTCAATCAGCTTTCTGCCCGTACGTTTGCCCTGGAACATCCGGACTTCCATCACCAGCTGTCAGTAGATGCGTATAGTGCCCAGCATGCCGGTGGCGTGGCCAAAGGTATGACTACCGCTTACGCCCTGATAGGGCTGTACCTGGCACTGGAACAGCAATATACCGGCCGGCAGGTGCAACATGTACACAGCATCATCCCAAAACAACACTGGGAGCCGATATCGCCTCCTGGACAGGCTGCCGCCATTACTGTGCAGGAAGTACTACGGGCAAACACCAACGAAGACCTCTATGCTGCTATCCGCAAATGGGCCAAATCTGTTTGGAATAGCTGGGCCCTGCAGCATGAATGGGTAAAGGAAAAAGCAGCCCCCTATATTTAAAAAACAGGAATGAGATATTTGTATAGTTTTGCGCTTCAATATGCAACTATCCTTTTCATTCGAACTGTTAGGTGTAGTGATGGGAATCATCGCTGTCGCCGTCATTTGCGTTAAAACCCGTAAACTCACCATACCGGCAGCAGGCATGGCTGCCCTGGTTGGTCTGTTGACAGCACTGGGCGCCGGCTATGGTGGCCTCGTATTGCTGGGCACCTTTTTTATCCTCGGTGTAAAAGCCACTTCTCATAAAAAGCAACTGAAAGCTGTTGCTGCGGATCCTCATCCCCAGCAACGTACCGCCGGACAGGTATTTGCCAATGGTGGCGTAGCGGCCATCATGGGCCTGCTCGCAGTGTTGTATCCGGCATATGCTACGGTTTTTATACTCATGCTGGGGGCCAGTCTGGCTTCCGCTACAGCAGATACACTATCATCTGAACTGGGTATGGTATACGGTCGTAACTTTTATAATATCCTCAGCTTTAAAAAAGAACCCAAAGGACTGGATGGTGTTATCAGTTTGGAAGGCACGCTGCTGGGGGCCGCGGGTGCATTGCTGATCGCATTGGTATATGGCGCTTTCTTCGGAATGGATAGCCGTGTATTGGTAGTGTTAATAGCCGGTGTGGTGGGTAACCTGATAGATTCTTTGCTGGGCGCTACGTTGGAGCGTCAGCGTTATATAGGAAATGATGCGGTGAATTTTTTGAATACGCTGCTGGCGGCGTTGGTAGGATGGGGGATGTATTGGGTATGTGGGTAAGCATATTGGAGAGATAACATTTTATTAATTAAAAAATAATCCATTGAACGAGGACCACTGTGATCACGATCCTATACCGCAGAAAGAAATTCAACGTAACATTGATCAATACGGTTGCTACATTATACAGGTAAAACCAGATGATTATCTGCCGGGATTTGCCTATACTATCGGTCTCTATCAGCAATTCAGTCATCCTGAAATTATATGTTTTGGCTTATCATTGAACCTATTGGGGAGTGTTTTGAATGATGCCTGCGAGCTGATAAAAAATGGACAACCATTACAGGTAGGTGTCTATTATGATGATTTTATAGCAGATTACCCCATGCAATTTCTGACTGTTGACAAATCATTTTACCCAAACTATTGGGGCATAGCAAATAGCTTTTATGGCCATTATAATTATCCGGCATTACAACTGGTGTGGCCGGATAAACAAAGCCTGTTTCCCTGGGAGCCAGGGTTTAATGTGAACTGGAAATACAAGCAGCCGCTGCTTGACAGAGATACAGACTTCAAATTTTATGAAGAGAGAAACCTGGCGGTATATACTACTAAATATGTTTTGGAAGGAAAGCCTATCTTATATGTTTATCATAATGATGATGGTGCCTGGCAGTTCCACAGTGAACCGGAACCGGATTTGAAAGATGCGAAACTGGTAAGTCTGGAATCAATTACAAGATTGGATCCGGGTATAAATGAGTTGTATCATTTGTCTTTGGGACAAAGTGCCAGGCGGGGATCTATGGAGGAGGAGTGGGGATGGGAGTAGCGTGTTTTCGTGATTTTTCATATCAATATTTTTTTGAGGTCTTCTATGGCCAATATTTTTTCCTGGTTTCGCCTGACCAGATGACATCAATACTGGCTAATACTTTGTATAACGACTAACCTTGCTGGCTGTGCCGTAACAGGTACCGCCAGCGGGTAAACGTCCAACTTTTAAACATTTTTTTGAATGAAAAGAACCTGTATTTTTTTAGGATTGCTGGCATTGTCCACCAACCTTTTCAGCCAGTCGGCACCGAAGCCGTATGGTGTGCTGCCTACCGCTGCCCAACTGAAATGGCATGAAATGGAAATGTATTGCCTGATCCATTTCGGCGCCAATACCTACCTGGACCACGAATGGGGTTATGGCGATGAAGATCCCAACCTGGTGAATCCTGTACAGTTTGACGCCAGGCAAATTGTGGGAGCCGCCAAAGCCGGTGGATTCAAAGGGATTGTTGTAGTGGCCAAACACCATGACGGTTTATGCCTGTGGCCTACCAAAACCACCACCCATAATATCTCCCAAAGCAAATGGAAAAATGGTAAAGGAGATATTATCAGAGAATACCAGCAAGCCTGTGCGCAACTGGGCCTGAAACTGGGCCTCTATTGCTCTCCATGGGATAGGAATAACCCCGAATACGGCAAGCCGGAATACCTGGACATTTACCGCAGACAACTGAAGGAACTATATAGCAACTATGGTCCCCTGTTCACCTCCTGGCATGATGGTGCTAATGGCGGCAGCGGATATTACGGCGGCGCCAATGAAATCCGCAACATTGACCGCAGCACCTATTACGACTGGGATTCTACCTGGAACATTACCCGCACCATGCAACCCAATGCAGTTATTTTCGGCGATGTGGGCCCCGGTTCCCGTTGGGTAGGTAATGAAGACGGACATGCCGGCACCACCTGCTGGGCTACTTATACGCCTGAAGCGCCTGAGGAAGGAAAGCGACCCGCTAACGGCTTTGTGAAATCGGAGCTGGGTACAACAGGTACCCGCAATGGCAAATACTGGATCCCTGCAGAATGTGATGTAGCCATCCGGCCAGGATGGTTTTATCATGAATCGCAAAATGCTCAGGTATTCACTTCTTCCCAGTTACTGGACCTCTACTATGAAAGTGTTGGCCACGGCGCTTCGCTGGATCTGGGCTTGTCGCCTGACCAGAGAGGCTTGCTGAATGATATCGATGTGGCTTCCTTAAAAGGTTTTGGTGAACTGCTCCGCAAAACTTTTGCTGTAAACTTCGCAAAAGGCGCTACGCTGAAAGCCAGCAACATCAGGGGGAATAACGCCGCGAAATTTGGCCCGCAACTGTTACTGGATGCCGATCGTTATTCTTACTGGGCTACAGATGATGCAGTGACTACGGCCGACTTAACACTGGACCTGCACGGCAACAAAACATTTAATGTGATCCGTCTCCGTGAAAATATTAAACTGGGTCAGCGTATTGATTCTGTTGGCATCGATGTCATGGATAATGGTGAGTGGAAAGCCATCGCATCCGCTACCAGCATTGGATCCAGCCGGTTGATACGACTGGACAAAAATGTGACGGCTGCTAAAGTAAGAGTACGTGTATACGCTCCTGTTAGTATCGCACTGAGTGATGTGGGATTGTATAAAGAACCTGTTCACATCAAAGCACCAATCATTAAGAGAGAAAAATCAGGTATGGTAAGCATCGCTGGCGTACAGTCTGCCGATCCTGTTTATTACACTGTGGATGGCAGCAATCCAACATTGCAGTCTCCGGTATACAAACAACCTTTTCTTTTTGCTGATGGCGGTACGATCAAAGCCAGAAGTGGCAGTAAAGTTTTAATGGGAGACATTAAAACTGCGATCTACGGTATTGGCAAAAAAGGGTGGAAGGTGATAGAGGCGCCGGCAGGCAGCCAGGCCGACAATGTAGTGGATGAAGATGAAACCACGAACTGGAATACATTAACACCGGAACTCTCCGGAAAAATTCCGGTAGATGTAGCCATAGACATGGGCGAAGTACATCTTATTAAAGCCTTTACCTATTTACCCCGGCAGGATAGAAAGGATGAGGGTCTCATTGGCAAATATGCTTTTTATGTGAGCCAGAATGGCCGTGACTGGGAAAAGGCAAGGGCAGGCGATTTTCATAATATAGAGGCTAATCCGGTACAACAACTGGTGATCCTCGATCATCCGCTGAAAGCAAGATATTTTAAGTTTTCTGCATTGCATATTAATAATGGTGATGGAGTAATGGTGGCAGAACTGGGAATTATTACACGATAAAGCATAAAGAAAGAATTACGAATTAGGAATTACGAATTACGGATTTACAGGTAGATGTTCTAACACGGGTTGTCCGCTGTTTATCTCCCACAAATCCGTAATTCGTAATTCCTAATTCGTAATTTTTTTATACCTGTTTCAGGTAGATAGGATTCCTCATGTAGCCACTGGTTTATTTTGAAAGCCCCCTCAGTTGATACGTTACTGTTAATTGAAAGAATTACTAAACTTTCTGCTCTTTTTATTGTTGATTATCCCTGAATGATACTGTTGCGGAAGATAGATGTATGTAGATGGTGACAGTACGCACTGATTCCGATTGATATATAATAATTTTTCGTAGCACAAAATCTACGGTAACAACGTGTAGTCTGACACGTATGGAACCCCCTTTTGTCTGATTGTCAAAGAATGCTGGTTGATATCCCCGGATAGTGTTTAACTCATGAGTGTTGGTTTTGCCTGACTATATCCTCCAAATACGGATCCTTATGATCAATAAGTCTACCATGTCTCTATGTACTCCAAAACATCGGTTGCAGATAGCTCGCTTTATGCAAAAGAACAGATGTAGAATAATGTTAGTGTGCAGTATTTTGGTTTTTTCATTGTTTGCTATTCCCACAAATGCGCAACAATGTACCGGTTCATTGGGTGATCCGGTGTTCAGGGAAACCTTTGGTCAGGCACCGTCAGCGGCCAAACCCACGCTGGGAGGTCCGTTGCCTTCAGGTCTTACGACTTACACTTATTACAGTCCCGGTACCGGAAACCGCCCCACGGGCCCTTATCCCGGACAATATACCATCAGTAATACCACCAGGGGATACAACAATATTTATTTCGTAGACCGCCCTGATCATACGTCCACAGATGGTACGGGTTATTGTATGGTAGTAGATGCGGAAGCCAGGCCAGGTCAGTTTTACGAGAGAACGATCACTGGTTTATGTGCGGGTACTACTTTCGAGTTTTCTGCCTGGATCATGAACATCAATCCTCAGAATGGCGTATCCCAGCCCAGTCTGCGGTTTGATATCCTGGATGCCAATAATCCAAACGGAGCGGCCATTGCTTCTGTGTCTACCGGAACGGTTCCTTACCAGAGTCCGGGTACCTGGATAAGACAGGCAGGAGTGTTTCAGATGCCGGCAACTACCAGCGCAGTGATATTAAGGATCTTCAGTAATACCCCTAATAGTAATGGTAATGACCTGGCCCTGGATGATATCGCCTTTGCTGCCTGCGGTCCTCCTATCACCTTTACGCAAGCCACTGGTGTGGTTTGTGCCGGAGGTAATTCCAGCCTGGATGTAAGTTTGCCTGCTGGCAGTTATTCCAATTATTTTTTCCAGTTACAGAAAAGACCACTGGGTACAACTGACTGGGCCAATGAAGGTGGTGTTTTAAATAATGGCAACAGCAATCAGCATACCTTCCCCGTGACCAACGTGCAGGCCGGATTTGAATACCGGGTAGTGGCAGCTGGTGGCAGTGCAGAAATTAATAATCTCAACTGCCGGGTGGTATCCAACCCTATAGAATTAAAAGTAATAGACTATACCGTGGCCATTACCGGCCAGCAACCTATTTGTAATAATACCGCTACGCAACTGACAGCGGTGGTTACCCCCAAAGCAGGAACAGGTACACCCACCACCGGGTTTACCTATACATGGGAAACCAGTGCAGACGGCAGTACCGGCTGGACAGTTGTAGCCGGTCAAACGACAGCAGCATTAAATACAGGTGCCCTCACGGCATCCCGTTATTATCGTGTAACCGCCACCGTAAATGGATGTCAGGGGGATGGTGTGTCCAGAACATTCCTGGTAACAGTAAACCCGGCCATTACCGCTACGCTGGGAACAGTAGCTAATGTGTGCGTGGGCACCATGGTGTTTTCCCTGCCATATACCATTACTTCCGGCAGTCCGGATAAATACAGTGTGGGCAGCAGCGATATGCCTGGTTTTGCAGCAATCACCAATGGAACGCTGTCAGGAACACCACTGAGCATCCCCATCCCGGGAAATGTTGCTGCGGGTACTTACCACTTTGCGATTACTTTCACCAATAGTGCGGTGAACTGTACCTCCGTTACCTATCCTTTTACATTAACAATAGATGCTGCTTCTACTGTAGCAGTGGCAGGTCCCAACCAGGAATTGTGTGCCGTTACTACCACTACCCTGGCAGGTAATGTGGCCAGCAGTGGTGTTGGTACCTGGTCGCAGGTAAACGGACCCGGAGCAGCTGTTTTCGCGGATATCCATAACCCCGTTACTACAGTGAGCAGCCTGGTGCCCGGCACCTATGTGTTCAGGTGGAGAATCGGCAACGGTACCTGTTTGCCTACCAGCAGTACTGTAGAGGTGATCATTCACGCATCGCCTACTGCGGCCAATGCAGGCGCCGACAAAATACAGTACAACTCAGGGGTATTTACCATGACCGCAAATACCCCGGCGGTGGGTACCGGTAAATGGTCAGTAGTCAGCGGCACCGCTACTATTGCCAACCCCACAGATCCGCACACGATCGTGACAATTGCCGAAAATACTACCGCTACATTGGCCTGGACGATCACCAATGGTAACTGTCCACCGAGCATTGACCAGGTAGTCGTTACCTATACCCATCAGGCAGACATTCAGATCAATAAAATTGTGTCGAACTCAGGTCCTTATCTGGCAGGTCAGGATCTGATATACCATATAGAAGTGTTGAATGCCGGACCGAGTGATGCCACCAGTGTAACGGTAAAAGATATTATCCCGGCTGATTTTGTGGCAACCAATATTGCGTATACCACTACGGGAACTGCACAAATATTAACGAATACTTCTACCAATACGCAGATTAATCTTACCGCCAGCATTCCGGCCAATAATTCGGTGGTCATTACCATTGAAGGAAATATTAAATCTTCTTTTGAAGGAGATCTTACCAATACTGCAAATGCCACCTCTCCTGATATCGCGAATCCGGGTGGTATCAACAGCACCGTAACGATACCGGTTATACGTCGTCCTTATTTCTCCGCCGTAAAAAGAGCGCCTGCTATGGCTATTGCCGGTGAGGTGATCCATTTTAATATCGCGGTAGAAAATACAGGTCTGGGTGATGCTGTAGGCGCCACCATTACAGACGTCATTTCTCCTAAGCTCACCAATGTGAGCTGGACGGCCAGATCTACCGGTGGGGTAGTGATCACTGCCGGCGCCACTGGTACAGGCAGCCCTGTTCGCGTGGTGGCCAATATGCCAGGTGGAGATACCGATACCGGTAAAGTATATATCGATGTAACCGGCACCGTGGATGCAGCTGCCACCGGCACCATTCCAAATGTGGCGGTGGTAAACGCATCAGAAGGTACTGTAGATCCGATAGCCTCCAACGAAACCAGTACGCTGATTACCAGTTCACCCGGACTGCTGGTAGATAAGGCCAGAACCAGCCCCGTTATTGCCATTGCAGGAGAGAAGATTGATTATGTACTTACCTTATTTAATAATGGACCCAGTAATGCTGTTGGTACTGTTTTGACAGATACCGTGCCTGCCGCTGTGCAGAATGTTACCTGGACCAGCACCGCCAATGGTTCCGCTGTCATAACTGCAGGCGCTTCCGGTTCCGGCAACATTATCCGGTTAACGGGTAATGTGCCGGTAGGTGCTACAAATCGTATCGTCGTTCACGTTACAGGTACCATCAACCCTGACTTTGCCGGTACTATCCTCAACCGGGTAACCGCTACACCAGCAGAACCAGGCATACCGCCGGTAACAGATGTGGATGTGGCTACTGTGCAGAAACAGATAAAGTTTGACATTACGAAGAATGGCCCGGCTACCGGCATTGCGGGTGAACAGATCAGCTATACCGTTGATGTGAAAAACGAAGGCCCTTCCAATTCTATCAACACAGAAATAAGGGATGCGGTACCTTCCGCATTATATAATGTGAGCTGGAATGCCACCGTATTAAGCGGAACAGCTGTGATTAAATCGGGTGCCACCGGTAATGTCAATAAGGTAGAAGTAACAGCAGACATGAATGCCGGATCCACGATCAGGATCATTATTACAGGCACCATCTTACCAGCTACAAGTAATCCGATCAGGAACATCGCGCAGGTAATACCTATTGAGCCGAATATTCCACCGGTTACTTCCAATGAAGTAATCACTACAGTAGCGCAGCAATCCGCATTGTCTATCACCAAAAGCGGTCCTGATACCGCCAGTGCAGGTACCAGCATTACCTATATTATCAAAGCAGTTAATAATGGACCCAGCAACGCCTATAATGTAGTGATCACCGATGTCGTGCCTGCTTCCGTGCAGGGAGTTATCTGGACAGTGGTGGCTAATGGCAATGCAAGTGTGAGTGGTACCCAGGGAGGTACAGGAAATAATATTTCATTTACCGGCGACATCGGTGCCGGTGGCAACAACAATATTACTATCACCGTGAAAGGTATTATCGATCCTGCCTTCTCCGGACAGATAAATAATAAGGCGGTGGTAACACCGGCGCCCGGAACCGGTACGGCAGATTCTGCCGTGAAAATTACCACCGTGAACCGGCTGCCTAAACTGGCCATTACCAAAACAGCCGTGGATCTGGTGTTGGCGGGAGATAGTCTCACCTACACTATCCAGGTAACCAATCTGAGTACAGCTAATGCGCAAAACCTCGTCATCACCGATGTGGTACCTGCCGCATTAACCGGCGTGCAGTGGAGTGCTACTGCAGCCGGTACGGCATCTATCAGCGGCGCCAGCTCCGGAACAGGTAATAATATCAGCCTCATCGGATCCATTCCTGCCGGTAGCGGTAATATGCTGACCATCATCGTGAAAGGCAAAACTGATCCGTCATTGGAAGGAGTCATTACCAACACCGCCACAGCTACGCCTTCGGAAAATGTACCGCCGGTGAGTGCTACCAAAACGGTAAGGGTAAGAAGATTGCCATCGCTGACGATCAGCAAATCCGGACCTGCTACCTTGAATGCAGGCGATGAAATCGTGTATAATATTGTGGTGAATAATGTAGGTGTATCAGATGCGAAAAATCTGATCATCGATGATCAGATTCCGGCAGAAATACAACAGGTCACCTGGAGCACTGTAACCGTTGGTAATGCCACTATTATCAGAGCCGGCACCGGCACCGGCAACGACCTGGACATGGATGTGAATATTGATGGTGGTGGAAATAATGGCATCATCATTACCGTGAAAGGTATTGTGGATCCATCTTTCAGTGGCACCTTCCGGAATGGAGCCGTATTCCAGCCTTCAGAGGCAGGCGCTACGCCGGGTGCTTCCAACGAGGTGGTGACAACTGTAAGAAAGCAACCAAATGTAAAGATTACCAAGGCCGGACCAGCAACCGCCAATGCAGGGAATAACATTACTTATACCATGCAGGTAACCAACCTTGGGCCATCCAACGCATTGAACACCCTTATCACAGATCAGTTGCCGCCATTACTGCGCAATACTACGTGGACGGCTACTGCTGCGGGTGGTGCTATCATCAGCAATGGTGCTACCGGTACCGGCAATATATTATCTATCGGCGCAAATATTCCTGCTAAAACAGGCGTCATCAATATTACCGTTACCGCTACTATTCCTTCTTCCACCCCGGCAGGAAGTATACAAAACTTTGCGGTGGCTGCTCCATCAGAACCTGGCATTGCACCGGTAAATTCTGATACAGTCGTAACCGTTATTAAACAAAAATCCGGATTACTTATCAGCAAAATAGGACCTTCTACTGCGGATGCCGGAGCGGCGATTATTTACGGGGTGAAGGTCATCAACATAGGCCCCAGCGATGCTTTGGGCGCTGTTATCACAGATACCATTCCTGCCACCGTACTTAACCCGACATGGATGGCTACTGCTGCTGGCGGGGCGGTGATTACTGCTGGCGCAAGAGGGGCAGGTAACCTGTTGAGCCTTACTGCTAATATTCCGGTGGGAGAAACGAACTATATTAATGTTATTATTTTCGGCACTATCAAAGATGACTTCACTGGACAGATTGTGAATGTGGCCACGGCAGCGGCAACAGAACCAGGTGTGCCTCCGGTAACTTCACAGGTAACAACTACTGTGGGCAGAAAGGCATCATTGGAGGTGCGTAAATCCGGACCCACTTCTGCCTATGCAGGCAGCCCGATTCAGTATAATGTGGAAGTGACAAACAACGGCCCTTCCAGCGCCGCAAATGTGACCATTAAAGATGTAATACCGCCAGGTATTATTAATGCTACATGGACTGCTATCCCAGTGAATGGTGCGGTGATTACCAGTGGCAATACCGGTACCGGCAATATCCAGTTAGTGGCTAATCTGCCCGCTACGCCGGTGGGAGCGATCCGCATTACAGTAAATGGCCAGGTAGATCCTGCGTTTACCGGTGCTACCATTACCAATACAGCTATCGCACTGAATGATCCATCCACAACGCCGGCAGGAGATACTGCTACCGTACTGACCACGGTTTCCCGTAAGGCTAACCTGAATATTGTCAAGAGTGGTCCCGCTAACCAGGCTGCCGGTCAGCAAATGCAGTATGTACTCCGTATCCGGAATCAGGGACCATCCAACGCTATTGGCTTGCAGGTGACTGACCTGTTACCTGCGCAATTGCTTACACCAACCTGGACAACCAGCAGCACCGGCAACGTGCAAAATATTACACCGGCATCCGGTACCGGTAATGTAAGTCTCACGGCAGATATTCCTGCTGATACCAGCACACTGTTGGTAACGGTAACGGGTATACTGAGTCCGGCAGTCACTAACGGTACCACCATTACCAATACCGCCACCGTAGCTTTCCCTACCGGCAGCACAATAGTAGATCCTAACCTGGCGGATAATACCAGCAGCGTATCCACTATTGTAGACAATGACCCGGTAGTAAGAATTGCCAAGAGCGGACCAGCTATCACGCATGTAGGCGATTCCATCGTATACCGTGTGGAAGTGACCAACGGTGGCGCCGGTAATATTACCAATGCACAGATCGATGATATCGTGCCTGCTGCAGTAACCGTTGCTTCCTGGACCGCCACTGCCACCGGTGGAGCTACCGTTACCGGCGCAGTATCCGGCAACACCAATAACGTGCATACCACCGCCGATATTCCCGTGGGCAATAACAGTATTGTGATCGTGATCCGCGGTGTAGTAAATAACACTTCCGGCACCACCATTACCAACACCGCCTCCGTGACCGCCGGCAGTCATAAAGAAAGTTCTGTGACTACCTCGGTGGACCGCTCCACAGATGTGAGCATTGTGAAGACAGGGCCCCAGCAGGTATTAGCAGGTGAACCGATTACTTATACCCTTCATATCTACAATGCAGGTCCGCAACGGGCGGATAACATGCTGATCACAGATGTGCTGCCAACAGCTATTACCAGCGTTACCTGGACTGCCATTGCCACTGGCGATGCTTCCATATTGGATAGCGCGAGGATAGACAGCAGCGGCAATATTAATCTGCCTGCCAAACTGGGTCCGGGCGCCGCTAATTTTATTACGATCACCATTAATGGTATCGTAAGTGGCACCACTACTGCCGGTAGTATTACCAATACGGCCAACGTAGCCGTTACCGGGGTAACGGATTATGATCCGTCCAATAACACGAGCAGCGTTACTACCACTGTAGGTGTAGCTACTGGTGTACAGGTACATAAGAACGGACCAAAACAGGCCGTAGGCGGAAACGCTATTACGTATAATATTATCGTCACCAACAGCGGACCTTCCGATGCTATTGGTCTTAATATCACCGACCTCGTACCGGTGCAGATAACCGGCACCAGCTGGCAGGCCGCTGTGAACGGAGGCGCCGCCATTACCGGACCATTCTCCGGTACCGGCAATAGCATCAGCACCACCGCTAACATCCCCGGAGGCACTGGTAATAATGTCACCATCACGGTAACGGGTACACTCGATAATGATTTTGCAGGCAGCATCCTCAATACAGTAGATGTAACCGGCACCGGCATCCCTGCTGTGAGCGATTCTGTCAGAACACTGGTGACCCGGCAAACCGGTATCAGCATCCATAAGGATGGTCCGGCTACGATTACCGCCGGCGACAAAGTAACCTATGTAATCACGCTGGCAAATACAGGCCCGGGATATGCCCGCAATATGGCAGTAACAGATACCATAGATGCCCGCATTCTGCAACCAACATGGACTACCCAAACCACCAATGGTGCTGCTGTGAATAGTGGCGCCACAGGAAGTGGCCGGTTTGTAGCCGTCAACGCTGATATACCACCTACCGGTAATGCGGTGGTGACCATCACGGTAACGGGTACACTGTCACCGGATGCCAGCGGCACGCTCACAAATACGGCAACCGTTACACCGCCGGATCCGATTGATCCGCCGATAGTGACACCACCAGTGATTACACCAGTGGAAAAACATCCGATGCTGGCAATCACCAAGAGCGGACCAACGACCCTGCATGCAGGCGAAACCATTCACTACCTGCTACAGGTAAGCAACAATGGTATCAGTAATGCTACCAATGCACAGATCACCGATGCGGTACCTGCATTTATCAGCCAGGTACAATGGAATGTTCAAAGCATCACCGGCACAGCCACTGTTATATCAGGTAATACCGGTACCGGCAATAATGTACTGGTAACTGCCAATATGAACGCAGCCTCTTCTTTACTGATAGCAGTACAGGGAAAAGTAGATTCATCTTTTGCTGGCACTATCATCAACAGGGGCATTGTTATACCAGCTGAAGCAGGTAATACACCTGATACCAGCGAAGTGCAAACCATCGTTTCCCTGCGGCCAACCGTGAAGATCACGAAGAGCGGTCCGACTGCTTTACAGTCCGGCGAAAATATCAGCTACACTATCGTTGCTACCAATGACGGACCTAGTATCGCTGTCAACGCAGGTATACATGATGCGGTTCCAACTGCTGTTACACAGGTGGTGTGGACCGCTACTGCGGCAGGTAAAGCCGTTATTAATGGCGCCGCCAATGGCACTGGTAATCTCATCGATCTGCTGGCTACTATTCCGCCGGGAACAGGTAACAGCATCACCGTAAACGTTACAGGTACAGTGGATCCTGCTTTCAGAGATACGCTGAAAAATATCGCGATCATCACACCGAAAGAACCCGGCGCATTGCCCGATTCTTCCGACCTGGTACAAACGGTAGTGACGGCAAATCCGGTACTGGTCATCGAAAAAACCGGTCCAGCTACTGTGGTAGCCGGGCAGGATATCAGCTACACCATTACAGTAGGAAACAACGGCAAGAGCAACGCGGTGAACCTGTCCGTTACGGATACCGTACCAGCCAACATCACCGGCGTACAATGGCAGGCAGTGACCAATGGTATGGCAGTGATCAATAGCGCGACTTCCGGCACCGGCAATAATATTTTGCTGAACGGAAACATCGCAGCAGGTAATGCCAATACCATTGTGATTACCGTTACCGGCAGGGTACTGCCGGCAGCCACTGGTACCCTGGTGAATGTAGCCACTGTGACTCCTTCAGAAGCAGGAGCAGCATCCGATCAGTCTACCGTAAGCACGGTGATCAATGTGATCTCCCGCCTTACCATCAATAAAACTGGTCCTGCTGTGATGATCAGAGGAGAAGATGCTACTTATGTGATCAACGTTACTAACCCTGGTCCAAGCAAGGCCACTAACGTAGATATCATCGACCTTATTCCATCAGTGCTGACCAATGTTACCTGGACAGCTACACCGGTACGCACCACCGTGATTACGGCTGGCGCCACCGGCAGCGGTAACAATGTAAAAATCACGGCCGACATACCCGCTATTGATACCAGTGGTATTACCATAGTCGTAAAAGGCACTGTGGCGCAAAGTGCACCGGCAGGCAACGTGACCAACGTAGCGCATGCGATCCTGAATGACGAAGGTGGAAAAGATATTCCGTCACCACCGGTTGTGAGTACAATAGCCGGCGCAGCAGACCTGAGAATAGATAAAACCGGTCCTTCGCAGGTATATGAAGGCAGTGCGGTAACGTATTTGTTGACCGTTAATAACGATGGTCCTTCTGATGCGAATGGTGCTACCGTTAACGATGTATTGCCGACAGGACTAACACAGACAGCCATCAGCGTACAACAAAGTACTGGTGGCGCAGCTAACATACAAACCAGTATTACCGGTAATACAGCCAATGCGATATTGGGTACTTTCCCTACCGGCGCACAGGTAATATTGCAGATCACCGGCATTGCCGCAGCACCAGGTACATTAAGTAATGTGGCCGTGGTAAATACGCCTGCCGGCATACCGGATACAGATAGCAGCAATAATACCAGCAGCACCGTAATCACTGAGGTGCTGGCTAAATCTGATCTGAAAGTAGTGAAGAGTATTTCACCAGTTACTGGTCCATATAAAGTAGGACAACAAATCACGTATACCATTACGGCTACCAATGCAGGTACTGCTGCCGTGAATCCGGTGGTCACCACCGATCAGCTGCCAGCAGCGAGCCTGGTGAGTGATCCGGTATACACCGCGCCACCAAAAGGTAGCATCAACTATGATGCAACGCAACGCATCCTGCAATGGAATATTGGTTTACTTAACGGTGGCGAAACCGTTAGCTGGAGTTACCAGGTAACTATTAAAGGCGCTGGTAATATTCAAAACACTGCTATCATTACCGGACCACCGGATGTAAGTAATCCGGATACATCTATCATTATTATTCCGGCAGTAAAAAATACCGATCTGAAGATTACCAAAACAGGTCCCGCCACGATATATGAAGGTGGTAAAGTAACCTATGTACTGACGGTGGATAACGCTGGTCCTCTAGACGCAGATGGTGCTACGGTGAAGGATGTATTACCTGTCGGATTAACACAAACCGTGATCAGCATACAACAGGCTACCGGTGGTGCTGCCAGCATACAAACCAGTATTACCGGCAATACTGCGAATGCCCTGTTAGGTACTTTCCCAACAGGTGCACAGGTAATATTGCAAATCACCGGCACCGCCGCGGCACCAGGTACTTTAAGTAATGTGGCTGTAGTGAATACACCTGCAGGATTACCGGATGCTGATAGCAGCAATAATACCAGCAGTACCGTAGTCACCAATGTGCTGGCTAAATCCGATCTGAAAGTAGTGAAGACAGTATCACCTGCCACCGGTCCGTATAAGATAGGACAACAGATTACTTATACGATTACTGCTACCAACACAGGCACGGCTACTGTAACGCCGGTGATCACCACTGATAAACTGCCAGCAGCGAGCCTGGTGAGTGATCCGGTATACGCCGCACCACCGAAAGGCAGTATCAACTTTGATGCAACGCAACGTATCCTCGAATGGAATATCGGAGCGCTCAATGGCGGCGAAACTATTAGCTGGAGTTACCAGGTGACCATTAAAGCCGCCGGTAATATTCAAAACAGTGTTGTTATTACCGGTCCGCCGGATGTAACTAATCCGGATACTTCTATTGTTATTATTCCGGTAGTTGAAAACACAGACCTGAAGATTAGTAAGACTGGTCCTGCTACCATATTTGAAGGTGGAAAAGTAACGTATGTGCTCACCGTGGATAACGCTGGTCCTTTAGACGCAAACGGCGCTACCGTAAACGATGTACTGCCGGCCGGATTAACACAAACAGCGATCAGCGTGCAACAAGCTACCGGTGGCGCTGCCAATATTCAAACCAGTATTACCGGTAATACCGCCAGTGCCGTATTAGGAACTTTCCCAACAGGTGCACAGGTAATATTACAGATCACCGGCACCGCTGCCGCACCAGGTACCTTAAGCAATGTGGCGGTAGTGAATACACCAGCCGGATTACCGGATGCAGACAGCAGCAATAATACCAGCAGTACCGTAGTCACTACGGTACAGGCGAAATCGGCGCTGAAAGTAGTGAAAACGGTATCACCTGCTACCGGCCCGTATAGCGTAGGAACGCAAATTACGTATACGATTACTGCCACCAACTCCGGCACCGCCACCGTGAATCCGGTGATCACCACCGATCAGCTGCCTGCGGCGAACCTGGTGAGTGATCCGGTATACAATGCGCCACCGAAAGGTAACATCACCTTTAACAACACGCAACGCATACTCGAATGGAATATCGGTGCACTCAACGGCGGCGAAACCGTTAGCTGGAGCTACCAGGTGACCATCAAGGCAGCCGGTAAAGTACAAAACACTGTTATCATTACCGGTCCGCCGGATGTAAGTACACCAGATACATCTACCGTAATTATAAATACTGACAGGTATGCTAACCTGAAAGTGCTGAAAAAACAAAATACGCCTGAACCATTGAGTGTGAATCAGGTGCTGCAGTTTGTGGTTACGGCTATCAACAACGGACCCGATCCGGCTACCGGAGTGGTGGTGAAAGACCTGCTGCAAAGTATGATTGGTCGGCCATTGACGATTACTACCAGCAAGGGCCTGGCTACCTTTGATCCGATTACGAAGACCATCACCTGGCAGTTGCCGGACATGGCCTCCGGTAGTCAGGAAACACTCACGTTTACGGCTAAACTGATTAGCGGCGGCAACATGACTAACACCGCCACGATTGCAGGTAACGAAACGGATGTAGACCTTTCGGATAATACGGCTACCATTACACAACCAGTGAATGGCGATGACATCTTCATCCCGAATATAGTGACACCGAATGAAGATGGTAAGAACGACAAATTTGTAATACCAGGATTAGATCGTTACCCGGGATCAACACTTCTTATTTACAATCGTTGGGGTAACCAGGTATACCAGAATAAGAACTATGATAACAAGTGGAACGGTAACGGACTGAATGAAGGTACCTACTACTATATATTGAAATTGCGTACAGCGCAGGGTGACAGAGATTACAAGGGCTGGATTGAATTGCTGCGATAATCATCACTTACTGACATCTTAAAGGAATTTAGTATGAACATAAGCGCGACATCAAAGTTATTGCTCCTGTTAACGTTATCCGGCCTGCTACTAAAACCGGCGCTGACAAAGGCACAGCAAAACTTACAGTTCAGTCAATATGTTTTTAATATGTTGAGTGTAAACCCTGCTTACGCAGGTTATAAGGAAGATCTGTTTGCAAACGCCATATATCGTAAGCAATGGGTGAACTTTCCGGGAGGGCCGCAAACCGGCGGTGTATCTGTAGATGGCGCCCTTAATGCCTCGCGGGATAACCGGGTGGGATTAGGGATGCAGGTGATGTATGATAAACTGGGGCCACAGGATGCGACCTCAATTTATGGTATGTACTCCTACCGTATTCCATTGAATGAAGATGGGGATAAAAGATTGTGTTTGGGAGTAGGCGCCGGCGTTACCCAATATTCGATTGATGGCACCGCCCTGCTATACAACGATGATAATGATCCCACCATCCCATTGGGCAGGGCGTCTACCTGGATTCCGGATGCGCGTTTCGGAATCTACTATTTTACCTCTAAGTTTTATGTGGGTGCTTCGGTGATGGATCTTTTCTCGTTGTATACTGATGCATCCAGGTATTACTGGAAGGGCTATCAGTATAAAACGATCCGTAAAACACAGCATTTGTATGTGAATGCAGGGATGATGTTTGATTTATCAGATGCCGTAAAGTTCAAGCCTTCTATTCTCATCAAAGAAGATTTTAAAGGGCCTACCAATGTGGACCTGAACGCTTTATTCCTGTTGGCCGACCGGCTATGGGTGGGTGGTTCCTACAGAACAGGTGTGAAATTATGGAGTAAGCCGGCACTGGAAAGTGACCTGGAACAATTGGATGCCGCCAGTATATTGGTTCAGTTCAATATAAATAATCAATTCAGAATAGGATATGCTTATGATCTCACCATCAGCAAAATGGCCTCTTTTCAGAGTGGGTCACATGAAATATCCATCGGATTTTTGTTCCCGGGTAAAAAAGCCAGGGTAACAAGTCCACGGTATTTTTAATTATTGCAAGGGTATCCTTTTAAATACATACTATGAAAAAATATGTTGGAATAATTTTACTCCTGGTATCAGTACAACTCTCGTCGGCACAGGAACAATTGTCGTTGGATAAACAGGCTGCCATCTATTACGCCAAATACGACTACGCAAAAGCGGCTTCTCTGTACGAGCGGATAGCAGCAAAGCGGAAAGAAAAAACATCCACCGTGGTGCTGGAAAGACTCGCTGATTCCTACCGGCAAATGAACAGGTATTCTGCATCGGCCGACTGGTATGCCAAACTGCTGGCCCGCTCCGATGCCTCCGCAGATGCCCGCATGTATTATGGCGATATGTTGAAAAGCTTAGGGAAATATCCGGAAGCCAAAGCAGCGTATACACAGTATGCGCAAACCGGTCCGCAGCAGGAAAAAGTGAAAAACCGTATCGCCGGCTGTGATGCCGCTCCCGGATGGATACAATCACCCACCCCTGTTTTTATCAGGAATGTAGAAAGACTGAATACTTCGAGATCCGACTGGGGCGCTACTTATTATCCCGGTGGTGTGGTGTTTACATCGGATACTTTATACCGTAATCAACTGGAGAATGGAAGCCACTTTAACCGGAATAAATATGGCCGTACCAACAGAGATTATTATGGTTTGTATGTAGGAGATACCGCGAACTACGGTAATGTGTATATCAAAGATTTTTCGCCTTCGTTTAACTGGTCCCGTTACCATGTAGGACCCGCCACTTTCGATAAAGACTATCACACCGCATATGTGACTATGACCTATCCTGACCGCCGCATTCCTGGCGTAAAGGAAAAACGCGTGAAGTATGGATATCGCCGGTTGGAATTGTTTGCGGCAGAAAAAGACAAAAATGGAAAATGGGGAAAGCCTGTACCATTTCCCTACAACAAACCAGATCAATATTCTCTTGGACATGCAGCCCTCAGCAACGATGGCAGCACGCTGTATTTTGCGGCCGATATGCCAGGCGGCGTGGGCGGAACGGATATCTGGTATAGCGAAAAGCAGGGAGACGGAAAATGGGGCACGCCTGTGAACTGTGGCCCGGCCATTAACAGTCCTGAAGAAGAAGAATTCCCCACCATTGCCCCCGATGGCAGTTTGTATTTTTGCAGCAAAGGCTGGACAGGTATGGGCGGCTTTGATATTTTTCATGCTACCGGCAGTAAAACACAATGGAGCACACCGGAAAATCTCCGCTATCCTACCAATTCATCCGCCGATGATTTTTACTTCGTAGCTGGTAATAACGGCAATACTTACTTTTCTTCAAATCGCCCGGGCGGTAAAGGAAGCGATGATATTTACAGTATTACTTCTCCCGAAACATACACCCTGACAAAAGTACCTGTAGCCCTGGTGATTCCATTTATAGGTACGGTTTGTCCTCCGCTGGATGGGGCCTGTATTTATATTTACAACAAACAACGCGGTATCGGCTGGTGCTTCATAGGTTCACCCGGACGTGAGATTAACCTCACCCTGGAAAAAGATACCGACTATGAAATCCGTATTACTTATCCGAATCATCGCCATGAAGTGATGGAGTTTAATACCCGCGGTATGACGGACGGACAAGAACTGAAGAAAGAGATTTGTCCGGGAAAATAAACGTTTAAATTTATTTATCTTCACGAAGAAGCCGTTCCAATGGTTAATGGAACGGCTTCGTTTTTACTAATGGTCAATCGCCACAATCTACTCGCCACAATCTACTCGCTATAATCTAACTGCTAACAGCTAAAAGCTAACAGCTATTTGCTGTATATTTGAAATTCTGTTACCAGACTAAAATACATCTATGCAACACGAATTGGATTTGTTAGCACAGCACCTGCGCACGCAGCGTCCGGGACTGTTTGCGAAACTGAATGATCCGCTGACCATTGCCGACATCAGGGCACTTGAAGAAAAATATAAGGTAGTGATCCCGGAACCCGTGCAACAGTTATACCTGTGGAGAAACGGGCAGGACCCAAATTTCATGGAAGCATTTGTAAACAACTCCATGTTTGTACCACTGGAAGAAGCGCTGGATACTGCTGCAGATAACACTTCCATGATAGGCTATGATTTTGAAATGGAGAACTGGTGGCATAAGGACTGGTTTCCATTGTTTCATAACGGAGGCGGTGATTATATTTGTTATGATGCCGCAGGGTTGTTTACCGATCAACCCGGGCAGCTGATTGAGTTCTGGCATGCAGACAATGATCGTGATGTGATTGCACCTGATCTGTTATCGCTGATTACTGCGTTGAATAAATTTTATGCCGCGGGTCCCGGTCAGGAAGAGGAGTATTTCCAGGTGGATCCTCCTGCGGATTATCCTAAAAATTTTACGGTAGGCTAACGACTAATATTTTTTCTGAAGATGAAATTACTCACTGACAGCATCGGTAAACACGTATCACTCACGGCAGACGAGATCCTGCGCATTCCTGCATATTTTGAATCCGTGAAAACCCGTCGTCACCAATATTTATTGCAGGAAGGTGAAATATGCCGACACGAATTTTTTGTGCTCAAAGGTTGTTGTCGTCAATATGAAATAGATGCTGCCGGAAAGGAAAATGTATTGCAATTCAGTGTGGAAGGCTGGTGGATGACGGATCTGGACAGCTTGCTCCATGAGAAACCCTCCCTGTTTAATATCGATGTGCTGGAAAGTGGGGAAATCCTGCAGATTAATAAGCAGCAGTTGTATAAGCTGTTTCAGGATATTCCTGCCGTAGCGCAGTATTATCATATTATTTCCCAGCGCTCTTCTGCAGCCCTGCAGCGCAGGATCTTATTTTTACAAAAGCCTGCTTTGGAAAGATACCAGGAGTTTGTCAGCCGCTATCCGTTCCTGGAAACCAGGCTGCCCCAGCACCAGGTAGCTGCTTATCTGGGCATTACAAAGGAATCGCTGAGCCGTTTGCGGCATAAGTTGGCGAAGGGGGAGTAGCTTTTTATTACCATATGTCATTTTTTGTCGACCGGCAAGCCCTCAACTTTGCCTTAAATAAACAGACAATGACAACACATCCGATTTTAGCTTCTTTTGAACTGGCCAGCCAATTTGTGAAAAACAGGGCGGTAGTAGCGCCAATGAGCCGTGCCAGCGCCACCTTACAAGGAGTTCCCACCGCAGCTATGCATGCCTACTATGAAAAATTTGCCGCAGGTGGTTTTGGTATCATTATCACAGAAGGTCTTTATACAGATACAGTCGCCAGCCAGGCTTATCCACATCAGCCGGGCATAGTAACGCCTGCACAAATAACCGGGTGGCGGGAGCTGGCAACGAAAGTAAAAGCGCATGGAAGCTTATTCATCGCCCAGCTGATGCATGCCGGTGCATTATCCCAGCATTTAACCCATACACAGGCGCCTTCAGTGGTGACGCCACTTGGTACAAAGCTCCGTTCTTATGGCGGGGGAGAAGGACCGTTTCCAATTCCGGCGGCTATGACGGCAACGGATATACGCATTGCGGTGGAGGGTTATGCCAATGCTGCTAAAAATGCAGTGGCTGCCGGGTTTCATGGTGTTGAAGTGCATGCGGCCAACGGTTATTTGCCGGATCAGTTTTTAACTGCTTATACCAATCTCCGGGAAGATGAATATGGCGGCACTATTCCGAACCGCTTTCGCATTATCGCAGAAATCCTGGCCGCCATCCGGAAAGTAGTGTCGGCTGATTTCATGGTAGGTCTGCGTTTGTCGGAAGGTAAGGTGAATGACGATCATTACCGCTGGCCGGATGGAGCCGTTACTGCTACCGCTATTCTGGAAGAAGTGATTAAAGTGGCCCCTGACTATGTACATATTTCGGGCGAAGGCAGTACCTGGGAGAAACTGGGGGTATATGACAACAATGAATCACTCACAGGGATGGCTAAACGAATGGTGAAACGCCCTGTCATCGCCAATGGCGGATTAGAAGATCTGGCAGTAGCGGGGAGAGCATTACAGGAAGGGCATACCGATTTTATTTCACTGGGCAAGGCGGCACTCGCCAACCCTGACTTCCCGGTACGGGTGGCAGCAGGATTGCCGGTATTGCCTTTCGAACGTGCTATGGCCGCACCGTTTCCACCGTTGGAGGCGTAAGGTTACCGCTGGTATGTTGACAAAAATATATCGTAAAATAAGTTGGCATAAAAGGAAAGAAGTATATGCTTCTTTCCTTTTATTCTCCGTTATATAACATCTCCATCTCCAGGAGTTTGCTGCCGCCGGCAAAATCAGCTGCGGCATCCGGACATAAAACGGAACCTAATGAATTCATCATTCTTTGGGCAACGAGATCTATATCTTCAGTGGTGGTTGATAAGAAAGGAGCCTGGCTTTTAAGCCGTGATATTAAACCGTTTTTTTGCTGTACAGAGATGTCTACAATCTTATTGATTCTTTCTACAGCCGCTTTATATAACTCGTCATAATAAAAAAGCATATTCATATAAAACTATATTTTGTACGGTTCAAATGTATGCTTATACCTATAATCCTGGCTATAGGAAAATATTATGACCTATAATTAATAATTATAAATGGTTTTGGCCATTTTGATGAATCTTTTGTTCAGGTCGCTGGTTTCTCCTTTGCGCTGAATGAAGTAAAAACTGCGCTCTATCCGCAGCCCGTCGAAGTTAAGAATGGTCAGTTCTCCATGTTGTAGCTCCTTTACAATAGAGCGGGTAGACAAAAAACCTACGCAACCGGACTCCAGCAGAAAGTTCTTCAACGCTTCCGTACCACCCAGCCGCACTTTTATTTTCAGGTCATTCAGCCGGATTTTACTTTTCTGCAACCCGGTTTTGATCGCTTCCAGGGTGCCACTGCCCCGTTCCCGGATAGCCACGGGCATAGACAGGATATCTTTCACTGCATAGTTCTTTTTCTTCGCCAGCGGGTTATTACGACTGCATACCGCTACGATCTGATCTTTCAGGAAAGGCTGATAGGTGATGTTGCTCAGCTGTCCTTTTTCTTCTGTTACACCAATGTTAATTTCTTTATCGAGTAATGCCTGCAACACAATCTCACTGTTCCTGTTTAATAAAGAAATATCTACCAGCGGGTATTCCCGGTGAAAGGCCGACATTACCTTAGGAAGAATATATAGCGCAGCAGTAGTGCTGGCGCCCAGGTTCAGCATACCGGTGGCCTGCTGCTGGTCATGGATCACAGATATGTCAAACTCCGTTTCCTGTTGTATATGCCTGACCGTTAGCAGCCGGTTATACAGCAATTGTCCGGCTTCTGTCAGCTCTATCTGCAATCCCTTTCTTTCAAATAACTTGGTCTTATACTGTTCTTCCAGTCCCTTGATATGCGTACTCACAGCAGGCTGCGAAATAAACAGCGCCTGGCTGGCTTTGGAAAAGCTTTTCTGGTGAGCTACTTCCATGAAAATCAGGTGACGGTTAGAGAGCATATTAGTGTATTGATGAGGAAAGATATTCAATTTCCCGCTTCCGGATAAATTGTATAAGGTCCTCGTAGCCAGTTATTTTGTTATTCATCATTTCCACTTTCTCGATCCAGTTATGCTGATCGTCATATTGGAACACATACCGGAACGTGGTACGGTGAAAGCCACCTGCTCCATCGGCATGATCATGCGTATACATGGTCAGGTGATGATGCTCATTGTATTCGTTAATTTTGATAGCGTCTGGTTTATCTGCCGCCAGCGCATCTTCGGAGTCATAGGTAAGCTCTGAAAGCACCTGCTGCTGATCATTGTATTTTCTTTTGGTGATGTCATACAGCTGGCCGAATGAATGGTAATACACCAGTTCCATGATGCTGCCATCAGTATCAGTGACCTTTTTTGTTTCCCATTGCTCATTATAAGGATCCTCTTCTATTTCCGACACCTCCTCATTTTCAAATTGAGTCTTTACATTGCCGGCTTCATCATACATGGTTTTATAGCTATCGCCGTTGTGGTATTCACATGTTTCTTTGTATTGGCCGTTATTATAAAAGGTGTTTTTATAAACAAGGGTGCCATCACTTTGCGTCAATCTTTCTTCGAGCAGCACGCCTCTGTCATCAAAGTCATACACGATATTTTTCACGGGTTTGTGCTGTTCATTATACATTTCCCATTTCCGCAAGTTGCCTTGTGCATCGTAATGAGATAGTTCATACCCATAATCAGTGCCGGCGGAATCGGTGGTGCTGTATTTCATCTGCCGGATATTGCCTGTTAATTCATCGTCTGTAATCGTTTTTTTCATGGGCCATTCAAGATATTTAGATCAATTTATGATAATCAATTGAAAAATAATCCCGAAATACCGGTTATTCCCTGAATGCCAACTAAGCAGCAGATGATGCTTTCCGGACATCATCTGCTGTTTATACCTGGTTACTCTCTCTCTATTACTACCTCCGTTAATTTATCCAGCCGTGCTATGATCCCCCAGCCGTAAAAATCATTCGCTACAGCTACCAGTATTTCATTATTGCCTTTTATGAGCGGGAGGTTAAAGGAGCTGTTTTCCACGGTACAACGACCATCCGGTTGCTTCATCAGTGGGGCACCGTATAGGTTTTTATCTACATACACATATTTGCCATTTAAAAATACCCATACCTCATCACTGAAGCCCAGGTTTAATTTCAGATTTTGTTCTACGGCAGATTGAATGCTTGTTTTCAGCCATACCAGCCGGCGGGCGCGCTTTTCGGCGCCGCCGAATTTACGGGTCAGGTTAATCAGCCCCCTTCTTTCTGCGTGGATAGTTTCCCAGGGCGTTTCCTTGTCCGGAAAAAACGCCAGGCTGAAATCAACTTTTTCCGGCATCCTGATCGCCGGGCTTACCTGCCATTTACGAAGGTAGCGGGCATCGTTGCTGGTGATGTCGACTCCTTCCTGGGGAGAGAGGCCACCCGTTTTATCAGGTTTCACTACCAGGTTGGCAATGATCGCCTGTCCATCAAAGGAGAGCGCGCCATGCCAGGTGTTACCTTCCAGTTGTGGTACTTCCAATGCAGGATGCAGGGTATCGTTTACGTATACACGTAGTTGTTTGCCGGATACCACCAACTTTACATGATTCCATTTGTCTTTTTCAAACCAGGCGATGTTCTGATAGTGATAGAGCATGTCCCATAGATTAATGCCATCTATGAAAGGGGCATATTGTATGGCGTACTCCTTGCCTGAGCCGGCAGTACGGAAATAGAAACATTCATTTTCCTTCTGACCGGCACGCCGGAAATGAATAGAGGTAAAGTTCGGATCTACCGGCTCCATATCATATTCGATGGTGCCATCTTTGAAATCCAGGTTTTTTAACACGGCGGAATCAGCGCTGTTTAATATCTTCATGGCCGGTACGGATTTGTAGGTGAGGAATTCTACCGTGCCCGGCTTGAAATCCCAATGTGCTGCCTGCATAGGTATGGAGATCTCCGTTTTCTTCCGCTGTGCATTTGCGGATACCGGCAGCAGCAGGAATAATAGACCAATGGCTGTTTTTGTCATGACGTTTTTTTATTTTGAATGGATATCCGGCAAAGATGAATGATCACTATTTTAAAGGCTATTCAAGGGGCCGTCAAGTTTGTGCAAGTTGGTGCAAGTTGACAATACACTAACAGGTAATGAATAACAGTTTTGAAATAAATTATATAAGAAAGTGTCTGACGCTGGTGGAAACCCGGTTAAACTGGGGCGCAAGCAGCGAATGGACGAGCTATGATTTCGAAAAATTAAGTGTAGCTATCGCCGATGCCACCGGGGTAACGTTGAGCATTACCACCTTGAAACGGCTTTGGGGAAAACTGAAATACACCAATATTCCTACTGTCACCACGTTGAATACACTCGCACAATTTGCCGGGTATAGTGATTGGCGGGACTTCAAAAAGCAGGTGCCGCTGGAGCATGGGGACGCAACGGCATTCCGACAGGATATGACTGCGCAAACAGAAACAACGATACCAATACCTCAGTGGCACGCGGGATCAACGCCAACATTATCTCCCGAAGGGGGGATTCACCACACAAAACCTTCCAGGAAGTGGGCTTACTGGTTATTGGGGCTACTGCCACTGGCAGCAGTCATCTATCTGTTATTGATCTCAAATGGTAAACCCGGATTTCCCGTCAACCCTGCAGCGTATTCATTTAGCAGTAATAAAATCAGGATGACCGGCGTCCCCAACTCTGTCATCTTTAATTATGAGGCCACTGCCGCCACCGACTCGGTATTCATTGCGCAGTCGTGGGATATTAGCCGAAAGGTTGCTGTGGCCCGGCAGGAGAAAACGTATTCCGCTATATATTATGCGCCCGGTTATTTCAGAGCAAAGCTGATAGTAGGTAAACAAATTGTAAAAGAGCACGACCTGTTGATTGACTCCAATGGCTGGCTGGCCATGATAGAAAACGAAAAGGCGGTACCGTTATATTTTAAGAAGGAAGAGGTGGAAAAGAATGGAGAAGTTACTGTGGATGAAAACCTCCTGTCTCAATACCACATCGCGTTACAACCGGTGCCACCGCCATTGCGCTTTTTTAACGTACAGCATCTGGGTGATATCAAAAACGATCAGTTCATTTTTGAAACTACATTGAAAAGTGATTTTCACCAGGGTACTGCTGCCTGTCAGCGGGTAGAAATACTGATCCTTTGTAAGAATGATGTGATCATTATTCCTTTATGTGCCAAAGGCTGTGTAGGTGATCTTGCGTTATATGCCGCAGGTGCAGTTGCGCAGAGCAAAGATGCTGATCTTTCTAAATTCGGCTGCGACCTCGATCAGTGGGTGACACTGAAGGTGGAAGCAAAAGATAAGCATATGCAGTTTATAGTGAATGGACAAACCGCATACGCACTTACTTTCCCGCATGCGGCCACCGACATAGTAGGACTTCAATACCGGTTTAATGGCACGGGTGCGATAAAAGATACCCGCTTTATAAAAGGGGATAAGGTCATTCGTCTGTAGCCCCTTTTTCGTACAGTCCTGCCGGTAAGCTGCCTGTTTTATTGTTTCCGCTCCATGGACTCAATTCTTTTATTTTCTATTTCTTTGCCGCTCATACGTCCAAACCGGTAGTTGACATTGATCTTCACTATCCGGGTGAAACTTTCCTTTCATTCATCAAAAATAATCGGCCCTTGTAGACAGAATATTTATCTTTGCCCCCTGTGAAAAAAAGAGGAGTCTACATATTATTTCTCATTTTTATACTTCATCATACTGCTTTCGACCAGCTGCTCAAATTGCCCGCACTCGTAGTGCACTACCAGGAGCACCATGCACGAAACAGTGAGCTGAGTGTGATGGGATTTTTATGTATGCACTACTGGGGACAGGATGACAACGATAATGATGACGAACGGGATATGCAATTGCCCTACAAAACAGTGGATATTCATACACTGCATCATTCCTTTATTCCCCTCGCCAAAGTGATGGCTGTGAAACAGCAGACCTATCATGAAATAACTATTCATTACCCGGCGCTGAAAGATAATTATCTGCCTGAACCAGCGCTCACGTCCCCTTTCCGTCCTCCCAAAGCATAAGCCTTTTAGGGTTATTATTTGAGCGCCACCTGTCATTGACGGGTGGATGTGCGCATTTTATTTCTATTTGAATTAACGAAAAAGGACATGCTAAATAAGATCATTAGCTTTTCTGTAAAGAATAAGCTGGTTATAGGGCTATTTGTATTGGCACTGATTGGCTGGGGAACTTTAGAGGTCACCCGGCTGCCCATTGATGCGGTACCGGACATTACAGATAACCAGGTACAGGTAATTACCGTATCTCCCTCACTGGGAGCGCCGGATGTAGAACGACTCATTACCTTTCCCATAGAACAATCCTGTAGTAACATTCCCGGTCTGAAACAGATCCGGAGTTTTTCCCGCTTTGGACTATCGCTGGTTACCATCGTTTTTACGGACGAAACGGATGTTTACTGGGCGCGGCAGCAGATCAGTGAACGACTGCAACAGGTGCAGCAGGAAATTCCTTCCGGCGTAGGATCCCCTGTAATGGCACCGGTAACCACCGGGCTGGGAGAAATTTATCAATACGTGGTACGCCCGCTGCCCGGTTATGAAGGCAAATACGGGCCTATGGAACTACGTACCCTGCAGGACTGGGTAGTACGCCGGCAGCTGCTGGGAACCCCGGGAGTAGCCGATGTGAGCAGCTTTGGCGGGCAGCTCAAACAATATGAAATTGCGGTGAAGCCCGGGCAACTCAAAGCCAACAATATTTCTATTGCGGATGTATTTGATGCCCTGGAGAAAAATAACCAGAACACCGGTGGCGCCTATATCGAAAAAGGCCCTACCGTTTTATATATCCGCAGTGAAGGCCTCACCAAAGGAATAGATGATATCGAAAAAATAGTGGTGAAAACACTGGACAATGGTATGCCAGTGCTCATACGCGATGTAGCCACTGTGCAACTGGGCGCTGCCACCCGCTATGGCGCTATGTGTTTCAACGACAAAGGAGAAGTGGCCGGCGCAGTAGTGATGATGCTGAAAGGAGAAAACTCTTCCGCCGTAATAAAAAGAGTGAAAGAAAAAGTTGCCATTATTCAGAAATCCCTGCCGGAAGGCGTGGTCATTGAACCTTTCCTGGACCGCACAAAAATGGTGAACAACGCCATTAAAACAGTGGAAACAAACCTGGTAGAAGGTGCATTGATAGTAGTATTTGTACTGGTGTTTTTCCTGGGTAATGTGCGTGCCGGATTAATTGTTTCTTCCGTTATCCCGCTGTCGATGTTGTTTGCCATTATCCTGATGAACAAATTCGGCGTGGGAGGGAACCTGATGAGCCTGGGAGCTATCGACTTCGGGCTGATTGTAGATGGCACCGTGATTGTGGTAGAAGCCATCTTACATCGCTTTACCCATTCCAAACATTTCAGAAAGCTGGGAGCAGTAGATCAGGCCACCATGGATGCGGAAGTAAATGCATCTACCGGTACCATGATTAAATCCGCCGTATTCAGCCAGATCATTATACTGATTGTATACATCCCGATTCTATCATTACAGGGCATTGAAGGAAAGATGTTTAAACCCATGGCCTTCACCGTGGCCTTTGCCATCCTGGGCGCTTTCCTGCTGTCTATTACCTATGTGCCTATGATGAGTGCACTCTTCCTGAGCAAAAAGATCAGTCATAAACCTTCACTGGCAGACCGTATGATGGCATGGCTGGAAAGGCGCTATCAGCCGGCGTTAACAGGGATGATGAAATTCCCGAAAGCCATTATCGCCGGTACATTGATATTGTTTGCCATCGCCACAGTGATACTGGGTCGGATGGGAGGCGAGTTTATTCCTGAACTGGAAGAAGGTGATTTTGCAGTAGAAACCCGTCTGCTTACAGGAAGCAACCTGAATACCACTATCCACGCTACCCAGCAAACTGCCGCTATTTTGTTGAAGAAATTTCCGGAAGTAGAAAAAGTGGTCACCAAAATAGGCAGTGCGGAAATACCCACAGACCCGATGCCACTGGAAGCCAGCGATATGATGGTGATTTTGAAAGATAAAAAAGAATGGACCTCTGCACGCACCTTTGATGAGTTATCGGAAAAGATGAGCAAGGAACTGGCCGTGGTGCCGGGTGTAAGTGTAGGCTTTCAGTTTCCTGTACAAATGCGCTTCAATGAACTGATGACCGGCGCCCGCCAGGATGTGGTTTGTAAAATATTCGGAGAAGATCTTGACTCACTGGCACTATATGCCAATAAGCTGGGAGAGATCATTAAAACAGTGGATGGTGCCATCAATCTCTATGTGGAAACCGTTACCGGTATGCCGCAGGTGGTGATCAACTATAACCGCGACGCCATGGCCAAATACGGCCTGAATGTGAGTGATATTAACCGTGTGGTAAATACCGCATTCGCCGGGCAAACCACCGGGCTGGTGTATGAGGGTGAAAAACGTTTCGATATGGTGGTACGACTGRCAGATGAATCCCGCCGGGATTTAGCCGATGTACAACACCTGTTGATATCTACCCGTCAGGGCATACAGGTGCCGCTGGACCAGGTAGCCACTGTAGAAGAAATAGAAGGGCCCAACCAGATACAACGCGAAGATACCCGCAGAAGGATTATCGTAGGCTTCAACGTGACCGGCAGAGATGTGCAGACGATCGTAACAGAACTACAGCAGAAGGTAGCCGCACAGCTGAAATTGCCTCCTGCCTATTACATCGTATACGGAGGCGCGTTTGAAAATCTCACCGCTGCCAAAGAACGATTATCGCTGGTGGTACCTATTGCGCTGCTGATGATTTTTATGCTGTTATACTTCGCTTTCAATTCTGTTAAGCAGGGACTTCTGATTTATACCGCCATCCCATTGTCCGCTATTGGCGGCATCCTGGCACTGTGGATCAGAGACATGCCCTTCAGTATTTCCGCTGGTGTTGGATTCATTGCCCTGTTTGGCGTAGCAGTGTTGAATGGTATCCTGCTCGTATCGGAATTTAACCGCCTGAAAAAAGAAGGCTGGCACGATGTGAAAAGAGTGGTGATTCACGGTACCAAATCAAAATTGCGTGCAGTACTGATGACGGCACTCGTACCCTCGCTGGGCTTTATTCCTATGGCGGTGAGTAACGGTGCAGGTGCAGAAGTACAAAAACCATTGGCTACCGTAGTGATTGGAGGTCTAATTATTTCAACCATGCTTACATTATTTGTATTGCCGGTATTTTATATCCTCTTTGAAAAAGGATTTAAATATTTTAAACCCGGTAAAACAGTGGTGGCCGGATTAGTATTGCTGATCTTTGCGATGCCTGCCACCAGTCATGCACAACAACGGTTAACGGTACAGGAAGCCGTGGACCTGGCATTGAAAAATAATCTCCATATGCAGTCTGCCAAACTGGGGGAGCAATATTACCAGTCGCTGAAAAAAAGCAACCTGGATATGGATAAAACCAATGTAGGGATAGAATACGGTAAACTGAACAGTGTGGCCAACGATAACAGGTTTACTATCTCCCAGGGTATACAATTTCCAACGGTGTATAAACATCAGCGGAGTATCAACAATATGAATATTGTGTTGAGTAAAATCAATACCCGTCAACAGGAATATGAACTGAAAGCATTGGTGCGGCAGACATACTATGCTTTATTGGTATTCAAACAAAAGAAGCAGTTACTCCTGGAAGCCGATAGTATATACCGGGCATTCCTGGAGAAAGCCAATTTAAGATTTAAAGCAGGAGATGTAGATGCACTGGAGAAATCTACCACGGAAAATCAGCGGTTACAGATCTCTAATCAATTAAGTGTACTACAAACAGATGAGGCCATATTGCATAACCAGTTAAAGGTGTTGTTGAATACTTCCGAAGCCATCATACCTGCGGAGTCAGATCCTGTTTACCGTTTCCATATAGACGAAATGCCGGATGCTGCTGCTGTTGACCGTGCGCCGGTTATCGCCATGAAGCAGCAATTACTGGAACGGAGTATGCAGGAAAATAAACTGGAGAAAAGCCGCCTGCTGCCCACGCTGAACCTGGGGTATAATAATACCAGCATCATCGGTTATCAGCGCATCGGAAGTGAAGAAAAGTATTTTGGTGGTGGTGATCGTTTTTCATCGGTGAGTGCAGGTATTGGCATTCCTTTGTTTGGCAGTGCACAACGTTCGCGTATCCGTGCTTCCGGTATTTTTATACAGCAACAGCAACAGGAGCTGGATGCTACGCGGCAACAACTCCAGTCGGAATTGACGAATGCGGAATATGTGTATGCCAACCGCTTGCAACTTTTCGGTACCCATACTATTTTATTAAATAATGCCTCCCTGATTATTGCCGGCGCCAATAAACGGATGGCTGCCGGTGAAATAGGTTACCTGGAATGGGTGATGCTCATCAACCAGGCCCTGGAAATACGGGGCAACTATTTTACGGTGGTAGAAGAATTGAATAATGCCGTCTTCACCATAGAAAAATTAAGTGCGCTTCATTAAAATATTAAATTCAATAGCATGAAAAAGATAACCTTCATCATATATAGCCTGGGCATTTTTTTATTGGCCTGCAAAGAAAATAAGCCGGAGCAGAAAACCACACCAGGCAAAGAAGTAACGCCCCCGGTGAGCAATGAGGTACAACTGACCCCGGAGCAGATAAAAACAGCGGGCATAGAAATAAAGCCTGCCACCAACAGAGACATGCATACCATTATGCGGGTAAATGGCGTGGTAGATGTACCACCCCAGAATATTGTGTCCGTAAGTATGCCGTTGGGAGGCTATTTAAAAAGCATGCAGCTGTTGCCAGGTATGCAGGTGGCCAAAGGACAACTGCTGGCAGTGCTGGAAGATCCGCAATACATACAGCTGCAACAGGATTACCTGATGGCAAAAAGTAAACTGCGTTACCTGGAAGCAGATTTTAACCGGCAGAAAGAACTGAATGAATCGAAAGCAAATAGTGATAAGGTTTTTCAGCAGGTAAGAAGTGAATTTGAAAGCCAGAAAATTATGGTAAGTGCGTTGAAACAAAAGCTGCAATTGATTAATATTAACACAGATAAACTAACGGAAGATGCCATCACCCGGAGCATTGCTATCTATGCTCCTATCAGCGGATACGTGACTAAAGTAAATGTCAACACAGGTAAATATGTAAATCCAACAGACGTATTGTTTGAGCTGATCAACCCGGCAGATCTGCACCTGAGCCTGACGGTATTTGAAAAAGATTTAGGTAGTCTGGCGCCTGGTCAGCGGGTAAAGTGTTATACCAACAGCAAAGCCGGAGAACAGTATACTGCCACCATTCATCTTATCACCAGGAATGTGGATGAAAACCGCTCGGGTGAAGTACATTGCCACTTTGAAAAATATGACAGGCGTTTATTGCCAGGTATGTTCATGAATGCCGAAATTGAGTTGCAAAACGCCAACGTGACAGCGGTGCCGGATGATGCCGTAGTGAAATGGGAGAATAAACATTATATTTTTGTATCAGCAGGAAATGATAAATTTATAATGACCCCGGTAGAAACAGGTACCAGTAACGGTGGCTTTACAGAAATAAAAAGTAATATTGGTAATAAAGAAGTGGTTACCAGGAATGCATATACGTTGTTGATGAAGATGAAGAACGGAGGAGAGGAAGGATAAGAAGAAGATAATCCGCCTGGCGTATCTTTTTGGTATGCCAGGCTATTGATACATACATTCGTTTTTTTAATCAGCACTATGGCAAATATAGTAGTACCGGAAGCAGGTAACGTACAAAGCAAAAGTAAGATTACTACTATCTCAATTATTGCCAGCGGAGGCCTCGCGGTTGTTAAATTCATAGCTGGCATATTAACGGGCAGTCTTGGCCTGATCGCAGAAGGTATACATTCCCTGCTGGATCTTTTATCTACGTTGGTCACATTTGTGGCTGTGCGTGTAGCGGCCCTTCCACCGGATGCCAACCATCCCTACGGCCATGAGAGGGCTGAGTCATTGGGCGCATTGGCAGGGATGACATTATTAGGCGCTACCGCGCTGATTATCGGCTATCATGCGGTAGTGAAAATTTTTTGGGAGCCCGGTGCACCGGAGGTCGGTATCTGGTCATTCTCTATTATCATCATCAGTATTGTGGTGGATTTTATGCGGGTGAGAACGTTGAAAAAAGCTGCCCGGCACTATCAAAGCCAGGCACTCGCATCTGATGCCGAGCATTTTGGAAATGATATGCTGGGATCGGCGTCGGTACTGGTAGGTTTAGTAATCATCTTTTTGGCTAAGTATCTGCCCTTGCCCGTGTGGCTGGTGGAACGTGCCGATGCGTTTGCGGCACTGGGTGTAGTGGGCATCGCATTTAAGTCGGTATGGAGCATCGGTTCGGAAGCTATCCGTTCACTGATGGATGATGTGCCGGAAGACCTGATGCCCCGGTTACAGGAGCTGGTAGAAAAGATACCCGGCGTGGTGCCCGGTGCGGTAACCATCAGGACCCGCTTTGTGGGTAACAAACCATACGTGGAGGCCGTGGTGGGTACACTGAGAAGTCTGACTTTTGAAAAAGCACATGAACTCACAGAAACTATTGAACATGCCATCAAAGAAGAGCTCAACGGTACCGCAGTAGTGATTGTACATGCGGAACCTATTCATACCACTGATGAGCCATACAGCATTACGGTAAGGTCGGTAGCTGCACGGCTGGACCTCCGTATCCATAATTTGAATCTTTACCAGGTAGGTGATGAAATGAGGATAGAGCTGGACCTGGAAGTAGCTGATGACCTCACCCTACAGGAAGCACATACCAAATCGGAGTTGCTGGAAACAGCGCTGATACAGGAGTTTCCATTACCTGTAAAAGTAACGGTGCATATTGAGCCAAGAAATGAAATGCCAAGAGTGGCTACCCGCCAGGCGGACGCCTTTGAGAAAGTAAGACAGGCATTGGCGAATTTAGATGCCTGGCCCAACGTGAAAATAGATGAGGTGTTGCTAACGAATGAAGGATTGGTGGTAACACTGATCATCTTCTTACCGGGCCATACTTCACTGGCCCATACCCATACTATCATGTATGATCTGGAACGGGCATTAAAACTGGAAATTACAGATATTATCCGCGTACATATTGATCCGGAACCCATTGCGTAATGCCCCGCTGAGAGGCGGCAGATAAAGCTTTTACGGTAGCGCTGGTTTATAAATCAGCGTTTTTATTTACATTTAGCTGGAATATGGATACTGTAAATAAATCGGGATTGCAATTTCTGGCAGGTGGAGGAGAAATGGGCGCTTTAACCCGAACCTACCCCTGGGAAAATACCTGTCTGGGTCATCCGGAGACATGGCCGCAGAGTTTACGTACCACCCTTAGTATTATATTAAATTCCCGTTTCCCCATGTTCTTATGGTGGGGAGCTGAACTTACCTGTTTTTATAATGATGCGTACCGCCCCAGTTTGGGAAATAACGGAAAACATCCCGGAGCGCTGGGGCAACCGGCTCAGGAGATATGGGCAGAGATCTGGGAGGTAATAGGGCCGCAGATTCAGCAGGTGTTGTCTGGTGGTGGTTCTACCTGGAATGAAGACCGGCTCATTCCTATTTACAGGAACGGGCAGCTGGAAGATGTATACTGGACCTATAGTTACAGCCCGGTTTGTGATGAATACGGAGAGATCGCCGGCGTGCTGGTGATCTGTAATGAAACCACCGAAAAGGTAAATCAGCTGATCACTCTTGAAGAAACAAAGAACCAGTTACAGTTTGCCATGGATGCGGGAGGACTGGGCGCCTGGGACCTGGACCCTGTCACCAATAAATTTCGTGGTAACAGCCGCCTGAAGGAATGGTTTGGACTACCTGACCATGCAGAAATTCCGCTGGAGCTGGCCATGTCGGTGATAGCGGAGGAAGACCGGCCCACCGTTACCGCTGCCATACAACATGCTTTGGACCCCGCTTCCGGCGGAGATTACGATATCACCTATCATATCATACATCCACAAACGCAAAAGCCCAGAATTGTGCGGGCTATGGGGAAAGCTTTTTTTCATGACAACGGAGAAGCGTTTCGTTTTAATGGCACGCTGCAGGATATTACCAAAGAAGTGATTGCACAGCAGGCGCTGAAGGAGAGTGAAAGCAATTTCCGTACGCTGGTATTAAATGCGCCAGTGGCCATGTGCGTCTTTAAAGGCCCCACCTTCGTTGTGGAAATTGCGAACAGGCACATGATTGAACTCTGGGGTAAAACCCCGGAAGAAGTACTTGGAAAGCCCATATTTGAAGGGTTGCCGGAAATTCGTAAGCAGGGCCTGGAAGAGTTGCTGCAAAATGTATATGAGAGTGGAGAACATTATATCGCCACCGAACGGGTCGTGTATTTACCCCGGCATGGCGACTTACAACGGTTCTATCTCAACTTCGTATGGGAACCGCTGCGTGGCGCCGATGGCAGTGTCATTGGCATTATTGCTGTGGCGTATGATGTGAGTAATCTGACGGAACCGCGTCTTAAAATAGAAGATGCGGAAGAACGCTCCCGCCTGGCGATGGATGTATCTGAGTTGGGTAGCTATGATGTGAACCTGAAAACCAATACCGTTATTGGCTCTCCGCGGATGAATGAAATATTTGGTGTGGTGGAAGATCCTACGCACGATGATTACATTTATTCCGTGTATTGGGAAGACCTGCCCATCAGGACAGCCGCCTATGAAGCGGCTATGAAATCCGGTGAGCTCTTGTACGAGGTGAGAGTGATCCATCGGGATAAACGTATTCACTGGGTGCGGGTAAAAGGCAGGGTATATTTTGAAGATGGGAAACCGGTACGCCTGCTCGGCGCCGCACTCGATATCACGGATCAGAAGCAACGTGTAGATGCCCTGGAAGAAAGTAACAAACGCTTTGAACTGCTGGCAGATGCCATGCCACAACTGGTATGGATAGCCGATACGGAGGGTAAGGTGATTTATTACAATTCAAGATTGAAGGAATACAAACTAATTTCTGCTTCAGAAAATGGCTATCAATGGGAAATGTTGCTGCATCCGGACGACCAGGAAGCAACCGCCGTTGCCTGGCGTAATGCGGTGGAAGGCGTTGCGCCTTATTCTATGGAGCATCGGGTACTGATGAAGAACGGGGACTATCGCTGGCACCTCAGCAGGGCAATTGCAGAAAGAAATATTAACGGAGATGTGGTGCAGTGGTTTGGTACCGCCACAGATATCCATGCTATGAAACAGGCACAGGAAACCATCCGGGAAAGTGAAGTGCTGTTTCGTCAGCTGACAGAAGAAGCGCCTATGTTTGTGTGGATCACTAACACGGACGCCTATATGCAATATGCCAATAAGGAATTGCTGAAATATGTAGGTGTCGATATTCAGCAACTGCGCTTGTCAAATATCTGGAACGAAGTGACCCATCCGGACGATATCCCTACTGTGGCTGCTATTTATGAGCAACAGAAAAAACATCCCGAGCCTTTTAGTGTGGAATGCAGAATCCGCGAAGGGGCTACCGGGAAGTATAATTGGTTTTTGTTTAAGGGCGTACCCAAAATAGAAAAGCAGGTATTCCTGGGCTTTATTGGTACGGCTGTAAACATCCAGGGATTTCGCGATGCAGAACAAACCATGATGGAATTTTCGCAGCAGCTGGAACGAGAGGTGGCAGCGCGTACACATGAATTGGCAACGGCCAATCATCAGTTGCGTCAGACCAACCAGGAGCTGGAACAATTTGCTTATATCGCCTCACATGATTTGCAGGAGCCGTTACGTAAAGTGCGCACTTTTGCAGGTATGATTTCCGATCCTGATCAACATTCAAAAAGATTGATCGATAAGATAGAAGTGTCTGCAGCACGCATGGCACGGCTGATTCACGATGTATTGAATTTCTCCAAGCTGTCCGCTTCCAGGGAGCTTTTCGAAGCGGTAGACCTGGAAAAAGTATTTGATAATATCCGCAGCGATTTTGAATTACTGATAGAAGAAAAGTCTGCCGTGATTACCCATGACCCGCTACCGGTCATAGAAGGGATTTCCGTGCAGCTGAATCAGTTGTTTTCCAACCTGGTGAGTAACTCGCTGAAGTTTAGCAGGGCAGGAGTGCCGCCGCATATTACTGTTAACGCCACACCGGCAAACGAAACAGAAATTTCCGCATACCCCGAACTGGTGACTGGGAAACGATACTGCCTGATTACTTTTAAAGACAACGGTATCGGATTCAAGCAGGAGCATGCGGAAAAAATCTTTAAAATATTTCAGCGCCTGCACAGCAAGGATGATTACTCAGGTACCGGTATTGGCCTGGCACTGTGTAAGAAAATTGTGATGAATCATCATGGCAGTATTGATGCCATTGCGGTACTGGATGAAGGCGCGGTATTTAAAGTAATACTTCCCTATGAACAAACGGCGGAGTAGTTATTTCTCCGCTTGCGCTTTCGTACGTGCGGCCAGGATATCCAGGTAATGTGGGTTAAACATCACCCCCAGTATATTACCAAATGGATCCACTACAGAGGCGGTTACAAAATCATGGCCGCGTTCAGTAACACCTTCCAGTTCGGTGGCGCCCATAGACAATAGTTTAGCCAGGGTACCAGCTACATCTTCCACATGCCAGTATACAATGGCACCGCCAGGGCCACCGAGGGTAGCTCCTTTAGGGGCATAGCTGCTATCAATCAGGCCCAGCTCATGTTCATAATCACCAATACGGAATTCTGCATATCCGGGTAATTCAAAATAAGGGGCGATGCCTAACAGCTCGCTATACCATTTCTTTGCTGATTCGTGATCGGCGGCGAAAAGACTAATTGTTGCAATGCCGCGTAAAGTGTGTGGATGTGCCATGTTGCTGTTTTTTTAAGGTTAAAATTTATTGCTTGATACAAAAGTATTCCGGCCTTGTGACAGCGCTATGTCAGGGGTGTGAAATTTTTTTTTGAGAAAGGGCAAAATATTCCATCAGGGTCAATTTATGCGGCTCAAAATGTTCCGCATGGGTATGTACCTGCAACATTCTGTCTAAACGGAAATTCCGGTAATCTTTTCGCAAACGGCACCAGGCTACCAGCAACCAGTTGCCCTGGGTACTTAGTAACGCGAACGGCTCTACCGTTCTTTTCGTTACCTGTTGCGTGTCTCCGGAGAGATATTCTATGGTGATGAGATTAAAATTGGTGAGGGCTAACTGTAGTACAGATAAGTTATTGCTGGTTCTGATATCATCAGAATTCTGGCTAAACAACACCCGGTTGGAGAGCAGGTCTGCTTTGTCTTTGGTGCTGTGTCGCAATACAGATCTTATTTTGTTGATAGCATTCCTGTATTCTTTTACCAGGGAGGCGTCTTTATTGGTCAGTACCAGTTGTTCGGCGGTGATCAGTGCGTTGGCTTCGCTTTCGGAAAACATCACTGGTGGCAGGTGGTAGCCTTCCATGATCGTGTATCCTTTTCCTTCTTCCGTTAAAACAGGCACGCCTGATTTCTCCAGCGCTTTGATATCTCTGTAAATGGTACGTACACTGACACCAAACTTTGCAGCCAGTTCTGTAGCCGTAATCAGCCGTTTGGTTTGCAACTGGGTCAGGATGGCCGTTAAACGGGAAAGTCGTTTGGTATCATTATCCATATCGTTCATGATGCTACAGCATATAGGTGGCCGCTGCATAAATTTAAACAAAAAAGACATGGGCTAGCACCGTGGTGTCATTGTTTATTGCTGACCCGTTTAGAGCTGAGCCAGATGCCCGCCAGTACCAGTACACCACCCGCCATTTGCCAGCCGGTAAATGTATCCTTCAAAAATATCATGGCAATCAACGCGCCAATCACCGGGTTTAAATTCAGGAAGTTGCCTACCTGCGCAGCAGGCAAACTTTCCAGCGCCCGGTTATAGAGGAAGTAAGCCAGTGCAGAGGCAAATATCGCCAGATACGCCATGCCGGCCCAGGCCCTGCCGGATATCTCCGGCATGCCATGGTAATATACATCCACCGCGGCCACCGGCAATAGTAAAGCAGTGCCGATGAACGTACTCACAGAGGTAGCTAATAAAGTATCTGTCTCCTTAATACTCCTGGATAAAAGCGTATATCCGCTCCAGCAACAAACTGCCAGCAACATCAGTACACTGCCCAGTAACGCATGGGGAGCGCCTTTGGGCGCGCCCACAAAGCCTACCAGTATTACCCCGGTTACACAGAGTATAATACCGGCAATACTTTTCGGTGCGAGATGTTCCTTTAAAATAATGGCAGCCGGTATGGCAATGGCTACCGGTATTAACCCTTCTACCAGCGCCCCCATGGAAGCGGGAATATATACCATGGCAGAATTAAAGAACCCGTAGTAGATGGTAATGCCCGCCAGGCCCATTAAGACCAGCTTTTTATAAGGCAGTTGCTGTTTTACTTTTCTCCGCTGACGAAGATAAAACGGTAATAACACCGCACAGGCCATCAGGTGACGTAGCGTTGCAAACACAAAAGGACGTACCTCCATGACCACCGTTTTGGTGATGGAAAAAGAACTGCCCCATATGAGCATCACTACAACAATACTGATTAAACCCTTTGTACGGTCTGTTAGAACGATTTTCCCCATAGCATTATTCGTGTGTACAAGATACCCGTTTTTCTGAACTTCAATAGTAATGGAAGAGTTTAATGGGGGTTAACTTAATTTTCAGGATAATGATCATGAAAAGATGAACTTGTCTTATTTGAATAACGGGTATATATAATATGAGATGATATGTACGACAGTGTAATTATTCCGGGTATCTTTTTGCCTGCCGCTGTTATGTCCTCTTTAATTTTTTAAAAAGTTTAGTATAAATAAACAAAATCTGAATTTTTTATTTTAATATTACTCAGCAGAAGTACAGTGAACAATGAATTTATCTGTCGACATTCATATACGTTTTGAAAAATTATTTGTGCGTCAGCAGTAGTAGTGTTTTATGAAAAACGTTGCTGTTGCTGACGCTTTGCCTGTAATATATACTAATCTTCCAACCGTAAAAGTATTAACATGAAAGCTGAGAAGGCAGATGTAGTGGTAATAGGCGGCGGCATATTTGGTTGCGCCATCGCTTATTATTACACCCGTAATAATCCCGGGAAAAAAATCATAGTGCTGGAGCGTAACGAATTGTGTAATGCTGCTACCAGTCGTGCTGCTGCCTTAATGACAAGGATCCGCCCCCGGAAAGCATTTATACCGCTGTCGCTCGAAACCTACGATGCAATAGCTGCGATGGAAAAGCAGCTACAGGAAAGTATGGATGTAAAAACGGTGGGTGTGCTGCATGTTGCGGCGGAAGAAAGCAGTGTAAATGACCTGGCTGCTTTGATGGCTGTTGCAGCTGAATTTAATGAGCCTGCCATGTATATTTCGCAGGAAGACGCGCGTAAGCGGGCGCCATGGCTGAACACTGCCGAGGCCGTAAAGATTGGTTATATCCCCGGTGAAGCTTATTGCGATCCTTACCTGTTGGGTACTTTTTATGCCCGCTGTGCAAAAATACAGGGTGCCATATTCAGGCAGGGCATAACGGTAGATACGTTGTTGATGGAAGGAAAGGCAGCCGCAGGTGTGCGCACCAACGAAGGCATCATCACGGCAGATATGGTGGTGGTGGCCGCAGGGGCCTGGGCGCCGGTATTTGCAGCGCAGGCAGGCATAGGTTTGCCTATGGCGCCGGTAAGAAGTCAATACTGGATTACAGAAAAGAAACCGGTCTTTCCGCCAGGATCACCTATTGTGTTGCTCCCGGATGCACAGGCATATGCACGGCCGGAAGGAGAGTCCCTGTTATTTGGCATCAGGGAGAAGAAATCATTTAGTGTTTCACCGGAAGAAATACCTGCGGACATTCATGGTTTCCCTTTCAGCCCGGACAAAGGAATGCACGACCTGATGGAAGTGATAGAAAGACTGGCCAGGTTTTTCCCCGGTATTTATGAAACAGGACTCCAACATTATGTAGCAGGATTTTCCGGGTATACGCCGGATAATAACCTGAGCATGGGAAAACCTGGAAATGTAGATAACCTGTTACTGGCCACCGGATGCGTAGGCGCCGGTATCGCCGTTTCCGGCGGCGTAGGACGGGCATTTGCAGAAATGGCTGCAGGCCATCCCAATCCATATGATTTCAACAGCTTTGATATAGACCGTTTTGGTGCCGTAGATCCTTTTAGTCCGGAGTGGCTGGAAAGATGCGCCATGGCAAGATCGCTGAAGAAAAGCGGTTGAGATAAAGACCGATCCTGATAGATATATTTATTTAAATACTGAACAATGAAGATGAAATCATTACTATCCCTGTTAGCGCTGCTGATGGGGATCACCGCTGTTGCGCAGCAAAAGACCCGTACTAAAAACATCATTTATATTTCGGTGGATGGCTACCGCTGGAAGGAACTTTTCAGAGGCGCTGAGCAGGCACTGCTCACCAATAAAAAATATAATTCCGCTAGCGCCGCAGATAATCTCAAACGTTACTGGGCAGAAGACATCAAAGAAAGAAGAAGAATGCTGATGCCTTTTGTATGGAACTACATGGAGCAGCATGGTCAGTTATACGGTAACCGTGATCTTGGCAACAATGTGAATGTGCGTAATAAAGCATGGATTTCTTATCCAGGCCGGTCTGAAAGCATTACCGGGTACGCAGATCCGGCGATTACCACCAATGACCATCCTGATAATCCAAATGAAAATGTATTGGAGTTTATTAACAAACAAAAAGGATTCAATGGCAAGGTAGTCACTTTCGCTTCGTGGGATGCAGTAGGCAGGATTGTGAATAGAAACAGGAATGGTATGCTGGTGAATATTCCCTTTGATAATCTGCAGGGAAATAACCTGTCTGAGGCCGAGAAACTGGCCACTGAAACACAACACTATACCCCTAAGATATGGGGAGATGGAGAGCGCCTGGATGCCAATACCTATGCGTTGGCACAGGCATATATTTTAGCGCATCACCCCAGAGTAGTATACCTGGATCTGGCAGATACGGATGAATATGGACACGAAGGAAAGTATGACGCTTACCTGGAAGCTATTCATAACATTGATGCGATGATCGGACATCTCTGGGAGCGGTTGCAACAGGATGGTTTCTATAAAAATAATACGACTTTCATTATCGTGCCGGATCATGGCCGTGGAGACGACCATCAATGGACCAGTCATGGCTCCTCTATTCCTCATGCGAATGATACCTGGTTGCTGGTGATGGGACCGGATACCCCTGTACTTGGTGAAGTAAAAGCATCACAACAAATTTACCAGGATCAGTTTGCGAAAACATTGGCAGACTTGCTGGGCTTTAATTTTACCAGTCAGCAGCATCCGATAGGAGAAGCGATACCTGGTGTCATCGGGCGTTAAAAGCATATTGCATGAAAAATAGAGCAGTGTGGTTATTACTGATAATGGTTGCGATAGGCAGGAATACTGTCGTGGCACAGTCGCCGGTATATGTCCTGGATTTTGACAGGAACAGTTTTAAAGAAGTAATCACCCCGGCAGCAGAAGCGGTATATACCGTTGATCTGCAGCAGTCGCAGTTTTCAACCGGACTAAGTGGGTATGCGCTGGATCTTTCAGCGAATGCCATTTTAAGACGGCCCATAAAATTGGATAAGACAGCACTGCCTTCCTTTAATGAAAAAAGTTCCTTCTCTGTTCAGATCTGGGTGAAAACATTGCCCGGGGCATTAATGGGGACACCACTCATGGGAAATAAAAAGTCGGGCGATTTTAATACCGCCGGCTGGCAGATCTATTCACAGGAAAACGGTGCCTGGGCATTCATCTTGCAGGATGGTAAAAACCGCTACGATTATAAACCTACTGCCCAGAGACAAAAAATTAATGATGGGAAGTGGCACCAGATTGTCTTTACAGTAAACCGCACAAAGCGGGAGGTATGGATGTACCTGGATGGTGAAAATGTGGCGATTTACAATACGCCAGGTGCCGGCAGTTTTGAAAGTGAACAGGCCACCGTTGTGGGTGGATCGGATGAAAAATGGGAATATGGTTCCAACGCGCAGTGGGATGCCTTTAATGGATTTATTGATGACGTGAAAATATGGAACCAGGTTATCACACCGGAGGCGGTGCACCAGTTGTATGTAAATTACTTCCCGGAACCCGCAGCCAATAAACCATTGGAGCCAAAACAACTGAAAGTGTTGTCCTGGAATATATGGCATGGCGGCCATCGATATGGGCAGTATGTAGGACTGCAGCGGCTCATAGAAACGATCAAATCTACCAATGCAGATATTGTAGGGCTAATAGAAACATATGGATCAGGAGAAGTGATTGCAGATTCGCTGGGATATTATTTCTATCTTATCAGTTCCAATCTCTCTATCATGAGCAGGTTTCCGATTACTACGACTGTTATTGCTGATAAGCCATTTAATTTTGGTGGCGTAAAGTTGAAAATAAGTCCGGATAGGGAACTCTTATTTTTTGATACCTGGCTGCACTACCTCCCTGATTATGGAGATAGTGTGGTAAACAAACATAAGGCTGCTGCCGCTTTAATCGACGATGAATCAGCTACCAGGCAGGCGGAGATGACCAGCATTCTTGCGCTGATTCAACCGCTGCTTAAGAATACCGCACAGGTGCCTGTTATTATGTCCGGCGATTTTAATATCGGATCACACCTGGACTGGACGCCGGCTACCAGCGCTATTCATTATAACCTCGCCGTTGAATGGCCGGAAAGTAAGGCCATGATGAGTGCGGGGTTCACGGACAGCTACCGGCAACTCCACATTGATCCGCTGCTTGATCCGGGATTAACCTGGTCACCAAGAGCGGCGACTTCTTCCACAAAGTACGGCATGAGAGACCGGATTGATTTTATTTACTATAAAGGAGGTAGCCTGCAACCAATTATATCCCGTGTCATCGATTATCATCCGGTTATGTTCCCATCAGATCATGCGGCCGTGATGACGGTTTTTGACTATAGGAAAGGTGAAAAATAACAAGTCTTAAAATTAAATAATGATGGACAGGAAAGAATTTCTGGCAAAAGCCAGTCTCGCAAGCGGCGCTTTGGTATTTGCGCGTTTCCCGGAAGTATCTGCCAACAGTACAAAGATCCGGTTTGGGGTGATTGCTGATCTGCATCATGATGTTATGCATGATGGTCCCCAGCGTTTATCTGCTTTTATTGAAGAGATGAATACCAAAGCCCCTGATTTCATTATTCAGATGGGAGACCTTTGTGTTCCTAAAAAAGAAAATGCACCGCTGATGGATATCTGGAACCGCTTTAAAGGTCCCCGGTACCATGTAATAGGTAATCATGATACCGATGGCGGATTTACCCGTGAACAGGTAGTGGAATTCTGGAAAGCACCCGCGAAATATTACTCTTTTGATGCCAATGGTTTCCATTTTATTGTGCTGGATGGTAACGAACATAACGAAAGTAAGTCCCGTCCTCCGGGCTATGCACGATTTATCTCTCCCGTGCAGTTAGCGTGGCTGAGGAAGGACCTGGATAATACCAGTCTGCCAACAATCGTATGTTGCCATCAGGGATTGGACAATGATGCCGGCGGACTTGAAAATGGCACGCTATTACGCTATACACTGGAAGCAGCTAACAAAAAGGCCGGTAAACAAAAAGTAATCCTTGTGCTGAGTGGACATCATCACCAGGATTATTACAATCGTATCAATGATATTCACTACGTACAGATTAACAGTGCTTCCTATCAATGGTTAGGTGATGATCACCAGGAAATGCGTTACTCCGCAGAGATAGATAAAGCGCATCCCTATATAAAATATACGGTGCCTTATAAAGATCCTATCTGGGCCATGATTGAAATAGACACCAAAGGAACAATTACCATTCAGGGCAGGAAAACAGTTTTTGTGGGATCGTCTCCCGAAAAGCTGGGGGTAAATATGGATGAATACATTTATCCTATTGTTCCTTTTATTTCTGACCGGAAATTAGGGAAATCATAATTTCAGCACTTAATTTTTGACCATTGAAATACATCGTACGCTTACTGACGTTTAGTGCATTATTCTTTTTGCACACCTCTTTCAAACCTGCGAAGCCAGCACCCTTTACGGTGATCACCTATAATGTGTGGAACGGATTTGAAAGTGAAACACCGCGGAGAAATAGCTTTGTAGCCTGGGCTAAACAGCAGCAGGCAGATGTGATCGCCTTCCAGGAGTTGAATAATTTTACACAAACCTCTTTTGCAGAACTGGCTAAAAGCTGGGGACATCCCTATGCGGTGATTGTGAAGGAGAGCGGATACCCGGTGGGTATATCTTCCCGTTATCCCATTACCAATGTATATAAACAAATAGAAGGCATGCATCATGGCTGCCTGTATGCGGAGATAAAAGGGATCAGTTTTTTTGTAGTACATTTTTCTCCTTTCAGCAGTGCTAAAAGACTGGAAGAAGCCAATGAAATTTTACAGACCTTGCAAACTAAAAATAAGTTATCTGAGAAGGTGATCGTACTCGGTGATTTCAATGCTTTTTCCCCTGCTGATAGTCTGTTTTACATTACTTCCGGTGTGCGCGACAGCATGTACGTTGCAGAAACAAAAAACAGTGTGTTGCGGAATTTAAATGCACAGCATGAAATAGACTATGCTGTAGTTCGTTCTTTTCTGCATCATGGTTTTTATGATAGCTTTTCTTTATTACATCAGCCGTTTGATGCAAGCTATCCTACTAAAGTCTTTCCGGGAACTACCGTCAGCGATCAGATTAAAATTGACCAGGTATTGCTATCGGCTAAAATGAAAGCCAGCTTTAAAAGTGCCCGTATCATTAAAGATGCGGTAACAGATACTTTGTCGGATCATTATCCGATCATGGAAACTTTTAAAGCCCAATAAGTAAATGGACGCGGGTGGTGCCATGTCACCCGTGTCCGTTTATGAACACGCCCCTGTCATAACCGGACATTTTCCCGGAAAAATAAAATTATAACTCCAACATTATCAGAGCTCTTGTGATTGGCATATTTTTGATCTTTAACAGCTAACCTCACCTTGCTGTTATGTTCAGAAACTATATCAAAATCGCGTGGAGAAATTTGCTCCGGAACAACGTATATGCCATTATTAATATCGCTGGCCTTGCATTGGGGATTAGTGCCTGTCTGGTGATATTTCTCAGTGTGCACTTTGAGTTGGGCTATGATACCTTTCATCCGGGTAAAGAAAATATCTATCGGGTGGTAGCAGAGCTGGGATCTATGGAAAAGGGCTTTCATAAAATGGCTTCAGTGCCGGATCCTGCTCCTGACGCATTAGCCGGTCAGTTTTCCGGTGTTGAGTCGCTGGCAGGCATACATCCTGTCAGTGTTAAAGCGGCTGTTAAAGGTGAGAATGGAGAACTCAAAAAGTTTGAAGCACCTCAGCGTGGCGAGGGGAAGCCGGATGTAGTGATTACTTATCCCGAATACTTCCGGATATTTTCATACACCTGGCTGGCCGGCAAACCTACGACTGCTTTCCGGGAGCCATCTACCGTGGTATTGACTGCCAGTAAAGCTGCTAAATACTTTGGTGAGTTGTCTCCCGATCAGTATATCGGTAGAACGGTGAACTATAATGATTCGATACCACTCACGGTCAGTGGCATTGTAGCGGATTTACCGCAGAACAGTGACCTGATATTTTCAGATTTTATTTCTTACGCTACTGCTAAAAATACGCCGTTAAAAGACATGTTCGGTTTTGACCAGTGGGGCATGTTTGGCGGCACACAGCTATTTGTGAAATTGAATGCGGGTACTGATACCGCGCAGGTAAACCGGCAACTGGCGGTCTTTGGGAATGAACATATACGAACAGCCCCCGGAGGCAGTAAACTGCTTCGCTTACAACCATTATCTGATATTCACTTTAACACTGATTATAAGGACGATTTTACCCGGCAGGTGCATTTACCTACTTTGTATGGCTTGATGGGCATAGCGGCCTTTATATTGATTATAGCAGCTATTAATTTTATTAATCTTGCTACCGCACAATCTGTGGCAAGATCCAAAGAAGTCGGTATCCGGAAAGTGCTGGGCAGTAATCGCCGTAGCCTGGTGTTCTATTTCCTGACAGAAACATTTATCCTGACGAGCATCGCAGTGGTGTTTTCGTTGTTTGCGGTGAAACCCTTGCTGGCATTATTCAGCGCTTTCATGCCCAATGGGGTTGCGCTGCATTTGTTCAGCTGGCCTACCATCGTATTCCTATTGCTGATTACCCTGGTAACCACCTTGCTATCTGGTTTGTATCCTGCGAAGGTGCTGTCATCTTTCCATCCGGCATTAAGCCTGAAAGGAGCTACCGGGCAGAAAGGCAACCAAAAGGGATCGCTGCGTGTAGGATTGGTGGTCTTTCAGTTTACCGTTTCCCTTATATTTATTATCGGGTCACTGGTGATGAATAACCAGATGCGCTATATGTTAAATAAAGATCTGGGCTTTAAAAAAGATGAGATTATTACCATCCGCACAAACGATAGTTACCCCAAGACACAGCCCGGTGTGCTGGCCGAAAAAATAAGTACGCTGCCACAGGTGACTATGGTTAGCTTAAGTGAGGGAACACCTGCGGCCCAGGGGCATTGGGGTACCAATCTTAAATCGATGAGTAAAGACAATGCAGAAGTGGATTGTCAGCTGGAGCTGGCAGACGATAAATTTGTACCACTTTACCAGTTAAAATTGCTGGCGGGCAGAAATTTGTATACTTCAGATACTATCCGGGAAGTGCTTATTAATGAAACCTGTGCCCGGGCATTGGGATTTCAGCGTCCGGAAGATGCCATCGGTAAATTGGTGAAGTCCGGTATCAGTGATAAGCCCTACGATAAGATTATACCTATTGTAGGCGTATTAGCAGACTTCCACGTGCTGTCATTGCATGATCCTATTAAACCCACTTTCCTTGTTTCTTCCACGCAGATCTGCCGCTCTTTAAATATAAAGCTGTCCCTGGCTGGTACTACACCGGATCAGCTGAAACAAACAATGGCTGGTATTGAAAGAGCATTTACCAGCGTATATCCCAACGAGAAATTTGACTATCGTTTCTTCGATGATACGATCAGCAAATTTTATGAAAAAGAAAGGCAGATGGAAGGGCTGATGAATACCGCTATGGCCATTGCCATTATTATTTCCTGTCTGGGGTTATTCGGACTGGCAGCATTTACTGCCCGTCAGCGTACCAAGGAAATTGGTATCCGGAAAGTAATGGGCGCCAGCGTAAGCAATATAGCCGCTTTACTGAGCAAAGATTTTCTCCGGTATGTTTTCATCGCCGCTGTGCTGGCATCTCCTATTGCCTGGTATTGCATGCATAAATGGCTGCAGGGATTTGCTTACAGTGCCCCCATTTCCTGGTGGATATTTGTACTGGCAGGAATGATGGCGATGTTGATTGCACTGGTGACAGTAAGTTTCCAATCTATAAAGGCCGCGCTGGTGAACCCGGTAGAAAGCCTGAAGGCGGAGTAAATTAACTGAATTATAAAACGGGAAATCCTTTCCATATATTAAAATATATGGAAAGGATTTTTCAATTAAGGTTTATACAATTTATAAATTCTGGCCGTATTTCCTGGTGGCGGTGTGGTAGGACCTCCTGTTGCCGGGCGGAAGAAATAGATCGTATTTTTTTCATCTGCCCCTAATATTTTTACATCGAAGAAATTAACATATTTCGCCAGCCCGGTGGTATTGGTCTGTACTCCGCTAATATCCGTCGGTGAGGAAGCCAGAAGGGGAGGTTCTGCTGTGTGGTTGATTGTATTGATCTCACATCCGGCATACATGTAGGCTACGTTTTTTGTTATGTTAAAAGAGGTAGGAGACAATACCGAGTGGAACAATACCATTTCACCGGTAGAAAGTACCACTGTATTCCTTGCATCGAAAGCCACGTCATAATCCAGACTAATGGCCTCTGATTTTTTGTTACGGGCATATCCGGTTATAACGCTGCTATCGAAATAACTGTAGGTGAAAGATTTATTACTTCCGGGGAAAGACAGTAAGGGTTCTTCCTGCCTGAAATCATAATAGGAAATATTATTGGTGATGCGATCTCCTTTGATGGCGGTGAAGCCTAACAACGTAATGGGATTGAAAGTCACGCCATCAGGGGTGGAAGCATACTGACCGGGATACCTGGAGTCATTGCTGAATGCTGTTTTTACCTGCGCATTTGCCGATATATTTGATCCAATCCTCACCAGGTTATTGGCTGTTATATACACCGTGTTTTCTACATACAGGTTATTGTACGCATCGGGATGGATTTTATCAATTACCAGGTTTACCTGCGAAAGTGGGCCGGTAATAAGTCCCGGGCCAGGTACATCGTATATTCTGCTGGGATTGTTGCCAAAGCCACCAAAAAATGAACGGTTCAGGGTGGTCATCTCATGTGTGTGCAAATCTATTTTTACTAATCGTACTACCCCGTAAGGTTTTGCATCCGGGTCCGGATTATTGGGGCCGTTGTCGCTGACCTCTCCACTCACATACACGCTCCTTTCATCCCAGCTTATAGCAGCAGCTTTGAGGTAATTGAATTTAAAAATGTCATTGCCGGTACCATATTCCGTTTTGATCGCCACCAGTTGCTGCGGTGCAGTAGCCCCGGGCTGTAACAGGTATACTGCTCTTGAATTCGAAAAACAAATCTGCCCCGAGTGCCCCACATTGCCATCGGTGATATGGGAGTAGTCGAACCTGCGGAGGCCATCCTGAACAAAAGAAAGCAGGGAATCTACTTTTAATGTCGTATCTGTTTGCCCGGTAAAAGGAGGAAGATCTACTATCGCAATAGCAGGCGCCAGTATCGTCTGACCATTGGCCGTGATCTGTACCGGCCGGTTGCTGCCTGCACCCATTTCTTTGGTGATAAGCAGTTTAATAAAATCTCCGTCTACTACCGGTATTTCCGGCGTGCCATAAATCGAAATTTTTTTGGTGTATACCACTTTTCCGATCACATCACCTATCCGGATCTGTACGGATGCCGGAAATAACCGCCCAGCCAGTACCATAGTATCACCTACCTGGAACTGTGTTTTGTATACATAGTCGTAGCGGTCCTGGATATTACCAAGACCAGTACCCACTAAAGTAGCATGACCAGTAACCAGCGATGGCTGTTCGTTTAAACGTTTCTGGTCATTGACTACCTTTTTACAACCGGAAAAGGCAGCGAAGATGAATACCGCTGTCGCCATTATCCGGAAAGAAATATATTGTTGCCCCATGATTGTATTTTTAGTTCATTCTTTCAATAAAAAGTTCCGCATTCGCACTGAAATTTCTAACCTTGCCGGTGTAGTCTTTATAAGATACCGGCTGTGTATATCCTTTGAATACGATGGTATAGGAACGGCCGGGAGTAGCATCTATAAAGGTGCGCAGGAGCATATTCTGTGCATCATTTATCCTGGCAACACCAATAGACAAACGGGCTGCTGCTGTAAATGGAATGTCCACGTATGGCGTTACCTGCCGGAAATGCACGCCTTCCGGAAACATGGGCATTTTCTCTTTGCCCAGGGATATTAATACGGTATCGTTGGAGGCGCTCATATGCGCCATTCGTAACCTTATCTTTCCATCCGGTAACTTTCTCTCATCCGGAGTACTGATAATAATATAGGTGCCTGCACTATCGGTAATATATAACGAAGTATACGCATCAGGTTCGAGGGAGATGCTGGCCCGTTGCAGTTGTTTAAATGCGGTATCGGTAATGCCGGTGTTATGCATACCAGCTACCGCATTCATATAAGTTACCCAGGGTAGTACTGTATTGTATTCCACATTAGGATACAAAAAAAGGTTCTTGTTGGCGAGTGGACCGGGGGAATTATTAAAAAAGGGTAACTGTAGTCTCCCGTCACCTAACACCGGATCGGGTTCAATACTGTGGGAAATACTATCCCACAAAATAAGTACCCTTTGTTCAGGCTGTGCACCACTCAGCATCGTTGTCAGTTCAACCGAGGCATTATGAAAGCTGATCCTGCTTTTATTTTCCGGGTTATTCAGGGATGTTTTGCTGCAGGCATGGAGTAGCAGAGCTGCCAGTATCATCGCTGTTATTTTTTTCATACAGATTGTTTTAGGTAGATGACCACTGTTTGTTTAGAAGGCATAGGTAAATGACAGGTTGTAAAACCGCCCGGTATGATACAGGAGGAAAATGTTATCCCCTTTTTTAGCGTACCGGTGACCTGTGGCATTCGTTGCCATTTCTTCTTCTTCGTATTTGTAATTGTCGTTATTATCTTCTGCGAGTCTATACGGTTGATCGAGCAGATTTTGCACGGTGAAACGTGCCTGCAATGATTTATACAAGCGCTGTGATATAGTGAAGTCCAGCAGATGCCGGGGTAATTCAAGGATCGACGGCCTGGTAGACAATATCCCCGGAGCGAGTGCGGAGTCTCGTTTAATGGAGTTTATATTGCGCACACTCACGGCGTAAATGCTGGTACCGCTTACATTATAGATGACACCGATTTTAGTGCCACTGCCGGCATTTTCGTAATATAAACCGGCGTTGATGACATAAGGTGTCTGCCCCTGCAATGGTCGTCCACTAAAGGTTCCCAGCTGATCGCTGCCATTGAGTATGGCTTCTGTATTGGATACTTCACTTTTAATCCAGGCACCATTCAGATTTAATGATAAGCGGCGGAAAAAGCCGCCTGGAATAAACGACAGACTTTTCCTTACTTCTGCTTCTATACCATATACATCCGCTTTTTCCGGATTCTTAAACATAATACTCGTATATCCGTATACGTCATAACTGTTTCTGTCAATGCGGAAGCGCTCAATAGGGCGTTGTATATGTTTATGGAACACACCTATATTAAAAAGCTCATTCTGTGTGGCGCCTGTAGGATACCATTCCAACCTGATATCATAGTTGTCAATGGTGGAAGATACCAGGGCAGGATTACCGGTAATTTCTTCCATGGCGGTATAATCACGATCTGTAAAAGGACTCAGTTCTTTAAAATCAGGGCGGTTCACTGTACGTCCGTAACCGGTACGGATGGTCAGCTTCTTCAGCGGCGTGAGGGTAATATTTACAGAGGGTAGCAGGTTTGTTTTTTCGAGATGAACGTATACCGGTAAAACAAAGCCGCCGGCATTCACCGAGGAGGATATTTGCTGTCGGTTGTATTCCACGCGTACGCCGGCATTCACTGTCAGTATGCTGTTGAAAGGATGCCAGTCCGTCATCAGGTAACCGCTGTTATTTTGTTCACTACCTACATATGCATCTACCGGAGTAGTGGCATCATACAATTCGAGGCCGCTGCCGTCATTGCGGAAGTAGCTGGCATTCCAAAGGTGAGGCAGATCTGTTTCCCGCCATTGTACCACCTGCTGATTTACCACTTCCGGATTGGTAGGCAGACCATTGATGGCTTCAGTACTGTTAAACAATACTTTGCCCTGTACGCCGTAACGGTTTACTTTAAAATAGCGTCTTGCTACGTCACGGGTGCGAAACAGGTGATAGCTGCCGGTTTTTAGCTGCAATGTTTGGGTAATAGGAATACCTATATCGAAAGCACCGGTATAAGTTTTCTGCCGGCTTTCCTGGAAGAAGCGGCTCATCATACCATTGATGAGGTTTACAGGATCGCCGATATTGGAGCCCGCTGCTTTCCATCGCCAGTCTTTGGGTTCTGTTTCTACATTGATATGACCAGTGGGGAGAAAGCTGGTATAATAATTCATCCTGCGTTGATCCGGGCGGTTATCGAGATACCAGGTGTAGCCCAGACTCCAGTTGGCATACCAGCTGCTGTCGGTCGATAAGTAATGCATGCCATTCAGATTACCGGCATACATACTCCGTTGCTGAAAACTGTATTGCACTGATTTAGTTTGCTGCGATTGATAAGCAACGGAGGAGTTGGCAGTCCGTATATAGGAACTGGTGAAGTTCCTGCCTTCGTTCATCAGAAAATTCTGAAAGGTAAGGGAGTGATGGTCATTAAATTTTAAAGTAAGATTTTCTAACAGGTTGGTTTTAGCAATCTGCGTGGCCTGTTGTTCATAGCCTGTTTTATCATGTTCTGTATAATAAGGTGAATCATCCTGGCGGAAGGAGCCGCCTGTTTGGCGGTACAAATGATAGTTACGGTTGTCGAGTTGATAGGTGAAGGAGGTAAGATTATATAGCCGCCATCTGCCGGCTTTCCAGTTATCGAAATAATTAACATACAGCTGCATGTCCGGCATTGCCTTTCGCTGATGCAGGGAGAAGTCCGGGTTAAAGCCGCTGATTTTTTCATCCAGTGGCTTGAGGTTTACGAGGCCACTGCCATCACGTATATTACCCATATTGGCGGGCAGTTTGCGGGTGCCGTCATCAAAGCCCAGCGCATCGTATTTACCACCGTTGTAATGCATCATTTCTTTGCCGGTGGTGCCTTCCCGGTAAGATAGCTGCAGCCCGACATCGAGGTGGCGTACCGGCTTTGCATTTTTGGTAAATACTTTTACAGCACCGCCGGCATAATCACCAAATAGCTCCGCCGTAGGTGATTTATATACGAGGATGCGGTCAATGATGGAAGTAGGCAACAGGTCATATGCAAAGGCCCGGCTGTACAATTCAGTAGAAGGCGCAATGTTGTTGTTGAGATAGGTGATGTTGTAGCGCTGGTTCATCCCACGTACCACGATGAAACGATCGTCAGTAACGGTAACACCTGCAATACGTTTCACTACTTCAGCGGCGTTCCTGTCGGCTGTCCTGGAAATCTGTTCGTTGGAGATTCCTGATACCACTGCGCTGGCACTGCGGATTTCCGTGAGCAGCTGTTTGTCGCTGGAAAAGGTAACAGATTTAATGCGATGAGCGCCGGCATTTACCACCACTTCTTTCAGCGCTTCACCAGCCTGCAGCTTTACATCATAGGCGGCGGATTTATTTGCAGCTGCGGTCACATCAGAGAGGATATTGCGCTGATAACCACTATACGTTACCAACAGGGTGTATTTCCCGGCAGGAATATTTTTCAGATTATAGAAACCTTTTTCATCGGTAATGGTACCCTGCGCGCTGTTGGCAATCTGTATAGTGGCGCCTGGCAGTGGTTGCGCGGTTTCAAAATCTACTACTCTGCCATGTATCTCACCGGTAACTATTTTTTGTGCGGGTGGATTTCCTGGCAATATGAGAATATAATCATTGCTTTCGCGGTACAGCAGCGCGGTATTTTTGAGCAATGCCTGCAGTATCTGTGCTATGGGTGTTTCGTTAAAGGATAGCAACGGGACCTTGAAAGATTGTACATCTGTTGCGGTGAATGCAATGGATATTTTCGATGCCTTTTGCAGCTGCTGTAATGCGGCTGACAATGATTGCGGAGAAAACTGTATCGTCACTTTTGTCTGTAACCGGTTTTGCGCAAAGGAGCCGGAACAAACACCCAATACCAAAATATAAAGCAAAAAGATGCCCCTGCCTGAACGGAGCCGTTCAAGTACATTTTTTTTCATGATGTGATTAGTTAATTAATGAATGATATAAGTGGTGTCGTTTTTTTGTTGATAGAGATGATGGTTGAGCAAACTCAGTACGGTAATTACTTCCCTGGCTGAGGTTTGTCTTTTTATTAATAGTGTATAATGTTCCTGTTGCACCTGTTTATTATCGGTCAGCAACTGTACGCCATACAATTCCTTTATAGCCAGTTGCACCTCATCAAATCCTGCCTGGGTGAGCTGAATAGCTGATTCCTTCCAGGGGGCTGCTGCCCACAGTGGAACATCGCTGCTGCTGTATTGTCCGTTTGTACTATCTACTGAAATTCTTTTGCCGGCAACTAATACACCTACCGTACTATCTGCATAATGGACTGCAACTTTACCGGTAGCCACCGTAATAATGGAGGGCGTATGTGCTGTCGCTGCCTTTACGCTGAAAGACGTACCAAGCACACGGGTTTGTATAACTCCTTGTTCTACGATGAAGGGATGGGCCACATCTTCTTTTACGTCAAAAAAAACTTCTCCGGACAACAGTTGTATGGTACGGGATTGTTTACCATAGCCGGTGGAGGAGAACTGTAAACGGGAACCTCCTTTTAGCCACGCTGTACTTTTATCTGGTAATGTTAACTGGTATATTTTACCTGCCGGCGCCGTAATTATACTGAGTGCATGATTCGGGTGTTGTTGATGTTGTAATAACCAGGAGCCAGCCAACAGGAACAGCAGTACCGCTGCGGCAGCACTCCATCGCCGCCAGTGAATGTATTTCACCGGCGCAGGCGCCTGTAATGGCAAGGTATCCCGTAATGCCGCTTCCATGGCGGCAGGCATAGGTGCAGGGATATCTTCCCTCCATAATTCGTGCATATAGGTCTCCAGTCCATCCGGATGCTCCAGCAGCCATTGCTGAATGACAATCGTTTCTTCTGCCGAACATGCTCCGTTAATAAACCGCTGTAGTAATTTCTTCTCCATAGCGTTCATATCACGGATGAATCTTACAAAACCGGTAAGGCAAAATTGGAGTTAATAATTTGGTAACATTTGGAACACCTTTAGCGCTGGAATTTTTCGCGGAGAAACCTGAGAGAAAGACTTACCTGTTTTTCTACAGTGTCGGGAGAGATCTGTAATTGTTGGGCTACTGCTTTATGGGAAAGACCTTCCTGTTTAACCAACGTAAATATCTGTCTGCGTTTGGGTGGCAGCTGGTTGATGGCCTGCTGCAGCTGTTGCCATTGTTCACGGTCTGTTTCTACCGCTGCAACAGTGGTATGGGCCTGTTGTTCCAGGAGGTGGATATACAGCTGTTGACTGGCTTTTTTTCTTAAATAATCAATGACGCAATGACGGGCATAAGTGAATAATAAAGGCAATACTTCTTTGTCTTCATGGATATCAGCAATCTTTTGCCATAATCGCAGGTAACATTCCTGGATAATGTCTTTGGTATCTGCCGGGTTACCGGTGAGGTTGGCCACGAAGTAATGAAGCCGGTCTTTGGTAGTAATGAATATTCTTTCAAACTTCAAATAAGCCGCGCCATCATCCGGTGTTGATGAGTCAGTAAGAATAGTATGCGGAGGAATAGGATCCATGATGGCGAATTAACTGCAATACTACTCATCCAATGTTACAGAATTGTTAAGGATGAACGAAGCAGGTGCTACAAGAAAAGTAGGGAGCTGATGATAGTTGAAAACAGGAAGAAGATTTGTTTATATCTTTATATTATGGGAAAAGAAATAGAAAGAAAATACCTGCTGGATCATGAAAAATGGCAGCAGGTAGAGAAGCCGGCCGGAGAACTTTACCGGCAGGGATATCTGCTCACCGATCCTCAGAAAACCATTCGCGTAAGGGCTACACCTTCCAGGGGTTTTATCACCATAAAAGGTATTACTGTAGGCGCCACAAGATCGGAGTATGAGTATGAAATACCGTTGTCGGAAGCTGGTGAATTATTAGATAATTTCGCCGCCGCAGTACTATCGAAAATCAGGTATAAGATAGCATATAAGGATAAAATATGGGAAGTGGATGAATTCCTGGAAGATAATGCCGGATTGATAGTAGCGGAAATTGAATTGGAAAGTGAAGAAGAGGCCTTTGAAATACCTGAATGGATAGGGAAAGAAGTAACAGGAGAGAAGAAATACTATAATGCCAATTTAACGATTACACCGTATAAGGATTGGCCGCAATAGATGGATAGTAAGTCGCCCACACCGAGGTGTGGGCGACGGATTGACTTTATTGTGCCTTCTTTCTTTTTACCAGCAAAAAACATAAGTATAAAAACACTACCCACACCGGGATCAGCGCCACAGGCACTATCATACCGGTAACCCACATCAGCACCAGTATCCCCACCAGGAATACTAGGCATATGTAATTTGACAACGGGTATAAAAAAGAAGGAAATTTCGTTTTTATCTGTGCCGCCTTTTTACTGTTTTTGAATTTAAAATGCACGACTGTAATCATCAGCCAGTTGATAATCAAACACGATACCACCAGCGACATCAATATTTCCAGTGCTTTCTCCGGTATCAGTTTATTTACTACAATACAAATTGCCGCAAACAACCCGGATACCAGGATCGCTTTTACCGGCACATGATTTTTATTGAGTTTTGATAAGAATGCCGGTGCATTTCCCTGGTCGGCCAAACCATACAGCATCCTGCTGTTACTATATACACAGCTGTTGTAAACAGAAAGCGCAGCTGTCAGCACAATCAGGTTCAATACATTCGCAATCAGGCTGGTGAAATAAATTGTTTTGCCCAAAAGCGTGAACTGAAATCCCTTTAAGCTTTCAAAAACCATTACAAAAGGACTGGTTGCTGTGGTAATACTTCTCCAGGGAGATAACGCAAATAGTATGATGAGCGCTCCTACATAAAAAATCAGGATCCGGTATATTACCTGGTTGGTGGCTTTGGGGATGGTTTTCTCCGGTTGATCTGCCTCTGCCGCTGTAATCCCGATGAGCTCCAGCCCTCCGAAAGAAAACATGATCATGGCAATGGCTGCAAATAAACCCTGGAATCCGCCTTTCCCATCGCTGTTCAGCAAGCCTTTGGGGAAAAATCCACCATCGTTCCAGAGGTTTTGTATACTCGCTTGTGTGCCGGCACTGCCGCTGACCAGCAAATAAGTACCAAAAACAATCATCGCAATAATGGCAACGACTTTTACTATTGAAAACCAGAATTCTGCTTCTCCATATACTTTAACAGAACTGAGATTGAGCGCATTAATAGCGATGAAGAAGAACAGGCTGGAACACCACAAAGGAATCTCCGGCCACCAGAAATGGACATACATGCCGATCGCTGTCAATTCAGACATGGCCACCAGGATATACAACACCCAGTAATTCCACCCGGAGGCAAAGCCGGCGAAGGTGCCCCAGTATTTATAGGCAAAGTGACTAAAACTACCGGATACCGGCTCTTCTACCACCATTTCGCCCAACTGCCGCATAATAAAAAAAGCGATGATGCCTGCAAAGGCATAGCCTAGAATAACCGATGGACCTGCCAATACTGCTGCCGGACCTATTCCCAGGAATAAGCCGGTGCCTATGGCTCCGCCAAGGGCTATCAGCTGGATATGCCTGTTTTGTAAGCCTCTCTTCAGCTTTTGTTCTTCCGTTTTTTCGATAGTTGCTTTCAATGTTTAATGCGCTGGATAAGCTTGCAATTTGAGTTAATTTCAGCAAAAATGTAAACATATATTTGTTTGGGGTATCTGACAGTCCCATACAATCCGCATTTGTAGCCTGGTTTCAATAGCCAGGAGTTGCGGTTGCACTTAAATATTCGTATATTTTCAGCCATATAACCCAACGCTGTTGAAAAACCCGAAACAAACCATTGGTACTGTATTCAGCCAGACTATATTTTCTGTGATCACCCGCCTGTTGCTGGGCGTGTGGCTGTTTTTTACGGACCCGGTTTCTGTTACATTCCGCTATCTGCTTGTCATTATATTTTGTATTCCTTTATTGCGGTATGTGCTGCACAAAGCCACCGGTACCACTATGGAAAATGCCTTATCCGGCAGTTTCCCGAAAGGAAATGTGGCGCGGGTGATACTGTGTGGAGCAATGTTTATTGTATACATCTTTGCAATGCCGTATATATTTTCTGTGTATACTTCCTCCTTCCCGGCTTTTTTATTGGCCCTTGTACTACCGGTTGTGGTGGCGTTCCTATTGATCAGCGAAATCATCAAAGGAGGTAATACCATCAATAATGAGCAGTCGTTGATGCTGACGATGGCCTTTTATATACTTCCCTTTCTGGCGGGTATTAACTTTGCATTTGATTTTTCCCGCCCTGAAGTGAAGCAATATTATGTGACCGGCAGAGAAGAATATACGGCAAGTGGTACCTCTGCTCCGGATGAAGGGCCATCCACTTTTTATTATTTGTACCTGCTACCCATGGATAGCGTGAAGGGGCCTCTTCACTGGATAGAAGTGAGTGACTCGCAGAATAAAAACATACTGATGTTCAATGGGAGCGGAGCGGCGACCATAAATTGTATTCGTTATATTGTAGTGAACACGGAAAGAAGATTGAATAGTGTACGGTCGGTCACACCAGGTGTGCCCAATAGTGTAGCCGCTTCTTATCACTGGCAGGTATTTCGCACCAACGACAAGGTGGTCAGGACCGGAATTAAGTACGGGTTATATCAACGTTATGTACCCGGTGACTACCTGTATATCGATGAATATCGTGGCTTGCTTGGGTTTCCGTGGCGCAATTACCGTTGAATGCTTGAAAAATACCTGAGGGAGCAGCTGTATCAGGAGGTTTGCTTTGTTGTTTGATTTGGGAAAGAAGGGAATAGCGATGACCTGTCATTAATGTATAAAATGAAAGGGCTTACCGGAAAGTAAGCCCTTTGTGTTGGCAGCATAATATGTTTCCCACTACTCCCAATCAATCTTATATTTATACACCCAATCAATCCCTTTAATCCCAAACAGCTTAAGGAAAATACTCATCATCATATTCCGTATCCTCGCCTGGAACGGGCTTACTTCCTGCTTGCCAACACCGCGTTTCCTTCCTTCTGCCACAATTTTTTCAACACGACCTTTCCGATCGCCTTCAAATTGAGTAAATACTTTAACATAATCGTCCTTTCCATCCCGGAGTAATTTAGCGAGGTACATGGCGTCTTCCAATGCCATGGAGGCACCTTGCCCCGCGTTGGGACTAACGGCATGTGCGGCATCGCCAATGAGTAATACGCGGCCTTTGTGCCAGGTAGGCAGGGATTGTATATCGCTGATGTTTTGTCTTAATGGACGCTCGGTATGCTTAATCAATGCGGCGGCAGGGCCATGGAAGTCTTTGTAGATAGCGAGCATTTCCTGTTGCAGTTTATCCATGGAAGTATCTCTCAGCGCCGCCTCACTCATGGGTTGGTTCGCATGCAGATTAGACCACCACATGGCGTAGCCCCGATCTACTGCACAATAACCGAAAAAGCCTTTGGCACCGAAGGTGTAGTTCAGACTGCTCAGGTCCTGTTGTGTGAGTTCAGGCACCTTTTCCAGTTTTACGAAACCGCCTACACCCACTACCCCCACAAAGGATGGTTCCAGACCCTGTGGTAAAATATGGCTGCGTGTTATAGAACGAATGCCATCTGCACCAATCAGGATATCCCCGCTGTCGCTGTCGCCGTCTTCGAAGTTAGCCTTTACGCCGATGCTATATTCATTGATGGAGAGGAGGCGTTTATTGTATTTTATCTCAATGCCTGATTTGTTGATTTCATTGGTCAACACTTCATATAAAGTAGCGCGTGACATGCTCACGCCAGGCTGACCATATTTGTTGATATCTCCATAAGGAATACGTGCCAGCACTTTCCCATTTTCACTTCTGAAGCAATGTTCCAGTGTGATGGCACCGCGGGCAGCCAGTTCATCTGCCAGGCCCAGTGCCGCCAGTACGTTCATACCGTTGGGGGCAATGTTCAATCCGCTACCGGCTTCCCCTTTGTAAGCGTATGCTTCGTAGATGGTGCAGGTGATGCCAGCCTTTTTCAGGAATAATGCCAGCGCAAGGCCGGCTACACCGCCACCAATAATAAGTACATGCAGCGATTTGGTATTGTTAATCATAGCAAGGAGTTTATGATGCAAAGCTATCTGTACCCGTGTGCTACAACAACAGGAGGAAGGTAAGTAAAGGGGGATTTGTCGGTGAATGAAAGGATTTTAGCGGTGAAGTTATTGCTGCAGACTTTTCAGGTAAGCCGGATAGTCTGTCCTCATGAGTACTTCATCGGTAGCCCGTTTTGCGAGGATCATATGTAGCATATTGGACGATGCCGTTTCCATGGCATCCACCCTTCTTTTTAATTCATCCAGCCGGAGGTCCCTGCAATAAATAGAGGAGCCAGGCTGCTGCTTCCATGATTGCGCAATATCACCCACGTCAAAAGGGTCAAAACCCAATGCATCTACCAGGGCAAACACCACTTTCTTTCCTGTAGTGCTATCACCTGAAACGGCTAAGGCGACGCGGTGCTTGTCACCTTTGGGTTTGGCCAGATCTGTCAGGCTTTCCACAACAATGGAGTTGAATACTTTCACCACCGGAATACCTAATAGCTCCTGCACCCATAAACTATCTATGCCATGCTGCTCAAGTGCAGGTATAGCACCGTCGCGGAGACTAGGGTAGTAATTCCCGGTATCAATGACTACTACATCATCTGCGAGCTGTTTAAACAGGTTGGGAGGGAGATCCGCTACAGCCTTTTGCGGAATGGTCACAATGATTACCTGCTTGTTTTTGGTGGCTTCTTCTACTGTGACGGCTGCTGCTCCAAGATCCGCCGCCAGCTGTTTTAACGATGCCGGTCCCCGGGAGTTAGCGATCGAAACGGTATGTCCCAGTTTCACCAGTTTTGATGCCAGACAGCTGCCGATAGCGCCTGCGCCGATAATGCCTATGTTCATAACTTAATTTTTTTCGGAAGTTGCTTCAATGAGTAACTTTAAAGTTACTCAAATATATAAGTAACTTTTGAGTTACGCAAATGTTTTTCAATATCTGCAGGCATAGGGGTAAAGACAGGGTAGGGTGTCTTATACTATACATCAACGCATAATGCCAACTATGAGTAACGGGAGCAAGAAAATCAACATCGTTAAGGCTATTGATTTTGAACGTCAATATATGTCGGCAGTACCGCCTGTTTTTAAATCATCCCGAATCCCTATTCAAATTTATGATATACAGGAAACGGCTCGTTTTATTCAAATACCAACGCCTCTCCACCGACCGGACTATAACTTTATTGTTCACCTGACTAACGGACATGCAAAGCAGCAGGTAGATGCAGCAATAAAGTCTATCAGTAAGCATGACATCCTGTTGGTAAAGCAGGGGAACATGACGGCTTTAAAAGAGGTAAGTGCAGATGCCACAGGCCATGTTATCCTATTTGAAGATAGCATCCTTCACCATCTTTTATCGAAGGAGAAATCCATCCACCTTTTTTCGGCAGATGCAGTAATCAGATTATCAGCCGCCACCAGCCAATGGCTGACGCCACTCTTCGGACTACTGTCAAATGAAATGTATAGTGAAAAACCGGACCTCGACATTAGTTACTCTTTGTTTCAGGCGGCGTTAATAAAAATTATTGCTGCAAATAAAACGCATCATCAAACCATCAACCGGAGCAGTGAGGTGGCATTTACTTTTAAGGAATTAGTATATAAATATCATATTGAACATAAATCAGTTTCCTTTTATGTAGATAAATTGTCGGTGTCTGTCAATTACTTAAATCGCTGTATCCAGCAGACAATGGGTACTGCGCCTAAAGAATGGATTAATAAAGTCAGTATCTCTCAAAGTCAGCTGTTGTTGCAAGACTTTACCAGGTGTATTTCCTCGGTAGCATTTGAATTGAATTACGATGATCCCAGCTATTTTGGCCGTCTTTTTAAAAAAGTAACCAGGTTAACACCTTCTGAATACAGAGCTTCACTCATGCAAAATTCGTCCGGGGAAATGTAGATTCTGTTCTAGAAAGAAGGCCTGTTTTCATGTCACCTTTGTGATATCAAATACAATTCAAAAGGAAAACATGAAACAGCTAACACGTCTTTTTTTATTGAGCATCTTATTTTCAAACAATGTTTATTCGCAGTTGATTAAAGACGTTGCAGGTATTGCGGTGACCACGCATGCGGAAACTAAATTTAATGACCTGCCCACCGAAAGTGGCTTCAGGACCAATAAGTTTAAATACAATACCTATGACGCCTGGCTGCCTATACCACCCCTGCATTTTGGTAAGACGTTGATACTCTCTAATATTAATTACCGCTTAATGGATTTTACTATTGATAAAGAAGCTTCACAAAATATTTATCAACTGGATAAAATTCATGAAATTAAAGCCGTGGTAATTGTCAAGCATCCCATCGCTGCAAGGTGGTCGCTTTTAGGTATCATCATCCCAACAGTGGCTACCGATTTTAAGAGCGGCCTTTCATCGCAGGACTTAATCCTGGATGGAATTTACGGAGTCTCCAAAAAGTTTGGCAAACATCAGAATCTGGAAATCGGTCTCGGCGTACATGCCATGTATTCCTTTCAGCAATTCTTAATTACACCAGGTGTATCCATAGACTATAAAAGCAATAATGGTAAATGGGCAGGCCAGTTTTATTGGCCGAGGCTAAATGTGGTGTATAATGTTTCTAAAAATACACAGGTGGGTATCGCCGGCTCCATAGACTGGACCAAATACAACTTAAAGGACTATACAGACTACCAGGGCAAGCAAATTGATTACGCACAGTTTTCATCTATCCATGCCGGCCTCCAATTTAACCAACGTATTTATAAGAATTTCTGGGTGCAACTACAGGGAGGGGTAGGACTGTTTAACAGCTACAAACTATTCAACGCTAACCACGATACCATCCGGAATTTTTCCATCGATAATATGGCTTACGGAAAAGCGATGATCACCTACAGAATTAAATAGACCATGGAGAATATTGATCACATACTGATTTTTAAAACCAACATAAGGCATGCATCAGATAAAAGGAAGCTACAGCCGATACTGGATGCCAACAAGTGCATTGAGCGCTGGAACGTAGACCTGGATGATGTAGACTGTGTGCTGAGGATTGTTTCGTATGAGCTGAAATGTCATCAAATTATCGAGATGATAATGTATCACGGATATGAATGTTGCGAATTAGAGTAAGGAACGGATAGTTTTTGTAAATTAGTTTTTTGATAATAACGTCAAATGAAAACTCCTAAGGAGATAAAATAAGAAAAATCATATACTTAGTAAAGTACTATTACCATTTCCTTTAAATAACCATTATGACATTGAATGACGCGATCATACAAAGCCTCGATGAAATCAAAGTACCTGCCAAATATTTACAGATCTATAATCATATAGTTGCTGCAAAGTATTATGATTTTAAAGATGCTAAAACACCCCCTCAAACAGTATCTGCGTTACTAGGTAATTTCATCCGGAATCGTGACTCGAGGGTAAAAAGAATACCGCTAAAAGGAGGTTCTTTTAGTTATTTTCTAACTAAACATGAATCAGAAATTAGCATAGATGCCCTGGAGGCAATAGAAAATGCTGAAGATGACAAAGGTGGTAAACATAAGATGATTGCTGAAGACCAGGCAACTTATTATAGACGCTTTGAGGAGAGAAGCCTGCACAAGCTGTTAAGTAGCTATCTTAATGGGGTTGGTATAAAGTCAAAAACTATTTTTCATGAGCAGTCAAATTCAAAAGACAGCCATCAGAAATGGATTCACCCTGATATGGTAGGCATTCGTTTTTTGAATTTGCATACGAAGACCAGCCAGGCTTTTTTTAAGGCTATTAATCGCTTAGGAACTTTTGAGTTAACAGCCTACGAGTTGAAAAAAGAAATAAAATCGGACTATGAGCTGAAGAAATGTTTTTTTCAGGCCGTATCTAATTCAAGCTGGGCCAACTTTGGATACCTGGTTGCATTTCAGATTAACGATATTCTCCTGGATGAAATTAAAAGATTGAACCAGTCTTTTGGAATTGGTATTATTCTTTTAAAAGCTAACCCCTTTGAAAGTGAAGTACTATTTCCCGCAAGATATAAGGACCTGGATTTTATCACCATTGATAAGCTTTGCCGGATTAATCCGGATTTTGAGCGATTTATAGAGCAAACAGAGAAGTTGCTTACTGCGAGTGAACGTTACGTTGAGGCACTGGAAAAGGAATTGGTAAGCTTTTGCGATGGCTTTTTTACAAGTGAAACGGATACTGAAAAGTATTGTAAAGAGCAGAATATACCTATTGAAAAGATAATGGAAGATGATCTTGGTGAAAAGGATAGTTAGATCTTTTTTTACGTTGTTCCTTATACCTGTTTTCCCTTTACGAGTAGGCCAGTTTATTGGCTCTTGTATTTTCATTTGGAGAATTTTCTTTATTTTGTAGATTAACTTTTCCCAAATTGAACCTGAACCCTGAACAATTAGCCCGAGAACGAATTGATTCTGAACTGGTTAGGAGTGGATGGGTCATTCAAAATAAATCACGCATCAATCTGAGTGAAGGCATAGGCATTGCCGTTCGTGAATATCAAACTGATGTTGGTCCTGCGGACTATGTACTTTTTGTGAACAAGAAGCCGGTTGGTATCATTGAAGCCAAACGGGCTGAAGAAGGCGTGCATATGTCAATACATGAAGATCAGAGTGAGGGCTACGCCAAAGCGAAATTAAAGTACTGTCAAAATGATCCTCTTCCCTTTGTATACGAAAGCACCGGCGAGGTAACCAAGTTTACCGACCACCGTGACCTAAAACCCCGCTCAAGATCTGTGTTTAGTTTCCATCGACCGGAAACTTTTGCAGAATGGCTCAGGATGGATAAATCCTTAAGAACCCGCTTGCATGATCTACCCGTATTACTGACCGATGGATTGCGGGATTGCCAGATCACAGCTATCAATAACCTGGAAAAATCTTTCAAAGATGCTCGCCCTAAAGCCCTGATACAAATGGCTACCGGCTCAGGGAAGACGTTCACGGCGATCACCTTTGTTTACCGCTTGTTGAAGTATGCCAAGGCTAAACGTATCTTGTTCCTTGTTGATACAAAAAACCTTGGTGAACAGGCAGAGCAGGAATTTATGTCCTATGTACCCAATGATGATAACCGGAAGTTTACGGAGCTATATGGGTTAACCAGGTTGAGAAGTAGCTTTATCCCTTCGGATAACCAGGTGTATATTAGTACCATTCAACGGATGTACTCCATTCTGAAAGGTACAGAACTGGATGAAAATGCGGAAGAACAGAATCCCAATGAAAGGTTTCAGCCCAAAGAGCCATTACCAGTTGTTTACAGTGAGAAAATACCCCCCGAATTTTTTGACTTCATCGTTATTGACGAGTGCCATCGCAGTATTTATAATCTTTGGAAACAGGTACTTGATTACTTTGATGTGTTCCAGGTAGGGTTAACAGCCACGCCGGATAACAGGACATTCGGCTACTTCAAACAAAACCTGGTGAGCGATTATGGGTATGAAAGGGCGGTAATAGATGGTGTGTTGGTACCTTATAATGTATTTACCATACAGACAAAAATCACGAAACAAGGCAGCAAGATCGAGATAGGTGAAAGTGTAGATAAACGGGAACGATTGACTCGGAAGAAATTCTGGGAAGCAGTGGATGAAGATATTGAATATAGTGGCAAGCAATTGGATCGGGATATTGTGAACCCCAGCACTATCCGGACTATTGTTCGTGCAATGAAGGAGAGCCTGCCTACCATATTTCCAGACAGATACGATAAAGAGAATAAATTTGAAGTACCGAAGACATTGATCTTCGCTAAGTCAGACTCTCACGCAGAAGATATCATTGAAATTGTGCGGGAGGAATTTGCAGAAGGGAATAAATTCTGTAAGAAAATAACTTACCGCAGCGAGGAGGATCCGAAAGATGTGCTTGCTCAGTTCCGCAATGGTTACGATCCACGTATTGCCGTTACTGTAGATATGATTGCCACCGGTACTGATATCCGCCCGTTGGAAGTATTGGTATTTATGAGGGATGTTAAAAGCCGGAGTTATTACGAGCAAATGAAAGGCCGTGGTACCCGTACCTGTTCTTTGGAGCAGCTGAAAGCCACTGGTACTCCTTCTGCCAGATATACCAAGGATCATTTCGTGATCATTGATGCCATTGGTGTGGAGCTCTCACAGAAAACGGATAGCCGCCCCCTGGAAAAAAGCCCGGGTGTGAGTTTAAAAGACGTGTTGCAAAATATTGCGATGGGTAACACCAGTGAAGATATGCTGACAACGCTTGCTAACCGCCTGCTCAGGTTGGAAAAGCAGATTAATGATAAAGAAAAAGCTACCTTCGCGGCCCAGGCAAATGGCCAGACGATTAACCAGGTGGTAAGGAAGTTGTTGAATGCTTATGATCCGGATATGATCTGCAGTATTGAGGAACGTACAAACGAAAAGCTGTTGGGAGCCGCCCCTGCAAAGATTGATGCCGCCATTGAAGAAGCGAAACAGCAGGCTATTGAGGAAGCGGTGGCCATCTTTAATAATCCTGATCTTCGGAATTATATTGTGGATGTTCGTAAGAAATATGATCAGGTGATCGATCATATTAACCAGGATGAGGTCACACAAATAGGGTGGGTAAAAGACCAGGATAAGGCAGCGGAATTAACGATTAGTAATTTTACCTCCTGGATAGAGGCACATAAGGAGGAGATTACAGCTTTGGAAATTTTTTATGATCAGCCTTATCGCCGAAGGGAACTGACCTATCAAATGATTAAAGATCTTAGCGAGAAACTGACCGTCGAGCAGCCCTTATTAGCTCCCCTCCATGTATGGCGCGCATTTGAGCAGTTAAAGCAAGCCAACGGAGAGCCGAAAAATGAGTTAATGGCGCTGGTGAGCCTGATCCGAAAAGTAAGTGGTGTTGATACTTCTCTTACCGGTTACGATAAAGTGGTAGATAAAAACTTCCAGACCTGGGTGTTTCAGAAACAGGCAGGTACCACTACCAAGTTTACTGAAGAACAAATGAAGTGGTTACGTATGATAAAGGATTATGTGGCCGCCAGCTTTCACCTGGATAAAGAGGATTTTGAACTGGATCCGTTTAATAAGAATGGTGGACTGGGGAAGATGTGGCAGTTGTTCGGGGAGAAGACGGATGAGATTATTGGGGAGTTGAATGAGGTGTTGGCGGCGTAGCGAATTTTTGATGTAATAGCTAGACTTTTTGTGTAATGCACTATTGATTAAATAGTATTTATGAAATTGAGAATGTATAAGGGTGAAAATATTGGAGAATTACCCGAAGGTTGGATTTCGGTTAAAGTTGGAGAATATGTAACTTCTGTAAAAGGAAAGAAGCCTAAATCCCTTTCCAGTGAAAAGACGAGTCAGAACTCAATACCATATGTAAACATAAAGGCATTTGAGAAAAATATTATTGAGGAATATACTGATGGTATGGGGTGTATTTTGTGTGACGATAAAGATTTTCTTATGGTTTGGGATGGCTCTCGATCTGGTTATGTCGGGAAGGGAGTTAAAGGTGCAGTAGGTAGTACATTGGTAAAGTTGAATTTTAAAGAGATAGAGAATAATTATGCATTCTATTTTCTTCAATCAAAATTTCTTGATTTAAATACAAAAGCAAAGGGTGTTGGTATTCCACATGTTGATCCGAATATTCTTTGGAACTATGATTTGTTACTTCCTCCCAAACCCATTCAGCAAGCTATCGTCTCCAAAATTGAAGAACTCTTCAGTGAGTTGGATAAAGGTGTTGAAAACCTACGTATCGCTCAGCAGCAACTAACAACTTATCGGCAAAGTGTTTTGAAATGGGCGTTTGAAGGAAGGTTGACAAATGATAATGTGAAGGCCGGCAAATTGCCTGAAGGGTGGGGCCATATTCAAATTAAAGATGTGGCAGAGACCTTTGGCGGCTACGCATTTAAAAGCACGGAATTTGAGACTACCGGCAGATACCAGGTAATACGAATGGGAAACGTAAAACAGGGAGTTGTACGCTACCAAGAGAATCCTGTTTTTGTGAATGATGTTGACAAAAATGTTTTAAATCGCACTTTGCTTAAGATAAACGATGTTGTTATCACATTAACAGGGACCAGAAAAAAAAGAGACTATGGATTTACCACTTTGATTCATAAAGATAATCTTCTATTGAATCAAAGAGTAGCCGCTTTGAGATTTGGCAAAACTATTTTGCCAAAATTCTTCCTTTATTTCTCGTGGACGCTCGTTTTTAGAGATCAGTTTTTTTTAAATGAAACTGGAAATGTTGGACAAGGGAATGTCGGAATGAAGGCGGTAACAGAAACATCAATGGTTTATCCTTCAGTCGATGACCAACATAAGGTGGTCCAGGCCATCGAGTCCCGTCTCAGCATCGCTGACAAACTCGAAGAAACCATTGCTAAAAGCCTGCAACAGGCAGAATCATTAAAACAATCCATTCTCAAAAAAGCATTCGAAGGAAAATTAGTTTAACGAGAAATTCATGGCAAAAAAAACAGCAACAATACAAGAAAATAATATAGTAATAGAGAACAAGTCCGTCAATACTTCCAGCATCGTAAGTAAAGTATGGGCGTTCTGCAATACCCTTCGTGATGATGGCGTAGGCTATGGCGACTACCTGGAGCAACTAACCTACCTGCTATTTCTGAAAATGGCAGATGAATACACCCAGCCTCCTCATAACCGGGCAATGCCTATCCCGGCCAAATACAATTGGAAAACATTAACCAACAAAACCGGCGATGACCTGGAAGTTCACTATAATCATCTATTGCGTGAACTGGCAAAAGAAAAAGGTATCCTTGGGCAAATCTTCACCAAAAGCCAGAATAAAATAACTGATCCTGCAAAACTCTACAAGCTTATTGCGCTGATAAACGCAGAGCAATGGGTATTGATGGGAGTGAAGGATAAAGGTGATATTTACGAAGGCCTGCTGGAAAAAAACGCAGAAGATACAAAGAGTGGCGCAGGACAATATTTCACCCCGAGGCCGTTGATTAAAGCTATGGTAGAATGTCTTCGCCCGGAACCAATGAAAACCATCGCGGATCCGGCTTGCGGAACAGGAGGGTTTTTCCTGGCAGCATACGACTGGATGACGGATAATTTGTCATTAGATAAAGGGCAGAAACAATTCCTGAAGTATAAAACTTTCTTCGGAAATGAAATTGTGGCAAGCACCAGGCGGTTAGCCTTAATGAACCTGTTCCTGCACAACATAGGCGACATTGATAGCGAACAAATAATGATTTCTCCAAATGATTCATTGATTGCCGCATCGGAAACCCGCTATGATTATATTCTAGCCAATCCTCCTTTCGGGAAGAAAAGCAGTATGACATTTACCAATGAGGACGGCGAACAGGAAAAAGAAGATCTTACTTACAATCGCCAGGACTTCTGGGTAACTACCAGCAATAAGCAATTGAACTTTGTACAGCATATTAAATCCATGCTGAAAACAACAGGCCTCGCTGCTGTCGTATTGCCGGATAATGTGTTGTTTGAAGGCGGCGCCGGAGAGACCGTCAGAAAAAGATTATTGGAAACGACTGAGCTGCATACTATCCTACGCTTACCGACAGGTATTTTTTATGCCAATGGTGTAAAAGCCAATGTGTTGTTCTTTGATGGTAAAGCTGCCAGCAGGGAAGCACACACAAAAGAAGTATGGGTGTATGATTACAGAACCAATGTCCACCATACGTTAAAAAAGAATCCGCTGAAGCTAGAAGACCTGAGAGATTTTATCACTTGCTATAATCCTCAAAACCGGCATAAGAGAAAGGAAACCTTTAGTGAATCCAATCCAGAGGGTAGATGGCGTAAGTTTTCTTATGAAGAAATTATAGCCAGAGATAAAACCAGCCTGGATATCACATGGTTAAAAGATAAGTCCCTGGCGGACTTGGACAATTTACCAGATCCGGATGAATTGGCAGAAGATATCATTGAGAACCTGGAAGCAGGTCTGGAGAGTTTTAGAGCAATTATCGCGAGTTTAAATGCTGTAAAAAAATAATTAGAAAACAGAAAAGCACTGGTAATAATAAACGGGGTTGAACCTTTGGGTTTAGCCCCGTTTCTCATTACTAAAAATGATCAGGACAAGGAACAACCTGCAAAATCCCCCCTCCATCCTCCCCACAACTACTCTTGCCCAAAATTTCTCCCCAAAACCAACAAAAAAAATGATATATTCATAGCCAACCAAAATCAACTGCTGCTATGAGAAATCCAGTCCTTATTGGATGCCTGACCTTATTCTGCCTGCTCACAAGTGTATTTGCTAACGCCCAGGTGACCACTGCCACGCTGAGCGGTACTATCCAAAGCAGGGAAGGCAAGCCACTCGCCGGAGCCACCGTAAAAATCGAATTTAGGGAAGCCGGTATCACTAAAATTATTATTACCCAAAACAATGGTTCGTTCCAGGTGCCTAATCTTCGCGTTGGAGGCCCTTACAAGGTGTCGGTGACTTTCGTGGGGTATGCGGAGAAGTCAGAGGATAATATTTTCCTCGAGCTGGGACAGAACCGGGCGGTAGACATACAGCTGGACGTCAGCACAGGTAGTTTGTCGGGGATCACTGTTACCGGGCAGTCGAAAATTTTCGACAACCAGCGCACGGGTGCTTCTTCCAATATCAGTTCACGCCAGTTACGGCAGTTGCCGACTATTTCCCGCTCCGCGGATGATTTCACCAGGCTGACACCCTCCGCTTCGTCTACCATCAACGGGACTTCCTTCGCCGGACGTAACGGGCAATACAACAACTATTCACTCGATGGTGCCGTATTCAATAACCCATTCGGACTGGATGCGCCTACACCTGGCGGACAAACGGGTGCACAGCCTATTTCCCTGGATGCTATCGATCAGATACAGGTGAACCTGGCACCTTATGATGTCACGCAGGCGGGATTTACCGGCGCCGGTGTTAATACCGTTACCAAGTCAGGTACCAATACATTTGGTGGTACCGTTTATGGTTTTTATCGCAATCAGGGCATGACCGGTAAAAAAGTAGATGGTAACAAAATCGCTGTGCCTGATCTGACCCAGCTTCAGGCTGGCTTTGCGGTAGGGGGAGCCATCGTCAAAAACAAACTTTTCTATTTCGCCAATTTTGAAACAGAACAAAGGGAAGATGCGGCCAGCAGTTATGTAGCACGTACGGCCACTAACGGCGACAACAATAATACTTCCCGCGTATTGCAATCAGACCTGGAAGATGTAAGTAATATCCTGCGGAGCAAGTTCGGCTATGAAACCGGTCCTTACCAGGGTTTTAATTTGAAACAAAAGAATTACAAATGGCTGGCAAAACTTGACTGGGTGATCAATGAAAATCACAGCCTGTCATTTACCTACAATGGCTTGCAGGCAACAAAAGAAAAACCTGCCCATCCCAATGCTATCCGCGATCGTGGCCCCGATTACCAAACTTTGCAATTTAGGAATTCCGGGTATGAGATCGAAAATAAGCTGCAGTCTTTCGGCGCGGAGTTGAAATCCAGTTTCGGCAACCGTTATGCCAACAAGCTTAGAGCAGTGTACACCACTTTCAAGGATAAAAGAACACCCTTCTCAGCGCCTTTCCCGGTACTGAATATCACCAAGTATGGTACTATGTACATTGTGGCAGGGCACGAACCATTTTCCATTAACAACCGGCTGAACCAGGATGCTTTCCAGGTAACGGACAACTTCAACATTATCCTTCCCAAACATACTATTACTGTGGGAGGATCTTATGAGTCGTTCAAATTCGGGAACTCGTTTAACCTGACGGGCTACGGCGCTACCCTCTTCAGTGATGCAGATATTCAGGTGTTCAAAGACAGCGTCCCGGTGAGCGGCAAATATGTTTTCGGTGCATACCCGCTGGATGTTGATGTGACGGCAGCCAGAGCGGCAGGTGCTGCTGATAAATGGAACTGGTACTATATCACCGTGGCACAGCTATCTACTTACCTGCAGGATGAATGGAAAGCCACCGATAACCTTCGCGTAACCTTCGGCCTCCGGATGGATATTCCGCTGTATATGAATTCTTCCTTCCAGTCACCTGATGGAAAAAAGACTTCTCCTACCATCCCAAATAATGATGACCTGGTACTCTTTGATGAACACGGCGAACCGGTTAAAAACGGACAAGGCAAACAACTGGATAATACCCGGCTGCCTTCTTCCAAGCCTTTGTTCTCCCCGAGGATCGGGTTCAACTGGGACGTAAAGGCAGATAAAAGCTTACAGCTCAGAGGTGGTTCCGGACTTTTTACCGGTCGTTTCCCATTTGTATGGATAGGTAACCAGATCGGCAATCCCACTTCCGGATTTTATTGCGCTACTGACCGCGATTTCAAATGGCCACAGATATGGCGTACCAATGTCGGTGCCGATATCAGGGCCGGAAGGGGAACCATTTTCAGCGTTGATGTAGCCTACTCGAAAGATGTGAACGCCATGATGGTAAGAAACTACAAACTGGGCACACCTACCGGATCGCTGAACAGCGGTATCGGTGATACCCGGAGTGTATACAAAGACACCGACAAGGGTGCTGTCAATGCATATGTTTTCACCAATACGAAAACAGGAGACCAGTTCAATACCAGCTTCACCGTGCAAAAAACCTTTGCCAATAACCTGTTCTTATACGGTGCCTATAATTACCTGGTATCACGCGATGCAAGCTCCATTTCAGCAGAGATCAGCGGCGATGCCTTTGACAGGAATCCCATTCTCAACAATGCCAACGAAGCAAGAAATACACCTTCCCTCTATGGGAATACCCATCGCTTCGTAGTGGCCGCCAGCAAGAAATTCAACTATGGAAAAGGCAAATATGGAACCACCATATCCCTTTTCGGTAACTGGAGCAGCGGTAACCGCTTTGCCTATGTATACGGAGGAGATATGAACAATGACGGCACCAGCAGCAACGATCTGTTGTATGTGCCTAAAAACAGCGAGATCGACAAGATGCAATTTGCGCCTCTTACAGACGTAAATGGCGTGGTGCAGAATGCAGCAGCGCAGAAAGCAGCCTACAAATCATTCATCGAACAAGACCATTACCTCCGGGGCAGGAGAGGAATGTATACAGAAAAATATGCGGGGGTAAGCCCCTGGTTCAGCCAGGTGGATATGCGGGTACTACAGGACTTCTATTTTAAAAGCGGAGAAAAAATCCGGACGGTGCAAATCAGTCTGGATGTAGTTAACCTCGGTAACCTGATCAACAGTAAATGGGGCGTCCGGAAATATGCCTCCAACTCAGGATATTTTCAGCCGATTTCTGTGACAAATGTTGCAAATGGAGTACCCACTTACCAGTTCGATCCTTCTCAGAAAGAAACCTTTATTGCCAGCCCGGACTTGTTAAGCCGCTGGCAAACACAGCTGGGCTTGCGTTTCATATTCTAGCCGTACAAACAGCAATACTATCATTCAGCCCGCAGGTGTGTTAACCTTGCGGGCTATTTTTTTAAGGTAAAATCTTTTTAGAAATGCCGGTTACCATCCGTATTGAGGGGATGGATCAATGATTTGTTGCAATACGTAGCAGGGTCAAATTCACTGACGTTCATCGACAGGAAAGAAATATCTGTGAATAGCGGCGCTAATTTTTGGATAACTACTTTGGAAAGAGCTGCTTTTTGTTCCGTGCTCCGGCCTCCCATAATGCTCGCGAAAATGTGCAGGAAACTATGCTTTCCTTCTCCTAATTTATAATGTTCATAACAGTTAATCCGCACCTTCACATCATTCACCGCAAATAATCCGGTAGATACGGCCGCATCATAAACAGTATCCATGATTACATCCGCCGGCTGTTGTTCTAAAAGGTTTTTTGAAAATTCTATTACAAAATGAGGCATATGTTTTATTTTTTAATGAAGGAGAAGAAGAGATACGTTTTATAACAAAAAATTACAAATTGATAATGAACCTTAAACTTTAAAGATCTTATTTTTATCTGGTTATCTACCGGGTAAATTACAAACAACATGATGAATTTTAAAGGAGCTATATTTTTGTTTACGATGCTCTTGCTGAGCTTTTCAGGGTACAGTCAGGGATATAAACTGATCGCACATCGTGGCGGTGTAGTAGACAGTCTGCGTGGGGAAAACAGTATGGAGGCGCTACAGGAGGCTATCAGGCGTGGATATGATATGATAGAGATTGATGTACGGCTGACCAGCGATGGTATCCTGGTGACACATCATGATGCCAGTCTTAAACGAACTTTTGGAATAGACAAACCCTTGTCGGCACTTACCTGGAAAGAGTTATTAGCTTTAAAGAATAAAAGCGGGTATCGTATCATGCCGTTGGAGGAAGTGCTGAAACAGGCCCAGGGCCATTTGCAGATCATGATTGATCTCAAAATTCCAGGATATAACCCTGATGCTTTTGATAAGATGATATTGCTGCTTAAAAAGTACGATCTCTATGATCATGCACTGATGATAGGAACAGACGAGTCCACTTCTTTTTTTACCGGGAAAATTAAGTTGAGTTGCACCCGGCAACAGCTGGAGGCAAATATGAAGCAACCAGGTTATGCTGCTGCTAATTATTACCTTTTTTCAGGAGATATCTCAGCCGCTGATGCTGCATGGGCAAAAGACAATAACATTTTAGCCATAGGCGTTGTCAATGCCTGGGCGTTTGAGAAGGCGGATGGTAGGAAGCTGGGCGCGGAGCAGGCTACACGTCTGAAGGACGCAGGGCTAACCTGGTTCCAGATAGATAGCATGTTTGAACCATTTTTTAGAAGCCACCAGTAGTTTTTAGATACCCATTTTGTATAGTTGCTGATGTGGTGCATCGTTTTTTGGATGAATAAAAAGAGAATATATGTGAAAGTGTAAGAATGCCTTTATGATTGAATAAACCTCATATTCGACTACAACAAGCGCAGATCCGGCTACACCTGTTTGTTTTTTGCGGCAGAACTTTGCAACATAAACAAACACGAAAATGAAAATTATAGTAACAGGTTCATTAGGACATATCAGCAAACCGCTCACTGCAGCGTTAGCACAAAAAGGACATGCAATTACGGTTATCAGCAGCAAGGCCGAAAAGCAAAAAGAAATTGAATCATTAGGAGCAACTGCCGCCATTGGTTCACTGGAAGACGTTGATTTCCTTACCACTACTTTTACAGGGGCAGACGCGGTGTATAGTATGGTTCCGCCAGTCAGTTACTTCGATCATAGCTTTGACCTGGTGTCGTATTATCAGGGACTTGGCCATAACTATGCCAGGGCCATTGAAACATCAGGTGTAAAAAGAGTCGTTAATCTTAGCACCATAGGCGCTCATTTAGAGAAGAAATCAGGGATATTGATCGGTGCGCATGATGTAGAGCATATCCTTAACGGATTGTCGCCGGAAGTCGCCATTACGCATATGCGCCCTACCTCTTTCTACTATAATCTGTACGGCTATGTAGATATGATAAAAAAAACAGGCGTTATCTCGGCGAACTATGGTGGAGACAATAAAGTGCCATGGGTTTCTCCGATAGATATTGCGGCTGCCGTAGCGGAGGAACTCGAAACACCATTTACCGGTAGAAAGGTACGCTATGTGGCCAGTGAAGACCTCTCAGGAAACGAAGTAGCCGCCATCTTGGGCGCAGCGATCGGGAAGCCGGATTTAAAATGGGTAGTGATTTCCGATGAAGAAACGAAAAGTGGTTTGGAAGCGATAGGCATGCAACCACGTATTGCGGCGGGTTTGGTTGAAATGTACGGAAGTATTCATAGCGGCTTGTTGGCAGAAGATTATAACCGCAACAAACCTGCGGTGATGGGTAAGGTAAAGATGACGGATTTTGCAAAGGAATTTGCGGCAGCCTTTAATCAAAAGTGATAAATTTGCGATATGGCCAGCACTGCACCACACCGGTTTAAAACGATCAGCGAATTTCACGACTTCAGGGGGCTCCCTAAGCCGGAACATCCATTGATCAGTGTGATCAACGTGGAGTCAATCAAACAGTTGAATCACAATGAACCATTCAATCTGCTATTGGATTTTTACTGCATTGCATTGAAAAGAAATTTCAATGGAAAAATGAAGTACGGACAGCAGGCCTATGATTTTGATGAAGGCATTATGACCTTTGTAGCACCTGGCCAGGTGTTTAGCATTGAAATCAACAAAGTAGAAGAAGAACTGAAACATTCGGGATGGATACTATACATCCATCCCGACTTCCTCTGGAATACCCCTTTAGCGAAGAAAATAAAGGAATATGAATACTTTGATTATTCCGTGCATGAAGCCTTATTTCTTTCCGAAAAAGAAGAAGCAACGCTGGTAGGCATCCTGCAAAATATCGAACAGGAGTATCGGGCTAACATCGACAAATTTAGCCAGGACCTTATTATTGCACAACTGGAAGTATTGCTTACTTACGCAGAACGATTTTATCATCGCCAGTTTTTGACCAGGAAAATAAGCAACCATAAAATACTGGATCGGTTGGAAGATATACTGACAGCCTGGTTTAACAGCGACGATTTAATTAAAAAAGGATTGCCTACGGTTACCTATGTCGCCGAAACATTGAATGTATCTCCCGGTTATTTAAGCGGATTGCTTAAAACCTTAACAGGTCAGAGTACCCAGCAACATATACATGAAAAACTGATTGAAAAAGCAAAGGAGAAGTTATCAACAACGGACTTGTCTGTAAGTGAAATCGCTTATGAATTAGGCTTTGAACATTCACAGTCTTTCAGCAAACTATTTAAAATGAAGACCAGCCTCTCTCCTTTGGAATTTAGAAATAGTTTTAACTGATCCGCTACCGGAAATATTCCATCAAATCCCTGCGATAAGTATTGCCAATCGGTAAGATGATGCCGTTGCCCAGGTGTAGTTCCCCATAGGTAACTTTTTGAATGTGGTTCAAGGCAACGATATATGATTTATGAATACGTTTAAATCCTATCTTTTCCAGCTTTTGTTCAATTTCAGTAGTGGTAACCGGACTTAAATAAACCTGGTCAGGGGTATGAACTTTTACATAATTGCCCCAGCTTTGTACATGTGTAATGCTGCTCATCTGCACTTTGATCACCTCTCCATCCACTTTCAGCATTAGAAACGGAGCCGGAAGATTTTCCACAGGTGTTTCCTGCCGTACAGGAGAAGCTGGTCTGTAGCGCTTAAATACTTTGTGGATAGCCGCCGTGAACTGTGGCAGATCAAATGGCTTAACCAGGTAATCTACTACCTGGTATTTGTAACTCTGCAGGGCATATTCGCTGTAAGCAGTGGTAAGTACCACCAGCGGTGGGTCAGACATCGCTTCCAGCATGTCCATGCCGGATACACCGGGCATATTGATATCAAGGAACACCAGGTCAACGGGTTTTTCATGGATATATTCCATCGCCTCAATCGCATTATAGAAGGAGGCGCTAAGATGTAAACTGCTAAAGGATTTCAGATAATGCCCCAATACCAGGTGTGCGCCCTCCTCATCATCTATGACGATACAGTTTAATGGTTTGGTCATCTCAGTAAGTGTTTAATTTCAGGGTGAGGGTGGTTTGATATTCCTGTGGTGTGGAAGCAGTTTCAAAATGATATCTTCCTTTATACAGCAATTCCATTCGCTCAATGATATTCTGCAAGCCAATACCCGATGAGTAGCTTTTAAGCGATTCATCCGCGATGGAATTTACAATATGCATCTTTAAAGTAGTGTTAACCACTTCTATATTAATACGCACAAACCATTTGTTTGCGATCGTAAGACTATGCTTAAAAGCGTTTTCAACCAACGTGATAAGAATCATTGGCGCAATCTGGTACAAACACATGGATTCAGGTAGGGTAGGGACATGAAAAGATATCTCGCATCGTTTGYCAATCCGCTCTTTTTCCATGATGATATAATTGTCAATAAAATTGATTTCCTCACATATGCTGACATTGGTTTTCTTTCCGTTTTCCAGCTGATAACGCATCAGGTTAGATAACTTAAGAATCAGCTCCGGAACGCGTTGGGGCTCAGTAAGACTCACCCCATACAAATTATTGAAGGTGTTGAAAAAAAAGTGAGGATTCATCTGCGCATGAAGGAACTTAATATTCACCTCACTAAGCAGCAACTGCGCATCATTCCTCTTTTTCAATTCCATAGAATACTGACGGATCAGGAAAAAAGACATGATAGTCATAGTACTGATAATACACAACGCAAAATTGTCAATGATCGCCAGAAGGTTATCACCATTCTGATAGTATTCAGGGTCTATCCAGTAATAATCGGGTAAAAACAGGATGATGGCGCCCAGTAGTGTGGAAAGTATACTTAGCAGCGCATACCGCAGATACTTTTTTTCCAGGAACAACGGGAATATAAAAAAGCGATGAAATTGTGCCTGGGCATAGAGGATCAGGAAAAAGACCAGCCCCTGGCTAAAAGCAAGCAAGGTATCTATCCGCATCATTTCATGCAACATGGTTAATACATACATGGATAGGAAAAATACCATTTCGATGAAAGTATTCTTATGGTACCACCTGTCTTTTTCAATGATGTTCATCACTATTTCATTTAAGGCCATTAAAGAAACGACTTTTCTATACGGTGGGCAAGAATTAATGACGAACGATGTTCATCACCCGATTTGCCCATTTGGAATGAATACGATGGACCAACGCGTTTGATCATTTAATCATAGCAGATGCTCATCTAAATTTTAATACGACGTCCTGCCGGCCTTTATTTGCGGATTGTTTATTCATCCAATTTATTAGCTGAAATGTCAATATTTAAAATCTTTCGGATCATATTCCTACCTATACTGCTGCTGATTGTAAACAACACCTATGGCCAGACTGATCTGAAAACAATCATCATCAGGGGGATATTGATAGACTCGTCAACAAGAGCACCCATAGAACTTGCTACGGTGGTGGTCACAAAAACGGATAACAGGGCGGTACAATCCGTCTTAACTGGTACGAACGGTAGTTTCTTATTGAAAGTACCCGAAAGCACCGACCTCATGCTGCACATTTCCTACATGGGATATCATGCCTGGTCTTCAAAAATTTCTCCGGCTGCAGGTCCTGTAAATTTGGGCCTTATTGGTTTAGTGGCGAAAACAGGTGTACTTAATGAGATAATAGTAAATGGAAAGAAGCCGCTGATACAGAGCAGGGGAGATAAGCTGATTTATAATGCTGCATTGGATATCAGTAACAAATCCGGTTCTGCTGCCGATGTACTGCGTAAAGCGCCCATGATCACCATCGGCGCTGATGGTGAAGTAAAGCTGAGAGGGAATGGAAATATCAAGGTATTGTTAAATGGTGTTCCTTCGGGGATACTTGCAAGGAACCTGAAAGAGGCACTAAAGATGATACCCGCCAGCTCCATTGAGTCTGTTGAGGTGATCACTTCACCTTCCGCAAAATATGAGGCCGAGGGAGCCGCGGGCGTGATTAATATTACCACTAAGAAGAAAATGAAAGGTACTGGTGGAAGCATCGATTTAAGTGCCGGAAATCTGGAGCAATCTGTTAACGGTAATCTGAATATGAACAGGGGTAAATTTAGTATTAACCTTAACCTGGAGGGAAGCCTGGAAAAATCACGTACTGTTTCCGAGTTGAATAGAGTAGGATTGGCAGATGGTGTGCCCATTGGAAGCCTGTTCCAGAGAAATGATGAAACACAAAAAGACAGGGGTGGTTTTGGAGAACTGGCGATAGAATATCGTTTGGATTCCTCGCAGAAAATGGGCGTCAGTATATCCCATTGGAAAGCTAAATGGCCTGCCGCAAGTGATGGGTATAATTCATACAGGGATAAGCAGGGCGTCAGTGAGTATAACCAGATCAGCCGTCAGAACACGAAAATCAACTTCACCGAATTTTCATTGAATTATCAGAAAAAATTTAAACATCCCGGGCAGGAACTTCAGCTGATAAGCCAGTATAGCCTGTCCTGTGAGTATTCAAATTATCTGACAGATCAGTCCAGTCTTGCCGGCAAAACTTATTTTCGGGAACAAAGTCCCAATACAGGGCACAGCAGGGATTTTAGTTTTCAGGCAGATTATGTGCAGCCACTGGATCATGCTGGCAGGAACCTGCTGGAAATGGGTGGTCGTTATAGTAAAAATAGTTCCAGCAGTAGCTTCATTGTCTTTAACAACCGGCATACGCCGGGAAGTGAACAGTTGGAGGAGGATCCTACCCGTGCCAACGCAATGTCTTACTATCAGGATATCGCCGCCGCTTATCTGAACCTCAGTATTAAAACCACGAAAAACTGGGCGTTCAGATTAGGTACACGCTATGAAAATACCCGGCAGGGTGGGGACTTCAGAAGTACACAGCCCTCTTTCAGAAGCGAGTTTAATAACGTTGTTACCAGCATCATGATCAACAAAAAAATCAATGAGGTACACGACTGGAAGCTGAGCTTTACCGAACGAATCCGCAGGCCGTTTATCTGGGACCTGAATCCCTACGTCAATGCGAGTGATCCCCGTAACCTGAGCGCCGGTAACCCGGAGTTAAAACCAGAAGTGAACCGGATGTTTGAACTGGCACATAACTATAATGCGCCATCAGGCTTTAGTGTAAATTCAAGTATCTATTTCCAGACCAACAGCAATGCTATTGAGTCGCTGAGAACGGTGGACAGCCTGGGAGTATCGCGAACGGCTCCGCAAAACATCGCCGCTAATAAGCGCTTAGGAGCCAACATCTATTCCAGCTTGCAGATAAATAATGATTGGACGCTGTCTGGAGATGCTGAATTTTACCATGTGTGGTATAAAAGCAAAGTGCTTAATATGGGAAATGAAGCGAATCTTTATGCGGTAAGCATAAACAGTTCCTATGAGCTGCCAAAAGATTTCACCATTCAATTTTCCGGTGACTACAGCAATGGATATGTAACGCTTCAGGGTAGCACTTCGGCAAATTATACTTATCACTTTTCAGCCCTTAAAGAATGTTATAATAAGAAAGTAAGTATCGCATTAAGTGTGAATAACCCTTTCCAGCATACATTTATACAGCGTAGCACTGCTATCGCACCTTCCTTCAGCAGTAATACCGCATCGTGGTATTATAACCGTTCTTTCTCCATATCCATCGGCTGGAAGTTTGGAAAAGTACGTTCAGATAATGAAGAGGAGAAGAAAGAAATGAATGTGAGTGAAAAGCCGATGCGCAGAGACAGAGCGAAATAATTAGCCGCTGAAAAAATAGAAAAGGCATCGTTTGCAAACGATGCCTTTTCTATTCGCACCTTTCTTACCAGGCCCTCGTGCGGCCTACATAAATATTTTTAGCGCTGTAATAGGTATCTCCTGAAGGGCCATTACCGCCGCTGGAGCCTTCCATCTGCAGGTTAATGATAATATACATGGGCTTACCTACAAAGTTGGCAACGTGCATGCCCGTCCAGTTGCCATCGATGTAATAGTGAATGTTCACGTCAGTAGCACTTACTTTCGTGATCCATACGCGATAGTTGTGCCAGTTGCCGGGGGAGGAAACATTCGTTAAGATACTGGAAACATCCTGCGGAGTTCTGAAGGTATTCTGCCAGTTGGTAGCATTGCCTTTGAACTCAAGGATATCGCTTTCGGGAGGCCAGCTGTTTACCGCAGTTAGCCAGAATGCAGGCCAGGAGCCACCTACCGATGGTGCCTGGAAGTCACCTTTTACTTCCCAGTTAGGAAACTGATCGTTTATCAGTACCTGTGCTTTGGCATGCACCGCGCCGCTGTGATAACGAATAGGAAGATAGGGATCACTGGAACTGTTACCTTCATTCCAGTTGATGCGGGCTGCTTTGATCGTGAGCGTGCCGCCATTCAGGTAAATGTGATTATGATCGGAAGTACTACCATACATACGTGCGGTGCCGTTATGGTCTGATCCCCAGGGATACAGGTAATTCCAGGCGCCTTCAAATGCAGTATAATTGTCAAAAGAACTGTTGTCCAGCACCGTTTCCCATGTCTCTGCTGCTTTAGCGGCCGATTGTGTTTTTACCAATGCTTCCTTTTTGGCGGCATTGAGTTGACCTGGAGCTACTTGTTTCTGGCAGGACAGGAGGATGGGGCTGGCCAGGGCGAATAAGATTTTCATACTAGTTTTCATAAAACGGAACTTTTAACGTGAATAATAGGATACTACGTGCGGGTATCATTTGGGTTTACATCGTGAATATCGTGCGAATCTGATTGGGGGAAGGGGGAGATATTCATTTAATTAGGGGGAGGAATTGGTAATTTCTCCTGGTACTCCCTGACAGAGGAGGTTACTGCAACCGTGCTTCGTTGTAAAAGAGTCTTTGAATAGTATATCTCCCTCCGCAGCTACAGCCTGGTATTGAAGAAGCCCTGCTATGGCCGGTTTTGACCTCTATTTGTCTTGTATCCTGGTTATACCTCCGGAAGTTCATCCCCGCATCAAGTCCACCTCAAGTCCACCTCTGCTGCGCTACATATGTATGTACATAGCCTGTTCCAGGCATAGGATCGGCGGAACCACTATAATGAAAATACGTGTTGCAGATAATGTTGACTATAATGATGGATTTTCTTAATGCACCAGATCTAAAAGAGTATTCAGAGACAACGAAGATAAAATTCCTCCCAAAATATCCGTGATGAAGGCTTTGGGCAGCTGGCGGGCTTAGATCTATAGCATTCGCCCTTCATAGATTGACTAAACTTTATGCTTAAAATTTACACTATCTCCCAGGAACTCAACCAGATCCCATTACTCCGGCAACTATAAACGGGGATGCTATTATATACAAACAAAAAAGGCACCGATTTTCATCGATGCCTTTTCTTGTTCCCCGGAACGGAGTTGAACCGTCACTCGCATTGCTGCGAAGGGGATTTTAAGCTACGCCGAATACTTTTCAGGAATGTCTTAATGGGAAGCGGAAGAGCCGTTGATGGCTGCATGAACCCTGTCACCTGCAGTACCATAAACTGGAAAGGCTACCTTTATGTGAAAAGGTAGCCTCAATATTAATGGCATTATTATTTGCTTTTCCTCAAAATCTCTGTGACACGGTAAAAAGCTGAATAACTAAAGGAGCTGACCTAACGGACGACTTGATAAGCTCTCAGTCGTATTGGTAGCAATTGAAACGTTGGCATTTTTACCGCATTCTTACCTATATCCTCTTTCAACATTTTCTTCATTTGCCTGTCAGGAATTGAATCCGGACAAGGTTTGATATAGTAATAGTAATAAACGAAGGGTTGGTAAACCTCGCAGTTGTGACCTGTGTCGGGAACTGCACGGTTCCAATCAGTTTCTTTGTAAAAAGGAATAACCCTACTAAATTCATCCCGGAAGCCTTGCGGCAAATCTCTCGAATAATCAATACTATCCAACATCTTCCCGTTCCGAATGTGAAATGTAATAGTTGAATAAACTGTACACTGTGTATCTTCCGGCATTGGCGGAAATAGCACTTGCCCTAATTTTTCGAATAGCATTTTAGTATGTGGGTTATCAATCAATTTTGTTTGAGAGAACGCCTCACAGCTAAATAAAGCAGTTAGCCCTATGATGAGGTATGTCTTCTTGATATTTGACTTCATATAAATCTATTTTATGATAAATGGCAGAGAAATTGATATCCCTGTTTTACGGACATTTTGTACCACTGATACCTAATTTATAATAACTATTTGTTGCTTCGATTTTGTTTCGATCATCTTGCGGTAATGTCTGATATACATCAGTGAGTTCAAGCCCTCCCCAGGATAAGGCAGTAGCTTCTTTATAATCCATATCCGGAAACATTTCGGTCAGGGCATCAGCGAGTATACAAACGTAATCATTAGCCATTCTTCTATGATCTCTAGTATCTCTATCCTCCTTTGTCGGATCCCACTTGGCTAATGCAAAATAAGCGTGCAGAATTTCGTGCATTATGGTAGCCACTATATATTGCTGAGAAGCATTCTGAAGGTTTGTATTACTAAGTATTATTCTTGAATAAGCATTGGGATAAGTTCCACCTGACAATGTTCTTGCATCATCGGTACCGGTGTTACCTGAGTAGAATTCCAGCGTGGACTTAGCCTGTGCTCCGAAAAATTGATAAAGCATTATACTATATCGTCCTGCAAAAATCTGTCCCTTTAGATTACTTAATGCTTTTTTTTGACATTTATTCTTTAAACTATCAATTACTTTTTTTAAAGTATATAACTGCGTCACCGGAACAACCGAGGTGTACCACTACTTGTTCCACCACCACCACCACCACTTCCACCTCCAGAAGGTGGAGGATCAGCGCACACCATTGTTGTTGATTTATATGTACAGTCCCAGTGGAGACCATCATCAACTGTCCGGCAATCGTACCAATCTGTTACTGTACACACTGTTGGTGCAGTGCTTTCTGTAGATGGTAATTGTTTAGAAGAGGTTGAAAATGTCGCAGGTGACGTTTTATTATTTTTGTTCACCCATGCACTTGCAAAATTACCTTTCCAATCTTCGATTTTCGTGACACCTTTAAATGGTAGCTGTCCTAAAATATAGTCTTTATCTGGTACTTGAGTTACAACTTCATAGTGTTTTACACCTTTGGGGTTAGTGTAAATCTTTAGAGAAGTCATCTCTGTGGCTGAAACATGGTTGCCATCTGCTAAAGTGATATATTTCGCTTTAGTAACAAAAACAGGGACTGTTACTATTGTACCAGTAACGTCCTGAGTGACCTTAGCTCCACTCCATAAGGGAAATTTGTCCGGACGTATATTTTTGTTGATATCCGGAATAACTTCAGCATTAAAGTAGTTATAAGCTGCGTCAATGATCTCGGACTCAGATGCAGCATTTACAGGTGGGACTGACTCCTTTTTGTTACACGCGAAAATTATCGCAACAAGGAAAACTACAGCAATAAATAGGATTTTTTTCATGAATTCTTAATTTGTTTGATTCATGCTTAAAACAGGAATTAACAACGATCAGGTTATTACAACTTGGGGATTAATTAATGCTTGAGGAATATTAACTATTCTATCTGAAGATAAGATGTTATTATGAATAAAATAACAGTGAATTTCTTTCTTTTAAGTCAAAAGGAACATACGTTTGCCCCGTTGACTGTAAAGAATCGATTGACGTTCGTTAGGTAGATGTAAAAAGATAAAAGCCTCCGATAGCCCTTCTGACCTCCATTTGTCAATGCGATCATACCATTGAAGAAGCCTTGAATCATCTGTAGGTGTACCACCCAATGAATACCGATAAATTGCCCCCTCTTCGCCATTTTAAATTAACCCCCTATAAGCCAATGTGTGATACCGATGGTTTGCGATTTTTTATAATTTGTATCGCTATCGGATAGGTGCCCTCGCTTATGGGTTTTTTATTTGTTCGGAGAATGATAGAAATAGTTGCCATTGAAAAAAAGATTTTCAAGGCGCCATTAAAGTTTTTAGAGAGTTTTTAGGTAGGATTGTTAGACCATTTGTTTGACCAAACAAAAAAGCCGATCATTTATGATCGGCTTTAATCGCTGGAAGTCTTTACCAGCTTAGTTCCCCGGAACGGAGTTGAACCGTCACTCGCATTGCTGCGAACGGGATTTTAAGTCCCGCGTGTCTACCAATTCCACCACCAGGGAGTGTAGGGAATAATCAGAGCGAAAGACCGGGCTCGAACCGGCCACCCCGACCTTGGCAAGGTCGTGCTCTACCAAATGAGCTACTTTCGCTTGAAATTAAGAACTTTACAACGTTTCAGCCTATGGGCTTTTTTTCGTTGGGATTGCAAAGATAGGAATCTTTTTGAAGTTGCAAAATTTTTTTCTCCCTGAATTAAAATATTTTACGAATCTCTTTTTTTTTAACTGTATCTAAGGATTCAGATCATAGCTGTATTTCACCATGCCTAACATCTCCCGCCCTTTGCCATAGCAGGTTTCCTTTAGTGGTAATCCATCGGCCTGATACTCATATGCCCAGATTGTATACGATGACGTTTGTGCGTTGACGGTAGTCATCTTTATCAGTTTTCCCTGTGCATTATATTCAAAAATATAATCGGGCAGCATACGTTTCTTCGCTGGCTGATAACGGTATACATCTGTCAGATGACCTGCTTTATCGTAATTATAATAGGTACGTTTACCCTGACGCTTATCCAGTTCCTCCGTAACATGCCCACTGCTGTCTGTCTTAAATGCAATAACGGTAGAATCACTGCCGTTCCCTTTCTTCTGTATCATCTGCTGCAGATGACCTGCCGCATCATAACTATAACTCCTTGTTTCATCAAAACGGATCTTGCTCTGCAGCGCGATAGAAGTACTGCTGATATATTGCAGCTGCCCGTCACTGGTGTAACGGTATAACGTGGTGGTCACGCTGGCAGAAGAGCTGTCTACCGTCTTTGTCAGCTGTCCTTTGCTGGAAAAAGAGGAGGTCATCGCAGAATAGCCGGTAGAACTGGACTGTGTCTGTGCCCTCATCTGGTGGTAAGTCGGACTTAAACTACGCTCGCAACGGAAGTCAGGGTCTGCTTCCAGGTTAGCATCCAGGGTTTGCACCTTCTGGGTCTTCACCTTGTTGTCTTTCAACAGCGCCATGGTAGCCACCGTCTGTTGCGTGTTGTAAATGTCCTGGAAGTAATATTGACTAAACCCCCTGCCTGCAAATGCCAGCATCCCAAGTGCCAGTAGAATCGTTTTCTTCATGAACGTAAAAATCGCTGATTTTTAATTGTGACAAAGGTAAAACGCAAAAATCATATTAAAATTTTTTAACTGAACGGTTCCGGGCGATAATTCGTAATTTCTTTTTTATCTTGTATTATTTTTTGCAACAACAACCCATCTAAATCGCTTGAAAACACAACCTTTACGTAAGGATAAACACTGTCTCAACTGTGGTACGGAAGTACCTGAGCGCTTTTGTACTCACTGCGGACAAGAGAATACAGTGCCACATGAAACCTTCAGCCATCTTGTCAAACACTTTGTGGCAGACGTTTTTCACTACGATTCCCAGTTCTTTACTACCCTTAAATATCTCCTGTTCCGGCCCGGATTCCTTTCCAGGGAATATATGGCCGGCAAAAGGGTGCGTTACGTCAACCCGATTAAGCTGTACGTATTCGTCTCTTTTGTATTCTTTTTCGGGGTATTTGCCCTGTATCATGGGGATAAAGGCGACCATAAGAAGAAAGGGAGTGCGCACACGGAAGCTGGGGAGAAAACCCACAACGACAGCCTCAGGACATTCACTGGTACTGAGGGGCTCAAAAAGATGCTGGAAGAGGACTCCTCTTCTGTAGGAAAGAGCGTCATTGAAATGGGCGATAACATGGATCATATCCATACGGTAGACCAGTTTGATTCCCTGCAACAGGCCCTGCCTGATTCCCTGCGATATCATGGTGCACAAAGACTGGCCTTCAGAAGGCTCGTCAGCATCAGAGAAAGGTACGGCAATGATACCAAAAAGGCCATAGTAGAGATGTTCACCCACAACATTCCCAAATTGATGTTTGTGCTGCTGCCACTCTTTGCCCTGTTCATGAGATGGATTTACGACAAAAAGAAATGGCTGTACGCAGACCATGCCATCTTTGCCATCCACCTCCATTCATTTGCCTTTATCGTTGGGCTCCTGGCCTTTATCCTGGACCTCATTTTTCATAGTGATACCTTCATGAGCACCGCCTGGTGGCTTTTTTTCGGCTACCTCGTACTGGCGCTTCGCAATAACTATAAACAGTCCATCGGTAAGTCCCTGTTTAAAGCCGTTTTCCTGTTCATAGCCTATTTTTTCGCCATTGCACTGGTATTCACCGGATATGTGTTATTGATGTTTATGATATTTCTTTAACTTTAATTATGCAGCCGGAATATATAATCATACACCAACAAGTGGCGCCCTATGTAGCCCACATCCAATTAAATCGCCCCAAAGAACTGAATGCACTCAACCTGCAACTCATGGGAGAGTTGAGAGATGCCCTGAAAATGCTGGATGCAGATGAAGAAGTGAGGGTCATCGTTCTCAGTGGCAACGAAAAAGCTTTCGCAGCAGGAGCCGATATTAAACAGATGGCCGATAAAACGGCCATAGATATGTATAATATCGACCAGTTCAGTACCTGGGATGCCATCAAAAAAACAAAGAAACCTATCATCGCCGCAGTGAGTGGATTTGCGCTCGGCGGCGGTTGTGAACTTATGATGCTGTGCGATATGATTGTGGCCAGTGAAACGGCCCGCTTCGGGCAACCGGAAATAAAACTGGGCGTCATGCCCGGTGCCGGCGGCACCCAACGACTTACCCGCGCAGTAGGGAAAGCCCTCGCTATGGAAATGGTGTTGACCGGCCGTTTTATTACAGCACAGGAAGCCCTGCAGGCTGGCTTGATAAATCGTATTGTGCCCGTAGAACTCTTTTTGCAGGAAGCAGTGAAGTTAGCCAGGGAAACTGCTGCAATGAGTCCTATGGCCCTTAAAATGGCAAAAGAAGCAGTTTTAAAAGCTTTTGATACCTCCCTGGAAGAAGGATTACATTTTGAACGTAAAAATTTTTATCTTCTCTTTGCATCTGAAGATCAGAAGGAAGGCATGCAGGCATTTATGGAAAAAAGAACACCCATGTTCAAAGGAAAATAGCACAGAATTTTATTGAAAACCATTAAACTTTTTTATTATCTGACTTGTTAACCTTCCACTGATAAATTCATAATGCTGTAGCTGCGGGAAAGTGGTGCCCGCCAGCTCTTGTGAGCCCCGTTACTATCAAAAAAATAAAAATTTAACCATGAGTGCGAAACGGATTCCTGTTGCATCACTATTATCATTCACGTTCTTTGTTATTGCCTGTAATGGCCCGGCACAAGAGGTAAGGGCGGTTGTATTGGCAGATCAAACTAATTTCCCCCCAACAGATACCATGATCGCCGGCGGCGATACCATTCAAACAGACCTGGTGGCATCCTGGAATGGCTTCCTCAGCTTTGATGGTAAATACGCCATGGAAAGCGGTCTTTTCGAAAAAGAACCATTGAAAAGCCGGTTCGAAGTCCTGGTCGGCAAAGCTAAAAAGTCTTTCTTCGAACGGTTTAAAGTCACACCTCCCATAGAAGTGGAAAACAAAATCCTCTTTAATGAAGGATATATGCCCGGTAAATCCGGTTATGATGAAGCTGTTATCGCTATAGACCTGGATCGGGATATTATCTATATAGGTTTTACCGTCAACAGAAGCCTTATGCTCTTCAGTGAAAAAGGAGATACCGATTACCCGGAAAAATTTCTGCAATGGATGCAGAAATTTGAACGATGACCTTTTTTAGATCTTACTATAAACAAAGCAGCCTACACATGTAATGTGTAGGCTGCTTTGTTTATAGTAAGTTATCAGTAATTAATTATCAAACTTATTCTTCAGCGCTGCCAGCTTAGCCTGGAAATCATTCAGTGGCGCTTCTTTCGCTGCTGGTTTATCCTTACGCACTTCCTTGCGAGGCTCGGCTTTGCGTGGACCCTGCTGTTGCTGCTGGCCACCGCTGCCGCCTTTCTCATTATCTTTCATGGATAAAGAAATACGCTTGCGGGCTACATCTATTTCCAACACCGTTACCTGTACCTTCTGATTCAGCTTTACTGCTTCATTCGGGTTGCTGATAAATTTATTGGAGAGATGGGAAATATGCACCAGCCCATCCTGCTTAACACCTATATCCACGAAGGCGCCAAATGCCGTAATGTTCGTTACCACACCCGGTAATACCATACCTGGTTTTACATCTTCCATTTTGTGGATGCCTTCCGCATATTCAAATATAGAAATCTCATCACGGGGATCACGACTGGGTTTGGCCAGCTCTTTCAGGATATCTTCCAGTGTAAGAATCCCCACTTCCGGACTCACATAGTCTTTGGCATTGATCAGCTTACGCAGCTCTTCTTTGCCGATCAGATCAGGTACCGTACAGTGTTGTTTCTCGGCCATTTCCTTAATCAGATCATAACGCTCCGGATGCACCGCAGAATTATCCAGTGGATTATCCCCATTTTCAATACGAAGGAAGCCCGCGCACTGTTCAAATGCTTTATCACCCAAACGATGCACTTTCTTCAACTGCATACGGTTGCTGAAAGCGCCGTTTTCTTTGCGGTATTTTACAATGTTTTCCGCCAGGGATGGACCCAGACCGGAAATATAGGCCAGCAAATGTTTGGAGGCAGTATTCAGGTTTACACCTACGTTGTTTACACAGCTTACCACTACACGGTCCAGGCTCTGCTTCAGGGAAGACTGGCTCACATCATGCTGGTATTGTCCTACGCCAATTGCCTTCGGATCTATTTTCACCAGCTCCGCCAGCGGATCTATCAAACGGCGTCCGATAGAGATCGCACCACGAACAGTGACATCATGATCAGGGAATTCTTCACGCGCCACTTCTGATGCGGAATAAACGGAGGCGCCGCTTTCATTCACCATGAACACATTGATCTTCCTGCCAAAGTCCAGCTTCTTCACAAACTCCTCTGTTTCACGACCCGCTGTACCATTACCTACGGCAATAGCTTCTGTTTCATATTTATCCGCCCACTTCTTCAGTAAAGCTTCTGCATCATCTCTCTTGTAATTCTTTTCCAGCGGATAAATAACATCATTGGCCAGCATATTACCCTGGTTATCCAATGCTACTATTTTACAACCGGTTCTGTATCCCGGGTCAATAGCAATCACGCCTTTAGGTCCCAGTGGTGCCGCCAGCAACAACTGACGCAGGTTTTCTGCAAATACCTCGATGGCTTCCGCATCCGCCTTTTCTTTCGCTACCGCCCTGAACTCATTCTCCAGAGAAGGACGCAGTAAACGCTTGTAAGCATCTGCTGCTGCCTTGGTTACCTGCTCAGCCGCTTTGCCTTTGCCTGTTACAAATTGCTTATTGATCAGCGTTGTAGCATCTTCTTCCACAGGCGCTATAGAACTGAATAAAATCCCTTCATGCTCTGCACGTAATATCGCCAGCACACGGTGAGAAGGTACCTCACGCAGGTCTTCGGAAAACTCGAAATAGTCTTTATATTTATCGCCTTCTGCTTCTTTTCCTTCTACTACTTTAGATGTAAGCTTGCCGGTATTGGTAAATAATTTACGCAACTTATCACGGCACTCCGCGTTTTCATTGATCCACTCTGCAATGATATCACGCGCACCTTTCAATGCTTCTTCTGATGTAGCTACCTGCTCATTGATAAATGTTTCCGCACTGGAAGTATCTGTATCCTGTTGTTCAAACAACAGCTTCGCCAGCGGTTCCAGACCTTTCTCAATAGCCACGGTAGCACGGGTTTTACGCTTAGGCTTGTAAGGAAGATAGATGTCTTCCAGTTCCGCCAGCACCCAGGTTTGCTCTATTTTGGCTAGCAACTCAGGCGTCATTTTTTCCTGCTCCGTAATCGTCTTGATAATAAATTCGCGGCGATCATCCACCTCCTTGTAACGCTTCTGCAAGTCTTCAATACGGCCTATCTGCACCTCATCTAAACTACCCGTTACCTCTTTACGGTAACGACTGATAAAAGGTACCGTAGATCCTTCAGATAACAGCGTCATGGTATTTTCTGCCTGCTTGCCGGAAATACCTAACTCCGATGAAATAAGCGCAATGTGTTTCGGATTCATAAATCAATACATTTTTGGGATCTTTTGATTTCAAGATTTTCCGGTTATATTATCGCAATGGATCCACTGCCACAACAAAATTCCGCTATCTCAAAACCATGAAATCACTACAATTTTATAGCTCGCAAATGTAACTAAAATGGGCTTTTTACCAAGAAAAAGAATTCCCCATTTAACAGGGAGCTTTTAGCCTTCAGCTTTAAGCCTTCAGCCATTAGCTTTTAGCTTTTAGCAAATGCAACGGATGGTCTTCGCTGCATTTGCTAAAAGCTAATGGCTAAAAGCTAAAAGCTTAAAAATGATCCCTATTTTTACAAAATATGGAAAAGACAGCTACATTTGATCGCCTCCTGCAGATCATGGACGATTTAAGGGAAAAATGCCCCTGGGACCGGAAGCAAACCATCCAAACGCTTCGGCAGCTCACCATTGAGGAAACATACGAGCTGGCAGATGCCATTACTGACGAAGACTGGAAGTCCATTAAGGAAGAACTGGGCGATATCCTCCTGCATATTGTGTTTTATGCCAAAATAGGGGCAGAACAACAAAAATTCGATATCAACGATGTTATCAATGGCGTGTGTGATAAGCTGATCCACCGTCACCCGCATATTTATGGAGATGTGAAAGCGGATACTGAAGAACAGGTAAAGCAAAACTGGGAGAAACTCAAGCTGAAAGAAGGCAAAACCTCCGTACTCAGCGGCGTTCCCCTGTCCCTCCCCGCCCTGGTAAAAGCCATGCGCCTCCAGGAAAAGGCCAAACAAACCGGTTTTGAATGGGATAATACCAGCCAGGTCTGGGATAAGGTAAAGGAAGAAGTCAATGAACTGGAGGATGCCGTCAACAGCGGTAATAAAGACGCCATGGAAGATGAATTCGGCGATGTCATGTTCTCCCTGGTCAACTACTCCCGGTTCCTGGACATAGATGCGGAAAATGCACTGGAACGCACCAATAAAAAATTTCAGCGTCGCTTTCAGGCCATGGAAGTACTGGCACTCCAACAAGGCCGCACACTCAATGATATGAACTTAACGGAAATGGATACACTCTGGAACCAGGTGAAAGCCACAGAGCAATTATAAATTTTTCATAACCACATCGCATTGATCGATACTAAAGAAATACGGCTTTTTTTCCTGCGGCATGGCTATCTACTGATCATCGCGGCCTGGTTATTTACCTTCGCCTTTCTGTTCAGCAACTATTGGTCTTACTACTCCTCGCCCCAGGGCGTGAAGCGAAGCATGGAAAAGAGTATCCAGCAACGGGAAAAGGATTTCCAGAAACTGGCAAAGGATACGGCCCTCTCGGCCTCCCTGTTTCAACGCAGCTATAGCCAGCAAACACTCGACCGGCTGACCAACCTGGAATACTACCTCTTTGCATATGATTCCAATAGCTCCGGCATCTGGCTTACTTTCTGGAATACCAGTCAGGTAAAGCCGGAAGAACTGCAGGCATCCCTTGAAAACGGCTCCCGCTTCATGAAACTCAAAAACGGGTATTATGAAGTGATCACCCGCAAAGTCAAGTCTGCTACCGGCCATAGGCAATACCTGCTGGGCGTGATTCCCATACGACTGGAATATGCGATCAAAAACAACTATCTCGTTAATCACTTCTATCACAAAGAAGAACTGGGAGAGGAGTACAGTATCTTAAGGGAACAACCGCTCTTAATGCAGCCGGAACATACCGTTTTCGCGGTGAATAACGGCAACGGAGAAACGCTGTTTTATCTCGATTATAACGGCGGCATGCACGTACACCCACCCAATAACCTGAGCGTATTACTCCGCGTTATGGGCTGCATCTGTGTGCTGATCTTTCTCAATCTCTTTGCTACATTGCTGGCCAAAACCACTAACCCACTATATGGCTTCCTGTTCCTGTTCCTCATTGTTTTCGGACTCCGCGTACTCAGTTACGTATATCCGTTTCCGTTTGATCTGAAAGAATTGAATATTTTTGATCCCAGGATATACGCAAAAGATGAAATCTTTTACTCCCTGGGCGACCTGCTGATTAACGTACTCCTCACTTTCTGGATGATCCTTTTTTTCAGGGAGCATGTAAAAACCATTAATCCGCCGGTACTCAAAAAAAGATGGGCACAGAGCGTGGTGATCATCATCGCCAGCCTGATCCTCTACATCGTGGAGCAATTCCTGGCAGACCTCATCCAGAGCCTGGTGATAGACTCCAAGATCTCCTTCGATGTCACCAATTCCTTCAGCATTACGGAGTACAGTGTCATCGGCTTTGTGGTCCTGGGCTTTATCTCGTTCAGCTTTTTATTCTTCTCCCAGATTATTAACTACCTGCTGAATGAACTCACCAATTTTCAATACCGCACCAAATACATCTGGCTGGGCGCTGTAGGGATCATCTGGCTGCTTTTCCGGGTACATAATCCGGAACTGCCGTTCTCCATTTCTATGGTCATCTGGCTGCTGGTATATATTGTGCTGCTCGACTTCCTGGCCGACCGCTTCGAAAGCAGCATGGCCACCGTACCATTCCTTTTCTGGCTATTCCTGCTCACCATTACCACCTCCGGTGCACTGGTGCATTACAATAATCACAAGGAACTACTGGCCCGCCAAAAGCTGGCCGAAGACCTCTCCCGGCAAAAAGATCCTTACCTGGAAATGCTGCTGAATGATATCGGGAAGAAGATTGAACACGATGAAGTGATTCAATATTTTTTCCAGGACAGCAGCATGAGAGAACAACGTAAAGCAAGGTTCGACAGCCTGCTCCTGCAGACGTATTTTCAGGGTTACCTCAGCCGCTTCCGTGTAAACATTTACGCATACGATGAAAACGGCACTTCCCTGTTTGCGTCAGATACAGTCAGTTTATCTACGCTGAATCGGCAGATGTTTGCAGAAACAGCCGCCACACCCTCACTGGTGCCGGGAAATGACCTCTATTATTACGAACGTAGTTTTAATGATTACGGTTATATCGCCAAGAAAGAATTTCATAAGACCAATAATGATGTCAGCGGCTGGCTAGTGTATACGCTGGAACCTAAGCCTATCAGTACGGAAAGACTCTATCCCGAACTGCTGGTGGAAGGAGACGTGACAGATCCCGGCCGCGAATATGCCGGCACCTATTCTTTTGCCGTATATGATAAAGGAATACTGGTGAGCAATAACAACGACTTCCCGTTTCCCATCCGTCTGTATCCGCATGATGTGCCGTTGTCTGATATGTCTGTGAAATCCATTAAAGGATACTCAGAATTACTTTACCGCGCCTCTGCGGATAAGGTAGTTGTGGTGGTAAAAGAGAACAGGATGTTTGTGGAGTTTATCACGCTCTTCGCTTACATGTTCTGCTTATTCCTGCTCATCGTAGCGGTCTATAAGGCTTTCGACCTGCTTATCAAAGCAAGGATGCGTATCAGCAATTTACGTACACTCATTAACGTGAGTATCCGCAAAAAGGTGCACGGTACCATCATCTTTGTAGTCATCTTCTCTTTCCTGATCCTGGCCATTACCACAATCAAATTCTTTATCTATCGCTCCGAAGCGCAGAACCGGGAACGACTGAGCAAAACGATGAGAGAAGTGGCCAAAGATGTGGAGAAAGCTTTCGAAAACCAGCGGGACCTGGATCAGGTAGGGGATATTTATGATTCAGAATTGTTAAAGAAGCTATCTACTTCTCTCGCGGATATTGCGGATGAACGCGCATTGGATATTAACGTATACGATCGCGATGGCAACCTGCAACTGACCACGCAGCCCATGATGACAGACAAAGGACTGATCTCTGCCAAAATGGATCCGCAGGCATATTACCGCTTGTTCCGGCTCGAACAGATACAGTTTATACATACGGAATATATTGGCATCATGCCTTTCCTTTCCGGGTATATGCCGCTGCGTAATCATGATACACATGAAGTCATCGCTTATCTGAATGTTCCTTACTTCGCTACACAAACAGAATTGAATGAGCAGATCTCGAACTTCCTGGTGGCGCTGATTAATTTTAACGCCTTCATTTTCCTCATTGCAGGGATGGTAGCGTTGTTGATTACCAACTCTATTACCCGTTCGTTTTCACTGGTAACGGAAAAACTGCGTCACGTAAACCTGGGGCAGCGTAACGATGAAATAGAATGGGATAAAGATGATGAAATTGGTGCGTTGGTAAAAGAGTACAATAAGATGGTGCGTAAGCTGGAAGTGAGTGCGGTGCGCTTAGCCAAGAGTGAGCGGGAGGGGGCATGGCGTGAAATGGCCCGGCAGGTAGCCCATGAAATCAAGAATCCGCTAACGCCGATGAAGCTTAGCATACAATACCTGCAACGTGCGATCGCCGGCGATTCGCCTAATGTAAAAGAGCTGTCGCGTAATGTGGCTGGTACGCTGGTAGAACAAATAGAACACCTGTCCAATATCGCTTCTGACTTCTCCGCGTTTGCCCGCATCGGAGAGCCCAATAATGAGGAAGTATTGATTAATGAAGTATTGCATTCTCTAACGTCATTGTACCAGGGACATGAAGATTGCGAGGTAACCTATATCCAGCCAACGCAGGATTTCTATGTATTTGCAGATAAAACACAGATGAACAGGCTGTTTACCAATCTGTTGCTCAACGCTATCCAGGCAATTCCGGATGACAGGAAAGGGCAGATTGTAGTGGCGTTGCGGGCTACTGCGGATCATTATGTGATAATCAGTGTGGCGGATAACGGAGAAGGTATTTCTACTGAAGTACAGTCCCGCATATTTGTGCCTAATTTCACCACCAAATCTTCCGGCACAGGTCTGGGACTTGCCATGTGTAAGAACATTGCAGAGCAGGCGCGTGGGGAAATATGGTTTGAAACCAAGCTGAATGAAGGCACAACTTTCTATGTAAAGCTGCCATTGGATATAAAGTAGCTCTGCGGATTTTGTCCCGGGACAGGATTATACTGATTTCCCGGATTAAAAAAGATGAGAGAAGATATAGGCGGATGAAATTCGCCCATATCTTCTCTCATCTTTTTTAATCTTTATAGTCAACCAGTAAAAATCCGGGAAATCATCAAAATCAGTATAATCCTGTCTCAGGACAAAAAAGCACACAAGTAAAAAAACCGCTCTGATGTTCAGAGCGGTTTTTTTAAATAATTTTCAGCAGTTACTACTGTGCATCTTTTGCTACAAAACTTTCTTTAATTTTCTCCAGCAGTTTGCTGTCGATCATTTGTTGTGCCAGTTGTATCATGTTTTTAAATGCTGTTTCCTGGGAAATACCATGACCAATAATAACTGGTTTGGAAACGCCTAAAACGGGAGTACCGCCGTATGATTCTGAATCAAATTTCTTCATGTAATCATCCTGAATATTGCGTCTTAACGCTATTTCATGGAATGATTCAGCCATCTTAAGAACGATGTTGCCGGTAAAGCCTTCACAAACGATTACATCGGCTTTTTCAGAGAGGATATCTCTACCTTCAATGTTACCAACGAAATTGATTTGTTTGCTTTCTTTTAACAGCGGATAGGTGGCTTGCGCAAGCAGATTTCCTTTGCCTTCTTCTTCACCGATATTCAGTAAGCCTACCTTGGGGTTGTTCACCTGGAGGATATGCTTGGAATATAGGGAACCCAGAATGGCAAATTGCGCGAGGTTTTCAGGTTTGCAGTCGGCGTTGATACCTACGTCAAGCAAGAGGCCGTACGATCCGTTTTCACGGGGTACCAGAGTAGATATAGTAGGACGTTGCACTCCTTCTATGGCTTTAATGGAATAATAGGTGCCCACCATCATGGCGCCGGTATTACCTGCGCTGATGAAAGCATCTATTTTTTCATTTTTCAATAAATGAAAACCGATAGAGATGGATGATTGTGGCTTCTCTTTCAGTGCCTTAGTAGGGTGTTCATCCATCCCGATTACCTGGGATGAATGAACAACTGAATATTTTGATTGGTCCAGCTGTACTTCTGCTAATAAAGGAGCTAACTGTTGCTCGTCCCCTATCAATACCAGATGCACATCAGATGCAACAGTGTCTAAATATAATTTTACTCCTTTTACTGCTTCTGTGGGCGCGAAGTCGCCACCCATCATATCAAGCCCGATTCTCATGTAACTCAAGTTTGTTCTTGTTAGCTCGGGTAAAAATAGTAAAATAATTATTTAGCTGCACTCTGTTTTTCCAACACTACTTTTCCTTTGTAGTACAGTTTGTTTTCCACCCAATGAGCACGGTGTCTCAGGTGCACTTCACCGGTTGCGCTGTCTGTGCTTAAAGTATCCGCTACCGCCTTATAATGCGTTCTTCTCTTTGCTGATCTTTGCTGAGAATGTCTGCGTTTAGGATTTGGCATTTTATTTAATTTTTAATTGTCCTTAAATTTATCCAATCCTTTCCAGATTGGGTTATCGTTTTCTTTTGCCTGCTGGTTCATTTGTTCCAGCATTTCAATAACTTTCGGATTACACCCGCTTTTGCCATCGGCATTGTCAGGATGTATACGTTGCATTGGAATGCTCAGATGAATGAATTCGTAAATAAAGTCCGCCACATTTAAATGACTCTCGGTCTTTAATAAATACGATACATCCGGATCTTCTTCGCTACTAGCCAGCTCTTCCGGATTTTCTACCAGCTTAACTATCTGGTTGAAATCATCCCATAACTGCATTTCGAAGGGTTCCCCGCAACGGTCACATGTAACCGTCGCCTTGCCGCCGATCTCAAATTTCAACAGGAAGAAATTACTCTTCTTGTCCAGGGTAAGATTCACACTTACCACACAGTTGCTGAAATCTTTCGGCTCTTCAAAATTCTCAAAGAAACTATCTCCGATTGCATACTGAAATGAATGCACCCCTGGATTTAGTCCTACAAAGGCAATATCAAATTCGCGGAGTGGTTTCATATCAATATCCTCACTTTTAGAGGGATGCAAAGGTAATTAAATATTTGCAATTGCAAAAATTTCATAAATTTGTTCACTAACGATATCTTATTTATATATATATTTATATCATAAAATATCAGCCATATTGATGTGTGACATCCAGGCGTGAGGCGCAAAGGTACATAATTCGCGTTTATCTTATACCTGTTTTTCACAATTCAACGATTAAATTGAAAAGCCGTATTCCCCATTCCATAGATAACAATGAAGGCCTTAGGAAGAAACAGTAAGAAAATAACTGCTACTGATAGTACCGGCATGCCGTCAAATGGCGCTCCGGGCATCTTTTCCTTGCCCATAACTGCCTGGCTCAACAGCACCAACGCAGGCATTCTGGTGACCGATGAAAAACACCGCTGCATTTGGGTAAATGATATTTTTGCACAATATATGACCGCCAGCCCGGTCAACCTTTCCTATACCCAACTAATCCGCTTTTTTAAACCAATGGTAACGGAACCGCTACCCCTGGAGAAAAAAATGAAATCCCTGCGCCGGGAGAAAAAACCCTGGTTCGGCTGGGAAGTACCCTTCGTTAACGGACAAATCTGGGAAATCACTTACCTGCCGGTGTTTAATGGCAACGGATTCAGCGGTAGCATCTGGCAGGCGATCGACATCACCCGCCGTCACAACGTACAGGAGGAAATAAGACGAAATGAGGAGAAATTCCGGGTGATCCTTAATAACCTCAACGCCGCCATGTGCGAAACAGATGTAAAAGGCAATATCACCCGCGTATACGAAAGCTTCTGCCGCCTCTCCGGATACCAGGAGGAAGAACTCATCGGCAGAAACATTACAGACGTTTTTGTGCCGGAAGGGAACCGCGCCTTCGCCCGCGCCCTCCGCAGAAAACGCCTGGAAGAAAATGTGCCTCTCGTATACGACATGGAAATAAAGCTGAAAGACGGCTCCTCCCGCTGGATACTGGCCAGTTCCGCCAATATCTACGATCGTAACGGCGCTATCACGGGTGGTGCAGGCATCCATATGGATATCACCCATCAGAAGAAACTGCAAACAGACCTGGAAGAAGCCCGCAAACAGGCAGAAGAAGCCCGCCATGCACAGAAAGACTTCCTCGCCAGCATGAGCCACGAAATCAGAACCCCGCTCAACGCAATTATAGGTATGGCACACCTGCTGGAAGAAACCCAGCTCGACGCCCAGCAAACAGAATACGTCAACATCCTGAAACACTCCTCCGGCATACTGCTGGGTATAGTCAGTGACATTCTCGATATTTCCCGGATTGAAGCGGGAGAAATACAAACTAATCAACGCGAATTTAACCTTCGTGAACTGATCCAGTCTTTGCGGCATACCTTTGAACTGAAACTTGGACGACGCCCTGTGAAAATAACCGCTGAGCTGGAGGCCAACCTCAATACCTGGTTGATTGGCGACGATGTGCTATTGAACCAAATACTAATCAATTTGTTAGGAAATGCAGAGAAGTTCACCAACGAAGGTGAAATTGCTATCAAAGCCACACAGGAAAGCTGGCAGGATAACAAGCTCTGGATACGTTTCCGGGTATGCGATACAGGCATAGGTATCAGGAAAGATAAACTGGAGCTCATCTTCCGGAATTATAAACAGGCAGAAGGCGATATCCGCGAAAAATACGGCGGCACAGGTCTCGGCCTGGCCATCGCTAAACAATTAGTGGAATTTCAGGGCGGTAACATCGCCGTGGAAGAATTGACAGGATACAACACCTGCTTTAGTTTCAATATCCCCTTCATGGATAGCCGCCGGCCGCTCACGGCCAATACCGGCAAACTAAGCAGAAAACTCCTGCAACGCTCATTTGAAGAGGCCAGAGTACTGGTTGTTGAAGATAACCCGATGAATCTCCGCTACATCATGAGCCTGCTGGAAAAGTATAAAATTAACTATCAGCTTGCCACCAACGGACCGGATGCAACCTATTTTCTCGAATCCCGGCAATACGACCTTATCCTCATGGATATCCGCATTCCCGGCATGAATGGACTGGAACTGGCTCAAAAAATCAGGGCAGATGAAGAACAACCCAACGTGGCTACCCCGGTGATAGCTACCACCGCAGTGGCTATGGAAGGTACCGCCACCATGGCCCGCGCAGCAGGAATAACAGACATACTCACAAAACCTTATACGCCAGATCAGCTATTACAGATTTTTAATAAATATCTAAACGAAGACGAAACAGAACTAATAATGGAAGAAGTGCAGAACCTAAGTGGATTCGAGTTCAACAACGATTTGGATGTAAAGTACCTCACAGACCTCTATGAGAGTAATATCTCCTATGCCGCAGACCTGTTTGAAATTTTTATCAGAACTATCCGGGATGAAGTCACCAAACTCAGTATCATGGTGGAACACCATGAATGGGAACAAATGAAATTCCAGGTACACAAACTCAAACCTAACTTTGCCATGGTAGGCCTTACCTGGATCAGCGCCAAAATGCAGGAACTGGAAAACTACCTACGCATCAATCAGGAGTTCTACAGCGAGGATATTGCCCGCCTTTTTAAGGAAATTCAGGAAGATGTGAACAAATTTTATCCACTCGTGGAAGAAGAATATCACAAGATGCGTGATTTCATAGACACACCCGGTGAATAATCAGTACGACTGCAACACTTCCCGGATGCTGTTGTAGTAATTCCCTCCAAATAATATCATATGCACCATCAAAGGATATAACTGGCAGATGCCTATCCGCTGTTGCCACCCTGGTAGCAATGGGTAGGCAGCCTGGTATGCGTAGTAAAACCGGGTGTCAAATCCGCCGAAAAGCCGCGTCATCGCCAGGTCCATTTCCCGGTGACCATAATATACCGCCGGATCAAAAACACAGGCCTTTCCATTAGCCCCCACCATAAAGTTCCCCGACCATAAATCCCCATGCAACAATGCCGGCACTTCTGCCGGGAATAACTGCGGCAACTGCCTGCATAACGATTCTACCTGCTGCACCATCTGTTTGTCCACAATCTGTTGGTCATAAGCCATCCTGATAAGCGGCAACAAACGGTTGAACGCATAAAATACCGGCCAGCTGCTGTAAGGTGTATTGTATTGCCTTAAAGTTCCCAGGTAATTGGACCCCGGATAACCATAATGAGGCTTCGTAACACGGTGCTGCTTTGCCAGGGAAACAGCGAAATCATCCCAGAAATCAGTAATCGCCTGCCCTTTGGTCAGAAATTCCTGTAACAGATAAGCACGGCCATTTACACTTCCGTAAGCCAGCGGTTTGGGCGTATTCAGCGCCCCGGCCGACTGCAATTCCAGTAAACCCGTATATTCCTGTGCAAACATATCCGGATAACGCTTCGCATCATTCAGCTTCACAAAAAAATATCCCTCGTTGGTGGCTATACGAAAAGATTCATTAATATCGCCCCCATGCACGCTTTTTGCATCATTTATATGTATTTTTACTTTCAATTGTTCGGAAAGCGCCGCACTTAACTGTTTTTGTAGAATTTCATCTATCATGTTCTGCCACATTATATGGAGACAAAAGCCCGTTTTAAAAAGATCATTGTCCGTATTGTACTAACACTTACGGCTATACTGTTGTTAAAAGGATTATTCGCCTGGAGTAACCGCTTCAGCGATTTCTACTTCCATAGGTGGTATGAGTGGAGTAGTTTGGCGTTCAGACAAGTAACAGGTATAGTTCCATTTAGTATTGGCGATGTAATATATACTGCCTGGATTATTGGAGGAATATTTTATTTGTTAAAACTATGTTATAAAGTCATTCGTCTCCATTGGGAAGAGGTAGGGTTACAACTCTTACGGGGCATACATTTTCTCTTATCAGTATACCTGGCCTTCCTGGTGTTATGGGGATATAACTATGAAAGAAACTCTCTGACCATAGATACCGGCCTTGTAACAGGCACTTACAATACACAGCAACTTTACCAGCTTTCCGATACTTTACTGCAACTGGTCAACAGGGAAAAAGCCAATACCGGCGATACTATCGGGGTGATGAAGGCGGATACCACCGGTCTCCCGATCTTTCAACGAGCCGTGATGGCATATGACGCCGCTGGCAAAACCTGGCCTGCCCTGCGCTACAAGGTACCCAGCGTGAAAAAAACAATGTATGGCCACTGGTTGAACTATATAGGTATTACCGGTTACCTGAATCCTTTTACCAATGAAGCACAGGTAAATACCACTACGCCGGCAGTTTTACAACCATATATTACCTGTCATGAAATAGCTCACCAGCTTGGATATGCACCGGAAGAAGAAGCAAATTTTGTAGGTTACTTGGCCGCCATCAGTATTCCGGATAGTCATTTCCGTTATGCGGCCAATTTTGATATGTTCATGTATAGCATAAGACAACTGGGACAACGTGATACCACCCTCGCTAAAAGCATCTGGAAAAGGGTAGTACCCGGCGTGAAAGCCGATCATAAGGCTATCATCGACTTTTATGAACCCTATACCGGTAAAGTAGATGAGTACTCCGCCATCCTCTACGACAGATACCTCAAAGCCAATAAACAGGATAAAGGTATCCGCAGCTACAGCGAAGTAACTACCTGGCTCATCGCCTATTTCAAAATAAAATAAAACGGGATCTATCCGCCAAAATCTCTCCACTCCATTCCCTCCGCTCTATTCCCTCGCTCTAATCCCTCCGCTCTAATCCCTACGCTTTAATCTAACTGCTAAAAGCTAACAGCTAACAGCTGCCTCAGTTCATCATCAGCACATTCACACTCCGCTGTAAAATATTGAATGCAATTTCTGCCATCAGGTTCTCACGATCCAGTGTGGGGTTCACTTCCGTGATCTCAAAGCAACAGATCTTACGATGTTGCATGAACTTGGCAATCAGATCTTCCGCCTCACGCTCCCTTAATCCATTACTGACAGGTGTACCGGTGCCTTTGGAAATAGAGGCATCCAGGCTGTCTACGTCAAAGGAAACGTAAATATATTCGCAGTCACTCAGGTAACGGAACACAGACCGGGAAATATTCTCAGGTCCCTTACGGCGTACCTCACTGGTGGTAATCACCTTCATGCCATATTGTTTGATCAGGTGTTCTTCCTCTTTCTCAAAATCCCGCAGGGAAATGAACACAATATCTTCCGGTAATACTTTTGGTGCTATTTTACCTATGTTTTTCAGGGAGTTCCACATTTTGGCAGTATTCTCATCCAGGTCATGCACCTTGCAGTCCATATTGTCTTCTGCAATAGCAGTTGCCAGGGGCATACCGTGCATATTACCGGATGGTGTAGTATAGGGAGTATGCAGATCAGCATGGGCATCAATCCAGATTACCCCCAGCTTTGCTTTGGGATGTGCCATTTTTAAACCGGCAATAGTAGCGCCGGCAGTGCTGTGATCGCCGGAAAGCAATACCGGGAACCAGTTGGCTTTCACCGTTTCACACACACTTTTGCTGATACGCTCATACATATTGAAGGTGCCTTTGATCCTTTTGGCATAAGGTGACTCAATAGGTTCAAATAACAGCTTATTTTCCGTTTCAATGGCTTCGGTGGGGAAGTGTACAAAAAAGTTACTCATGAAGTCCAGCGCCGCAATCTTAATTGCATCTACACCTAAACTGGCGCCACGGGTTCCTGCTCCTATTTCTGATTTAACTTCTATTATTTTAATATTCTTCATAAATACATCATTATAGGCAAGCTACAGGATTTTATGTGAATGCCCAAAGCAGTGAAACGTATAATGGTGAAAAATTGGCATATAATACCTGAACCAAATCCAATACAGTAGCCTTATTGTAGCGATTTGTTTAATATTTCCCCAATTCTGGTTGACAACGTTGAATTTTAACGGACCCATTTTTTTAGCTGCTGATTTATAAATAATTTGAGTGGATTATTTTAAAATTATAACCATGGATTTTCAATTGACGGAAGAGCATCTGATGATACAAAAGGCGGCACGTGATTTTGCTATCAACGAGCTGCTGCCAGGTGTAATAGAAAGGGATGAACACCAGAAATTTCCTGCGGAGCAGATCAAAAAACTCGGAGAACTCGGTTTTCTGGGCATGATGGTAAGCCCTAAGTACGGAGGAGCAGGCCTGGACGCTATCTCTTATGTACTGGCAATGGAAGAAATCTCTAAAATAGATGCTTCCGCCTCTGTGGTCATGAGTGTAAACAATTCACTGGTGTGCTGGGGGCTCGAAACCTTTGGTACAGAAGAACAAAAACAAAAATACCTGGTGCCGCTGGCATCCGGTCAGATCATAGGTGCTTTTATGCTCAGTGAGCCGGAAGCCGGTTCAGACGCCACTTCTCAACGAACCACTGCAGAAGACAAAGGTGATCATTACCTGCTCAATGGTACCAAAAACTGGATAACCAACGGGAACTCTGCCAGCGTATACCTGGTAATGGCCCAAACACATCCGGAGAAAGGCAGCAAAGGCATCAATGCCCTGATCGTGGAAAAGAGTATGCCCGGTGTTACCATCGGTGCTAAAGAAAATAAACTCGGTATCCGTGGCAGCGATACACACAGCGTCATGTTCCAGGATGTAGTGGTGCCTAAAGAGAACAGGATAGGAGAGGATGGCTTCGGATTTAAATTTGCCATGAAAACCCTCGCCGGTGGCCGTATTGGTATCGCCTCCCAGGCATTGGGCATCGCCAGCGGCGCGTATGAACTGGCACTGAAATATTCCAAGGAAAGAAAAGCCTTCGGTAAAGAAATATCCCAGCACCAGGCCATTCAGTTTAAACTGGCCGATATGGCCACCCGCATAGAAGCCTCCCGCTTATTATGCTTCAAAGCCGCATACGACAAAGATCAGCACAGAGATTATACCCTCAGCAGTTCTATGGCCAAAGTATTTGCCTCCGAAACAGCCATGTGGGTATCCACAGAAGCCGTTCAGGTACACGGCGGATACGGCTATGTGAAAGAATACCACGTAGAACGCCTCATGCGCGATGCCAAGATCACACAGATATATGAAGGTACCTCAGAGGTGCAACGTATCGTGATCAGCAGAGCCATACTTGGATAGAATTACGAATTAGGAATTACGAATTACGGATTTGAGCGGAGATGACGTAGAAGATATGCGCTATGGGCTCCGCTCAAATTCGTAATTCGTAATTCCTAATTCGTAATTATCTTCGCTTCATGGCAATTAACTTAGAAGCATACCAACAGGTTCTTTCCCGGCTGAAGCCTTTCAACGCGGAACTGGTAGCAGTTTCCAAAACAAAACCAGTAGCTGATATTGAAGCTTTATATGCAGCAGGACAAAGGATCTTCGGAGAAAATTACGTTCAGGAATTAACCGAAAAACAGGCTGTTTTACCAGCAGATATAGCATGGCATTTTATTGGTCACCTGCAGTCCAATAAAGTGAAGTTTATAGCACCCTTTGTACATACCATTCACGCAGTAGATAGCATAAAACTGCTGCAGGAAATCAGTAAACAGGCAGCTAAACATGAGCGGATCATTCATTGCCTGCTACAGGTACATATTGCAGCAGAAGAAACAAAATTTGGGATGGATGAGCAGGAGTTACAGCAACTGCTCCAAACATATACTTCCAATCCATTCGCATTTGCTTCTGTTCGTATTGCCGGTATGATGGGCATGGCCACCAATACTTCTGACGAAACACAGATCCATAAAGAGTTCCACCAGCTCCACCAATTATTCGGATCCGTGAAAACCACTTACTTTAACAACGAAGCGTACTTTAAAGAACTGTCCATTGGTATGAGCGCCGACTATTCCATAGCCCTGCAGGAAGGGAGTACTATGGTACGTATTGGCAGCCTGCTCTTTGGCGAAAGGAACTATTCACAAATGTAGACTTATGAAGAAATTATGGATCTATTGTCTGGCAGGTATCGGCATGGCCGCCTGCAACAATGGCAACGCCACAAAATTCCTCGCCAATGGTGTGTGGCAGGCAAAACTACACCGCAATGATGGCGCAGAAATCGTTTTCAATTTTGATGTAAAGGAAACCAACGGCAAAACAACACTGCACGTTATCAACGCCACAGATAAGCTGCTGGTAGATGATGTAAAAGTAAACGGTGATTCTGTTTTTATTAAGATGCCGTTCTTCGATTCTGAATTCAAAGCCAGATTAACAACCGATAGTGCGCTCGAAGGCCAGTGGATCAGACATCTGGCAGATAAAGATGTAAGTATTCCTTTCACTGCAGTTGCCGGCAAGGCAGACCGCTTTAAGGTGAATACACCCGCTGCCGGAGATGTGAGCGGCCGTTGGGTAACACAATTCGTGTCCGCAAAAGATAAAGACAAGACACCTTCTACAGCTATCGGTGAGTTTAAACAATCCGGCAACATCGTCCATGGTACTTTCCTTACCACCACAGGTGATTACCGCTTTCTGGATGGGGTAGTGGATGGCGATACCCTCCGCCTGTCTACCTTTGATGGCTCCCATGCTTACCTGTTCACCGCAGTAGTGGGGAAAGACAGTCTTACCAATGGCCGCTTTTACGCCGGCATCGGTGATGGCCTCGAAAACTGGTCAGCTGTGAAAAATGATACGGCTACTTTACCCGATGAACGAACCATTGCTACTATGAAACCCGGTCACCAGCAACTGGACTTCACTTTCCCTGACCTGGACGGCCGGAAAGTGAGCATCAAAGACGACCGTTTCAAAAATAAAGTGGTGATCATTACACTCATGGGTTCCTGGTGCCCTAACTGTATGGACGAAACAGGCTTTCTAAGCACCTGGCACGAGAAAAACAAGAACCGTGGTGTAGAAGTAATAGGACTGGCTTACGAACGCACCAGTGATTTTGAGAAATCAAAGAAAAGCCTTCAAGGTTTCCTGAAACGCTTTAATGTGCAGTATCCTGTGCTGGTTACCGGTGTAACGCCTGCAGATCCTGAAAAGGGCGAAAAAACCTTGCCACAGCTTACTGGTATTAAAGGTTTCCCTACCACGATCTTCATAAATAAGAAAGGAAACGTAGAGGAAGTACATACAGGTTTCTCCGGCCCTGGCACAGGAGAACACTATGAACAGTTCCAGGCCGATTTCAATCGCCTTGTTTCGGGGATGCTGGACGCAAAATAAACGCAGCAGGTACCCCAAAATGGGAATTTAGGGTGACTGATGTTATTCCCATATTTCGGCTAAAATGGTATCAGATCACTAATATTTAATAATTATATAATATTGTTGCGAAACAGGTAAATCCTCTCTGGTATTTCATTTCCGGGGAGGATTTACTTTTTAATAAAATTTATTATTTCATTTCTTTCAATAAAGTTTGAAAAATACCAGAATGTAATTATTTTACTGCTCCGTTTGACTTTTATAAATTCCATTATCTAATACGCTTATCTTATCCACCTGCCGGGGCAATATCAATTCTGATGTTGTCCTGGATAGCGTCTCCTCGATGTTTTACGTTATTGAAACTTATCTTTTGACTTCTTTTAATAGCAGGTGGTTTTCTTTCTCTCTTTCTGACAATAACATTTCTTTAAGATGCAATTGTGTTTTCAGGGTTTTACTGGCCTGATATTTGAAAATTTTGCTTGTAAGTGTGAATTAAACCATGCACCCGAATCATTTGTTAAACCATAAAAATCCAGTAATTATGTCTACAACGAAATTTTTAGCAGGCGCTATAGCCGGGTTAACTACCGGATTGGTAATCGGATTACTGACAGCACCGGACAGTGGCGATAGAACCCGCAAAAAAATCAAAAGCAAAGCCGATGACTGGCGCCATAAAATCAATGGTTTGGTAGGACAGGGAGGAGAAGATTTATCAGAACTGAAAGGGGTTTTCGAACATGAAATCAGCGGTTTACAGGATGATGTCCGCGAGCGCGTACTAAAACTGATTAACAAAAGCCAGGGTACCTATAATAGATTTAAAAGAGAAGCATTATCATAGGGTAGCTGTTAGCCATTAGCTTTTAGCTATTAGATTTAAGCGAAAAATGCAGAGAAGATGTACCAGGAATTTCCTTTCATCTCCTCTGCATTTTTCGCTTAAATCTAATAGCTAAAAGCTAATGGCTAACCGCTAGTTCACTATTTCCCCGGTTTCCATGTAGTTTTTGAAACGCCGGATATCTTTAACAATCATATTTTCAAATGCCGGATTCAGCAGCCAGGCGAGCCCTGAACCTACATACCCGGCTGGTGGCCGGTAAGTAATCATTACGTCTATTTCGGTGCCACCGTTATGTGTTTCGCGGAAAGTAACCCTTCCGGCTGTGGCGAGAGAGGAGCCTGGCAAAGAACGCCAACCGATAATTTCTCCCGGCACTTCTTTTACAATTTCCGCATCCCACTCTAATGTACCAATGCCACCGGGACCTTTCACCACCCAATGGGAATGAAACGGATCATTTTCTTCTACAGATTGAAGATGTTTCATGAAAACAGGCAGATTATTCAACTGACGCCAGAAATAATACACTTCTTCACGTGGGTTATCAATACTAATGGAAGTTCTGATATTGACGGAAGCAGTATGTCTGTCAGGTTTCCTTTTACCGATAAAACCATTAATCAGGTCATTACCGCTTATTCCCCTGTAAAGCAGATAACCCGCTCCCAGAAGCTTTAAAAGGCTCGACACGGGGCTTTTATCTACTTTGCTGATGGCATTGCCCACCAGCCATGCACCCGTAAAAATGGATACTATTCTTCCTTCAGGCGTTACATTGATGATGTTGGAACTTTCATATAATGGTCCTGCTTTAGGTTGTTCTGTGTTACGACCGTTTTGTTGTTGTGTTAAGGAATTCATATATACAGTTTGGGGAACTACCAGCGAAAACCCTGCACTTTTATGTAAAAGCAATTAAATAATTGATATTTAGACAGATAAATATATGTTTTATCTGTACACTCCTGTGGCGCATCCGATACGGTGCGTAATTTCTTACACACTTTCGGTAACAAAAATAATCCGGTACCCGGAGAATCAGATGCCAGCTGTTATTCAGCTTGCATTTCTCTGTACTATCCGTTATCTTAACCGGTCAAATAAAAGAACATATGAAAAAAGTATTGACCGCGTTATTAGTAATGGCTGCTCTCCACAGCTCCGCCCAAAAAGAAGTAGCCCCCAATAAGTGGCTGAAACTCTTTAATGGCAAAGATCTCACCGGTTGGGACGTAAAAATAACCGGACATGACCTCAACGATAACTTTGGCAATACCTTTCGGGTAGACAGCGGCATGATGAAAGTAAGCTATGATCATTATGACGAGTTCAAAGAACAATATGGTCACATCTTCTATAAAAAGAATTTCTCTGCTTACCTGATTGTAGTGGAATATAAATTCACCGGCGAACAGGTGAAAGGCGGTCCAGGCTGGGCTTACCGCAACAGTGGTATCATGCTTCACGGACAAACTGCCGCCAGCATGACCAAAGATCAGAACTTCCCGATTTCACTCGAAGACCAGTTACTCGGTGGTAATGGTAAAGATGACCGCTCTACTTCCAACCTCTGTACACCTGGTACCAACGTGGTAATGAATGGTAAACTGATTACAGATCATTGTATCAGCTCTACTTCCAAAACGTATCATGGTGATGTATGGGTACATGCGGAAGCCCTGGTACTGCGGGATTCTGTGATTAAACACATTGTGGATCAGGATACCGTTTTTGTATACAATAAGCCGCAGGTAGGTGGTGGTGCAGTATCACACGCTAACCCCGCTCTCCTGAAGGAAGGCCGGTTGTTAACAGAAGGATCTATCTCTTTGCAAAGTGAAAGCCATCCGGTAGCTTTTAGAAAGGTAGAACTGTTTGACCTGTCTCCCTACGTTAATGATCCCGTTAAGCTGAATAAAATCCTTTATCTGCTGCAGCATCGTGCGGATGCGAAAAAGGGGAAATAATACTGCCATGACGGTGGGGCCTTGGTGGTCTTGGAGGTCTGGGTGGCAAACAACTGGCCGCCAGCAATAACGCACAGATAGCCAGGACTGGCAAGGTTCTTCTTTTCATAATCAACTTTGTTTATGCTTCATGAAATGGGGCGTTTCCGCAAACGGTTTTCCTGATTTATGGAAATAAGGCAAATCCGATACCATTTTTGGCTGCTTTAGGCTACCTTTGGCCCCTCGAAAAAAACAGCATGGAAAATTGTACCCTCTATACGCACGAGATAGACATGGAGAAAGTGCTGACCCGCATGCGGGCGCACTTCGGAGAAAAGGCAGTAAAGGTAACAGGACCGGATCATCACTGGGAACAGTTAACCATCACATCTGGGAAAAAATTGTTGCGTAAAGGCAATACCCTTATCATCAGCTACCGCCAACGGGCGATACCCGGCTATCAGCTGGTACGGAACGATGACCCGGTAACCATCAACCTGCTTGGTATGCACGCTTTTGTACAACAATTGCCGGCAGATAACCCAGCATTGCAGGAACTATTACTTGCCAAAGTAGCTACCCTCAATACCGAAGTAGTCATCCTGGCAGAACCCTCCTTTAACGGCGACCTCAGAGCCGCCATCATGGAACTGGCGCACGAACTGGATGGTATCTTCTTCTGCGAAAATAACTTCATCTTCAAAACAGATGTACAGGGCTTCTGGGATAAAACCGGCGCACTGTTACTCGATGTAAACGGACATTCAACTGCCACTAATCTGACGGTTAATATCCAGTCCGTTTATTTCGATAGTCAGGAAACACCTTCTAACGCAGCTGTCAGCAGAAAACAACGTAACATACAGCTGCTGCAGGATATGAACGTAAAGACGTCTGCCAGCCTGCCGGTCATCACTGATGAAAACCAGGTAACACTCCGTTCAACAGCCGAAGTAGCACAACGTGTGGCCATACTCGCCGCCGTTAATACCGTAGCTTTCGGCTATCTCGAAGGCCCGGCTGTAATCAACTACCTGCAGCAACATCAGCTCTGGGATGATACCACGGACGCAGAAAAAGCGTTTCTGGATAATCCGACTGAAGCGTTGAAAACAAGTGAAACCTGGAAGTGTGAAGATATCTGGGTACTGCTGTGGGCATTGAAAAAAGTACCTTCACTGGGAGAGATGGATGCACTCTGCAACCTGGACATGGTACCGGAAGACGCTTTCCCATTCAAAGGATTAACTTCCAATCCAGCAGTATTTTTAGCTGCTGCCAACGAATTACGTACGGCTACCGAAATACTGGATGCCAACGATCTGTACTACCGCGCACACTGGAGCTGTGTAGATGCACGCCTGAAAGGAGAAAAAGAACCATTGCCTCCGGGAATTGTATACGAAAGACATTACGCCCTGAACTGGCTGATCAACTACAGAAATCAGCTGTGGGATGATGTAACCTGCGATACTTGAGCTTTTAGCAGTTAGCTTTTAGCTTTTAGCAAAATGCAGCGAAGACAAACATATATTATGTTCTTCGCTGCATTTTTCGCTTAAATCTTAAATCTAACAGCTAAAATCTATTCTTCGCTTAAATCTAATGGCTAAAAGCTAACAGCTAAAAGCTATTTCAGCATCAATTGCGATATATATTTCACCGGTGCGCTGCCATAGCTCAGGAATTTTTCATTGAATGTTTTCAGGCGATAGTCTTTACCTTGTTGCTTTTTATAGGCTTCGCGCAGATTTATAATTTCTTTATAGCCTGTAAAGTAACTGGTCAGCTGCACACTGCTCACACTTACCCTCTTCCATTTTCCTTCGGCTTCAGCTGCCTGCTGGAATGCTTCTCTGGTCAGCAAACGGATGGCATCTTCCTTACTCATGTCTTTTGTGTGCACGCTATAATCCAGGATAGTATTGCATACGGCGCGCAGATTCCATTTATACCACATCAGCCACATCTCAGGAGCATCATTGCCGTAGCCGTTTTCCAGCATCATTTGCTCCGTGTATACGGCCCATCCTTCAATCATAGCGCCATTGCTGAGCAGTGATTTAATCATGCTGGGTGATTGATTGGCGTATACCAGTTGTGTATAATGTCCGGGAATGGCTTCGTGGATATCCAGTATCTGCAGTATATACTGATTGTATTCACGCAGATAGCTTTCTGCTTTATCTTTTGGCCATCCTTCCAAACCACCAACGTTGTAATAGGTGTTACCGCCTTTGTCGTAGGGGCCGGGTGCACTGATAGAGGCGCCTGCCACACCAGCCATGTAGGCCGGTTCTTTGCGTACTACCAAAGGTTTGGTAGGATCAATATACAGCAGGTCTTTTTCTTTGATAAAAGCAATGAGTGCAGGTAATTGTTTTTCGATGGCAGATTGGAATTCTTCCGGTTTAACATGCTGCACCGAAAGGGTATCTATCATACGACCCACCAGTTCCAGTGAATCTGCTGGCATAGGGGTATTCCCAAAATATTTAGGCCACAGCTGCCGGCTGATTTTTATCATCTCGCCGTGAACAAAGTTCTTGCGGGCAATAGCAGAATCATAGATCTGTGAGGCTGAATAGGAAGATTGTATATCGAAGCCGAACTTCTGATCATATAATGCTTTACCTAAGCGGAAACTGCGCGGATGGGCAGGTTGCAGGGCTTTTAACCAGTCGGCATATTCCCGGATTGCTTTTGCCGCCAGCTTTGCACTGGTCACCATCACGGCCTGTTCTGCTGCCGGGATAGTGGTCTTCTTCAGGGAATCGGCAAAGTCTTTTTCAAAAACAGATAAGCCACCATTGTTCTGATCTATTGCCAGTAACCGCAGTTCCGGAACAGGATCTTTGATTTGTTTTTTAGCGGCTTCATAATAAGCTGGTACCTGTTGTAATCTGCTGGCAAAACTGCGTAGCCTGGATTCCAGTGGCGCATAATTTTCATTTAATATAAATGCAAAAGTGTTGCTCACATTAAAGGAAGAGGGATCCCACTCGTGGCCCTTTTGTTCATTAATAGCCCATTGTACCGACTGCAAATAGTTTTGTATCAGCTGGTAATCAATTTTGTTGGCATCATTCAATGCAGTGAGGTCAAATGCTTTCAGCGAATCCAGCTGTTGTTTTGCGAAGGCCAGTTTTGCCTGTGCAGCCGCACTGTCCGGCACAATCAATACGGAATCATAATTATGATAGCCTACACTGGTAGCCCAGTCTGGATCTGCTTTCCAGAGCGCCTCAATGAATTGTTTTTCATAATGACTAAATGCATTATTCAGTGTACTATCGGTACCACTGGTTTTACTACCGCTGCCGCTGTTGTTACAGGCAGCCATAGCTGCTAAGACGGTGGCGCAGAGGAAAAATTTTCTCATGGCTATAGATGGTTGTTGTTGTTTCAAAAGCCCTCGTAATATACTATTAAATTATTTTCTTTACTTTTGCAGCTCATTAATTAAAAACAGCAAACACTTTGCGCCATGTAATGTCACAGGCATATTAACATCATTCCTTTCGCCGTTCCTTCCCGGAACCGGCCTGTGATTTTATTGTTTAATTTAAACCCCGATAACATGGCAATTTCTCAGAAATATGGCCGTACCTGGCATTATCCGTTTTCGCCCGGGACCAGCAGCGATGACCGTATTCAATATGAATACTGGCAACAGCTGCAACAGATCCCTGTGTTGATTCATACGGAAAAGCTGGACGGTGAAAATAATTGTCTTTCCCGCCATGGTGTATTTGCGCGCTCACATGCAGCGCCCACAACATCCAGGTGGACAGAAAGCATCCGCCGGTACTGGCAAAGTATAAAGAATGACCTCGGCGACCTGGAAATTTTCCTGGAAAATCTGTACGCGGTGCACTCTATTGAATATAGCAACCTGGATCATCATTTCTATGTATTTGGTATCCGGGAAAGAGACCGGTGGCTTAGTTGGGAAGAAACACATTTTTATGCCGCCATGCTGGATCTGCCGGTAGTGCCGGAAATTAAACGTATAACGCCTCCGGCTACACGTAGTGAATTTGAACAGGATACTTTGTCGCTTGTCGGTGGCAGAGGAACTTTTGAACCACATGATGTGTATACCGGTTTCCCGGCCACCATCGAGGGAATTGTTTCCCGTAATGCCGCAGGTTATGCGGTCAGCGATTTTGCAGACAATGTGTTTAAATATGTCCGCAAAGGGCATGTAAAAACAGACCAGCACTGGACCCGTCACTGGCGCCGTGCAAGGTTAAATAATGAAGGAGGTAACTATGTGGCAGCTCAGTGAAAATAAATCGTGGGAGTGGTTGGAACAAACCTTTGAGTGGGTACGCGTGATGAAGGAAGTGCCGCAGGATGCACGCTATCATGCGGAAGGCAATGTGGCCATACATACGCAGATGGTACTGGAGGCCCTGGTGCAGTTGCCAGGCTATGCAGCATTGTCACCCGCCGATCGGGAACTGCTGTGGGCAGCAGCGTTGCTGCATGATGTGGAAAAGTATAGCACTACAGTAACAGAGCCGGATGGGCGTATCACCTCCGCGGGCCATGCCCGCAAAGGAGAGGGGCGTGCCCGGCAAATCCTTTACCGTGAGGTGCCGGCACCTTTTGCTGTGCGGGAACAGATCGCTAAACTGGTCAGATATCATGGCCTGCCACTGTGGGTGTTCGAAAAACCGGATCCGCAGAGAGCCTTGATCATCGCCAGTCTGGAGGTGAATACACAACTCCTGGCCATGCTGGCCCGTGCCGATGCATTAGGTCGAATCTGTGCCGATCAGGCCGACTTACTATACCGGGTAGATTGCTTTGAAGAGCTATGCCGGGAGCATCATTGCTGGGGAGAACCCCGTGCTTTTGCCACGCCGCAGGCGCGGATGTACTACCTGCAGAAGATGGATAGCGCACCGGATTATGTCCCCTTCGAACAGCCGCAAACGCCGGTGGTCATGATGAGTGGCCTGCCGGGAGCTGGCAAGGATACCTACGTGCAGCAACATTATCAGCAGTGGCCGGTCATCTCTCTGGATAATATCCGTAAGGAGATGAAAATAAGTCCGACGGACAAAAGTGGCAACGGCGTGGTGATTCAGGCAGCGAAGGAGCAAGCAAGGGTGCATTTGCGTAACAGGCGGCCCTTTGTATGGAATGCCACTAATATTACCCGTCAGATGAGAGAACAGCTGATCAGCCTTTTTACAACCTATGATGCAGCGGTAACGATTGTGTATGTGGAAGTGCCGGCGGAGAAACTGTTGCAACAGAACCGGCAACGGGAAGAGATTGTGCCACAGGCGGCGATGGAGCGCCTGATCAGTAAGCTGGAAGTCCCAACGCTCGCGGAAGCTCACTTTGTCGAGCTGAAAGCATAAAGCTATTGAAACAGTCATTCAGCGTTAAAAAATTAGCTTTTAGCATTTTAGTAAATGTTGCAAATGATGAACATAACATCAACTTCGCTGCATTTGCTAAAAGCTAAAAGCTAACGGCTAAAAGCTACTTAAAATTCATTGCGCCACATCATGCTCTCCACGGGCTTAATCGTGCGACCATTATATTTGGCATTACCTTTTTTATTGTAAAGTATTTCTACTTCGCCTTCTACCACAAAGTAGATCAGCTGGCCGATAGGCATGCCAGCGTATATGCGTACGGGTTGGGCACAGGAAATTTCCAGTGTCCAGGTATTGCAGAAACCAACATCCCCTTTACCGGCAGTAGCGTGAATATCTATTCCTAAACGGCCCGTGCTGGACTTGCCTTCCAGGAAAGGAACATGTGCATGTGTTTCGGTATATTCTTCCGTTACGCCCAGGTACAGGGTACCGGGTTGTAAAACAAATCCTTCTTCCGGTATTTCAAAATGTTCAATTTCATTGTGTTTGCGAGCATCCAGTACACGGTCTTTGTAGGTAGCGAGGTATTTACCCAGGTGTACATCGTAAGAATTGGTACCCAGGAATTTCCGGTCATAGGGAGCAATGACGATAGTGCCTTTTTCAATTTCCTCCAGTATCCGTTTGTCTGACAGAATCATGCTTAGGTTCGTTTAGTTTTAGTGAGCTGTATTTTGTATAAGGCAAAAAGCATAAAGCTGAAGGCAAAAAGCTTTCCGCCCGTTTCATGAGCAGTTTTTGCTTTCAGCTTTTTACTTTCAGCTTCTACAAAAGCTGTTTTTTCTGCTTTTTTGCTTTAATTTGGCAAGATATGCCATTAATACGAACGATACAAATAGATCCGGAAACGAGGCTGGGTGTATGGAAGATAACAGAGGACGAAGCTTTTTTCCGGGAGAAGGTAAACATTAGCCCGTCGATTCATCATCCGCATAAGCGCTTGCAGCACTTTGCGGGCAGATACCTGCTAGTGACACTTTTTCCGGACTTTCCAATCCATGAGATTACCGTGAACAATAGCCGGAAACCCGTGCTGGTATGTGGTAGCTACCATTTCTCCATCTCGCATTGCGGGGATTATGCGGCGGCTATTGTAAGCACTAAAGCAGCGGTAGGCATAGATATTGAAGAGGTGAGAGAAAAAATAGAACTGGTATCGCATAAATTCCTGTCGCTGGCCGAAAGGTCGTTTATAGATCCGGCACATGAACTGTCACATAAAACAATCTGCTGGAGCGCCAAAGAAGCCATGTTCAAGTGGTATGGACTGGGAAGTGTTGATTTTAAAGAGAATATGCGGTTACATCCCTTTGTTTATCAGCAGGCAGGTTTCATAACCGCCGATTTTAACAAACAGGATACAAATACGCGGTTATATTTGCAATATATTATGGAAAATGACCTATGCCTGGCATGGACTCATCCTGCGTGAGGAAAGAATTTATTAAGCACTGTTGCGTTATTTATGAAAATATATTTACTCGGTTTTATGGGTGCCGGAAAATCCTATTGGGGTAAACAACTGGCAGATCATCTGAACCTTCCCTACTATGATCTCGATGAGGTGATTGTAGAAGCTGAAGAAATGGCGATTGCCGATATTTTTTCATCCAAAGGAGAAGATTATTTCCGGGACAGGGAAAGTAAACTGCTCCGCGATTTATCTGAACAGGAAAACTTCCTGATCTCCTGCGGCGGCGGTACACCCTGTTTTCAGGAGAATATGGATTTCATGAATGAACATGGCACTACCATCTGGATTAATCCTTCGCTGGAAGCTATGGTGGAAAGACTGCAACGTAAAAAATTCAAACGTCCGCTGATTGCAGACCTGGAAGACGATGACCTGATCGGATTTGTGGAAAAGAAAATGGCGGAACGCCTGCCTTTTTACCAGCAATCCAGGCATATAATTTCATCGGATAATATTTCATTGGATACCTTTACGCAAAATTTATAGCATGCATAAAAGTTTTTTAGTTTGGGCGGCGATATTTGGTGCATTAGCAGTCATCTTAGGTGCATTTGGTGCGCATAAGCTGAAAGAACTGGTGCCGGCAGATACCGTATCTACTTTTCAGACAGGCGTTACTTATCAGTTCTATCACGTATTTGCTTTAATCGCTACTGGTATTCTTTTTGCCCAGATCCCCGGCGCTCAGCTGGAATGGGCAGGCAGGTGTTTTATTATCGGTATCATTTTGTTTTCCGGTTCCCTTTACGCCATGACTATGCTCAAAATGACAGGTAATGTGGGTTTAAGAGGAATTGGTATTGTTACACCTATTGGTGGTGTATTCTTCATAGCAGGCTGGGTGAGCCTTCTGCTGGGCGTTTTAAAATTAAAAGCATAAAGAAGAACTCGTATATGTATAAAGGTTTTTGGGTGTTGCTGCTGGGAGTGCTGGTGGGTTCAATGGCGATGGCACAGGATAATTCCGGTATTGCCGGCAAATGGTATGGTACCCTGAAACGTTACTATGGCGATAAATATCGTATGGTAGTGCAGCTGGAAAAAGACGGCGCCGGCGGATACAAAGGACGTATCGAATTACCCGATCTGGCGGATAACGAAACGTTTGAACTGGAAACGGTCGTTTACCGGAAAGATACCCTGCTCCTGCGCATAGATGAAGTCAGATTTGCATATACCGGGGTATGGGATCCTGCCACGCAACAGTTCAAAGGAATTTCCACCTTTGGTGGTGATGAAAATCCGGTAGATCTGGGCCGTAAGGAAATCACCAAAGCAGAACTGTATAAAAGGCCACAGGAACCTAAACCTCCTTACCCTTATTACACAGAAGAAGTCAGATTTAATAATATAAAAGACAGTGTTTCTCTTGCCGGCACCTTTACCCGTCCTGCCGCCAACGGCAGATACCCGGTAGTGGTAATGATCAGCGGATCCGGCCCCCAGAACAGGGATGAGGAAATAGCTGGTCATAAACTGTTCCTGGTGCTGGCAGATTATTTTGCCCGGAACGGCATTGCATCGCTGCGGTTTGATGACCGGGGCGTAGGTAAATCTACTGGTGATTACTATGCAGCCACTGTCAATGATTTTGCTCATGATGTGAGTACCAGTATGGCCTACCTGAAAAAGAGAAGAGATGTGGATCCGCTAACCGTTGGTTTGCTTGGACACAGTGAGGGAGGAATCGTAGCACAGATAGTAGCGGCAAACAATCCAGGGGTGGCTTTTGTAATATCCATGGCAGGCGTAGGATTAACCGGCCGTCAACTGATAGATCAGCAAATGGCGATCAAACAAAGCATGGCAGGTAAATCCGATAGCTTTATCCTGGCAGACCGGCAACGTATGAAGCCTTATTGGGACCTGCTGGCGAGCGATAGCAGTATGGCCGTCATCAAACCCAAAGCGGAAAAAATCATCAGAGAATTATATCGTAGCTCCGATGAATCCGTGAAAAAAGAAATGACGGAAGAAGATATGGTGAACAATGCCAGTCTGAGCCCGGAAGCAATTTCAATTTTGAAATATAATCCATTAACGTACCTTAAACAGATCAAATGTCCGTTTATGGCGATTAACGGAACACAAGATATACAGGTGGATGCTACCACAAATCTGAATGCTATTGAACGTGCATTAACGGAAAATGGAAATTTGCTGGTGACAATCCGTAAGTTTGATGGATTGAACCATTTGTTCCAACGTTGTAAAACATGTACAGCAAACGAATACGGAGAGCTGGAACAAACCATTGATCCCCTGGTACCCGAATTTATAGCACACTGGATTTTACAGTTGCCATAGTTCGCCAGGAAGTCCCAAATCTGAAGTTATATAGCTGTCATCTGTTGGTTTTTAGCGTTCCATGCTGAAAACTAAAGCTGGCAGCTAACAGCTAAAAGCTAATTATGTCCAGGAATAAACTGAAAACCGAAAAACCGGAAAGCAAGAAACCGAAAGGCCCCACACCAAACCCTGAAGTGTTGACGAAAGACAAGGAGCCTGAGGTAAAAGTAAAAGAGCTGGTGAAAGATGAACGTACCCATAAAGTAATGGGCGTGTTCTTTCTTTTGCTGTCTGTTTATTGTTTTATTGCTTTCACCTCCTATCTTTTTACCTGGGAAGATGACCAGGATAAAATATTCCATTATTCTACCCGGGAGCTTTTCTTCGGTGATGTAAAAGTAGATAACCTGCTTGGGCGCCTGGGAGCCTATGTGTCACACAACTTCTTTTTTTACGGTGTAGGTATTGCCGCTTACCTGTTCTGTTACTTCTTTTTTATTGTCGGTATTAACTTCATCGTAGGGCGCCGCGTTTTCCGCGTATGGCGTAACGTTAAATATATTTTATTCGGTCTGCTCTTTATCAGCATGTCCATGGCATTTGTAGCCGGCGGAGGAGATTTCCCCTGGGGAGGTGCTTTGGGTGATGCCCTGAATAAATGGACCTCTGGTTTTGTTGGTAAAACAGGTACAGCGCTTTTATTGCTGGTAGTGGGTTTCTCCTGGCTCATCTGGAAATTTAATTTCGATTTCAAATGGCCGGAAAAGAAAATCAAAGCCCCCAAACCAGTCCCCGCTGCAGTTCCTGTACCACCGGTAGCCAATGCGGCCGCGGCGCCTACTCCCACTCCAGTTAAAGAAGATCCCCGTAAAAACGGATTGAAAGGAGAGGGCGGTGTAATGGTGATTCCTCCTCATGAAGAAGTGGCCGAAGAAGAGGAAGAAGACCTGCCCCCCATGCACCTGGTAGAAAGAGAAGACATCACGGTGATCCCTTCTCATGCTGCCTACATGCCGCCGGTAGCAACCGTTGTTACGCCCGGATTGCCGGAAGCATCTGACGCAGCATTGTCTGAGGAAGAAGAGGAAGAAGAAGACCCCGGACCATTATTGTATATAGAAGAAATACCTGAACAAACGCCTCCACCAGCCAGAAAGAAAAACGAGCCGCAGGAAGTGGCATTTGAAATTAAGCCTACTTTCCGGGATGAAGAAGAAGAGGTAGAGGAAATCCAGCCGTCCAGACCCGTGGAGCCGGTAGATCCGTACGATCCTTCATTGGACCTGAGAGACTATAAATTTCCAACACTGGACCTGCTGGAAAACCATAACGCCGATAAAGTAATTGTACAGGACACCGCTGAACTGGAAAAGAATAAAAACCAGATCATTGATACCCTGAAGAATTATGACATCTCTATACAGAAAATAAGTGCTACGGTAGGACCAACAGTGACACTGTACGAAATTGTGCCGGCTGCCGGCGTTCGTATCTCCCGTATTAAAAACCTGGAAGATGACATCGCCCTGAGTCTGTCGGCGCTCGGTATCCGTATCATTGCCCCTATTCCGGGTAGAGGTACCATTGGTATTGAGGTACCTAACGTGAAGAAAACAATTGTATCACTTAAAAATATACTGGCCTCGGAAAAATTCCAGACCAGCACCATGGATTTGCCGATTGCTATTGGTAAAAAGATCGACAATGAAAACTTCATTGCAGATCTGGCTAAAATGCCCCACCTGCTTATGGCGGGTGCTACCGGTCAGGGTAAATCTGTGGGTATCAATACATTGCTGGTATCACTGTTGTATAAAAAGCATCCTTCCCAGCTGAAGTTTGTACTGGTAGATCCAAAAAAAGTGGAACTATCGCTCTACAAGCTCATTGAGAAGCACTTCCTGGCTAAGTTACCCGGCGAAGATGATGCGATTATTACTGATACCAAGAAAGTAATCCACACCCTCAATGCCTTATGTATTGAAATGGATCTGCGCTACGACCTGCTCAAAGAAGCAGGTACCCGTAATATCCGCGAGTACAATGGTAAGTTCACCCAACGTCGCCTGAATCCGTTGAAAGGACATCGTTACCTGCCTTTTATTGTGTTGGTGGTGGATGAGTTCGCGGATCTGATCATGACAGCCGGTAAGGAAGTGGAAATGCCGATTGCCCGTTTGGCCCAGCTGGCCCGAGCAGTGGGTATTCACCTCATCATTGCCACGCAACGCCCTTCTGTAAACATTATCACCGGTACTATTAAAGCGAACTTTCCGGCCCGCGTGGCCTTTAAGGTATCTTCCAAAATAGATTCCCGTACCATCCTGGATATAGGCGGTGCGGAACAGCTCATTGGTCAGGGGGATATGCTGGTTTCCTTTAACGGGGAGCTGGTACGTTTGCAATGTGCCTTTGTAGATACACCGGAAGTGGAAAATGTGGCCGAATTCATCGGAAATCAGAAAGGCTATCCGGACGCGTTCCTGCTGCCTGAGTATGTAGATGACAAGGATCCGGATGGTAAGGAACTCAGTATTGCTGACCGGGATCCGCTGTTTGAAGAGGCTGCCCAGGTGATCGTCACCACTCAGCAGGGGTCAACTTCTTTACTGCAACGCCGTATGAAGCTGGGCTATAACCGGGCAGGAAGACTCATGGATCAACTGGAAGCAGCCAATATAGTAGGCCCCAACATGGGCAGCAAGGCAAGAGAGGTACTGGTGAGATCGGAAAGCGAATTACAGGAAATCCTTAATAATTTGTTATAATATGTTAAGGTCTTTCGAAATTATTACCCTTTTTCAGGAAATATGCTGAATTTCGCACCCTGTAAAAGACCAACACAGCTATACCGGCATGGCATTTGTCTTTGGAGGTTAGCACAAACTAAAAAAAACTACGATGAAGAAATTTGTATTAACAGGAATGTTGTTGAGTGGGATCATTTTCAGCGGCATGGCACAATCTAAGGGCGGATCCGACCCCAAGGCTAAAACCGTTCTGGATGGTGTTAGTAATAAATTCAAATCATTAAAAACAGTAGTAGCTAATTTTATATTGAAAGTAGAAGGTGCCAACAACAGTGTAACAGATTCCAAAAAAGGAACAGTATACCTGAAAGGCGCTAAATATAAAGTAACGCTGCCCGGACAGGAAATAATCAGTGATAACAAAACATCCTGGACATATGCGAAGGATGTAAACGAGGTAACTGTTAACAACGTGGATCAAAGCAGTGGCGCTATGACACCCGCTAAGCTGTTCACCAACTTCTACGATAAGGATTATTTGTACAAACTGGAACCTGAAACGACTGAGAAAGGTAAAGTGTTGCAGAACATTGAGCTGACACCTACTGATAAATCCAAGAACGTTTTTAAAGTGATTGTTTCCGTAGATAAGAAAAACCAAAGTATCGCGAAAATGAAAGTTTTTGAGAAAAACGGTAATCACTACACGTACGAAATCACCAATTTTACACCAAATACCAACCTGAGCGATGCTACTTTTACTTTTGATGCCAAGAACTATCCTGGCGTGGAAGTGGTCGACCTGCGGTAGATTTTAGCTTTTAGCCGTTAGCTTTTAGCAAAATGCAGCGGAGATGGGATAATACCTGATCTTCGCTGCATTTTGCTAAAAGCTGACGGCTAAAAGCTAATAGCTGTTTGCGCTTTCTGCTTATTTATTTACCTTTGGCGAGTTCAATTTAAAATTAAACAATATGGCATACGACGTAATCGTAATTGGTAGTGGGCCCGGCGGATATGTGGCTGCTATCCGTGCTTCTCAGCTGGGATTTAAAACTGCAATCGTGGAAAGAGAGAGCCTGGGTGGTATCTGTTTAAACTGGGGCTGTATTCCAACCAAAGCTTTATTAAAAACTGCACAGGTTTTTGAATATACGCAGCATTCAAAAGACTATGGTATTACTGTAAGTGATGCACAGGTTGATTTTGAGGCGGTGATCAAACGTAGTCGCGGTGTTGCTGATAAAATGAGCAGGGGCGTTCAGTTCCTGATGAAGAAAAATAAGATTGATGTATTAATGGGCAATGGAAAGGTAAAATCCAAAGGCCAGGTAGAAGTTACTGATAAAGACGGTAAAGCTGCTGTACATGAAGCAAAACACATCATTCTGGCTACAGGTGCCCGTGCACGTGAACTGCCTAACCTGAAAATTGATGGTAAGAATGTAATTGGTTACCGTGAAGCAATGGTATTGCCTAAGCAGCCTAAATCCATGATTGTAGTGGGTTCTGGTGCGATCGGTGTTGAATTTGCTTATTTCTACGCAACCCTGGGTACTAAAGTAACCATCGTTGAATTCCTCCCACGCATTGTTCCGGTAGAAGACGAAGATATCTCCAAAGAACTGGAAAAAATATACAAAAAGAAAGGCATCGAAATCATGACCAACGCTTCTGTAGAAGCAGTGGAAGCAGCTGGTAACGGTGTGAAAGCTAAAGTGAAAACACAAACCGGCGAAATCACCCTGGAAGCAGACGTGGTACTGAGCGCGGTGGGTATTGCAGCTAATATCGAAAATATCGGTCTGGAAGGAATGGGTATTAAAACCGATAAAGGCCGCGTACTGGTAGATAAATACTACCAAACCAATGTTCCGGGCGTTTATGCTATCGGCGACATGGTTCCTGGTCAGGCACTGGCGCACGTAGCTTCCAAAGAAGCGATCGTTTGCGTGGAAGCCATCGCATATAACGAAAAGAAATATGCGCATAAACCAGCTACTATTGACTATATGAACATTCCAGGCTGTACTTATTGCGCACCTGAAATTGCTTCTGTTGGTTATACTGAAAAGGCAGCGAAAGAAGCCGGTTACGAAGTTAAAGTGGGTAAATTCCCATTCTCTGCTTCCGGTAAAGCTTCTGCAGCCGGTGCTACTGAAGGTTTCGTAAAAGTGATCTTTGACGCTAAATACGGCGAATGGTTAGGTACCCACATGATCGGTGCCAACGTTACTGAAATCATCGCAGAAACAGTAGTAGCGCGTAAACTGGAAACTACTTACCAGGAAGTGCTGGATTCTATCCACCCGCATCCAACTATGAGCGAATCTGTAAAAGACGCTATAGAAGTAGCTTACGGCGAAGCCATTCACCTGTAATCACATATCATTGTAAATACAGCAAACAGCCGTTCTGATCTGATCAGAACGGCTGTTTTGTTGTTAATGGGTACATAACTGCGTCAGTTCGTTACAATCAGCTTTTCCGTAGCTGCTTTATTTCCATCACTGGCCCTCAGGTAATAGATACCAGGAGCCGTACTCCAGTCTTTCACCTTTAAGGTAGCCGTTCTCGCTTTCTGCATCTCTTTCACATGTACTGGCAATCCCTGGTTGTTATAAATGATCAGCTGTACATTGCCGGTGTTCCGGAATCCCAGCAGGGTAACGGTAAACTGGTTAACAACCGGGTTGGGATACACCCGTATGGCGGATATGGTAGCTGCATTGTCGGTAGTTTTCAGCAGCAGGCTGCTATCCGTTATGGCGGCAGGAGTAATGATGCCACTGCAGGTAGGAGTGGTACTCCAGGCCATCTGCGCATCGGTGAACTGGGTCCAGGTGGTGTTTACATCTACGTTGGACGCATCGCCTGCACTTTTGCCATCACAGTCTGCCCGGCCATTATTAGGGTGTGGTATCTGCAGATAGGTGCCATTGGTGGCGCAGCTGCCTATTTCGGCATCGCCACCCACTACCACGGCATTGCCAAAGGTAACACCCCATTCAAGCGCATCGCCCTTTATATTGGCGCTGCCGGAAACCGTGCAATCGGTGAGCACGGCGTTATCTGTCACTACCGCGCTGCCGGTGTAATTGCCACCATACACGCTGGCATTACCGCTAATAGTCACGGTATTACCCACCGTGGCGTTTTCCACCCAGGCATTGCCCGTAATCTGTGCAGTGCCGGTGATAACGGAATTGCCCAGTACGATCGCTTTGGGACCTACATAGGCAGTAGAGGCAACAGTAGCGCTGTTGGCTACCCAGCCGCCGCCATTCGTATGGGTATGACCGTTAGTTTTGTACGCGGAGCGGAAAGTACTCTGATAACCTTCAGGTACGGCATTGGCTATACGTAGCTCATAAGGATAGCGTTTTATCTTAGGCCAGCCTGGCTCCCATACATAGCTGGTATGGGTGGTGGGAGCACCCATCACTACCAGGTACAACTGAGTTTCATTGCTGTTCATAGTAAAGCTGATTTCACTTTCATTAGCTGTAGCTGTAGTACCATAGCGGGATATATTACCATTCGCCAGTGTGGCCACAAACCCATAACGCCAGCCGGCAGTACTGTTAACTTCTGTATGTCCTTTAAATTTTACGGTTACGTTCCTGGCACTGCAGGTGGTGTATAACGGAATAATATTGTAGCCATAATCCTGCGGTGCGCTGGCATTATCTATTTTATATCTTCCGGTAGTAGCATTCACCTGCTGCAGCATTGTATATAGCCGCCAGATATAGTGCGGTTCCTGTACTTTTAAGCGATCGCGTTCTGTTTTATAAATAGCCCCAAACCCGTTTACGGTATAATCGCAGGCTACTTCCCTTTTAACATAGTCGTACATAAAAGTATTGAGCTGCGCCTGGGTCCAGCTTTTAAGACGTCTGTAAGTCATCAGCGGATGTTCTCCTGCGGTAGAACTGGTGCGGATAGACTCTTTCCACAACCTGTTCACCATTGTAATACCATCCACCTGTTGCATATACCACAGCATTTTAAAGGCATCGTAATGGTGCCGGGTAGAGCTAAAATGGAACATGCTGGTAGCCATCCATCTGGGAAGGTCATCATTGGCAAAACGGGGATACATTTGTGTGCGCATGAAGTTAGCATGTGTTTCCCAGAAGAAGCCCGCAGGGTCATAATCGTTAAAGCCACAGCTGGCATTTTCCTGGATGGCAATCATGCCCTGTAAGCTATGTGTGAGTTCATGGCTGGTAACACCACCGTCCCTGGTAGCATTGGGATGCACCCACATGGCCCCGATGGTATTGCCATAGGTACCGCCAAAGGCCCATCCGCTGGGGCCTCCCGCTCCCCAGGTGTCATTCATCACGATTATGAGTTTGTATTTGCCCAGGTTTTTGGTGGCAGCATCCGAACAGAAACCGATTTCCGTTATATATTTCGTGTAGATTTTTTCCAGCGTATCACATATCGCCTGAGGATTAAATGCCAGGTTAGGATCGCTGTAAGTTGCCGGATTAGTGCCTACTACCGACCCCCAGAATACTACGAAGTTGGCCGACTGATAACTGCGGCTGTATGACCAGGTAGATAAATAGGGGTCCGTACTGAATTCGGGTGGTATGTATACCGTTTTTTGCGCCCATACGAGTACGGTCATGAACAGAAAGACGAAAAGAGATAAAGCTTTTTTCATAAATAATTGATTTGTGTTGGTTGAAAATGTATGGTTCAGAGAAATCAGGCACACGTGGGATCCAGCCATGGCAAGGCGCCGCAGCTATCTGCATGAATGGAAAGGGATGCACGGGGACTATCAGCACAGGTGAATAAACCGGCCGGCATACTAAAAGACCAGCGTAAATAAATTAATAACAGGGCTGTCGGTTCTTTTTGCTATCGGATTTTCAGACATCGTATTATAAATACGGTGGAAAGTATCAGGTCTTAATAAGGAATATTTAATTGTCTTATTGACACTTAAAGTTAATGGTTCACTGGAATTATTTCCGCTACGATCTTAACCGGTTATTGATGAATTTTACCCTGTAGCCGGAGGAGAGCTAGTCCTGCTTTACAAACTGTTTCGCATAGATGCGTTTTCCATCCACATAAATACTGCAGTTAAAAACGCCGTTGGGTAGCTGCTGCACAGGGATGACTTCCTGGTTGTTTTCCAGGTCACGCTGCATCACTATCCGCCCGCTCATATCTGAAATCACCATTTTCCGGCTGCGCATTTGTGCATCCAGGATGTATAGCTGGGTACTTACAGGGTTGGGGAATAACAGGATGCTGTTGTTGAGGAATATACTTACAGTGGCAATATCTGAATAGATAACACGACCATCTGTTGTTTGGAGTCGCACACGATAATGAACGAACCCTTCTGTTGGTTGGTTATCTAGGAAATTAAAATTCATGGTCTCTCCAATTGTCAGCGAATCCAGGCTGATCCAGCCTTTGGGGGAAGATCGTTCCCAGTACAGGTTTGTAAGGTGCCAGGTACTGCCGAGTGAAAGCGAAAGCAATACTTTATTATCAGTTGTTTTATCTGCCAGCAGGTTTTGCACATAACAGCCCACGCCCTGCTGTGAGTAATCAGCGGCATAGCTGCGCATGCCCGTCCAGCCGGCTTTAGCAATGGGACTTACGGCAAAATACAGGGAAGATGCCATTGATTTGGGAATGAACGTAAACGTATCACGGGGTTGGCTATACGGAATTAAGGTGCTGCTGCCCATAGTATATAGTTGATAACCGGCGGCATCGGGTTGCGCATTCCAGTAAAGCATTACCGTATCAGTGCAGTTAAAACCAGTATGAATGGTCAGTTGAGGTGAGATATAGCAGGGCGCACTTATAAAGGAGGTATCCGTTAACGTTAGTTTCAGTAACACCTGTTGGAAAATATCAGGCGCCATCCAGTTATGTACACCCTGCGCTACCGGAACGTTTTGTGCTACCGGCAGCCAGGTGCGGCCACTGTCAGTACTATAGGAAATATCACCATTACCACTATACGTAGTTTGCCATTGCAGGGGTACATTTTGTGCCGCAGGCAGGATATTTTCCGGTGCAGGGTTTTGCCATTGAAAACGTTGCATCGGCGTAAATTCATAGGCAAGGTAAAATGATTGTGTAGCCGTGGATAACTGTATGCCTTTTACACTGAGATGCAGTTTGCCTGCAATGGGGCGGTCAATGCTGATTTGTTCTGTATTATTGATACTGTCCCTGCCCCGCTTAGCGGGGGCCTTCAGTGAATCTGCTGCCGGGTAGGCGTTGAGTACCCAGGGAAGCCAGGTGTTATTATCTGCCGTGGTAGCTGCCAGATCCAGGTCGTTTACAAGCGCTTTAACCGCGTTTACAGGCGCCGCCGGATCATTCCAGCACAGCGTAACTTTTACCTGCTGTATGCCTGCCGGTATGTTGATATCGAAGGTGGTAACTTTGCCATTGCTCACCTCTCCTGAGAGGACACGGTTTTCCTGTAATGTTTGCAGCGCGCCTAATGCCTGGAGGTAGCCATAGCCATGCTCATAGGAGGGAAGTATGCCAGCCGGACGAGTGGCGCTATTGAGGATGACTGCTTTGATCAGCGCAGAAGATACCGGACTGCTATGCTGTTGGCGCCACGCATCCTGCAGCAGGGCAGCTACTCCGGAGGTAAGTGCAGCTGCACCGGAAGTACCATCTTCTCCATAGGCAGCAATTTCCGGTTTGATACGGCCATCATAGGCAGGGCCTCTGGAACTCAGGGCAATTACCTGTGAAACACCATCAGTACCACCTACTGAAATGATATTTTTTGCCTGCTTGAAATTGCCAGATAGATTGGCGTAGTTAGCAATACCCTGGTACCGTCCGGAAGAGGACGTGTTGTTTCCTATATTGCCTGATGAATATACATGCACGATTGTATCGGCTTCCCGGATATGCTGATCATAGGCAACAGCTTCTGCTCCGTAATAATTTTCTATACCGGTGCCGTAGGAATGATTTTGAATCGTGATACCTGATTGTGTGTAATAATTATTATCGTCGGGAAATAAACTGCTGTTATAATCAGCAGAACTCAGTTTTACTTCCGATGCTACACCCTGCCCGTTCATACCGCTGTTAGCTGCACCGCCAATCAGTGTAGCCATAATCAATGCATGCGAACTACTCGATGCAGAAGCATAGGTAGAAGGGAGATACCGGCCCTGTAAATCAATATCGGTGGTATCAAAACGATCTTCTTTAACGGAAACGGCTACACGTTTTCCACGTACAAGTGGAAATTGTTGTTGTGCAATACGGATGCTATTGATTGTAAGATTGCTGGTATTAATGATGATTTCCGGTTTAGGATGCCGTACTATATCAGCGAAGAGTATAGCAGGCTGACTGATAAATTCCTGCCAGTGTTGCTTTTGAACCCGAACCACGGCGACGGAAAACCTGTCGGAATACATACGTATACTGGCATGTGCCAATTGTTCATCCCGCTTGAAAGATACCTGGAGCGTTATACTATCAGTGTTATTGGCCTTCTCGAGTTGTTGAAGTAAAGCAACACTTGCTTTGTAATTGGCGCTGGCATGATAAGCGTATAAAATACTACTGTCTTTGGGTAGCTGTTGTATTATATAGTGGTAGCGGGTAATAGGCTGTATTAATCCACATTGCCGTAGCACGGACGATGCGGGTACCTTTTTAAATTTTACAAGGAAAGGAGAGACAGGGGGTGCATCCGAAAATGTATCCGCCGCATACCGTTGACGAATGCTATCGGTTGAAATTTTTTGCTGTGCAGCAGTGCTATAACAGTAGCATAGCACCAAAGTTAGCAGGGTCCATATTTTCAGGGTATTTGACTTCATGCAGGATGATGACAACAGTTCAAGGATTTTGGTTTTGTGTTGCTACTTAAAGCTACTGTATTTACTTTTTCGACACAATTTTATAAGGATAAAAACAAAATATTTTTTTTAAGTAAAACGAAAGTTGTAATATTGAAAGGGAAATCCTGAGCGTAAATTTCAACAAAATCTGAACAAATCTAAACAACGAGCTGGAAAACCATTTTACTAGTAAGTTAAACAGTTGAGCAAGTCTTTGTAGCCGGAAAGAGCCGGTATTACTGAATCATCGCCAAGCCATTAAAAATGAAATGCCGTGTAAAACAGGCATTTAGCTATTGTATGCATCCAAAAACGAGAGCACACCTAAACCGTGGTTTTTTGGAAAGATAAACAAAGCTGGAGCAGCTGCATTTGAGGCAATAAGCCGATAGTGTTACAAGTGTATTTTATGCACTTGTAAATCTCTTTTCGCGCTTTATTCCGCCACAGATCACTGCATACATTTAGTATTGTTAACAGTTGCTTGTTTGCAGGAACAAGCGATCGGGATATCTTTTTTTTAAACCAAAACCAAAATTTGAATCTATGAGAAAACAAACAATTCCTGTTCTCTGCTGTGTGGCAGCCACTTTTCTGTTTGCATCCTGTTCGAAAAACGGTGCACAAAAAGAAGAAGTAAAGCCAGATCCTGTATCAGCAGAGGTGTTAGCCCAGATTAAAGACAACGGTTTCAGTACCGACAACGTGGTGAAAACAGAAGATGGTTACCTGGTAGAAGGCGACATCCTGTTGACCGCAGCACAACTGAAAGAAAAAGTAGTGAGCCCTGTTCTCAGGATCGCAAAAACAGAACAGTACCGCACTAATTATCTGGTAACCGCTTTGCCCCGCGTGATTACCATCAAAGTAAGTAATCTGGGTACCGCATTTATTGCAGGAACAGATACGGCAATTGCCCGGTATAACAGACTGGGTTTACGTTTTACTTTCCAACGTATTACAACAGGTACCCCCAACATTACCATCAAGGGATTCAACCAGGGACCAAGTGGTGGCTACATCACACTGGGATCTTCCGGCTTCCCTACCAGTGGCGGTAATCCTTATGGCACCATTAAAATGAACACTAATCAGTATGCCTATGGATCTAATCCTAACGTACTGTACGTGGGCTCTGTGATTCAGCATGAAATTGGTCACTGTATTGGTATGCGTCATACCGATTACATGGATCGTTCCTACAGMTGCGGTGGTAGTGCGGTAAACGAAGGTGATGGCGGAGTAGGTGCTATATGGATTCCAGGTACACCTACCGGACCAGATGCTAACTCCTGGATGCTGGCCTGCTCTAATGGTGGCAACCGTACATTCAACGCAAATGATATCATTGCACTGAACTATCTGTATCACTAATCGTTGCATGAGCTAATCTGTTAAAGTATTTCCGGCTCCTGGAATTTTTTGATGCTGGAGCAGCATTATTACGGGATCTCTCTCCCGGAATAAATACTGTTATCAAAAGATTTCAGGCCGGAAATACTGTTTTTATATCCCCTCTTATTTATTCTCCGGTACATCCCGCCTGTTCATCTATAATTTTTGTCTTTCCTCCGCATAATCGGAATCTTTAGGAAAGATCAAAAATTGATGCGATGGAAAACACCCGTAAAAAATTCCTGAAACAACTCTTCATCAGTGCCACTGCAGTGCCTGTGCTGATAGAAGCCTGTAAAAAAAGTAACACAGCAGATCCTGCCGGAAATAATGACGCCTGTACCGTGTCTCCGGAAGAAACCGATGGCCCTTATCCTTTGTACATCAGCCGTGGATCATCCATACAACGCGTGGATATCACCGATGGTAAGGATGGCATACCACTATCTATCGTTCTGGATGTGCTGAACACAAACGATAGCTGTAAACCATTGGCGAATGCAAGAGTAGATATCTGGCATTGTGATAAAGATGGCTATTACTCAGGTTATAGTAACAGGGGCTACCTGGGTAACCAGGATAATACTGCACTGGTGTTTTGCAGAGGACTGCAGTACACGGATGCTGCAGGGCAAGTGAAGTTTACATCTGTTTATCCCGGCTGGTATGAAGGCAGGGTCACGCACATTCATGCCCAGATATATGTGGATAATAAACTGAAGTGTACTACACAAATCGCCTTCCCGGATGATATCAATACTGCGGTGTATAAAACAACTTTATATGCGGCACACGGGCAAAATAGCAGCATCGCCAGAAACAGTGCGGACATGGTATTTAGCGATTCTTTATCCAGCGAGCTGGCCACTGTAACTGCCAACAGCAGCGGAGGATATGATCTCGTTCACCCTATTTATATAGCAGGATAATATGAGTAAAATAATGATCAGACTGGTCATCCGCCAGTTGATTGATGCTACAGGTACTACTCCATTTGCAAAGCAGGTATTCCATGATTCCTATGAGGAATTCCTGCTGCAATCACAGGTATATAATCAGGCCGCGCAATACCGGACTTTTGCTGAAATAGTGGCGCAGCAACCCAGGGCCAATTCCCTGCACTATAAAACAGGGTTTGCTGTGGGCCTGTATATTCAGTCACTGAACAAGCTGGTGCCAGATACCTGGGATACGTTAGGAAATATCCAGTTGTCTTTCGACCGCCACCAGTTTAAAATAATAGCGTCCGACACGCAGGACCGGCAGGCGCATAAAGTAGCAATCCTGTATTATACGGCACCACTGCTGCTCCACAGCATAATAGGAGATTACCTGCTGTTGGGATTTCAGGATACCACAGATACTTTTACACTTAAGTTAAGGGAGGATATTTCGATTTGTAATTACGAGGAGCTGGCTTAAACCAGCTATTTACTGTTGTTTCCAGTCACGGATAAAGTCGCTGTAACTGTCACTTACCGGTAGTTCCGCTGCGGAAGAAAGTTTCACTTTCCTGTTAATAACGGCGCGTACTTTATCTACCGCCACAATATAACTGCGGTGGATTCTCCGGAACCTGCCAGCTGGCAGCTTTTCCATCATTTTTTTCAATGTCATCAGGGTGAGAACCGGCGCCCGTTGGGTAAGATGTATCCGGATATAGTCCTCTATGCTTTCTATATATACAATTTCATGTAACAGTATTTTCACCGTGTGGTAGGAGGAATGCACCAGCAGGCTTTCTGTAGCAGGGGGCTGTTGCTGTTGCAGAAGATAGGTTTGTGCTTTTTGCACTGCTTTTTCAAAGCGTTGAAACGGAATAGGTTTCAGCAAATAATCGATGGCATCCAGCTCAAAACCTTCGTAAGCATACTGCCGGTAAGCGGTGGTGAAAATAATCATCGGGCTGCTGGTGAGGCCCCTGGCCAGATCCAGTCCGTTTACATCCGGCATGTGGATATCAAGAAAGATAAGATCTACCGGCACCTGGCGCAGGTATTCGGAAGCCGATATGGCATCTTCAAAAGTATGCAGCAACTTCAGCCAGGGAAACTTCTGTGCATAGGTCTTTATCACCTGCAAGGCGGGTGGTTCATCATCTATCACTATAAATTTTATCTCCATCAGTTATACCTGTAATTGTAATGTAATCGCATAAGCGCCATTGTCTTCACTGATCTGCAATTCATATTTGTCAGGATATAAATGATCCAGTCTTTGCCGGGTGTTGGAAATACCAATACCCGTACGGCTTTTATCCGGTGTAATTCTGAACAGTTTATTGCTGCAGAAGAAGTGAATATGATTTTCGGAGGTATTCAGCTGTATATTAATTTCCGAGGGCTCATGGTTACTCACCCCATATTTGAAAGCGTTTTCCAGGAAAGGGAGTAGCACCAGTGGTGCAATACATTTGATACCCGGACTACCGGTCACAGAGAAGTTGACCTTTGTTTTGGTGGTGAGGCGGAGTTTCTGAAGATCTATATAATCGCGTAAACAATCAATTTCGCTTTCCAGCAATACATAGTCGTGCCGGGTATCTTCTGTCACATAGCGGAGCATGTTGGATAGCTTCATAATGCTCATCGCCGTATTTTCATTACGGGTCATGGCAAGAGAATAAATATTATTAAGGGTGTTAAACAGGAAGTGTGGGTTGATCTGGGCTTTTAGAAAGGATAGTTCTGCCTGAGTTTTGCGGGTTTCTGCATATAGGGCTCTTTTCTCGGTTTGCCGCCAACGGCGCGTAGTTTCAGTGGCAATACTAAGTGAAATGGTGAGGAGGAAAAGAAAGTCGCTGACCATATCCACTCTCACCGGTGGTTTGCCGGGTGGTTGCATGTCGGCGTCCCCATGGTCGGGTGGCATAGGTGGATGCCAGCGCATTTCATGGGGAGGATGTGGTAACCGGGTAAACAGATGATCGAAGGGACGCATATAATTGACCATGATCAGCAGCAGGAAAACAGCCAGAAAGTATAATAGATATTGTTTCCGGAAGTACAGCCGGGGAAACAGGAAAGTGGTATGGAAGTAGAATAATGCAATATAGGTTACCAGGAAAACCAGGTAATCTGTTGAAAATAAAATGGAGAGTGCCTTACGGTCGCCCGTTTGCCCGCTGATAAACAGTAGGGGTAAACTCAGGCATATCAGCCACCCTGTAATGTGTGCTATTACTACCGAGGATTTTAACCGGAACATTTGCGACAGATAGATATATGGATGAAATTCTGGTAATCTGTTCAGATAATCTATGGGATCTCTGTAAATACCTGCTTTATGTCGATGAATGATAGGAAACACCGGGTTATCTTTTCCACCCTCCCCGAATTATAGTAAATTGCCTGTTTTATAAAAAGAATATCAGATATGTTGCAACGAATCGCGAAACCTGTGCTGTTATTAGTACTCCTCGTACTTGCGCGGCAAGCTTATGCTACAGAAGGAATGTGGCTGCCACAGCTGCTATCCGGTCTCAATGAGAAAGAGATGAAAGGAATGGGCATGAAAATCAATGCCTCGGATATTTATAGCATTAATAAAGGTAGCCTCAAAGATGCCATTGTCAGCTTTGGCGGCTTTTGTACAGCAGAAGTGATCTCGGAACAGGGATTATTGCTGACCAACCACCATTGTGGCTATGATGCTATTCAAAAGCATTCCTCCCTGCAGAATAACTTCCTGGAAAATGGCTTCTGGGCTAAAACTGCCGTGGAAGAACTACCTAATCCGGGCCTTTTTGCCACCTTTATTGTACGTATTGATGACGTTACCAAAGCCGCCCTGCAGGATGTAAAACCCGGCATGAGCGAAAGAGAACGTCAATCTGCGATAGACAAGCGTTTAAACGAGATTAAACAGGCTGCCCGCAAAGAAAGCTGGCAGGATGCGATGATAAAACCATTTTATGAAGGCAATCAGTATTTTCTGTTTGTAACAGAAACTTACCGGGACGTAAGATTGGTAGGAGCACCACCTTCTTCTATCGGTAAGTTTGGGTCAGATACAGATAATTGGGTATGGCCGCGTCATACAGGCGATTTCTCGATGTTTCGTATCTATGCGGGCAAAGATGGTCGCCCGGCTCCTTACTCAGCTGATAATGTGCCTTTAAAGCCTAAATATGCATTGACCATTTCCCTGAAAGGCGTAAAACAAAACGACTTTACTATGGTCATGGGTTTCCCGGGCCGTACCACGGAATACCTGCCTTCTGAAGCAGTAAAACAAACCGTGGAAGTGGTAGATGCTGCTAAAGTAGAGATGCGGGACGCTGCTCTCAAAATTATGGATAGCTACATGCGCAAAGATCAACAGATCAAAATTCAATATGCTGCCAAATATGCGGGTACGGCCAACTACTGGAAAAAATGGATGGGAGAAATGCAGGGCGTGAAACAAACCAATGGCATCGGTAAGAAACTACAGTATGAAGCCAGTTATCGTCAGCTGATGGAGGCCAACCCTGTATGGAAACAAAAATACAGCGGCGTACTGGATTCCCTGAATGCTTATTACCTGCAGATACAACCCTACGCACAAACCCGTGACTACTACAGTGAACTGGTGAAAAATGTGGAACTGTTTACTGTGGGGGATCGCCTGATCACTTTCCTGAATGATGTACATGAAAAAGGGGAGGGGCAATACGAAACCATGCGCGAACAATTCCTGGCAACGATGCAGCCGTTTTACCAGAACTACAATGCAAAAGTAGATCATGATATTTGTGCCAGCCTCACGAATCTCTACGCTAAAGGTGTACCGTCACAATATGCCGGCAGCGAATTTGCACAGATCTGGCAGGAGAATAATAAAGATGGCCGCGCAATGGCGGATAAACTGTATGCTTTATCCGGTTTAACATCTCTCGAAAAACTGAAAACATTTATGCAGCAACCCTATAATACGGTAGTGGCGCAAATGTGGAAAGATCCTGCCACCCGCCTGGTAATGGCAATGCGCAAGGGATTTGTAGATAATGTAAGCAGGCCGCTGGCCGATATTCAATCCAACATCAATAACCTGCAACGTACCTATATGCAGGCGCAGATGGATGTGATGGGCAGCAAAAAAAGTTTTTATCCGGATGCCAACAGCACCCTTCGCGTAACATATGGTAAGGTAGATGGCTATAATCCGCGTGATGCTATTCACTACGATTTTTATACCTACCTCGATGGGGTGATGGAGAAATATATTCCCGGTGATTATGAATTTGATGTACCGGCCCGACTGATTGAACTCTACAAGAAAAAAGATTATGGCCGCTATGGCGTAAATGGTAAAATGCCGGTTTGCTTCATTGCTTCCAATCATACTACCGGTGGTAACTCCGGCAGCCCTGCACTGGATGCTTACGGACATCTGATCGGTCTTAATTTTGACCGTACCTGGGAAGGTACTATGAGTGATATTAACTATGATCCTACTATTTGCCGTAATATCATGGTAGATATCCGTTATGTGCTGTTTATTATTGATAAATATGCCGGATGTACCAGGTTGGTAGAGGAGATGAAGTTGATGTAAGCTTTTTTAGCTTTTAGCCGTTAGCTTTTAGCTTTTAGTAAAAATGCAGCGAAGACAATCATCTGTTGATCTTCGCTGCATTTTTACTAAAAGCTAATGGCTAAAAGCTAAATTCTGCATTCGTACACAATAGAGCTACACTGATCTACTGTTTTTAATCCTTTTCTGTAAGAACGGAAACCATGGAAAAATCCCTGGAACAGGCGGCTTTTACCTGTTTTGTATTTTTCGCTGAGTAAGCTTACGTAGAAGCCATCAAACACCATCGGGTGTTTTTTTACCAGCTTTATCTTGTGTTGTGTTAATAATTGCTCCATAGATCCTGGTGAAAAATGATACAGATGTCTGGGGACATCATAGGCCGCCCAGTATTCTTTGTAATAACCAGCATCGGAAGACGTGTAGTTAGGAACCGCAATGAGCAGGGATCCACCGGGTTTCAGCAATGTGCGGATATGATCCAGGTAGCGGTGCAGTTCATGTACATGCTCCAGTACGTGCCACATGGTAATCGCATCAAATTGCTGCGCAGGTAAAGTATATAACTCTTCAATAGGGAGCGCTGTAATATTGTAAATTTCTTTGGCATTCCGGCGGGCATTTTCGTCCGGTTCCAAACCGGTTACTGTCCATCCGCCTACCTGCATATAATGCAGAAAGGCGCCGGTGCCGCTGCCTATATCCAGCAAAGTTCCCTGTTTGATACCAGCCGCATTGCGCACCCAGTTTTGCTTGGAGCGCAGCGTAATCTTTCTGACGCTGTGATATAAACGGTTAATGAGTCCCTGTTTCGTTTCAGAATGAGAAATATATTCCTGCGACTGGTAATAGCGACCTATGTGAGCGCTATCAGGTACGTTTTGTGTAAACCGGCCACCACAGCCTCCGCAATGGAAGATATTAAATGTTTCTTTTGATACAGTATAGTCTTTGGCAGTAAGCGCTTCATGTATTTGTGATGATCCACAAAGCGGGCAGTTGTTGTGATAGATTAAACTCATTTGATTGTTGAATACGCTTATATAATTATTTATACTCTCCCCATACTTCTCTCAGTACATCTGCTATTTCGCCTAATGTGGCTAAATGTTCCACTGCTTCCACTACCAGCGGCATCAGGTTTTCACTGGTGCCGGCAGCGTCTTTGATCCGTGTCAGGGAACTTTGTACTGCTGCATTGTCGCGGCGCGCCCGCAGTGACTGCAGACGTTCTGATTGCAATATACGGATGCTGTCATCGATGCGGAAAACTTCCGGCGCTATCTGGTCTGCTGCCGTAAATTTATTGACACCGATGATAATTTTTTCATTATTCTCAATTTCCTGTTGGTATCTGTAAGCGCTGCGGGCAATTTCATCCTGCACAAATCCTTGTTCAATGGCACTGACAGCGCCGCCCATGGCATCAATTTTATTAATCAGCTCCCAGGCCTTGCTTTCTACTTCATTGGTCAGCGCTTCTACATAAAAAGAGCCGGCCAGCGGATCTACCGTATCTGCTACACCACTTTCGTAGCCAACTATCTGCTGCGTGCGGAGGGCAATACGTGCAGCGGCTTCCGTAGGTAACGACAACGCCTCATCGTAGCCGTTGGTATGCAGTGATTGGGTTCCTCCCATCGTAGCCGCCAGTGTCTGGATGGCTACGCGCACAATATTATTCTGCGGCTGTTGTGCAGTCAGCGTGCTGCCGCCTGTTTGTGTATGGAAACGCAACATTTGTGCTTTGGGATCGGTAGCACCCAGTGATTGGGTGATATGCGCCCACATGCGCCTGGCTGCACGGAATTTGGCTACTTCTTCAAAAAGATGATTATGTGCATTGAAAAAGAAGGATAACCTTTTTGCAAAAACGTTGATGTCCAATCCTACTTCCAGGGCTGCTTTCAGATAGGCTTTACCGTTAGCCAGCGTAAAGGCCAGCTCCTGCACGGCGTTAGCGCCTGCTTCCCGGATATGATAACCGGAAATGGAGATGGTGTTCCACTTGGGAACTTCTTTGCTGCAATAGGCAAAAATATCCGTGATCAAACGCATAGAGGGTTTGGGCGGATAAATGAAAGTGCCTCTGGCCGCATATTCTTTCAGGATATCATTTTGTATGGTGCCGGAAATTTTTTTCAGATCCGCTCCCTGCCTTTTGGCCAGTGCAATATAAAAGGCCAGCAGTATAAACCCGGTGGCATTGATGGTCATGGAGGTAGATATCTGTTCAAGAGAAATATCTTTAAACAGTATTTCCATATCCTCCAGCGAATCTATGGCTACCCCTACTTTACCTACTTCTCCCTCAGACATGGGATGATCAGAATCATAGCCTATCTGTGTAGGCAGATCAAATGCCACACTCAGTCCCATTACACCCTGACTTAACAGGTAATGATAACGTTTATTCGATTCCTCCGCAGTACTGAATCCGGCATATTGGCGCATGGTCCACAGCTTATCGCGGTACATGGTAGCGTGTATGCCCCGGGTATAAGGAAAGCTGCCGGGTTGTTCTTCCATAGCCACCGGCTGGGTATACAGCGGTGCTATAACGATGCCCGAATCGGTTTGAATGGTCTTTTCCATAGTATCTAAAACTAGCGTTGCAATGTTACATAATTATTATGGTACTTCGCCGCTGAGAAAAATATTGATAATTTGTGTGAAAGTTGGCTGGCTATTATGATCATTTATTGTTTATTAGGCATTACCCTCGCGTTGGCGCTGTATAGTTTATACCTGGTATGGAAAGCTGGCAGCAGGCCGTTGTCAGCAACTTACACTTATTTGTTGCTGGGCCTTTCAATGGCAGTGTTTTTGTATTTGTATGGTACCTGGGTATACCTGTCCATTTATACCGGTTACGTTTTCGGCGGTTTATTACTGGCCTGTTGTGCAGCTTATGTGTTGCGTAAGCATGATCATGCTGCCAAACCTACACCCGGTTGGAAGAAGCGGAGCAACGTTGTACTATCCGCTGTATTCATCTTACTCAGTATACTTTACTTTACCGGCACTACCGGTAAACCGGATACTGTGAAATTGTCGCTGCCCTTTAAATCTGGCAAATACTATGTGTTACAGGGGGGTAAAGGATTGCCCACCAATGTATTTCACTTTAGTTTACGTGGTGCTGTATACGCGATGGATATTGTGAAACTGAACAGCACAGGTGGCCGTGGGAATAAAATATTTTCCCGCCATCTGGAAGATTATACCATCTTCGGTGATACGGTATATGCACCCTGCGATGGACTCGTTATAAGGGCTTACAGTAATAATCCCGACAATATTCCGCCCGCGATGGACCGGGGACCAAAGAATACCAACCAGGTATTACTGGAAACGCCCGGCTATTACGTGTTTATGGGCCATCTTAAAATGGGAAGTGTTACCGTAAAGGAAGGTCAGTATGTAAAACAGGGCGATCCACTGGGCTGCGTAGGTAATTCGGGCTTTAGTACCGAACCCCATCTGCACATACAGGTACATGCCAAAACAGCCGGCATTCCCTGGTACCAGGGAAAACCACTTTACATACTGTTTAACGGAAAAGGTTATTTGCTGGATGAAGTGATCCGGACAAAATGATTATCGCATCAGTCGTTTTGCTTCTGCATTGATGATCTGGGAGGTAAGCTCAGCAGGAGATTCGCCGGCTTGTAAAAAGACTTCCAGTATCTGTTTGTTCAACTCCATAGCCGGTGCATCCGGTGCTAATTGTACCGCTACCTGGTTGATGACGGAAATGGTTTGTTCCTTTAATGTTTTTACCGCTTCCCAGGTCATGGCAGATACATAGATCTGCTGCGTTACATTATGTTCGTATTCTGCTTTGATATTTTGCACCATCGCTATCTGCATGTCCACAGCCAGTAAGCCCGGCTGATAGATACGCCCGATCAGGCTTTGTGGTGTAATCCTGTCTACATACAATGCCATCCGCTCATATGCCTGCAACTGTAAAGGCAGTACTGCTGCATTTGTTGTGGGCTGTTTCTCTTCTGCAGCCGCATCTTCCGGCTTGTTTTTTTTGAAAAGATCTCTTACGGTCGGATATACGATAGCTACTGCACCTACTGCAAGGGCCACATACAGGAAATTAGTCAGATTCACATCCATCTTTATACTTTATGCGCACAAATATATAATAATATTATATATAATTACAAATTAAGAATTACGAATTACGGGAGTGGTGGATGCCCCGAAGATCATGCTATACTCCGTAATTCGTAATTCTTAATTCGTAATTCTTATTTCCTATGCCAGTTTCCCCAGCCAGGTTCTCATTCTTTCCACCCCTTTTTCCAGCTTATCCATGCCGGTGGCATAAGACAGGCGGATGCAGTTAGGCTGTTGGAACGCACCACCGGTAACGGTAGACACATGGGCTTTATGAAGAAGATACATGCAGAGGTCATCTGCATCTTTGATATATGAATCTTCAAATGATTTATTCAGGAATGCGCTTACATCAGGAAACATATAGAAGGCGCCTTCCGGATCATTCACTTTTAAGCCGGGAATGGTTTTCAGGGCTTCATGTATGTAAGCACGCCGTTTTTTGAATTCTGCCACCATTTCTACCGCAGTAGTCAACTCGCCGGTAAGGGCGGTAATAGCCGCCCGCTGCGTGATGGAGCAGGTAGCGGATGTAAACTGACTCTGGACTTTATCACATGCTTTGGCTATATCCAGCGGTGCCGCCATGTAGCCCAAACGCCAGCCTGTCATGGCAAAGCCTTTGCTCAATCCATTGATAATGATGGTGCGGTTGATCAGATCACCAAACTGCGCGATGCTTTCGTGGTTACCAACGTAATTGATATACTCATATATTTCATCAGAGATGATAAAGATCTGTGGATGTTTGGCAAATACAGCCGCCAGTCCTGCCAGCTCTTCTTTTGAATATACGGATCCGGTAGGATTGCAGGGAGAGGAAAACATAAACAGCCTGCTTTTAGGCGTGATGGCCGCTTCCAGCTGTTCCGGTGTAATTTTATAATTGTTTTCAATGCTGCAGGGAACAAATACGACTTCTCCCTGGCAAAGACTCACCTGTTCTGAATAGGTAACCCAGTAAGGAGTTGGTATGATGACTTCATCACCCGGGTTTACAATGCTCAGCACTGCATTGGCCAGGCACTGCTTTGCGCCGGTGGATACAACAATCTGTTCCGGCGTATAGTCAAGACCGTTATCTCTCTTAAGTTTGTGTACTACAGCCTGTCTTACGTCTGCATAGCCAGCCACGGGTGTATAGTGCGTAAACCCTTCGTCAATCGCCTTTTTGGCGGCTTCCCGGATATGTGCCGGGGTATCAAAATCCGGTTCTCCGATACTAAGGTCTACGATGTCTATACCCTGGGCTTTCAACTCGCGGCCGAGTTTAGCCATTTTAATTGTTTGAGGCTCGGAAATCCGTGACAGCCTTTCTGCTAGTTGATTCATATCTTAACATTGTACCGGAACAAACCTACAGAAAAAAAGTAGATAATACATGGAAAGATGATACCTGGCTGCTACCGCAATGCAGAAGGGGCCGTAATCACGGCCCCTTATGCATTTGTATGGATGATAATTTATTATTTATTAATAGTAGCTGGGAATAGCATCCGTTATCAGTTTATCTGTACCAGTGCTGCCTGGAGTACCTGCAAAGTACAGGGTATATACGAGACCGGTACTAAAAGCACTGATAGTTAGTTTGTTATTGGTTGCCAATGTTTCATTAGTACCTGCTTTCTTAATGGTAACAGTGTTATTCACACTGAAGTTGCTGAACTGCTTAAATGTAGTAGAAGAAGCCAATTCACCTATGGACATATACGCACGGTTACTGTCTACTTTCTCACTACCGATATAAAAATCTACTTTTTGGCCAGGATCAGCGGCTGGAGCCGGAGACAGGTTAAAGCAACGGATATTGATTTTTGTTTGACTCGCAGAGGCCAGGTCGTTCAGCACTGTGATAGACTTTACCGGGTTGTTAAATATAACATGTGTATAGTAAAGGTTGGAATCCAAAGTGGCATTGCTGGTGGCAATTACACTATCTCCCGTCAATTTCTTCAGTTCAAAGGTATGCGCACCGCCCAAAGCATTATATGGAGCTATGAAGTTGAAGCCAATACTAGCACCGTCTTTACTTATTTTCTGGCCATTATCGTAAAAACTGGCAGGAACGGCGCTGTTGGATACGTTAATAACGAGGACTTTGGCCGTTTGCCGCTGAGGGGTGACATTGTTATCATTTTTCAAACAGGATGTCATTCCGGTAACTACGGTCAACAGGGCTGCTGCGGCCCATACGCGATTTTTCTTGGTTAGCATTTTGCTCTCAGTTTTTTAATTTGTGTTATTGATCAGTTGTTTTTTCGCTGTTTGGTCTGAAGCGGGAAAGGTCTGGCAATACATGTTTATGACGTGCCAGCTCCGCTGTATAAATCACTTGTCCCAATGCCCTGAGAAAGGGCTTACCTGTTTCTTCAAAAGTCTGTTGGTCGTCTCCCAGTATCCCGCTTGTATTTACAAAGATGCTCGCCGATAATAAGAACTCGGTATTGTTGGCGAAATCCACAATATAAGCGGTATCGGTTAGAAATCCGTATGCCCATCCTGGTTTATTAAATATCCTGATATGTGGTGGTATCCGGCTATCTCTCTCTCCTCCGAAAAGCAAAAATCTTGTATATGCCTGGTAATATTGTTCCGGATCATATATTGGATCGGTTGATTCCTCCGGATATTGTGACATACTCTGATACAAAAAATGATAATCTTCTTCTGTTAAACGGAAACGTTGTTGATTTGTTACAGCTTCCGGAAAAATTATGCTGCGCAATATGTTGTGTAAGTGAGTGAGTGGGAGTTTGTTGCGATGGGAGAAGTTCATGGGCCGGCGTTCCAGCTTATCCAGGTGGTTATAATATGCTTTTCCGGCGAAGTCCTCCCGTTGTGGAAAGGTAAGTCCGCTATGCTGTGGCGGTTGCTGATAGTGGACCACATTCCCCGTTTGAAATACTACGCCATTGGTGTGTTTATTGGCGGCTTCATAGAGGGGAAGCCCCACCCGGTGGCGGATCTGGGCCTGATCATAGCCCATTTCCCATAGGCGCCGGTTAAAATGTTCCTGACCTATCAGTTCATATAACCGGTTAAAGGCATCGTTGTCACTGACCAGGAATATTTTTTTGATGTAATGCGCCACCGACGGCAATCCGGAAGCGGCGGAATGATCACGGCGAACTCCGGTATTAATATCCGGTAGCGGATCCGTAAATAAAGGCGTGTTCCGGTGAAGGCCCGGCAAACCCAGATCATTCAGCTTTTCCAGTGCCAGGGCTACTGCCGGTAATTTTACCGTGGAAGCAGGGTAGAAGTAGGTATCCGGGGGAACGCCATAGAAATAGTCTGTGAAATGCGGCAATTGCTGCTCATCCCGGTCTATCCGGGTGAAAATTACCTGTAATCGGTAGGAGGCAGGGTCGCTGAAAACGGCGCCTAACTGGCTTTTTTGACTTTTCAGCAAAGCATCCAGAAAATTATCTGTTGCCGGATAATGTTGGGTTTGCATATATTTGTCGTTGTTATTGATTGTAAAGCAAAGGAATATTATTAAAAAGACCAGAATCCAGGATCAGCAGATTTATAAAAAAGTATGCCAACTTACCTGCAAATGCAGGCGCATACTCATTTTGCGCGTCTTTTAACAAGGGCTTTAATATATCGATTTAAATTCTATCTTTGCAACTCTTAAAAATTTTTTTTATAAACCCGAAACAAACAGTATGCAACTTAAAGGACTGGTAAGATTTTTTGCCATCGCACTGATCCTTATCTCTTTGTACCAATTGTCCTTCACGTTTTTGGTGCGGAACTATGAGAAGAAGATAGAGCAGCAGGCCGAGAACGATGTGGCCAAACAATACCCTACACCTGAAAAGAAATATCCCGCCGACAGCCAGAAAGAACTGCGGGGCTTCTACTCAGATACGTTGGCTGGGGTTATTAAACAAAGGAGACAAGAGATCGTGGACAGTACCAGCAGCAAGCAAATTGCAGGTTTCCCATGGTATGTTACCTACACCAAGGCCAAAGAGAAAGAACTGAATCTCGGTCTGGACCTGGTAGGAGGTATGAACGTTGTACTGGAAGTAAACGTGGAAGATGTGATCCGCGCTTTATCCGGTCAATCCAAGGATGCTGCATTTAACAGCGCGCTGGTTAGGGCAAATGAGCTGAAAAAGACAAACCAGTCAGACTTTGTTACTTTGTTCGGTCAAGCATACGCCGAAGTAGCTCCTCAAGGTAAACTGGCGACTATCTTTGCGAACGCCTACCAAAAAGATATCACCTTCAATTCTTCCAATCAGCAGGTGCTGGACATGATCCGCAAGGAATCACGTGTTGCCATTAAAAATACCTATATCGTACTGCAAAAACGTATTGATAAATTCGGTGTGGCACAACCCAACATCAGCCTGGACGAAAACAAAGGCCTGATCTCTGTGGAACTCGCAGGCGTTGATAACGCTGCACGTGTACACAAATACCTGCAGGCTACTGCTAACCTCGAATTCAGAGAAGTGTACAAGAACAGTCCGGAATTTTTCCAGAATGTACTGCTTCCTGTAAATGAGGCCATCAAAAATTCACTGAATACCACCAGCACCCCTGCTGTTGCTGCTGCAGATACTGCAAACGCCGCAACTACTCCTGCTGCCGGCGATACCAGCAAGGATGCCAGTCTGACACAATACCTGTCAAAGAAAGACACCAGTAAAAATGCCAGCAAGGAACTGCAACTCAAAGAACAGCAGAAACAAAATCCGCTGTTCATGGTATTTATTCCCAACGCAGATCCTCAGTCCGGTACCATTTTCCCTGGCCCGTCTATCGGAAGAGTGTTTCCTAAAGATACCGCTACTTTCAACCGTTACCTTCGCCTGCCAGCTGTTCAGGCTGTTCTGCCTAAAGATGGCGTGATTGCATTCGGTCCTGAAAATAAAGAAGATAAACACGGCCCAATGGCTGTTTACCTCCTGAAAGTGAATCCTGCTAACCCTGCTCCCCGTGTTGGTGGTGAAAGGATCGTAGATGCACGTCAGGATATGGACCAGAACAACCAACCGGAAATCAGCATGACCATGGACAACGTAGGTGCCCATGAATGGAAAAAACTGACCGGCGAACTGGCTCCAACCAATCCAAAAGATCCTGCTACCTTAAACTATGTTGCAGTAGTACTGGATAATATCGTTTACTCTGCACCTTCTATACAGGGCGAAATTGCCGGTGGCCGTTCTTCTATCAGTGGTAGCTTTACCATCGAGGAAGCAAATGACCTCGCCAATATCCTGAAATCCGGTAAAATGCCGGCTCCTGCCCAGATCGTACAGGAACAGATTGTAGGACCTACCCTCGGCGCTGAATCCATCGCTGCTGGTGCCAAGTCTTTCATGATCTCCTTCGGAATCATTTTCGTACTCATGCTGGTGTATTACAACTCAGCCGGCTGGGTGGCTAACATTGCACTGGTACTCAACCTGCTGTTTACCTTCGGTATCCTGGCATCTATGGGGGCTACGTTAACAATGGCCGGTATTGCCGGTATGGTACTGACAATCGGTATGGCGGTAGATACCAACGTAATCATCTTCGAAAGAATCAAGGATGAACTTACCCATGGTAAGTCCTACCACGATGCTGTAGCAGACGGTTACAAACGTTCCTATGCTCCGGTACTGGATGGTCACGTTACCTCCCTCCTCACTGCATTCATCCTGTTTTACTTCGGTTTAGGTCCTGTACTGGGCTTCGCTACCACTCAGATCATAGGTTTGTTCCTGTCTCTGTTCTGCGGTATCCTGGTTTCCCGTATGGTAACTGACTTCTGGATGAAGAGAAAAAGACATTTCGAATACTTTACCCCTATTTCCCGTAAAGTATTTAAACACGCTGCCTTCGACTTCGTCGGTAAACGTAAATACGCTTATATCATCTCCGCATTTGTAATGGTGGCAGGTGTATCTTCCTTCTTCCATGGTTTCGACCACGGTATCGATTTCTCTGGTGGACGTAGCTATACTGTTCGCTTTGAACATCCGATGAACAGGGAGAAAGTGGCAGATGTACTGAAGAAAGAATTCGAATCAGAAGTATTCGTTAAAACAATCGGAAGTACTAACCAACTGAACATCACCACTGCATACAAAATTGAACAACAGAGCCTGGCAGTAGATAAAGAAGTAGCTGATAAATTATATGGTGGTCTGAAGCAGTTCTATGACGCTTCTGTAACACCTGAAGTATTTGCCAGCCGCTATATTGTTGGATCACAAACGGTATCACCTACCATTTCCGATGACTTACGCGCCGGTGCCGTAAAAGCCACTGTGTTGTCGCTCGTAGTGATCTTCCTGTACATCCTGTTACGTTTCAGTAAATGGCAGTACTCTATCGGTACTATATTCTCCCTGCTGCATGACGTACTGGTAACACTGGCAGTATTCTCCTGGTGCAGATCTTTTGTACCGTTCACACTCGAAATTGACCAGCACTTTATTGCTGCGATCCTGACAGTGATCGGGTTCTCCATGAACGATACCGTGATTGTATTTGACCGTATCCGTGAATACTTCAGAACAGGTAAACATGGCCGCGACAGAAATGTTGTTATCAACAAAGCGATTAACGATACCCTGAGCCGTACTATTATGACCTCCCTCACGGTGTTCCTGACCATCCTGATATTATTTATCTTCGGTGGTGAAGTAACCCGCGGTTTCGCCTTTGCGATGCTGATAGGTGTGATCACTGGTACTTACTCTTCTATCTTCGTAGCTGCTCCGGTACTGGTTGACTTTGACAAAAAGAACCAACTGGGGAATGAAAGTGAATCAGTAGAAGTAACTGCTCAGAAAGCAGCTCCTGCTACTAAATAAGTGAGATAACTGAAATAATGTTTGATAAATAAAAACCTCCTGGCTTGCCAGGAGGTTTTTTTATGTGTAAGTATTAAAGTAAAGAAGATAATAAGTTGGTTATCTGCGCCCTCATCATTAAAGTCAGCATAGCCTTTTCATTATGTTGGCTCCGCCTATGCTATGCTTAGCGCCCGCTAAGTACCTATAGTCGCACCGCAGGAGAGGTGGACTTGATGTGGACTTGATGTGGACTTGATGTGGACTTGATGCGGGGATGACTTCCGGATGTACAACCGAATCAGAAGATGGATGGGGAGCAAAACCGGCCATAGCAGCGCAGTTATAGCAAGCTGTAGCTTAGGAAAAAGAATTATTATTCAAAAGAAGCAGGTATCAGGGGCTTCTGAATACAAAACCTGTTGCAGCAGTGTCCTGTTGATAATCTATTTCCATGCCCATCAGGTATATGCCATGTGCTTTTTTCATGATCACCGGTATACCAGCAACATCAAATATGTCATCATCTTCCATTATGGCATCAAATCCTAACATATAAGCTACACCGGAGCAGCCACCGCCTTTCACACCTATCCGTAGATAAGGAGCTTCTGTAGCCCCCTGCAATAATTTTTTCACTTGGTCTACAGCACTGGCTGTCAGTTGTATGGGGGAGTTATTCACCTTGTCCATTTATCCATATTTTTATCAAAGTTAGGCAAAACAACAGGGGACACCTGCGCTGGTATACCCAAGGTAACCTTAATGCGTAGCAGCCAGCGCCAATAGTTCCTGATGCAATGCCAGTACCTGTGGAATCACCATATGCTGCTCATCGTTGTGTATGATATAATCGCTTAAGCGCATTTTGATGGTTTCATCAATTTGTTTGTAAATGCGTGCCAGCACTTCATTACGGGTAACATTGTCCCGTTTCATGACGCGATGTATCCGTAGTGGCTGGGGGGCAAAAACGGCGATTACTTTATCGAGGTGGTGGAAGGATTCCGTCTCAAAAAGGAGCGCAGCTTCCTTTAAAACATAGGGGGTATGCTGTTGCAGTGCCCATTGGTCGGAATCCCGGATGGTAGCTGGATGTACCAGGGAGTTGAGGATGGCCAGCTTGTCTTTGTCGTTGAATACAATATTGCCGAGGTGTTTTCGGTTGAGGCCGCCGTTGGCATCATATACTTCGGCGCCAAAGTGTTGTTTCACCTGCTCTACCAGCTCCGGATCACGTACAAGTATATCTTTTGCTCGTTCGTCCGCATAATATACGGGCACGCCTAATAATTCAAATATTTTGCTAATGGTGCTTTTGCCAGAGCCTATGCCTCCGGTGATTCCTATCTTTAACATAATCCCAATTTAAAAAAGAATTACGAATTTGGAATTACGAATTACGGAGTTGTATGTAGACAGAAGCGAATATTGGTCCGCTAATATCTATACACAACTCCGTAATTCGTAATTTCTAATTCGTAATTCCTTTATTTGGTTTCAGCCGCTTTCTGTTGCGCTGAAGTATATTCCATGCTGATAGCAGAACGCTCAATGGTAAAGCTGGTGCCAGGACTAACTTCCATTAATACGGTATTGTTATCGTTCATTTTTTTCACTTTACCGTGAATACCTGCGATGGTAACAATTTTATCGCCTTCTTTCAGGTTGTCGATAAATTGTTTCTGGAGTTTTGCTTTCTTAGTCTGAGGGCGAATCATAAAAAGCCACATAACGACAATCATACCGCCAAAAAACAGGAAAGAAACCCAGGAGTTACCGCCGCCTGAGGCACCGCCTTGAGGCGCCATTAATAAAATGTTCAGGATGTTCATCTATAATTGATTTAATAGTTTATTCGGGTCTATTTGGTAATAATATTACACTGGATTTTAGGTCCTACCACATAACCGTCTTTATTGTTGATTTTGACAGAAATCTCTTTTTCTGTATAACCGGATTTACCATGACTATCGAAGATAACTTTCATATAGCCGGATTGTCCGGGTTTGATCGGTTCTTTAGGCCATTCCGGTACTGTGCAACCACAGCTGGAGATAGCGTCTTCGATCAGTAGCGGGCTGGTACCCGTGTTGGTGAATTTAAAGGAGTACTCTACCTTTTCACCGGCTGCAATTTCTCCGAAATTATGCACCTTTTCTTCAAAAGTCAGTGCGGAGGATTGCCCATCTTCTTTTACCTGTCCGCTGCCGGCAGCACCTGCGGCAGTGGTGTTAGTTTTTGCACTATTGTTACAAGCCGCTATCAGCAGGCTTCCACAGGCGAATAAACAGAACAGCTTTTTCATGGTATTGCTATTTTTTAGGTAAAAATAACTTTTCCCACTTACTTTTTGGGACGGTCCTGTTTTTGAACCAATTGTTCTTTTTCCAGGTCTTTCAGGATATTATCCAGAATACCGTTGATAAACTGTCCGCTTTGTGGTGTGCTATATGCTTTTGCCAGATCGATATATTCGTTGATGGTTACTTTGGTAGGAATGGTAGGGAAGTAAAGGAACTCACATACACCCATTTCCATGAGTAACATATCTACCGCTGCTATACGCTCAGAATCCCAGTTTTGTAACTTGGGTTTGATCAGCTCCAGGCAGTATTCTTTCTTGTCAATTACTGTCAGCAACAGTTCTTTTGCATAATCCAGCTTTTCTTTGCTGATCAGCTGCAGGAAGTTGAAGAGATGTGGCTTGTTGAAGTAATTGTTGATCAGAATGCTCATCATTTCTTCATCATCGCCCCAGTGGAGGAAGGTATCTTCCATATGCTGTATAAACAGCTCACTTTTGCCCAGTACTTCTTTATAGATAAATTCGAGTATTTCCTTTTCACCGGCTTTGGTACGGGTGCCGTCTGCTATATAAGCTTTGTAGGTATCCGTAACGGCCATCTGGTTATAAAGCTTTCGGAGCAGATCGTCATCTGTTTGCAGCTTCATTTTCCATTGCTCCAGGTTTACCTGGAACCCCTTATCATTGGTTATCTGGAAAATAAATTCATTACCTGCAATCTTGGTATTTACCTGCAGATCCTCGGCTGAGGGTAAGTGTTTGGAGGCACGGGCCTGCGCATCAATTTCTGCGTATTGCGCCACCTGTACCACTGAATTAAGTAAGTAGGTAAAGATCTGACAGGTTTGGTCCAGCTTTTCGTTCAAAAGTCTGGTGGCCGTGCCTGGCTTAATACTGCTTTCATCCATCGTTTCCAGGGCGTAAAGTGTTTGCATTACTTTTACCCGGATGTTTCTTCTACTGATCATCGTATAAAAAAGAACTGGTATAAGGGCGCAAAACTAGAGAAAAAAATTCATATTTAAGGATATTTGGCAGGGAGAGCCCCTGGAGCGGATTTTGTCTTTAGCAGGATTATATTGATTTTGATGATTTTCCGGATATTTTTTTGTTTTATGGGATTAAAGAAGTTTGGGGAGACAGCAGCAAAGATATCTCTTGCGATTTCCCAAAACCTCATTGGTCTTGGATAAAACATCCGAAAAATCATCAAAAATCAATATAATCCTGCTAAAAGACAAACTTCATTTCCTGTCATTTCTGTCATTTTTTCGGGTTGCCTGTCATGATTTGTCAGTATGGAATCTAGTCAATACCTTCGTGAACTGCAAATTTGACCCGAAAACCGCCTTGGCACAATTCTCGTGGACGGGAAGGAACAAAATATAAACATCTTTTTTAAATAAAATCTACTATGGCTAAACAATTAAGTATTAAACCTTTAGCTGACAGGGTAATTGTGAAACCTGCAGCAGCAGAAGAGAAAACAGCTGGCGGTATCATTATCCCGGATACTGCAAAAGAAAAACCTGTGAGAGGCACCGTAGTGGCTGCTGGTCCTGGTAAAAAAGATGAACCAATCACTGTGAAAGTAGGTGATACTGTTCTGTATGGTAAATACTCTGGTCAGGAACTTCCTATCGAAGGCGAAGATTACTTAATCATGCGTGAATCTGATATCCTGGCTATCGTTTAAGATAGCAGCACGGATATGTTTTAATTCCTAATAGAAAAATCTACAAAGTATTATGGCAAAACAAATTTTCTTCAATATAGACGCCCGCAACAAAATGAAGAAAGGCGTTGACACTCTGGCTGATGCCGTTAAAGTAACCCTCGGCCCTAAAGGTCGTAACGTAGTTATCGAAAAGAAATTCGGTGCTCCGGGTGTAACTAAAGATGGTGTTACCGTTGCAAAAGAAATTGAACTCGAAGACGCTATCGAAAATATGGGTGCGCAAATGGTGAAAGAAGTAGCTTCCAAAACTGCTGACCTGGCAGGTGATGGTACTACCACTGCAACCGTTCTGGCACAGGCTATCATCGGCGACGGCTTGAAAAACGTAGCTGCCGGTGCTAACCCAATGGATCTGAAACGTGGTATCGACAAAGCGGTTAAAGCAGTAGTTGAAAACCTGAGAAAACAGTCTGAAAGTGTTGGAAACGACAACCAGAAAATTGAACAGGTAGCATCTATCTCCGCTAATAACGACAACGAAATTGGTAAACTGATTGCCCAGGCAATGCAGAAAGTAACCAAAGACGGCGTTATCACTGTAGAAGAAGCTAAAGGTACTGACACTACTGTTGAAGTAGTAGAAGGTATGCAGTTTGACCGCGGTTACCTGTCTCCTTACTTCATCACCAACAGTGAAAAAATGCAGGCTGAACTGGCTAACCCTTATATCCTGATCTACGATAAAAAGATCAGCACTATGAAGGATATCCTGCACATCCTGGAAAAAGTAGCTCAACAAGGCGCTCCACTGGTGATCATCTCCGAAGATCTGGAAGGTGAAGCACTGGCTACCCTGGTGGTAAACAAACTGCGTGGTACCCTGAAAGTTGCTGCTGTTAAAGCTCCTGGCTTTGGCGACAGAAGAAAGGATATGCTGCAGGATCTGGCTACCCTCACAGGTGGTATCGTGATCAGCGAAGAACAAGGTTACAAACTGGAAAATGCTGACCTGACTTACCTCGGTAAAGCAGAATCTATCACTATCGATAAAGATAACACTACCATCGTAGGTGGTAAAGGTGAAAAAGATGCGATCACAGGCCGTATCGGACAGATCAAAGCGCAGATCGAAGTAACTACTTCTGACTACGACCGCGAAAAATTACAGGAACGTCTCGCTAAATTAAGCGGTGGTGTGGCTGTACTTTACGTTGGTGCTGCTACTGAGGTAGAAATGAAAGAAAAGAAAGATCGCGTAGACGATGCTTTACACGCTACCCGCGCTGCCGTTGAAGAAGGTATCGTTCCTGGTGGTGGTGTGGCTTATATCCGCGCTATCGAAGCATTGGCTGAACTGAAAGGTGAAAACAATGACGAACAAACCGGTATCTCTATCGTTAAACGTGCTATTGAAGAGCCATTACGTCAGATCACTGCTAACGCAGGTATCGAAGGTTCTATCGTTGTACAGAAAGTGAAAGAAGGTAAAGGTGATTTCGGTTTCAACGCCCGTACAGAAGTTTTCGAAAACTTACTGGCTGCCGGTGTAATCGATCCAACTAAAGTAACCCGTATTGCACTGGAAAATGCTGCATCAATTGCTTCTATGCTGTTGACTACAGAATGTGTAATCGCTGATAAACCAGAACCTAAGTCTTCTGCTCCTGCAATGGGCGGCGGTGGCCACGGTATGGGTATGGATTACTAATCTATATTATTACTATAAAAAGAACTCCTGCAGGCTTAGGCTGGCAGGAGTTTTTTATGTCAGTAACGGAATAATTGTAACTTTCGCGGCGAATATCCGTTAAACAACCAGGATCGTAAACAGAAGCGGATGAATACAGCTGTTAAACTATTAAGTGCCTGCCTGATTATATTACTGGCGGCATGTACAAAAAACGAAGGGCCCCTGGAAATGAGTACGGGAGATGTGCGGATGGAAAATGTAATCCTCAGCTATCTCAGCGCCCATAACGAAACTGCCATCAAAGATGCCTCAGGTCTTTATTATAAGATCCTGCAGCCAGGCGACAGCATTCACTTTGTGAAAGCGACCTCCATTCCCACCGTCATTTATTCTACCCAACTACTCTCCGGAGAAATAGTAGGTACTTCATTTGGTCCCACTGACTTTGATCAGCGGGAACTGAAAAATCATATCCCAGGCTGGCAGATAGGACTACAGAAAATTTCCAAGGGAGGGAAAATCAGGTTATATATTCCTCCAGCCCTGGCCTATGGCCCTGTCGGTATACCTGGTGTCATTCCACCCAATGCCGTCCTGATTTCTGACCTGGAATTAATAAATTTCAGGTAAAAAATCCTTACTATTATCTACCGTATTGTCAACTTTTAATTTCATAATAAAATCGAAACTGTAATTGTATGAAGAAAGTTTTTCTGTTGGGAGGATTATTTCTATTAGTGCTCGCTGCCTGTTCCAAAAAAGATGATACCCCTCCTTATGATGCGAAAGCGCAGTACAGCATTGACTCCGCTAAAATTGTTGCGTATGCGGCAGCTAATAATATCACTGACTTAAAACATGATTCACTGGGTATTTTTTACCAGATTATAAAAAGAGGTACAGCAACAGATGTAATCAACGCTGCGGCTTACGTAAACGTAGCCTATGTTGGTACTTTCCTGGATAAAACGGTGTTCGATAGCAGCTATAATGCCAGTTTTGATCTGAACCGGGTGATTACCGGCTGGACAATAGGTATTCCCAAAATAGGAAGAGGTGGAGAAATTAATTTGTTGCTGCCTTCTTTTTTCGCTTACGGGCCTCAGGGGCGAAGCCAGATTCCGGGCAACACTGTATTGGTTTTTAATGTAAAACTGAAAGATTTTCAGAATAAATAATTGTTGACAAGATAAAAGAAAAGCGGTGCCGGCTGAGCCAGCACCGCTTTTTTATGTTATTGTTTTATTCGCCCGCTTTCCATTAATTTTACAGATAAACTATAAAATAGTGGCACACGAATGTATTTCAGTATTTGATATTTTTAAGATAGGCGTTGGTCCCTCCAGTTCCCATACATTGGGCCCCTGGCGGGCGGCACTCCGCTTCCTGGCAGAATTGGAACAGGCTGGCAGATTACCCGCTGTCAGCAAAGTACAGGTGTTATTATATGGCTCCCTTGCTAAAACAGGCCATGGGCACGGTACTGATATTGCTGTACAGCTGGGATTGTGTGGAGATGATCCTGTCACCTTTGATGTAAACCAGATCACCCCTAAAATGGACGATATCCGCCGCAGCCGTAAAATGTTGCTGGCAGGTAAATATGAAATAGACTTTGATCCCGTTGAAGATATTGACTTCCTCTTTGAAGAATCTCTGCCTTTTCACCCGAATGCCCTTACATTCCTGGTATCATTCCTGGATGGAGAACAAATCGCTTCTACCTGGTATTCTATCGGTGGTGGCTTTGTAGTGCAGGAAGGACAGAAGGGTAGCGGTGCACAACAGGTAGACCTGCCTTTTCCTATTGATACCGCCCGCCAGCTCCTGCAATGGTGTATCAAAACAGGCTACAGCATTTCTGAACTGGTAATGGAGAATGAACATGCCTGGCGTCCGGAGGAAGAAACCCGGAAAGGAATACTCAATACCTGGCGTGTGATGCAGGAATGTACTTTCCGTGGATGCCATACCAGCGGCGAATTGCCGGGCGGACTGAGAGTGGGCCGTCGTGCTGCTGCACTCAATAAAAAATTATTGAAAGGACGTACCTATACAGATTATGCCTCCTGGATTACAGCTATCAGGGCAGGTGGAGAGCATTTCAGCTATACACTTGACTGGGTAAGCTGCTTTGCGCTGGCAGTAAATGAAGAAAATGCTTCGTTTGGCCGCGTAGTTACTGCACCCACCAATGGCGCCGCTGGCGTAATACCCGCAGTATTGCAGTATTTCATCGCCTTCTGCGATGGTTTCCATGATGATAAAATACAACAGTTTATCCTCACCGCATCTGAAATTGGCAGCATCTTTAAAAAACGCTCCACTATCTCCGCTGCTATGGGCGGTTGCCAGGCCGAAATCGGCGTGTCCTCTGCGATGGCTGCTGCAGCCCTCACGGAATGTATGGGCGGTTCCCAGCGCCAGGTGTTGATGGCAGCAGAAATAGCGATGGAACATCACCTTGGCCTTACCTGTGACCCAATCGGCGGACTGGTGCAGATTCCCTGCATTGAAAGAAATACGATGGGTGCCATTAAAGCTATCACGGCTTCTCAGCTGGCACTGCAAAGTAATCCGGAACTGGCAAAAGTTTCGCTGGATGCTGTGGTGAAAACCATGTGGGAAACAGCCCAGGACATGAATTCCAAATACAAGGAAACTTCTGATGGAGGCCTGGCAGTAAATATTCCGATCAGCTTACCGGAATGTTAATGAAAAGGAACTACAAATAATGAATTACGAATTACGGATAAAAAGGAAGATATCAGCGATTTGATGTGATAATATAAGGAAAGAAACATATTTTCGTTTATACGGTATTATCATCCGCTTATCCGTAATTCGTAATTTGAAATTCGTAATTCTCTTATGCGTATCCTTGCCACTATTTCTCTATTTGCCCTTTCTCTTTCTTTATCAGCACAGCAATTCGGGGGCAACCCACCCTCGCTGAAATGGCAGCAAATAAATACGGATACCGTACGGGTAATTTTTCCCAAAGGCATGACACCACAGGGAGAACGTGTAGCCAACATCGTACATTACCTGAACCGCTATACCCGCACCTCGATCGGTCCCCTGGAAAGAAAAGTCAATATGGTATTGCAGAACCAAACCATGCAATCCAACGGATATGTGCAGCTGGGGCCCTTTCGCTCGGAATTTTATCTGACACCTTCCCCTTCCTCACTGGACCTGGGCTCACTCAACTGGATAGAGCAACTGTCTGTACATGAATACAGACACGTGTTACAGAACATGAACTTCCGGCAGGGTTTATCTAAAGTGTTTTCTATTCTCGGTGGTCAGCTGGGACAAGCCGCCATCACTAATATTGCCGTACCTAACTGGTTTTGGGAAGGAGATGCCGTGGTGATGGAAACAGCATTGACGCCGCAGGGCAGAGGCAGACTGCCAGGCTTCTTCGATGGTTTCCGCGGACTTTCACTGGCAGGTAAACAATACGCCTATATGAAAATCCGGAATGGCTCTTATGTTGACTATGTGCCGGATCATTATCCACTGGGGTACCTGATGGCAACCTATGGTCGCACACATTACGGGCAAACATTCTGGAAAGACGTTACTACCGATGCAGTACGTTTCCGTGGTCTCTTTTATCCTATGTCACATAGCCTGAAAAAGAGAACAGGTAAAAATGTAACTGGTTTTTATCACGCAATGTTAGCCGAATACCAGCCACTATGGAATAACTATGCTGCCCGCCCGGACACTACTCCTGCGGTAGCCATGCTGCCGGTAGCTAAACCTGTGACTAACTATAAATATGTGTATAGCGCCGGTGATAATGAATGGATTGTATTAAAGAATGCCTGGAACAAAGTGCCGGGTATCTATCAGCTGAATGCAGCTGGTGAAGAACATTTACTGGTAAGACCCGGTATTGTTTACGATGATTTTTTCAGCTATCGCAATGGCCGCATAGTATGGGCTGCCGCCCGCTTTGATGCACGCTGGGGCTGGAAAGATTTTTCAGTGATCCGTATTTGGGATAACGCTACCGGACGTACGAAAACCATATCTCCCAGAGGGAAATTCTTCTCCCCGGATATTAGTGCAAACGGTCAGCAGGTTATCGCAGTCGCTACCACCCCGGCTATGCAGTACCACCTGCAATTGATCAATGCGCAAACAGGTACCATTGAAAAAGAATTGCCTAACCCGGAAAACTGGTACTATACCTATCCGCGTTTTGCATCCAATGATCAGGCGGTGATCAGCGCAGTACGTAATACGAAAGGTGAAATGGCGCTGGTGCAACAGTCGCTCACTACCGGCGAAAGCACAGTACTGACACCTTTCAGCTTCACCGTCATTGGCACACCTGCCGTAAGTGGGGATACTGTTTATTTCACCAGCGGATATAAAGATGTAAACAACGTATATGCCATTACGTTAGCAGATAAAAAAACATACGAAGTAACTGATAGAGGCAACAGTGCATTGCACATGGCCATAGATGCGCAGAAAGACAGTCTCATTTTCAGTGAGTTCACTATAAAAGGGTATAAGCTGTATCATGCTGCACTGAACACATCCTCCTGGAAGGAAGTGCCCGCGAGTGGTGATGGTCGCAGTGCCTGGCTGCAACCGCACTTTAAAGAAGGGGGGGATATCCTGGATGTTGTGCCCCATGATTCCTTACCGGTAAAGAAATACCGGCAGTTAACACATCCATTTAATTTCCATAGCTGGGTACCTTCTTTTAATGATCCGGATTACGGTATTTCCCTGATAGGAGAGAACATATTGAGTACTACTTCTACCAGTATCGGCTATACGTACAACCGGAATGAAGGCTACTCCGACATTGCAGCCGGTTTCACTTTCGGTGGCTGGTTTCCTGTATTGTCTGTAGGTGCCGATTATGCCATCAACCGAAACGGACTGGATCAGAACCGGCAACGGGTATACTGGAATGAAGCGACCGCTCATGTGGGCATTAGTGTTCCTCTCAATTTCTCAGGTGGTCTCTATAGCCGCAGTCTTTCAGTGGGTAGTAACTACAATATCCGTCACCGTTACCTCGACAGTAAGTACAAAGGGAACGATTTACAATTCCTAAGCAATACGCTTATTTTCAGCAATCAGCGGATGAAGGCTACACAAAATATATTCACGCATTTCGGGCAATACCTGGCCGTGCAGTATAATACTTCCGTAAATGGCTTGTATGCCGAGCAGCTGTATGCGCGACTGGACCAGTATCTGCCAGGTTTATGGCAAAATCATAACCTGGTATTACAGGCCGCTTATCAGCAGCGTGATAAATCTTTTAATTATTCATTCTCAGATAACTTCGTGTATGCGAGAGGGTATAATACACCGTTCTATACCCGTATCTATAAGCTGGGCGCCAATTATCACCTGCCATTGGCATATCCGGACTGGGGCTTTGCGCAGATACTTTATTTTAACAGGATCAGGGCCAACCTGTTCTATGATTATAGTATGGCCAATTATGCGCCGCAAAATATTAATACCCGTTACACCTCTGCCGGTACAGAATTATACTTCGACACCCGCATAGGCAATGCGCTGCCATTCACATTTGGTGTGCGTTTCAGCCACCTGTTCGATCAGGATCCGGTGGATAATGCGCAGAACAGGGTAGACTTTATTATCCCGATTCAGCAGCTGTTTAATTACTAAATTATTTTACGCTTATTTTAAGAGAAGGCGCTTTGTAGAATTTTTCTTCTGCATATTTGATGATGATCTCATCGAAATATAATACATCGCCGGTTTGTAGGGATTCTTTCAAACCTTTGCTCCACACGGGGGAGAGAGCGGCTGCTTTGAAGTTATCACCGGTGAAATCTTTATAAAGTGCTGGTTGGCCGGTGGTATCGTTCAGATAAGGTTCATGCCTTTCATACGTAAAGGCAAATGATAGAACAGGGTATTTGATGTTTTTTTCGTCACGTACTATTAATGCAGAGTCCAGTAGTTTTATTACTTCATTTTTTGGCAGTGTATCACTCAGGTAAATGCCCCAGCTGCTACGCAATTTCATTGGTCTTTTATTGGTAACAACAGCAGGTTTTGCAGCCGTCTTTTTAGGAGACTGTGCAAATGCTGGCGAAACTGCAGCGGCAAACAGGAAACTAAGTAACAGGTGTTTTTGCATGGTAGTACGGGGATATAAAAAAATCGCCCGGTATAGTAACGACCGGGCGATCATAAAAATTATAAGGTCTTTAAACTTTCCTCTATTACTGCAATCTTTGCTTCTGCATCTGCTTTTTTCTGACGCTCTGCGTCTACCGCTTCTGGTTTTGCTTTCTGTACAAAACCTTCGTTGGAGAGCTTCTTTTCAACAGATACCAGGAATCCTTTCAGGTATTCCAGGTCTTTCAGCAATGTAGCTTTTTGTGCAGTAGTATCCAGTACAGTTTCTGTACCCAGGTAGAATTTATCTTTCTGGATCACTACTGTAATACAACCTGCAACAGGTGCCTGCACATAATGAACAGCAGAGGCATTTACCTGTTTAGCCAGCGTACTTTCAATTCGTTTGAATGCATTTTCATGCCTGGTTTCTATATGCAGTACAACCGGTTCTTTAGGTTTGATCTGGTTTTTGACACGTGCATCACGGATGCTGCTGATTACTTCTTTCGCCAGTGAACCTTCCAGTAGTGTAGCATGTACAGGTGCTTCCGGTGTGATAAACTGTTTGATCATCAATGAATCATCTTCGGCACGCACGGTCAGCTGCTGATAAATTTCTTCTGTAATAAACGGCATATATGGATGTAACAACTGCATGAGTTGTTCAAAGAAATATACAGTTTTACGGTATACAGACGCAGGAATTGGTTGTTCGAAACCAGGTTTGGCCCATTCAAGATACCAGCTGCAGAAGTCATCCCACACCAGGCTGTAGATAGCTTTGAGCCCTTCGCTGAGACGGAAATCTTTGTGCAAGGCAGCTACTTCTGCCTGTACTTCATTCAGTCTGCTTTCAAACCATTTCACGGCAAATTGGTCTGCGGCTGCATTGGTAGCGCCGTCATCTTCCTGACGTTGTTCCCACATTTTTATCAGCTTCAGGGCATTCCATATTTTATTACAGAAGTTACGTCCCTGTTCACAACTGGAATCATCGTAGAGCAGGTCGTTACCAGCAGGTGAAGAGATCATGATCCCAAAGCGTACTGCATCTGCGCCAAAGGAGTGGATGAGTTCCAGCAGATCCGGAGAATTCCCCAGCTGTTTACTCATCTTGCGTCCCAGTTTGTCACGTACCATCCCGGTGAAGTATACATCGCTGAACGGCTTCACTTCTTTGAATTCCAGTCCGGCCATAATCATACGGGCTACCCAGAAGAAGATAATATCCTGACCTGTTACCAGTACGGAAGTAGGGTAGTAGTAGTTGATGTCTTCGTTGTCTGGCTGGGAGATGCCATTGAATACTTCCATTGGCCATAACCAGGAGCTGAACCAGGTATCAAGGCAATCCTCATCCTGTGTCAGTTCAGCGGCGGTGATGGTGATGTTGCGTGCAGCAAACTGTTGTACCGCTTCGGCGGCGGTGGAAGCTACTTCAAAAGTACCATCCGGTGCATACCAGGCTGGTATTTGTTGTCCCCACCAGAGTTGGCGGGAAATACACCAGTCTTTTACATTTTCCATCCAGTATTTGTAGGTCGCCAGGAAACGGTCGCCGGGATGTATTTTCACATCTCCGTTTACAACAGCATCCAGCGCCGGTTTGGCCATTTCGGCCATTTTCACAAACCACTGGGTGGAGATACGCGGTTCAACTACGGTGTCGGGGTTACGTTGGCTGTAACCAAGACGGGTAGTATATTCCTGTTCTTTTTCCAGTAAGCCTTCTCCTGCGAGCGCAGCGACTACTTTTTTACGGGCAACAAAGCGGTCTTCACCCACAAATACAACAGCGGCAGCACTGAGTGTACCGTCATCATTCAGGGTGTCTACTATTTCCAGGTTATGTTTAAGCCCCAGGTTATAGTCATTGATATCGTGTGCAGGCGTTACTTTCAGCGCACCGGTACCAAATTCTTTATCTACATAAGTATCAAAGATTACAGGAACGCGGCGGTTTACCAGCGGTACAGTAGCGAAATGACCTTTCAGGTGCGCGTATCTTTCATCTTCAGGGTTTACGCAAATGGCGGTGTCACCCATGATGGTTTCGGGGCGCTGGGTGGCGATGGTGATGAATTCACCGGTTGGTGTACCGGTAGCATCCGTAATCGCATATTTAACATGGTACAGCTTACCCTGCAGGTCTTTGTATTCTACTTCTTCATCACTCAAAGCTGTTTTGGCTTTGGGATCCCAGTTAATCATGCGGGCGCCGCGATAGATCACGCCTTTTTTGTAGAGGTCAATAAAAACAGCGATGACTGCTTTGTAATAGTGATCATCCATAGTAAAGGTAACCCGGTCCCAGTCGCAGCTGCAGCCGAGTTTCTTTATCTGGTGGTAGATGATATCACCGTATTTATCTTTCCATTCAAAGGCATATTTGAGGAACTCTTCGCGGGTAAGTTGAGATTTTTCAATCCCTTTTTCCTGTTTGAGCATATTAACCACTTTGGCTTCAGTAGCAATGGAAGCGTGGTCGGAACCTGGTACCCAGCAGGCGTTAAACCCACTCATACGGGCACGGCGCACCAGGATGTCCTGGACGGTTTCATTGAGGGTATGGCCAAGATGTAAGACCCCGGTCACATTGGGAGGGGGAATAACTACAGTAAAGGGCGGACGGCCATCCGGCTTAGAGCGGAAATAACCTTTGTCCATCCATTGTTGGTACCATTTTTCTTCAACCGTTGCAGGCAGGTAATTTTTCGAAAGTTCCATGCTATTCATAATATAAGGTTGCAAAAATAACGGAGATTAGGGAGAGATGGAAATTTAAAGGACAATAATAGTAATCATACCGTTACAGCATGCGATTATCCCGTGAAATATACCAGATAATAAGTATTTCTAGCCGGCAGCGATTTTATACTACCTGGCAGCGGTATGCCGTATTATTTTGGAGAACTGCCGCTGCAAGGGCGGGCAGCGGTGTTGATCTGAGTGATTATCAGGCGGTCGCCAAATATTACAACCTGAAAGATTAGCGTGAAAGATATACGATCAGGTGGGGACAGCCCTGATCGTATATTTGGAATATCTGTAGTTATGCCATTGCAGCAATCACTTCGCAGGTAGTATTAATCATCTCCGGGGTTACATCCAGGTGTGTTACTATTCTTACCTGTGTGGGAGAGATAGCCATTACAAGGATGCCTTCTCTTTTCAGATAGTCAGCAAAGTGTTGCGGTGTCCAGTCGTTCTTTACTTCAAAGATGACGATATTGGTTTCTACCGGCAGCATATGACCTACGAAAGATTTTTCCAGCAAAGCCTGTGCAAGTTGCTTGGCATGCTGATGATCTTCTGCCAGTCGTGCTATATTGTTTTCCATGGCGTAAATGCCGGTGGCTGCCATAAAGCCAGCCTGCCGGAGGCCACCACCCAGTTTTTTGCGGATACGTCTGGCAGATTTGATAAAGGCTTCACTGCCAACTAATACAGAACCCATGGGACAGCCCATTCCTTTATTAAGGCAAACGGAGATGCTGTCAAATAGTTGTCCGTAGGAGGTTGGATCCTGGCCGGTGGCTACCAGTGCGTTGAAGAGGCGGGCGCCGTCGAGGTGCAGTGCGAGTCCGTGTTCTTTACATACGTCGCCGATTTTTACCATTTCTTCCCAATCGTAGCAGCATCCGCCACCACGGTTGGAAGTATTTTCAATACATACGAGACTGGTACGTGCTTTATGTACATCATCCGGATTGATGGCTGCTTCTACCTGTGCAGCGCGGATCATGCCCCGGTCGCCGATAAGGGCATGTACCTGTGCGCCTGAATTGAATGCGATGCCGCCGCCTTCATAAATATATACGTGAGCAAGATTACTGCAAACCACTTCATCCCCTGGCAACGTATGTACTTTAATGGCAATCTGGTTACTCATTGTGCCGGAAGGGCAGTACAAGGCTGCCTCTTTGCCAAAATAAGCTGCCATCATGGCTTCCAATTTGTTGATACTGGGATCTTCACCGAAAACGTCATCACCGGTTTCTGCCTGTAGCATGGCCTGTAACATGCCAGGACCGGGACGTGTAAAAGTGTCGCTTCTAAAGTCAATCATTTTATTGAAAATTTTGCAACGGCTTAACAATTAAATTAGTTAAGATGTTAATTTAAATATGATTCTTTATCAATTGTTAAAATTTGTATAAACCATGGCAGTACAGGGACTAAAGCACTATAAAATTCCGTTATAAAACTGTACTTTGTTATATGGCTGGTAAATATAAGAAGGATTTGGTAGAGTGATTGGTTAGCACGATCTTTGCAGACTTATTTTGAATCAAAAGGATAAAGCGCGGGAAACTTTGTAAGTTAATAATTTTAAAAATTCGAACAAAAAATTTCTTTCGCTGTTATTTTATTTATAAACCAATACAATTTTTCATATGAGGCAACTTAAAATTGCCACCCAGATCACCAATCGTGATTCGCAGGCGGTAGAAAAGTACCTGCAGGAAATCTCGAAGATCCCTTTGTTAACACCCGAGGAGGAGACCGTTTTGGCGCAACGCATTAAAATGGGCGATCAAAAGGCTCTTGAAAGATTGACTACAGGAAACTTACGTTTCGTTGTTTCTGTTGCAAAGCAGTATCAGCACCAGGGGCTTAGCCTCAGTGACCTTATTAACGAGGGTAATCTTGGCTTGATCAAGGCGGCACAACGTTTCGATGAAACAAAAGGTTTCAAATTCATTTCTTATGCAGTTTGGTGGATTCGCCAATCCATACTGCAGGCGTTAGCAGAACAGGGTCGTCTTGTTCGTCTTCCGCAAAACAAAATTGGCACCTATAATAAAGCTAACAAAGCTTACATGGCATTTGAGCAGGAAAACGAGCGTGAGCCTTCTACCGAGGAACTCGCAGAAATCCTGGAGATGTCTGAATCAGAAATAAACAATATTTTCCAAAGCAATACCCGCCACATGTCATTGGATGCACCCGTGCACGAGGCAGAAGACGTAGCAATGGGCGATTTGCTGGAAGGTGGAGATATTACTGATGATGACGTTATGAGAGATTCACTCCGCGAGGAAATACGTAGGGTCCTGAAATCCCTGAGTCCACGCGAAGCTGAAATTGTGAATGCTTATTTTGGTCTGGATGGTGAAAACGGCGCAACAATCGAACAAATCGGTCAGAAATATGATCTGACTAAAGAAAGAATCAGGCAGATTAAAGAACGTGCTATCAAAAGGCTCCAGAAAGCCCGCTATAGTGGCGCATTGAAATCTTACCTGGGATAATCCTTTTACTCCGTTGACTATTTTGATATTTAAATAGGTAAATAACAAAATAACCAATTGAATAAATCTACTAATCCTCTTTATTCTATAAGAACACCGGCCTTGTAAATACATGGCCGGTGTTTTTATTTAGCTCACACCCCTTATTTTTGCATATTATGCGCAATACGCTCTTTCTTATATTGGTCACACTGATCTTTTCCGCCTGCGAAAAAGATATCTCTGTGAACCTGCCAGGGAAGGAGCCGCAACTGGTGGTGGAAGGCCGGTTCGAGAATGGTAATTATCCCATAGTGATACTTACACACAGCCTGAATTATTTTGCCGCAATAGATCAGGCCACTTTACAGAACTCCTTTGTACATAACGCAGTGGTAACAGTTACTGATGGTACTAAAACCATGAATCTGGTCGAACAATCGATAGATACCGGAGGAATGAAGCTCTTTGCATATATACCGGATGTCAGCCAGCCAGCCAATAACTTTACTGGAAAAGTGGCAGGTACTTACACCCTGAATATTAATGCTGACAATAAGGCATATAAGTCCGTGACAACCATACCAACACCAGGACTGAAACTGGACTCGATCTGGTGGTCGCTGGTGAAGCTGGATAATGATAGTTCAATGGCCCGCTTATGGGTGCGGGTAACAGATTCGCCCATATTTGGTAACTATGGCCGTTACTTTACCAGCCGTAATAACGAGCCGTTTTTACCCGGACTGACCTCCATTGTAAATGATCAGCTGGTGAACGGCACAACATTTGAAATTCCTGTGGACGCAGGCGTTAATAAGAATGAAAGGCTGGATCTGGCAACATATGCCTTCTTCAACCTGGGAGATACAGTAACCATGAAGTTTTGTAATATAGACAAAGCAACCTGGGATTTCTGGCGAACAGTCGATTTTGCATACAACAGTAATGGCAATCCATTCTCATCACCTACAAAAATACTAGGAAATGTACCCGGCGCATTAGGCTACTGGGGAGGTTACACAGTAACCTATAAAACGATTATTATTAGCAAGTAATTATACAGCAAAAAAAGTATGGAAAACAAGCAACAAGAGCATGTGCATTTACTGATCATCGGTTCCGGACCTGCCGGTTACACCGCTGCTATTTATGCCGCAAGAGCCAACCTTAAACCAGTATTATATCAGGGTATTCAACCCGGCGGACAATTAACCATCACCACAGAAGTTGAAAACTATCCTGGTTACCCGGAAGGTATTCAAGGTCCTGAAATGATGGTGGATTTTGAGAAACAGGCCACCCGCATGGGGGCTGATATCCGTTACGGAATGGCTACATCTGTGGATTTCAGCAAACAACCTTATAAAGTTATTATTGATGAAGAGAAGGAAATCACTGCGGATGCGATCATCATCGCTACAGGTGCTTCCGCCAAATGGCTGGGTCTTCCTTCAGAACAACGTCTGAACGGTAGCGGTGTTTCTGCCTGCGCCGTGTGCGATGGATTCTTTTTCCGTGGTAAGGAAGTTGCGATTGTAGGCGCCGGTGATACCGCCGCTGAAGAAGCACTCTACCTCTCTAAAATGTGCAGTACCGTGCATATGCTGGTACGCCGTCATGAAATGCGCGCTTCCAAAGTAATGCAGGACCGTGTACTGAAAACATCCAATATCATCGTTTACTGGAACTCAGAAACTGATGAAGTATTGGGAGATAAGAAAGTAGAAGGCATCCGGATACTGAACAATAAAACACAGGAAAAGAAAGATGTACCGGTAAGCGCATTTTTCGTAGCTATCGGGCATCAGCCTAATTCCAGCATCTTCAAAGATTACCTGGAACTGGATGAACAGGATTATATCGTAACTGTACCCGGCTCCAGCCGTACCACGATAGAAGGCGTATTTGCCTGCGGTGACGTACAGGATAAAATTTACCGTCAGGCGGTAACTGCTGCCGGTAGCGGATGTATGGCTGCCCTGGACGCAGAAAGATACTTATCAGCAAAAGAACACCACCAATAATAGAACAATTACGATTTACGAATTACGAATTTGCGGGAAAACAACTTTAAGTAGGTCCCCACAAATTTGTAATTCGTAATTTCGTAATTCGTAATTTCTCTTTTATGCTTACTATTGCCCTCGAACAGGCTACTTTCTATGCCTATCACGGCTTATACCCGGAAGAAACGATTATTGGTAATCACTTCATACTGGATGTAGCCGTTCGTATACCCGGTACCGTGCCGGTAGACGATTTGTCTGAAACCGTGAATTATCAGGGCATTTATGAAGTCGCTAAAACGGTCATGGCAATACCCCGGCCCTTATTGGAAGAAGTGGTATATGAATTATCCGATGCACTGAAGCAACGATATCCCGATATCCAACACAGCATTGTTAGTCTCCGTAAAATGAACCCACCTATGGGCGCTGCTATCCGCAACTCACTTGTTTCCCTGGAGAAAGATTACTGAGTCCCCGTTTTTTGGAATAGGAATGATGTATCTCATTTGTAATTTTCGTAAATTTATAGCCACTAGTTAATCAACAAATTTTCACGCTGTAAAACCTGTCCTATGTTGAAACGGATCATGGCAGTTTGCTTTTTGTTATCTGCAGCCTTGTTTGCAAAGGCGCAGAGTGTCAGTGAAATGGTGGAAGAAGCCAGGCAGCTGGAAAGACAAATGAAAGAGAACGAAGCATTCGAGAAAGACAAAGACATCCTGAAAATACAACCTGCCGAATTGGATGCCCTGAATCAGGCCAGCCAGTTATGCGCACGCATAGGTAACCGGCAAAAGACCAAAGATGAAAAGATCAACTACTTCAATCAGGCTAAAAGCTATGCACAGCAAGCCCTGAAAGTGAATCCAAACAGCCCGGATGCTAATCTGTCTATGGCCATCGCCATGGGCCGCATGGCACTGATCTCGGGCGCAAAAGATAAAGTCGCTGCTTCTAAAGATGTAAAGAAATATGCAGAACTGGCCATTAAATTCAATCCTTCCCTGGCACAGGCTTATCACGTGCTAGGCAAATGGAATTTTGAAGTGGCTAATCTGAATGCTTTTGAAAGAGGCGCCGCCAAAATGCTCTTCGGTGGCTTACCCGACGGCTCTCTCCAAAACGCTATCAACAATTATGAGAAATGCCGGCAACTGGATCCGGCTTTCCTGCTCAACTATTATGAACTCGCCCGCGCCTATAAAGAAAATGATCAGCAGGAAAAAGCAATTGAAATACTCAAAAAAGCATTAACACTCCGTAATATCGTTTATGATGATGCCAGTACCAAAGCAGATTGCAAGAAAATGCTGGATGATCTACAGTAGAAATAGCTTTTAGCGGTTAGCTTTTAGCTTTTAGGAAATGCAGCGATTGATTAACATAACATTATCTAAAAGCTAAAAGCTAACGGCTAAAAGCTTTTGACACTATATCTCTTTTCCTTTCCATTTACCGCTGCGGAGATACCAGTAACTCATCCCGAAAATGATGGTCCAGTAAATGAAATCTGCTCCCCAGGCCCATTGCAGCTCACTGCGCATTCTTTCAATAACAATATCACAATAGAGCAGGTAGCCTATCACTGCTGCGATTTCTGTTATCAGGTTCATACGTGTATTGCCGGTACCTATCACACCACTCATCACCACTGCTGCCACTGCCATTAAAATAGTACTCAGTGTAATGATACGTATAGAAGGAATGGAGGCTGTAATCAGGTCGGCATTGTTGGTATAAATATGGAGTAAAGTGTAGGGAAACAGATTAACGAGTATGCACACCGTAGCAGCACAGCCCAGACTAATTACCACAATTTTCCGGATAATGGTAAATACCAGCTCCGGCCGGCCCTGACCAATAATATTACTCACCATGGTATTACAGGCGGCGGCCAGCGCCCAGGTAAATATGCCGAAGAACCCGAAAATACTACGGAGCATATTGGATACAGCCAGTGGCCTTTCCCCCAGATGTTCTATAAATATGAAGAAAACAAACCAGCTGCCTATGCTGAAAAGAAACTGCACAATCAATGGAGCCGATACATTCAGGATGTTCTTAACAATGCTCCAGTTCAACCGTAGATAGCTGAACAAACTGTATTCCAGGTGGTAACGCCGGATAAACAAAATACTGAAAGCCACACCGCACCCCGTCACTTCTGCTATCACCGAAGCGGTAGCAGCACCATTCAACCCCATTGCCACGAAGCCCAGCTTACCAAAAATGAGGGTGTAATCAAAGAATATGTTTACCATCTCCTGGAAAAGCGATGTAACAGCCAATACTTTAGAATGTCCGCTGCCAATATAAAATGCATTGGCCATGTTCAGCGCCATCAGAAAAGGAAGCCCCCAGATACGGATACGTATAAACGAAACTGCTGCTTCATATATATGGTGGTCATGCAAACTTTTGGAAAAGAACCAGGGCGCAGCCAGGAGGGTTAGTAAAATAGCTAATAGAGAGAAGAAAACACCTACCTGTATCCCATTGGAAAAAAGTTGCCCGATGCCTGCATACTGGCCTTGCCCGGCTCTGCGGGCAATCAACACCTGCATCCCATTGTTAAGGCCATAGGCAATCATGTACATGACCAGGTAGTAGATCCCGGCAATGCCATTGGCTGCCAGTTCAAACTCCCCCAGGCGGCCCAGGAATGCAGTATTGGTGATGTGATTGATCTGCGGGATAATGAGTGCCAGGCATATGGGGCCAGCTATTTTAATAATCTGCCGCGTGGTAACTTCCAGTTGCATGAATCTTTTGCTGATTGAGGGTGTAAAAACAAAGATATAGCTATATGTTGATCATCTGCCCCATATAAAACAACAAAACGCCCTCACCAATTAACTAAAAAGATTATTATTGTAATTCATTTGAAAGGTAAAATATGCCCGTGGCTTATAACATCCATCCTGCATTTACAGTAGACGATGAAACCCTGCTGGAAACTGACCTCACTGCCTGTTATCTATTAGTACTGGTAGGAAGCGGAACATTTAGTTATGTAGTGTATGATCCGGTTGCTAAGAAATTTCTGGCATTGAAGTCCTATCATTTTACTCCCCGGAAGATGGCCCTGGCTGATCTGGAAATGATAGAGAACGTGTTTGATACAGACAAACTGCTGTTTACCGCCTTTAAATCAATACTGCTGGCCTTTAATACAGGCAATGGCGTATTGGTGCCTCATCTGTATTATATGCCATCCATGAAAAAGGATTACCTGCACCTGGCTATGCCCGAAAAGGTCCAGGAAGCCATCCTGTCGGATTTGATGCCGGGATTACCCATGGTAAATATTTACAGCGTGGATAAGGATCTGCTTGGATTTTTGCGGAAAGAGTTTTCAACAGACCTGGTGATACATGCCAATTCAGCCCTGTTGCAATCCTATCCGATGGACCTGGATTTCAATGTATCAACAGGGGTGGCCTTTGTAGAAGTGGAACAACACACCTTTACGGTGACGGTATATGCTGGTGGTAAACTCCTGATACAACAGGAGTCCGACTACCAGACAGGACTGGATGTAGTATATAATGTAGTGAATATCCTGCGTCAGCTGGGTCTGAATGAACAGTTGGTAAAGGTAAAGCTGGGAGGAGCCGTAGTTACAGATGCGGGCGTATACCAGGAAATGTACAAATTCATTCCACACCTGGAATGGATGCAACGATTACCGGGTTTCAGCTACATTACTAAAATGCAGGAAATACCGGGTTATTATTTTCATAATTTATATGCGTTAGCGTTATGCGTATAATCGGAGGAGCTAGTGGAGGACGAAAAATACAACCACCTGCAAAAATGCCGCATACCCGCCCTACTACAGATTTAGCAAAGGGAGGGTTGTTTAATATCATTGAGAACAACCTTGATATTCCGTCTTTAAAAACACTTGATATTTTTGGAGGTACCGGAAGCATCAGCTACGAGCTGGCTTCCAGAGGCGCAACAGATATAACTGTAGTGGAGAAAGATCCCGCAATGGCTGCTTTTATCAGTAAAACAGCCCTGAGTTTAGGGATTTCTACCCTGAAAACGGTAAAAATGGACGTTTTTAAGTACCTGCAGCAGTGTACAGAAAAATTTGACCTGATCTTTGCCGACCCTCCTTATATGATGGAAACACTGGACCAGCTGCCATTACTGGTATTTGAGAAAGAACTCCTGAATCCGGAAGGCTGGCTGATAGTAGAGCACACACAACACAAGAAGTTCCAGGACTATTCTTATTATCGTTCTGAAAGAAATTATGGTGCTACGGTTTTCTCTATTTTTATTAACCGGGAAGCATTAAAACGCTGACAAATAATTTATAAATCATGAGGATTTGTTTATTCCCAGGTACATTCGATCCCATTACCCTGGGGCATACGGATGTAATTAACCGTGGGCTTGATTTGTTTGATCGCCTGGTGATTGGCATTGGTGTAAACAGTAGCAAAACGCCTATGTTTGCACTGGAAGAGCGGATGGCCTGGATCCGGGAAATTTATAAAGATGATCCCCGGGTAGAAGTCGCTTCTTACTCCGGGCTCACGATTGACTTTTGTAAGAAACTGGATGCCCGTTTCATTCTGAGGGGCATTCGTTATGTAAGTGATTTTGAGTACGAAAAGGCGATTGCCGATGTAAACCGCACGGTGGCGCCGGAAATTGAAACTATTTTTTTAACGACCGTGCCGCAGTATTCAAGCATCGCTTCTACCCTGGTAAGAGATCTTTATCGTTATGGGGGAGATGTATCACCTTTTCTTCCTAAAGCCGTACTGGAAGGTATTAAGCGCGTTAAGCAATAATTTTTTAAAGTAATTGATATGAAAACGATCTGGCATAACACCAAAATCTCACTGGACCAGCTGAATGAAATGGGGGAAACAACGATGGCTACCTGCCTGGGGATGGAGTTCACTGAAATAGGGCCGGATTATCTTAAAATGATGATGCCGGTTGATCACAGGACAGTACAACCATATGGTTTACTGCATGGTGGTGCTTCTGCAGCACTGGCGGAAACTGTAGGCAGCATGGCATCGGGATTAATTATTGATCCGGAAAAACAGATTTGTGTTGGAATGGAAATTAATGCCAATCATGTAAGAGGTGTGAGAAGTGGCTATGTACATGCCTGCGCCCGCCCTTTGCATATCGGAGCCAACAGTCATGTTTGGGATATCCGTATTACAGATGATCAGCATAAGCTGGTATGTGTAAGCCGGCTTACAGTAGCGATTCTGGCGAAACGATAAAGGTCAGCAGCGCCGATAGCTTCATAACAGGCAATGAGCAGCTGGTTATTTAATGCGATAATTATTACAGCAAATAACCAGCTGATAACTCGCTATAGATTAGAAGCCCTGAATACTTCCCTGATATTTTCGTAGGAAAACTTCAGATACTTGTCTACGTTTTCCGGTTTAACCCATTCCAGATCCTGTATATCTTCTTCTATTTGTGGTACAGTTAACTCGGTGCCTGTAAATAACATGCGGTACCAATGGGTATGTTTCAGGACCTTTTTATTTTTCATTGGGTAATAATGATACGTTTCCGTAATCTTATTTTCCAGTGAAACGGTATGTAGACCTGTCTCTTCAGCTACCTCGCGCAGTGCGCAGGTTTCCAGGTCTTCTCCCGGATCCTGTTTACCCTTTGGCAGGTCCCATTTACCTCTGCGGAACATCATCAGTACCTCTCCGGCAGGGTTGGTAATTAAGCCACCGGCAGCTACGAGTGTGGTGAAGTGAAGGGATACTTTTTTAAAGAGTTGTTTTACATCTGGTGCAATAAAAACCGCTGCTTCCTTTTTTCCATCTTCCAGCTTCTGCAATACGCTTTCCATCTTGATAGGATCCGGGTTATCGTACACTTTCGCTTTTGGAAATTGAGCCGGAATATTGGTTGTATCTGCACTCAATAAGAGTGGCCGCTCGTTGAGATAGATAGTGATAGTTGCTTGCATGCCGCAAATGTAACGAGGATCAGAATAAGTAGATAAAAAAGAGCGTGGAAATTTGAATTGGTAATATGGACATAAAATATTCCGGGTGGGGAAACTCCTTTCTGGTAGCTATTTTGCCGTTTTACTAGTTTACTCAATTACTAGTTTACTAGTAAAATAGTAGAAATAAACTACTTTTGGCGATTGTATGAGTAAAGTTAGCGAAAAACAAGTTGCAGAAAAATTACTGCAGGTGCAGGCCGTAAAATTAAGTCCTGCACAGCCCTTTACATGGGCTTCCGGCTGGAAATCGCCGATATATTGCGATAACAGGAAAATTTTATCTTTTCCCTACGTGCGCGACTATATTAAATCTGAGTTGTGCAACCTGGTATTTGAAACTTTTCCGGATGCAGCAGTGATTGCAGGAGTAGCTACAGCAGGTATTCCGCATGGTGCACTGGTAGCTGATCAGTTGAAACTGCCTTTTATTTATGTGAGATCCAAGCCTAAAGAACATGGCATGGGTAACCAGATCGAAGGTGTTTTACAACCGGGTCAGTCGGTAGTTGTGATAGAAGATCTGATTTCTACCGGCAAGAGCAGCCTGGAAGCCGTACAGGCCATTCGTGCAGCTGGTGGTGAAGTAATAGGTATGGTGTCTATCTTTAACTACGGTTTCGATGTGGCAGTGAAAGCTTTTGAAGTAGCAGGTGTTCCTTTTCATTCTCTAAGCAACTATGGCGCTATGATTGCGCTGGCAGAGGAAAAAGGGATTGTTTCTGCAGACGAAATATCCACTTTACAAGCCTGGAGAAGTGCTCCTGATCAGTGGGGCAGGTAGTTCATAATTGTATATCACATTTTTTGTATATTCGGGTATTAATATTACAACTATGCGCATCCTAAAATTAGTAATGTTGTTCCTGGTAGCCAGTGTAGGTATGGCTATGGCCCAGCAGAAACAGAAGTCGATTGAAACAGCTAAGATCAGCACGCCCACAGTGCAGTGTGAATCCTGCAAGAATCGTATTGAAAGATATATGTCACACGAAGAAGGTGTGCAGTCTGTGAAAGTTGATTTCAAAAAACATATCACTACTGTTAAATACTGGACAGATCGTACCAATATTGAGAATATTAAGACTGGTATCGCCAATGCAGGATATGACGCAGATAATATTACTGCCAATCCTGAGTCTTACGCGAAACTGCCTACCTGCTGCAAGAAGCCGGAAGATGGCGGCGGCATGGCAAAAGAGAAGAAGAACTAATATAACAATAGCCTTTAGCGGTTGGTTCGCCGGTAAATCCGGAAGAACGGCAGCTAAAGGCTATTTTTAAACCTTTAAAGTTACCACCATTCCCATCCTGTTCAACCCGCTGAAACATCATCTCGCTGCACTTCAGCAAACGCTTTCTCTTTTAGATCCATCTGACATCAATTTTCACCTGCTGGCCCTCGGTGGCTCGCAAATGGATATGTATGCCGGTGATCTTCCCACTACAGCTATTTTCAATGAAGTAAGAAGCCAATTAGAGATGGCGGGAGTGCGCAGCCGTGCTGACTATGAAGGGTTCCTGGCACAAACAAATGATTATGGGACACTGACATTATCCGATACTTCGAAGTGGATATTGCGGTTGGCTGCAAATAAAGACAATTATATTCATCTGCACCCTGGAAGGTATAGTCCACATACTTTTCGCGTAAAAGCATCCGCACTTAAAACTGCCCTTGCCTGGTGGATGGCAAAGCAACATCATTTATTGACAGGAAATTTGTTGGACGACCTCAACCATCTACGACATGGATTAAGGTTGTCTCCGCTTAGAAATATAGCAGAAAGCAGTCACATTTTGGAAATAATGTCCTTATTGGAAGATACTGGATCAGAAGAAATTTAAGGCTTGTTTGGTTTCGCATTTAATAGGGAAGGGCAGAAAAATGCCAGCTTTACCTACTTTACAATTGCCCGTTGCTTTTATGGTCACTTCTTTATTGGCAAAAGCGCTCAATGCATTTTTAAATACGTTCGCCATATTTACTTCCAGTTTTACCGGGAAGTAAAAAGTATCTCTGGCTGGAATAGAAATAGTGGTATCCTGCATGGAATGGCCGACTTCGGTATCATCAAAAAACAGGTCAAAATTGGCATCCTTTAATTGCAGGCGAAAATTATTCGGATTGTAATATGCCAGGGTCATCCGTACGATACTTTTGCTCATACCGATCTCATCCAAATCGATACCAGCTACTCTCACAAACTGAATATCTTTCGTTTTTTCGCAAGAGCTTGCTACTCCCCAAATCACAAAAACTGCCACTAACAATCGGAAAATTTTCATCGGCTGACCAGGTATTTTAATTTATGTCAAACCTACTGCAAAGGTTTTAGTTATCAAAAAAGAGAATCTGAATTGGGAAACTTTTAACGGAGGGATTTTTATCTCAGGGGAGGTGGATTAAAGAATGAAGCATAAAACACATATAAATAAAATAGTTCTTTAGAAAAATAGATTATCTTCGTATTTCCTCCTCTGTTCGCTAAAAATGAACAAAAAAGCGACTAATTTCTTTAGTATTTTTGCATTTTGGTAACTTTTGACGAAAGTAATGGTATGCTAATTAATTTAGCATATGATTAATAATCCTATGAATTGTTAATCATTTACTTAAAGTTAATTGTTAAGTATTTACGTATAAGTGATTGTCAGGTGAGGAGAACCATTTTCCTACATATGACTATAAAATTTTGACATTATGACAGAGAATGCAGGAGAGAAGGTATTACTGATTGAATCTCAGTATTTTCCACCAATTGATGCATATAAAACTTTAGTAAAACACGACATATTAAAGATAGAGAAATATGAGCACTATCAAAAGCTCAGTTACAGGAACCGTTGTTATGTTGCCGGGCCGAATGGCCGTATGATTTTAAGTGTGCCTTTGGCGAGAGGAAAAAATCAACGGACTGTTATGAAGGATGTACGGATCAGCAATGAGGAGAAATGGCAGGGGCTGCATTGGAAAACGCTCGTGTCTGCTTATCGGCGTTCTCCCTGGTTCGAATATTATGAAGCGGACCTGCAGGAACTGTTTGAAAAGCCATTCGATTTTTTGCTTGACTGGAACATCGCCTGCTTCGAATGGGTGAACAGCAAGCTCGGCATTAATATGCCAGTGATCTTTACGGAGAGCTATCAGAAGGAAGTCAGTAGTGTAACAGATGCCCGGGAAAGTATTTTACCGGGAGCCGTAGTGCAGGAGGCAGAGCCAGAGTATACCCAGGTATTTCAGGAGCGTACCGGCTTCATTCCCGGCCTTAGTATCCTGGACTTGCTTTTTTGCGAGGGAAAACAGGCAATGGAAGTACTGAAACAGGGATAAATAAAATATTGAATAATATTATTTAACTGCCTGGTTTGTAATTGTTTGTATATTTGCCCGGGTAATTGTACTTTTTTAATGAATACCTCCCGAAAAAAATTGAGGTGGCAATCAACAAAATATTTAGATTTGCAACCTATTTTGCTGGGGTTCGAACTGACGTAGGTGTGTAAACCAGGAGTTTCCCAGTGAGGGAAAAAAGGATTGTTATCCTGTTATTTTTTTCTATTACTAATTCCTAAAATTCATTTGCAGTACTAAATGAACAACACCTACACAGACCTCGTTAAACAAACCTTTGAATTTCCCCAGGAGGGCTTTGAAGTAAAAGACAACTACCTGGAGTTTAATGGTTTGGACATTAAGGCTTTGATTGACAAGTATGGAACGCCCTTTAAGTTGACCTACCTGCCTAAAATCGGGATGCAAATCAACAAGGCCAAGAAAATGTTCCAGGATGCTATCAAGAAGAACAGGTACGAAGGAGAGTATTTCTATTGCTATTGTACTAAAAGCTCGCATTTTTCCTTTATTATGGAAGAAACGCTGAAGCATGGTGTGCATATTGAAACTTCCTTTGCTTATGATATTGACATCGTCAATAAGTTATATGAGCGAAAGAAGATAAATAAAGAAACCTACGTCATCTGTAACGGTTTTAAGACCAAGTCTTATACAAGGTCTATTGCACGACTGATTAATAGTGGTTTTAAGAATGTAATACCGGTACTTGACAATAAAGAGGAACTGGAAGACTATAAACGGAACATCAGAAGCAAGGATAAGGTGAAGCTGGGACTGCGCGTAGCAGCAGAAGAGGAGCCAAGCTTCGATTTCTATACTTCCCGTCTTGGTATACCTCCCCGTGATATCCTGGAGTATTACGTAGATAAAATTAAAGGGAATGAGAAGTTTGAGCTGAAAATGCTTCACTTCTTTATGAACAAGGGTATAAAGGATGACATTTACTACTGGAGCCAGTTTAACCGCGTAATAAACCTTTATTGCCAGCTGAAGAAGATCTGTCCTGAGCTGGATAGCATTAACGTAGGTGGCGGTTTCCCGATTAAACACTCTTTAGGTTTTGATTACGACTATAATTACATCGTAAACGAAATTGTTGCCAACATCAAAAGCATGTGTAAAAAGAATAAGGTACCTGTACCTAACATTTACACAGAGTTTGGTTCCTTTACTGTAGGGGAAAGCGGTGCTGTAATTTACAGTGTGATTGGTGAAAAAATGCAGAATGACAGGGAGTCCTGGTATATGATCGATAGCTCTTTCATTACTACTTTACCTGATACATGGGGCATTGGTGAAAAGTTCCTGATGTTACCTATCAATAAATGGGACCAGGAATACCAGGAGGTACATCTCGGTGGACTTACCTGTGATGGATACGATTTTTATACATCTGAAGAACATATTAATGCTGTGTTTCTGCCTAAGCAACAAGCATCCGGTGAGCCACTGTATATAGGATTTTTCCATACAGGTGCGTATCAGGATCAGCTCAGCGGGTATGGTGGTATTAAGCACTGCCTCATACCTTCGCCTAAGCATGTGATTGTAGGATACGACAAAAACGGTCAGCTGAAAGATTGGTTGTATGCGAAAGAGCAGACTTCCCAGAGCATGTTAAAGATTTTGGGTTATTAAAAAAATGGGTTAGTAATCCTACTGAAAGCCCCCCGATTATTCGGGGGGCTTATTTTTTTTCATTTTTTCTTTCAGTATGATAAAAAAAGGCTTTCATTTTACTGAAAGCCCTATCATGGCATAGGTTAGATGATATTCATCGGGCATAAGGAAAATAGGAGATGAATATTGAGATTGTAAAGATATACTTATCCGCAGCCATCGATAAGCCCCGAAAGTTGTAATTTTTTCTAATCTTATTTTAATAGAAATACTTGTATTAGCAACAATATATTATCATTATGTCCAAAAATGGTGCAAATGGTAATATTTACTTATCCATATAATATAAATAGTATTAATATGGTGGCTTTGTTGTATAACACAGATGTGTAGGTCTATCCTTCCTTAGAATCATTCAGATAGTCAATAGCGGTACCGCATTGCTTCTCTATTTCCGTAAAACATACTTCCAGCAATTCCAGTTCCCCCTTTAAAAAAGCAGATTTACCAGAGCGGGAAAAGCCTTTTACGAGGAGAAATTGTTTGGTGAGGTGCTGATTAATCAGCGATAAGTGCTGTTGTTGTTTCTCTGCGGTTCTCTTTTGCTCCATGGATATAATGTTGCGGTAATATTGTCCGAGTGCCCTTATCAGGAACAACAGGTACATGCCAACAATAAAAGGATTGGCGAAGTATTGGAAGGCAGAAGAATACCCCGGACTTACATACACACCTATGTTGTTGAGTTTCACATAGGCAATGGCTACCAGGTATCCGCAGAGGGTCAGACTCCAGATAAGCGCAGTCTTCAGATTAACGGTGATATAACAGAGTAATATGCTCATGACCCATATCAGCGTGTATTTGGGACTAAGGTCCTGGTTATTGAAGAAAGATGAAATGATGGGAATACATAAGGTGGTGAAAGAAGTTAACAGACCTACTTTTCGGGCGCTGACTCTTTTTCTCAGCATCAGAAGGCAAGCCATCAGGATGGTGATCATCAGCGGGATGAGCAACATGTTCACTACGTTCTGGCTGAGCATATTGATGAAAAGAAGACTCATCAGCAAAACGATATAGAAGAAAGCGTAGTCAAAAATGAGTTTGATCTTTGCCTGTTCGTATGTGTTTTCCGTATGAAGGATAACCTTCCCAATCACTGCTTTCTCTGTGTTGAGGTATATATTTTTTATAGATAACCAGCCTTGCCGGAAGAGCTTTGCCATTGTTGCGTGCTTAGGAAAGCAAATTATCGTATAATAAACTATGGCAGATTCAACGTTCGTGGGAATTTTACCAGCTGTTAGCTTTTAGCCATTAGCTTTTAGGGAAATGCAGCGCAGATTGCATTTGTTGTATTTTGATAAAAAAAACAGGAAAGACTACCGTATGATAGCTGTTAATGATAGCTGTTAGCTTTTAGCTTTTAGGGAAATGCAGCGCAGATTGCATTTGTTGTATTTTGATAAAAAAAACAGCAAAGACCACCATATGATATATGATGRTCTTCGCTGCATTTCCCTAAAAGCTAAAAGCTAATGGCTAATAGCTATTTTATTCCACTACTATTTCTTTCGGGGCATCCTGTTTGTTTTCCTTTTTGCCAAGAGTTACTTTCAGTACACCGCTATCATATTTTGCGTTGATCTTGCCGGCATCTACCAATTCGCTGATGGTAAATGAACGTTTGAAAGATTTGAAGCTAAACTCACGACGTACTTGTTTGTCGCTTTCGTTTTTAGTTTCAGCTTTCTTTTCCGCACTGATAGTGATCGCTTTTTCATCGGCGCTGATCTTAAAATCTTCTTTGGAGAAACCTGGTGCTACTACGTCCAGTAAGAAGGCTTCTGGTGTTTCAACGATGTTTACCGGAGGATGTGTGGTAAAATAATCGTTGGTCAGAAAATCATCTTTCACGTATTTGTTTAATCCTCCATTGAGAATGTCTTCAACAATTCCACCAAATGATTTAGGAAGGGGGCTGTGGTTAAATTTAATGTGTGTCATAGTTTCTATAAATTTTTTAGTGTGAAATCAATTTTTGTTTGATATCCGGTACAGATCAAATGGGATACCATGCCGTAAAAACTGCTATTTTGTTAGTAAAAAGGTTACAGATTATGACATTGTGTCATTTGTATTGTAGTTATTATGTCAAAAAGTCTAATTGTTCATCCATTTTTTTACTTTCTGGGTTCATATAATTAACTTTGTAAAAAATATAAACAGAAAAAACTATAACATATGTATCCAGCGGAATTAGTAATGCCAAGAAAGGCGGAGTTAACAGATAATGGTTTCCAGGAGTTGCTGACAGCAGATAGCGTTGACGAAACACTGAAGCAGGACGGAACTACCCTGGTAGTAATCAACTCAGTATGTGGTTGTTCTGCAGGTACTGCACGTCCGGGCGTACTGATGGCGGTAGCACACAGCGAAAAGAAACCAGACAGGCTGACGACGAGCTTTGCAGGTTTTGACGAAGAAGCAGTAAGACAAATCCGTACTCATCTGATGCCTTACCCACCTTCTTCTCCAGCGATTGCGTTATTTAAAAATGGTGAATTGGTGCACTTTATTGAGCGTCATATGATTGAAGGTCGTTCTGCGCAAATGATTGCTGCAAATCTGGCCGACGCTTTTGAACAATATTGCTAAATATTCACATTTCTAAAAACCAATTTAGAAATTCGAAATTGCATCGTACTTTGGTGGTTTGATTTTCCTTTTGATTAAATTCGGCTTTGTTCATAGGAAAGTTCAGATCACCAATTTTTTTACGGCTATGTATCCTAATTTATATTACGCGTTCAGAGATCTGCTTGGCTTAGAGATTCCGGTTTTTAAAATTTTACAGACGTTTGGCTTTTTTGTGGCCATGGCCTTCCTGGCCGGCGCCTATATCCTGACGCGTGAGCTGAAACGCTATGAACAACAGGGATTGCTGAAAGGTATTCCTGAGAAAGTAGTCGTAGGACTTCCTGCTACCCAGGGGGAAATTATTGGTAATGCGGTGGTAGGATTTATCATCGGATATAAGATATTGGGTATATTTTTTCAATGGGACACCGCTTCCCCTGATTTGCAATCATTTGTATTTTCCAGTCAGGGCAGCCTGATTGCCGGTATCCTGGTAGCTGCTGCTATGGCGGGGTATAAATATTATTCAAAGAAGAAACAGGCATTGTCCAAACCAGTAGAACAAACCGTGATGGTGATGCCCCATCATCGGGTACCCGACATTATCGTAATGGCGGCTATCGCTGGTTTACTCGGCGCCAAAATTTTCCATAATCTGGAAAACTGGAACGACTTTGTACAGGACCCGATTGGCGCCCTCTTATCTTTCAGCGGACTAACCTTTTACGGAGGCCTGATCGTGGCAGCCATTGTGATTATCAGTTATGCCCGCAAAAAGCAATTTAATATCCGTGCATTGATAGATAGTGCGGCTCCTGCACTGATGCTGGCTTACGCCATTGGCAGAATGGGTTGTCATTTTTCAGGAGACGGCGACTGGGGAATCTATAACAGTGCCTATACAATCGACACTAATACCGGGCATACTGTGAAAATGGCACCAGCCAACTTTACGGACGCAGTACAGAAAAATGTCGGGTTCTTTCATCAACAAGCCGGGTTAGTTCAGCAGCAACAAGTCATCGTTGAAAATATACCACATGCTGCCTTTGAAAAACCAGCTGCACTGGGCTTTATGCCCGACTGGCTTTTCGCCTACGGTTATCCGCACAACGTTATTAAAGAAGGTGTGCAGATAGCTGGTTGTGATGGGCCCTATTGCAAAGTATTACCAATTGCCGTATATCCTACACCGTTATATGAGATCATTGTATGCCTGGCACTGTTTTTTGTGCTCTGGGGCATTCGAAAAAAGATAAAAATACCAGGAGTAATATTTGGTATATACCTTGTATTAAATGGTGTAGAAAGATTTTTTATAGAGAAGATAAGGGTAGATACCCGTTACGACATCTTCGGCTTTCATCCCACCCAGGCGGAAATTATATCTACACTCCTGGTGATTGGTGGTATTATATTGATTGTCATTTACCGTAAAAATAATACTGCCACAAATAAGCTTTCCTGATATTATTATATGCAACGTCACCCTTCTTTAGTTCCTTTGTCGCATGAGCACAAGCGCCTTTTATTTGTATGCCGCTACCTGAAAAAAGATGCAGCCCCGTACGAAGGCTTTCCTTTGGAAACACAGGCCAGATTTGAATATATAGTAAAGGTATTCCAGGAACTGATGGTACCACATATCCAGAAAGAAGAATACCTCTTCGAGAAATGCGCTGGTAAAAATACTGCTATTGACGCTATGATAAGGGAATTACAGGAAGAGCACCTGGTTATTTCCCGGATGTACAGTACCCTCACCGATAGCACAGACCTGGATACTTCTATGGACATACTGGCGAACGCCCTTGAAACACATATCCGTAAAGAGGAAAGGGAGTTTTTTGAACTCCTGCAGCAGGAATTACCGGATCTCCTGGCCGGTCTGCAACTGGAAAACCAATAAATGTATTTAACGTGCTATTGTACAGATTCAATTTTAAAACTAATTTTTCAGCAGAGTTATAGTAGCACTATCTATTTGTATTTTTAATCTGACTATTAATCGTAACCTTTTACTGGTTTATCCTTGTTTGTTGAGCTGATAAATAACCTGTGGCTATTTAATTAGAGTTATGCGTACGTTTTATTGCAGCTTCATCGCGTTTTTTTGTTTGACTATCAGCCTCAAATCCCTCGGATTATCCAGGGAAGATAGTCTGAACAGGTATGACAAGCTGGATTCGTCTGACATTATAGTGGCATCTTTTTCTTATAAGGTGGGTGAACAGGAACTGGGACAAGGAGCTACTTTGCAGGTGCCGGAAGGATTCCGCTTGCTGGATGCTGCCCAAAGCCGGTTGCTAGTAGAATCTTTATGGGGTAATCCCGAAAATCCTAATACGCTGGGCGTGCTGTTACCAGAAAGGGCAGGTCCTATGGATAAGGATTTCCGTGGCTTTGTGATTTCCTTTGAACCTTCCGGATACCTGGACGAACGGGAAGCCGGGAAGATCAATTATGGTAAACTGCTCCATGACATGAAGGAGGAGCTGAAAAATGTAAATGTATTACGCAGTCGTAAAGGGGCTGGAGTAATTACCAGTATGGACTGGGCATTCCCTCCTTATTTTGATAAAAACAGTCTCACCCTGCACTGGGCCAGGATATTGCATTTTGACGGAATCACCCCTCCTGTACTTAATTATGAAGTACGACTCCTGGGTAGAAGAGGTTCCCTCTGTTTTACCGCTATTGGTAAAGCGGGTGACATCGTGAAAATCAGGAAACAGTTACAACAGATTGCCTCCCAGGCGCATTTTACCAATGGAAATAGTTACGCAGATTTTAATCCCCGTACAGACCCATCTGCCCGCTGGACACCTGAAGAAGTGTTTATCAGCAGCAGGGTATTGTCTCCGGATAACCTTTTATTAGGGTTACGCAGTACCTTATCAATGTTGCTGGTATTCCTATGCATGGTCTTATTTATATATGCGATGCATTTCTACCATCATCGCCGCAAGCCTACCTATCGTAAAATGATGGATTTTGATGAGCGACTGAATTAAGCAGCCCTTTCCTTTACCATCTTCCTACTTTCTTATCCCCTTATAATACCGGTCATCCTGTATTAACACCGCTATTTTATATAGGGCAGGATCTCGTGCAACTTTATTTCTCCTCAGTCGTCTTTTTAATCGTTCCATAGTTTTTTACCATTCGTCCCTTTCTATAGACCGCTTGTGTAATGCTATGTACTGTGTAATACATAATACCTACTTTTACATCGTAGTAGTTAATCTACTGTAGTAAGTCTAACTACTGTAGTATATAAGCTAAGGATCTAAAAAAGTATGTATTTAAAAGACCAAACAACATCTAACACTCTAAATCGCCCTTATATGAAAACAAGTTTTAAAGCTATAACATTAACAATGAGCATGTTAGCTACAGCTTTAACCTCCATGGCTCAAAATACCCCTGGCGTAGCCGGACAAGTTAATCAGGCAGGTAATAAACCTGTAGAGTTCGCTACCGTAACCTTATTAAAAGCAAAAGATTCTTCCCTGGTGAAAGGAGCCATCGCAGATATCAATGGTAAGTATGAATTTGAACAGGTAAAACAAGGTCAATACCTGATAGCGGCTGTGTCCGTTGGTATGTCCAAAGCATATAGCAAAGTGTTTGATGTTGCCGGCAGCTCTGTTCGGGTACCAGCCCTGTCCCTGGAAGTTGCTTCCAAAGCACTGAAAGGCATCGATGTAACCGCACGCAGGCCATTTGTAGAGCAGAAAGCAGATAAAATGGTGGTAAACGTGGAAAGCAGCATCACCGCTTCCGGCGGCTCTGCAATGGAAGTACTGGAAAAATCGCCAACTATTAATGTAGACAAGGATGGTAATATTTCCATGAAAGGCAAGGGAGGCGTGGTTATTATGATAGATGGCAAACCCACCAACATGACACCGGAAGATGTGGCCGAATTGCTGAAAAGTATGCCAGCTACAAATATTGATCAGATCGAACTGATTGCCAATCCTTCCGCCAAATATGATGCGGCCGGTAACGCAGGAATCATTAATCTGAAATTAAAGAAGAACACCAGCTACGGCACTAACGGTAATATTACCCTGGGTGGAGCTATCGGTAAATGGCCCCGCATGAACGGTGGACTAAACCTGAATCACCGGAACGAAAAGTTTAACATATTCGGCTCCTATAATTATAGTCACCGTGAGCAACAGCAGGATCTGGGTCTTTATCGCTCTATTCAGGATAATAAAGGACTTAGCGTATACGACCAGATAAACAACATGAAACAAACATCTGATTATCATGGTGGTAAAATCGGAGCAGATTATTTCATCAGCAAGGGACATACCATTGGCGTAATGGTGGATCTGGCATACAGAACCCGTGAATTTCCTTCTTACTCTGTGACCAAAATAGGTAATGGTAAAACTGTAGATTCTATTTTAAGTACCAACACCAACTACGATGCTAAATGGAAAAGAGGCGCTTACAACGTGAACTATCGTGGTATCCTGGATAGCACTGGTAAAGAACTGAACGTGGATCTGGATTATGCACGGAACACCGACAAACAGTTTAACAGTATCTATGCAATTTCCCGTGATGTAGAAGGAAAAAGAATGCTGGGCGCAGATACTTCCCGTAATAACCAACCTTCCAGCATAGAAATAAAAACTGCCAAGATTGATTATGTACACCCCCTGAAAAACCAGGCCAAGCTGGAAGCAGGTGTGAAAGTGAGCTTTGTGACTACGGATAACGATGCACGTTTTGATTCATTAAGAAGCGGAAACTGGATACTGGATGAAAACCGCTCCAATCATTTTATATATAAAGAGAATGTCAATGCTGCCTATATTAACTTCAACAAACAGTATAAGAAATTGAATGTGCAGTTAGGCTTGCGGGGAGAACAAACCCATATTACCGGTAACTCCACCTCCATGCAGGGCAAGGAAAATAAGGTGGTGAAAAATGACTCCTCTTATTTTAATCTGTTCCCAAGTGCGGCGCTGACATACACCCTGAACAAAAGCAATACCCTTGGATTCAGCTATAGCCGTCGTATTGAGCGTCCAAGCTACGAAGATCTTAATCCATTTGAATTCTACCTGGACAGATATACCAAGGAAGCAGGTAATCCAAATCTGAAACCACAATACTCCAACAACTTTGAAATCACACATACTTTCAAGGAATTCCTGATCACCTCTATTGGCTATTCACGTACAAAAGATATGATGACCAGGATCCTGGAAGCGGATGTGGATAAGTCAACAGGAGATACTTCCATTCTCCGGTACAAATACATGAACGTGGCCAATGCTGATAATTTCAACCTGAATATCTCTTTGCCAATGCCTATAACCAAATGGTGGATGAGTTTTACCACTGTATCTGTTTCCTACGGAAAATATGAAACGGTAGTAAATAATAATCCGGTAAAACTCTCTTCCGGCGGGTTCTTTGGCCGCACACAACAAACATTTACCATTAATAAAGATATGGCAGCCGAAGTCACTTACTTCTATGTTTCGCCGCAGGTAACCAATGAAGGATTATTTAGAATGAAATCTATGTCTTCACTGGATCTGGGTATATCAAAGAAAGTATTGAAAGGTAAAGGCTCCCTGAAACTGAACGTGGCCGATGTTTTCAAAACCAATTACTTCCGCGGATCTTTTGAAAATGCAGGTAAATACACTTCTGTATCGAGTGGTCGGGATAGCCGGCAGGTGAGACTGACCTTTAACTATCGTTTTGGAAACACAAACGTAAAGGCCGCCCGTACCCGTCAGACAGGATTGGAAGCAGAACAAAATCGTGTAAAACAGGGTGGTAACTAACGGCCCCCTGTCCTAAAGATGGTTTTTTAGGTATATAAAGGATGGAAAAACGTAGCCTCTCATTGGGCTGCGTTTTCCTTTCAAACTTCCGGACCAGGGATATATTGGTTTCGTCACAGAAAAGAGCCCTTTGGTGTAATTTGATAGCAACGGACAGGACATTAGTATAATTTTGGAAAATATTTTATACCAGATATAATTTTCATCCATCTCTATAAATAATTAATAATTAAATAGATAAGAGAGTCGTAGCTGTTTTGAAGACGGGCTAAAGTCACAATAAGCCGGAAAATCCTTTCAACGACATGCAACCTTTTTTACAATTACTGTCTTTATAATGAAAGCATCAGCCACTAACTTGAATCAAACGCAAATAGCAGAGAATGTAGTAGACCGCTGCAAAAAAGGGGATGTTCGCGCATTCCGTGAATTGTACGACGCGTACGCTGCTGCTATGTATAATATCTGTCTGCGTATGACAAATAATGTGAGCGATGCGGAAGACACCTTGCAAGAGGCTTTCATCCAGGTGCACAAGCACATTCATAAGCTGGAACGTGATAACAGCGTTAGTGCCTGGATTAAGCGGATCGTGGTAAATCATTGCTTAAATACACTTCGTAAAAAGAAAGTGTATTTTGAAGATGTAGACGAAGTGGAAGTGATGACAGAAGAGGGAGTAGACGAAGCCCAGTTTACCTGGACCGTTGCAGCCGTAAAATCTGCCATTCATGGTTTACCGCAGGGATATCGTACCGTATTGAATCTCTATCTTTTTGAGGAGTATTCACACCGGGAAATAGCAGAAATGCTGGGTATCACCGAGTCTACCGTGAAAACGCAGTATATGCGTGCCAAAGAGAAAGTAAGGCAAATTGTAAAACAGCAAAATGTAACTCGTTAATGCCAGACAATTTTGAAAGTTTTATCCAACAGCACCGTGAAGAATTTGAGGTGCCCGGACCTTCACCAAGGGTTTGGGAGGCAATGGAGAAAGAACTGAATAATCAACGCAAAGGTAGGGTAGTACAGCTTTTACAGAAAAACTGGTTTAAAGCAGCTGTCATATTAGTATTACTGGTAAATGCCGGTGCCTTGTTTTATTTTGCCAAACATAAACAGCATCAGCAACAGGAGCTGGCAGTAATAGCGCCTGAGATGCAGGAAGCAAAAGCATACTATACCTCACGTATAAACGAAAAGCTGGAGCTGATCAATGCTTATCCGGTGAATGAACTGGGATTGGACAGCGCCGCCCGTAAAGAACTTGAACTTCGCAACGATACTTATAAAGCGCTGGAAAAAGAATTAAAGAACAATCCCGGCAATGAAAGAATCCGCGCTGCGCTTGTGCGCTACTACCAGTTGAAGCTGGATTTACTTGACAAAATATTGGAAGAGTTACAGCATAAACGTGTAACTCCCGCTCACACAAAAAAGCAATATGAAGCTGAGATTTAAATGCTTGTTATTCCTGTTGCTTCCGTTACTGGCACAGGCTCACAATGGAGGGACGGCTTACAAAAAAACAATCGTTAAAGATTTTACAGTAAGCGACAATGCTACTTTAAGCATTGCGAATAAATATGGTAAGATTATTTTTCATGCCTGGAACAAGAATGAAATTAAAGCGACCATTACTATTACCGGCTTTGGCAAAACGGACGAGCAGGCCCGGTCTATCGCAGAACTGGTAGATATTGACACTGATAAAAGCAGTAGCACTGCGATTTCTATGCGTACCGCATATAGCCCTAGTAAAGGAGGTTCCAGCTGGTTTTCCTGGGGTGGTAAAATGGATTCCAAAGATTATGTGAATATTGACTATGATGTATATATTCCGCAAAGTCTGCAAAAACTGGTAGTAGAGAATCAGTTTGGAGATGTGATGGCGGACAAGTTTACATTCCCTGCTATGCTGGATATGAACTATTGTACGTTTGATATCCGGGAAGCTGAAGACCTCACCTTTAAAATCAATTATTGTGATAAAGGAAAAATCGGGAAAGCTGGTAAAGTGAGTGTGAGAGGCAATTATTCTACGATACGTGCCGATAAGCTGGAAGCACTTGAAACCAGCTCTAACTACAGCGAATATACGGTGGGCAAACTGGGAAGTCTGAAGATAGCCGCTAACTATGATGATTATAAAGTAGAAGCAGCAGATTGGGTAGAGGGCCGTTGTACCTACTCTGATGTAAGAGTAGCCGAACTGCAGCAGGGGATGAACATGAGAATGACCTATGGAGATGTAAAGGTATTGAAAGTGGGGAATGGCTTTAAACAGGCTGATTTCCAGCTGACCTATTCTGACTTGAAAATGGCTTTTTCCCGTAGGCAACCGCTGAGCATTCGCGCAAACCTGGTCAATGGGGACCTGGATACAGGCGGACTGGAGCTGAAGAACACCGTATCTAACAAGAGAGGCTCCACATTGAATTTTTCAGCACAGGCAGGTGGTGGGAGTGAGTCATCTCCTTATATAAAAATACAGGGAACAAACTCCGATGTTAATCTTGATATTTTCTAAAATATAGCATCATTCTAAAATCTTAAAAATACAGTTACACTATGAAACGATTCGCCACGTATTTGATGATCGCGCTGCCATTGCTGTTAGCCGCCGGTGTATTTGCTTCCTTTAAACATATAACAGAGGAAAAGATCAGGGGTAATGGAAATGTGAAACAGGAATCGAGAGATGCATCTGTTTTTACAGATATCGGTACTTCTGGTGTGTATAAAGTAATTATCACACAGGGAAACACGCATAGTATCAAGATAGAAGCAGAAGAAAACCTGCTGCCTTATATTATTACAGACATTTCCGGAGGTGAGCTGAGTATCCATTCTAAAAAGGGATATAATATTCAACCTACCAAAGAGATCAAGGTATATGTAACCTTGCAGAAGGTCGATAAGTTGTCTGCCAGTGGTGCGGGTGGGTTTACCAGTACCGGTGTTTTAAGCAGTGATCAGATTCGGCTGCAATTCAGCGGCGCTGCAGATGCTGATCTGGACATCAAAGTGCAATCCCTGAAAGTAGGATTATCCGGCGCCAGTAATGTAAAGCTGAAGGGGAGTTCAGAAAGTGCCGAATATGGTATTTCTGGTTCGGCCGACATCGAGGCCCTGGATTTCTCTGTCAATGATGTAAAAATCGGCATTTCCGGTACCGGTAAAGCAAAGGTGTTTGCCCAGAAGAAACTGGATGTAAGCATTTCCGGTATGGGTAACGTAAAATATAAAGGAGATCCGGGCGTAACAAAGGCCATATCAGGCATGGGCCGGATCAGTAAGATTTAATAACAAGTTAGATTTAGAGTATATATGCGGCAGGTAGTTCTCTACCTGCTTTTTCTTTTTTATATTTGCTGTTCGAATATAAAATTTTTAGTTATGCCGTCCTTTGATATTGTTAGCAAAGTAGATTTACAGACACTGGATAATGCGATTAACACGGTGAAGAAAGAAATTACCAACAGGTTTGATTTCAAGGGTTCACATGTGGAAATAGAGCTGAATAAGAAAGAACTGGTGCTTAATATAGAAGTAGATAGTGACATGAAGCTGGGTCAGGTGTTGGATGTATTGGTGAGTCGCACAATGCGCCAGGGGCTGGATGCTTCTATTTACGATTTAAGCAAGGAGCCTTATCAGAGTGGGAAGGTGTTTAAAAAGGAGATACCTGTGCGTAACGGTATCAAACAGGAAGATGCCAAGAAGATAGTGAAAATGATTAAAGATGCCGGGTTGAAGGTACAGGCGGCCATTATGGACGATATTGTACGGGTAACCGGCAAAAAAATTGATGACTTACAGGAAGTTATACAGAAAGCGAAGGAAGCCAATCTGGGCATACCTTTGCAGTATATAAATATGAAATCCTGATTTTTTTACGAATAATCTTTGGGTGTTAAAGAAAATTAGTTAACTTTGCACCCTGTATTTACAATAATTTTGATATGAAACAGGGAATCCATCCAGAAAGTTACAGATTTGTGATATTTAAAGATATGTCAAACGGTGAGAGCTTTTTAAGCCGCTCTACTGCTCCTTCCAAAGAAACTGCAAAGTGGGAAGACGGCAATGAGTATCCGTTGATCAAGTTGGAAATTTCCAATACTTCTCACCCTTTTTATACTGGTAAGAACGTATTGGTGGATACTGCAGGACGTATTGACAAATTCAACAAGCGCTACGCTAAGAAAGCATAGTTTCTAAGTAAAATATTTTTAGGGAAATCCCATCGGCTTATCGATGGGATTTTCTATTTTAGCCCCTTATGGAGCGTAATTATATTCTTTTTGACACGCCTGTACGTGAACTGTTATACCCCTTTACGCATACAAGACCCATCGCCGCCTGCAGAGTAGGAATACTCACGATACAGGAGAAATGGGAACTCTGGCTGGGTACAGGAGTTAGTCATTTTACTGTACCGCACTTACAGAATAAATATCCTTTGCTGCACAAAGACGGCCAGGCTGTAAACATATTATTGAGCGGACATATATTACCGGATGCCGGGTTGGTAGCTGCCATTGCGGCGCTGCAACCGGATCAGGAACTGTATAAAGATGACCAGTTACTGGCCAAAGCGGTGTTGGGAACAGAGCCTCCCATGTTATTATCGGGCGACCGGAAAAATTATCCGGGAGAAGTACTGGGAATTTATAAGCCTTGGGATATCTTTGCGCTCAACGACAAAGCAATCAGGGCAGATTATAAGCTACTGACAGCAGGCCGGACATCGGCTCTCTTATCACACACCAATCAACAAATCAATCATACGGATATTTTCCTGGAGCCCGGCGCTAAGGTAGAGTGCAGTGTACTCAATGCCAGCACAGGGCCTATTTATATAGGGAAAAATGCGGAAGTGATGGAAGGTTGTCTTATCCGGGGACCTTTTGCATTGGGAGAAGGGGCGGTGTTGAAAATGGGTACAAAAATATACGGGGCTACTACCCTTGGCCCCTTTTCTACCGGTGGTGGTGAAATCAAAAACAGTGTATTGTTTGGCTATTCCAACAAGGGGCATGATGGTTACCTGGGAGATGCCGTAATAGGAGAGTGGTGCAACCTCGGGGCTAATACTTCCTGTTCCAATCTGAAAAACAATGTATCCACCGTAAAAGTATGGATGGAAGCGCATGGGGAGGCGGTATCAGCAGGCATGAAGTGTGGGGTGCTGATGGGGGATTACAGTCGTTGCGGCATTAATACGATGTTGAATACCGGGACGGTGATAGGTGTGTCCAGCAATGTATTTGGAGGGCATTTTCCGCCTAAGTTTGTGCCTTCTTTCAGCTGGGGCGGCAACGATACCTACCGTTTGGAAGAAGCCCTGAAAGATGCCGGCAACTGGATGGTTTTAAAGGGACAAGCCTTGTCAGAAAAGGATAGTGAGGTATTGAAAGCGGTATATGAATTAGTAAAACAGAAAGACCTTAAAACTTAATATCACAGTATTTATGAGAAAGAAAATTGTTGCAGGTAACTGGAAAATGAATCTTACGCTGGCACAGGGCGAGCAGCTGATCAATGACATTCTGCAGGCAGGACTGACATTGAAAGAAGGACAGGAAGTAGTAGTGGCTACCCCTTTTCCTTATCTGCTGAAAGCAAAGGCGTTGCTGAAAAACTATCCTGGTTTTTATGTAGCCGCACAGAATTGCGCAAGTGAAAAATCAGGTGCTTATACAGGAGAAGTATCTGCAGAAATGCTGCAATCAATAGGAGTGGATTATGTGATTCTGGGTCACTCTGAAAGAAGAGAATATTTCCAGGAAAGTAATGCAATGCTGGCAAAGAAGATCGACCAGGTACTGGCCAATGGACTGAAACCAATTTTCTGCTGTGGCGAACCCCTGGAAATAAGACAGGCGGAAACACAGAATGACTATGTAGCGAAGCAGCTGGAAGAGAGCCTGTTTCATCTGACAGAAGAACAACTTAAGCAGGTGGTGATTGCCTACGAACCTATCTGGGCTATCGGCACTGGTCTTACCGCCAGCTCTGCCCAGGCACAGGACATGCACGCATTTATTCGTTCACAGATTGCTAATAAATTTGGCCGCGAAGCAGCTTTACATACTTCTATTTTATACGGAGGCAGTGCGAAGCCTGGTAATGCAGCAGAGCTGTTTTCCTGCCCTGATGTAGACGGAGGCCTTATTGGTGGTGCTTCTCTGGTGGCTGCTGATTTTGTGGCGATTATAGAAAAGCTGTCATAAATAAATAATTGAGAAATACGCAGTTAGTAAAGCTGCGTATTTTTTTAGTAAAAAATGCTAAAAAAATTAGTAATTCTGAAAAAAGGTTGTATATTCGTATTGTCATTCTAACAGGGAGAATTAAAATATCAGGTTATGAATACGAATTATGAAATTTCGGAAGAGTTATTTGATTATTTATTGGTAGTGAATCCGGATGCTTTGGTATCTAAAGACGTGACCCGTATCCGGCAGTTTGTAGCTGCGGAGTTAAACGATACAGGAATGTCGGGAGCGCCGGTTCATGTGGCATTGTTCAGATCAGCCTTCCCGGAGCGTTTTCAGGAAGATTTTGTTACCATGCTGGAAGAGGTAGCGCGTAAACAGGCAGGTTTTGCCATTTACACGTCTAAAATGGATGCGTTCAGGCATGCAGATGGGCACAACAGTGTTTTCATCAATGTAGCGAACCCCAAGCCTCTGATTGAGTTGCACCGTAATATTTTGCAGGCTTTTGAATTGAAGCCGCAGACCTTCAAGCCACATATTATGCTGGCGAGAGGATTACATGATGCAGAAGTCAATATGGTCATGCCATTACTGGCGCAGCAAATATTTGTACGCAGCTTTAATTGTCATTGTTTTAGTTTGCTGAAAAGGCCTGCTGCAGGCGGTAAATACGAACGTGTAAAAGATTTTGTATTTGGAGATATTGAACACATGGTTGGTTCGTTGTTTAATTATGCTGCATAAGCAACCATAAAATTGTCTGATTCAGGGATTGCCGGGTGGTAGATTCGCAGAATTGATGGACTTGGGACGGATAAATAATTTGTTATCCCTTCCCTATATCAATGTTCATCAGTGTTTGTTTCCCTCAAGTTAACCATCCTTTCATACTGTTGCGTTGCAGTCCTTAGCTGCTATCCTAGGATGGTAGCCAGTTGCAACCGTTATTGATCCGTTAGCACCCCAATTTCATATAATGCTGCGTATCCATTATCCGGTAAACCCTGGTTCAGATTAATGTTTGTATGAATGCTTTCCTCGTCTTTGTTCTATTCATTCCCTTTTGTAATAAGTTTTTAGTTGTTTGTATCTTAGCGGAAATTTAGAATGTTTTTTGAGAGTGTCCTTCTCCATTTGTATAACATGCAGTCAGGAATTGGGCAATTACCGCGTTAATCGAATAAAATTTATGGCAACTAAGACAATTGTACACAAGGAAATTATTGTGAAAGGCCGTGTGCAGGGAGTAGGATTCAGGGCTAATGCAAAACGCGTAGCCGATTCAATGAATGTACAGGGACAAGTAAAAAATCTGCTGGATGGAAACGTATGGATCCTGGCAGAAGCAGAAGAACAGGCAATGGAAGATTTTATTGACTGGTGCAAATCAGGACCTGCCATGGCAGCAGTAAAAGAGCTGGAAATTACAACTGGCGACGTACAACATATTAAAGGCTTTACTATCCTTTATTCATAAATCCCTGGTCCGGTTTACAGCGGGTGTTCAGATACCTATGTCAATCAATCGCAGAGAAAAAGTTAACCGTGACCTGTTGACAACAGGCGCAAAGAAATTTAACGGGGCAATGCAACTGAATACGACCGTATAAATTTCTTTGCGCTTTCGTCATGTGATATAGTAGGTGCCTGCTATGAAACGTTGCACTTTCATCGGTGATATAATAACTTTTTTTCGGTAAAACACTAGGCATTCATCACGTGTAATAAGCGTTTACTATAAAACACTTAAAGGTAACTATAACCCCAGGCAACACGGATGTGGCATGAGTGATAATACCGCAAAGTATGCGCTGTAATAAGTATTAATTAATACTATACTTCTTCTGTAAAGACTTATCCAATGCAGCTTTAGGTACCACTATTGTAATTGTATTCACGGCAAAATAAGCCTCTGAAACATTTACGTAACCACCAAATGGGCTGGAATTGGTTCCCCATGAATTCTTTACCAGGAAGAAGGTTTTACCCTTGGGTGTTTTCTCAATCCCTGTAATATGCATCAGGTGATCATCCTGCGTAATCAATTCTTCGTATAGCTGTTGACGTGAGTCCTGTGTGTAGGAAGGTTCTGCCATATCCGGATCGATACTATCTTTCTTCGGCGAAGCACCTGGTTCAGGTAATAAAGCAAAGCCTTTGCTGGAAGCGAATCCTCTGTTGCTCACATCTGCATCCCACAATACCGTATAACCTTTTTGCAGTGCAGTTTCCGTGATACCGGTGAGTTCCTTTAATGGCACATTGTAGTAGGCGCCGTTAGAGAAATTATCCGGTACTTCTATGATGAAAGATTTGTAGAAAGGATGATGCGTAAAGGAGGTGAGAAATACATAATCATCCGCATTGAATTTCACTACTTCTTTCGCAAACGTTTGTGGCGTATAGGTTTTGCCATTGTACTCAAATGAAGCAGGTGGCTGTCCCATGTAATTGTCCAGAATGCCGGTAAATTGTGTCACCCAGTTATCAGGTACCGGTGAAACCTTAATGATGCTATCCAGGTATTTCTTCATGGCTACCACCATCTCTCCGTGGTTGTGCGTAGTGGCGTTGCCTTTCAGCCCACTGTACACACTTTCAGGTTCTATGCCGTAGGCAGCAATAGATTGGATGACATCGTGTGCCAGACCGCCTTCGTCAAAACGGGCAAAGCCCTGCCGCCGTACGTAGTTTTTTGCTTTTTCTATATAAACATTACGGGCAGTAAACATTTCAGAGAGATCCAGCTCTGGCAGTCCTTTACGCAAACATTCCGATTCTACCATAGAAGTAGATGAAAATGACCAACAGGTACCGGTCATTCCCTGATTTTTTACCGGGGTAGTTGCGTTGATTTTTCCATTTACCAGGTTGTTGATTACTACGCTTTTTTCCTGTGCATTCGCCATGATGGCGGTAAACATGGCAAGTGTAATACAAAATGCTTTCATATACTATGTTGTTAAATAATTAACCTAAAGATAAGTGAACCGCTATAATAAAAAATACCATTACCGTATGAACGGTAATGGTACGGATGCAATCTGCAATAGAATGGCAGTAATTAGTTTTCTATATCGGTATTATAAGTGTTTGAAGATCCTTTTATATTTACACGTTTTGCTTTCAGGTATTTGCTGTATTTATTAGCTACCTTATCGGATTGCTTTACACCATTGATAAATAAGCCTTTATCATTTTTTTCCACGTTGTAATCCTTCTTTGTATCCAGCAGGTTGTCGGCCTCCATTCTGCGGAGCATTTCCCGGTAACTGTCAGCGACTACCCGTTGTTCATTCGCTATTTTCCGGGCTTTGTCTGCAACATCTCTTTGTTCGGCGGCTGTCTTCCGGGCTTTGTCTGCAACATCTCTTTGTTCGGCGGCTGTCTTCCGGGCTTTTTCTACAACATCCCTTTGTTCAGCGGCTACTTTCCTGGCTTGTTCTGCTGCATGCTCTTGTTCAGCGGCTTCTTTTTTACCATCGTCTCTTGACCGGCCATTTTCTTCCCTTGTTTTTCCGGCTTCCCGTCTTGTTCTGGCAGCATCTGCCAGGGCTTCCGCTCTATGTCTGCGTACTTCCTCCAATTGATTAGACGTGTATTCCTGCGCGTTGCCAGCCATTTTGCGGGCTTCGTCCAGTTCTTTCCGCACCTGGTCACTTACATTCAGACTGGTATAAGCCTGGGTCAGATTTTTACTGATGGAAGCGAAGTCAATATTTTTCAGTGCAGCCGCTGCTTCAGCCTGGGCTTTATTGATCTGGTTCCAGTCAATATTTTTAAGGGCGGCCACGCTTTCTGCCTGTGCTTTGCGGGTTTCGGCAGATAGACTCTGCCAGTCGATATTTTTAGTAGCTGCCTGGATTTCCGCCTGTACTTTCTTCATATCCACTTCTTTCAACTGCTTCATGGCCTGTTGAACACTGCGTTGTGCTTCCCGGATCTGTTTGCGGATCTCTTCTTTGTCAACCTGCACATCATTGGGGCTATACACGTCTGTGTGGACGTTGGTGTTTGTATTGACATTTACTTTTGAAGAGACCACAATGGGTGTGCTGTCTCCGATTTTATGGAAACTATAGTTATAACTGTAGGTCTGTGGTGCTATCGGCGTGAAGTCGGCAGACAATTCTCCGTTTAAAGGAGCTATGGGTGCCAATGGTTTCATCGGAGCCGGATTAGGGGCAGCTACAGGAGCTGCTGCCGGCATGATATCCGGTTTTGCAGGTGTGCGCGGTACTGGAATGGCGGGATCTGCAGTATCGATGATCACACTATCCAACTGCTGTTTGAAACGATCGGTTCCGGCACTGGATGGGTCCACAACATAATCTATGGCCGTAGTAACATTTTTGCGTGGTACGGAATCGATATGCTGCTTTTCTGCTATTTTCTTTTGTTCAGTTTCATTGCTCTTTCCTTTGGCAGGGTTTAACCAAGCGATGGATACCAGGCCGGTGGCAATAATTAATACTGCTAAAAATTTCTGACTATAATTAAGATGTTTTGTTTTCATTTCCATGATGCGTTTAATGCGGTGAAACAGATGTTGTTTACTATCTGCAGCAGCCATGGTAAGCCGGTTGGCGGTCAACCGGTATTGTTCCAGCGCAACCAGTGCATGCGCATATTGCAGCGGTTGTACGGTATTCGCTATTACCAGGTCATCGCAGCAGTGTTCTCTTTCTATACGGATGGTTTTGGAAATCAGCCATACAAAAGGATTAAAGAAAAGAATTGTTTCAACAATTGATTGGAAGATATTCAACAGATAATCATTGCGTTTGATATGCGCCAGTTCGTGTAGTAACACGGCTTCCAGCTGTTCTTCAGTAAGGTTGTTGACCATCGCCACCGGCAACAGGATGAGTGGTTTTAAAAAGCCTAACATAACAGGTACCTGTACATGTCTGGAGATCAACAGTTTCACCTTGCGGGGAATTTGCAGTCGGGCCGCCAGCTTATCCAGGTGCTTATCCCATGCGGCGCCCATAGGCTCTATCCTGGTAGTGCGGATCTGGTGAAGCTGAAACAGATCGGAGAACAGTTTAATGGTCATGCCTGTCATGCCCGCTATGTAAAGCGTTACCAGCAGTGGAAAACATAACTCCAGATTGGGAAACAGCCATATTAACGGATCCTGGCTGGGATATACCGCCTGCATGGGTACAGGACCCTGCAGCGAAATATTACCGTGAATTTGAATAATCGTTTCTCTTGCTTCCTGCAGCCGCTGTACATGCATATACAACGTAGCGAGAAACCAGGTAAAAATGCCGGAGAGTGATAAGAGTGATAAGTTATATCTGATCCTCGCACCAGCCAGCGGCCAAAGTTTTAATACTATCCGTAAACAGGCATAGATAAAGAATGCCTGCCACATGGAATGAAGGATCGTCCATCCCAGGGCGCGTACAAAGTCGCCCGTAATAGGTAATAAGTTCATGGTACCAGATTTACCTGTTGTTCTTTTGTTGTTTTTCTATTGCTGACAAATACTCACGGATCTTTTCCAATTCCTCGTCTGATGACTGATGATGACCAAGGGCCTGCATGACCAGCTGAGAAGCTGAACCACCAAAAACCGTGTCTATCATTTTATTGAGTAATTGTTCCTGTGTTTTTTGCTGTGAAATGGCGGCGGTATACACATGGGTTTTGCTGCTGGTATCGCGTTGCAACAGCGCTTTCTCATGCATGATCTGCATTAGCTTAAGTGTAGTGGTATAACCGGCATCTTTCGTTTGAGATAAAATATCATGTACCTCACGAACGGTGCTGGGGCCCTTTTCCCAGAGTACACCTAAAATTTCCAATTCACTTTCTGTAGGCCGGATCTGTTTCAAAACAATGTGTATTAATGATGATTATTGTTGTACGAATATCTTCGTAAACGAATGTACGATAGTTTTCGTAAATGCCAAATAATTTAAAGGATTATTTTCTTTCAGATGCCATTTTGCTCCCGCCGCAGCTGCCTGGTCGTTTTCCTGCTGCCATCCGCACTCCAGCCCGGTGCATCAAAAATGTAATGCCATGCCTCCCGAAGGGAATGGGAATGCCGCACGTCCTGCCATATATCTACCCATTCGTGGGTAGCTATACGGAAAGGATTGTAGCTATGGATATTTTTAGTAAGACCATATACCGGTCGTTGTTTTTCGGGTGTGAAAGTTCCAAACATGCGATCCCAAATGATTAGTATACCCGCGTGGTTGCGGTCCAGGTAATCCAGGTCAGAACCATGATGTACCCGGTGATGCGAAGGCGTATTGAAAATGTATTCTATGGGCGCCGGCAATTTGTTGATGACTTCCGTATGGATCCAGAACTGGTAAATCAGGCTGATGGCCTGCATGCTCATCACCATCACCGGATGAAATCCCAGTAAAGGCATCCAGAGCCAGAATGTAAATGTGCCGGTTAAGTTACCGGTCCAGTTTTGCCGCAGGGCTGTAGCCAGGTTATATTTTTCAGAGGAATGATGGATGACATGAGAAGCCCAGAAAAACCGGATGGTATGACTGCTGCGATGAAACCAGTAGTAACTGAAGTCATCTGCAAAAAAACATAAAACCCATGCCCACCAGGTAAAGCCCAATGTAAACAGCCGGAACTGGTAAAGGAAAAGATAAATCCCGAAAATGACGGCTTTGGTAAAAATACCGATGAATACATTGCCCAACCCCATGGCAATACTGCTGAGGGCATCTTTGGGCTCATACATATTCTTCTTATCGATAGTGGTGAAGATGATCTCCAGCAATAAGAGCAGCACAAATCCGGGAATGGCATATGTAATCAGGTCGGGAGGCATATCGTTGTAACTTTCTGCTACTGAAGTTAACGAATTTTTGGGGCCATTGGATGGAACCGGCTTAATAAAAAAATGCAGCGGAAATTTCCGCTGCATTTTCACTAAAACTATACCTAAAACTTACTTACTAAAGCTTCGTTCCGCCCTGCTGACCGCAGAAGTGCCGAACCAGCCTAATATCCTTATTTGTCCTTTCGGGGTAGTATTCTTTATATTACTCTTCACGTTTTCCAGCACTTTGGCAAATAACCCACCAGCATTTACCTGGGCATCTACCTGGGTCAGGAAATCATGAGCAGGGTAGGTTACTGACATCAATTTTACAATCACCTTTTCACCTGTCAGGAAGGGTTTACTGTAGTTGGTAATTCCTTCTTCTATTGGTAAAATAAACGGATCTCCATCGGAAACACCGGCATCATAAGAGCCATCTATTGAGAAGTTATCTTCTAAACGTTTGATGGTATCATTGCGATAAGAACGGATCCAGTAATAATCTACGGTATCCTTGAGATCCCGGGCATAAAACCTGGCATAGTAACCTTCTTTATTACTAATCGATTCTTCTTTTGTTTTGAATTCATAAGAGATAGAATCAATGCGGGGTACCCTTTTGATACTGTCTAATGCTTCGAAGGTTTCTCCTTTGTATAAAATCCGGAGTTTGTACGCATGTCCTATTACACCAATCGGCTTAGCAGTTGCATCGTAGCTATACATTTTGTCTTTAAACAAAAACGGATAGGTAGCACCGGTAGTCAGGTCATATAAAGTGATCTGGGCATCATCAATGATGGGAGCCGGGTTGTTATCCGTATATGGTACGGACATGGTGAACTTTATTTTCTGCAATCCGGGCTCGTTGGTAATCCATGCATCCAGCACGGGAAAAGAGGTGCCTTTCGCAATGTTCAGGTCTACCTTGTCTTCGCAGGCGGTTAAACCCGCAATGGCAGCAAATAATATGAGAAAGAATGATTTTTTCATCTGATCTTGAGTTTTGGACAATTAGAACTTAAAGTTGTACGTGATACCCGGGATAATAGAACCTATGATAGACAGGCGGGTGGCTTCACGTTGGGTTGGATCATCTTCATTCTGTTTAAAGTAGATGGTGTAGGCATTTCTGCGGCCATATACGTTGTACAGCGAAAATACCCATTCTCCCTTCCAGCGTTTGAGTTGTTTGCCTTTCAGGGTCATAGACAGATCCAGGCGATGATAAGCAGGTAAACGATAGTTATTACGCTTTTCGGTACTGTTATAAGGGATGTCCCAATCCTGGAACTCCAGTCTGTTATCCGCGAAAGTACCTGGTGTGCCGGATGCAAATACCCAGTTGGCAGACAGCGAAGTACGTTTCGTGAAGGTATGTGTTAATACAAGGTTCAGGTTGTGGGTACGATCGTAGCGGTTCAGGAACCACTCATTCATACTGATACCTGGTGTTTTTCTTTCTGTACGTGACAGGGTGTAACTTACCCAGCCGGTAGTTTTGCCGATATCTTTTTTAACATACAATTCCAATCCGTAAGCGCGTCCCTGTGAAGGCAGCAAATCTGCTTCGATTAACGGGTTGAGCTGCAGGTTGGCATTATCTATATAATCCACCTGGTTATCAGTTGTTTTATAAAATACTTCAGCAGATAATTCATAAGCGTCGTTAGGAGCATTATAGAAATATCCTGCTGTATACTGATCCGACACCATTGGCTTGATGTTGTTGGTGCTGGGGGTCCAGATATCCAGTGGGGTAGGAGAAGCAGTATTAGACAACTGGTGCATGAACTGCGTAGTTCTGCTGTAAGCTATTTTCACCGCATGTTCGTCTGTAAAAGCATAGCGGGCGCTGATTCTGGGTTCAAAGTAGTAATAACTTTTAATCACATCATTGTCACTATAGTCTTTCATACCGGTCAGCCTTTTGCGGATACCAGGGGTGGTGTCAGCATAGAAGTAAGCGGTGCTTTTGCCAAGAAACTGATAAGCAGAAAGGCGGCCGCCGTACTGGATACCGAATTTTTTAGAGGGCTTGTACTCATGATCAATATACACTGCAGACTCGAGTGCATGTTGGTCATATAGTTCTTTCACATGTTTGATATCACCATTCGTGCTGGTACCAGTTCCTGGTTTGAAGGTATAGTAGATACCCTGTACACCAAAATGGAGGCTGTTGGAAGAGTTGATATAATAAGTGAAAGATGGTTTTAAGCCGTAGTTAATGATATTGGAAGTCCAGTCGTAGGCCTGGGATTCTTCATTGGTCTTTTTCTTGGAGTCGTTGCTGAAGGCTAGACTGTAATCGTATTTACTATAATAAGTAGTCAGGTTCAGGAACAGGCGGTTGGTGAAAACGTGGTTCCAGCGAACAGTAGCAGTACTGTTCCCCCAGTTCATGTTCACGTCTTTTCCGAATCCGAATACATCCCTTCCGAAGTAGCCACTTACGAAGAGGGAGTTGTTTTTATTGAATTTGTAATTGGCCTTGGCAGTGATGTCGTAGAAATTGAGTTTGGTATCTTTCATATCTCCCTTTACAAAAGGCTTCATCAGCAGGTCTATATAGGATCTTCTGGCAGCCACAATGAAAGAGGCTTTATCTTTTACCAGCGGTCCTTCTACAGACAGGCGACTGAAAATATTACCGATACCACCATTTACGGCGAAGTTTTGGTTGTTACCATCTTTCATACGTATATCCAATACAGAAGAGGTACGTCCACCATATTCAGCGGGGAATCCACCTTTAATCAGGTTGAGGCTTTTTACAGCGTCCGGATTGAACACAGAAAAGAAGCCGAGCATGTGGGTGGAGTTGTATACGGGAGCTTCATCCAGGAGGATGAGGTTTTCATCGCTGTTACCACCACGGACATTAAAGCCGGAAGCACCTTCACCTACGGTATTTACACCGGGGAGGGTCTGAATAGCACGCAGTACGTCTACTTCACCCATGAAGGTGGGCATTTTTTTCATCTGGGCTATATCCAGTTTATTGATACTGGTATTGAGGGTATTTACGGTCCTTTCCTGTTTCTGACCGTTTACCGTTACAACATTCAGCTGGCTGCTGGTAGCTTCCAGGCTGACGTCTACAGTTGCATTCTTTTTTAGGTTGACAGTTGTTTTATAAGTTCCGTAGCCCATATAAGAAAACTGCAGTTCGTGTTCGCCTGCCGGAAGCGTGAGGGAGTAAAATCCGTATTGGTTGCTCACGGTACCAACGGAGGTGCCGGTTTTTCCAATAGAGATACCCACCAGGCTTTCTCCGTTTTGTTTGTCTTTTACATAGCCGCTTACGGTATATCGTTGCTGCTGTGCGGTTGTTGTTTGTCCTGCTAAGAGGAGAAGGAGCAGTGACAGCAACATGGTTGCCTTAGTTTTCATAAAAATTAAGTCCGTTTTATTATAATTTCCATTGCCTTTTTCGAGCATGTGCATATAAGACGTGGCAAAAATATTATACCCCTACGCGAATAAATTATTTTTTTTATAAATGGAATAAAGCTACCTGAGCGAAGGAATAACAGGCTAAACCGTTGTTATTTCTTCGCTTAGGTAGCTTTATATGTTGTGCAGTATATTTATTTAATCCAGAATATCACAGTTGAACCCGAGCCGGGTGACAAATTCTATGATTGTTTGTTCAGCTAACGATTGAGGGCTAACAACACGTAATACTTTGTCACAGTCTTCCAGATCTACACTACAGGCGTTCACGGTAAATTGTGCGGAAATTGCGTTTATGACATTGTTTCTATCCTTAACAGTTGTAATATTGGTACGGAATATTCCCATCATGGCGTAATTAATTTAGTATTCGGAATATTTTTATGCAAATTTGCTCCTGTTATCCCATATAACTGTTACACGAAACGGATTAATACTTATACGAAACGGATTTTTTATGGGCATAGTTATTACAAATGATGCCAACCATGTACTGCTGACGGAGGACACACCTTTTGACTATCAGAAAATCCGGTCCCGGGCTATTATTGAGGAAACCCAGGAAATGAAACATGATTTTGGGGAGGCCAGTTTCCGGGAGTATTGCTTTGATGGTATCAGTATCGCCTGTTGCAAGGCTGATGTGTATGAAAATATTCATATCCACACAGACTTTCAGGAACCCAGGGTATTTATGATGTTTATGGAGCAGGGAGACGTCAGTACTTCCCTGGAAGGGGTGAGCGACCATTTTAAATTCAGTACCCTGGAGCATAATCTCCTGTTCAATCCTTACGAGTCAGAGACCGCAGGAGTAAAGAAACAGCGGGATATCCAGTTTTTTGGATTGAATTTTATGCCTGGTCGTTTCCTCGAACTGGCGGAAAACAACGGTAAGGTACTGGGCGATCTGGCTGATAATGTGGCAGGAAACCGTACAGCGGCACTGGCAACAAAGTTTAACCCCCGTATTACGCCCCGTATGCGGATGGTGATCGAAGAAGTACGTCAGTGCAAGTTCCAGGGAGGTCTTAAAAAACTTTTCCTGCAGTCAAAAGCCATAGAGCTGCTGGCTTTACAGTGTGATCAGATGGAAACAGACCATCTTTCTGCTGCCCCTGCAAAACATAAGATCTCCGCCAGTGATGTGGAGAAATTATATTTTGCCCGTGACCTGTTGCTACAGCATGTACAACAGCCGTTGAGTCTGGAGCAGTTGTCAAGGAAAGCAGGATTGAATGAGTTTAAGCTGAAGTCCGGTTTCAAAGCTGTTTTTGATAATACGGTATTTGGTTTCCTGAATGATCACCGGCTGGAACTGGCGCGGGAGATGATTTTGAGTGGACATCAAAGCATGGCCATGATTGCGGAAGAGGCGGGGTATTCATCTCCACAACACTTCAGTACGGCATTCCGTAAGAAATTTGGTACGAGTCCGGGAAAAATGAGAAATTAAAAAAGTACAGGACTAGCCTTGTTGCTAATCCTGTACGTACAATAAGTTATATTATTAATAGGCCAGCGTGAAACGTTGTTTAATATGTTTAGGCTGTTCCAGTTCATCAATTAACGCGATAGCATAATCTGCTGTAGAGATTTTGCTCTCTCCTTTATCATTAAATACTACCTGATCTTTACCCAAACGGAATTTGCCGGTACGTTCGCCGGGTTGGATCATCATAGCCGGGCTTAACACGGTCCAGTCCAGATCATCGGTTGCTTTAATGACGTGAAAAGCGTCACGGGTAGCGGAAGCGCCTTCTTTCCATTCTGCCGGAAATTCCGGGGTATCCAGCAACTGTACGCCAGGAGCAATTTCCAGGCTACCGGCACCACTCACAGCAATCAGTCTTTTAATACCTGCTTTTTTGGTACCATTAATAATGGCGTGTATAGCTTTGAGGTAGGTAACTTTATCGTGAGCACTGTAGGAGCTGACTACTGCTTCATTGCCCGCTAGCAGCGCCGCCACTTCTGCTTCATTGGTCACATCCCCTTTTTTTACCGTCAGATGAGGGTTCTGAACAGTTATCTTTTCCGGGTTACGAACAATAGCGGTCACCTCGTGACCTCTGTTGAGTGCTTCGTTTAGAATGGCTGATCCTATAAATCCTGATGCTCCGATGATAGCTACTTTCATTTTTTAGTTTTTTATGGTAATTAATAATAATACAGCCTGCCCGTGCTGATTGTTTTAATTGTTATAATGTTTATTACAGTTTTGAAGTAAAAAAAATACAGATGATTAATCTGTAATAATTTTAATTACAGTACAAATGTAGGAAAGTTATTTTAAACACCAAAAGGAATTATATTTTTTTGTTGCAGAAGGGGAGAAATAGATAGTTGCTGTAGGGGAGACAGTTGCCCGCAAGGGGCTAAACCTGTGCTTAGCTGTTATTGACGATGCCTTAAAACAAAAAATCCCGTCAGGGAACAAACCTGACGGGATTTTTTGTTTTATAATATGGTATTACTTTTTTTCGAGGAGATAGGCGGTTGCCTTGCTGCTAACGGTTTTGGCCGCTGGCTGTACGATTTCTGTTTTAGCAGTAGGTGGCATCGGTGGTTGCTTAGTATGGAACATTTCCGCCAGAGTAGGCGCAATCACCAATGATACGATAGACATCAGCTTGATGAGGATGTTCATAGAAGGACCGGAAGTATCTTTAAACGGATCACCAACAGTATCACCGGTTACAGATGCTTTATGCGGCTCTGACTTTTTATAGTAGGTTTCGCCATTAATTTCCACGCCTTTTTCGAACGATTTTTTTGCGTTATCCCAGGCGCCACCGGCATTGTTCTGGAAGATACCCATTAATACACCCGTTACAGTGGCTCCTGCCAGGAACCCGCCCAGTACTTCCGGACCGGCGATAAAGCCTACCAGTAAAGGAGAGATCAGGGCAATAGCGCCAGGCAGCATCATTTCACGGATAGATGCCTGGGTAGAGATGGCCACACATTTGTCGTATTCCGGTTTACCGGTACCTTCCATAATGCCTGGTATTTCGCGGAACTGACGGCGAACTTCTTCTACCATGGCCATGGCAGCACGGCCTACTGCCGCAATGGCGAGAGAGGAAAATATAAATGGAATCATACCGCCTACAAATAAGCCGGCGAGTACATTGGCTTTATAAATATCGATGCCCTGAATACCTGCTACACCAACAAAGGCCGCAAAGAGTGCCAGTGCAGTTAGCGCAGCAGAAGCAATGGCAAAACCTTTACCGGTAGCAGCAGTAGTGTTACCCACCGCATCGAGGATATCGGTTTTTTCTCTTACTTCTTTAGGCAGTTCGCTCATTTCGGCAATACCACCGGCATTATCGGCGATAGGGCCAAAGGCATCAATCGCCAGCTGCATAGCAGTAGTAGCCATCATACCGGCAGCGGCAATTGCTACTCCGTATAATCCTGCCAGGTGGAATGAACCTGCAATACCCGCTGCCAGTACCAGTATAGGTAAGGTAGTAGATTCCATCCCTACAGATAAACCACCAATGATATTGGTAGCAGCACCGGTGGCTGACTGACGGATAATGGATTTCACCGGGCGTTTGCCCATAGCGGTGTAATATTCTGTAATAATACTGATCAGGGTACCTACGGCCAGGCCCACCATGATCGCACCAAATACCTGTCCGCGGGTAAATTCATGGCCACGTAAAACCATGGTACTATCCGGCAGTATCCAGTTTACCAGGAAGAAGGAAACAACAGCGGTTAAAATAATGGAACCCCAGTTACCCATGTTCAGCGCTTTTTGTACCACAGCAGTGCTTAAACCTGCGGTATCGCTTATTCTTACAAATAAAGTTCCGATCATGGAAAAGATGATACCTGCACCTGCAATGATCATTGGTAGCAGAATGGGTGCAATGCCTCCGAAAGTATCGTGTGATATGGTTTCAGAGCCCAGTACCATGGTGGCTAATACAGTAGCTACATAGGAACCGAACAAATCGGCGCCCATACCGGCAACGTCACCTACGTTGTCTCCTACGTTATCCGCAATGGTGGCGGGATTACGGGGATCATCTTCCGGAATACCAGCTTCTACTTTACCTACCAGGTCAGCACCCACATCGGCGGCCTTGGTATAAATACCACCACCCACACGGGCAAATAACGCAATACTTTCAGCACCCAATGAAAAACCAGTGAGTACCTCAATGGTCTTAATCATCTCCGCTGTATTGGCTTCCGCCCCGAAATATGATTTCAATATAATGAACAAAGATCCGAGTCCAAGTACCGCGAGACCGGCAACACCCATCCCCATAACAGAACCGCCGGTGAAAGATACCTGCAGCGCTTTCGCGAGACTGGTACGTGCGGCGTGTGCAGTGCGTACATTGGCTTTGGTGGCGATTTTCATGCCTATAAAACCTGCGGTTGCGGAAAATACAGCACCTATCACAAAGGCCAATGCAATAGACCAATGGGAATTTTCATGTGTTGCCCCCATATAACCTAACAGCAAGGCGGCAATAATTACAAAGTAAATAAGGACTTTATACTCAGCTTTAAGAAATGCCATAGCGCCTTCAGCAATGTGCTGAGCTATCTCTTTCATCTTGTCGTTGCCGGCATCCTGTTTGGTAACCCAGGAACTCTTGACGGCCGTATATAACAAAGCCAATAATCCAAAACATGGTACGAGGTAAACTATATTCATGTAAGCGAAATTTATAAATACGTGGTTGACAAAAAAGTTTAATAATGAATAAAAACAGGATTCCAAAAAAAATATTCAAATGAATATAAAACATAAATTATTAATTGTGTACGTAATAAATAAAATTATTGCACACATGCCCCATCAGTAAGTGTTTCGGGCAAAAAAAAATAACATGCATTGTCAGATACCTTCCTGGAATGCTTTACCCAGCCAACTGATGATATCGGCCGCTGTCATTGCTTCCTGCGAAAGATGGGCAGCGGCCAGATCTCCTGCATAGCCGTGTAGCCATACACCCAGCAGCGCCGCCGCTTTGGGGGAATAATCCTGGGCCAGCAGACCGGTTAATATACCCGTTAGTACATCTCCGCTGCCGCCGGTAGCCATACCGGGATTGCCGGTGTTATTAAAATATACAGCGCCATCAGGACAGGCAATGGCGGTATACCGGCCTTTCAATATAATATAAATCTGCAGACTTACGGCCTGCTTTGATAATAATTCCAGTCGCACGGTATCGTTTTCACAGGTGCCGAAAAGTCGTTCAAATTCTTTTGGATGCGGTGTGAGTATAGAACCCGCGGGTACCTTATATAACAGGTATGGATATACGGAAAGTAGATTGAGAGCATCCGCATCAATGACCATGGGGCGTTGCCAGCTATCCAACAACAGCTCCAGCGATTTAGCGGTACCCGGTTGTGTATCCAGGCCCGGGCCAATACCGATTGTTTTATAGGACGCGGTGTTAATATCGGGATGAAAGTTCGTGTTGTAGTGGGCATCTTCATCTGTAATACACATGGCGCATGGCTCACTGATTTGCATAATATCATAACCACATTGGGGTATGTGGCAGGATAGCAGCCCCACACCCGCGCGTAAACAGGCTTTGGCACTTAATACCGCTGCACCCATTTTACCATAGCTGCCGGCAATCAGCAACGCATGACCATAGGTGCCTTTATGGGCAAATGGGTCACGGGGACGGTAAATAGTCCGCATGATTTCTTTATCAGACAGATGATACCGTGCAGGCGTTTGCGTTATATAATCCGGATGAAGGCCAATGGGTAAAATATGTACCTCGCCTGCATAAGGGGCATTTTCAGGTAGCAGGAAAGCCAGTTTGTAAAATTCAAAACTAAGGGTATAATGTGCACGTACCACGGCGGCATGCCGGTTGCTGTCATCTGCTATCAGGCCGGAAGGCATGTCTATTGATATAATAGTGTGCTTTTGTCGCTGGTCATTGAGGTGATGTACCACGCCGGCTACCCATCCTTCTATTGGCCGGCTCATGCCTGTACCAAAAATGGCGTCTATAATTACAGCATTGGCTGGTAAAACAGGAAAGTCAGATACATCTCCAATTTCATAGGTGACCGAGGGATAATGTTCCTGCAAGGCCTGTAGCTTGAGTTGCTGATCTGCACTGGCTTTGCTGCTATGTTGCAATATGCCGGCACTAACCGTGTAGCCATGATCGAGCAGTAAATGGGCGATGACCAATCCATCTCCTCCATTATTTCCTTTTCCGCAAAAAATATAAATGGGATGTCGGGGGGAATAATGATCTTCCAGCCATGCAGCACATTTGCCCGCAGCTCTTTCCATCAGGCTGGGGCTGCTGATGGGTTCGTGAGCTATCGTGAAAGCATCTGCCTCCCTGATTTGTGCTGCTGTGAAGATTTTCATGTCCGATAGTTGAACATTAAAAATACTTCAAAATAAGGAACATAAAAAAACGGACCATGCTTGCCTCATGATCCGTTTGTAAATGAAGTGGTCGCCCGGCTTAAAAAGTATACCTGGCAGACACACCGCCAATCTCCTCACCCATATAGTTGGTGGGTCCAACAAACTGTACGTAAGGTTTCAGATCGGCACTGATATTTAAAGGAATTTTTTTGAAAGTATATTCAACACCAATGATACCGTCCAGACCTGGAGATACGTAAGTGCCATTTTTATAGTGGTGGTCTTCATAACGACTCCAGTCATAATCCCGACGGTCGTAGAAGCCCAGATGTGCACCACCGCCTACATACATGTTCAGTTCAGGTAAACCTATATTCCAGTTGTATTCATATAATCCGGTAATAGTAAGGTTATTTCTGTGAGAGTGATTGGTGGTTACCAGTCCTTCAATAGCATGAGGGCCCTGGATAAAATGCTTGATGGTAAAGCCCACTATCCATGGGTTTAAACGTACGCCCAGCGCAGTGCTGTAGTTGGACGGATCGCTGTTCTTGTAACTCTTTTTTTTCTGCGCGTTGGCCTGAATTGCGAGCATAGCGATCAGACTGAAAAATAACACGACTTTTTTCATAGATGTGTTGTTTGAATTGAAACTTAAAAATACACGTTAAGAAACGTTGGCTTTTTCTCTAAAGTATATATGCACGACGAAATTTAAATCACGGTTGCTTTGCAATAACAATGCCAACCGGCTTTAGTAAGCGAAGAAAAATAAATCCTGCAATACCAGCCAGCAGGGAGGCGGCTATGACAGAAATGATGGCAATGATCTGCAATTCCCGCTCTTGATAAGCTAATGAAGAAATAAATATAGACATGGTAAATCCTATCCCGGCAATAAGCCCAACGCCTATCAGCTGTAGCCAGCCTGCCTTTGAAGGAAGTGCCGCCAGTTTTAATTTTACTGCGAGAAAAGAAAGTGTAAAGATTCCCAATGGCTTACCAAGTACCAGTCCGGCTATAATGCCATAACTGATATTATTGTGCAGTGCGCCGGCAATATCCGAAGGCAACTGTATGGCAGTATTGGCCAATGCAAAAACGGGCATGATGACAAAATTTACCGGATCGTGTAAACTATGCACCAGGTGGGCAATCCGGTCCTGTGGAATGCAGAATGCCAGCAGCACACCTGCAATAGTGGCATGTACACCGGAATTAAAAAGGCAGTACCATAATACCAGCCCGGGGATATAATAGAATATGAGTCGTTGTACTTTAAAATAATTCAGTAACAAGGGTATTAATAATACCGCGCCGCCAATCAGCAGGTATTTTACATCCAGATGTGGGGTATAAAATACCGCAATGGTTAATATTGCCCCCAGATCATCGATGATGGCCAGGGCCATCAGGAATATTTTTAAACCTACCGGTACCCTTTTGCCCAGTAAGGATAAAATGCCCAGGGAGAAAGCAATGTCAGTGGCCATGGGGATGCCCCAGCCATGAGCATATGGTGTGTTTTTATTAAAGAGGGCGAAGATGAGTGCGGGAAACAGCATGCCGCCAACGGCTGCCAGCACGGGTAAGATAGATTTTCTGACGGAGGAAAGTTCTCCTACAGTCAGTTCCCGTTTTATTTCCATGCCTACCAGAAAAAAGAACAACACCATCATGCCATCGTTTATCCATAACAGGTAGGAGTTGGGAAGGTGCAAAGCCCGGTATTGATAATGATGTCCGCCGGCCGGATCGAACAGGGTATTCCAGAATCCTACATAATCCGTTTGAACCGCTGAATTGGCCAGTATCATAGACAGGAGTGTGCATACGATGAGTACAATACCTACCGCACGGCTATCTTTCAGAAATTGGTGGATAGGAGAAATCAGTGTTTTCCGGATAATGTTAATAGAGTTCTGAATCATTAGAAGAAGAATTACGAATTACCAATTACGAATTACGGATTAGTGGGGAGAGTAACTGATAGCGTTTATCTACCTGTTAGTCCCGTAATTCGTAATTGGTAATTGGTAATTCTTTTTATTGCATTAACTCGTACTTACTTTTCGGCTGCCGTTTGATGTCCCATTTGAAATTTTCCAGTTGTAGCTGGTCTTTAGGGCGTTGTGTAAACGGATAAACCACTCCTTCAGGATCTTTGATCAGCACTACTTTATCTACTTCTCCTTTTTTGAAAAAGATATTGATAATGGCGCATTGTGCTTTGTTAACGCTCATATAAGCGCCACCCTGATCTTTGATATAATTAATTGTTTCCGCATTTCCTTCCACGTGCATCCAGTCGAGGGTTTCACCTGCTACGTAGCCGGTGATGAGGTTACCTTTGATCTGGTTAAACATGCCTGGTCCGGCTTCATTGATAATAAAGCCATTATTTTTCAGCAGCATTTTATCAGCGGTCTGGTTCTTTGTAAACATCAGAATGGTGTCGCCACTGAGTTGTGTGGTATTGTTTGACCAGATCACCGGGTTGCGGTAGAAGCGGAAGATAGAATCTTTGGAAGAATAGAATACGCTGTCTGCCACTGCCTGCAGGGAATCCGAAAACACCCTTACGTGATGATAGGCCAGTATATAACGTTGTTCTGCGGTGTCTTTAGGCGCTTGCAGTGCCATGCTGTCTGCATGATGTTTGATGCCCGGGAGGGAATCCTGCATTACTACAGTGGGGATGGCAGCTATTTTCACATTTTTCACCAGGGAGGTATCGAGTTTTTGCCTGGTTTTAGCCAGGGCGCTGTCTGCCATGAACATCATAACGTTGCCGGCTATACTATCCTGTTGTTTTCGGGCAATAGAGTCTCCTTTGGTGATGGGTGAAATAGTGGCGGTGAATCTCTCCGGCGGTCGTATGGTATTGAGTGCCCGCAGGTTTTTGGTGGGACCATCCGGAACGCGCTTCAGTCCTGCTACAGATGGAATGGATAAGCTGTCGTCCGGACGGATCACACCTGAAAACAGGGTGTCGGCGGCCATATACAGGGTATCCTTATTTTTTTCCATGATCAGCAATGGTTTCTGTGTGGCCAGGATGGTTTTCTCACGTTGATTCACCACACCTTTGTTGGCCAGCAGCGACATTTTGCGGGCGGTATCCTTGTACACCATATTGCCGGTGGCATAAGCCATACCGGTTAATTTGTCCATTTCTATATTGTCGGCGGTGATGGTGCCGGTGCTGTCTTCAATAGTAGGCCGGTTTCCAAAATTGCCATAGCCTTTATCTGTATCATAATAACCACTGGTAGCATACATGGTGCTCTTGTCGTTATTGTTGATAGTGGTAGGGGCAATGATGGTAGCTATTTTAGTATTGGTATTATACAGCAGTTCGCTGGTACTCAGGGTGTATTCGGGATCTACCAGTAACACATTCTGCATGAAATGCATTTCTTTGGTTTCTGTATAGTAGTAGCCTTCATCGCTGGTGAGTACACTTTTGCCGTTTACCAGTCTTCCGCTTTTCACATAGGAACCAATTTTGGCATTCATATCATACTGCAGTTCGGGGCCGGTGATGGTTACTTTACCGTCTGTTAGCCGGGCATTGTCTCTTAACAGGGCGATGCGGGTGTTGGCATCATAGTTAAGGTAATTACCGTAGATGTGTACACTATCTGCCTGGTTAATGTGAATATTGCCATAGGCGTCGATAATATTGCTTTTATTGTTCTTCACGGCGCTGTCACAATTAAACAGGGTGGTGCCCTGTTTAAAGATGGTGTGGCCAAGGAAGCGGGTCACGTCAACAGAATCATGTTGGTTCATGATAAGTGAGTCCGAATGAATAATTTCAATAACAGACCCTGTTTTCGGAGCTGGTTTATCCGGAAACTGGGCGCTGGCCGTAAATGCCAGCAGGCATATTACGGCCAGAGAAATCCCTGATTTTATGTATCGATGCATTGATTCTTATTGTTGCGCCGCTGCTGTATCAGAAGGTAACGGCTTCGTTTTATCTTTTTTGCCAAACAGGGAGAAGTGTACGTAGCGTTTTGGATTGACGCGGAGGTCTTCCAGCAGCTTATTCAGATTTCCCAATGAATACTGAAGGTTGTTGTACACTTTTTTGTCGTTCAGCAACATGCCGGCAGTGCCATCAGTGGTATTCAGTTTGGCAATGGTGGCATTCAGGTTAGTGGCTGTTTGCTGTAATTGTGCCAGAGTTTTGTCGATGTTACCTTTTGCCAGTGCATCTGTTGCTTTCTGTGCATTGTCGAGGATACCGGTAATTTTTGCGTTATTGTCTTTCAGATTACCGGTTACTGCAGCCAGGTTGTTGAATGTTTTCTGGATATTACCTGTGTTTGGATCCAGCATACCATTGAGGGATGCAGAGGTGTGCGTGAAGTTACGCATGGTGGTATTGAGGCTGCGGATAGCATCCTGCAGGTTACCTTTTGCGGTAGTATCCAGGATGGCGTTCACAGACATTAATACAGAGTCAATATTGGAGAGGGTACCTTCCAGTTTTTTCACCAGCGGGCTAAGCTGTGCTTTCAGTGCGTCTGTCATGGAGCCATCTACAGCTGCGTAGATGGTATCACCGCTTTTCAGATATTCGCTGGCGTTACCCAGTTCCATCTGTACTGTTTTGGTGCCCAGCAGGTCGCTGCTGATGCGGGCTACAGAGTTGCGGGGAATATCAATCTTTTTGGTAATGGTGATGGCTACCAGGATCCTGGAGGCATCTTTATCCATTACTTCCAGGTTAGATACACTACCCACCACCAAACCATTTACCTGTACGGCGTTGGCCGGTTGTAAACCGTTTACCTGGTTACAAACAGCATAAATGGTTTTATTATGTGAAAAAAGGCTCTTTCCCTTCAGTAAATTAAAGCCCAGCACAAGTAAGGTTATACCCAGCACCGTTAATATACCAACTTTGGTTTCATTAGATAATTTGAGCATGAGATTCGTATACGTTCACGCAAAAATAATCAAAAAGCATGCACGGGAAGTGCTCGTGTAAAAATGTTAGTAATAAAAAAGAGGAAAGGGGGAAACTATAGAGGGGTATCGGGGGGAGGGGGGCAGTCTAGCAGGAGGTAACAAAAGCGTCTTTGAATCCCAGTTTACGGGCCTTACGCAGGGCACCGGAGGCTTGTTGATCTGTTTTGAAACGCCCCCACATATATTTGTTTAGTTTTTTTTTATTCATCACGATCTGTTGGCGGTTGATATCACCATGGAGCTTCCTGAAAATGGAAGCTCCTGGTTTATAAAATTTATCTGTGATCAGCAGTTGTACACAATAGCGGTCTTCCTGTTGTGGTGTTCCTGGCTTGCCATTGGAGGTTTTACCAGGTTTCAGGAAAGCGTGTGTATTGTTGTTTTTAGAGGAGGTGCTGGTAGTAGCTGGCTGTGAATTGCGGTTGTTGGTGAACCTGTCGAGTTCATCACGGTAACGCTTAATCGCTTTATAGATACAGTTGGCCAGTTCCTGTTGTCCATTGCTGGAGTTGAGGTAATCTTCCTCTTCAGGGTTGCTGATGAATCCGAGTTCCACCAGTACACTTGGCATTGCAGTGGCAGATAGTACCCAGATACCTTTTTCATTTCGTTGTCTTGCTCCGCGGCTGATACGTCCTACCCGGGTAAATTCGTCCTCAATAAGGGTAGAGAGGCGAAGGCTTTGATCGAAATAGGAGTTTCTCAGGGTATTGAGCAGGATGAATGTTTCGGGGTCATCACCCAGCAGTTGTTTGCTTTCTTCTGAGTTGTCATCCAGTACGATAACGGAATTTTGTTTAAGGGATTCCATTTTGGCGTTGTTCTTACTGGTAGCCCATATATACGTTTCCGTGCCTTTGGCGTTGCTGGGGTAGTAGGCATATACCGGTTGTTTAACGGCTATTTTCTTTCTTCCTTTTTTACGGTATACGGTTTTATAGTCTACTACTTTACGGATCTTACCAGTTGAGTTACAGTGGATAGAGACGAACAGTTCCCCTTTGTTGTCATTGGCGATCTGGGCTTTTACGCGGGGATCGTCAAACCGGTCACTTTTTCGTGTATACACTACCTTTACATCGGGCATGTTTTCTTCCAGGATCTTTCCCAGTTTCAGTGCTACTTCGAGGGTTACTTGTTTTTCGGTAGAGTAGCTGCCTTTGGCGCCGGGATCTGTACCGCCGTGGCCGGCATCAATAACAATCGTTCTTATAGGCTTATCCTGTTTAGTAGGAACAGGATCATTTTTGGCCTGAATAAAAAAGGTACAGGTGAATAGTGTTCCCAGTCCTAAAATCCAAAATCGGTTCCAGCGCATGATTCTCATTTTAATGGGTGCTGTTTATCACAAAAAATAAAAAAATAAGTTTATCTGTTAAATTAATCATTGTCATGCTCCATGCGAGTTTAAACCACCTTTCTATACATCGTCTATCAAACATTACAAGTTACCATTTGTAATAAATTGTATAAAATCTTGTAGGTTTGTGGCCGCCGTAACACATGAACGCTAGCTACAAAAATAATTATAAAAAGTTTTTTCGACATACATACCTGGTTTTTGCCGGTATGTTCATTGCCATTCCCTTTATTATAGATGCAGTTGCAGGGTCCAGGCCACATGCTGTATCGTTTTTTAACAAAAGTTTGGCAGATACAGCCCCTTTGACCAGGAAAGATACCGGCAAAATCAAACGACCTGCTGTGATTCCTCCTGCTGCAACGGACACGAATGTACTGTCAAAAGGGACGGATACCAGCGGAACAGTGACTGTCGATACCCTCTTTGTTCCAAAGATATCAAAAGACACGCTGGATGCGCCAGTTAATTATAAAGCGAAGGATTCTATTATCCTGATGGTGCCTGACAAACGTTTCTATTTATACGGTACTGCCAACACAAAATACAAAACCATTGATCTTTCGGCCGAAAAAATGAATTTCGACCAGGAAACCGGTATCCTGGAAGCGACCAACGCGAAAGATACCGCTGGTAAATTGTTTGGCGGACCGGTGATGAATGACGGTGGCCAAAGCTTCGAATCGGATACCCTCCGCTATAATTTTACCTCCCAGAAAGCAAAGATCTATAATACCCGCTCCCAGTATGGAGAAGGCTACATTCATAGTGCACAAACCAAAAAAGCGGCGGATAATACCATCTTCGGCTTTAAAAATGGCTATACTACCTGTAACCTGGACACTCCCCATTTCAGCTTCCGGGCCCGCAAAATAAAGGTTATACCTGATAAACTGGTTATTTCCGGTCCGGCTAACCTGGAAATTGAAGGAATTCCTACCCCCCTGTTCATACCTTTCGCCATTTTTCCTATCACGCAGGGACAACGGTCGGGTATTCTGCCTCCGCAGTATGTGGTGAACCAGCAGAAAGGGATTGGACTTGAAAATGGTGGGTACTATATAGGTTTGGGCGACAATTTTGACCTGACGATGCGGGGAGACGTGTACTCCTATGGTAGCTGGAGCCTTACAGGAAGCCCTACTTACCGCAAACGGTATAAATACAACGGGGGCCTCAACCTGAGTTTTGCCAATACCCGCTTCGGCGATCCAGCGGTAAAATCTGAGTTCAGCACCTCCAAAGATTTCCGGATCACCTGGAATCACAGTATGGACAGCAAGGCCCGTCCGGGTGTGAACTTCGGGGCTGCCGTGAACTTTGGTACCTCGTCCTATAATAAATACAACGTGTATGATTATAATACCCGTGTAAATAATAACATCGGATCTTCCATCACCTTTTCAAAAACCTGGATAGGAAAGCCTTATAACCTGACTTTGGGATTAAACCACTCTCAGAACTTAAGTACCCGCGATGTGTCGATTTCCTTCCCGGATGGAACATTCACGGTGAATACCATCTATCCTTTCCAGCGGAAAGAAATGATAGGTAGTCCTAAATGGTTTGAAAAAATAGGGGTTTCTTATAATACCGTTCTGCGTAACCAGGCTAACTTCAAAGATTCCCTGTTTGGTAAACAGGCCATGTTTGATGCGATGCAAACGGGCATGCAGCATAATATTCCGATCTCCTTCTCGATCCCGGTATTTAAAACCTTTACGTTATCTCCGGGTATTAACTATACAGAATACTGGTATACCAAGAAGTTTAACCGTACCTGGAATCCTAATAAGCCCAACTTTGGAACAGGGACCAATGGAGCTATTGACACTGCCTACCAGGCTGGTTTCTTTACCGCACGTGATGTAAGTGCCAGTATGTCGTTGTCTACTGCCCTATACGGTATGTATGCATTCAGCAAGCACTCCAAGATTAAGGCGATCCGTCACGTGATGCGTCCTACTTTGAGCGCCAGCTACAGGCCGGATCTGAACCCTAACCTCTATAAGGAATTACAATATAATAACGCAGGTGACAAGTCCATGGTATCTGTATATGATGGTGCTATTATCGGTGTACCTTCTCCTGGTTCGTTTGGTGGTTTGAACTTCGGTTTGGACAATAACCTGGAAATGAAGGTGTTCTCAAAAAAGGATACTACGGGGAACCATGAACGAAAAATAAAGTTGCTGGATGGTTTTGGTATCAACGGTAGCTATAACCTGGTGGCAGATTCCTTTAAGCTGTCGACTTTCAGTTTATACGCACGTACCAATTTGTTTGATAAATTAAATATCTCCGCCAGTGGTAACCTGGATCCTTATCAGACAGATGCCCGTGGCCGTCGCCTTGATAAATATGTTTGGCAACAGGGGAAGATCAGTCTGGGGCGTTTAACCAACGCAAGTATCTCGATGAGTACTTCATTCCAGTCGAAGGATAAAAAGAGCAAGGCAAAAGAACAGACAATAGATTCTATACAGAACGCGCAGAGTACAGATGCTGCCTTTGCTGCGCAACAGCGGCAGTTGGCAATGGTACGTAACAACCCGGGTGAGTATGTGGATTTTGATATTCCATGGCGTGTGGATCTCTCGTACAGCTTATCTTATACGAATACTATTATACCGGATTCCGGTGGTGTTGTAAAGCGTATCACCCAATATGTTAGCTTTAATGGTGATTTTAGTCTTACGCCGAAATGGAAGATTGGATTAAACAGTGGTTTTGATTTTACCAATATGCAGATTGCCTATACGAATATGTATATCTCGCGGGATATGCACTGCTGGCAGATGTCTATTAACCTGATACCGTTTGGTACTTTCCGGCAGTTTAGCATTACTATTAATCCGAAAGCGGGTATCCTGCGTGATTTGCGAATAAACCGATCGAGACAGTTCTACGATTTATAACGGTGATGGATATATGATTTTAATAGTAGCCTGATGTGAAAAATATTTTATAAAAGAGAAAAGCCCGTTTGATATTTTATCAAACGGGCTTTTCTCTTTTATAACCGGGTATTAATTTTTTGTATTGTGTGCTAAGTAGTATGTCCACATCTGGTTGAATACTTTTTCTTTCAGAGCCGGTATATCCTCCCTGCTAAGGCCAGCTGTAGGCACAGGCGGCAGAAAATGATAGTCGATATGATGAGGCCATGCAAAGAATTTTCTTCCTACTGGTAATATCTTTTTAGTATGAAATAACAGTGAAGGAATCAAGGGCAATTGTGTATCGATGGCCAAGGCGAAAGCGCCATCATAGAAGGCTTTTAAGGGCTCTTCTGTGCGGTTGCGGGTGCCCTCCGGATAAAGCAGGATGTGTAAGCCCTGTTTCAGCGCCTCTTTCATATCTGTTACGCTTTGCTTTCTGCTGGCTTCACTACTGCGGTCAACCATAATACCACCTATTTTATATAACACACCAAAGAGCGGAATTTTGCCCAGTGAAGCTTTTGCCAGCGTTTTATTTGCGCCTGGTATTTTGGCGGTGGTAACAGGTACGTCTATTAATGAGTTGTGATTGCATACTACCACATAGGTTTGTCCCGGTGCAAAATATCCTGTTCCTTTTCTTCTGACAGGGCAGCCGATCAGGGGCATATATACAATCATCCATACCCTGCCGATAGCGAGGAAGCCTTTAGACTTTGTAGGATCCGGCCAGAAGGAGATAATCCAGATAGGAATAAATACGATCAGCATGGTGCCTGCAAATAACAACAACATCCAGGCTGCGAATATTCTACCAAGGATATTTTTCAACATAGCTTTTACTTTTATAGTCTCCAGTCTACCGGTGCAATCCCTGCTTTACCGAGTATTTCATTGGTTCTTGAAAAATGCCTGCATCCGAAAAAACCTTTATCTGCACTGAATGGCGAAGGATGCGCTGCCTGCAAAATATGATGTTTTGTTGCGTCTATCAAATATTGTTTATCCTGTGCAAACCTTCCCCAGAGCAAAAATACAACGTCTGTGCGTCGTTCGGAAATGGTTCTGATAACAGCATCTGTAAAATCGCCCCAGCCTATTTTACTATGTGAGGCAGGTTCTCCGGCTCTTACTGTTAAAAACGCATTTAATAATAATACACCATGTTCTGCCCATTTGGTAAGATTGCCACTGGTAGGAATTTCCAGTCCAAGGTCCGTTTTCATTTCCTTGTAAATGTTCACCAGTGAAGGCGGTGGTTTTATACCATCCGGTACGGAAAAACTGAGTCCATGCGCCTGTCCTGCACCGTGATAAGGGTCCTGACCCAGAATGACCACTTTTACCTTGTCCAGCGGCGTTTTATCAAATGCATTAAAGATCAGGTTACCAGCGGGATAAATCACTTTATTCAACGCTTTTTCATGTTTAAGGAACATGACGATCTGATCGAAATAGGCCTTATGAAATTCATCTTTTAGCGCTTCCTTCCAGCTAGATTCTATTTGTACATCCATGGTATTCACAACTATATTTAAAGAAAAATAAATTAAATTTGATTTATTGAGAGAAATTTACATAAATTTGCACTCCCAAAACGCGAGATAAATATAACAATTTATTTCACATTACAAGGGAAAAGGAACACATAAGTCTTGGTAGCTCAGCTGGATAGAGCAACTGCCTTCTAAGCAGTAGGCCATTGGTTCGAATCCAATCCAGGACACAGTTTGGGACAAATCGGTTTAATCATCGGTTTGTCCTTTTTCTTTCCTCCAACAGCTGTCAGCCTGACAGTTTCGATTACACTATTAATTCAAAAAGGATCAAGTTGAAAATTGGTGGATAGTGTAAATTTTAAGTATAAAGTTTAGTCAATCTATAAAGAAAAAATGCTAAAGGTTTCAGTCTGCCAGCTGCCCGAAAGCCTGCATCACGGATATTTTACCTTCGTTGTCTCTAAATACTCTTTTAAGATGTAATACCTTAAGCACCCCATCATTATCTTTTCATTATGTAAACGCCGCTGAGCCAGTGCCTGAAACAGGCGATGTACATATAGTAGTACCGCAGCAGAGGTGGACTTGATGTGGACTTGAGGTGGACTTGATGGGGGGATGTATAACCCCGATAAAATTGCATCAGCAAATGGATGAAGGCCAGAACTGGCCATAGTGGCGCTGCTTCAGTACAGGGGGAGCAGTGGAAAGAAATATACTATTGACAGGAAGCAGGAATAAAGGGTAGGCTATTGAAAAAAGGATATTTCCCAGGTTTTCAACCTCATCTTTTAAAAACTGGCCTCATCAAAAACGGATTTTTTCGGAAAAAATGAATCCAGTATTAATCGTTTTTTTCATTCCCGGCTTTTATTTTTTTGTCGTGAGTACCATCAGCTACATCAGTGTTGATGTCTGCTTCGTAGAAGGGATAAAATGAATGACCATGAGGTGGATGATGAAGAGATTTATGCTAACTTTAAAAATGCTGCATCAAGAATTTGACCCTCCTGAAGAGCTGAAAGATACCATCAAGTGCTTTTGGTACAACAGGGAAGATTTCGGAGAACAATTAACAAGTTTTGAGGTATTACCTGACGGCTACGCTGAAATTATCTTTCATTTCGGCAGCGGCTGTAGCACTTTTTACAATGGAAGTCTGCAGCCATTGCCGTCACCATTTATGATGGGGCTACTCAATCAGCCGGTTCGTTTTTACAGCAAAAATCGCTTCGAAATTATTGCTATCAGGTGCTTTCCCTGGACCGTGTTCGATTTGCTTGGATTACCATCAGGTAAAGACGGTGTACGCATCTTTGAGCATCCTATTGCACGGCTTCAGTCTGCCTTGAATCAGTGCATGCAGGCCGGGAGGATAGATGAAGCAGTGGATCAGGTAAGACAGTATTTCCTGGATGCACGGTCTCACGTTGCTGCCAACAGTATGCTATTCAAAGCGGGTGTGGCTATGAGAGCCGCAAACGGCACCATGCCGGTAAGCCAGGTAGCGGCAGCGGCTCATGCAACGGTTCGCACACTGGAACGGAACTTTAAGCAATCTTCCGGCTATACAGTTAAAGATGTGTCTGGTCTGATGCGCTTTGAGCAGGTACGAAACCACTTATGGCTTTATCCGGATGCCAACATAGCCGGTTTAGCTCACGAGTTGGGTTACACGGATCAGGCGCACCTGAGCAGGGAGTTCAAGCGTTATAGCGGGACTACGCCAGCGGCATTTGCTCGAAAAGCCAGGAAGGGGAAAAAGGCGGTAAGCAATGATTTTGTCGCGTTTGTACAAGATTGAGACAGGGGCATTCCGGAATTTTGTGTCTCAATCATTCGATATGACAACAACACCTGACAACAACAAAACCGAACAACATCATCCTATTTACGATGTAATTATATCCGGTGCAGGCCCAGTGGGTCTGTTCCTTGCCTCTGAACTGGCCCTGGCCAAATGTTCCGTACTCATACTGGAAAAAATGGAGGATTCTCATTCGCAACTGAAACAACTTCCTTTCGGGATGCGGGGACTTTCTGCGCCTACTATCGAAACGCTTTATCGTCGTGGACTGCTAAAAGAGCTTGAGCTTCATAAGGTCCTTAAAAACCCTCACCAAAAAGCCCAGCAAGGCCCCCGTCGTCAGTTAGGGCACTTTGCCGGCATTCCGTTCCATGCGGGCGATGTGGACACCTCACAGTGGAAGTATCGGCTGCCAGGTGCTACAGACACCAGTTTATTATCTTCCATGGAGGAGATGGAAACGTTGCTGGGCCGCCGCGCCGAAGCCCTGGGTGTAGTCATCATGCGGGGCCTTGCCATTACTGATTTTCATCAAACGGAGGACGAGGTAACTGTTCATTCAGGAGCCCAATCTTTTAAAGGCAAATGGCTCGTTGGGTGCGATGGAAGCCGTAGTGCTGTTCGCAAGCTGGGTGGTTTTGAATTCGCTGGTACCGAGCCGGAATTCACCGGCTACTCTGCCCTGGTAGATATTGCTGACCCGGAAAAGCTCAAGCCAGGCCGAAACGTGACAGCAACAGGTATGTATCTCCAATCTCAGCCAGGGTACCTGGTGATACAGGAATTTGATGGCGGAGCGGCTCATGGTTCAAAAAAGCCAATCACACTTGAACATGTGCAGGAGGTGTTACGCCGTGTATCGAATACGGATGTTACCATCAACGCCCTCCATATGCTAACTACCTGGACTGACCGGGCACGACAGGCCACGGCGTATCGCAACGGACGGGTACTTTTGGCCGGCGATGCCGCACATATTCACGCGCCATTAGGCGGCCAGGGACTTAATCTCGGGCTGGGCGATGCCATGAATCTTGGCTGGAAGCTGGCTGCTACCATCCACAACAAAGCGCCGGAAGGCTTATTGGATAGCTATTATACAGAACGGCATCCAATTGGAGTACAGGTGCTGGATTGGTCACGCGCCCAGGTGGCCATCATGATGCCACAGCCCGAAGCCCGCGCATTGCATGCCATCATCAGTGATCTTATGAATACACGCGATGGCGCCACCTATTTTGCAGGAAGGGTATGGGGTATTTTCACACACTATGATCTCGGTGGTGACCATCCGCTGCTGGGTTACAGCGTTCCCAACTTTGAGTTCGAAGACGGGACAACCATTGGCGAATTAATGCACGATGGCCGGGGAATACTGCTTGATTTTGATAGGAATGATTCACTTAAACCTCTGGTGGGTGAATACGATGACCAGATCAAATATATTTCAGGCAGTGTAAAAGACCGGTTAGGTGTAAGCGCCTTATTGATACGCCCTGATGGGATTATCGCCTGGGCTTCAGACAACGCCTCTGATAGCGGCGAATTCCAGGAGGCTATCGATCGTTGGTTTGCTTATAATTCAGTGATCACACAGTCATAGAACACATTTAAAACTATTTGTCCGGTACGATTAAAGACCTGCATCAGTGCGGGTCTTTTCTTTTTTGCAAAGATGGTTATTTACTAAGCGGATGCGGTTTGTGTATAACCCCTTAATATTTTCTGATTATATTTAAAGTAAAATAATAACCATGGCAGACTTTATAAAATCATGCGCCCCGCAGTCACATATTTTCATCAACCTGGAATTTGTAACCGACATAGAAATTGCAGCGGATAAAAAATCCATTCAGTTTCATTATTCCAAGGACAAAAGCGTGGAATGGAAATATGAAGATGAAAAGCAACTGGAAGATGATTTGAACTTAATCAAACATCGCAGTTCCGACAAGTATAAAAGCCGGCAGAGTGGCTTCAGAATGGCGAATGACTGAGGCATATCATCACTTACTGTACTAACATAAATGGAGTACATGAAATTTTATCCGAAGTTATTGGCAGGGATGCTATTGTTAACCGGCATTTTGCAAGCAAAGGCACAGACCACTTTTAAATTTGCCGAGGTATCTGATACACATGTAGGCAGTGACAATGCATTGGAAGATCTGCAACGTACAGTGAACGATATTAACAGTCAACCTGATCTTGCTTTTGTGATCATATCCGGTGATATCACCGAATTTGGTGCAGATGCAGAACTACGACAGGCCAAAGCCGTGCTGGACGGGCTGCATAAGCCCTGGTATATCATCCCCGGTAATCACGATACCAAATGGTCTGAAAGTGGGGGTAATACTTTCCGGAAAGTATTTGGCAATGAAACGTTTTCGTTTAGCTATGGAGGTTATCATTTTATTGGTACCAACAGTGGCCCAAATATGCGGATGGGGCCCGGACAGGTGCCCCGCGAAAATATTGTATGGCTGGATGATATCCTGAAAGGGAAAGATAAAGCGATGCCCATTATCTACATTAATCATTATCCACAGAATGAAGACCTGAATAATTGGTATGAAGCCATAGACCGGTTGAAGCAACACAATATCCAGCTGATACTTTGTGGCCATGGGCATGCAAACCGTGTATTTGATTTTGAGGAGATACCCGGTGTAATGTGTCGTTCTAATCTTCGTGCGAAAGACAGCATTGGTGGGTATAATATCGTTGCCATCACTAATGGTAAAGCTGCTTTTGAAGAAAGAACTCCTGTAGCTGCGAGGAACAGACCATGGGCAGAAGTATCTTTGTCCAGCCACGCAGCAGGAACGGGTAAGGCGGCATTTCCCCGGCCTTCTTTTGCGATGAATGATTCCTTTCCAAATGTAAAAACGGCCTGGGTTTACCAGGACAACAGTGATATCGGCGGAGGCATGGCACTCTATGGAGATCTTATTATCTCTACCAATACCGCTGGTGAAATTTATGCGTTACAGCAAAAGAGCGGCCGGAAAAAATGGACTTTTTCTACCAAAGGAAAAATATATGCGACCCCGGTAGTCGCTGGCAATAAAGTGGTAGTAGGGTCTTCCGATCATTTTATTTACTGCCTGAATGCCGCCAATGGTAAATTGCTATGGCAGTTTGAGACGGATAAACCATTGGTAGCAAGCACCCGGATTGTGGATGGAATTACTTATACCGGTTCATCAGACGGGCATTTCAGGGCAATTGATTTGAATACAGGGAAACTGATATGGGAGTATGCGGATGTGAACGGGTTTGTGGAAGACAAGCCGCTTTTTTACCAGGGTAATATTTACTTCGGTAGCTGGGGGAACGACTTCTATGCCCTGGACGGACATACCGGCGCATTAAAATGGAAATGGAATAATGGTGCTGCTAACCGGATGTTTTCTCCGGCAGCCTGCTGGCCGGTGGCGGCGGATAATAAAGTGTTTATAGTGGCGCCTGATAGATTTATGACAGCATTTAATGCTGCTACCGGTGACGTGATATGGCGCAAATCCAGACCCGATGTACGAATGCGGGAATCGTTGGGGCTCTCCGCCGATAGTAGTGAAGTATTTATTAAAACGATGGAGGGGCGCCTGTACGGTGTTTCTACCAGGGCAGATAGTTTGCAGTTGTTGTGGCAGTCGCCCGTGGAAATAGGCTACGAGCTGGATCCGGCCGCACCGGTAGAGCGGGACCAGGTGATTTATGTACCTACTCACTCAGGTGTGGTGTATGCGATAAATGCAAAGGATCATTCCCTGTTGTGGAAATTCAAATTATCTAACTGCCTGGTAAATGAAGTGTTACCTGTAGGAGATAAGCAGGTGCTGGTAAGCACCATGGATGGGAAACTGGCGTTACTCCGGTATTAAACAGCTTATCAGGAACGAAAAATAGGAAGGATCAGCGTAAGAACTGATCCTTTTTTATTTCAATTTCAGTGATATCATTTTTCTACCCGCTTTATAGATAAATGTCCTGAACCGTAGGACGGGGTTTGGTTTCAGGGCCAAATATAATTATATTCCTTTTAGTGAATAATCACCGGAAATTCTTCCGGCATAATAAAAAGCAGGATTTTCTGCATTTATATACTTCTTACCGATGTTCACCGTTTATTAAAATTATATTTGTAGCGTTTTTCATTATTGCTATTATGATCGCATCCATATTAACCAGGCTTGAATCTTCCCGCAAGGAATTACTGGATTTAGGTCTCAGGAATCCATTGTTGAATTACAAGGTGCCCGTAGGCAAAGGTTTACATATTGTAGAGGAACAATCCGCCGCCATTTATGATATACTGGTGAGGGAAAATAAAACTATGTCCTTCCTCGGACGGCCTGAAAAAAAGCAGGACGAAGAAGTGGTGGAATATAATGAACCGGTGTCTAAAGAAGCGTATAGTGATACCCGTTTGCAGACGAATGAAAACCAGGTGAATCTGCATGCGAAATTGCTGAATACGTATTATGCTGCCCGCATGAGCATGGAAGAACAAGGGGTGAATATCCTCTACATTTCCCTCGGCATGTTGCAATGGTATGAAGAAGCAGGTAGTGAGGAAGCCCGGCTGGCGCCATTAATCATGGTGCCGGTGTCGCTGGACAGGTCCAGTGCGCGGGAACGTTTCCGTTTGAAATATTCTCTGGAAGAAGTAGGCGCCAACATTTCCCTGCAGGCAAAAATGAAGGCAGATTTTAATATTCACATACCGGACCTGCCGGATACAGAAGATTTTGATGTTAACGCTTACCTGGCGGCAGTAGCCGAAGCGGTAGACGTGATGCCCAAATGGAAAGTAGCACCCGATGCCATTGAGCTGGGCTTTTTCTCTTTTGGTAAGTTTATGATTTACAACGACCTGGACGCCTCCAAATGGCAACAGGAAGATGATATACTCACACACCCGATTATTCAAAGTCTTTTTGGTGGCGGTTTTTCAGATGATACTCCGCAAATACCGGAAGATGCCTTTATTGATCATGATACCAAAGCCCATGAACTGTTCCAGGTAGTAGATGCCGACAGTTCCCAGATCATGGCCATGCTGGCCGTGCAGGAAGGACGTAACCTGGTGATACAGGGGCCTCCGGGTACCGGGAAATCTCAAACGATTACCAACATTATCGCTGATGCCATTGGCCGGGGGAAGAAAGTGTTGTTTGTAGCCGAAAAAATGGCGGCGTTGGAAGTGGTGAAACGCAGACTGGATAATATTCAACTGGGAGAAGCCTGCCTGGAATTACACAGCCATAAAGCCAATAAAAAAGAACTGCACCAGGAGCTGCGGCGGGTACTGGAACTGGGCCGCCCTTCTATCCAGAAACTCCAGGAAGAAGTATTACTGTTAGATGGTTATAAAAAAGAATTGAATGACTATTGCCTGTCGGTGAATGGTGCCATTGAAAAAAGTGGATTGACGGTTCACCAGGTAATAGGCTACCTGTTACGGTTAAACGAAGAAACTGCCGGGATCACTTTACCGGCCATACAGTTAACGCAAATAGGAGACTGGGACGCTGTGGCAATGAACAAGGCCACCGCTATGGCATTGCGCATACAGGCCTGTCTCCAGGAAATTGGAGTGCCTGCCGCATTGACTTTCCGTGGTAGTGAACTGACGGTGCTGTTGCCACACGAGCAGGTGGCTTTATCCAATTTACTCACAGCAGCGTCGGCAGCACTAACAGCACTTCTGCAGGCGACCACTGCGATCGCTCAAAAAATCGGGATCCCATCTCCCAAAGATATTCCAGCTACTACAGTACTGATAAACATATGTGAGCTGCTATCACAACAGCCGGATCTGCAGGAGATTGATATCACCAATAATGCCTGGATGCTGCATCAGCAGGATATTGCAGAATGGCTGACAGCAGGTGTGGCGGCAACAGCGGTACAACAGCAATACCAGGATATTTTTATTCCGGAAGCCTGGGAACAAAATGTGATGGAGATCCGGCAGGATCTGCTGGCACATGGTGGTAAGTGGTATAAGTTCCTGATTGGCGCCTATAAAAGGAGTAACCGGCAACTCGCCGCATTGTGCAAACATCCGCTGCCCGGCAATAATGAAGAAAAACTACAGTATGTAGATGCCATCATGGAGTTCCGGAGACAGGATGCCTTGCTGAAAGAACATGCTGCACTGGGTAAAACACTGTTCGGCAGTCGTTGGCAGAAATCGCAGACCGACTGGGAAGCATTACAAACTGCTACGGTATATCTCACGGATATGCATAAACGTATTGCGGCAGGTACCTGCCCGGCAGCAGTTGCCACTTACCTGCAAAGTAACCGGGATGCGGCAGCAGCATTGACAGACAAAGAGCAATTGTTGCGCTTATTGCAGGATCAGCAGCAACGCAGCGGGGCTGTCTTACAAAAACTGGAAATGAACAGCCGCCATTACCCGATATTGTTTACCGAACAACAAACTACGCTGCAAACATGGACAGATAAATTACCGGAAATACATCACCTTATTTCCTGGAACAATATAACGGATACGGCTATACAGGAAAACCTGGAATGCCTGATTACACCAGTACTGGACTGGAATGGTGGGCATTTGCTGCTAAAAACAGCCCTGTTGAAAACATGGTATGAATACCTGGTAGAAACGGCGGTGAAATCGCAACCTGCCCTGCGTAAATTTGAACGCGGCGGTCATGAGGAAATGGTACAGCAGTTCCGCAAACTAGATGTGCTGAACCTGCAATATAACCGTGCCCGTGCTGCTTTACAACATTGGGAACAAATGCCACGTGCAGATGCCGGTGGACAGGTAAATATGCTCCGCACAGAATTTAATAAGAAAGCACGTCATATGCCTATCCGCAAACTCATGCAGGAAGCGGGTTTGGCTATACAGGCCATTAAGCCGGTGTTTATGATGAGCCCTTTGTCTATCGCTAATTTTTTACCTCCGGCAACACTGGAATTTGATCTCGTTATTTTTGATGAGGCCAGCCAGGTGAAGCCTGTAGAAGCTTTGGGCGCCATACTGCGCGGCAAACAATTAGTAGTAGTAGGCGATAACAAACAATTACCACCTACCAGTTTCTTTGATTCACTGACCAAAGAGGTAGATGATGAAGAAAATGTAACTGCAGATATGCAGAGTATTCTGGGATTATGCGATGCACAAGGCGCTCCGCAACGTATGCTGCGCTGGCATTACAGGAGCAGACATGAATCACTGATCACCTTATCCAATCATGAATTTTACGAAAATAAGTTAGTCATATTCCCCAGCCCCGGCTCTAAAGAACAGAAAGGACTGGTTTTTCATCATCTGAAAGATACCGCCTATGATCGCGGTAAAACCCGTACTAACCCTAAGGAAGCGGAGATAGTAGCGGATGCGGTGATGGAACATGCCCGCAAAAATCCGGGGCTGAGTTTAGGTGTGGTGGCGTTTAGTACTTCACAAAGACAAGCCATCAGTGATGCGCTGGAATTACGCCGCAGGAAATCTCCGGAGCTGGAATCCTTTTTCAGCGGGCATCAGGACGAACCTTTCTTTGTAAAGAACCTCGAAAATGTGCAGGGAGATGAGCGGGATGTAATTTTTATTTCTATCGGTTACGGACGTACGGAGGAAGGTTATGTAGCCATGTCTTTCGGCCCGCTGAATAATGAAGGCGGTGAAAGAAGGCTCAATGTACTGATCACGCGCGCGAAAACACGTTGTGAAGTGTTTACCAATATCACCGCAGATGATATTGATGTAAGCAAAACCAAAAGTTATGGGATTCAGTCGTTGAAGAACTTCCTCTATTTCGCGCAACATGGTAAGCTGTATATGACGGCGGAAACAGGCTTGCCGGCGGATAGTCCCTTCGAGGAAAATGTAGCTGCCAAGCTGGAAGCGTTAGGATATATTGTACGTAAACAGGTAGGATCAAAAGGTTTTTTTATTGATCTCGCTATTGTAGACGCGGAAAATCCGGGTCGTTATTTACTGGGTATTGAGTGCGATGGCGCTGCTTATCACTCTGCCCGTTCGGCCCGCGACCGTGATCGTTTGCGGCAGCAGGTGCTGGAGGCCATCGGCTGGAAGATATACCGGGTGTGGAGTACGGACTGGTTCCGGAATCCGGAGCGGGAATTGAACCGGTTGGTAGCGGCTATTGAAAAAGTGAAGGCCGCTGTGGCGATTGATGATCAGGTGGCCGCAGATGTGATCAAAGAAACGGCGCCGGCCCTGACGCGGGAAGCAGTGGCAACAACAGAAGCCATCATACCGGTATATGAAACAGCGGTGCTGCCGGAGGAAATCAGGGCGCAGGAATTCCATCTTTCTCCCATTGGGCAGCTATGTAACTGGATAGAGCAGGTAGTGGTAGTAGAAAGCCCCGTGCATTTTGACGAATTAGCCCGACGTATGGTAGAAGCAGCGGGTATTACAAGGGTAGGTCCCCGTATCCGGGAGATATTACGTCATGCGGTCCGGCATTCTGACGCCAGCAAAAGAATAAAAATAAAGGGGCAGTTCCTCTGGGATACTGCGCTCAGTACACCTGTGGTGCGTAACCGTAGCCATTTGCCGGCTGCCGCCCGTAAGATCAATTATATTGCGGCGGAAGAAATCGGCGTAGCGCTGGAGAAGGTAGTAAAAGATGCCGTTGCTATCCAGCGGGAAGATGCCGTGCCTTTTATCGCTAAGATGTTTGGTTATAGCCGGGTGACAGAAGAAATGAAGGAAGAAATCCTGAAAGCTATTGATATGAGTGTGGAAAATAAAGGGGTGCAGCTGGAAGGAGAGTTGCTGAAACCATAATATCGTACAGGAGCTGTATCAAAACCGAACACGTATTCATTAATTTATATTTGTTTGATCCTGGTATTGAAAGGTTGAGAGGCGTGGCATGTTTTTTCTTTCCATGTGTTCGGGAAGAAAGTTTTGTGGGGTTGGATTCATCATTAAATTTATCAGGATGTTTCGTAATCATCTCCTTATTGCCTGGCGCAACCTGCTCCGTTATAAATATTATTCACTGATCAATATAGCTGGTTTGGCTATTGGCTTAGCCGCGTGCTGGTTGTTGCTGTTGTATGTACATCGGGAAACCAGTTACGATAATTTTTATCCGCAAGCCGATCGCATATACCGGGCTGTTAACCATGCTACCTGGTCTGGCGGGAACCTCAACCTGGCTACCACTTCCGCGCCTTTTGCTGCCGTATTGAAGAAGGATTATCCGGAAATAGAACAAACCACGAGGATAGATCCGGAAGGAGGTGCTGCATTAAAGTATGGCGAAAAGAAACTGGAAGTAGGGGATATGCTTTTTGTGGACAGTACTTTTTTCAACGTGTTTGATTTTCCTTTTGTGGCCGGTGATGCCATCAGTGCTTTATCCCAGCCTAATTCATTGGTGTTAACACGCAGTCTGGCGGAAAAGTTATTGGGCAGTGCATCTGACGCGATTGGGAAAACGGTGTTAACGGAAGATAGTACTGTGTATGCTGTCACTGCGGTGATGGAGGATGTTCCTGGTAATTCACATTTTTCATTCAGTGCATTACGGTTATTACCACCTCACTACAATGAAAATGGCTGGCAGGATTTTAACGTATATACGTACCTGTTATTGCAGCAGGGTGCCGATGTGAATAAGCTGGAAGCCAAGCTGCCAATGTTTTTTGAGCGGTATCTGAAGCCCCGAATGGGAAATGCCACCTATAAAATGGAGTTGCAACCGGTGCAGGACATTCACCTGTATTCCCATCTTGATTACGAAATGTCTTCCAATGGAAATATTCTTTACATCTATATTTTTCTTTGTATTGGATTGCTGACGCTGTTGATTGCCTGCATCAATTATATGAACCTCGCCACCGCCCGTGCCAGCGGGCGTATTAAAGAAGTAGGGGTGCGTAAGAGTATGGGTTCAGGCAGAGAGGATATTGCACGTATGTTCCTGGTAGAATCTATGTTGCTCACTTTCTTCTCCGCGATGGTGGCTACGGGGCTGGTAGCTTTGTTGTTGCCCTGGTTCAATACTTTTACTAATTCCAATATTATACTGTGGCAGTTCGGCGTGGTTAAAACGCTGGGTGTGATGGCGATGTTGTCTGTGTTAACCGGTTTGCTGGCGGGTATTTATCCGGCAGTATTTATGTCTGGTTTCAGGATTATCAATTCATTAAAAGGTAAGCTGGGAGGCAGTAGTCATGCAGGTTTCCGTAAAGGGCTGGTGACGTTCCAGTTTGTTATTGCGATTGTATTAACCGCCAGTACTATGGTGGCATATGATCAGCTGCAATATGTGATGCAGAAAAATCTGGGCTTTAATAAAGATCAGGTGTTGTCCTTTCATATTCCTGATCAGCAGATGCGTAACAGGCTACCGGCGTTGAAAGAACAGTTGCTCCGTAATCCTTTGGTACAGCAGGTTTCGGCGGCAAGCAATCCGATTGGCGGAAATAATATTGGCGGACATGGTTACTTTTTCGAAGGTAATAATGGTATGCAGACATCTACCTATATGGCCCAGAATTACATGGCAGATGCAGATTATCTGAAAACGATGGGCATTACTTTGCAGAGCGGGCGTAATTTTTCAGACACAGGTGAATCTGATCAGCTTCATGCAGTACTTGTAAACGAAACGCTGGTGAAGGCAATGCACTGGGATCAGCCGTTGGGCAAGCGGGTACAGTTATTGAAGGACGCTTCCGGTGCACGTGAGGAGCGTGTAGTGGTGGGCGTTATGAAGGATTTTCATATTTACTCCCTGCAGCATAAAATAGCACCGCTGGTGCTACAGATGCCTGCCAGGGCGGCGGACCAGGATAATGTGTATGTAAAAGTCAGCAAAACCAGCGTTCCTGCTACCGTTGCATATATTGAAAAGGTGTTTCATACTTTTGACCCTGCGCATAATTTCAGCTATAGTTTTATTGATCAGAATTTTGCGAAGCAATATGCGGGAGAGCAGAAACAGGAAGTTATTTTTATGTTGTTTGCCATGCTGGCATTATTTATTGCCTGTCTGGGACTCTTTGGGCTGGCGGCTTTCACGGCTGTACAACGAACCAAGGAAATAGGGGTACGTAAAACGTTGGGTGCTTCTGCCGGCAGCATTGTTAGTATGTTATCGAAAGATTTTCTGCAGTTGTTGTTAATAGCTGCTGCCCTGGCTTTCCCTATTACCTGGTGGATCATGGATCGTTGGCTCAGTCATTTTGCCTATCACGTAGGTATCAGTATATGGGTATTTGTGCTGACGGGAGGCGCTATTGTAGTGATTGCCCTGGCAACCGTAAGTTTTCACGCCTTAAAGGCTGCCATGGCTAATCCTGTGAAGAGTTTGCGGGCGGAGTAAGAGAAGGAATTAGGAATTACGAATTAGGAATTACGAATTACGGATTTGCAGGTAGACAACGTAGGATAATACCCGCGTTTACTATCTATCTGCAAATTCGTAATTCCTAATTCGTAATTCTTTTTACGCTGTTTTAAAACAGCGCATACTAATACTGCCGTTCTGTATTTCTTCGTAAGTGAATTGTATTTCTTCATTTTTATTTACCAGACCGAGAGTATAGATCATAGGAAGATAATGATCATTGGTAGGGATAGACAATTGTGCTTCCCTGCCCAGGGTATGGTAATTTACGAGGTCGTTGAATGCGCCCTGTTCCAGCTTCTGTTTTACGGTTGCATCAAAGGAAACCGCCCAATCAAATGGTTGGGCATTTTCGGAAAATGAGATCTGCCGGAGATTGTGTACAATGTTGCCACTACCCATGATCAGTACGCCTTTGTTGCGTAAGGCTTTCAGTTCTGCGGCCAGCTTGAAATGATATTCCGGTGGCTGGTGATAGTCGATACTTAGCTGATATACCGGGATATCCGCCATGGGATACATATGTTTCAAGACTGTCCAGGAGCCATGGTCAAGGCCCCACTGGTCATCTTCTGTTACATTGGTGGATGTGATCAGTTGTTTTGTTTCCCTGGCCAGTTCCGGTGCGCCCGGAGCGGGGTATTGTACAGCGTACAATGCTTCCGGGAAGCCACCAAAATCATGGATGGTTTCCGGGTGCGGGGCTACCAGTACATGTGTGCCTTTGGTCAGCCAGTGGGCGGAAATGACGAGTATGGCGCTGGGCTTCTGGGGCAAATCCTGTCCCATTTTTCCCAGGCTGCGGGTAAAAGCGTTGTCGCTGATGCCGTTCATAGGATTACCATGACCGATGAACATGACGGGCATCTGGCTGGTACTTTTAAATTCGCTGGTAATATTCCTGAGATCGTTGAGTTGCATGCTATTCCTCCTGGCAGCAATGCCTTTGATGATAAAATTATTGGAACTGGCCTAAGAAGTCGGCCAGGCTCATTTTTTCTAATTTGTGCAGCAATGCACCTTCAATTTCTATATAGAGATGATCGAGGTGTTGTTTGATTTGTTTGCCCACCAGGCAGTCCGGGTTGGGGTTATTTTTACTGTTTCCCAGTAGTGATGCCTGTTGTACAGCATGGAATACTTCTGAGAGCTGAATTTTATCCGCTGGTTTGGCCAGGGTAGCTCCGCCGTTTTTCCCCTCTTTACTTTCTATCAGCCCGTGGTTACGCAGGTTGCTGATTTCCTTGCGTACCAGTACGGGATTGATGTTAATGCTGCCGGCAATATAGTCAGACGACAACAGCTCCCCGTTCGCACTGGCAAGCAGTGTAAGTATATGCATTGAAATGGGAAATCTGCCGTTATTCATTCTGTAATTGTCTTTATTACAGTACAAAAGTACGATAATCAGCGCAAATGGAAAAATTTGTCAGCGGCTGGTGTAGAAGTAAACAATACTGGCAATAATAAGTACCAGCACAATCAGTGCGATGACGCAGCCGTTTCTGTTAGGTTTTTTTACTGTGTTGCTAAGGCCGCGGGCATTCAGCAGGGCCTCTACGGCCTCTTTAGCTTCGTGGAGACCTATTTTATTACCGGGCAGCTTATTCATTTCTCCCAGGTAGTATTTTATCCCCATGATTTTGCCGGTATTCATACAAAGCTGCAGCACTTTTTCCTCGATGTTACGTTTGGCAGCCTTATTTCTCTGGATAGAACTGTGATCCGTGTCGGAACCGGAAATGACCCGCTGGCATTGCTGGCAGACCATCATTACGTGGAATGGGTCTTTTTCTGGAATAGTACGTATGACATCGGGACTCCCACACCAGGGACAGGTTAGTTCAGTGCTCATTAATGGTGGAACTTTTTATTTTACTATTGTATAAGTTAATAAAAGTTTTTTAGCTTTTATCTTTTGGCTGCTGGCAAAATGTAACAGAGGGTGTAATATAGGCTTTTTACGAGTAGGCAGTAGCCGTTAGTAATACATTTAAGTCGTTTTAGCGGCTTTTATGGCAGGATAGCGGGTATTTTGATCATAAAAGGTAATAAAAATGCCGCGGGAAGCATATGGTATGCTCCCGCGGCAGTCAGGTATTTCTTTAGGTTTACAGTCCTTTTTTCAGGTGTCCTGCAAATGCCTTTCTGAATTTTTCCAGTTTGGGTTTGATCACAAAGGTGCAGTAAGGCTGAGAACCGTTTTGGTTATAGTAGTTCTGGTGGTAGTCTTCCGCTTCGTAGAAAGTGCCCATGGGAGCTATTTCCGTCACAATAGGTTTGTCGTATGCACCGGAATCCTGCAATTTTTTCTTGTATAGCTCCGCTTTTTCTTTCTGTTCATCACTATTATAGAAGATCACGCTGCGGTACTGGGTGCCTACGTCATTGCCCTGCCTGTTCAGCTGGGTAGGATCGTGACTGAGCCAGAATGCCTGCAGCAGCTCTTCATAGCTGATTTTAGCGGGGTCGTAGGTAACCCTGATTACTTCTGCATGACCGGTAGTACCGGTGCATACCTGTTCATAGGTTGGATTAGGCACTGTTCCACCGGCAAAGCCGGATTCCACTTTAATGACCCCTTCCAGTTCCTGAAATTGTGCTTCTGTACACCAGAAGCAGCCGCCTCCAAAGGTGGCGGTGGCCGTTTTTTGATTTTTGCTTACCTCCATATCACCGGGTACTTTGTCTTTGTTTTGGGCACAGGCAAAAAGCGCCAGTGCGATCAGACAAATGAAGATTGAATATTTTCTCATAAAAATAAAATTTTAAAGATGCAGCTTTTCTTTATATGACTCAAAATCAGCACTGTAGAGGGATTGCAGTCTATCTGAGCATCTTTATATTGCCTGCAGCCATTATAATTTACGTAATATATGATGCAGGAGTACGACAAGTTAAGTAACTTTAACATTCTTTTGGAGTTTCCAGGAACCCGTGGGGCTTCATGGATGCCATATAAACATACGTCAGCAGCAGCAGCAGGAATAGATATAATAAGCCGGCATTAACCGGATACGTTTGATAGCATAATGACAAATACGATGAACAAGAATTAAGATTTCCCGGATAACGCTTTCCCCGCCACCATGATGGCAGCGCATTTACGCGCCCTGATCGTAAACCTTTTACGCAGACACAAACAACGGACGATTGTTTGTGCCTTCTTACTTTAAATAAATAACACTTGAAATATTTTCCTGAATCTGCGTTAATGCAGTTGGAATTCGACAAAGTACAGGCATTGCTGCAAGAGCATTGTAAAACAGAACTAGGCAAGGAAATGGCCTCAGAACTGCGCCTGCACACGCATATGGATTACGTTAAATCTGCCCTCCAACAGGCACATGAATACAAGCAACTTACCCTGTTGCAAGAGAATTTCCCGAACGATTTCATCCTGAACCTGAAGAGGGAACTACGGTTGCTGTCTATCGAAGGCGCCGTACTTACCGGGGAACAGGCCATGCTGCTGCGTAAGCTGGCAGAAAGCATGCACAGCATTGTTCGCTTTTTCGATCACGACCGCCGTATCCAGTACGGAGGGCTTTTTGAGGTGATCAAAGACACCCATTACGAAAAAAAGATCACCGCCACCATTGATGAGGTGCTGGATGAACTGGGACAGGTAAGGGATAATGCTTCCCAGGAACTGGCCAAAATCAGGATGTCGTTGTTCCGCAAACGCACGGAGCTGCGCCGGGTATTTGACCGTATCCTCCAGAAACTGCAGAAACTCAATTACCTGGCCGACCAGGAGGAAGCTTTCCTGAACGGACGTAGGGTAGTGGCCATTTATGCAGAAAATAAGCGGATGGTAAAAGGACTCATTCACGGGGAATCAGATACCCGTAAAACGTCCTTCCTGGAGCCGGAAGAAACCATAGAACTCAATAACGATATACAATCGCTCGAAAGAGAAGAAGGCCGGGAAGTATACCGTATCCTCAAAGCCATGACATCGGCGCTGAGTGGCTATTCCGGGTTACTGAACAGCTACCACGAAATACTGGGCACCTTCGATTTTATCAGGGGTAAAGCCAAGCTGGCACTGGACATGGATGCCAATTACCCCATGTTACTGCCGCATGCCCAGCTAAACCTGATACAGGCGTACCACCCGTTGCTGTTGCTCTATAACCGGAAAAACAAGAAGCCGACAATACCCGTCAATATTAACCTGGATAAGGATGCGCATATCCTTGTGATCAGCGGACCGAATGCAGGTGGTAAAACCGTTACCCTGAAAACCATCGGGCTGATACAGCTAATGCTGCAATCAGGATTACTGGTGCCGGTGCATCCATCCTCCCAGATGGGCATCTTCAAACAACTGATGATCCATATCGGAGACACGCAATCGCTGGAGTTTGAGCTGAGTACCTATAGTTCTCACCTGAAGAACATGAAGTATTTCATGGAAAACGCCAATGGTAAAACGCTATTCTTTATAGATGAACTGGGGAGTGGATCCGATCCTAACCTGGGTGGTGCTTTTGCCGAAGTGATCATGGAGGAACTGGCCAAGAAACATGCTTATGGCGTAGTGACCACGCACTATCTTAACCTGAAAGTGATGGCCAATAAGGTAAGGGGCATCATTAACGGCGCGATGGGCTTTGATGAGGAAACGTTGCTGCCCATGTATAAACTCATGGTCGGTAAGCCGGGAAGCTCCTATACATTCTCCATTGCGGAGCGTATCGGGTTGCATCCTTCGTTGATTGCCCGCGCCAAGAGCCTGGTAGATGAAGGTCATTTCCAGCTGGATAAATTGTTGAATAAGGCCGAACAGGATCTGCAGAAAGTAGAAAATAAGGAAAAAGACCTGCAGAAATTACTGAAGGAAAATGAGCGTTTGAAGAAGGAGTATGAGATACTGGCAGATAAAGAACGCAAGCAGCAGCAGTATACCCTGTTGAAATTACAGAACCAGATAAAGGAAGATGACCTGCAGTATCTGAAAGATATGGAGCGGAAGCTGAAGCAGATTGTGATAGAGTGGAAACGTGCAGATGACAAGGAGAAAGTGATGAAGCAGGCCGAAATACTCCTGTTCCGCCGCCGTGAAAAACAGCATACTGAGCAACTCAATAAAAAGGTGCAGGACAAATTCCTGGAAATAAAAGGACAGGTAGAAGTAGGTATGCAGGTGAAAATTGTGACTAACCGACAGGTGGGTAAAGTGCTGGAGATCCGTGATAAGCGGGCTATCGTGAAGATTGGAAATATTCCTATCAACGTGAAGCTGAGTGATCTGGTACTGGTACAGGAAAAGCCGGCTGAAAAGGTAGATGAGGGGAAATGATATACTTAATATCTATACCCGTATAGATGGTCAAACAAAACAGAATCATCTATCTTTATCTATTCAAAAATAAAAGTGTATTACCGATAAAGTATTAAACCAATGGAAGTATTAGAACGTGTTGTAACACGAATTTCGGATGTACAGGTTTATAACTGTGATTATGCGGATGGTGCTAACTTTTTCATGGGAGAGTGGAATGGTTCCGAAGTTTGTGTAGGAGATATGAATGTGCCTCACCGGCATAACGGATATAGTATAGATATATTAATCAAGGGCCGCATCCGGCAGTCTATTGATTTTAAGCATTATGATATGGAGGCGCCGGCCCTGATGTTGATGGAACCTAACCAGGTGCATCAGCATGAGATGAGCGAGGATGCTGAGCTGATAAATATTTACTTCACTAACGACTTCCTGGTACCGGAAATGCAGGGAGTTGTTAGTTGTTGGCGTTGTGTATTCAGTTCGGGGATGGTACCATTGAATCATGAGCAACTGGAAGAGGTGCTGGCTTATGCAGATCTGATCCGGAAGGAATATAACAGCAGTAAGTTACGGAAGGAAGCGATTATCCGTAACCTGTTGAATGCTTTTGTGATTGCCTGCGGACGTATCTCTGAACCAACCGGTAACTGGATGAATGCGGAGAGTTCACAATATAATATGGCCAGACAGTTTAAGATACTGGTAGATCAGCATTTTCATGAGAAAGCGCAGGTATCTGACTATGCCGAGATGTTGTACGTTTCACCGGGGCATTTAAATGACACGGTGAAAGCATTGCTGGGAAGGAATGCCAAATTCATCATTGATGAAAAGCGCACTATGGAAGCAAAACGGCTACTGTATTGGGGTGAGCATTCTATAAAGCAGATTGCAGCGCAGTTGAATTTCGAGGATGATGCCTATTTCAATCGCTTTTTTAAGAAGCATTCCGGATTCACTCCGGCTTCTTTTCAAAAGAGTATCCGTGAAAAGTACAATTAAACCCGTAATAATTTAAACGCCCGTTAACATTAAATATCTATTTTTGCATAGTGTTTAAAATAATGATGTCGCCCGTGCATCATTCAAAATTTGAAAACCGATGAGAATTTTTTAGCGGCCAACCGCAAACCTTCATTTTCTTTTTTACAGTAGTAACATATTGCTGTACTCAAACGTATAATGTGCTGTAACATTGTATGTCCTTGAGTGTCGCGGGGCTACCTACCTGTATAACCACAACCCGATTGCTGTCATTGATATTGATCGCTGCGAAGCAAGGCTGCTTTTATTGGCCTGAGTCGCGCCGGGGGATTTTATTTTTAGTCGTTAAAAAAAATGTAGTATGAAACCATTGAAATCAACATTTACAAATTTGCCGGCAGGCTTACTTTATAGTTTTTTTGTTCTTTCGGTATTGTCTGCCTGTAGTACATCGCAGGCAAAAAATGAGGCACCACCACCAGCATCTTTACCTGTAATTCAAGCAGTTGCATTACCTGCTACAACGTTTCAGGATTTCTCTGCTTCCGTAGAAGGAACCCGTGATGTGGAAATAAGACCACAGGTAGACGGCTATCTAACGAATATTTCAGTAGATGAAGGTGAGTACGTTAGAAAAGGTCAAACACTTTTCACGATCGACAGAAGACCATATGTAGAGCAACTCAACAATGCCACTGCAAATTTACAGGCTGCAACAGCGGCATTAGCGAATGCACAAATCAACGTTGATAAATTGAAACCGCTGCTTAGTAATAATGTGGTATCGGATGTTCAATTAAAATCGGCCGAAGCAAGTTACAATTCAGCGAAAGCCAGTGTTGCCCAGGCACAGGCCCAGGTAGAAACCGCCCGTATCAATCTTGGGTTCACAAATATTAGCGCACCTAGCGATGGTTATGTAGGTAGTATTCCCTTTAAAACGGGAAGCCTTATTAGCAGAGGAATGGCAGGCGCATTAACTATTATTTCTGAAGTAAAGGATATGCGTGTTTATTTTTCTTTGAGTGAAACCGATTTCCTCAAATTCAAGGAAAAATATCCAGGTAATAGTGTTGCTGAAAAAGTAAAAGGAATGCCTGCAGTAGAATTAATCCTGGCAGATGGAAGTGTTTATCCTGAAAAAGGAAAAGTAGAAATAGTGGAAGGGCAGTTTGACAAAACTATTGGTGCAATTAGTTTACGTGCCAGCTTTCCTAATGCACAGGGAGTACTTAGAAGTGGTAGTACCGGTAAAGTCAGAGTACCTACTTTACATGCTTCTGCATTGGTAATTCCTCAGGAAGCAACGTTTGAATTGCAGGACAAAGTGTTCGTTTATACAGTGGCCGATAGTAATAAAATCGTTACAAAACCACTCACCATTTCTGGCAAAACGTCTAATTATTATTTTGTTACTGATGGCGTAAAGGTGGGGGATAAGATTGTATTATCTTCTCAATCTACCCTGATGATGGGTGGTTTAAAAGACGGCGTTGTTATTCAGCCACAGATGGTATCTACAGATAGTTTGTTGAAAGCAAAGCCGCTGCTTTAAAATATAAGCGTGAAAGCACGCCAGTGCTAAGAACGTTTACACAAAACATTATTCAAATTGTGACGCAGGCAGTGTTGTTACACACATGCACTGTTTGTGTTCGTGCGGACATACCGCAACCCATAATTGTTATTTATGTTAAAACGATTTATTGAAAGGCCGGTTTTATCTACGGTTATTTCTATCATATTGGTTATACTGGGAGGGTTGTCTTTATTCTCCCTGCCTACGGCTTTATTTCCTGAGATTGCGCCGCCATCTGTACAGGTTATAGCCAATTACCCTGGTGCCAACGGGGAGGTGATAGCCCGTACAGTTGCTACCCCGATAGAAGAATCGGTAAATGGTGTGGAGAACATGACATACATGACCTCCAATTCCAACAACGATGGTAGCTACATCCTGACGGTTTTTTTTAAACAAGGAACGGATCCTGATATTGCGGCGGTAAACGTACAAAACCGTGTATCTAAAGCTAATAGCCAGCTACCTCCCGAAGTATTACAAGCGGGGCTTTCTACACAGAAAGTACAGAGCAGCTTCCTGATGTTTGTGGCGTTATATAGCGAGGATAGCGTTAAGTATAACGAACTGTTCTTAAATAACTATGCAAGGATTAATATCATCCCTCAGTTGCAACGTATACCAGGGGTGGCACAGGTACAGCCATTTGGTTCAAAAGATTATTCGATGCGTATCTGGTTGAAACCCGACCGGCTTGTTGCGAATAATCTTTCTACAGCAGAAGTGATGAATGCGATCAAAGATCAGAACGTAGAAGCTGCACCAGGGCGTTTGGGACAAAGTAGTAAAGAATCTTTCGAGTATATTATTAAATACAAGGGAAAGTTAAATAAGCCTGAAGAGTATGAAAATATGGTGATTAAGGCAAAGAACGATGGTTCAGTTCTTCGTCTTAAAGATTTGGCCAGAGTTGAACTTGGTGGCTATACTTATACTGCTTCGAATTTGCTTGATGGCAAACCGGCTACTGGTTTTGGTATTGTGCAGACACCGGGCTCCAATGCCAATGAAATTCTTACCGAACTGGAACGACAGATTGGAGAGTTTGATAAGGCGTTACCCGGTGGTATGAAGTTTAAGATAATGTACAACTCGAAGGAATTTTTGGATGCATCTATCGACCAGGTAAAAGAAACACTGATCATTGCGTTCATTCTTGTGGCCATCGTGGTTTTCATTTTCCTGCAAGATGTGCGCTCTACATTGATCCCGGTCATTGCTGTTCCTGTTTCGATTATAGGTACCTTCTTCTTCTTACAATTATTCGGCTTTAGCATTAACCTGCTTACATTGTTCGCATTGGTACTGGCTATTGGTATTGTGGTGGATGACGCCATTGTGGTTGTAGAGGCCGTACACTCAACGATGGAACGTGAGCATTTACCGGCAAGAGAGGCAACAGTTAAAACGATGAATGAGATATCCGGTGCGATTGTTTCGATCACATTGGTAATGGCAGCAGTGTTTGTACCAGTGAGCTTTGTACAAGGTCCTGCAGGTGTATTCTATAAACAATTCGCCTTTACACTGGCCATTGCTATCTTTATTTCTGCGGTGAATGCATTAACGCTAAGTCCGGCGTTGTGTGCTTTATTCTTAAAGAACCAGCATATAGGCGAAGGTGGAAAGAAAAAAGGTTTTGGTGCCCGCTTCTTCGATGCGTTTAATACCGCTTTTAATGCCATGACGGCAAGATATATAAGGAGCATCAAATTCCTGATGAAGAACAGATGGGTGGCCATTACCGGGTTATTGCTTGTGGTGGTTGCAACAGTTTGGCTGATCAAAACAACACCTACCGGGTTTATTCCAGATGAGGATCAAGGGTTCGTAGTTGGTATAACCCAAACACCTCCTGGTAGTTCACTTAGCAGAACGGAGAATGCAACGAGCCAGATTAGTAAAATTGTGATGAAAGATGAGGGTGTGAGTGATGTATGGGCTGCAAATGGTATGAACTTCGTAACAAATGCGAACGCTTCCCCTAATGCTGCGGTATTTGTAAGGTTAAAAGATCGCAAGGAGAGAGGTGTTGTAAAAGACCCTACTGCTATTGCAGGCGGTTTGTTAGGCAAGTCAATGCAAGTACATGATGCCTTAACTTTTTTTGTTGGTTTTCCAACAATACAGGGTTTCGGTAATGTGAGCGGGGTAGAAATGATGTTGCAGGACAGAACAAACGGATCGCTGGAGAAATTAGCAGGAACGGCATGGGGTTTTGTTGGTGCATTAAGTCAGCGGCCAGAAGTGGCAAGTGCGTTCACTACTTTTAATACAGGTAATCCACAGTACACAATTGATATAGATGATATAAAAGTGAAACAATTGGGTGTATCTGTTGGTGATTTGTTGAGTACGCTGCAAACATATTATGGTAGTAGTTTCGTTTCAGACTTTAACCGTTTCGGGAAATATAGCCGCGTAATGGCGCAGGCCGACGTTTCATACCGGATGGATAAAAGTTCGTTGGATGCTATTTATGTAAAGAACAACCTGGGGACGATGGTACCAGTAAGCACAGTGGCCAAATTCACACGTGTATATGGCCCGGAAACAGTTACACGAAACAACCTGTATACTGCTGTTACCATTAATGCTACACCCAAACCAGGTTATAGCACCGGTGATGTAATTAAAGCCATTGGAGAAGTATCGAAAAAGGCATTGCCACAAGGATATGCCTATGAGTTTACGGGTATTACGAGGGAAGAGATAAGGGCAGGGAACCAAACTGCGTTCGTGTTTTTATTGAGTGTATTGTTTGTATTCTTCCTGCTGGCTGCACAGTATGAAAGCTATATCCTGCCACTGGCAGTAATCCTTACGGTACCTACGGGTATATTAGGTGTATATAGTTTCATTGGCTTTAGCGGCATAGAGGGCAATATCTACGTACAAATAGGTATGATCATGCTGATAGGGTTATTGGCTAAAAATGCGATCCTGATTGTGGAGTTTGCCCTACAACGGCGACGGGCGGGCTATAAGCTTGTTGAGGCGGCTTTGGAAGCAGCACAGCTTCGTCTTCGTCCAATATTGATGACTTCCTTTGCCTTTATTGTTGGTATGATGCCATTAATCTTTACACAGGGTGCATCTGCCAAAGGCAATCATTCAATAGGTTGGAGTACTGTAGGTGGCATGTTTACCGGGGTGGTCCTGGGGGTATTCATCATACCTGTGCTGTTTGTAATTTTCCAGTTCCTGCAAGAGAAAATCAGCCGTAAGCCGATAGTGGAAGTGGAAGCAGGACATGAGGCAAAGCTGGTACACTAAAATATTAGCATTATCTATTATCAGAATCAGAAAAAAGACAAATGAAAACAAGTTATAGCTCATTTTTAATTCTGTTGTCCTTAGTTGTAGGGTTAGCAGCATGCCGGGTTGGCCGCAATTACGAGCGGCCCCCGGTGGCGCTTCCCCAACAGTTTGGAAACGTTGCCCCATCGGATAGCAGCATAGCAGAAATAGAATGGAAGAAGTTTTTTACGGATGCCACTTTGCAGCAGTTGATAGATAAAGCCATTACCGGCAACTATGACCTGCAACTGGCTGTGAAAAAGGTAGAATCAGCGCAAGCCTATCTTAAACAGGCGAAAGTTGCCTGGTTGCCGGCTTTTAACGCCACTGCATCCGCAAGCACCAACTTCCCTTCCAAAAATAGTTTCAATGGTTTGAACCTCTCCGTGAATAACCTGGGAGATCATATCGAAGACTTCAACCTTGGAGTAGGGATGTCATGGGAAATCGATATCTGGGGCAAAATACGCCGTCAGAAAGAAGCCGCACTGGCTACTTACCTGCAGTCGTATGAAGGTGAACATGCCGTACAAACAGGACTGGTAGCAGCAGTAGCCAACAGCTATTTCAACTTGCTGATGCTGGACAACCAGTTAAGTATTGCCCGTAAAAACCTGCAACTCAGTGATACCATTGTAAAAATGATTCGTTTACAGAAAGCTGCAGGTGAAGTAACCGAGCTGGGGGTACAACAGGCCATTTCACAGCAACAGACCGCAGAACTGCTGGTACCACAGCTGGAACAGGGTATTGCTATCCAGGAAAACGCGTTGCGTATTTTAACAGGTGAACTACCGTCAACGATTACACGTAGTAGCCAGCTGAGTAATTTCCAGGTAGCTGATTCATTGCCAACAGGTATTCCTGCTACGATGATCAGTCGTCGTCCGGATGTACGTGCCAACGAAATGGGATTGGTTGCAGCTAATGCACTGGTAGGCGCTGCGCAGGGTAATATGTACCCTACATTGACCATCACCGGCAGCGGTGGTGTGAATGCCTTCAAAGCCAGCACCTGGTTTAATCTGCCAGCCTCTTTGTTTGGTACCGTAGCAGGTGGTTTAACACAACCTATTTTCCAGCGTCGCGCTTTAAAAACACAGTTGGAAGTAGCGAAAATACAGCGTGAACAGGCCGTGATCCAATTCAAGCAATCTGCTTTGAATGCAGTAGGAGAGGTGAGTAATGCCCTGGTAAAGCTGGACAAGGTGAAAGTACAACAGGAAATTGCCCAACGGCAGGTAAATACATCACAGCTGGCAGTACAACAAGCCCAAATGTTGTTCCGCAGCGGTATGGCCAACTACCTGGAAGTCATTACTGCACAGGGACGTTCCCTGCAGGCAGAACTGGCACAGGCGGACATCGACCGTCAGCGTTTAAGCGCGATGGTGGATTTGTACCGTTCCCTGGGTGGTGGCTGGAAATAAGCCATAACGATATTATCCCTCCGGGGATAGCTGGAAATAGTTACAATACTGCCTTTACGGTAGCTGGAATAAGTTACAACACTACCTTTTAACAGGTAGACGGAAATAGTAGGAATAATTAATGACGAATTACGGAGCAAAGCGAAAGACCGACAGACGAATTTTTGAATCAATAAAAGAACAATAAACAGCGCTTTCGGTCCGTAGTTCGTCATTTGTAATTTATCAGCCCCGCTCTGGTGGCTGATTTAGAAATTTTTTGCAAAAAATTTTTTTATTTTCAATTCCTTTTATACTTTTGCGTCCCACACGGAGAGTTGGCAGAGCGGTCGATTGCGGCAGTCTTGAAAACTGTTGACTGTAACAGGTCCCGGGGTTCGAATCCCTGACTCTCCGCTAAGAGCGACACAGAATTCAATATTGGATTTTGTGTCGCTTTTTCATTTTTAAGATGATGTGTATCAGGTGGTTTTTCGATTTGAAAAGTGAGGTTCGATAGAGATATTTGGGATCAAGTTGAAAAGTTGGGGATAGTGTAAATTTAAAGCACAAAGTTATGAAGGAAGAATGCTACAGATCTAAGCCTGCCAATGGCCCCAAAGCCTGCATTACCGATATTTTAAAAAGAACTTCATCTTCGTTGTCTCTAAATACTTTTTTAAGATATAGCACATTAAGAGCACCCCTCATTATAGTCAGCATTACCTTTTCATTACGTTGATATCGTCGATGTTATGCTTAACACCCGCTATGTACCTATAGTAGCACTGCAGGAGAGGTGGACTTGATGCGGGGATGGGTTCCGGATGTATAATCCCGATGAAATTGAATCAGAAGACGGGGGGAGGTCAGCAGTGACCATAGCAGGGCTGCTTCCCTACCAGGGAGGAGCTGCGGAAAGAGATGTACTATTGAAAGGAAGCAGGTATAAGGGGTTTATTCATCAAAATATCTCCAGGGGCAAGATCGCCTTATTCCAGTTGAATAATAGCTGGATATGCGCGCGTATAGGTAAGGTTAGGAAGCAATCTTGTCCGCTTGGGATAAGCACGTTTTTTAGCATATTTGGGAACCTGTGGTGCTGCCACCGCAATAATTTCGGCAGCCATATATTGTCTGTTGCCCGATGGGCCATCTTTGTATAGGGCTCTTACCTGGAAAACTACCACCAGTGAACCTTCCCCGGGGACGTCCAGCGAAACATTTGTTTCCTGGAAAGTGGTAGCCGGATCAATCATTAGTGTGATCGTTTCGCTACCCGTCACCTGACGTGATGTAAAATCAATACGCGTTGCGATCACTTTTACTTCCAGTGCAGCGATACCTTTATACCCGGCGATGGTTTGTGCGGGGATATTTAATATCCCGTTAGGGAAAAGCCGGGGAGCCACCGGGAAAAAACGATCTACTCCGGTATGTTGATTGAAGCGGAAGCCTGTGATGGCTTCGTGATGATCGCCGGCAGCAATGAGTAGCTTGTTGAGCCGATTGATGTGGGCGCCGTCACAATGGATATCCAGGTGGCTATAGAAAGCATGCCGGATAAAAGCACCTTTCCTGCTGGCGATGCCAAAGCGCCGGGATGCGCGGCGGGTAGCAGTGGTTTGGCGTACACTTTCCGGCATGGAGCGCAGGAAGTATTGGCCATTGCGCTTATACCCAATGAGATTCCCGAGTTTTCCCGTAAAGGAAATGACAGACATTTGTTTTGCCATGGGAGATTATTTTGATTACTATAAATATAACATAATCCGGGGAATGTGTTTTCGGGATAGATGGAAGATTCGCTAAAGCTAATGCCATGAGAATTGTATAATATTCAAAGATAGTGTAGTGGTGATTTGAGAATGGCAAACGTGAGTGTATGGGCCTTTAGAGCATATTGAAAAAAGATATTCCCCATAGTAATTTGCTGAGATTCATGGTAAGGGATGTGGAAAATACTCAGGAAAAGCAGGAGCAAAATTACGACCATTATTGAAGGACCCCATTGAATAATCCAGTGAGCAGAAAAATTATCTTCGGGTGAATGGCCGGCAGATTATATTTAAACAGTCTTTACTGCTTAAATATAATCTGCCGGTTATTTAATGATCGTCTGGACAAGAAGTTACCTCTTAAAGAAAGTAACGGAAACTGATACAAATGGAAAGATTGGTTTTGACAAGTTGGCCCAAAAGCAGACATCCCTCCCGGGGGATACATTGTTTTTTTGAGTTATTCATTATAAAAGCTAATTTGTTGGAAACAATCCTGATTTGAAAATATTTGCCTGCCTTGTTTTGTTGTTGATGCTATCCTGTACTGCGCACAGCCAGGAAGAGTTTGTTCATTCTCTTAAGAAAGCGCTCCCGGCTATTACCGACAGCGCCCAATATGTGGATGTACTGAATAAATTAAGTATGCTATCATATGAGCAGGATGCAGATACCACACTCATCTACGGGAATAGGGCACTGGAAATAGCTTACAGAATCGATTATCCCCAGGGGATAGCGGACGCCACCAATAATCTGGCTATATATTTTGACATAAAAGGGAGCAATGAGCTTGCCCTGCGCTACTATGGCGATGCCTATAAACAATATGACGCAATCGGCGATTCTTCCAATCTGGTACAAGTACTGATGAATATTGCAATGGTTTATAATACCAATGGTAATAAGGAGAAGGCGTTGAATCATTTTAGGAGAGCCCTGGACCTTGGCGCTACACTAAGAAATGACTCTATCATGTCGCTGGTCATTTATAATTTCATTCTTCAATATCCGGAACAGTTTGCCGCTGACTCAGTAGACCAATACATCAATAAAGCAATCAGGATAGCTCAAAAATACCATGACATCCGCGTGCTGCTGGCAGTGGGGCAATTGCAGGCTAACAGATATCTTGAGAAGAGAGATACTGCAAATTGCATCCAGCTGTTACAGCGTGTGCTGTCCGGTGGACTGCGTGGAAAACTATACTTTATGAGTCTCGATGTGCTGATAGAACTGGCGGATTTATATGCTGGTACTGATTCTGCTACAGCCGTGAACTTCTACCAGCAGGCATTAAATATTACAAAAGCAAAAAAATACAGAAGCTATGAGTTAAATGTAGATAACAAGCTGTATGAGTTTTATATTACCAGGAAGAATGACCAAAAAGCTTATGAGTATAGTGCAGCACTGGTGGCTCTATACCGGGAAAAACAGGAAGTAGACAACCAATCGGGCATTGATTATATTACCTATGCACTGAAGAATCAGCAGCTCGAAATAATACGGGAAGAGAAAGGCTATGCCACCCGTTTATTGTGGTTGGTGGGTATAGCATGTATACTTGCCGGAATTATCATTTACTTGCTTTGGCGAAACAAAAGAAGAAATGAGCGTGTTCATGCCAGGTTAGAAAAACAATATGAACAACTGACCACCATCACAGCAGCACTTGAGGCTAGTAATAAGAATTACGTGCGACTTATAAGGGTGGTAGCGCATGACTTACGGAATCCGATAGGGGCTGTCAGCGCTTTCGCAGATATGATGCTGGATATCCCACCATCGGCCTGGGAGAAGGAATGGATGGCCCTGATCGATCAGGCCAGTAAAGGATGCTTGCAATTAATTACTGAGTTACTGGAAACAGATTTCGATATCGGGAACCAACCCCTCGAGAAAGAAATGACAGATGTAAATGCGCTGCTACAGGAATCGGTAAAGTTATTGGCCTATCGCGCTGCGGAAAAAAAACAAACACTGATTCTTCCGAAAGCCAATCCTGCTTTTATGCTGGGAGACAAAAGGAAACTTTCCCGGGTCGTTGATAACCTGGTAGGAAATGCTATTAAATTCAGCCATGAAGGGGCAACTATTGAGGTCATGGTAGAAAAAACATCCAACCTATCTGAAAATAAACCAGGCAGTATCACCATATCGGTGCGCGACAATGGTATCGGTATTCCACCCGAAATGGCGGCCAGGATATTTGAGCCATTTGAAAGTACGATTAAACGAAAAGGGACATCCGGAGAGCCCTCTTTTGGCCTTGGCCTCTATATATGTCGGCAGATTGTTGAAGCACATGGAGGACATATCTGGTTTGAAAGCCAGCCTGGACAAGGATCAACATTTTATATTTCGTTTAAGCAATAATTGTTGTACGATGCTTTCATCCCAGAATCATTGTCATTTACCGAAATAGTTTGCAGTTGGCGGCTAGCTGTCAATATCCAGCAGCCAGCATTCAAATCCCAATATTGTAACATCTGAGGAACCAGCATGAGTGAATGTTATTTATTAACGCAGAGTTAATTCATCCATATTCCTGTGGCCCGGAACAAAGCTTATTTTACGATTAGGATAAAAACATCAGCATATGGCAGTCTATGTTTGTTACCACTTTAATCATTTAAAAGAACGTTACTTTAAACCCAATTTTATGAAAAGAGTACTATTCTTTGTAGCTGGATTTTTAGTTTGCTTTTTATTTTCATTTGCGGCGGGATCGCAGTCGTTCAATATTCATACAAGGCCACCGGGGCCTATGGTAGTAACGGTATTTAATAACGAAATCCCCGGTACGTATTATCAAACAACCAACGTGATGTGGAGTCCGTCTGGCGGAACTTCACCCAGTTTGAATACGTATGATCTGGATTCGCCCAACTCGTATGTTATACAGGAATTTGGCGGAGCCGTACAATCCTCCACTACCAGTGGTGTTTCCTATTCCTATCCTGTTAACAGCCCGGTATGGAAACAAATTAATTTTACTGTCACAGGAGGAAATTATGTGGCAGTAGTACAGGTGCAGTTTGGTACTAATCACGAAGTGAGTGTAAGGGTGATCTGGTCCACAGGGCACTAGTCTGACAATAAAACATAGATTGCCATCCTGATGTATTTACACCACCCTTATTTACACACCTATGTCTTCCATCGGTTTTACCACATGCTGAGAGGTACCGCTGCCGGTGATTTAATTAATGACAGCATTGCTTGCCTGAGGAAATGAAACCGGCTACTTATCCAATGAGAAAAAGCCGATGGGATTGCCCTCTGTGTCAATACATACACTGCAGTAGCCTGGTGCGTCCACCGGGAATTTGGATTTTAAGATTTTACCGCCGGCTTCTATTACTTTTTTTTCACTCGCAGTACAATCATCAGTAGGAAAATATACAATCGTGTTTACTGCTTTTTCGTCCCCGTTTTTTGTGCCTTCCATTTCTATCAATGAGCCGCTAACAATGCTGCTGTCTTTGCCTGTAGCAAAGGTGGCAATTTTAAATTTTGGAATGCCTGGCCCACCTGGTGTTTCCACCACGTTATTTATTTTTTCATTCAATACTTTTGTGTAAAAGTCTCTGGCTCTGTAAATGTCTTTTACATAAATTTCAAACCAGCAAACGATATTTTTTTTCATAACGGAGTATTTTTTAATTGGGAGTAGATGATGTCAATGGGTGCTATTATAGCTAAACATACAAAGTAGAAAAGTGTTTATTCTTTTCTGCCTGCTTTTTTTCAGATCTGGTAAAGTACCAATCTGCTTTCAGGTTCATATTATTCGTTATTAATTAAGAAAGGTGACCTTCCTGGAGCAGCTCTTGTATGCGGTCGTGTGCCATATTTATTCCGTGGGCAAACGGCATTTTAAGTAGTTGATCCCTGATGTCAACAGATTTAAATATCATCTGCATCGTAAGTTTACTGGTGTTGTCCGTAAGTTTTTCGAATTCGATAAATTCCAATTGAACAGGAAATGGGGCATTTTCCATTTCAAACGTCCGTGTAATTTTTTCGTTTGGAATAAAATCAAGTGTTACGCCGCTGGCGCCATAAATTTTGTTTCCTTTAAGGTCAATTGTTTCAAGCTGCCAGATACCGAATTTTTTATTTTCCTGTTTTAGCACTTTTGTTGCGCCGTTTTTGTGCGACATCCAGTGCTCAATAATTTCAGGCTCGGCATGTGCTTTGAAAAGCAACTCCAACGGCAAATCAAATTCCCTTGTAATGATTAAATCCTGCTTGCCATCTTCGGCATGGATTTTTGTTTTTTGTTCCATCTTTTTTAGTTTTTTGATTTATAATTTTTCATCACGCTTTCTAATTTGTTAAAGATATCATCCCACATTTTGCGGAATAGCTCGATAAAGTCAGGTACGTCTTTCATACTTTTGCATTAAAGTGATAATAAATTTCTCTGCCGTTTTGTGCTTATTTAAGCAATTCACATTTAGTAAGTGTTTGCAGATGTTTTGAAACGATGGGGCTTGCTGTGTCAAAGTTTGCGACTGTAGCACCCCGATAGTCATTGGTGGAGAAGCAGGCAATAGCAGGATAGTCCTTCTGACGGGACCTGCGATGGCCTTGAATGCATCTCGTTTTACATTTTATGTAGCTATTTGACTACTAATATAAGTGTAGTTATTTAACTACGCAAATTTTTTTTCAGGCTTTTTAGCCAATATGTGTTTGTGCCAAGTGGGGCGACATAATCACCCAATCTCCGCAGATAACATGACTAAAGCAGAAGCCAGTAGATTAATATCTACTGGCTTTTGCTTTTAGCAGAATGCTGATACACATCGCTGATTATTTCTACCGCCTTTTACTCACTTTATCCTTGAGTACGATCCGTCTTCAAATTTTATCTGATAAGGGGAGTTGAAGAACCTGCTTGGTTTATAGTAGTCGGTTGTAATGATTTGTGCGCCGGATTGCTGCGCTTTATTAAAACGGGTATAATCATTAGCGCGGGCTTCTCTGGTATCTGCATCGGCGCGTGTACGAATGATGTAGCCTTTGCTAACCAGGGAGGGTATTTCGGCGTCTTCAGGATCGTTTCTGAACATAGCTGCTGCTTCCGGTGTCCCTGGCTTTGCATTTGCAAATATTACCCTTCCTTTTAAAGAGGGGTGGTCCTTTATGTACAGGTCCCTTTTTGGACCGCTATCATCTAACATGAAGAAAAACCGTCCCCTGGCATCTTTGAGGGATGGCCAGTTCCTGTTTAATACTGCTGCTTCCAGTGTTTTATATTTTCCGCGTACGAGGTCCGGGGTAATGAGTTTGCTGTCGCCCAGAATGGATCTGATAACGGCATCCAGCTCATCAAACAATTCGGGGGTAAAGGCTTCAGGTGTTGTACCGAAACGATTGGTTCCTCCATCTTTTGGTTCAAGCGTAATAAAAACCGGGATGTGACCGGGGTTTGCATCAGACCAGGCCCTCAATTGCTGTAAGTATTGCTTAAAAGTTGGTGTGGAGGTTCTAAAGTCGATATCGGGTATGTGGATCACTTTAAACCCGGGCTCTTTCATCAGTCCCGCGGTGTCATAAGGCTGATCCGGTGTAACCAGATCTAATCCTTTCGGATGTGCGTATTTGCCGCCTTTACAGTCGGCATATACATCTACTTCGAGGTTTCTAAGGCCCAGATTTAACTGTTCCGTAATGGGGATATGCTCATATTGAAGTGCATTCAACTGATTGGCGGAGTCCCTGGCCTTTATAAAGTTGTACAAAGCCGGTTCGATGGCGTTTTTATAACTGTTGTGCGACCCGATAACCTGTAAGGAGTTGAGTTTTGGGTTCTCCTTCTGTGAATAGGCTTGCTGGGCGAGGCCTGTAAAAAGAAACACGGAAAGGGCTGAAATAAAAGGTCTCATAACTACGCAGTTGATGATAATGAATTACCTGAATGTAAAAGTATACGGTTTTAATACAGGTTGGCAAGATAAGTCCGGATCCTCAGATCTTCCATTAAATAAGGTTAATAAAAGATTAAGGGGTTCTCCCCGGATCTTAAGAACACGGAAATGTGTAGCGACTGGTTACCACATTACATCCATATAAAATCCTTTAGTGGATGATTTGTTGCTGGTCAGATTCCTTAGATGCTGCTATGGTGATATTGATTAATTCAAATATGGTACGGTCAATCATCTCACACATATTATCAAGCGCGAGATCATTGGTTTCCATACCAAAGGGTTCTTCAATTTCATCGGCAATGGCTTCAAACGCAACAAATGTGTACGCAATGAACGACACAATAAATGGTGTAAACCATCCCAGGCTGTCTACTAATCCAAATGGGAGCAAGAAGCAGTAAATATAAATGGTGCGGTGCAGTAGTACGCTATAACTATACGGAATGGGAGTGGACACAATTCTTTCACAGCCGCCCGCTACCTCTTCCAGTTTATCAATATTTTCATCAAAACGGGCTTGCTGGATGGAGTCAATTCTGTTTTCCATTCTTGCTTTTTGGACCCATTCTGCCAACAGTTTCGTGATGATAATGTACTTAAACTGTGTATTGGCTACTAATTTAAATTGCTTTTCATTAAGGCGCTTTTCCAGATCCGGCAGGGCGTCTGTTCCTCTTAGGTGATGTTTTAACGCATAATTGAATGCACTGAGTAGTTGTACAAATCCTAGTGTGGAGCCCTCCTCAGCTGTGGAATTTACCAGGGTTAAAGCTTGCCGGGTTAAAGATCGCGTGATATTTAGTAACGCTCCCCAGAGCTTACGCCCTTCCCAAAAACGCTCGTAGCTCGCATTATTACGAAAGCCAAGAAATAATGCCAGCACGAATCCAAACAGGGTAAATGGCGCAGGATTCAGCGGGACCTTAAAGGAGAAAATAGTGCCATGGAGATACACTATCACGAGTGATAATATAAATAACAGTATTAAACGAGGTAGTAATCGCGGCAATACGGAACCGTTCCATATAAAAAGCATTCTGAACCAGTGCTCTTTTTTCCTTCTAATCATACAATTGGCTCATGGATTTTATGGTACAATAGTACTGCTTTTATCATCGATTTGGACAAAGAAGGGTCATTCAACCCACATATTCATTCCAGCACCTCTTTATTGGCGCTGGAATGAGGCGGTATTCATTTTAAGGAACACAGTCCGTATATTGCAGGCCGGGTGGCAATACCATGGTTGTAAAAATGGAGACCCTGTTTGAAGCCCGGCAATATGAACGATTATTGAAGAAGAACTTTTAAAGCAATTCGGCACCTATATGAACGAAAGAAAACTCCTTAGCCAAAGACATCCCATCTTATATTTTTTAGCGGTTTGGGCCAGAAGGTTAAGGCGTTATGCAGATTGGTATTTTGACAATAAAGCGTATGTGAAGGAGTTTAGCTCGGAGAAATTACCGTATAGAGTGAAAAAACATCAATCTGTTTTATTGAAGAAACTGGGGGATAGTGACCGGCAATTACAAATCAACAAGGTTACTAACTTAAATATTGCCACCAGGAAAATTGATGGCATCATCATCAGGCCAGGTCAAACATTTTCATTTTGTAAACTGGTTGGCCGGCCTACCAAAAGAAAAGGCTACTTACCAGGAATGGAACTATCATTTGGGGAAGCAAGGGCCGGAATTGGCGGCGGAATTTGCCAGATTTCAAATTTAATTCACTGGTTGGTGATTCATAGTCCATTAACAGTTACCGAACGTTATCACCATTCATTTGATCCATTCCCGGACGATGGCAGAGTGTTGCCCTTTGGAAGCGGAGCGACCGTATTTTATAATTACCGCGATTATCAATTTACCAACAATACCGATTACACTTTCCAGATCAATCTTTGGTTTACGGACAAATGCCTGGAGGGTGAGCTTCGCATGGATACAGAGCTGGATTATGTTTATCATGTTACAGAGAAAGACCACCAGTTTTTAAAGATTGATGGACAGTTTTACCGAAAGAACGAAATCTGGAGAGATAAGAAATTAAAATTTAAAGGTGGTGAAATTGTAAAAACAGAACTTCTCACAAAAAACTTTGCAAGAGTAACCTATACCCCCCCAAATTATATAGACGAAAAACAATAACCGATCTCTATCCTGGATTAATTACTCAAATTTAAACGTAAGCTCAAATAGGTATCCAACAAAAGATATCTGCATGAATAGATGTTATCTTCCTAAAGTTAATATCTGCAAACTAGTAATCAATTTTGACGTATAACTGTTGAAGTATTCACGGTATATTTGGTATACAACAAATTAGCACGTAGCTATTGTGCAGATGAGAAGAAATGTAACCTTCGTTATGAAGTCATCCGTGCTATATCAAGCCATTTCAGCCAAAGTAAGCAACCTTTTTCTCTATCCTGCAGGCAACAAGAAAAATAGACTTACCTGTTTATGCGATTTCCATTTCTGATGACTGGTACCTTACAGTCAACGGGTATTCTATGACACTATTTAAAATCATTTTATGACAGGTTTATCCGGAAAGATAACAGGGTTATTGTGTTCTGTAACAAAATAACATTGTCTTGTTATAGGCCAGACCTCAGAAAATCCGGATGGAGATTATCCATTTAACGATTCGACAGCAAACGTATTTGTGAAACGTGGCTCCGCGCCATTTAAACAACCTATTACAGTACCTGCCAACACTTAGGCAGCGGTAACGTGTGCGCGCGAACAGGATACAAAAAACGGGTATCTCTGCGGGCATCGGCTACGAATTCAGAAAGTACATACAGCGCCAATTTTTACTGGTAACTAATCTGTCAGGATTGTTATCCGGATGAGATGTTATTGGCGCTATTCTCCTGTGCAGGTGTTCAGATAGTTTGATATTAGAAATGCCACGGACTTAAAATATATAAGTGATCGCATCAAAAGTGAGGCGACCTTTTTAAAAACCAAAACAAAAATACGACACGTATGAAAAAGGTTATGTATTGTATTGCAATACTTCTAATGAGTACCACCCTGGTGTATGCACAGCAGCACCAGGTCTCGGGAAAAGTTACAGGAGAAGACGGGGCTCCGGTTTCCTTCGCCACTATCAGGATAAAAAATAATACTGCGGGCGTACTGGCCGACAACGATGGCAGGTTTTCCATCATTGTATCCGGTAATGATGCCGTATTGCAAGTGCATAGTATTGGCTACCAGCCACGTGAAATTGTGGTAGGCAGTATGCTAAACATAGCTATTACGCTGCTTCCCGACTCCAAAAACCTGGGAGAGCTTGTGGTGACTGCTATGAATGTGAAAAGGAAGAAAAATGAACTGGCTTATTCTGCTCAGGTAGTGAGCGGTGAAGAACTGAACAGAGCAAGAACGAGCAATATTGTCAACTCTCTCTCCGGAAAAGTTGCAGGACTCCAGGTGAGTCAGAATAACACCATGGGAGGCTCTTCCAACATTGTGCTGAGAGGTAGCAAATCCATTTCCTTTAACAACCAGGCGTTGTTTGTAATTGACGGTGTACCGGTAGATAATTCAAATAAGAATTCAGGCACACAGGTACTGGGCCGCGGGGGATACGATTACGGCAACGCTGCCGCTGATATTAACCAGGACGATGTGGAGTCGGTAAACGTGCTTAAAGGCGCCGCTGCAACAGCGCTGTATGGTTCACGTGCAGCCAATGGCGTTATTATGATCACCACCAAAAAAGGACGGAAGGGTTTGGGGATTACTATAAATACAGGCGTCACTTTTGGTGCTGTTGACAAAAGTACCTTACCTGTTTATCAGAAACAATTCGGGGAAGGGTATTATGATCCTCAGAGTGTTGTTTATGGTTCTCCCGATGGATATTTTTTTTATGAAGATGTAAATGGAGATGGAATAAAAGACCTGATATCACCGATGACAGAAGATGCTTCCTATGGAGCTCCCTACAATCCATCTTTAATGGTATATGACTGGCGGTCTTTTTACAAGGGTTCTCCTACTTATGGCAAACCGCAACCCTTTGTGGCCCCGGAGCATGACCCTAATAGTTTTTATGAAAACCCTCTTACTACTAACAACAGCATCTTAATAGATGGTGGTGGAGATAATGGTTATTTCAAACTGGGATATACCAAAACATCAGAAAAGGGCATACTACCCAACAGTAAGCTAGGCAAGGATATGGTGAACTTTGGTGCTTCGTATAAGATATCTGACCGACTGACTGCTTCCGGTAGCATTAATTACACTTTTACTAATGGAAAAGGAAGATACGGTACAGGATATGATCCCAACAACATTATGCGCAGCTTCCGGCAGTTTTATGCGCTGAATGTGGATATGATGGATCTGAAAGCAGCTTATTTCAATACAGGTAAAAATACTACCTGGAACAGGAAAAGCATCACCGATCCCAGTCCCTTATATGAGAACAATCCCTATTGGACCAGGTATAAAAATTTTGAAACGGATGAACGCTACCGCTATTTCGGAAATGCCGCGTTGAACTATAAAGTTAACAGCTGGCTCGATGTTTTGGGACGTGTTTCACTGGACTCGTACAGCGAAATGCAGGATGAAAGAGTGGCTGTTGGCAGCAAGGGTGTTTCTTCCTATAACCGGTTTAACCGCATGTTTAGTGAATATAACTACGACCTCCTGTTAAACGCAAATAAAAACATTACCAAGGATCTCAATGTTAAAGGATTATTGGGTAGCAATATCCGCAGAACAAAAATAAGCTCTATTTATGCAGCGACTAACGGGGGACTGTCTGCACCGGATTTGTATACACTCGACAATTCCAAAAACCCGATACAGGCTCCTACAGAGCTTTTAAGTGAAACACAGGTAGATGGTATTTTTGCTGGTGTTAACCTGGGATTTAAAGAAATGTTGTTCCTGGATGCGACTGTACGCAGGGATCGTTCTTCCACTTTACCGGCGCATAATAATACTTACTATTATCCTTCTGTATCTGGTGGTTTTGTATTTTCACAACTACTTAAAAATGTGCCCTGGCTGAGTCTGGGTAAAGTAAGGCTTAACTATGCGGAGGTAGGCAGCGATGCTCCGCCTTTAAACGTGCTTACCACCTATGATAAGCCTGCTCCTTTTGGTAATGCGTTGCTGTTCTCTGTTGCCGGCAGGCTTAATAATCCTGATCTGCAACCGGAACGGACAAAGAGTGCAGAAGGCGGGCTTGAACTGTCTTTTTTCCGCAATCGTCTCGGCTTCGATATCACCTATTATAAAACCAATACTGTAAATCAGATCCTTGCCACACCGGTATCAACTGCTGCAGGCTATACCAGTAAAGTAGTGAATGCCGGTAACGTGGAAAATAAAGGGATAGAGGTTAGTGTAAACGCGACGCCCGTAAAAACCCGCGATTTTTCCTGGACAGTAAACCTCAACTGGGCACGTAACCGGAATAAAGTGCTTTCGTTGCCAGCTGGAATAGACAATGTATTGCTGGGTGGCGGCACCTACCAGAGCGGCATTTCTCTCAACGCTTCTTTAAACGAACCATATGGCGTTATCAGGGGAACTGACTTTGTTATTGATCCTGCAAGCGGACAACGCATAGTAGGAGATAACGGCTATTATAAAACAGGCGGTAACGGCGTTATTGGTAATCCTAATCCTGACTGGATTGGAGGTATTACCAATAGCTTTAAATATAAAAATCTCAGTCTGAGTTTCCTCGTGGACATGCGCCAGGGCGGCCAGTTGTTCTCGCTGGATATGTTTTATGGCACCGGTGCCGGCTTATATCCCAATACAACGGGGCTGAATGAGCTGGGGAAATCTGTACGTGATACAGGACCTGATGGAGGTGTTATTTACCAGGGGGTTACAGTAGATGCCGATGGTAAAAGCAAGCCTAATACGAAAAGAGTGCCTTACACCGGGCAGAGAGGACTGGGTAACAATTCAAGCCCGCATTCAGAATTTATATATGATGCCAGTTATATTAAACTGAGAGAAGTAGCCATTAATTATTCTTTACCGGAAACATTGATCTCAAAAATGCACTTGTTTAAAGGAATTGACGTGGCACTTATCGCCCGCAATCTGTGGATTATCCACAAAAACCTTCCTTATGCCGATCCTGAAGATAATTTAGGCGCAGGCAATCTGCAGGGCTTTATGGGCGGCAGCTATCCTACTTCCCGGACATTTGGTTTTAACCTGAAGTTTAGATTCTAAAAAATTAGCAACATGAAGAAAGCAACAATATTTTTTGGGTTATGTACGATAGTGCTGTTGTCCTGTACCAAAACGGATCTCAACACACCAACCAAAGGCGCTGCTATAGCACCGGGCGCCACATTGGTTACCGCTGCGCAAAAGAGTCTGGTAGATGCGATGACCAATAGTAGTGTATTCAACAATGTATTTCGTTTGATGGCACAGTACTGGGCGCAAACAACCTATCCAACGGAGAGCCAGTACCGGCTGCAGGAAAGAAAGGTACCGGATACATTCTGGGATCCCATGTACCGCGATGTGCTGAAAGACCTGGAAGAGGCTAAAAGGCTGATTCCAGGGGAAATAAATCCGGACCGGGTGCAAGTCAGCAATCAGCTGTTGATTATCGATATGTTACAGGTGTATACTTATTCTATATTGGTAAGCACTTTTGGTGACATACCGTATACACAGGCATTAAAGAACAGCAACATGTTACCTTCTTACGACAAGCAGGACGTTGTTTTCGCTGATTTACTGAAAAGACTGGACGCAGACATCAGCGGGCTGGATGCTAAAGGAGCAGGCTTCGATAATAATAATGATATTATTTATAACGGATCCGTATCTGCCTGGATTAAATTTGGCAACAGTCTGAAATTAAGGCTTGGATTGCAGCTGGCAGATGTTGACCAGACAAAAGCCAAAACAATCATAGAATCTGCAGCAGCAGACAAAGGCGGATTAATACTGGCCGCCACAGATAACGCCCGGTTAAAATACATGGTGGCCCCTCCGAACAATAATCCCGTATGGGCAGATGTTGTTCAGGGTGGACGTACTGATTGGGTCCCTGCCAATACGATCGTGGACGTTATGAATAATTTGCAGGATCCGAGAAGAAAAGCATTTTTTACCCTGAAAGATGCCGGCTACCTTGGTGGAATATATGGTTCTGCCAATACGTATGGCACCTACTCCCATTTTAACCCGGCTACTACCGCGGCTGATTTTGAAGCACTTTTATTTGATAACAGTGAAACAGAGTTTTTACTGGCAGAAGCAAAAGAAAGAGGATTTAATGTACCTGGTACCGCCATCACGCATTATAATAATGGGGTGAAAGCTTCTCTTGTTTACTGGGGATGTACGGATGCTGAATATAATTCTTATATCAGCCAGGCGAATGTTGCTTATGATAAGGCGCCCGGCGATTATAAAAAGAAGATAGGAACACAGCAATACCTGGCATTTTATAACCGCGGAGTAGAAGGTTGGCTGGCGTGGCGGAGATATGATTATCCTGTATTCAATGTTCCTGTAGACCTTACCTACAATGATATTCCCAAGCGTTACATCTACCCGATTGCGGAGCAAAATTTGAATGCCAGTAACTATGCCGCGGCATCTGCCAGTATTGGTGGAGATAAATTAACAACCAGGCTTTTCTGGGACAAATTCTGATATCTACTAATAAAAAAGAGAAAAAGCGATCTATCGCTTTTTCTCTTTTTTGTACTATCATAGAGATGTTCTTTCCATCTGCTATTTATGCATTTAATTTCGTATCCGCCGCCAACTGTTCCCACTCGGCCAGATCTTTTAAAAGGTTTTCGCTGTGTTGTTTAATGGCAACAACAGCATCTTCTCCTAATTGTAATCTCAGCGGTGTGTTGGGTGCCGACAGGGCTTTGTCGATCGCCGCCGCTGCTTTGGCAGGATCTCCTTCCTGTGTGCCATGCATTGTTTTGGCGAAATTTCTTGTGGGCCCAACGGTACTTTCGTAAGCCGCTATTTCCGGCATGTGCTTCATGGCAGCACCAGCCAGTTCTGTTTTGAATTGACCCGGCTCTACAATCATTACTTTAATTCCCAGAGGAGCCATTTCACCTGCCAAAGCTTCTGAGAGGCCTTCCAGTGCAAATTTAGAGGCGGAATAAGCCGCAAATCCGGGAAAGGATAGTTGTCCGCCCATACTGCTGATATTCACTATAGCACCCGATTGCTGCTGTCTGAACAGGGGCAGCAGGGCGTTGGTTACACTTACCRCACCAAAAAAGTTGGTGTCCATCAGTGCACGTAACTCCGCTTCCGGTGTTTCTTCTACGGCACCTACAATGCTATAGCCGGCGTTGTTAATGAGTACATCCACACGACCAAAACGAGCGATGACCGCTTTTACGGCGGCTGCTATTTCGTCGTTGTTGTTAACATCCATCCTGATTGCTTCTACCTGATCAGGCGCCAGCATTTTGATGCTTTCCAGTTTATCGAGCCGCCTTGCGGTAACTACTACCTGGTAGCCCTGTTGAATGGCATATTCTGCAAATGATTTTCCAAAGCCGCCAGATGCGCCCGTGATGAACCATACTTTTTTAACGTTGTTTTCCATAATGATAATAATGCTGATTTTGACTGGAGTTTGCTGTGTGATAGTTGATTGTAAAAATAATATATTTTATCAGCAATGGAAATACATGGAAGATTGTTTGTGGAGGGGCGGGAATAGTAATGGCGGGGGCTTAACCCCCGCCATATGAATATTAACTAAACGAAGGTTGCTGCACTAAATGTTGGCTGCTTACCTGTTGGGTGATGTTGTAAATAAGACCGGCATTGTGCGACAAATACTCCGGGTTAAACATTTCAGGATGTAAGCCTTCACCCTGGTGAATATGAAAACCATTGGTGGTACTTTCTTCCCAGTCACGGTTTGTTTCCGGAGTACTCCATTCCTGTTTGGATTTTACAATATGTATCCGGGCATTGATGGTACCAGGATCTGTTTTGCCATTCATATATTTACAATAGCCGGCAATTTTACTCATGGTATTTTTCTTCAGTGTTTCCAGGTAATCCGGGTCTACTGAAAATATGGACCAGTCTACAATGTCATAATAAGCCTGAACGGTGGCTTCTATTTCTTCCGGCGTTTTTTCCTTCGGCGCCCAGCGTTTGAAGCTATCTATAAGAATAACATCAGCGACTTCTCTTCCTTTTGCTTCCAGTTCTTTCGCCAATTCGAAAGCAAAATTACCTCCGGCAGAATAACCCATCAGTATCAATGGCAGGTCTGGCTGCATTTCATTCATCACGGCCATGTATTGCTCCAATCTGTCTTCATGTTCATGGAAATGAAAACAACAGATGCTGTGATTGGGGAAATACTCTGCGAGCGCGGTGTAAATGAAAGAGTAGCCGATAGCAGGAGGGAAGCAAAAGATCGTTTGTGGTTTTCCTGCATTTACCACGGAGTAAAATTCTTCCGCGGATACGCTGCCGAATTCGCTGAGCATTTTTATTTTATCTGCCAGCGCTTTAATGGTAGGGTAGGTAAATGCGGTGGTTAATGGAATGTTGATCTCCAGTTCTTTTTTAATCCTGTTCAATACCTGGATTAACCGGATGGAGTTACCACCTATTTCAAAGAAATTATCGGTGGTGCCAATGCGGTCGATACGGAGTACCTCGCTCCAGATGGCGGCCAGCGTTTTTTGAAGGGGCCCTACTGGTTCTTCGAAAGGTTTGTCTGCGGCTTCCTGTTGCTGTGCCAGTTGTTCCAACGCTTTTTTATCTATTTTGCCATTGGTGGTCAGCGGCATCTTCGGCACGTAAATGCAGAAAAGCGGCAACATATAGCTGGGCAGGCGATCAGCCAGGAAGGTACGGATAGTAGAATAACCGTATTCCCTGTCAGATTCATAAAAGGCAGCGATTTGTTTTTCTCCTTTGATATTGGTGACAATGGCAGCTGTCATGCCAATGCCCTCCATTTTGCCGATTGCATTTTCAATTTCGCCCAGTTCAATGCGGTAGCCCCGTAGTTTTATCTGGGTGTCTTTCCGTCCAAGACATTCGATACGACCATCTGCCAGCCATCTTCCTATATCTCCTGATTTATAAATTCTTTCGGAAGATAGTTTTTCATCACGGAAATATTTTTCATTGGTCAGCGCTTCCTGGTTGCAATAGCCTCTTCCAACCCCTGATCCTGCCACATATATTTCTCCTACCACATTGATCGGTTGCATTTGTCCATGGTTGCCTATAATGAGGATCTGTTCATTTAATAGTGGCTTTCCAATGGTGATCTTATTATCTTTTACCTCATCAGTAGTGCTGTAGATACATGTTTCAGTGGGACCGCAACTGGTAAATATACGGGTGTTTTTATGCCGCCTCAGCGCATTGAGCAGCTCTACCGGCACAGGCTCACCCCCGGTAATGACTGTTTTGATACCTCCTATGATCCCCAGACCCACTGTTTGGAGGAATAAAGAAAAACGGGAAGGTGTCATCTGTAATACGTTTACCTGGTGTTCCCGGATCATCGCTTCGATTTTTGGGAAATCATTTATTTCCTCATCATTGGCGAGCAGCACACATACGCCGGAAAGCAGACTGCATAATATTTCCAGCACAGAAAGATCAAAAGTGATGTTGCTGATAGCCAGAATTTTATCGCCAGGTACAATGCCATAAACAGGTCCGAAATTCCTCGTGAAGCCCGTTACATTTCCATGCTCCAGCATAGCTCCTTTGGGAACACCTGTAGAACCGGAAGTATAGATGATGTAGGCCAGGTCAGCAGGAGTGATGGATATCTCTTTCAGTTCCTGTTGCAGTGTTGGCTGCCGTTCGGCATAAATATTAAATACGGGCAATGAGAAATTAAAATCTTTGTCTGCAACGATCATATTGCATCCGCTGTTGCCAAGTATGTACTCAATGCGTTGTGCCGGGAAATGTGAATCCACAGGCACGTACGCCGCGCCGGTTTTCAGGATAGCGAGCAAAGTGACGGGCATATCCAGGGTTCTTTGGAGCATTAAAGCTATTTTATCTCCCGGCTGCACGTTGTACACTTCCTGTAAATAAATGGCGAGTGCGGTGGATTGCTGATCCAGCTCTTCAAAAGTTAAGCTGCCATTGCTGCTGGTGACCGCTGTTTGTGTTTTTTGTTGTAAAGCCTGTTCGTACCATACCTCGGGTATGGTTACGGCCGGCACATTTTTCTCAGGGCTGCCTCCAAATGCTTTGAGCACCTGGATTTCTTCTTCATCTAACAAAGAAATCTGCTGTAATGGAATGGCCGGCTGGTCTATAATCTGTACAAGGATATTATAGAAATGTTTGGCCAGCCTTTGAATAGAAGCTGCTTCAAACAGCCCTTTATTATAGTTCAGCACGAAGTCAATATCCTCCCCGTTCTGCACGGCCAGGAAGGTAAGGTCAAACTTAGCCACACTGATATTTAAAGGGAAGGGAGCAAATTTCAGCGTATAGTTTTCTTCGCTGTTTTGTTTGCTGATAAACTGGAACAGTGTATCAAATAGTGGCGTACGGCTTGGATCCCTTTTGAGCTGCAGTGCTTCCACTAATTCTTCAAATGGGTAGTCCTGGTTTTCGTAGGCAGAAAGCGCCGTCATTTTTATTTCTTCCAGAAACTGTTCAAATATTTTCTCTGCTGCAGGATAACTCCGGATGGCGAGTGTGTTCACAAACATGCCAATCACGGGCTCCAGGTCGGCATGCGTGCGTCCAGCCACCGGTGTGCCTACGGTGATATCTTCCAGTGAAGTATATTTTGACAGGAGAATATTATATACCGCCAGCAGCAGCATATTGAGGGTAACGCCTTTTTCGCTGGCAAACTGAAGTGCCCGGGCGGCTGTGGCCTCATCGACTTTAAAGGAATAATCACTGCCTTCGAATGTTTGTGACAATGGCCTAGGGAAGTCGAAAGGCAATTCCATCACCGGCAATTCACCTTCAAACTGCTGCATCCAGTATTGCTTTTGCCGCGAAATAACACCCGTAGCAGACAGGGATTGCTGCCAGGCTACGTAGTCCTTGTATTGAACAGCAGGTTCCGGTAATGTGGCGCCATCATATGTTTCCCATAGTTCCCGGAGAAATGTTCCCATCGACACTTCATCACCAATGATATGATGCATGTCGAACAGCAACAGGTATTTGTCCCGGCTCACTTCATATATGGCTGCCCGGAGGAGCGGCGCTTCGCCCAGTTCAAATTTCCGGATGAAGGTGGCTACCTCGGCAGGAGCATCCTCTTCTTTACCCTGGGTATGTTTTAAATGAAAATCAATTTTGTCGTGTATAATCTGCACTGGTTCTCCGTTTACCATGGAGAAAGAAGTACGTAAGGTTTCATGCCTGTTGATTAATGACTGAAAAGCCTTTTCCAGTCCTGGTACGTCGAGGTCACCTTCTATCCAGCAACCGTTCCACATATTATGACTGATTTCCGCTCCTCTGAAGTGATTAATTACAAACACCCTTTTCTGGGCAGAAGAGAGCGGGTAGTGTGCTTGCGGGCTAATCCTGGGAATAGACACAAAACGGCTGGATAAGGAATTGTTCACCTGGTTGGCCAGCGAGCGGATAGTAGGATATAGGAAAATATCTTTTAAAGAGATATCTACCGCAAAGGTTTTCTGTATCCGCGAAACCAGTACCATCGCTCTCAGGGACTGACCACCCAACTCGAAGAAATGATCAAGTACGCCAATGTTGTTTCTCTTTAAAATATCCTGCCAGATAGCAAGCAAGGTGCTTTCCGTTTCGGTGGCCGGGGCTTCTGTAATGATGCGGCGACTATCTATATATTTCAGCGGATCCTGCAGTGCCTTTTTATCAATTTTGCCGTTAGGCGTTACCGGAAGATGTTCCAGTAAAATAAAATGAGCCGGCACCATATAGTCAGGGAGTTGCTGTTTTAAAGCATCTTTCAAACCGCTTAGTTCTTCTCCGGATTGACTGGCATACCAACACACCAGTTCTTTTTCATTTTCCTGACCGAATACGGTAACCACCACTTCTTTTACCTGTGGCTCGCGCAAAAGGATACTTTCAATTTCCTGTAATTCTATTCTGTATCCCCGTACTTTTACCTGGTCATCTTTTCTTCCTAAAAATTCAATATTACCATCGGGGAGCCAGCGTACGATATCGCCTGTTTTGTATACCCGTTCACCGGTGTGTGGGTTGGTAATAAATTTTTCGGCGGTGATGTCTGGTCTGTTCAGGTAGCCTCTTGCCACGCTGTGGCCTCCTATCCATAGTTCGCCTGGTAATCCTGCGGGAACTAACTGATGCGAGGTATTACAAACATGATAGGTATAGTTTAACAGCGGTTTACCAATGGGCGTGTTACCGGTAGCAGGCAGTAATTCCAGCGAAGTTTCGTAGAAGCCGGAATCAACACATGTTTCTGTAACGCCATAGCTGTTGAGCACCCTGATGCCGGGAGCATATCTCTCCATCAGCTTCCTGAAGTAGGTTAGCAGGCAGGTATCTGAACCAAGTATTAACAATCTTAAGAAGCTGATATCCTTTTGATGCTCATGCGTGTAATCCATCAGGGGGGCTATCAGGGCCGGAGTAGACTCGAAGAAGTTGATCTGATGTGATGATAGCAGGTCATACAGCGATTTAGGATCCAGGCGTGTTTCAGAAGGACAGATAATCATGCAGTCGCCATTGGTGATGGTGCGCACCACATCGCCGGTAAATACATCAAAAGAGAAACTGGCCATTTGGAGCATACGAACTTCGAATGTATCCAGCTCATAGGCTACGCGCCAGGCCTCCGCAATATTGCTTAACGCTTTGTGTTCCACCATTACTCCCTTCGGCCTGCCGGTAGTACCGGAAGTGTAGATCACATAGGCCAGCTGTGTGGGGCTGATGGCTTTTTTTACAGGAATGGCAGATTGTTGCGCGATTTCTTCGATCAGTATCCCTGATGGGTAAGTACTTTTTCCGGCGGCATCGGTCAGCATCATTTTAGCGTTACTATCGCTTAACAGGTATTCAATCCTGTCCAATGGATATTCCGGATCAACGGGAAGATAAGCAGCTCCTGCTTTTAATACCCCCAGCATACTCACCACCATCCACTCTGAACGTTCTACCATAATACCAATGATATCTTCCGTTTGGGCGCCTGATGCCTGTAAATGAGCGGCTATGTTACCGGATAAACGATCCAGTTCTGCATAGGTGATGTTTTTCTCTTTGAAAACGATCGCGATATGCTCCGGCTTTTCTTTTACATGTACGTCAAATAGTTCGAGGATATTTTTTTCTGCTTTAGCGCCGGGGTTATATCCAAAAGTGCTGAGCTGTTCCAACTCGGATGCTATTACAAACTGTAGTTCCCGCAGTGGTTTATTTTGCGTCAGTACCTGTTGGAGTATATGATGTACCCGGCTCAGGTAATTTTCTCCGTTAAATATTTTTTCGTCATAATCGATCTTTAATTCAAAAGATGTTTCCTGCTCCAGCACCCTCAGTTCCACATGGTTATCAAGAATGTTGTACACCCGTTTTAGGGTACCCATCCTGGTTTTGGTATCGGGGTTTACAAAATGCTGATAGTTGTAGAAGAAGGATAATGGCTCATCTCCGATGATATGGTTTTGCAGTGCCAGGGAAATGTGCCGGTAAGGATTCGCGTCTCTTTTCTGTTGTTGCAGGTAGGCGCAGAATTCATCGAAGGAGGTTGTTTCGTTAAAGGATTGCTGTGTTATGAGCAATGGGAAAACGTGCGAATACACTCCCAGTGTATCCATTTGCTGTCTGCTGCGTCCGGCTATATTTTCTCTGATACAGAAATCATGATCGGCGTTACAGTAGTATTTTGCCAGCAGTGTAAAGATGGCCTTAAAGAATATATGTGGTTTTATACCATGTTCTTTGCCATAGCTGATCACGCGGGAAGCCTCTTCGCCGGCGATGGTGAGTACATCCGCAACGATGGCATTTCTTCCAGGCAATGTGCCGGAGTAAGATAATGGCTGTACCTCCGATAATTGCCGGCGCCAGAAATTTTCGATGGCGGGCGTATCAAACCGGGCCAGGTGATCAAAAACATCGTGTCCATATGGGATGTGCGTTTCTTCACTGACTTTTCCTTCCTTCAGCAAATGATAAGCTTTGTCAATTTTTTCAATCAACAATTTGAAGGAGGTGCCATCAGTGAAAATATGATGCGCACTTACGGCTGTCACATAATGATCGTGGCCGATCCTGAAGAGGTAGTGTTTAAAATGCGGTTGGTGGATGTCCTGGTTTTCATCGCAATATTTTTTTATCAACGGATAAATATCTTCGGCATCTTTTACTTCTCCACTGATATCAGCATAGCGGAAGGGGGGAATCATCTCTTTTCTCACGCCCTGGAAAACTTCCGCATCCTTTGTGATGACGGTAGAACGCAGGCTATCTTCCTGCCGGGTAACTGTTTTGATGGCTTCTTCCCATAGTGGTACTGTTATCTCTTCTTCTATCTCAAAATACGCCAGCGGCCGGAGGGTAAATCCTTCCGGGTTTATTATGCAGGTGAAGTAAATATCCCGTTGGGTAGTGTTAAGCGGATAAGCTGCTTCGTAAGTGTTTTCATCTATACCCAGGTATTGGAACAGCTGTTGTTTGTTTTCGTAAGAAAACGAATTTTCGCCGTCACCATCTCTGTTGAGATCAATGGCATCCAGCCGTACAGAAGGAGTGGAGGCTACTGTTTTCAGGATGGTGAGGTAATGCGCCGCCATTTTTTCGATGGTAGACGTTTTAAACAAACTTTTTGAGTAGTTGAAAAGCACCTGCATTTCTCCATTGGCTTCCAGGATAGATGCTGACAGGTCGAACTTTACACTGGCCTCTTTCATGTCCATTGGCAACGGGGTTAAAGACAGGTTGCCGTTGGCCCAGGACTGCATTTCTATGCTGTGATAGCCGAACATGGTATCGAACAGCGGATTTTTGTTTACATCTCTTACCAGTTGCAGTTCTTCCACCAGTTCTTCCATCGGGTACAGCTGATGATCCAGGGCGGAAAAGAAAGTATCTCTCAGCTGTTCCATTAATTGTGTAAATGGCTGCTGCATATCCACCGCGCACCTGATGGGCAGGGTATTTACAAACATACCGATCATCGGGTCGAGGTCGCGATGCACGCGGCCAGCTACTGCAGTACCCACAATGATATTCTTTTGGCCGGTATAAGTTGCCAGTAGCAGGTGATATGCGGCCATTGTAAGCAGGAAAATGGTACTTCCTTCTGTATTGACGATCTGCTTCAGCCTGGAAGCTGTTTCCTGGTCGATAGGAGCGAAATGAAGACCGCCTTCGAGGTTTTTATCATTGGAGCGCGGATAATCCAGTGGCAGGTCCAGTGCTATCTGCCGGTTGGTAAATGTTTCAAGCCAGTATTGTTTGTTATCATCAAAGGCTTTGGTTTTACTGTAGGCAGCCAGCCAGGCAGCGTAGTCTTTATATTGAATTTTCAGCGGAGGCAATGGGTCAGAATGATAAGCCGCCATGAGCTCCTGCATAAAAATATTCATGGATATGCCATCGGAAATAATATGGTGCATGTCCATCAGCAGGAGACCGGATGCTGTATCTTTCTCAATAAACAAAGCCCGCAACAACGGTGGTTTACTCAAATCAAAGGGTTGTACAAAATTGGTCACATACTGGTGTATGTGCGGATCCGTATCCTGTTTAACAGGAATTTCAAAAGAAACGTTTTCAGTGACATGCTGCATGATGTGTTCTTCTGAAAAACTGAAGCCGGTTCTTAGTACAGCTTGTCGTTTGATGACCGTTTTAAGTGCGGTTTCCAGTTTTGCGATATCTATCTGCCCTTCCACGCGGAATACGGTAGGCATGTTGTAGTTGGTTGCCGCCTTATTCAGCAGGTAGCTCAGGTATATGCCCTGTTGTGCAAAAGAGGCAGGGTAGGCAGGAGAGGGCGGAGCAATAGGAATGTCAAACTGTACTGCCTTGCCGGCCTGTTGTATATAGGTAGCCAGCTGTTTGATAGTGCCGCTGGAGAATACCTGCCGCAGTGGTACTTCTACCTGAAGATCCTGTAGTATAACCGTAATCAGCTTGGCAGCCTTTAAGGAATGGCCGCCTAAGGCGAAGAAGTTATCGTTTACACCTATTTGTGTGGTATTTAAAATTTCTTTCCAGATAGCTACCAGTTTTTCTTCCAGTGGGGTAGTCGGTTCATCTTCTTTGCCCAGTACCCGTTGTTCATTTTCAGGTCGTGGCAATTTGCGCCGGTCTGTTTTTCCATTGCTGGTAACGGGCATTTTGTCCAGCATCATAAACCTGGAAGGGATCATATACGCCGGCAGCCGGAGGGATAAGTATGTGACGATATCCGCAATCGCGATATCGGCGGAGGGCACGATATGGGCACATAGATATTTGGCTTCCATCTCGTCTTCGAAGGCGCTTACAACCGCTTCCTTTATTGCAGGGTGGCTTTGTAAGGCAGCGGCTATTTCTTCCAGCTCTATCCTGTAGCCTCGGATCTTAACCTGGTTATCTTTTCTGCCAATAAACACAATATTGCCTTCCGGCGTCCATTTGGCCAGGTCACCGGAACGGTACATTTGCTGCCCTTTATGATAAGGATCAGCTACGAATTTGGCGGCAGTCAGTTCTTCATTGTTCAGATAACCCTGTGTTACGCCGGGGCCTGCCACGCATATTTCACCGGGTACGCCTACCGGCAACAACTCCTGCTCATCATTGAGGATGTAGATGCGGTAGTTGGGGATTGGCTGCCCGATAGAAACATTTTCACCTGTAGGAGGAATTGCTTTGTAGCGCAGTACACTGGAAATAACGGTTGTTTCCGTAGGTCCGTAAGCGTTAATGATGTCCAGTTCCGGTATTAACGTAGCGTAATCATACAGCAGGGTATCTTTGATAGGCTCCACTCCCACAAACATCTTCCTCAGGGGAATAGGTGTGGTCTGCTCCTGCAGATGGGTATAAAGGTCCTTCAGCAACACGGGTGGTACGTAGGCGTAGCTGATGTTTTCGTTGACCAGGAAGGTCGCCAGGCGGGCAGCATCAAATAGTCTTGTTTTATCCAGTACCACAAGTGTAGACCCACTGGTCAGTGCCACAAATATTTCTGCTATACTGGCATCAAAGGAAATATTTGAAAGCGCCAATACGCGATCGGTGGTATTGAAGCCTTTTTCGAAAACACATTTATAGGCCAGCACGAAATTGGTAACGCCACTTTGCTTTACCACAATTCCTTTTGGTTGACCGGTAGAACCAGAGGTGTATATGATATAGGCGGGATCACCGGGGTCGTTGCTGGTGGAGAGATCAACGAGGTTGCCATGACCTGTAATTTCATCCAGCAATAATACGGGTTGTGGATCCTGCTTAAAATATTCCTGTTTTTCGATTAACACATTTTTAGTGGTGAGGATCAGTTTTGCGGAACTGTCTTTCAGAATATACTGAATACGTTCATCCGGGAAATCAGCATCTACAGGCAGGTAGGCGGCACCAGCTTTTAAAATCCCCAACATGCCGGTAATCATATGTTCCGACCGGTCGCAAACCAGCGCTACTACATCTCTTGCACCAATTCCTTTTGCCTTCAGCTGTATGGCCAGTTCCAACGCCCGTTGCTGCAGTGTATGATAGGTGACCTGCCTGCCCGCAAACTCAACAGCCACTTGTTCGGGATGCCGCTGCGCCTGTTTTTCAAATAATGCAAGGATGGTCAGATCTTTTTCCGGAAAGTCAATCATGTTATCATTAAACTTTTCGGTTAACAGCTGTTTTTCTGCAGCTGATAAAAGTGGCACTGCTGCTACCCTGGCAGATGGATTGTTGACAATAAAGTGAAGTATATGTTGTAAATGTGCTCCCATCTGCGCAACAAACCAGGACGCATAATGATGGGTATGTTGAACAGACAGGTTAAAAGACGCTGTTGTTCTATCAATAGTAAAAGATAGTTTAGACGCTTCCTGGTATTCATTTGCGCCGGTTAATGGCAGATATGAAAAAGCATAGTTAAAGAGGTATTCTGTTGGCCCAACCAGCGTATCATATTTCTCTGAAAATTTCTCAAAGGAATAGTCTTTATGACGGTAAGCTTCTTTCAGCTCTTCCTGGAAGGCTTGCAGCAGCTGCCTGATGGTGCTGTCGTTATGGATAGCAGTGGCTAAAAATAAGGGAGCGGTGGTGGGCTCTTCCCCGGGTAGTTTGGGGGCTGGACCTGCCATCAGTATCTCTTCTGCTGCGGTGTATTTGTGGATGAAGATGTATATAGCAACGGAAAAGAAAGCATAGATGGCAGCGTCCTGGTCGTTACATATTTTCCTGAGCGTTGTTGCCACGGTATCATCGAGCAAAAACGACCGGGAGAGGCGACCGGACTTAGCGGGATTCGTGGTAGTGGCAGTTATTTCTGATAGTTCCAGCCTTCCGGTTTTGTCCAGCCAGTAATCAGTTGCAATTTTATGTTGAAGGGCCTTGTTCATGGCAGTAATATTTTTTATTTGAAATTTTCAGTAATCCAATTAAAAATTAAAAGCAAAATCCAGGTTGTTAGGCGCATGGATTGTTTCCGCTGCAATTCTGAAGGAGCATTCGCCGATGGTACGCGCAGGATTAGCCAGGATATTATCCAGCAGCGCCAGGATACGTTCTTTCATCAGCAGTATTGTTTCTTCTTCGAAGAGGGCCGTGTTGTATTCCAGTTTCACCGGCCAGCTGCCGGGTTGTTCATTGATCTCCATCACCAGGTCAAACTGGGCCGTGCCGGTTTGCATTGGGTAACCAGAAATGGTCAGATCACTACCCAGTTGTATGGCGGGGATCTCTATATTCTGGAGCACAAATACTACATCGAACAGCGGGTTGCGGGACGGATCTTTTTTTGCGTTCAATTTCTCCACCAATAAGGCGAAAGGGTAGTCCTGGTGCTCATAGGCGTTGAGCGAATTTTCTTTTACTGCTTCGAGTAACCCGGTAAAAGTTTTATGACTGGCGGGTTGGTTTCTCAGCACGAGTGTATTTACAAACATGCCCACCACGTTTTCCAGGTCATTATGCGAACGGCCGGCAATAGGAGACCCTATGATGATATCTTCCTGACCTGTATATTTATGCAGCAGTACATTATAAACAGCCAGCAGTACCATGAATGGTGTGGTACCGGTAGTTGATGCCAACGCCTGGATACCTTGTACCTGTGCGGCAGAAAGTTCAAAGCGGAGGTTGTCGCCGGTAAAGGATTGCGAAGCTGGTCTTGGTTTGTCAGTTGGTAATTGCAGTATGGGCAGGCCGTCGGCAAATTGTTGTAACCAGAAGTTTTCCTGCTGCAACAGTGTACCATTATCAAACAACTGTTGCTGCCACACCACAAAATCCTTGTATTGGATTTTTAATGGAGACAGTGTTTCTCCATGATATAACTTCACCAGTTCATCAATGAATACGCTCATGGATACACCATCGGATACAATGTGATGCATGTCGAACAGCAGCAGGTATTTATTGGGCGCCAGTGTAGCGAGGCCGGCTCTGAAAAGTGGGGCCTGCGTCAGGTTGAAAGGTTGCAGAAAGCTGTTCCACACTGTTTCCGGATCGTTGCTGTGGGTGATCTGCTGTAAGGAAAAAGTTATTTCCGGATGAACTATCTGTACCGGCTTTGCATTTCTTTCGTGAAAGCTGGTGCGTAAACTTTCATGTCGGTTACAGAGGGTATTAAATACGGCCTCCAGTTTCTGCACATCCGGGGTACCTTCTATCAGCAGGGCGGAGGGCAGGTTGTAAGCCAGCGTATTTTCATTAGCCTGCTGTATCAGCCATAAGCGCCGCTGTGCTTCCGAAAGCGGGTAATATTCCTGTGCCACTGCCGGTTGTATGGCGCGGTAACTTCCCTGCTGCGTGCCATCGGCCAATAATCCATCCACGCCTTTTGCCAATGACCTGACGGTGGCAAAAGTGAAAATGTCCTTGAAGATCAGTTTTATACCAAATTCTTTTTCTATGGTAGATATTACTTTGGTGGCCAGTAAAGAGTGACCTCCCAGTCTGAAGAAGTCATCATCCAGGGAAAGCTCTTCCAGTTTTAAAACAGTTATCCAGATGGCGGCAATTTTCTTTTCTGTCTCCGACCAGTTATCGGGAACAATGGCTGATAATGTTTCCGGTGATGTTTCGGGTTCGCTGACAGCAATGGGAGCGGTGTTCTCTTCTTTTAAACCAGCAGCAGTATAATCCGCTGCAGGTATTATTTCTTTCAGCCAGCAACGCATTTTTTCAAAATGGTAGGCAGGCAGATTTACTTTTCTATGATCGGATCCGGCATAATACTTTTCCCAGTCGATGGGAAATTGCTGGCTGTATAATGATTGGATGATGTCAAGCGGGGATGTTTCCACTGTAGCAACATGATAAAGGAATTCTTTATCCGGATAATGCAGCTGTTGTAAGCCGCGCGATAAACATCCGGCTGGTCCCAGTTCTACGAACAGCACCCGGTTTTCTGCTGTTTCTCTTTCTACGAGTGCCACCAACTTTTGCGTCAGATCGGGAACAGTACTTTCTTCTGAAGTACATTGCCCGATGGCTTCTTCCAGGGACATTTCGTTGAGTGCCACTGCCACTACCAGGTCGCCCGTTCCTATTCCGAGCAGGTGGGTGATGATCATGCCTTTTTCTTCTGCAAACCGGTACAGGGCATATTGTAATACAAAGCGGTTAATGGCGGCATTGGCAACGGTATAATGTTCAGCGCATGCTGCCACATATTTACACAGTCCGGGTTGACTGTCCGTGATCTTTTTTAGTAATGCATCGCTGACGGGGGCATCTCCGGAGAAAAGGAAAATTACTTTTTTTACCGCTTCTTTTGCGTTGCTGACGTTACTGTTATGGAGTTGTTGTATTAATTCTTCTTTAGTGGACGCCGTCACAGAAACCCGGTGCTGATAATGCTTACGGCCACTGTTTAAGGTGAAGCTGATATCTGCCAGAGGCGCGCTATCCGGCTGTGCGAGGTAGCTGGTGAAACTGTTGATATATTGTTGCAGACTGTTAGCTGACTTGGCCGAGAAGTTGAAGAGGAAGGTTCCTGGCGTATCCTGGTTCTTTGCTATCACCGGTGCTTCTTCCAATAGTACATGACAGTTGGTACCGCTGAGACCAAAAGAGCTGACGCCAGCTCTTCTGGGAAAGGGAGCATCCCAGGTTTTAAATGYGTTGTTTACATAGGTCACCGAATGTTTAAAATCGATGAAGGGGTTAGGCTGATCAAAATGGATGGAAGGGTACAACTCTTTATGCTGAAGTGAAAGTACTGCCTTTATCAGCCCGGAGATACCTGCAGCGCCACCGGTGTGTCCTATGTTGCTTTTAACGGCAGAAACGGCGCAGAAATGTTTATCATCCGTGATACCTTTAAACGCGAGATCGATACCGGCAATTTCGATAGGATCTCCGAGCTTGGTGCCACTGCCATGTGCTTCAATATAGGAAACGGTCATGGGATCGATCTTTCCTTTTTCCCATGTTTTTTTGATGACTTCTGACTGGGCCTGGCTGCTGGGTGCAGTGAGACTACCCGATAGTTGCGCGTCCTGGTTGGCAGCACTGCCTTTAATAACAGCATAAATAATATCGTTATCTGCCAGTGCTTTATCCAACCGTTTTAGTAAAACACATCCTATTGCTTCGCCTGCTCCGGCGCCTCCTGCATTGGCAGAAAAGCTCCTTGTTTTTCCATCGGCGGACATAATGCCGAGGTCTGTGCTGTCACTTTTTTCCGCTGGGAACAGGATTAGGCGCACCCCGGCAGCCAGCGCATAGCTGGCGTCGCCAATGAGCAGTTCATTGCAGGCCATATGTACGGCCAGCAGGGAAGAGGAACAGGCGGTATCCAGCATGGCAGCATTGCCCCTGAAATGGAAGAAACGGGAGATTCTGCCGGCGGTGGTAGCGTTGGTATTGCCCGTTATAATGGTAGGATCGAAATGATCTGCCAGCCGGGAGTATTCCTGTTCCGTATCGCCAATAAAAACGGCGGTATCCGTATCATGGAGCGAATCGGGATTATACCCCGCGCTCTCTATTGTTTCATACACTACCTCCATCAGTAAACGCTGATGAGGATCCATATACTCGGCTTCTCCTTTGGAAATGTTGAAAAATTTATAGTCGAATTTGTCAACATCTTCCATAAAACCAATGCCCATGAAATTTTTTCCTGGCGCCATGGTGGTCGCCGATTTTCTTGCTACGGAAAAATCCCTGACACTGTCGCGACCAGCTACCAGGTTACGGCGTAGCTCCAATATGTTGTTGGCTTCGGGAAATCTTCCCGCCATTCCTATGATGGCAATATCTTTCATTATTCAGCAATTGAAAGGTGAATATAGTCGGGGTAATCAACGATCGCATTGGCCGGATGGGCTAACAAAATGCCACCATTATCCAGCTTGCCGGCTTCAGTGAAACCGGCAAATTTATAGGTGATATACATCACCCGGTTTCTGTCTGTAGGCAGAAATTCGGCCTGCAGGATGCAGCCGTTTTTCTTCGCCAGATTGATAACATAGTTCAGCAATACACCCCCCACGCCGCGGGACATTACCCTGCAGGACATGAGTAGCAGTTTCAGTGTCCAGGTATTATTGTTGCACGCTACCATAGCGACGCCTATTTTTCCGTAGGAGCCATATTTATCAGTTAACTCCGCCACAAAAAGATGATGATCGGGAGAGGCTACCAGGGCTTCCAGCTCTTCATATGAATAGGAATAGCCGGTAGCATTTAATTGATTGGTGCGTAAAGTAAGTTCTTCCACCCGTTGTAAATCATCTATAGTAGCCGGTGCGATGGCAAATGTGAGTTGCAGGGATTCCAGGAATTGTTTGTTGTTACCGATTTCCTGTTCTTCCTGGTTCCGTATATCATCGTCCAGGTACATTTTTCTTCTCAGCGATGATTCAGGAGTAATGAAGCGGGGTTTACACATCTGAAGCAGCTGTTCTATGCTATCCACATCCAAACAGGTAACCTGTTCGTGAACAAAGGCTACTTCATCGCGTTCAAAAGGCTGGTCATCTATAAAAATGATGCTATCCATGCCGATATTCAGTTTTTCTTTTATTTTTTGGAGGGAGTTGGATTTCAGGTCCCAGCTAATTTGGGGGTACAGAAAATATTGCCGGATACCAAAGGTCTCCAGTTTTGTGATGGCATCGTCATAATTATTTTTGCTGGCAATGGAATTGATAATGCCCCAGCTGTCGAGTGTAGCCAGGATCTCCGGGATATCTTTCCTTAACGTCAGCTCATCATTTTCCAAAAGTATGCCGTGCCACATGGTATGGTCGAGATCCCATACCACGCACTTGATGGTTTTTTTTTGATTTTTTTTCGGGAGAATATTTTCAATATGGTTAACGGTGTTTCTCATAATGCTTTAGTTATTGTTGTTTACACTTCAATGAGTATGGAGCTCCATGCCGCTACGGGGCTGTTATTCATGATCAGGACTTTCTCCCCTTTCTGGAAAATGCCCGATTCGGTGCCTGTCTGGTAATTGAGAAAAATATCGCCGGCTCCCAGGTGTCCGTACTGCGCAAGATTGATGGCGCAGATAGGGGAGATCCGGATGTCAAAAGCCGACTGATAATATTCGTAGGCGCGTGAAGAAATATTCTGCAGTAAAAAATGATGGATATCTTCTTTCACCAGTTGATTGCTTTTTAGTAGGGCATCATTGATTTCCTTAAACCGGTTTTTGCTTTCGATGGCCAGTTCAAATCCATATTTCCGGGTATCACTACATGCTTCTTTATACTGATCAGCGCTTTTATTTTTGTATTCCAGCTTGAACAGATCCCAGTACTTGCCATTTGTCTGAATACTGATATCCGCAATTTTATGATCGGCTGTTTTGCTGATCAATGCTGCTACACCGCCGTCGCCCATAATGGTCACCGGGTTCCGGAAGCGGTATTGGGAAAACAGTTTGTTACCATAGCAGATGAGTACATGATTCGCTTTTCTGTTGGCCACCAGGAAATCTTTGGCCAGCTTCAATGCCATAGAACTATCGGCGCATCCCAGGTTGGTGATGGCAAAGCTGAGGGCGTTGTCTGCTTTTATTTCATGTTGCAGTCGGGTGGCTTCCGAACTGATAAAGTGTTCCGGCATCCTGCTCTGCACATAAATGATCATGTCTATATCAGCTGCAGCGGTGCCGGTTTCCTGCAACAGTTTTTCAGTGGCTCCTTTGGCCAGCTCATAGCTGCTGATGTTACCGGAATCGTACACGGTATCAATGCCACAGGTAGAAAAGTAGGATAATTCGTTTTCATCGAATGTGGCTTTCTCCTGCAGGCTGTGAATAGATACCGGCGTGCCGGGGGTATATGTTTTTATGGACTGAATGCCTATCATAATACTGAATTATAAAATAGAACTTAAACTGGCGATGCTGTGATCTGCAATCAATATCTGTTGTATTTCCGTAGTGCCTTCGATGATCTCCATGACTTTGGCATCACGGAAATATCGTTGAACAGACATACTGTCGTGGCATCCCAGCGCACCATGTAATTGCACGGCATCACCGGCAATAGTGTTGGCGATCCGGGAAGCGTAGTATTTAGCTATGGACGTTTGTATAATGCTGTTGGGATCTTTTTTATCCCGCAGGTAACCAGCATTTCTGCACAGCAGCGTGGCAGCCTTTACTTCTGTTACCATATTGGTAATCTTTTGCTTGATCAGCTGATGATCTTTTAACAGCTGCCCAAACTGAACACGATTTTTGGCATAATGGATACTGTCTTCCAGGCAGGCCCGGGCAATACCCAAAGACCCGCAGGCAACGCTGTATCTGCCATTGTCCAAAGCGGTGTTGACTACCTGTGGGAGTCCCCAGCCTTTCTTACCCAATATGTTTTCTGCGGGCACGAGGCAATCCTTTAAATGTATTTCCCCGAGCATAGACGCCCTGGTTCCCAGGATGCCGTCTATAGGCTGTATGGTGAGCCCGGGCGTGTTACGTTCTACCAGGAATGCGGTAATGCCTTGTTCTCCGGTGGCAATGATAACGAGCAGGTCTGCTATCTGCGCAAAAGTGATCCACTTCTTTACGCCATTCAGCAGATAGCCATCCTCCGTTTCCAGGTAAGATGTTTTGATGCTGGTCGTATCACTGCCTGCTGTTGGCTCAGAAAGACCGAAAGCAGCCAGTTTATTGCCTGTTGCCAGCAGAGGCAGCCACTTTTCTTTTTGCGCCTTGCTACCGCACCGTAATAACGTTTCCGCTGTTAAGGAGGAATGAACGGTTATCAGGCTGCGGGTAGAGGAACAGGCTTTGCCTATTTCTTCATTCAGCAATCCGTAAGATAGCTGGTCCATGCCCCTGCCACCATAATGTGTGGGAATGGTGGCGCCCAGGTAGCCCTGTGCACCCAACTTCTGAATCAGTGCCATCGGGATGGCTCCCTGTTTGTCGTAGTCGTTGGCATAAGGCTGCAGTTCCGCTTCTACAAAGTGGCTGAACTCTTCTTTGAGCGCTTGTTGAGTAACTGTTAATTCCAGGTTCATCTATAGCTGTCCTTTCTTTTTTAGAATAAATGCTTCGAGGTGATTGACCGTGTTGAAATTTTGCAGATCCAGGTCTTCATTCTCTACGGTGATATCGAAAGTTTTTTCCAGGAACACGACTAACTCCAATGCGAATAAAGAAGTAAGGCCCAGTGTAAAAACATCGTCTGTTTCAGAGAAGCTGATTTCCTGTCCAACACGTTGCTGAAGAAATTCCCTTATGGTTGCTTTAATGCCTGCTTGTGTGGTAACGTCCATGTTGTTGTAATTTTATGAGTGATATAATTTGAAACGCCTGTTCGTTTAGTTCAGGTCGTATTTGTAAAATCCTTCTTTGCTTTTTCTGCCATGCAGTCCTGCATCGACCATTTTTCTCAACAGGGGAGCGGGCCGGAACTTAGAATCGTTATAACTGGCGAGGAGTACATCCAGCGTATAAAGAATAGTATCCAGCCCAATCAGGTCGGCTGTTTCGAGTGGACCCATTTTATGACCAAAACATTCTTTGAATATTTTATCAATGTCAGGAATAGTGGCTACGCCATCCTGCAGGGCAAAAATGGCTTCATTGATGGTCAGCATCAATACGCGGTTGGAGATAAATCCGGGCATGTCGTTTACCACTACCCCCGTCATTTTTACGGTGTGCAATAATGCCTGGGTGGCCTCAATGGTGGCCGGCGTAGTATGATGCCCCCTGATAACTTCCACAGTTGGCTTCAGGTGAACCGGGTTCATGAAATGGATGCCCATTACCTGTTGCGGATTTTTTAAGAAAGCAGCCAGTCTTGTTACCGATACCGCAGAAGTGTTTACGGCTAACAAGGCGTGATCACTCACTATATTTTTTAGTTGTTGATACAGATTTTCTTTGAGAGAAATGTTTTCTGTTATATTCTCTATGATGAAATCTGCGGCAGCTACTGCACCCAGATCAGTGGTAAAGGTTATTTTATCCAATACATTCACAGTGGCGGCCGACTTATGCAGCATTTTGTCCAGCCGTTCAATGTTGCGGATTTCCTTTTTGGCTTTTGCCAGTGCTTCTTCTGAAATATCAGTCAGCGTAATATCGTAATCATATTTTGCAAACTGATAGGCAACACCCTGTCCCATAATGCCGGCGCCTATTACGGCGATCTGCTTGATTGTTGTCATGATAATTGATTTAGAATTCTACTCTTTTTGTTTTAGATGTTTGCCTGGAAACTTTATTCAGGTGCATGGAAATAATAGCAGCCTGTTCTTTGATAGTCGGTTTATCGAAGAGGTCACTGACTTTTAAAGGATTGCCAAATGATTCCTGTATGAGTCCGAGCATATGGATGATCTTAAGACTGTTGCCTCCGATTTCAAAAAAGTTATCCGTAGTACTGATATTATCTGTTTCGAGCACAGCGGTCCATATTTCCAGCATCTTTTCTTCTGCAGCGTCTTCGGGTGGTACTACATCGGTGCCGGGCATTTTCCGGGCGATATCAGGCTCAGGAAGGGCTTTTCTGTCGATCTTTTCACTGCTGGTTAGCGGGAATTTTTCCAGGGTAATGAAAAATGCCGGCATCATGTAAGCGGGAAGCTCTGTAGAGAGGTGCGCCCGTAATACGGCATGATCCGGTGCGGTGGTGCTTACCACATAAGCGCAGAGGAATTTATTACCGCTGTGATCTGTTTTATCTATGACCAATGCCTGTTTAATATCAGGATGTGTCATCAGCTTACTCTCTATTTCACCCAGTTCGATCCGGAATCCGCGGATCTTCACCTGGTGATCTTTTCTGCCAATGAAAGCGATATTGCCATCAGGCAGCCATTTGGCAAGGTCTCCCGTTTTGTACAGCTTTTTACCTGGTTCAAATGGATTGTCCACAAACTTTTCCGCTGTCAGCACCGGATTATTCAGATAGCCTCTGGCCAGCCCTGTTCCCGCAATACACAATTCCCCGGGCACACCTATGGGCACGAGTTGCATATCGTTATTCACGATATAAATCCGGGCATTATAAATCGGCTTACCGATCGGTATATTGATGCCTTTGGGATTCCCTGGTTTAAACCCGTACCAGGAGCAGGCAATGGCTGCTTCCGTAGGGCCGTAGCCGTTAATGATCTGCATGTTTTCATTCAGTGAAATGTACTGCTGCAGCATTGTATCTTTTATAGGTTCCACGCCCACAAATAGCTTATTCAGTGAGATGGGTGCATGACTTTTAAGTGCTTTATAAAGCGGTGGCAGCAAAGAAGGGGGAACATAACAGAAGGTAACATTACTGTTCACTATTACATTCGTGAGCGATTGAACATCGTATACATGTTCTCTGTTCACAATCACCAACCTGGCCCCATTTACCAGTGGAATGAATATTTCCAGTATGCTGGCATCAAACGAAATATTACTCAGACTTAAACAAACATCTGCTGCGCTGAAGCCTGGGTTGTAATTGGCTGCATTTGACAACACGGAATTATAAAATGAATGGTGCTCGATCTGCACACCTTTGGGTTTTCCTGTGGAGCCTGATGTATAGATCACATAAGCCAGGCTGTTGGCAGGACGGTGTATCTTTTCGGTTAACGGTGTAACCACAGCTGTTGGTAGATCATCGAGGAAGATTTTGTTGTCTGCAAAAGAGAGACTATCTGCAAATTTCCGTTGTGTAAGTACCAGCAAAGCGTTGCTGTCTTCCAGCATATACCTGATCCGCTCAGCAGGATAATCAGTATCGATGGGCAGATAGGCGGCACCGGCTTTAAGAATCGCCAATATGCCCGCTATCATGTCCACAGAGCGATCCATGAATACACCTGCTATTTTATCTGTGCCGGCACCTTGGGCGACTAACAGCGCTGCCAGACGGTTTACCTTTTCACCCAGGTCCCGGTAAGTGATGGAGGATTTTTCAGTTGCTACTGCGATGGCATCCGGGAAACGTGATACGCTGTTTTCAAACAGGGAACAGATATCTTTTATTTCTTCGCTTCCGGGCAGGCTCACCTTCATTGTTGTGTTGTTGAATTGCAACAGCTGCTCTTTTTCTTTGGCGGTAGTAATGTCAATATCTCTCAGCCTGATCAGCGGATCAGCGGATACCTGTTCAAGGATTTGAATATAGTGACCGGCCAGTCTCTTAATGGTTTGCCTGGAAAACAGTTTGGTGGCGTATTCTATGCCGGCATCAAATTGTCCGTCTTCTCCGTCACTGATTTGCAGCGACAGATCCATTTTGGCGACATTGTGCTGAATGGCCACCTGCGTCAGTAAGAGGTCTGAGAACAGCAGTTCGTGGTTGTTATCATTCTGGTAGGTAAACATGTAGTCGAACAGTGGGTTCCGGCTCATGTCACGTTTGATATCCATATCATCCAGTAATGCTTCGAATGGATAATCCTGGTACTGGAATGCCCGGAGGGAGTTTTCTTTTATTTCCAGGACAAAATCACTGAATTGTTTTTGGGCTTCAGGGAAATTCCGGAGCGGCAGCGTATTCACAAACATGCCTATCAGGTCCTGTAGATCTGCATTTGAGCGGCCGGCAACCGGAGTGCCTACAATAATATCTTCCTGCCCGCTATATTTGGAAAGCAGGATATTGTAAGCCGCGAGCATCACCATAAAAGTGGTGGCGCCGCCCGATCTGCTTATTTCCTTCACAGCGGTGGCAATATGCGCCGGCACGGTGAACCGGAAAAGCTCGCCTTCATAAGATTTTACAGGTGGCCGTACAAAATCAACGGGCATATTGAGTAAAGCGGTGGCCGCGCTGAACTGTGATTTCCAGAATGCCTGCTGAGAAAGTGCGGCAGATGATTGCAGCCATTTTTTCTGCCATACCCCAAAATCCCTTGTCTGAATAGGCAGTGGCGGAAGTATTGTACCACTATAGCCTGCAGCCAGCTCTTTCAGCAAATTATCCATTCCCACCGCATCTGCTACCACGTGGTGCAGGTCGAACAGGAAATGGTATTGACCGGTACTGGTTTTTACAAGGCTTGTTCTGAATAAGGGTGCCTGAGAGAGATCGAAAGGCTGTATAAAGTCGCGGATAAAGTCTTCCAGCTCATCTTCTTCACAATAGTGCAGGGGTAGATCCACCACTACGTCATCGTGGATGATCTGAATGACTTCCCCCTTTCTGATGTCAAAGGAAGTCCGAAGTATTTCGTGCCTGTTTATCAGTAATCTTATAGCATTGACCAGCTTTTTCTGATCCGGATTTCCGGTGATCGCATATACTGCGGGAATGTTGTAGGAAATACCAGGACCATCTATCTGGTTGAGTATATACAATCTTTTTTCAGCAGCAGACGCCGGATACCAGGATTGTTCCGGGGCCCGTTCAATTACATAGTGTGAAGACGGTGCACTCTCCAGTATACGTGCTGCCAGATCCGACAAATGTGGTGTGGTAAATATTTGCCGGATAGATACTTCCACCTGGAAGTGTTTGTGAATAAGCGCTGTCAGCTGCGCAGCTTTCAGCGACTGGCCTCCCAGTTCAAAGAAATGATCATGCAGGCCTACTCTGGAAACGTTCAATAGTTTCATCCATAACGCCGCCAGTTGTATTTCCGTAGGCGTTACCGGCGCTTCGTAAACGGCGGAAGACAGGTCTGTTTCTTCAGGAACAGGTAATTGCTTTCTGTCTATTTTTCCGTTGCCGGTTAGCGGGAAATGGGTCATCACCATAAAGAAGGCAGGAACCATATAGTCTGGAAGAAAAGCCGCGAGGTGCTTTCTCAGGTCGGCTGCCGTTAGCTTTTCGGCACTGATCACATAGGCGCATAAGTATTTATCGCCGGCAGGATCTTCCCTGTCTATTACCAGCGTGTCTTTTATGGCATCGTGTAACAACAGTTTGTTTTCTATTTCTCCCAGCTCTATGCGGAAGCCCCTTATTTTTACCTGATGATCTATTCTGCCGAGGTACTCAAAATCGCCAGCCGGCAGCATCTTAGCCAGGTCACCGGTGCGGTATAATTTTTCTCCGGGAATATATGGATGATCAATAAATCGTTCAGCGGTCAGTGTTGCTCTGTTGAGATAACCCCTGGCCAGTCCTGCACCACCCACACATAATTCTCCTGCCACTCCGGGTGCCACCAGCTGTTGATCTTTGTCCAATACCAATAAGGAAAGGGTCGGGATAGGTTTTCCAATATTGCTGGTATTGAGATGGATTTCTTTTTGTGTAATCTCTTTATACGTAACATGCACCGTTGTTTCGGTGATGCCATACATATTAATCAGCTTGCAGTCAGGATATTTTTCGGGCCATCCTTTGAGCTTTCCGGGCTTGAGTGCTTCGCCTCCGAATATTACATAGCGTAGGCTGAGGTCCGCTGCTGGTTGCTCCATTGCTGCAGCCAGCAGGTGATAGAAAGCGCCAGGTGTTTGATTAAGTACGGTTACCTGTTGTTGTTGTAATAACTGTAAGAAGTCATTGGCATTTTGTGCAATGATTTTCGGAACAATGACCAGCTTGCCGCCATAGAGCAAAGCGCCATACATTTCCCATACCGAGAAATCGAAACAATAGGAATGGAAAAGTGTCCAGGTATCTTTTTCAGAGAAGTCGAACAGGTTTTTATCGTTGAATAAAAGTCTGACCACATTCCGGTGTTCGATCATTACGCCTTTAGGCTGACCGGTAGATCCGGAAGTGTAAATGATATAGGCAAGATCCTTCGGCTGCACGTCAACAGGTATGAAGGCGACTTCTTCTTCCAGTTGATCCATGAAAATAACAGTGCCGGCGTAGTTGAATGCAGGATCAATGGTCGCCTGTGTGATGAATAACGGGGCGCCGCTATCTTCCAGCATATAGCTGATCTGAT